>JBGARF010000013.1:0-277014 GCA_044230345.1 Limisphaerales bacterium
AACGCGCACGGTCTTGCCCCCGCGTTGTTCGCCAGGCCAAGAGCAGATGGCCACGCAAACGTGATCAGAAATCTCTCGATCATCCCATCAGCATTCGTATCCACAAAACCAACCCTAAAATTACCGAAAGGCATTAGGCTGAAAGCCCGCGGTCCGTCCGAGCAGTCAGCAGTTCATGTCTGGTGAGCAGGTAAAAAAGGAACGGGTGGCTTCCCGTGAACCTTTCCCCCGGAGCGCGGGCCTATGGCCCGCAGCGGGTGGAAACGGCGGTGCACGAACGAACCATCCGTCGTCGTCTTCGGCGCGCGCCGCTGCGGGCTGAAAGCCCGCGGTCCGTCCGAGCAGTCCGCAGGTTCCTCTGCCATGAGCAGGTCGAAAAGGAACGGGCAGTTTCCCATGAACCTCCCCTCCGGAGCGCGGGCCTTTGGCCCGCAGCGGATGGAATCGGCGGCGCACGAACGAACCATCAGGCGTCGTCTCCGGCTCGCGCCGCTGCGGGCTGAAAGCCCGCGGTCCGTCCGAGCAGTCCGCAGGTTCATCTGCCGTGAGCAGGTCGAAAAGGAACGGGCAGCTTCCCATGAACCTCCCCTCGGGAGCGCGGGCCTTTGGCCCGCAGCGGATGGAATCGGCGGCGCGCGAACGAACCATCAGGCGTGGTCTCCGGCTCGCGCCGCTGCGGGCTGAAAGCCCGCGGTCCGTCCGAGCAGTCAGCGGTTCATGTCTGGTGAGCAGGTCGAAAAGGAGCGGGCAGTTTCCCCTGAACCTCCCCTCCGGAGCGCGGGCCTTTGGCCCGCAGCGGATGGAATCGATGGCGCACGAACGAACCATCAGGCGTGGTCTCCGGCGCGCGCCGCTGCGGGCTGAAAGCCCGCGGTCCGTCCGAGCAGTCAGCGGTTCATGTCTGGTGAGCAGGTCGAAAAGGAGCGGGTGGCTTCCCGTGAACCTTTCCCCCGGAGCGCGGACCTCCGGTCCGCAGCGGGTGGAATCGGCGGCGGACGAACGAACCATCAGGCGTCGTCTCCGGCGCGCGCCGCTGCGGGCTGAAAGCCCGCGGTCCGTCCGAGCAGTCAGCAGTTCATGTCTGGTGAGCAGGTCGAAAAGGAGCGGGTGACTTCGGCTACTCGTAGCGCAGCGATTCGATTGGGTCGAGGTGCGCGGCCTTGTAGGCGGGGTAGGTGCCGAAGATGACGCCGACGAGCGAGCAGATGAAAAGCCCGAGCGCGATCCAATCGAACGGAATGGCTGGGGGAACCTTGAGCGCGACGGCGGTGGCGTTGCCGGCGAGGATGCCGAGTGCGATGCCGGCCAGGCCGCCCAGTTCGCAAAGGACGACGGCTTCCATCACAAATTGCAGCAGGATGTTGCGGCGCTTGGCGCCGACGGCGCGGCGCACGCCGATTTCGCGCGTCCGTTCAGTCACCGAAATCAGCATGATGTTCATGATCCCGATGCCGGCGGCCAGGAGCGCGATGGAGCTGATGACCGCCATGCCAGCGCGGATGGTGACGGTGAAGGAGCGGAACTGATCAATGAGCGAGTCGTTGGAGAAGATCTCGAAATCGTCCTCGGCGCCAGGCGCCACTTTGCGGGCGGTGCGGAGGATGCCGCGCACCTGTTCGACGGTGTCGTCGAACGAAGCCGCATCGCGCGCCTGCACCAGAACGGATAGGCTGCGCCGAAATCGGCCGAAGCGATTCAGGCCGGTGGAGATGGGCACGACTGCAAAGTTGTCCTGATTCCCGCCGAGGGATTGCCCGCGGGATTCCAGCTGGCCAACAACCAGGTAGCCGTAGCCGCCGAGCTTCACTCGTTCACCGATGGACGTTCCTTGTGGAAACAACGTCCGGGCGAGACCGGCCCCCAGAATGCAGACATCACGGGCGCTGTCGACATCGGCCTGACTGATGGGCCGGCCGTCGCCCACGATCCAGTTTCGGGCCGGGAAGACACCTGGCGTGGCCCCGATGAGTTGAACCCCGGGCGGGCTGGTCACGAAACGCGAGCTGGCCTCCCCGGAGAGAAACATGTCCTGCAACCCGACGGCCTGCGCGAGGCTGGCCCGCTCTTCGATGCGCCGTCCCTGGGCCAGCGTGATCGGCTCCCGGCGCCAGAATTTTTCGAAACCCTCGGGGCCGCCAAAATAGGCGCCGGGCCATTTCTGCACCTGGAACGTTTGCGCGCCGAGCCCGCTCATCTCGCGCTCGACGTTTGCCTGCAGCACGCGCATCGCGGTCATGACAACGATGATCGAGAAAACGCCGATCATCACGCCGACGAGCGTGAGCGCGGATCGCAGCTTGTGGGCGGCGATGGCTCCGAGGGCCATGCGGAAACTTTCCTTGAACTCGGCGGCGTGCATGGCGGTGGGCTACTCGCTGCGGAGCGCCTCGACGGGATCGAGCCGGGCAGCCCGCCACGCGGGGAGAAAACCGGCGACAATGCCAGTGAGGATGGACACGCCGAGGGCGATGGATACGGCGAAGATCGACAGCGTGGCCGGGAGGAACCGTTGCAGGATGAGCGTGACAGGCCACGCGATGGCGACGGCGATGAAGCCGCCGAGGAGGCATAGCCCGATGGCTTCGAGCAGGAATTGGATCAGGATCGTGCGGCGGCGGGCGCCAATGGCCTTGCGCACGCCGATTTCCCGGGTGCGTTCGGCCACCGACACGAACATGACGTTCATGATGCCGACCGCGCCGACGAACAGGGAGAGCCCGGTGACGAAAAGTCCCACGGCGGCGATGGTGCCCGCGACACGCTGGAAGGTGGCGATGAGCGTCTCCTGCTGATTGATCGAGAAATCGTCGGGCTCACCCGGCGGCACCTTCCGGATTTTTCGCAGCACGCCGCGGAGTTCCTCCCGGGTTTCCTCGACCAGTTCCGGCGTGATCGAGCGGACCTGGATTTGGACCGACGGATTGTTCCAGAAAGTCGTCGTGAACTGGCGGACGGGGACGAACACCTGGTTGTCGAGGCTGAACTGCCCCATGAAATTGCCCTGGGGCGCAAAGACCCCGATGACCTCGAAGCGGCCTTCGCCGAGCCGGATCAATTTTCCGAGCGGCGATTCCAACGTGAAAAGGTTCGTGGCCACGCGGGCTCCCAGCACGCAGACCGGGCGGGCGCCATCCGCCTCGTCCGGGGTGAAGAACCGCCCGCGACCGAGGGTGAATCCACCGGTGACCAGAAATTTCTCCGTCGTGCCCACCACGAAGACCTGGGATGAGTTGCGATTTTGGTAGCTGATCGGGGCGCGGGTGTCGGCGTAGGGAGCGACGGCGCGGGCCAGGGACAGGTGGGCCTCCAGTTCACGTACCTGGGCGAGCGTGATGGTGGCCCGGTTCTGCTCGCGCATCCACGTCCGCCGGTCGCCGGCAAACCAAGAAAACCGATCGACGTGCAAAACGTCCGCGCCCAGCACGGAGACGCTTTGCAGGAAGGCGCGGTTAAGCCCTTCAATGGCGGTGCCCATCAGCGTGACGGTGAAGACGCCGATGATGATGCCGAGGGTGGTTAGGACGGAGCGAAGCTTGTTGGCCCAGAGTGCGTCAAGGGCAATGCGCAGGCCTTCGCGAATCTCGGCGGCGAGGCTCATGCCGGTGCCACGGTGGGGGGATGCGCGACGGACTCATCGGCGGCCAGGGAGCCGTCACGGATCCGGAGAATGCGGCGGGCGTGCCGGGCCACGTCCTCCTCGTGGGTGACGACGATCAACGTGTTGCCCCGACGCCAGAGGGCATCGAACAGTTCGAGAATCTCGGCGCCGGTGCGTGAATCCAGATTTCCGGTGGGTTCGTCGGCGAGGATGAGCGCCGGGCGGGTGACGAGGGCTCGTGCGATGGCGACGCGCTGGCGCTGGCCCCCGGACATTTCATTGGGCTTGTGTTGCACGCGATCGGCCAAGCCCACCATCGCGAGAGCTTCGAGCGCCCGGGCGTGGCGATCGGCGGTGGAAACACCAGCGTAGACAAGGGGAAGCTCCACGTTGCGCAGGGCGGAAGCGCGCGGCAGAAGGTTGAACGTTTGGAAGACGAAACCAATTTCCCGATTGCGCACATCCGCCAGATCGTTGTCGTCCATGTCGCTGACGTTGATTCCGTTCAGCTCGTATTCGCCGTCGGTGGGGGTGTCGAGGCAGCCGATGAGGTTCATCAGGGTCGACTTGCCGGAGCCGGACGGGCCCATGATCGCGACGTACTCGCCGCGGTCGATGGTCACGGAAACATCCCGGAGCGCGTGGATGGTCTCGGTGCCCATCTCGTATCGCCGGGCGATGCGTTGGAGCTGGATTAGGGGCACGGCGGAGAGAATCTCGAATTCCGAAACCCGAAGATCGAAATCAGGACGCGCCGGGAGTTCATGGCTTCGGACGGGTGCTGTCGCCGGTCGCTGGCTCAGTTCCGATCGTGACCTTCTTGCCGTCGTCGAGGTCGCGGCTGATGGCCTTGTAACCGCCGGAAACGATTTCCTGGCCCTCGGCGAGGCCGTCGAGAATCTCCGTGTAGTTCTCGTCGCTGATGCCGCGTTTGACCGGCCGGGCGCGGGCTGTGTCGCCTTCCCGGACAAAAACGACTTCGATCGGCTTGTTGTCGTCTTTGGCCTTGGCGGTTGGTCCGGCGTGGGGTGGTGCCGGAGAATTCTCTTCCCGGCTGGCGCTGGCGACGGGCGCATTGGTGCCGGTGGCGGACTTCGGCATGCGGGTGGTCACGCTTTGGATGGGGACGCTGAGCACGTTGGTGCGGGAGCGGGTCTCGATCTCAGCGGTGACTGACATGCCGGGGCGAAAAGCGGCGCGTTCAGCCACCCGGATGCGCACTTCGAAGCGGGTGGCCTCCTGTGACTGCCCGCCGCCACCTCCGGAACCGCTGGCGGTCCGGTCCGAGCCGCGCGATGAATTGGCGATTTCCGTCACGGTCCCGGCGAACTTGCGATCCCGAAACGCGTCCACTTCCAGCCTCGCTTTTTGACCGACGGCGATCAGCACGACATCGATCTCCCCGATGTCGACGCGCGCCTCCATTTCGTTCAAGTCGGCAATGGTCATGATCTCCGTGCCGGTCATCATCGCGGTGCCGACCACGCGTTCGCCCGCCTGCGAATTGAGGCGGCTGACCGTGCCGTCAATCGGCGATACGATGGTGGTTTTCGAGAGATCTTCCGTCGCTCGATCCAGGGCGGCGCGGGCGACTTCGATTTGGTGACCTGCGGTGCGGTGCGATGCCTTCGCGACGTCGAGGGACGTTTTTACGTCGGTGTAGACGGACTCGGAGATGAGTTGGTTGGTGAGCAGTTCCTGGTGACGTTTGTATTCGCTTTCCGCCTTTCGCAGGTTGGCTTCAGCCAGTGCCTTCCCGGCCTCGGCGGATTTGAAGGCGGCCTCGGCCGAGCGCTGGTTCGCCAGATAGTAATCAGGTTTGATGCGAACCAATAGATCGCCCTTCTTGACGAACAGACCTTCCTTGACCGGAAGTTCGATGATTTCGCCGCTGACTTCCGGGCTGATCTTGACCTGGACCACCGGCTGGATCCGGCCGCTGGCTACCACGATTTCCGTCAGGTCGCGGCGCTGTGCCTTCTCCGTCTGCACGATCACCGGCTTCTCCCGTCCATTGACGAAATAAGCGGCGCTTCCGCCGGCCGCGATGAGGACGGCGATCAGGAGCAGGATCCAAATCGTGCTGCGGCGTTTCTTTTTTCTGGGTTCGGGCATGAATGAATGAACACGTTTCGACCGGTCTGCGGATGCGGTGTCACGCAATCCGCATGGTGAGGCCTCCGTCGATGACCATCGTCTCGCCGGTGATGTATTCGTTTTTGATGAGGGTCAGGATGACGTCAGCCACGTCCTCGGGCCGGCCTTCGCGGTGGAGCGGGATGCGCTGGTCGAGGTTGAGGCGGCGTTGTTCCTCGGTCATGGAGGCGTGAAACGCGGTGCGGATGACGCCCGGGGCAACGCAATTGATGCGGATGTTGTCGTTGGCAAACTCGCGGGCGAGGGCGCGGGCGAACTGGGGCAGGGCGCCCTTGGCGACTTGATAGGCCACGTTGGTGACGATGCCGCGGATGCCTGCGGTGGACGAGATCAGGATGATGGCGCCTTCCTTGCGCTGGCGCATGCCGGGGATGGCGGCGCGGCACAGGTGAAAGACGGCGTGCACGTGGACATCGAAGGCCTCCAGCCAACGCTCAGGCGCGAGGTCGAACAGGCCCCCGTTCACCGGGCCGCCGGCGGAATGCACGAGCACATCCACCGGGCCGAGCCGGTGTTCAGTCTCGCGGACGCAACGGGTGGCGTCGTCGGGTTTGCCGCAATCCGCTTGGATAAACTCCGCGCGGCGCCCGGTGGCCCTCAGCGCAGCGAGTGTGGCGCGGGCGTCCGCGTCATCGTGCCGTCCGACGACGGCGATATCGGATCCGGCGCGGGCGAGGGAGAGCGCGGTGGCGGCACCGATGCCCTTGGTGCCGCCGGTGACCAGGGCGATTTTACCGGTGAGATTCATGGCTGGTTGCTCCGGAAGTGCGTTTGAGCGCGAATGGCGGAGACCCGGCCTGTTTAGAGTGTGGGGCGGGGCGAGTCAATGACGTCGTTGCGGAGCAGGGATTGGGCTTGATCTTTGAACGTCGCCCTTCAACATTCGCGGCAAAACCGAACTGACGAACGGACTGACTTATGGCTGACATCGCGAATCGCTACGATAACAACATTACGGGCAAGTATTACGTGGACAATCAGTGCATTGATTGCGACCTCTGCCGCGAGACGGCGCCCAACAATTTCACCCGCAATGACGATGGCGGCTATTCCTACGTCTACAAGCAGCCGGAGAACGAGGACGAGGAAAAGCAGTGCAAAGAAGCCAAGGAAGGCTGCCCGGTTGAAGCTATCGGTGACAACGGCGCCTAGCCTCGGTTGCCCCTAAAAAGCGGCGAAAGGCGCCAAAGATCCAAAATCGTCGTGCCGCGCCTTCGGCCTTCGGAATTCGTCCTTCGGATTTCGCCGGATCCGGAGGCCCGGTGTGGCCTTGACTCCGCGCTAGACTCTCCGCCGCCTTTCCTCTAGGTTTCGGCTCGTGCCCAGCAGCACACATAATCCAAAAGCAGCCGGAACCGCCGCCGCAGCGTCGGCCGGCTCTGGATCTGGATCCGATAAGCAGCCGCCGTTCGAGGAGGCGTTGCGGAAGCTGGAGGACATTGTCGAATCGATGGAAGCGGGCGAATTGCCGCTCGAGACCCTTCTGGCCCGGTTTGAAGAGGGCACCCGCCTGGTGAAGGCCTGCCAGACCCGGTTGGAAGAAGCCGAGCTCAAAATCAACCGCCTCGAGAAAAGCCGGACGGGCGAGTTTACCCTCCAGCCGGTGACCGAGGTTGAGGAACCCTGAGCAGCCTGAGCAACGGCTGTTCTGTCGCGCCCTACACTTTTAACTTTGATGCAACTGCACCCTATGAGCCGATACCTCGACATGGTGGATGATCCGTCCCACATCAAGAAGCTGACGCTGGAACAAAAAATCCAGCTGGCCGGTGAAATCCGCCACGAACTCATCACCAAGCTCGCCGCCAACGGCGGGCACCTCGGCCCGAACCTCGGCGTGGTCGAGCTGACCCTGGCTTTGCACAGCGTGTTCACCACGCCCAAGGACAAGTTCGTCTGGGACGTCAGCCACCAGGTCTACGTCCACAAGCTCGTCACCGGCCGCAAGGATCGGTTTCACACCATCCGCACGACGGACGGGTTGAACGGCTTCGCGCTTCGCACGGAGAGCGAGCACGATTGTTACGGAGCTGGCCACGCCGGCACCGCCTTGTCCGCGGCGCTCGGCATGTGCGCAGCGCGCGATCGGCGTGGCAGCGATGAAGAGGTCGTCTGCGTCTTTGGTGACGCCGCCCTGACCAACGGCATCTCGTTCGAGGCGTTGAACAACATCGCGCACACCACGAAGAAGTTCATCGGCATCCTCAACGACAACGAGTGGAGCATCGCCAAAAACGTTGGCGCCATTTCGAACTACCTCAACAAGATCATCACCAACCCGCGCTTCAACCGCCTGCAGAAGGATCTGGAGAAGTGGCTGCGTCGGATGCCCAAGGGCGACCTGGCCATCACCCTTGGCCACAAAGCCGAGGAAGCCATCAAGGGCGCCGTCACCGAGGTGGCGCTGGAGTCCAGCCCCAGCACGATGGATGTCGATGGCCGCGGCGGGTTCGGCAGCAGCGTGATCTTTGAGGAGTTTGGCCTGAGATACCTCGGCCCCATCGATGGTCATAATCTGGGCCTGCTGATCGAGACGCTTGAATTTGCCAAGACGTGCGACGGCCCGGTGGTCATTCATGTCCTGACGAAGAAGGGCAAGGGCTTTGAGGCGGCTTTGCAGTCGCCGGAGAAATTTCACGGCCTCGGGCCGTATGACGCCAAGACGGGAGCGACGGTGCCGACCAAACCCGGAACGGCGCCGAACTATCAGGATGTGTTTGGTCAGGCCATGGTGCGGCTTTGCCAGCGTGACAAACACCTGGTCGGCATCACGGCGGCCATGCCCAGTGGAACCGGGCTGAAGTTTCTCGAGAAGGCGCTGCCCGATCAGTATTACGACGTGGGCATTGCTGAGGAGCACGCGGTGATTTTTGCGGCGGGCATGGCGACGATGGGCTTCAAGCCGGTGGTGGCGATTTATTCGACGTTCCTGCAACGCGCTTACGACTGCATCCATCACGATGTTTGCCTGCAGGATCTGCCGGTGATTTTCTGCATGGACCGCGCCGGTTTGAGCGCCAATGACGGCCCCACCCACCACGGTCTCTTTGATATCGCGTATCTGCGCTGTCTGCCGAACGTGATTGCGATGGCGCCGAAGGACGAGGATGAACTGGTGGACATGATGTTCACAGCGTCGCAACAAAATCGCGCGACGTTCATTCGGTATCCGCGCGGGGCAGGGGAGGGCGTGCCGATCAAGGAGCAGCCGAAGCTGCTCGACATCGGCAAGGCGGAAGTGATTCAGGATTTCAACAGCGGCCGGGGCCACAAGGTCACGTTCTTCGCGCTGGGCAACATGCAGAAGGTGGCGCGACAGGCGGCCGATGCGCTCGCCGCCGAAGGTTTCAACTGCGCCATCATCAATCCGCGGTTTACCAAGCCGATCGATGAAGAGTTGACCGCTCGTTATGGCAGCCAGTCCGAAGTCGTCGTGACGCTTGAGGATCACGTGCTGATGGGCGGCTACGGCAGTACCGTCGTCGAGTTTTACAACGATCGCCGGATTCTCATTCCGGTGGTGCGAATCGGTTGGCCCGACCAGTTCATCGAGCACGCGTCCAGCGTGGATTATCTGCGTAATAAGCACGGTCTGACGGCTGAGAACGCCGTGGCCCAGGTCAAGGCGCAATTCAACGCTGCGCCTCTGGCTGGATCGAATGATGCCTCGCGCGTCCCCGGTGACCGCCTGGGCCGTCGGCCGGTGTAGGTCCATGACGCCCGAGCCCGCCTCGTCGCCGGCGTCCTCCGCTGGCGCGTCCGCGTCCAGTCGCCTGGCCTCGCTGGATGCCTACCGCGGGTTCGTCATGTTCTTGATGATGGCGGAGGTGCTGCACCTTTGCCGGGTTTCAGAAAGCCTGCCTGGCAATGGATTTTGGAAGTTCCTGTGCTGGCATCAGAGTCATGTCGAATGGATCGGCTGCTCGCTGCACGACTTGATTCAGCCCAGCTTCTCGTTTCTGGTCGGGGTGGCTTTGCCCTTTTCCATCGCGAGCCGCATGGCCCGGGGGCAGACGTTTGGGCGCATGGCCTGGCATGCCTGGGGCCGGGCGCTGCTGCTGATCCTCTTGGGGGTTGCGTTGCGCTCGACGGGCTCGCGGCTGACGAACTGGACCTTCGAGGACACTCTTTCCCAGATTGGTCTGGGCTACGGTTTTCTCTTTCTCCTGGGCTTCCGGCCGGTTCGCGATCAATGGCTGGCCTTCGGCGCCGTGGTGGTCGGGTATTGGATCGCGTTTGCGCTCTATCCGCCGCCGGGAGCGGACTTCGATTACGCCAGCGTGCGGGTCAGCCCCGATTGGTTGAAGGAACATGGCCTGACCGGTCTCGCTGCGCACTGGCAGAAGAACAGCAACCTGGCGTGGGCCTTCGACACCTGGTGGCTGAACCTTTTCCCGCGCGAAAAACCGTTCGTTGCCAACGGCGGTGGCTACGCCACGCTCAGCTTCATTCCCACCCTCGGCACGATGATCCTTGGCCTGATCGCCGGCGGGGTCCTGCGCCGAACGGCCACCTCGGCGGAAAAGATACGTTGGCTCGCTGTGGCTGGGGTAATCGCGCTCGTGCTGGGCGCGACGCTGAGCGCGACGGGCATCTGCCCGAACGTCAAACGCATCTGGACGCCGTCGTGGGTGCTGTTCAGCGGTGGCTGGTGCTGCCTGCTGCTGGCCGCGTTTTACGGCATCGTCGACGTCGCCCAGCGGCGGGCCTGGGCTTTTCCGCTGATCGTCATCGGCATGAACTCGATTGCCGCCTATTGCATCGCGCATCTGTTCGATGGGTTTATTTTTCGGAACTTGAAGACCCATCTGGGCCAAAACTTCTTCGCGTTTGGCGGCCCGGCTTTCGAACCCTTTTTCCACGGGGCCGCTGTGCTGCTGGTGTTCTGGCTGATCCTGTTCTGGATGTATCGCCGGAAGATCTTCCTGCGGGTGTAAGGAGCCTGCTGGTCGTAGGGTGGGTGGGGCGAAGGAGAGAGCATGAGCAAGAGGGCGGGACGGCGACCTCGTGGCGCGCGCATCCTGCGTGCAAAAATCTGAGATGTGAGATGCGCCCTGTTTGCACCCCTGCATTTCGTAGTTGTTGGTGAAAGTCAGCGAGACGCTCGGGCCTCAATCTCCGAAGCCCGGCCGGCGCTCCCGTGCGTCTCCGCGCGGGCTCGGTCTGGGAGCGCCGGCATCTTGCCGGCAAAGGTCAGAGCGCCGGATCGATTCGCTGCAGGGTAGACGGGATGAATTCGCGAACCGGCCGGCGAGACGCCGGCGTTTCCAGTGAGGCCGAATCTAGTCAGCGATTTTACCAACAACTTCGAGCTGCACGGCGTTCGCGCGAAGTCTCGAAGTAGGATTGGACATTTCGGCCGGGTTTAATAACCATCGCCCCACAATGGACGAAGGGCTGCGCAGTGAGCTCGGCAAGCAGGGCGTCTTCACGACGACGCTGGAGGAATTGTACAACTGGGGCCGGAAGAACTCGGTCTGGCCGTTGCAATTCGGTCTGGCCTGTTGCGCGATCGAGATGATCGCCACGACCATGGCGCGCTACGATCTGGCGCGATTCGGCGCCGAAGTCTTTCGGCCGTCGCCACGTCAGGCCGACCTGATGATCGTGGCCGGGACGGTGACGAAGAAGATGGCTCCGCAGGTGATCCGGCTTTACAACCAGATGCCCGAGCCCAAATACGTGATCGCCATGGGCGCCTGCGCCATCTCCGGCGGCCCGTTCAAACAGGGCTACAACGTGCTCAAGGGCATCGACCGGTATATTCCGGTGGACGTCCACATCCCCGGCTGTCCGCCGCGTCCCGAGGCCCTGATTCACGCGTTCATGATGCTGCAGCGGAAGATTGCCGACCAGGATTTGACCGGGGCGGCCCGGCCACGCCATCTCAATGCCGATGCCCCCAGCGAGTTTCCCATTCCGCGCTTCGGCGATCACGATTTGGAGCCGGCGAGCAACCCGGCCGTCTGGAAACCCGACGTCATCGTCCGCGGAGGCTAGCCCGGCTTTTCATTCTGAGCATGGAACGTAATCACGATGCGCGGAGCACGTCAGGTGGGGCGGGCGCTCCGCCGCCCGCCACCCACCTTGTTCTCATTGTGCGTTCGCGGCGCGCACGGAGTGCGCGCCCTACCTCGGCGTGAAGTATTCAGGCTAGCCATGGAAACTCTCGAGCAAATCAAAGGGTTAATTGAAGCGGCGGTGCCTGGCGCGAATTTGGCCATCATTCCCAACGACACCCCGGCTGCGCAGCCGTCCCTGCTCGTTGACGGTGCTCACGGTCTGGCGGTCGCCCGGTTCCTGCGCGACGACGCCCGCCTGGCGCTCGACTACTGCTCGAACGCCACCGGCATCGACTGGCCGGAGAAGGTCGAAAAGATCAAGACGAAGGTAAAGAAGTTGGTCGATGGCGTGGAAAAGGAAGTCGAAGAAACGACCGAGAAGAAGAGCGGTGGCTATTTGGAGGCCGTCTATCATCTCTATTCGATGGCCCGGAAGCATGGCCCGGTGATTCTCCGGATGCGCACCGGCAATCGGTCGGACCAGAATTATCTGCCGTCGCTGATGCCCATCTGGCGAAGCTGCGATTTGCAGGAGCGCGAGATCTTCGATCTCTACGGCATCGTCTTTGAGGGCCATCCTGATCTGCGCCGGATTCTCATGTGGGACGGCTTCAAGGATTTTCCGATGCGGAAGGATTACGTGGAGCCGGACGACTACGAGTACGAGCCGACGCCTCACGACGAGGTTCTGGCGCGGGCGAAAGCCCATCGAAGCTAGCGGCGCGTTGAGCGCGTCGAGTTCCCATCGTCCTCGGCGGCCAAAGCGGCCGCGATTTAAGGCCCGCGATCCGTTCCGTGCATCCTGACGCGCTACCGTGTGCGGAGAATGCTGCGCCTATTCCGGGCCGCGTTCGCATCCGCAGACAGCACCTCGCGCCAACCATAGCGGCTCGAGCCAGCGTTGGATGAGAATTTTCCCGGTTTAAGCCAGGCAGTTCAGTCTCAGGCTCGCTTCAATTCGTTGGTCGATCGGGGAGGAAAACAGGATGGACTAAATACGTATGAAAGCATTGATGTGCGGTGTGGTGGGTTGCTGGTTGTCGGCCAGCGTTTCTTCGGCGCAAGTCGGGGCAGGGGGCGGCGGCTGTGTCCCGAACGTGACCGTGGTGAGTGCCGCCGACAGCGGCCCAGGATCGCTTCGGCAGGCCCTCGTGGATGTTTGCCCGGGTGGGACGATCAACTTCGCCATCGCGCAAAACATCGAGCTCACCGGCGGTGAGTTGGTTGTGTCGAAGGACGTCACCATCTTGGGGCCTGGCGCCACCCGGTTGTCGGTGAGCGCCCAGAGCCTCAGTCGGGTTTTCTTCGTGGCGAGCAACTCTCCTTCATACCAGGTGACGATCTCGGATCTGACAATCGAGCGTGGCAACGGAGCCAGCGCCAACTTCGTTGGCATCGGCGGCGGCATCTTTAATCACCGCGGCGCGCTCACGTTGAGCAATTGTGTCCTGACGGGGCATTCGGCGCCCGGTAATTCCGGCGGCGCCGTTTTTAACAATCGGGGTTCGCTCACCGTTCTGAACTGCGCCATTCACGGGAACTCGGCGGGCTTCGGCGGAGGGATCTACAACTCGGACGGTGCGCTGACGATACGGAATTGCACTTTTGCCGCCAACACGGCTATACAGGCTGGCGGGGCCGTCATGCATAATGGGGGCGCGTTCACCCTCGCGAACAGCACCGTGAGCGGCAACTCAGCCGGCACTTCCGGCGGCGGGATCTATCATAATTCCGCGGCGCAAATCTTCGTTCGAAATTCGATCGTGGCCGGGAACAGCGGCGGTGCCGCAGCTTCGGATATTCGCAGTGGTGGGAATGCGCTGGTGACCGATGGCTACAATTTCATCGGCACGACGAACGGGATCGCCAACGCCGCCGGGCTCGCCGATAAAACGTTCGCCAATACCGGCACGACCCTGTCGCAACTCCTCCAGACCAGCGCGGGAGTGCCGGTGCTCTCGAGCAATAGCATCTTTTTCCTCGCGCCGACGATCGCCTTGGTGGCTGGCAGTCCGGCGTTGAACGCCGGCGAACCGGGTTTCATTGATCCTGCCCTGGCGACCGACCAGCGCGGCATGGTCTATAGCCGCGTCGCCGACGGACGCCTCGACATTGGCGCTTACGAGAATCAGTCGCCCCTGGCCGCTTGCGCGTCGCAGTTCGTGCTCCGGGATTTTTTTGGGGGGTGCTTGCTGGACACTCCGGCTCCGAGCTTCGATCAGGGATCGTTTGACTATGATGGCGATCCGTTGAGGTTCGTCGTGGATCCGCCGGGCCCTTATCCGCTCGGGCGAACGTCCGTGACCTTGTGGGTGATCGACAGCAAGGGCGCATCCAACAGCTGCCCGTCCTCGGCGGTCGTGTCCGACCGTGCGGCGCCGACGATTCAGTGTCCTCACGATGATCGGCGATACTACGTGCCGCCTGGATCGAACACCGCCCTCGTAACGTTTTCGGTCATCGCGAACGACAGCTGTGACACCAATGTCGTTATCTCGTGCCAGCCGCCGTCCGGCAGCTATCTTCCCGTCGGAACGGCCTTCATCAATTGCTCCGCGCACGACACCGCCAACAATTTTTCGTCCTGCCAGTTTGTCGTCCAGATCTGGCCATTCCCGATGCAGATCACCGCGTATGAACGACCCGCCACGAATCAATTCAGGCTGCGATTCAACGCCGCGTCGGGCCAAAACGCTCGCTACGGAGTGGAATGGTCGGAGGACTTGGGTTTCTGGAACTTTCTCGGCATCGCCGCTCCGACGACTTCTGGACAGTTCGAATACCTCGATACCAACGCGCCGCCTGGACACCGGTTCTACCGCGTGACCTATCCGCCGTGAGCGGTAACCACGCCTGCCCCTTTGCGAGTTGGCATTCTTCCATTCGCACGCCGTCGGCGACCGTTCGGCCTGGAATCAACGCAAGGACGCAAAGACGCAAAGACCGAGCGGTGAAATCGCACCTCCGTCCCTCCCGCAATTCGACCGGATTCAGACGGCCAATCCGTCGTTTCTGCTCCGTCGTCTGACTTGTCTTCTTTGCGTCTTTGCGTCTTTGCGCCTTCGCGTCTTTGCGTTTTCTCCATTGGTTACCCGACCGCGAAGCGGCCGGATTGAACTCAGGGCGCACGGACGCAAGCACTGAATGAAGCGAAGGAACAGAAGAGGCCGCCTTGCAGACCTACCTCGGCTGCTTTTCCGAGCTTGATGCAACCCGCAGCTGGGTCGATGGCGCGATTTTTCCGTTCCGGTTTGGGCGTCGGCCCCTCATACTGCCCGCACTCAGCAGCGGCCATGGTCCAGTTGCCTCCAACGGCGGTCGGCTCCGGGCAGCGCAAGTTCGACGCGTCGACTTGCCCGGCAACGGACTCTCGCGTGCCTGCGTTTCCAGCGCCGGTGCATCTCGAAGTTGTTGGATCGGAGCGCGGACCTGTGGTCCGCAGTGGGTGGAATCGGCCATGTGCGTTCGAACCTTCGAGCGTCGTGGCCGGCCCAGGCCGCTGCGGGCTGAGAGTCGGCGGTCCGGCCAAATGTAAACTTTTACCAACAACTTCGAGGTGTACGGTTCCAGCGATGGGGAGCGATTTCCACCTTCGCAAGTTGCTGAGTGATTGTCGCTGGGAGCTCATCTTCGCCTTATTCCTTAGCCTGGTTCTCATTCCTCTGCCGAGTCACGCCGCGACCTTATCATCTCCCGTCCGAACGAACCCGGATCATTGGTCGTTTCAGACGCTCAGGACCCCGCCCGTACCGGCGCCGCGTCAGCAACGCTGGCCCAAGAACGAGATCGACCGATTCATTTTGTCTCGGCTCGAGGCCGAGCATCTACCGCCCGCGCCTGCGGCCGATTCTCGCACGTGGTTGCGCCGGGTCTGCCTCGACCTGACCGGCCTTCCTCCGACGCCCGAACAGGTGGCAGCGCTGCGGCGAGGCGACACCCCGTCGGCTCGCTCCGCGGTGGTGGAGCAGTTGCTGGCCTCGCCGCGCTACGGCGAACGCTGGGCGCAACATTGGCTCGACGTCGTCCGCTATGCCGACACCCACGGTTTCGAGGTCAATACCGAACGCCCGAACGCCTGGCCCTACCGTGACTACGTCATCCGCGCTTTCAATCGCGACACGCCCTACGACCAGTTCATCCGCGAACAACTGGCCGGCGAACAGGTTGGCGAAGATGCCGCCACGGGCTTTCTGCTCACCGCCTCGGTCTTGTTGCCGGGCCAGATTGGTGCTGATGAACCGTCCAAACGCCTGGCCCGGCAGGATGCCATCGACGAGATCGTGGTGAACATCAGCCAGACGTTTCTCGGTCTAAGCGTGGGCTGCGCGCGCTGTCACGATCACAAGTTCGATCCGATCTCAACGCGCGATTACTACTCCATGCAGGCCTTCGTCGCCGGGGTGGAGTATGAAGATCGTGAAGTGCGCTCGCCGGAGACGGCCGCGCTACGCCGCGAAGCTGATCGGCTCAAGACACAGGTGGCTGCCATCGATCGGCAACTGGCCCGGTTTGAACCGCTGGCCCACCCTGCGCTTCAGGCGTGGCCGGAGCCGGACCCGCGTCTCAATGAAGAAACGTTTCCCCCACTGACCGCGCGGTTCGTTCGATTTACGATTCACGACGCCAACCTGCATCCGACGCTTGGGCTGATTGAGCCGTGTCTGGACGAGGTCGAGATCCTCACGGACGAAACCCCGCCGCGCAATGTGGCCCTGGCCAGCCTCGGCACCAAGGCTTCGGCGTCGGGCAGCCGGGAATCCGGCAGTCACCGGCTGGCCCATCTCAACGACGGACGCGTGGGCAACAGCCACAGCTGGATGTCGGACGAAGCCGGCCGGGGCTGGGTGCTGTTCGAGCTGCCGGCCGACACGCGTATCACGAGCGTGCGTTGGGGACGCGATCGCGAAGGCAAGTTTACGGATCGCCTGCCCACGGCCTACACGCTCGAGGCCGGGCTGGCGCTCGATCAAATGGTGAGATTGAAACATCGCCCGCCCGCGCGGCCCGCGGTCAATGCTCGGTTGAACACCGATCGCTTCGCCCCGGTTCGAGCGAAGCGCCTGCGGTTTACCATCCGCGAAACCAACAGCCTGGAGCCGTGCATCGATGAACTCGAGGTGTTCGATCAAGCCGGGGCCAACGTGGCGCTGGCCAGCGCGGGCACGACGGTGACGTCGTCGGGTGACACCGTGGTGGCCGATCGCCATGAGCTGCGTCAGATCCATGACGGGCGTTATGGCAACAGCCGGAGCTGGATGTCGAACGAGAAGGGACGCGGCTGGGTGACGCTCGAATTTCCAGTCGAACACACCATTGAACGCGTGGTCTGGGGACGCGATCGCGAGGGACAATTCTCGGATCGATTGGCGACAAACTACGTCATCGAAGTGCAGGCGGAGGGCGACACTGGCGCCGCGAATTGGCGAACGGTGGCCGATGCCTCGGATCGCTCCGGGTTTGGCAGCGCGCCGCGGCCGGCCGGTTTCGCCCTGGCCGGCTTGGAGACAGCCGACTCCGCCGAGGCCACCCGGCTGATGCGCGAACGGAAAACGTTGGAGTCGCAAATCAAGGCTTCGGAGACCGGGCGGATGGCCTTCGTCGGAAAGTTTCGCGCACCGGATCGAATCCGCGTGCTGCATCGCGGCGACCCAGAACAGCCGAAGGACGACGTATCGCCCGCCATCCCGGTGGCTTTGGGTGCTCTCCAACTCAAGAACGAGCTGGGCGATCCAGATCGACGTCGCATGCTCGCCGACTGGCTGGCCAACCCGGCCAACCCGCTGACGGCTCGGGTGATGGTGAACCGGATTTGGCAGGGGCATTTTGGCATCGGCCTCGTGGAAACGCCGAGCGACTTCGGACGCAGCGGCGCGCGGCCGTCTCATCCCGAGTTGCTGGATTGGCTGGCCACGGAATTCATCCGTGGCGGCTGGTCGATCAAACACCTGCACCGGCTCATCGTGTTGTCCGCCACCTATGCGCAGTCGGCACGGATTGAGGCTGGGGCGGCAGCGCGCGACGCGGATGTGCGCCTGCTCTGGCGGTATCCGTCGCGCAGGCTTGAGGCGGAAAGTATCCGGGACGCGATGCTTTCTGTGAGCGGACGGTTGAACACAAACATGTACGGGCGGGGGTTTGATCTGTTCGATCAGCGGGGCGGCCTCTCGGGCTTCAAGCCGGTCGAGGTTTATCAGGGCGACGGCCTGCGACGGATGATTTACGCGCACAAGGTTCGCCGCGAGCGCGAGGCGGTGTTCGGCGCTTTCGATTGCCCGGATGCCGGTCAAAGCACGGCGCGTCGCCGGGAATCGACGACGCCCCTGCAGGCGTTGAATCTGTTCAACAGCCGCTTCACCGTCGACGCCGCCGAGGCCTTGGCGGGGCGGGTCCAGCGCGAGTTCAAGGACAAATCCAAGAGTGATTCCAAAGGCGACCTCGCGGCTTCCATTCGTTGGACATTCCAACTCGCGCTCGGCCGTGACCCGACCAAGGCGGAGTTGAACGATGTCGAACCCGTCGTGCGCGCACATGGCTTGTCCGCGCTCGCGCGCGTGTTGTTCAACAGCAACGAATTCTTGTTCTTACCATGAACCGTCTCCATTTTCGGTTTGTGAATTTAGATTTGGGATTGGCCGGGGTGAGGGCGGATCACAAGCGCTTACAGCCTCCACTGGTCGCAGCGGAAGACGCGATAGGCATTGAGCTCGCAGCACGTGGTCCGTCCAAGCCGTCGCCAGTTCATGGTCCCAACTCACGTCCATTTTTGGGGCCTCGCCTTCGCATGAGCCGGAGGATCGACCAGGAGGCACGCGGCACGGAGATTCGGCAACCTGTCAATCGAACCGCCCGGCGCGTCCACCCTCTCCGCCGCCCTCCGGGGGAGAGGGCAGGTTCCGAACTCGCCCGAGCGAAATCGGAACCGGGTGAGGTGGAGGAGTCCGCCGGTTCATGTCTGGCGAGCGGGTCAAAAGGGAACGGGTGGCTTCCCATGAACCTCCCGGTCCACGAGAGGGAATTAGCCGCGAAAAGGCACAAAGGGCACAAAACGAAAAATCTGCTTTTGTGCCCTTTGTGCCTATTCGTGGCCATTCCGGCGCTTGGATCGCATTTGGATACCGTCCACGGTTCATGTCTGGTGAGCAGGTCAAAAGGAAACGGGTGGCTTCCCATGAACCGGAGGATCAACCAGAAGGCACGCGGCGCGGAGATTCGGCAACCTGTCAATCGAACCGCCCGGCGCGCACACCCTCTCCGCCGCCCTGCGGGGGAGAGGGCAGGTTCCGAACTCGCCCGAGCGAGATCGGAACCGGGTGAGGTGGAGGAGTCCGCCGGTTCATGTCTGGTGAGCGGGTCTAAAAAGAACGGGTGGCTTCCCATGAACCTCCCCTCCGGAGCGCGGATCGCGCCGCTGCGAGCTACATGCGCTACAAGCCCGCGCTGCGACCAAGCCGTCGCCCGTATGTCGGCCGATGGACTCGAGTTCAGAACTCACGAAATCTCCCATGCCTGTTGAACCTTCAATGTCCGGACGGCGCTTGCTCGATCGCCGGCGGTTTCTCGGCCAGAGCGCCACGGCGCTCGGGTCCATCGCGTTGACGAGTCTGCTGGGACGCGATGGTTTGCTGGCCGCAGGCGGTGCGATCCGGCCGTCGATTGATCCTTCGCAGCCATTTGCCCCGCGCGTGCCGCCCTCGTCCGCCCCGGCGCGGAACGTGGTCATGATCTTCTGCGCGGGCGCCGTCAGCCAGCTTGAGACATGGGATTACAAACCCGAGCTGATTCGCATGGATGGCAAGCCGCTGGCCGGCGGGCCGCCCGTCACCTTTCAAGGACCCGCTGGGAATCTCGCCCGGCCGCAGTATGAGTTTCGTCGCCGCGGACAGACCGGCAAGTGGGTGTCTGACCTGATCCCGCATCTGGCCGCGTTGACCGACGACATCGCGTTCATTCATTCGCTGACGAGCAAATCCAACACCCACGGCCCGGCCGAGAATTTCCTGTCGACCGGCTTTGTCCTCGATGGATTTCCCAGCATCGGTTCATGGATCAGTTATGCGCTCGGGAGCGAGAATCAGGACCTGCCGGCGTACGTGGCGATTCCGGATCCACGGGGCGTGCCGCAGGCGGGCTCGAACAATTGGGGCCCGGGTTTTCTGCCCGCCGTGTTTCAGGGCACGCCGATGAGCGCGAGCGACCCGGTGCGACATCTGCGGCCGCCGACCGGCATCACGCCCGCCGGCGACATCTCCGCCCGAGAACTGCTGCAACGCCTGAACGCGCGTCATCTCGAGCAGCATCCGGGAGACAGCCGTCTGGCGGCGCGCATCGCGAGCTACGAGTTGGCCGCGCGCATGCAGTTAAGCGTCCCGGAGCTCAGCGATCTTTCGGGCGAGCCCGGTCACATCCTGCGGATGTACGGCGCCGATGATGCCACCAATCCCAACAAGGCGGCGTTCGCCCGGAATTGCATCCTGGCCCGGCGCCTGATCGAACGAGGTGTCCGGTTTGTGCAGTTGTTCAACGGCGCCTACGCCAGCGGCGGTGACCTGAATTGGGACGGGCACAACAAGCTGAAGGAACAATACGACAAACACGCGGCGATTCTGGATCAGCCGGCAGCCGCGCTCATCCGTGACCTGCGCCAGCGCGGGCTGTTGGAGGACACGTTGGTCGTATGGTGCACCGAGTTCGGGCGCATGCCCATGTTTCAGAAGGGCGCGCAGGGCCGCGATCACAACCCGGACGGATTCACCTGCTGGCTGACGGGCGCCGGCGTTCGTCCGGGCGTGAGCCACGGCGTCACTGACGAGCTCGGGCGCCGCGCGATCCGGGACATCCATCCGCTCTACGATTTCAACGCGACGATTCTGCATCTGCTCGGACTTGATCATGAGCGCCTGACCTTCGAGCACAACGGAGTGCAGCGCCGGTTGACCAACGTGGAGGGCGAAGTGATTCGGGCCGTGTTGAGGGAGGGATGAGGAAACATGTTGCGGCACTTCGTTCCGGAGTAGAGCAAAGCAAGACCTATGAGAATAAAAGAAATCGCCTTCTCCTGCTATCCCGTCACAAACATGGACCGGGCTCGTGCCTTTTATGAAGGCGTTCTCGGGCTGAAGGTCACAATGGATCACCAAATGGAAGGAGCCCATTGGGTTGAGTATGATATCGGAATGGGCACATTGGCGATCGGGGTTGCGCCCGGAATGAAGCCCAGCTTGGACGGTTGCAGCGTCGCGCTTGAAGTGGATGATTTTGACCAGGCTGTTTCCGAACTTCAATCCGCCGGAGTGCCTTTCAACTTTGGCCCCTTCGAGACTCCAGTCTGCCATATGGCATTTGTGCGTGATCCAGACGGGAACTCCATAGGGATTCACAAACGGAAGGAAGGACATCATTAAGGGGAGAGCCGAATAATTGGGTGATGACCAGATTTGCGGATTCGATCCGGTGGAACGTCGAGTGGCGTTGCTCTGGCATGGGCGAGGACCGGTGCCAGTGATCGAAATGGGGATGTCGAACAAAAGCACTGCTCCGAACGCGAGCGGGCCGCGTCAGTTCTGATGTTAGTTGCCGAGTGCGCCACAGATGTTGTCGGGGTCGGACCACAGCTACGCACTGAAAGCTGTCGAGGACTATAATGAATCCATGAGTTGGTTAGTGCCTTAGGAGACATTAGAAATGATTAATACAAAACAACTACGCGCGGCTGTCCTGATGGATGAGGACATTGATGCCATTGACGAAATAATTGCATCGTGGCGACGTAGTGTTGTTACCGACTCCGACTACGCTATCTGTCCCGACTATATAAAGGTCGCTTTCTCTGCGTATGCGTTTTACACAGCATCGCAAATAAGTGGATTAGTCGCATTACTCGCAGACCAAAGCTGTGGACATCGACTTAAGGAGATTATGAGGTGGCTGGCGGTGATCGGTGCGCACAAGGAAGTAGAATGGCTTGAGGCTATTCGCCGCCTTCTCCCCGGGGAGGGGTTTCCCACATCTCCTGACGCCGCTCTGCGCGTCTCGGACGAAATATCGCAACTAAAGCGCTACAGAGGCGTTAGCAATCCGGAGTTGTATAGACTTGTACACTTGTATGAGAAAACCGAGTGGAAAACGCTGCATTTGGCCAAGGTCTGGATCGCTAGTAATTTGGGCGCGATTCTTGATGGGGCTGCTGAGATTCGGAGGCACCGAGTCGCACTTTGCACGCTGCTTAGTGTGCATGGCGGCGTGAAACTGCACTGAATCGGGCGGTTTGAAAATCGCAAAAAAGGTTGTTGGGGTCGGACCACAGCTAGGCACTGGGACCACTGTTGTCGGGGTCCACTGTTGTCGGGGTCCACTGTTGTCGCGGTCGGACCAGAGCTACGCCCTGCACTCCAAATTCTTGGATAAGAATACGCGCCCAAACCGGGCCTTACAGCCGATATTTGATATTTGACGGACAATTTTGACCACAGCGACGATCCGCAACGCCCTAGAGCGATGACGCTGCTTTAGGGCGGGCTTTTTGCCCCAAAAATTGGTCCTAAGCATCGTTCAGGCCTCCTTCGCTCCCTCTACCAGCCTTTATCGCAGCTAGTTGCTATGGTCCGACCCCGAGGCTCTGCCCAACTTTGGACCCTTCGAGACTCCAGTCTGCCATATGGCATTTGTGCGTGATCCAGACGGGAACTCCATAGGGATTCACAAACGGAAGAAAGGACATCGTTAAAGGCAGAGTCGGATGAAGAAATCGACGTTGCCGGGGTCGGACCGCAGCTACCCACTGACAAGCTGACGGAACAATACGACAAACATGGGGCCATTCTGGATCAGCCGGCGGCGGCGCTCATCCGGGACCTGCGCCAGCGCGGGCTATTGGAGGACACGTTGGTCGTGTGGTGCACCGAGTTCGGGCGCATGCCCATGTTTCAGAAGGGCGCGCAGGGCCGCGATCACAACCCGGACGGATTCACCTGCTGGCTGACGAGCGCCGGCGTTCGTCCTGGCGTGAGCCACGGCGTCACTGACGAGTTCGGGCGCCGCGCGATCCGGGACATCCATCCGCTCTACGATTTCAACGCGACGATTCTGCATCTGCTCGGACTTGATCATGACCGCCTGACCTTCGAGCACAACGGCGTGCAGCGCCGGTTGACCAACGTGGAGGACGAGGTGATTCGGGCCGTGCTGCGGGAGGGATAGTGAAAAGACTGCGTTCAGAGCGTTGGCTGCTGGCTCGTTTCAATGGTGAGTCTAGCGCTATCGCTTAGGGGGACGAAAAGAGTAGCGGCTCACTTTCGAGCCGGCTTGAGACATGCTCTTCTCGGGATTGAGTCGTGAGGGAGGTAAATATGGTGGTTGAAGAGAGAGGGTGTAATGTCCACACTTTTGTCATGAACAAGATGATCAATGACTCGTTTATGAAGCTCTCAAAAAGGGCGGAAACGAGTGATTTGGATAAGCTCGTCGCTACATTCGTCGATGTAGGTCCGCTTTTTGTTCTTCTATCGAGCAAAGATCACCAGATTATTTATGGACGTCGGGGCACCGGGAAGACACATGCATTTGGATATCTTAGTCAGCGATGTGAGCTGGATGGCGACGTGCCGGTTCTTATCGACTTACGGGTGGTGGGTTCCGCAACCGGACTCTACAATGACCCTAGCACGCCGACATCGCAACGTGCGACGCTTCTCTTGATTGATACGCTAACGGCTATTCATGAGGCATTGTTTCGATATTTTCTTGCGCACGCAGAGGATCTCAACTTGGCGGAGACTGGTCCAATTCTTGACTCGTTTGCGGCGGAGCTAACAAATGTTTCAGTGGTGGGCCAGGTGGAATCTGAGCAGAGATTTCGCCATAATGCCGAAAGTAACATTAGCGATGAGCTTGGCCTAAAAATTGGCGCTAAGGGGCCTGCGATTTCCTGCACCGTAGGTTCTACCGATAAACGAGTCGACGAGGACGAAACCAAACTTAAGGTTTGCGGCACATATGGATATCGGGTTCGCTTTGGTGCTTTGACCGAAATTCTTAAGAGGCTAGCTCTGGCCACTAAAGGTCGTCAAATTTGGGTTTTGCTGGACGAGTGGAGTAGCGTTCCGATGGAGCTGCAACCTTTTCTTGCGGATCTCTTGCGACGAAGCATTTTTCCGGTTCAAGGCTATACGGTTAAGCTTGCAGCGATCGAACAACGTTCCCGGTTTAACTTGAAGGGTGAACGTGGAGACTATGTTGGAATTGAGGTCGGGGCTGATGCCGCGGTAGATATAAATTTGGATGACTTCATGGTGTTCGACAATGATCCTGGTCAAGCAACGAGGTTCTTTGGAGACCTGCTGTTCAAACATTTTATGGCCACGGAGAATGCCGACGCACAGTTTGTGGTTGCGGATGACCTTGTGCGTGTCGCATTCACTCAAGTGACCGCATTCGAAGAGTTTGTTCGCGCAACGGAGGGCGTGCCTCGCGATGCGATTAATATTATTTCTCTCTGCGCACAGCGCGCTCTCAATAGTCAAATTGCGGTTGAACACGTCCGATACGCAGCGCGCAATTGGTATCAACGTGATAAGGAGACAGCGGTTAAGTCAAACGCGGAAGCTCATGCCCTTCTTCACTGGGTTATCGATGAGGTGATAGGCAATCGTCATGCCCGGGCATTCCTATTGAAATCTCATATATCTCATCCCCTTATTGATGACCTGTTTGATGCGAGGGTCCTCCATATTCTAAAACGAAACATTTCCGCTCATGATCAGCCTGGCGTGCGTTATGACGCGTACAAGTTAGACTACGGATGTTATGTGGATTTGATCAATACAGCTAGAGCGCCTAGAGGACTGCTTCCTGCTGATGGCGCCTATTCGAATGTTCCACCTGACGATTATCGAGCAATAAGACGAGCGATATTGGAGTTGGAACGTTTTAAGGAACGCAGTTCGCGACCTTTTTGAACGACAAGTTTTGAGACGGGAACGCCGCAGGAGGGTTTGTTGTCGGGGTCGGTCCACGGCTATGTACCTATGATTATTACAAGGCTGTTTCCGAACTTCAGTCCGCCGGAGTGCCTTTCAACTTTGGCCCCGAGACTCCAGTCTGCTTTTCGTTGTCGGGGTCGGACCGCAGCTACCCACTGAGCAAGCGAGGGTTGTGGGGATTCTGAGCCCAAAAAAGGGGCTTACAGTCGCTTTTGGACGGTTAATTTCGATTGCAGCGATGTTTTCCCCTCCGGGCGGAGCGCTGGTCGGACCATGGGGAAGTTGTCCGCATGTCCGGCGCGCTGCGGAGAGCGCGCCCGACCTTACGGTTCATGGAGAGCTTTCACGAGCTCCCGGTTCCGATCCCGCAATGAGGGACTGGCGCGAGTCGAAACCAGCCTGTCGTCCGCAACGCGGCGGAGAGGGCCTCCGGGGAGGGGAGGTCCATGGAGAGAGCGGTCACGGCTGCACGGAAAAGGCGAAGATCGTGCCCGCTCGGATTCGGAACACGAATTGGACCGGGCGGTTTTGCAGTGAGGCGAGCTCGGCGTTTTTCCAGCGGATGGCGTGAGCGACGTGATCGCCTTCGATTGGAATGCACTCGGCAAAGCTGAAGCCGGGGAAGAACTTTCCAGACGGCTCGCAGGCGGCGACGCGAAGTTCGCCTTGAAGCTCGGCGTTGACGGTAAGCGTGCGGCCAGTCCACGGGCGGACCGCGGTGCGCAGGGTGCCGGGGTGCGGGCCGGAGGCGGCGAAGCCCACATACCGGTCGATCTTCAGGCGGGCCAAGCCAATCTGGCGGGCCTTCGCGCGGTCGGCTTTGTGCCCGAGCCGATAGCCTCCGTAGTAGAGGAGAATCTCGTCGCCATGGATCACCTGTTCATCTGCCCAGGCGTGGGCGCGATCCCAAGTGCCGGGTTGTGGATTGCGATCGAGGAATGGCTCGGTTTCGCGCTGCCAGCGTTCGCCATCGGTGCTCCACGTCAGCACGGTATAGCCGAGTCCCGCGTGGGACCGGGAGTCGCCGAGATCCTTGGCCGTGATCCCCACCTCGGCGTTGAGATCGTCGCGCAGGATTTTGGCCAGCCCAATGAGCAGGTTGCCCCGGGCCACGACGCCAGCCATGCAGTAGAATTGCGTTTCGCCCTGCTCGCGTGGGGAGGTCGCGTCGGGTGTGAGGATCGGCCACGGCGGCCGCCAGTGAACCAGGTCGTCGCTCACGCTCATGTGCGGGATCCTGCGTGCCTCGGCCCAGGTTGGGTCCAGCTTCTTGGCGAAGGAAACAAACGCCATGTAGCGACGCCGAATCGGGTCCCAATCGATGGCATCGATGTCATGATCGTGCCGAAGGACCGGGCCTGGGGCGAGTTCTGTCCAGGTGACGCCGTCCGGAGATACGGCGATCTGCAGCCCGTTGTTTTTGTGCCAGCCGGCTTTAAATCGTCGGGCAGGATTGGAGAATTCCGGGCCTTCGTCGATCACGCTGGCCCCGAACTGGATGGGTGGCGTGACCAGCACTTGGTGCGGACGTTCCCAGCGAAAGCCGTCGTTGGATTCGATCAGGGCGAGGCGCGATTCACCCCAGTTGTCCGGGGCGAACGGCACGTTGTACCACATTCGCCAGCGGCCGGTGCCGGCATCCTCTACCACGGAGATGTATGGCTGAAAATTACCGTCGGTGACGCCATCGACGATCGGTTCCCCATGGCGGGAGGGTTGGCTGAGAACCCGCTGGAGGTGGTCCACAGCTAGAATGTTGCGGGGATCGAGCAGCAGCCACGGGCCTTCTGACCATGGCGTTGGACGGTCGGTGGTGGGCTTGGAACGTTGCGCTGCGTCGGCGGTCGGGGGGAGCGTGACCTGACCTTGGGCGGAGATGATGAAGAGCGAAACGGCGAGGCCGAGCGCTCCGGCATGAAAGCATCGTGGGAGGAGTCCTGGGACTCTCCGTTCGATGCGGTTTCCGTTGAGTCTAACAACCGGTACCGCGGGTGCCTCCAGCGAGGTCGACTGGAACGAACGTTTCCGAGGGATGCGGTTCATGATGGTGATGGTGCGTTCATCCGTTCGCGTTGGTGCGACTTTGTCTTTGGCCCCAGCTTCACGAATCCGCAGTGCGGCTGCGACGGGACGAGGCAGTATCCGAATCCATCGACCATTTGGTCAATGCGCAGCCCGCGGCGGCTTGAGTCGGCGACGTCGCTCGAAGGTTCGGACGCGCATGGTCGAGTCCACCCGCCGAGGATCGCACAGTTCAGGTGACTCAAAGCGTCCGCCAGCGTTGATCGAAGCCGAGGGCGTGGATGATGGGTTCGACGAAGCCTAGTTCCACATGGAGCCAGAGGATGTTGGCGGCCTGGAGTTCCGCCGCGATCGACGCTGGCAGGTCGGGTTCCAGCCTGGGTTCGAAGATGAATTCCTCCGTGAAATTGTGATGTCCCGGCCGGTAGGTTTGCGAGTAGTAGCCGGTCAAGACGATGGGCTGGGTGGTCAGTCCGGTGATGCGGGTTTGCGCGAACCGCACGAGCGGCGCGGTGTATCCCGCGGCAGTCGGTGGCTCGTTCGGCCAGTAAAAGGAGATTTCCATGGTCAACCCTTTCGGGCCGTTCACTTGGCGTCGGACCAAAATGTCCGTCGCGGTTAACGTTCGTCGCGGCTCAAGGAAGGCGATTTCGTTCGTCGTCGTCATTGGAGCTCCGTCAAAGGATGAGAGAGACGGCTGCGGGCTGGCGTAGTGAACACTGACATAGGTCTCAAAGTCGTTTTGAGTAAAGACCGGAGGTTGAGCGCCGGAGACGTTGGTCACCACGGCGGTGTGCAACGACCAGTCGCGTCGGGTGAGGCCGGAGCCCGTGCTCCAGGAATGTATCCCACCCGACGGTGCATTCGAGGCCCCCGGCCAGCTTTGGAACGGGCCCGACACCGTCTGGACCGAACCGCTGGCGACGTAGTCAACCATCCCGGAGGTGTAGAGTCCGCCGGCGAGATTGGACGCGGACAGGCGGCCATTGAACGCGTGCATAGCCCAGATCGATTTCAGCCGATGATTGCCGAACACGTCGCCCGCTTCGCGCTGTGCCACCACCCAGGTCAACGGTTCGTCGATCAGGAACGGGACGATTTGATTGGTCGTCGCTGGATTTGGGATTTCACGAACCTGCTTGATGACGAGGCCCAGGTTCACGTCCTTCTTGAATTCAAAATCCAGATTGAAGCGATTCTTGGCGGGGTAGAGCTGTCGATAGCCGTCGGAGACTTTTCGAAAGAGGCCAATCAGCCCGCGATAGTCGGACTCCCAGTTCATCACCGTGGCTCCGAGTGGCAGGCGTGACGAGTATTGGCTGAGGTCCAGACCGATGATTGTTCCGGAGTGATAAACCTCCACGACCTCCGGCACCGCAGTTCCATCCGGGTTGGTCACGGACTCCGCGCCGCGCTGAGTAACCATCCGTCCCTGCCATGAGTTAAACCCGCTGTAGCGGCAGTCGAGCGTGGTCACGCCATTGGCCAGTTCGTCTTCGTCCGGGAAGGAGTGATGAACGAGCACACCCATCGCCACCAGGGATTCGTTCACGCCGTATCGCAGGCGTTCGAGAAACGCGTTGTCGTTATAAAAGCTGGCATACACGCGCTGGATGGCACGGAAGACCCCGCGCTCATTGGCCTCGCCCGGGTCGCACTGGCTGGGCCCCGTCGCGTCCCCGTCCAGATCGTCCAGCAAACAGCCGCTGTAGCTGTCGTAGAGCCCGGCGCCGGTGAAGTGTTCTGAATCCTCGACGTTGGTTGAGCTGCGAAAGCGGATTTTGCGGAATGGATCAAAAACCCGGAGTGCATTGGTGATCGCCGCACGCTGCGCCAGCGTGAAGGCGGCCTCACCTGTGATCAACGCCCGAATCTCCGCCAGCGCCGATTTCAGCCGGGTAATGTCTGGAGGGTAGTTGGTGAAGGGCGCCAGGCGCGAGGCAATCGCCGAACGCAACGGGCTGCCGCCGGGCAGTTCCTGATCCAAAAACGCGCTCCACAAATCGAAGGACAGTGCGATCGCTGGCGGCGAGTTGGTGGGAATCGTTCGCCTTAACAAACCGAAGTTGGCTGCTTTGCCGCCGAAGAAACGAATGTCCGCCGGAGTGAGGCTCTCCGCGGATGCGCTGAATGCCCCGAACGTTTGGCGGGGAGCGAACTGGATCGGCATCGGACGTTTGAGGGCCAGCATTTCCGCCTCCAAGGCGGGCGTCAGCGAGCCGTCGGCGTCAATCACCTTGACCAGCCCGGAGCCGAAAACGACGGTCGCGCGCAGGACGACCTTGCGGCCGGCCAGTTCCAGCACTCGCGTCTGATCGGCGAGGTCCGGCAGGTGAACAAACGGAATGCCGAACGATTGCGCGAGAATCGCGGTGTGCGAGTTCGGAGTGGACGGGCGCAGTGAGATGATGCCGTCCACGAGGGGCGTCTCGGCCGGCACGCCATCGGTCAGCAGAATATCCTCGGGCCGCAATCGTCCGTCGGCGAAGGCTGCGTCGATCTCGGTTGCCGGAAAGAATTTCAAACGGCCCAGCGCCCACCCCGGTGCATAGACGTGATTGCCAGCCACCCAGCGTTCGACTGAAGCGATGGTGATGCCTCGAGCGGCGAAGAAATCGGCGTTGTTGCGGGCGGTCTCGGCTTGCTCGTACGTTGGCATGTAGACCGCGTCCGCTCTGTTCGGGGCGTGAACGATCGATCGAACGAGGTCAAACCAAGTGGCGACCTCGTCCCGCGAATACGGTTCGAGACCGATAAATTGGACCCCGTATTCCAGGAAAGTCGAGCGGGGTGGATAGAGGAGCGCTCCCAGGATCACCTGCTGATTGGTGGGGTGCAGGGAAACGGCATCGAAGCGGGCTCGATCCCAACCAAGGAAGGCGGGCAGTCGTCGGGTCGCAAAATCGTAGTGAAACGGATACTTGGTGCTGTCCTGAAAATAGACCCGCCAGGGCTCGTTGCGGAGAATGGCGAATTTGACCCAGCGCACTGTCTCCCCCGCACTGGCCGAACGGAAAGGTTCATCCGGGAACCAGGCCTGGTTCTTCCAATCGTCATTTGGCCCCAGTGCGACTGACCGCAACCGATAGAAGGCATGGGCGCGGTCCGTTGCCTCCCAGTCAGGGTAGGCAAACAACTCATCATGCACGGTGGCGAGGTCGCGCCATGAAGAGAAATTAGTCGTGGCCTCCAGCGTAAGTACCGAGCCTGGATGAAACGAACTGTCGAGGCTAAGCGCGATGGGCGATGGGTGGGCAGGGTTGTTCGTCGCCAGACGCAGTTCGGGTCGGGAACCGTCCGTGGCAAGCGCCGCCGTTGCCACGGCCAGAAGACCGCCCCACTGGGTAGGGCGGAAGAGTCGGATCCCCCCGACGATGAGGCGAAGCGAGAATTGCGTCATCATAGTTCAGATTTGCCTCCACTGTAGCGCATGTGGCCAGACCAAGGAAGGAGATGCCGCCGATGACCGCGGATGGACGAAGATCAATTGAGAGCAACGCCTTTATCTGTGTTTACCAACGTGAATCTGCGGTCGATGTCTTTTGCGCGGCGAGCATGGGAATCTCACTGGGATCGCATCGCACGCTTGCGACGACTGCAACATGTCAACTGCCTGGCTTTAGGAATTCAGGTTCAGAGTTGACCCTCGATTTCATTCGCGCTCAGATGCTGGGCCTCCTCATGAACAAACTCGCGAACTTTACCTCGATGGTGCTTCTGTTCGGCGGTCTGGCCGGGAGTGTCGCTGCGGATTGGCCGCAATACCGCGGCCCGACGGCGAGCGGCCTTGATCCTAGCCATGCGCTGCCCACCACTTGGAACGTGGAGACCGGCGAAAACATCCGCTGGCATACGGCCATTCCCGGCCTGGCACACTCGGGTCCGATCGCGGCGGGGGATCGCGTCTATGTCGCCACCGCGGTCTCGCCAAAGGAAGCTTCGTTGAAGGTCGGGCTCTACGGTGACATCGATTCGGCCGACGACCGCGATGCCCAGGAATGGCGGTTGATCGCTTTGGACAAGGCGACGGGAAAGATTCTGTGGGACACGCTGGCCGTGAAGTCGGTTCCCCGGGTGAAGCGACATACCAAGGCGAGTCATTGCAATTCAACCCCGGCTACCGACGGGCAGCGGATTGTCGCCATCTTCGGCTCGGAAGGTTTGTTCTGCTTTGACCGGGACGGGAAGTTGGTTTGGAAAAAGGATCTGGGGCCCATGGATTCGGGCTATTATTCGTCGCCCACGGCACAGTGGGGCTTTGCCAGTTCGCCGGTCATTCACGACGGAAAAGTCATCGTGTTGTGCGATGTGCAGAAGGGTTCTTTCATCGCCACGTTCGATTTGCGGGATGGTCGCGAGCTCTGGCGAACGCCGAGAAAGGATGTTCCGACGTGGGGCACGCCGACGCTGGTGCAGACCTCGACCCGCACACAGATCGTTGCGAACGGCTGGCACGAGACGGCTGGGTACGACTTCGCCACGGGCGCAAAGCTCTGGACTCTCGACGGTGGCGGCGACATTCCCGTGCCCACACCGGTGTTTGCGCATGGGCTGATTTATCTGACCAGCGCCCATGGGCGTTGGCGCCCGCTGCGTGCCATTCGTCCGGAGGCGACCGGCGACATCACGCCGGGAAATCCGGGTGAAACCAACGCCTCGATTGTCTGGGCGCACGGACGTCAGGGCAGCTACATGCAAACGCCGTTGGTGGCCGGTAATTGGATCTTTGCCTGCAATGACATGGGCATCCTCACCTGCTGCGACGCGCGGACGGGCACGATTCGCTTCAGCGAAAGGCTTTCCCAGCGGAGCCAGGGATTCACGGCGTCGCCCGTTTCCGACGGCAGGCATCTCTATTTCGCGAGTGAGCTGGGCAATGTCTTTGTGGTTCCGGTGGAGGCGGAGTTCCGGGTCAAAGGAGTTTATCCGCTGCCCGAGACGTGCATGGCCACTCCGGCCATCAGCGACGGCCTGTTGTTGTTTCGGACGCGGCACCAGCTCATCGCCATCGGCGAGGGCGGCCGGGCGGCGGGCTTGACCGTGTCCGCGCAAACCAGCGCGGCGAAGGAGCCTCCGAAACTCGTCCTGACCAAGCCCGAAGGCGCGCTGGTCGGCGATTGGGAGGGCAGTATGGTGGTCGGTGGCAAGAGGCTGCGCGCGCGTTTTTCCATTCAGGATGGAGCGGAGATGAAGGGGACGATGACCAGTCTCGATCAAGGTAATCAGAAGGTGGAATTGTCGAGGGTCGGCGAACATCAGGGCGCGATCCATTTGAGGATGGACTCAATCGTCGCTCACTTTGAGGGGCGGTGGAATGAGACCAAGAACGAACTGACGGGCACGTGGCATCAGCTGGATCAATCCTTCCCGCTGGTGCTCAAAAGGCGATCGACTGGAAACCAGTAAGAGCAAAGTCGAAGCCGGAGGCGGGAGGACCGTGACGGTCACGGCCTTAGCCTTCCCGCAAGCTACGGGAGTAGGTGTCATTGGTCGTTGGTCCAAAAACGATTTTCGATGAGTAAAGACCTCGGATTCTTGAACGAGCTGAATGTCCGTTGCGGGCTCGGCTTGCTGCGGCTCTGCACCGAAGGTCGGCCCAGCGAGGCCGATGCCATCGCGGTGATACATCATGCCTTGGATCGCGGCATCCGCCTGCTGGACACGGCGAACGTTTACTGTCTCGGCGAATCCGATCTGCACTACGGTGAACGATTGGCCCGCAAGGCGGTGTCGTCTTGGGCTGGCCCGCAGGAAGAAGTTCGAATCGTGACCAAGGCCGGGCTGGCTCGCCCGAAGGGACGATGGATCCCGGACGGACGCCCCGAGCAGCTGCGAAAGGCGGTTGACGGAAGTTTGCGGGCCTTGGGCGTGGACCAGATTTTCGCGCTGTTGCTTCATGCCAACGATCCGCGAACGCCGTTCGAGGATCAGCTTGGGACGTTGGCGGAATTGCGTCGTCAGGGGAAAATCGCCCACTTGGGACTCTGCAATGTTTCCATCGCCGAAGTTCGCCAGGCGCAACGGCACTTTCCCGTCTGCTCGCTCCAAAACGAATTGAGCGTCATGGATCGAAAGAGCGCGACCGAGGGGCTTGTCGCCCTGGCGGCAGAACTCCACGTGCCCTTCTTCGCCTACCGTGTGCTGGGTGGCCACGCCAAGGTGGACACCATGCTGAAGAATCGCGCCGTGGCGCCCATTGCGAGCCGGCATGGCGTGACGCCGCATGAAGCGGCGCTGGCGGTGGCCTGGGAGGCCGGGCCGCACGTCGTGCCCCTCATCGGCGCGACGCGGATTGAGCGCATCGACTCATGGATGCGCGCGCGAGAAATTCGGTTGGACGCGACGGATCGCGCCACGTTGGCGGCAAAGATTTCTCTCGTTCCCACGCCGGAGGCTGCGGCTGCCCTGGTTTCTCCCGCGACGCCAGCCGGCCTCCGTCCGCTGGCTTCAGGCGACGGACCCGGCGACGAGCCGGAGGTCGTGCTGCTCATGGGCATTCAAGGCGCGGGAAAGTCCCAGCTGGTGCAGCGTTACTTGGACAAGGGCTATGTCCGTCTCAATCGCGACCAGGAAGGAGGCCGCCTCGAGGACCTAATTCCGCTTGTCGACGAAAGTCTGCGCGCGGGAAAAAATCGTGTCGTTCTCGACAATACCTATCCTACGCGGTTGTCCCGCTATTCGGTGATCCGGGTGGCTCATGCTCACCGCATTCCGGTTCGATGCCGATTCCTGAATACGCCCGTCAGGGACGCCTACCAGAATGTCGTGCTCCGCATGTTGGAACGATATGGTCGCCTGCTGGGGCCGGACGACCTGAAGGAGTTGGGCAAAACCGATTCGAACCTGCCGCCACCGGCCGCCATGGCCCGTTGGGTCGCCAGCTTCGAGCCGCCGGCGCTCGATGAAGGATTCTCGGCAGTGGACGAGATTCCGTTCGTGCGGCGACCTGGCCCCAGTGGAACAGTGAAAGCCCTGCTGCTGGACGTCGATGGGACGCTCCGGACCACACGGAGCGGAGAGATTTATCCCCGGCATCCGGACGACGTTGAGTTGCTCCCTCGCCGGCGTGAAACGCTTCAGCCCTGGGTCGATGCCGGATACCGGCTGTTCTTCGTCTCCAATCAAAGCGGCGTGGCGAGCGGTCAGGTAAGCCGGGAGGCGGTGGACGCTTGCTTTAAACGTACGGCTGAACTGCTCGGGCTACCGGTTGCAGAGATTGCGGTGTGTCCGCATGCGGCATTCCCCGCCGGCTGCTTCTGCAGAAAGCCGTTGCCGGGACTGGGGCTCGACCTGTGCCAGCGCCACGATCTCTCCCGCGATCATCTCGTGATGGTGGGCGATCGAAACAGTGATGCTGAGTTTGCGGCCGCGCTCGGGGCTCGATACCACACGGTGGAAGAGTTTTTTGATCGGGGCGTGATCATTCCCGTCTGAGCGTTCGAGCAAAACGCCAGCGAGCGGTGGTGGTTGTTTCTGCTGGCTCCAGAACCATGAGTTTTCGCCGCACAGTTAATCGACATGATCAATGGCAGAACTATTGCCGGCAGCATGCGGCTGTCGTGCGCTCGACCGGGCTGCCGCCGGAAATGTTCAGCCGGGCCGAGATTCTTGAGGATTTTCTGGTGAAGGGACACTTTTGCGGCCCGATGGGCAAGGGCACGGATATCAACGTATCCGACCTCTCGGACACCGCATTCCTGGCCCTCGAGGAGGTGGTTAATGGCTACTTTGACTTCCAGCAGCGATACTCGAGTTTTGGTGCGGAGCGGTGGAGAAGATTTAAACGCCATGGCTGACGCGACAGCCGCTCCTCGAAGGGGCAGTCGGAAGCGGTGGCCTTTTTGGCCGCCAGTCACGGTCCGAGGTGAACGACTCCGCCGTAGGGATTCTCCAATCGGACCCGCTTGTCGAATCGTCGAGGCAGCGGTGCTTCGTTGTAAAACGTCGGGAAGATCAAAATCGTCTCGCCGCCTGAAGCGATCGCGTGCGCTTCGCGCACCGTGGTGAACGGGAAGGCATAGGTTCCAATTTTCACCGGAAACGCGTTGAAGAGGTTGACATAGATCGCTCTGTCGCGATTGATGTTTCCCCACCAGGTGCTGACGGCGTTTAGATTGGTGAGAGTGAGGTGGCTCACCCAGAAGGATTGGTCCAACGGGTCGGGCGTCACGACGCTGTAGTCCGCCCAGCGGGCGCTCGGCGAAACGGGGTTGGTCGTTTGGTTGATGGCGTAGCTGGCGGGACTCTGCCGGACGAGCACTTCCTCGAACGCGCTTTGCCCAGGCTTGCGAATGGCGGCAATCATCGAGCTGAACGCATTGCTGGAGGTTTGGGTGAACACGAGGCACACGTCCCCGCGCGCGTTACCGGCGATGGATGGGTGTTGTCGCCAGGTGTGGGGGCCGCCATCCAATTCACCCCATTCCGCAAGCGAGGATTGACCCGAGGGATAGCCGCCGGTGTTGAGCTTGTACCAGCGCACAAGGGTACGTTCTGGCTGGTTGGAAGAGGCCGCGACGCCGCAGAACCACAATTCCCCCTCGCGCCAGAATGCGTTGCCCATGGCCACGGAGGACATGCTTGCATTCAGTCGAACGCTGGTTGCCAGTTGTGGGGCGAGCAGCACGTTGCCCGGATTGCCCACGGACGGCGCGGGGATGTTCGTGGACCACAATGCCGCCTGTGGGCCGATCGGATCGGTCATGGCCGATAATGCGATGCGGTTTGTGGCGCTGAAGGTCACCGCGTAGGCGACATTTCCCGGCGATGCGGAGCCCACCACCGAGACGGCCTGGAGTCCCTGACTGGTAAAGTCCACCGGCGGAGTGGTTCCAAAGACGAGATAAGGATTGGCCGCGTTCGTCAGCAAGTCGGCTTTCCTCACAATGATGAACTTCCGAAAGCCGGAGCCATAGGTCACGTAGAGCCCTTGGGCATCGATGCCGATGCCTGGATAGTCGATGTCGAAACCCAGGTAGATCCGGTATCTGAACCAGTCGTTGGGGCCGGCAGTAAGAGGATCGGACGTCCGGGAGACATTGATAAACAAGTTCGAGGAGGTGGTGGAGTTCGTGCCCATCAAGGGCTGGGCGATCACGAAAAATCGTCGGCTGTCCGGGTCGTAGATCGCCTTGGCATCACAACAAACGGACGGCAGAAAGAACCCTTGCTCGTTCGTGCGCCAGTATTGGGTGCCGAGGCGGGAGTAGTAAGTGATGCCTTGATTGGCGACCTCGAGGATCCCCTGCGGGCCGGCGGCTCCATGCGGATCCACGGCGGTGCTGGTCCCGGTCGACAGACCTTGCCAATTGATGGACACCTGCGCGGCCCGACTGAGCGGGGCGATCAACATCGCTAGGAGAATGAAGAACCGTGCGCAATTCATTGGGCACCCCCCTGGCGTGCGGCCAGTCGTTCCACGAGGGCTTTGAGGTCCGCCACGGATTTTTCCAATTCACGGATGCGGGCGTCCTTCTCATCCACCTTTTCGTTGAGGCCCTGGATGGCGGCGAGGGCCACGCCGTCGGCATCCACGCTGGTGATGTGCTTGTCGTCGCGACCGACCGAAAACGCGGCATGGAAATCCTGGGCCATCGGGCCGATGTGACGGACGTCGGACTGCGTCTTGTATTGCCATTGGCTGATGGGCAGCGCGGCGACTTTCGCGAGTATTTCGCGGCCATTCACCGGAGTGAACTCCTCCTTGGCCTGGCGATCGCTGGTGATGTTGACCGCGGTGCAGGTGATTTCGCGGCTGAAGAAAACGTTTTCGTCAGTCTGGATGGTCACGGCGGCGCCGCCGTCGTTGACGAAGAAAGCGAGGGCGTGGGTTGAAATCGTGCCTAGCCAGCCTTGACCAGTCCCGACATACGTTCCCACGCGGATTGCTCCATCGGTGTGCTCGAAGCCATAGCCGGGGGAGTTGACCGTCAGTTTGCGAGCTGGAGTCGTGGTGCCGATGCCGACATTGCCGTCGTTGCGAATGCTCAATCGAGGCTCGTAACTGGAGTAAAAGTCTAGGCCGTTCTGGTTGCCGCCGGCCGTACGCTTTGAGGCGATGCCTTCTCCGCTATTGGAGCCGCCAAATTTCAGTCCAGGCGAACCATTCGGTATCAGATCGCCTCCATTGCTTCCCGCTGCGTCCACCACCAGGCTATTTCTCATGAAGGCGCTGCCATCGACCCGCAAATCGTCCCAGACCCCGAGAGTTTTTTGGCCCGGCATTTCCAAGGTCACGGCATTTGGATCCACCACGCCATTGAGCAACCCAGGAATCACCTGCAGGCCGATGCTTCCGTTGGAAACTTCCAGTGGGGCCCCCGGCGTCGTGGTGCCGATGCCGACGTTGCCGTTGCGATTGATGCTCAGGCGGGCGCTGTAGCCGGTGTAGAAATCCAGCCCGAACTGATTGTCGCCCGCCGTACGTTTGGAAGCGATACCTTCTCCGCTGTCGGAGGCGCCAAATCTCAGACCCGTAGTACTATTCCCGAGCAGACCGCCTGCGCTGGTTCCGGCCCCGTCCACCACCAGGCTGTTTCTGGTAATGGTAGTGCCGTCGACCAGCAAATCGTCCCAGACGCCGAGTGTTTTATTGCCCGCGATTTCCAAGGTCACGGCATTGGGATCCACCACGCCGTTGAGCAGGCCTGGGATGAATTGCAGGCCGATGCCTCCGTTGGAAACCTCCAGCTTTGCCCTCGGACTCGTAGTGCCGATGCCGACGTTGCCGTTGGTGCTGATGTTCAGCCGATCAGCTCCACTGACGTGGATGAAGTGTCCCCGGTTTGGCGCGTAGCCTTCCGCTGAGAAGTGTTGGGGACCGGCCAGTGCGGACGTTTTCGAGAAGACGATTTCCGCTGGGGTGTTATTGCTGGAAGTGCCCACAACGAAAATGGAGGCAGCGCTTTCGTTAACTACCGTCAACGGACTGCCGGGTGTGCTGGTGCCGATACCGACTCGGCCGTTCGTAACGACCTGGGTGCCGTTGAACGTATTCCCACCGTTGCGCAAGGCGACATTGGTGGAAAGTCGCGCGTCGAGCACCGTGCCGCTCGTCAGCTGCGAAGCGTTGAGCGCGGTCAGGTTCGAGCCGACACCGCCCAACTGGTTGGCCGGGTTGTTGAGGGTGACGGCGTTGGCATAAGTGCCGGCCAGGCTGGCGGAACCGAGCGTGCCACTCAACCCCGCCGCGTTGGCGCCACTGGCGTAAATCGCGTAGGGCGCGGAGGTGATGGGCTGGCGCGGGCTGAGGTTCGTATAGGCGCCCGTGCTGGCGCCTGGGCGAACGCCGATCTCCAGCCAGCGGTTGTTCCCGTTAAATGTGCTGGCGCCAAAGTTCAGGGTCACGGTGAAGAGACCATTCGTCACGCCGACATTGTCGAGCAAGTTGGTGCCCGGGCTCGTGCCACCGGAGGGAGCGTCAAACAGGGCGAAACGCAGGTCGAAAACGCCGTTGGCGGGCGCGCCGGCCTGGTCGAGTCGGCCTTGGTAGGTGAGGTCGGCATTTTGCGCTTGAGCGGGGCTGAGGGCGGCCACCAAGGGAAACAGCGCAAGGAACCAGTAGGACAGTCGGTCGTTTTTCATGGAACGCGTGAACAGTTATGTCGGGCCGGGCAAACAAACCCCGCCTTCCCTCTCTTCTCGCCATTCTTAGCCTTTCGTTTCACAAAATATTGAGTTTCAGGTCGAAATTCCGATAGTCGAGCGTGCCTGATCCGTTACCCAGACCGGATGCCCCCGGCGGACAGACGTTGTTCAACCCGGGCTGGAAGCCATTGGCACCGGCCGAGTTGGGTAGGCTTCTCCCGCAGTTTGAGATCCTTTCGGTGCTGGGACGTGGGGGCATGGGCGCGGTGTATTACGCGGTCGAGAAGGCGCTCGACCGGCCGGTCGCGCTGAAGCTCCTTCCCGCGGAACTGAGCGCTCAGCCGGGTTTTGCCGATCGGTTCACCCGCGAGGCCCGGGCGATGGCCAAGCTCAGCCATCCGAACATCGTTGCTCTCTACGAATTCGGGCGCACTTCCGCCGGGCATCTTTTCTTCACGATGGAATTCGTCGAGGGCACCACGCTGGCCGCGATGATTCACGGAGCCGGGTTGGCTTCCGCCCAGGCGTTGTCGATTGCGAGCCAGATTTGCCTCGGGCTCGCCTACGCGCACGAGCAGGCGGTGGTGCATCGCGACGTGAAGCCCTCAAACATTCTCATCGATCCTCGTGGGCTCGCGAAGATTGCGGACTTCGGCCTGGCCCGTTTGCTCGATCCGAGCGAGGTCGCCGTCGGCCACACGGTCACCGGGGCGGTGATGGGCACGCCGGAATACATGGCTCCGGAACAGAAGCGGGGCATGGCCGTGGACCATCGCGCGGATATCTACAGCCTGGGCGTGATGCTTTACGAGATGCTTTGCCGGCAGACGCCGCAAGGCGCGTTTCCACCGCCCAGTCAGTTGGTGGGTTGCGACTCGGGCGTGGATCGCATTGTGGCCCGGGCAATGCAACCCGATCGCGAACGACGTTATCAGTCGACCGCGGAGATGAGAGCGGACATCGATGCGGCCCGCTCGACGTTCCCACCGTCGAAAACGACCGGCCGGCGAACCCGGGTGATGTCGAGCGTGCTCTTGATGGTCCTTGCTCTGGTCATGGTGGCGGGAGCGTGGAGATGGTTGCGGCCGGGAGCCGCGCCCGCGCCCACGGCCGACGTCGTCGCGCAGAAAGGGGCGAATCAAAACCAGGGCCGCACTGCGACCCCATCAGGGAGCGGTTGGCGCGAGGGCTATCAAGAATTTGTCGAGGGCAGAATCCGGCCGGAGTTCCTGGCCACGAACCGGCATCCGGGGCAACTCACGGCCACGCGCGACGTCTACATTCACCTGGACGGAGCCGGCGGGCGCGCCATGCGCAACCAGTCGCTACGAATGAGAGTCCGCGGCGTGATCTTCAACGTGAACCTGCGCATGGAGAATCGCACGACGCAGGAAGCGCGCAGTTATACCTTCGTTTACGACCGAGCCCACAACGTCATCGAACTCCGGAAGGGGACGCTCAAAGAAAGCGTGAAGCTCGCCGAAGGCGAACGGCCCCGGCCTCATCAATGGGAAAAACCGCACGACCTGGAATTCCGGGTGATTGGCGACCTGATTTCCGTTTTTCTCGATGGACGGCAGGTTATCGCCAAGCGCGACGCGGATCTGCCGCTCGGACACATCCGGGTCTTCGCCAACTCCGGCAGTGCCTTTCATCGCATCGCGTGGATTGATCTGGGAGACGGCGAAACCATTCCCCCACTGCCCGGATGGGAAGAGCCGGTTGTGCATCCGCCTCAAAAAGTGCCCGAGGTGGCTTCCGATCAATGGCGCGACGGGATCGCCCTGTTCGAACAGGGCGTGCTGGGATCGGCACCGTTCGTTCGTCAGGCGGACGGAACGTTGGTGGCCCAGGTCAAGAATGCCTTGCTCAATTTGCGCGCACCTCGTGAATCCCTGTTGGAGGATCAGATCCTTCGCGTCCGTGTGCGGGGCGACTCGTTCACCTTGGAGGCCCGCCGCACCGAGTCTGACGCCGGCGGGAAGGCCTTCGCCTTCGGGTTCCGCTACCAGAGCAGGTCTCCGTTGCTCGCCCTGACGAATCCGTGGAAGGGAAATCCGGCGGAGATCCAAGTCTCCCAGACACCGCCGCCGGATTTCGACTGGGCGGCAACCCACACGCTGACCCTTGCTGCCGTCGGGGACCGGGTTACGGCCTGGCTGGACGACGATGAGATTCTGACCATGCGCCGGCAGGGACCTTTGTCCGGGCATATGGCGATCCGTGCGGACAAAGGCTCGACGATTGAGCGCATCCAGTTTGCCGACCTGGGCAAGAGCGGGCCTCCGTTGTCCGGTCCCGTCGAATCGCTGAACGGACATCGTTACCAAGTCGTGTGGGCGCAGGGAATTCTCTGGCAAGACGCCAAGGCGCAGGCCGAGAAGCTCGGGGGGCATCTTGCCGTCGTAACCACGGATCAGGAACACGAGCTGGTCTGCCGCATGTGCGCTGGCGGTTTGGATGAGATGGGTGGTGGCGGCCAGTTTTGGCTCGGTGGGTTTCGCGGGGATACCGCGCCGCGCGAGTGGCGGTGGGTGACCGGAGAGCCGTTGACTTATAGTCGATGGCCGTCGGGCAAACCTTCACCCAGGAACTCGGAGGCAGCCCTTGCGCTGTCGAGCCGGAACAACGTCGCGGGCTGGAATGACTTTTTCGGACCGAACGAGCGCGGAAACTCCGTTGGCTGGTGGATTCAAGGTTACGTGATGGAATGGGACGACTGAACAAAACGTGCGGCAGTTGGCCAACTGAACCGATCCGTATAAGCTCCTTTCCATGTCCGATCCGCACTCAAAAGCGCCGCATGCGTTTCCGCCGACCCGCTGGACGCTGGTGCGTGCCGTGCGCGAGGGAGGCGACTCCGCGCATCGGGCCATTGAGGAATTGTGCCGGCACTACTGGTTCCCGGTTTATGCGTTCCTCCGCCGGCGTGGGCACAATCCGCACGACGCGGAGGATTTGACCCAGGGCTTTTTCGCCACCTTGCTCGAGGATGAAACCTTTACCCGTGCCACGCCGGAGCGTGGCAGGTTGCGCTCGTTCCTGCTGCACGCACTGGAGGAGTATGTGGTGGAAGAGCGACGCCATGACACCCGGCTCAAACGTGGCGGAGGTGCGACGCATGTCCCGCTCGATATTGTCGAGGGCGAGCAACGCTACGCGTCCGAACTGCTCGTCTATGGTGATCCGGGAGCGCTATTCGATCGCGGCTGGGCCCAAACGCTAATCGCCAAGGCTCGCGCGCGGCTTCAAGCCGACTATGGTGCCGCGGGAAAGGCCGCTTTGCTTGAGGCCATCGAGCCTCACCTGGAAGGCGCGGAGGAAGCCGTGCCATACGCCGAACTTGCCGCGTGCCTGAATTCCACCGAAACCGCTCTTCGTCTCGCTGTCTTCCGCGCCAGGCGAAAGCTCCGCGCGCTGCTGATCGACGAGATTCGCCGGACTGTTTCCGATGCTGACGAAGCCGAGGCGGAACTTCGGTGGTTATTTACCGTGATGGGCGTTTAGGGTGGCGCCTCAGAGTTCGTCGGCGTCCCGGCCCCAAGTGCGGTGAGGGCGAGCGGAGCGGGCCGAACCGTGGAATCCGCCCTCCCTTGGCATTGGAGATACGGACTTTTTCCTTGAAGCGCCCGGGGTGACCAATAGTCTTCGGCCAAGGTGAAAGAGATGGTTCCCATCGTTCGACCCGATTCAAGCTGATGAAAATTTCCCCCCCACCGTTTCGGACGCTGCGCGGGTACGCTTTCGATCCGTTGCTGTCCAACGAGAGCGCCACGGCCGACATCAACTCTGTTGTTTACCGAATCAACTGGGAAAAGCTTGGGGCCGGGCCCATCGGCGAATATGTCGAGGTCATTGACTACGATCCGACGGTCAAGACGTTCTATGAGCCGGTTGACTTGAACCATCCTTATCTGCTGGCCCAAAGCGGCCTGGCGCCCAGCGACAGCAACCCTCTGTTCCATCAGCAAATGGTTTACGCGGTGGCGATGACCACCATCCAGAACTTTGAACGAGCGCTGGGGCGGAAAGTAATCTGGGCACCGCGTCGACTCGCCGACCCCCAAAAGTACCAGGAGTATGTGCAACGACTGCGCATCTACCCACATGCCCTTCGGGAGGCGAATGCCTATTACAGCCCGCAGAAGAAGGCGCTGTTGTTCGGCTACTTTGCCGCGACCCTCGCCAATCCAGCCCGACAGATGCCGGGATCGCTGGTTTTTACGTGCCTGAGCCATGACATCATCGCGCACGAGACGACACACGCGATCCTGGACGGGATGCATCGATTCTACAATGAGCCGAGCAACCCGGATGTGCTGGCCTTCCACGAGGCGTTCGCCGATATCGTCGCTTTGTTCCAGCACTTCACCTTTCCAGAAGTTCTCAAGCGGCAGATCGCGGAGACCAAGGGCGATCTTGGGGCGCAGAGTCTCCTCGGCAAACTCGCGCAAGAATTTGGCACGGCGATTGGCAACTATGGCAGTTTGCGCGACGCTTTGGGCACCGATGAATCCGGCCAATGGCAGCCGAAGCAGCCCAAGGCGGAGGATTACTTGAACACGGTCGAACCCCATGAACGCGGGAGCATCCTCGTCGCCGCCGTCTTCGAGGCGTTCGTCAATATCTACAAGAAGCGCGTGGCCGACTTGTTGCGGATTGCGTCGAATGGAACCGGAGTTCTGCCCCACGGAGAATTGCATCCGGATTTGGTCAACCGACTCGCCGGTGAGGCGGCCAAGGCGGCGGGACACGTGCTGCAAATGTGCGTGCGCGCGCTCGATTATTGCCCGCCAGTCGACCTGACGTTTGGCGAGTACCTGCGTGGCATCATCACCGCGGACGCCGATCTCGTCGCGGACGACAGCCATAAATACAGGCTGATCCTCATTGAGGCGTTTCGTCGTCGTGGCATTTATCCGCACGGCATCAGGACGCTCAGTGTGGAAAGTCTTCGCTATCCGCTGGAACCCGCATCGGAGCGTGAACAGAATTCCCTCTTCGCGAAGCTGACTGAATTCCTGCGCGCCTACCGGGAGAAGGTCATGTACGAGCTCGATCGGGAGGTGATCTTCAACACCTCCTGCGAGTTCATGGGCGGTCAAGATGTGCCCGGCGACTTGAGCCTGCACAAGCGGATATTTCTCAAATTCGAGGAGTCAGTCGAATTCGAGCACCTGACCGGTTTGGTCTTTGGTGGCGATTGGAAAAATTTTGGCATCAGGACATCCACCGCCTACGGCGTGGGTGTGGAGGGACCTTCCTTCTCGGTCGAGAACCTCCGCCTCGTATCGCGCGTCGGTCCCGACGGAAATCAAATCAACCAGATCGTGGTTTCCTTGGTGCAGCGCGCCGGCGTTCGGCTGGAAGACGGCAAGGTTGTTGGTTACTACGTTCCCCGCGACAACGAGGAGCCTCCCAAAGGCGGGATGCAGATCCGCGGTGGCTGCACATTGATCTTCGACCTGGATACTCTGAAATTGAAATACGCCATTACCAAACCCCTGCTCGACCTGAAGATCGCGCCGGGGCAGCCGCGGCAGCTCGATCCGGCGCGCATCGCCCGGCAGGCGGCTTACCAGAATGACGGCGAGTTGATGGCGGCCAGCGAATACAGCAAGATTTTCGGCCAAAGACTGGACAGTCCCGCCAACGAGCCGTTTGCGCTTCTCCACCAGCATTGACCCGCCATGAGCAACATTACGCACACGGAAATTCGCATGTATCGCATGGGGACGGGCGACTGTTTCGCGTTGAAATTTTTCGCGGATACCGCGCTTAAGTGCAAAATCCTGATCGATTGCGGCACCTGGTCAGGCAGCGCCGCCCACCTCACTCCATACATTGAAGACCTCAAGGCCTACTTTGAAGACCACGTTGACGTATTGGTGATCACCCATGAGCACAAGGATCACGTTCACGGGTTCGATGTGTGCGAGAATCTGTTTACGCAGGGCTTTGTCGTCGATCGAATCTGGATGGGATGGACCGAGAAAGACAGTGCCGCGAAAGTGAAGCAGTGGCAGAAGGACTATGGCCAGCAAAAGATGGCCTTGTTCCATGCCGCGCGGGAATTGAAGGAGGCGGTTGACAATCCTGGCTACGTCTCGCAATTGCAGCGCGAGGCCAACGGCCCTGGTATCCTGAAAGCTCGCCAAAAATTCGCCGCCACGCTCCAGGCGCTGACCGAGCTGCAGGTGAACACGGGCGACGGCAAGTTCGCGGCGTACGCCGGTCTGCTCGCTGGCATGGAGGTCGTGAAGAAAAAGCTCGGTCCGGGCAAAATCACTTACTTTAAGCCGGGGGATGTCGTTGCTAACCTGCCCCAACTTCCAGGGATCAGGGTTTTTGTTCTCGGCCCGCCGCTTTCATGGGAGGACGTGAAAACTGAAGCAGGCGGAAAGGGAGAGTCCTACAACCATAACAAGGATCTCGCCATGAGCACGGCGTTCTCAGCGGCGGTGCTCGACCGAGCCGCCGGCGGTGAGAAAAGCGCGGCGCCGTTCGACTCTTCCTACGAGCTCGATCCGGTCGTCACCTCGGCTCCAGTGCGGCAAGCCTACCATGCGGCTGGAAATGAATGGCGAAGGATCGATCACGACTGGCTGCTCGGCGCCGGCTCACTGGCGCTTCGCATCAACAGCATGACCAACAATCTGAGCCTCGCGCTAGCCTTTGAGTTTGAGGACAGCGGCCGTGTCCTGCTTTTTCCGGGCGATGCAGAGTATGGCAGCTGGGCGAGCTGGCACCAAATCCATTGGTCGGAACCCAGTCGGACGCCGGGCAAGCACCTTACGGAAGACCTGCTCAACCGAACGGTTTTTTACAAGGTGGCCCATCACCTCAGTCATAACGGTACCGCGCGGCGCCTGGGACTCGAAATGATGAGCCACCCCGATTTGGCTGCGATGGCGACGCTGGACTATTCGGTGATCAGTGATGGCTGGACGAACACAATGCCGAATCGCGCGATTTTGGCGGAGCTGCTCGCCCGGACCAAGGGCAGGCTCATGATCATGAATGAAAATGATCTCTTCCTTGATCGGGAGAATCAGATTCCGCTCGCCGGTCAGATTCGATCCGCTCGGAAGCAGATGAGCGCGAAGATGAAAAAGAAATTCACTCGGGACTACGTGGAGAATCCTTTGTACCTCCAATATACGGTTCACGGCTGATCTGAGATCAGTCGTTGTCAGTGGTGGTGATGGAGAACGTTGTCGTGAGCAGCGATGACGAATTTCAAGACTGAGCCTTCGAGCCAACGATGATCGTGGGGCCCACGCCAACGTTCGACTGTGATCCATTGCGGATTGGAAGTCGGGATCCAGGGTGGGGAAGAGGGGGATCATCATGGTGGCTGGGGATCTGATTCTCGACTGGATCGGCCTGGCGGGCCGCCGATACCAGTTTGAACGCGCCCAAAGCTTGTCCGACCCGAACGCGTTCGTTGCGGTGACGAAGGCGATCAGCGGACTCACCGGCCTCAATCGATTCGTCCACAACGGAAGCGCCCAAGGCGGACCTTGGTTCTATCGGATGCGCGTGGAACCGGACTGATCCAGCCGATGGGAGAGAAGGAGTGCGGCTTCACTCGTCGTCGGCGTCTCGAGCTGCCGAAGGCGAATGAATCTCGTAGCGGACGGAACTGGCGTGCTGACGGCAGATCCAATCGAGCACGGCCGGCAGACCGCGAGGGGCATCGGAGAAGGTGAGGTAACGCACTTCGAGAATGAGTCCCTGGCGATGAGCGAACCCCGACCGCACGTCGATCCGCGCGGTGGTCTTGGCCGGACGATTGGGGTCACTGGAAAGGGGGCCCAACCGATTTGCGATCTGCCGTTCGAGCGCGGCGCGGGCCTGGCGATTGGTGAGATTTTCGTTGGTATAGCGGCTGTAGAGATCCAGCAATTCGGGGCTGATGCCCTGTTGGAGCAGGCGATCCCGAATGGCGGTTTCCTCTTCCTTCAGCGTTTCGGCGCGTTTCTTGAGCAGAGCCTGCTTTTCGGTTTGAGCACCCCGTTTGTTGGCTTGGATGAGCTGGCGCTCGAGGGCGGCGATCGCCGGGCTGCTCCAGGTGGCCGCGAGGTTGGTGTTGATCTGGTGCCAGGTCCGCCGGGGGGGGCGGGCGCGCTCGTAGTCGGCGACGGCGGCAGGTTCAGCCCAGGGCGGAAGCAGCGCGCCGAGGTAGGCGACTTCGAGATACTCGCTCAATTCGCTGATCAGATTGGAGGAAGCGCTGGCCGTTGGGGCGATGAACATGAACGAAGCGGTGAGGCGCGCGTTGGTGACCACCACAAAACTGTTTGTGTCCAGCCGTTGCAGTTCGCCGAACCAACGTTCCCGCGCGACGTCGTCCTCCGCGGGCAGGGTCAGCAGGAGCGAGTTGCCGAACCGGGTGAGGTGCGCAGTGGCCGGCAATCGGTTGGTCAACCCGGCGAACTCACGCTGCGCCGAGGATGCGTCCGCCAGCTTTGCCACCAGCAGATTTGGCGCGCGGTCGAGCGGGGCGTCGGAGCCGGGCCACTTCTCCACCGCATTGCACTCGATTGTTTCGGTCGGCTGCCGGAGGACGGATTCGGTGAATCGGCCGAGGCCGCCGCCGTGCTTGTCCAGCAGCAGCAGGAAACCGCAGATTACCACCAACCCCACGGAGCCGCCGTGCACTCCCAGCAATCCCAGCACGCCCAGGGTGCCAGGGGGACGGGCGTTGAGCGTTTCGAACACGCTCACCGTGTGCGCGGCGAGCTCGCGCGAGCTGGTCTTGGGCAGGGCATCTTTCAGGGCCCCGGCGATGGTGTCGGCTGTGGCCAACGGAATCCGATCGTCCGCCTCCACGGACGGATTGAACCCGGAACTCCGGAGCGAGTCGGTGACCCGGCCGACCTTGAACACAACGGGGAGACGGAGCCCCATGACAATGGCCAGAAAAAGGAAGAACTGGCCCAGGCCGGCGAAGCCGAGGACCAACAAGCCGCCCACGGCCAGGATCCGAAAGGTGAGATCGAGCCACACATTTCGGCAGAAGAGCAGCGCGTGCAACACGTGCCCTCCGTCCAGCGGCAGCACCGGCAGGAGATTGAAGCCGTTGATGAGCATCAGAAAAAACGCCGCCTCGGTCAGCCACGGTCGTTGGGTCGCCAGACCGATCACGGTCAATCCGGTCCCCAGCAGAATTCCCGGCACCGGCCCGGCCAGCGAAACGATGGCCTTCTTCCATCCAGGCACATTCCAATGACGGCCGGTGACGGCGGCCCCAAACAGGGGGATGAAAAACATTCGCAGATTGCGATAGCCAAAGATCTTCATGGCGAGCCAGTGGCCGGATTCGTGCAGCAGCAGGATCGGCACAAGCCAGAGCGTGAATCTCCAGTCACGTCCTCCGACGCCCATGGCCACGAACGCGACCACGGACACAATCAGAATCCCCACGGCGTTGCCCCAGCCGGGGCGATTGGTCTGGAGGCGCTCGACCTCCGTGACGACGTCCGGGTGTTGCAGGCCATCCGCGGTGGCCACTTGCATGCGTTCCGACAGTTCGCTGGCGGACGCTTGTTCGGCCTCCGACCGGGGTTTGAACACGCCTCGGGCCAGATGGAAGTCGCGCACCAACACGTGATGCGCCTCGCTCGCGGCGATCAGCTCGTCCCGCGAAACCACAGGCTGCAGCGGTGCTTGTGCGCGGCGCGAGACGAATTCCTGGTGCTCAGCCCAGAGGGCGCGGGGCGCCAGACCTCTGCGGCGCAGCATCGGAACCGTGTCCGGCGTGGCCAGGTCGGGTTTGCCGGCGGACGAGCCAATCACGGTCCCGTCGGTCAGCGGGGTGAGAAAGACGACGAACGTGCCGCGATCGACCGGCTTGGCCTGACCCCAGAGTCGTTGGTGGATTCGCGCCAGGTGTTGTCCGGACGAATGGCGGTAAGTGGCCCAATAGATCGTCGTCGAGGTGGCCAGATCTTCGAAGACATGAAAGACCGGATCGATAAAGCCCAGTTCCGCCAGCTCCGCGGCCACCGGCGCAAACCGCCCCGCCACCGCGTCGGGCAACGATGCCACGACGAACGGGTGCATCGAGTCGACGTTCGGATCGTCGGTGGACCCCGGCGTGCGGACGCGAAGCCATTTGAGCAGGAATCCGAGAAGGACCAGCGGTGAGCGTGTGCCCCACCAGTATTCGCGATGGCTGACCTGGGTGGAATCGATGGAGTAAAATTCGCTCATGCCGTGTGTTCGGTTGGATTCGAAATGTTTTTGTGGTGGCTGCCGCCGGCAACTTCTGCCCGGCATCGGGGTGGGATCAATTGGTAACGAACGCGGCTCCGGTGAACGCCGCGGCCGGGTATTCGGCAAGGTCCACCTCGATCTTTCTTCCCGGCACGCAATCGAAGCCAAATGCGGCCGCGACAAACTTCTCATCCTCGGCCAGCTGCACCAATCGTTCAGTGCTGCTCAACTCCTCGCCAGTCGAGTTCCTGAGGAGTTTTCTGGCCCATGCGGGAGCGTTTTTGCCGCTCGCGTCCACGAGTTCCTCCACGATCTCCCGATCCCAGCCTGCGTCCGTGACGACGGTTCCGTCCGGCTCGAATCGAGTCACTGCTGCCGCATCTCCGGTATCACTATATTCAATATGAAGCACCGGGGCGCGCGTGGCCGCGGCCAGTTGCCGGGCGAGTGTTTCCGTCTTTTTCACGTCGTCGAAACGAAGCGGCGGGGGTGCCACCTGATACACGTTGCACCAGTCCATGTTCTTCGGGCGAAGCACGACGTAAGCCTTGGCGCCGGGAATAAAGGATTGCCCATAGACATCAAGATGTGCGGTCCCTTGGATGGACTCGGCCAGGGCCTGCGCGACGATGTCGACATCCGCTCTGACCAGCAGTTCGCTGAAATCGTTCCAACTGGCAACGCCCGGCTTGAGCCGCACGTCGTCAGCGGGTTTGGGGCGGCCGGCGCCCACGGACTTGAGATAGTCCACGATCTCGTATTTGCCCGCGATTTCCGCCGCCCGGTAGGCATTGGTGGCATGCTTCCGGTTTGCGTCCAGCGCGTGAAGGTTGGCGCGTGCCTCCACCAACAGCTTGACCAAGGCGACGTCGCCGCTGCGGGCTGCGCTGATCAGCGGCGTTGTTTCCAAGCCAGGCTGGTTTGGATCTGCGCCTGCCGCCAGGAGGACCTTGGCGATCGCGAGCGAGCTGTCTCCGGTCCAGATCAGAGGAGTGCCGCCTCCCGGCGCCACGTGATTGACCTTGGCTCCCTCCTGCAGGGCCGCCTTGGCCGCGGTGAGATCGTTTTCTCCGATGGCCGCAAACAGCCGGCCGGTGGCCCCGCTTCCGCGTGCGCCAGCACGCTCGAGCAGCTGGACTAGCCGGCGGTTGAGCCGGGATTCCGAGTGCCTGGCTTCGAACTCGTAATAGGCGAGCGCGTCGTTTCCATCTCGATCGGTCAGGCGGGCGTCCGCTCCCAGCGCCAGTAAAGCAGCCAAGCCTTTCATCGCGTCCGCTTCCGACTCCGACCTTTCGATCCACTCCAGGTTGGCAGCAAGGCGCATCAACGGTGTCCGGCCGCGCGCGTCGCGCGCATTGACGTCAGCGCCACGCTTGGCGAGCAGCCGCATCTTCTCCGGGTGACCCGCCACAAAGTGGAGCGCAGTGGTGCCTGGATCCGAATCACCTTCTTCCCGGCAATTGATGTCGCCACCGCACGCGATGATCGCATCCATCGTTGCGGACACTGCGGCCATATTCTCGGAGGTGGAGGCCAGACGAAACAGTCGAGCATTGATCGGTGCCTGGCGCTGGCAGTGAGTGAGGATGAAGGCGAGGACTTCGTGTCGTCCCGTCATCGCGGCGTCCTCGAGCGTGTGTTCCACTGCCTGGACTGACGCCTGACCCAACTCGAGGAGACGTTTCATGGTCGCCGTGTGCCCGTGGGCGGCGGCGGTGGCGAAGGGGCTGTCGCCCGGGTAGGAGTTCCTTTTCTCGGCGATCGCGCCCGCTGCGAGCAGGACGTCGAGAACGTTGGCTGCGCCTTTTTCGCAGGCGTAGAGGAGCGGCGTGCCGGCTCCAGGCATCCGACGGTTCACATCCTTTACGCTCTTGAGCGCTTTCTGAACAGCCGAAGGGTCATCGGATTCAATCGCCGCCTTGAGCGCTTTTGCCATGCGACGTCTTCTATAGACATTGCAGTCTGGGCCGTCAAACCCGACGGCACCCGGTTCTGCAGCACTGCGGCGCGTTGAGGTGTGGCTCTCGATGCGCCGCGCATCTGCCGCCCGTCGAGGGCGACAGAGAGTCCGGCAGGCGGCCGTGTCGACTTGAATGTCCTTGTTGACGGATACATTGGTGGGCCTAAGCTACAGAGCATTTCACCCATGGCGGTTGGATACCACGGTTCTATGAATAGCATCTCAGCACACGCAGGTATGCTCATGGCAGCGTTGGTTGCCCTCATGTCTTTCTCGGCCCGTGCCGCCAACGTGCTTACGCATTGTACGGAAGTCGAGCTTCGCGCAGCAATGCAGGCGAGTGCGCTCGTCACCGTTCGCTTCGACTGTGATGCGGTCGTGCGCCTCACGGCGACGTTGAAGGTTACGAACCACGTCCGCATCGAGGGGGTTGGGCATAGCGTTGTGCTTACGGGCAGCAACACGGTTCGCCTGTTTTCGATCGAGCCGGGTGCCTCGCTTGAACTATCCGGATTAATATTGGGGGACGGGCTGGCTTCGGGGACGAACGGCCTCGACGAGATCAATTCGGTGGCCGGGTCTGGAGACGGGGGCGCCATTCTCAACCGAGAAGGAAATTTGGCGGTCTACAATTGTGTGTTTCGTAACTGTGTCGCCAATGGAGGAGGGCCGGGCAACGCTTTTGGAACTAAGGGTGGAGCCGGGCGAGGCGGCGCCGTATGCAACTTGGGCGGGTCGGTCGGGATGACCAACTGTGAATTCACCCTGAACCGAACGGAAGGTGGCGTCGGGCTGTTTGGCTTTGGGAGTACGGGCGGCGAGGCCCAGGGTGGGGCGGTGGCAAATGAAGGCGGAACTCTGTTCCTGGTGGATTGTGTTTTCTCAAACAACAGCGCTCGCACCTATTCTCTGCGAAATTTTGGGTATGCTTCCACTGCTCCTGCTTATGGCGGGGCTGTTTACACCAGCGGAGATACAGAGTTGAATGGGTGTCGGTTGACACGAAACCAGAGTCGCGCCGAACAATTTTTTCGCGCGGGAGGAGGCGGCATCTATCAATGCCAGGGTACGCTGCGGGTCGGTCGTTGTTGGTTTGACAGGAATTCTGCTTTGGCCGGCGATGCCGGCCTCATTGGGATGACTCCGGAAGCAGCGACAGGCGGTGGAATTTGTATCGACGGGGGAGTATTGGCCCTGTCGTCAACAACCATCAGCGACAACTCCGCGATCGGGGGGGCGAGCTACGGCAATTTTGGCATCGTCCTTCCTTCGGGCGCCGGACGCGGCGGCGGCTTGTTTAGTGCCGCGCGAGCCGAAGTCACCAACTGTACTTTCGTTGGAAACGTGGCGCAGGGTGGTGTGCCCCTTTACCAATCACCGAGTGGAAACGGTGAGGGAGGAGGGATCTTTGCGTCCGGCGAGGGGGTCATGTTCCTGACCCACTGCTCGCTGGCTGGAGACGCTGTTCGACTTGGGCGGATGGGTAATATTGTGGCGCCTCCCGGCGGGTTGATCGCGGGTGGCGAGATCGCTTCGTCGGGTGGCTCGATTTATCTTCGCAATACATTCCTCGCCCATAGCATTTCCGGAGGGAATTGGTTTGGACCGGGCTTGATCGACGAAGGCAACAATTTGTCTTCCGACTCGAGCGCCCACTGGACAGCCGGCGGAAGCCGGGCTGGCTTGGATGTGAAAGTGAGCCCGTTGATGACGTTTGGTGAAGGCTGGCCCACCTTGGCCCTGCTGGAGGGCAGCCCGGCCATTGATACGGGGGCTTCCGACCATCGCGTGAATCTCGATCAGCGTGGGCGTGCTCGACCGTTTGGATCGGCTCCGGATATCGGCGCCTTCGAATCATGCACTCCTTTCACGGTCTACGGAACGATTACGGGATATCGAACCTCCACCTCTCCGATATCGGTGACTTCCCCGGCCGGAACGACCGAGCCGGATCCCGCTGGCACGTTTACCCTGGCGGGATTCTCGCGCGGACAGCACTTAATCAAGCCGACATCGCCCGACATCGTTTTTGCGCCGAGGCAACGCCTAGTCGCCATCAACGCGGACATCGTCAGCGTCAATTTCTATGCATATCAGACGAATGCGCTCACGATTGAGCGGGTCGGTGGGAATGAGGTTCGCGGGGTGTTTGCTGGGGCCGCAGGCGTGAACTGCCTGGCACTCGCTTCGACCAATTTGCTGGATTGGACACCGTGGTCGACCAATACAACAGACGCAGAAGGCCTCTGGCAATTCTTGAGCCCTGGCCCCGCCTCGTCGCAAGCACGCTTCTTCCGCATCGTTCCGCCGTGACGCAATGCGGCTGCGAACTTGGTGCGCGTTTGGCCTGACCGCCGCGGCCAACTTTTCCTCGATGAACCTAGTCCCATCGAAGGAGCGAGTGCCGGATAATCCGCATCAGCAAGAAACCGGATCGATCCGGATTAATGACTATCCGTCGCGGTGGCCTTGACCGCGAAGAATGGCTCGGCCTAGGCTCCGCGCATGACGATGCCAACGAAAAAAGTTCTCTGGCTTTTACCCTTCCTCTGGATTTCCGGCGACCTCCTCGCGGCGGAGCCGGCGCCGGGACCCAACGACGCTGCTGCCTTCGTCGCCCAAGCGGAGAAGGAGCTTGCGCCGTTTTCGGTGCTGACCAGTCGCGCGAACTGGATCAACAGCACTTACATCACCGACGACACCGATGCGCTGGCGGCCGAGTTTGGCGCGCGCAGCACGGAGATGAGCGTGCGGCTGGCCAAGGGCGCGGCCAAGTTTGACGGCGTGCAAGGCCTGTCGTTTGACGTGCGGCGCAAGCTCGACTTCCTGAAGCAGGGGATCGTTCTGCCGGCGCCAGACAAGCCGGGCGCGGCCGAAGAGTTGAACGTCATCGCCACGCGGTTGCAGTCGCAGTATGGGAAGGGCAAGGGAACGCTCGACGGAAAACCGATCAACGGCTCGGACATCGAAGAGGCGATGGGCGCCTCGCGAGATCCGGAGAAGCTCAAGGAGATGTGGACAAGCTGGCACGACAACGTAGGCGCGCCGATGAAATCGGATTACGTGCGGTTGGTGGAGATCGCCAACGACGGTGCGAAGGAGCTGGGTTACGGCGACCTGGGCGCGATGTGGCGGTCGGGTTATGACAAGTCGGCGGACGGATTCGCGCGCGAGATGGACCGGCTCTGGCTGCAGGTCAAACCGCTCTATGACCAGCTCCATTGCTATGTCCGGGCGCGGTTGCACGAGCACTATGGCGCGAAGGTTCAGGCGGCAACGGGGCCGATCCGGGCCGATTTGCTGGGTAACATGTGGGCTCAGGAATGGGGCAACATCTATGAATTGGTCGCGCCAAAAGGCGTGGGCGATGTCGGCTACGATTTGACCGCGCTGCTCGTCGGGAAAGGCTACGACGCCATCAAAATGGTCAAGACCGGCGAGGCGTTTTATACGTCGCTGGGATTGCCGGCCTTGCCCGCCACGTTTTGGGAGCGCTCGCAGTTTTCGAAGCCGCGCGATCGTGAGGTGATTTGTCACGCGTCGGCTTGGGACATCGACAACGTGGACGATCTCCGCATCAAGATGTGCATCAAGATCAACGCGGACGATTTCGTGACCATTCACCATGAGCTCGGCCACAACTATTATCAGCGGGCGTACAACCGGCTCCCGTATCTGTTTTTGAACGGGGCGCACGACGGATTTCACGAGGCGATCGGCGATTTCATCGCACTGTCCATCACGCCGGATTACCTGGTGCAAATCGGGTTGTTGGATGCGTCGAAGGTGCCGGGGGCGGACAAGGACATCGGCCTGCTGTTGCGCCAGGCGATGGACAAGGTCGCCTTCCTTCCCTTTGGGCTGTTGATGGACAAGTGGCGTTGGGGCGTGTTCAGCGGCGCGACCAAGCCGGCCGAGTATCAGGCGCAGTGGACCGCGCTGCGGCGGCAGTATCAGGGCATCGTGCCGCCGGTCGAACGGCCGGGGACAGCCTTTGATCCGGGCGGCAAATATCACATTCCGGGCAACACCCCGTATGCGCGCTATTTCCTGGCGCGGATTTTACAGTTCCAGTTTTACAAGGCGGCGGCGGAACAGGCGGGTTGGAAGGGGCCGTTGCATCGCTGTTCGTTCTACGGGAACAAACAAGTCGGCGAACGCTTGAATCGGATGTTGGCGATGGGCGCGTCGCGACCCTGGCCGGAGGCGCTGGAGGCGTTCACCGGCAGCCGCAAGATGGATGGTTCGGCCATGATCGACTATTTCCGGCCGTTGATGACGTGGCTCGAGGAACAGAACCGCGGGCGTGCGGTGGGGTGGTAGAGCCGTAGGGCCGTAGGGCCGTGAGGCCGCGAGAAGCCCCGTTCTTCTTTGACCTGCTCACGAGACATGAAACTGCGGACTGCTCTAGACCCTCGTCTCGCCCACACGCAGAGGTAAACGTTGCCTTCGCTCATGACGGGAGAGCAGGAACCTCACCAGCCCATCGCTGAGCCATCGGCGCGGGGATCCGCGGCACCGATGAAGTTCTTGTGGAGAGGATCGAATCCGACGGCTTGGGTGGCGCCGATGGATTTGACCAGCTTGAGGCGATGGCCGCGGCGTTCGAGTTCGCGACGAACACGCGGAGCGACGGTTTCTTCGATGCGAAGTTCGTCGGGCTGCCATTGATGATGGAAGCGGGTCTGGGCCATGGCTTCGCGGAGCGGCAGTCCGAAATCCACGGTGTAGAGGATGGTGAGGAGCGTCTGGCTGATGATGGTCGGGCCGACGGCGGCGCCGAGGCAAAGGACGGGGCGGCCAGACTTGAGCACGACTGTTGGGCTCATGCTGGAGAGCGGGCGTTTTCCGGGTGCGATCGCATTGGCCTCGGCGCCGAGCAGGCCGAAGTAGTTGGTGACACCGGGCTGGATGGTGAAATCGTCCATCTGATTGTTGAGCACGACACCGGTGCCGGGCACGACGACCTTGGAGCCGAACGAGGTGTTGATGGTGGCGGTGCAAGCAACCCAGTTCCCTTGGTTGTCGGCGGTGGAGAAGTGGGTTGTGTGCTTTTGGAACAGGTGTTCGGTGGCGTCCTCGGGAGTGTCGTGACGCGGGACAGCGGTGGCCCGACGGAGATCAATGCGCTGCGCCAGCCGTTCGGCGTAGGGCCGCCCCACCAGACCTTTGGGCACGGCGGCGAAGTCCGGATCCCCGAGCCAAAACGCACGATCAGCGAACGCCAGCTTCATGGCTTCGGTAACGACGTGGATGAAGTCGGCTGAGCCCGGGCCAAACCGGCGGAGGTCAAAGTGTTCCAGAATGTTCAGGATTTGAGCGACGTGCACGCCGCCGGAGCTGGGCGGTGGAAAGCCGAGAATTTGATGGCCGCGATAAATGGTGAAGACGGGCGAACGCGACTTGAACTGGTACGACGCGAAATCGTTGGCTGAAATGATCCCGCCGTTGGCTTTCATCCAGGATTCCGTCGCTTGGGCGAAAGTGCCGCGATAAAACCAATCGGGGCCGTGCTGTCCGATGGCGCGATAGGATTGGGCGAGGTCTGGCTGCCGAAAGAGTTCCCCTGGTTGATAAGGTGTTTGATCTGGCTTCAGGAAAACGGCGCGCGAGGGAGGAAACTTTTTCAGGTCGGCGCCGGCGGCGGCGAGGCGTTCGGCGAGGATGCGGCTGACGGGGAAACCATCGGCGGCGAGGCGGGCGGCGGCGTCGAGGTGATGGCGGAGGGGAAGCTTGCCGTAGGCGCGGAGCGCGTGGTCATAAACCGCGAGCGACCCGGGAATCCCGACGGCCAATGCGCCGGTTTGGCTGGCTTCGGTTTGTGGTTGGCCGTCGCGGACGAAGAGGTGGCGGGTGGCAGCGGCGGGCGCTTGTTCACGGCCGTCCAGCGCCACGATTGAATGATCGGCGAGGCGGATGACCATGAAGCAACCGCCGCCAAGGCCGGAGTTGTGGCCGTCGACCACGCCGAGCGTCACGGCGGCGGCCACCGCGGCATCGATGGCGTTGCCGCCGGCGCGCATGGCGTTGATCGCGGCGGAGGAGGCCAGCGGATGGACAGTGGCGGCGATGCCCTGCCGGCCGGACGCGAAAGTTGAATCGACGGGCGCAGCCAGCGGTGCGAAGGCGCCGGCAAGCAAGAGCAAGAGCAAGGCGAAGGCGGGTGACTTCAAGGCGGCTGGAGTGTTCACGGCTGGTTCAATCCCCGGATGACGGTGCGGCTGATGGCTTCGATGAGGCCGCGTTCGCTGGCGTGACCTTCGGTGTAGACGACGAGGACGAGCCGCGCGCCGCCTGGTAGTTCGACGTAGGCGGCATCGTGGCGGACCTGGCTGGTCAAGCCAGCCTTGGACCAGAGGCGCGCGCCGGGGAAATCGCGCAGAGCGAGTCCGGTGAACGCACTGTCCTGACTGGGACCTCCTTCGTCGTCCAGCGGCCTGGCTGGATTGCGCTTCAGGAGTTCGAGCATGGCATCTGAGCGGGCGGGTGTGATGCAGCGGCGGGTCGCGATCTCGACCAAAAGCCGAGCGGTATCGTCCGTGGACAACATATTGCGATTCGGCTTTTGGGTGCGGATCGATTGAGATTCGCGCCCGTAGGGGCCTTCGCACCAAGGTTTCTTGTTGGCGACGACGTTGCGGTAGCCAAGGGAGTTGAAGTAGCGATTGACGGCATTGCGTTTGTCGAACCAGACCGCCAGTTCCGCGTCGGGGAGTTCGGGGCCGCTGGTCGTGCCGGTCAGAAGGTCGACCACGTAGTGCGTCGCTTCATTGTAGGATTCCACGATCATGTCGCGGAGTGCGCGGCGAAGCTCCGCGGTGTCTTCCAACCGCCCGTCTTCCAGCCAGCGATGCGTTGCGGCCAGATAGAACAGCTTGATCACGCTGGCTGGATAAATTTGGACGTCGCCACGATAGCTGGCGCGAATGGGGCGATTCGTGTCCTTGAGGTTCACGAGAGTGACCGCGAGCTGATTTGACTGCAGCTGGGTCGGGGCGGCACCGAAGCGCTCGAGGCAGGAGGCGACAGCCTGATCGACGAGGCGTTGCTCAAGAGGCGGCTGGGCTGGCGTTTCGGCGGGAGTGGCACGAGTCGGCGGGGAGCCGGCGAAGAGCAGGCTCAACGCGAGGCAGCGGGCCAGGCCGCGACGGCCGGGGCGGACGGCGAAACCCGCGACGCGGGCAATGGTCGGGCCTGCATTCATGGGGCCTTGTTACGCCCATGGGATAGAAGTGGAAAGGCGGAAGTTGGCGGGCGCAGCTGCATCATCTTAAGGGACGGTGTGATGGCGGCCTCCTGCCATGGGCCGGCGGTGCAGGGCATGCGGCCCGGTCACTGGCCGGCGAGTGTGCCTGGTTGGCGAATGTCGGAGAGCGCCAGTTCGCGGTCGTTGGGTTCACCATGCACGCGGATGAGGACGGATTTTTCGCGGACCTCCAGGCACTTGACCTGAATCCGGTTCGTTTCACCGAGCCCGAACCAGGCCACGTCGCCGGTCGTCATGGTTTCCCGGTTGATCAGGGCGAAGCGACGTCCCGCGGGGCCGCTGATGCATTTCACCACGAGATTCGTGAAGGTGGGGACGGGCTGGAGGGTGGCGCCGCCGAAGAGAGGCAGTTCCCGCGGTTCGGCCGGTCTGCGGACCAAGCGTAACGGCGGGGCCTTTTCGGTGGCGGTGGCTTTCGTGGACAGATAATTGAGGGCTTCGAGGAACTGCTCCTTCGTCGCGCTGCTGGAGATCTGGGCGATGTTCGTTCCGCTGGCGCTAATCATCAGGACGGTGGGGAAAGCCGTTACGTTATAAGTTCGGGCCAGCTGTTGGTTGGCTTGCAGGTGCAGGGCGGCCATCGGGCGGGTGCGGGGAAAGTCGATCTCCATCAGGATCAGCCGTTGTTCGGCGAGAGTCTGAAACTCGGGCGAGTTCAGAATCGTGTTCTTGAGCTGCATGCACGCCGGGGACCAGTCGGAGCCGGTGAAGACGGCGAGGATGGGCCGGTTATTGGCGCTGGCCTGTTGGCGGGCGGTTTCAAAACTTGAGTTCCAGGTCACTGCGGTGACGTCCGTCGGGGACGTGAGGGCGACCCAGACCCACGCGGCGGCCAGCAGGCGCTTCATACTCATCCATGGATCTTCGACCTTCAGCCGGCCGGTCTTTAGAACCCATCTCATTCATCGGGCTGGCCAAAATTTGTCATCGTGCCGCAATGTGAACACGACCCTTGTCGTGTGGGATTCGGCCGCTGGCCTCGCTGTGCGGTGTTGGGCTTGATTCTGCGCGCCGCGGGAGGCTGAAAACGTGCGGACGCCCAGCATTAAACTGCCGTCCGGAAAGCGGGAGGTTTGATCGATGACTGACATTCATTGTTAGCATGCCGATTTTAAAGGTCCGTTCCAATCCGGATGGCACGGGCGCGGCTCAAGGGGCGGCGCGTTGCGAAAACCGTTGGATGTCCGTGGTGGTCGTCAGAAGGCGACTCTCGGTTCCCGGTCGCGCGCACTAACCAACCTATGAAATTGTCACGCCTCAGACCTTTCACTAAAACCGCCTTCCTCGGCAGCGCCGTGGTCAGCATCGCTAACGTGGGCTTCGCACAGGATGCGACGAAGCTGGATCAACTCTCCAAGGAGAACGAAAGTCTCCGGAAGCGCCTCGAAGCCCTGGAGGCGATGGCGCAGAAGGAGGGGTTGGTCGCCAGTGCCAAGGCTCCGACGATGCCGGTCAAGGCGCTGTCGGAATCCGTGCTCAGCGGTTTCGTTCAGGCCTCTTACTTTTATGACACCAGCGTGCCCGGGGATCGCAAATCCAACGGCTACCTCTGGAACACGAGTCACAACGCATTTTCGCTCAATAAAATCAAACTCACCCTGGCCAGCCCCGGGGTCGAGCGGAGCGGGGACAAATGGGATGCCGCCTATCGCGTGTCGCTGATGTTCGGCGAAGACGCGCCCATCGTGAACACGGGCGGTGAAGCGCAGGGCCTTGAATCGGTCCGGGAAGCTTACATCGAGCTCAATGCGCCCATCGGCACCGGGCTCAACCTGCGCGCGGGCCAGTTGATCTCGCTGCTCAACTACGAGTCGGGCGACGGTGGTGCGGCCAACGCGAATTTCTCCCAGGGCTACCAATGGTTTTACACTGGCAACGGCCCGTCGGCGGGTGTCCAAGCTGGCTACACGTTCACGGACTGGCTCGATGTCAAGTTGCGCGTCCAGAACGGGCTCTATGCCGGGCCGTTTGACGGCAACAACGCGAAGACTGTCATCGGCGCGCTCGGCATCAAGCCCGATGACAAAACCTGGATCAGCCTGCTTGGCTTTGGCGGAGACGAAAGCTCGGCCTTCAGCATCCTCGGTGGATCTGTTCTGGCGGGGCGGACCTTTGGCACGAAGATCACCACCGGGCTGGAGTTTGATTACTTCAAGTTCGACAACAACGGGGGCGCGCCTGATGCCGATCTTTGGTCGATCGGCGGCTGGTTTGGCTACGATTTCACTCCGAAGGTGGGCCTCGCGCTGCGGGCGGAATACCTGAGCGACCCGGATGGCGGCGGTCTCCGCGGCATCTCGCTGGGTGGCCGGACCGGCAGCGCGCTGCCGCCGTCGGCCGACGACAAGGGCGAGATCACCAGCCTGGCTTTGACCCTCAACATCAAGCCGGTACCGAACGTCCGGTTGCAGCCGGAAATTCGTTTCGACAACACCTCCTACAAGGGTGCCTTCGACGGCCAGGAGAACCGCTTCATGATCGGCATGGGCGCCAGCTACCTGTTCTAACCACCAGCCAACCACGACTGATCCTGACCTCGCTTCTCTTCACCCAAACGGCTGATTTGTTCACCAAACCCAGTTTAAACACCCAACTCCTTCGATCGATTGCCTGACTCATTGTCTCCCAAAACCATGAAAACGAATCTGTTCAAATCCCTCCGCCAGACGGCCGCGGTCGCCGTCGCGGCGGCTTCTGTTGCCCTGACGACAGTATCTCCCGTCCAGGCCGCTGAAACCGTCAAGGTCGGCGTGCTTCACTCGCTCTCCGGCACGATGGCCATCAGCGAAACGTCGCTGAAAGACGTCCTGCTCTTCACCTTCGACGAGATCAACAAGTCGGGCGGCATCAAGGTCGACGGCAAGTCGGTCATGATTGAACCCGTCGTGGTCGATCCCGCGTCCAACTGGCCGCTGTTCGCCGAAAAGGCCGAGCAGTTGCTGGCCAAGGACAAAGTCTCGGTGGTGTTCGGCTGCTGGACGTCGGTCAGCCGCAAGTCGGTGCTGCCTGTCTTTGAGCGCTTGAACGGACTCCTGTTCTACCCGGTGCAATATGAGGGCGAGGAGTTGTCGAAGAACATCTTCTACACCGCCGAGGCGGTAAATCAGCAGGCGGTCCCGGCCGTTGACTACATGCTGGCCGAGGGCAAGAAGAAGTTCTACCTGCTCGGCTCGGACTACGTCTATCCGCGCACGACGAACAAGATCCTCAAGCAGTATCTGAAGTCGAAGGGCATCCCGGAGTCTGACATCGAGGAGATCTACACGCCCTTCGGGCACACGGACTACCAGACCATCGTGGCTGCGATCAAGAAGTTCGCCGCAGCAGGCAAGGCCTGCGTTATCAGCACGCTGAACGGCGACACAAACGTTCCGTTCTTCAAGGAATTCGCGAACGCCGGACTGACGTCTGAGAACTGCCCGGTCGTTTCGTTCTCCATCTCGGAAGACGAATTCCGCGGTCTTCCGGCCAAGGACCTGGTGGGCCACCTCGGCTGCTGGACTTACTTCATGTCCATCAAGTCGCCCGAGAACACCAAGTTCGTGAAGGATTTCATGAGCTGGATCAAGAAGCCCACGGTCACCGGGACGAGCTACGCGGTGAGCGGCATCGATGCGAAGGGCCGGGTGACCTGCAGCCCGATGAACCTGTCGCGGATGGGCGTTCACCTGTGGAAGCAGGCGGTGGAGAAGGCTGGGACTTTCGAGGTCGACAAGGTTCGTGCCGCGCTGATTGGCGAGAAGTTCAAGGGCCCGGCCGGCGAGGTCACCATGCAGGCGAATCATCACCTGATCAACAACGTGTTCATCGGTGAAACCCTGGCGAACGGCCAGTTCAAGATCATCAAGACGGTCAACGGCGTGGCCGGCGAGCCGTTCAGCGAGAAGTTCCTGAACTAAGGAGACGCTGCGTGTTCTTTTCTGTGGTTCAACGCGTTCCCTAACCAACGTGTGCGTTCGGAAGGAGGCGGGCCCGGCGTGGTCCGCCTCCTTGCCGACTGCAAACTATCATGCGCAAAATAGATATCCCCGCCGCTTCCGGCTCATGTCGCCGCCAATGGCCTGCCCTGCTGATCGTTTTAGGGGTCGCCGGTCTGGTGTTCCTGTGCCGCGACGTGCGGGCCGCGGAGGTCAAGCCGGCCGCGGCGGGCGCGACCGGAGCCCGGGCCATTTTGCTGCAAGCGTTGCAGTCTTCCGACGCCGCCGTGCAGATGGAGCTGATTCAGCGGTTGGTGGGGGCGACGGATCCGATCGTGGTGCAGACCTTGACCGCCTGGCGCGGGGGAGCGGTTTATGTGCATGAGGCGGACGGGGTGAAAACGCCGTTTCTCCTCGACGCACAGGCCGACGCGGATGGGAATGCGCGCGGCCTCAAAGTGGTGGATGGCGAGCCGCTGCGCGGCCCGGACGGGAAGGATTTGACCTTTGCCGCGTTTGAACTGACGGCCATTGATGCGCCGGCAAGCCTGCGCAAGGTCATCAAGACGACGTTGGACTTGTTCGCGCTGGCGAACCCGGATCCGCGGGTGAGACGCGACGCGGTGATCAAGCTGGGGCAGGAACAGAACCCGGATTACCTACCGCATTTTGAGCGACGCACCAAGGAGGAGCGCGATCCGGAGACCGTGCGGGCGTTGGTTGAGGCGATTGCCTTGACGCGGGTGGCGGTGGGCACTCCGGCGGAGAAAGTGGCCGCGATTCGGCAGCTGGGCGATTTTCGTTCGATCAATTCACTGGCGTTCCTCAAGCAGCTCGAGAAGGACGCGACCAAGGAACCGTCGCGCCTGGAGCCCGAGGCGCGCCAGGCCCTGCACACCACCGTGCTGACCATCGAAAGCTACATCGCCTGGGGCAATCTGTTTGGCACCGCGTTTCGGGGATTGAGCCTCTCGGCGGTGCTTTTGGTCGCTGCGCTCGGACTGGCGATCACGTTTGGCTTGATGGGCGTGATTAACATGGCGCACGGCGAGGTGATGATGGTCGGCGCCTATACGGCCTACGTCACGCAGAACGTTTTCAAAGGCTGGTTCGGCGCCAGCGGCTTTGGCTTCGACGTCTACTTCATCGCTGCGCTGGCCCTTTCGTTTGTCGTGGCGGGCTTGGTCGGTCTCGCGCTGGAGCGCGGCATTATTCGATTTCTTTACAAGCGCCCGCTGGAATCCTTGCTGGCCACCTGGGGCGTCAGCCTGCTGCTGCAACAGATCTTTCGGCACATCTTTGGCGCTGCCAACGTCCAGGTCAGCTCACCCTCGTGGCTCAGCGGCAGCTTTGTGGTCAGCGACGTGTTGCTCGCCTACAACCGCATCTTCGTGATCGGCTTTGCGGTCTTTATTGTGACCGGAACCTATCTGCTCCTGACGCGGACGTCGCTTGGACTGCAGATTCGGGCGGTGATGCAAAACCGGGCGATGGCTTCCTGCATCGGGGTGCGCACGGACCGGGTGAACATGTTGACGTTCGCTTTCGGCAGCGGACTGGCCGGGATGGCGGGTGCCTGCCTTGCGCAGATCGGCAATGTCGGGCCGAGTCTGGGGCAGAACTACATCGTGGATTGTTTCATGGTGGTGGTGCTGGGCGGGGTCGGCAGCGTCTTCGGAACAGTCTCCGCCTCGCTCGGGGTGGGCGTGACGGATCAGATTCTGCAGCCGTGGCTGGGGGCGGTCATGGGCAAGATCACTGTGCTAGGCGCGATCATTCTGTTCCTGCAATGGCGGCCGTCGGGACTGTTCGTCACCCGGAGCCGCAGCCTGGAAGGATAGGTGCCGATGTCATTTTCAAATTTCAATTTTCGATTTGCGAGCGCGGGTAGGGCGGGCGCTCCGCCGCCCGCCGCCGAAATGGTGTTGCCAAATGTTTCCCCTGATCCGCTCGGGCGATGGAGAAGTTTTCCGGACGGCCGGCGCGCAGCGGAGTGCGCGCCCTACCGCCTAACCCATTGAACAACGTGTCTGAACCTGATTCATCGTTCTCGCGCAAGCCGGCGGTCAACCGCCTGGAATGGTTGGCCGTGGCCGTCATCGCCTTCATTGGCCTGGTGATTTTGCCGTGCCTCAATGCGTTCACCGCGCCCGACAGCGCATTGCACGTCAGCAATTTCACGTTGACGCTTTACGGCAAGTACCTGTGTTACGCGGTGCTGGCCCTGGGGGTGAACCTGCTTTGGGGCTACACGGGATTGCTCAGCCTGGGGCAGGCGTTGTTTTTCTCGCTGGGCGGCTACTGCCTGGGCATGCATTTGATGCTGAAGATTGGGCGGCTGGGTCAGTACAAGGCGGACATCCCGGATTTCATGGTGTTCCTCGAGTTTCCCCAGCGCTATCCGGCGACGGGTGGACTGCCGCCGCACTGGATCCCGTTTCACAGTTTCGGCTTCGCGGCGGCCATGGTGGTGGTGGTGCCGGCCGTGGTCGCATTTGTCTTCGGTTGGCTGGCCTTTCGCTCGCGCATCAAGGGCGTCTATTTCTCGATTCTCAGCCAGGCCCTCACTTATGCGGCGACTCTGATGTTTTTCCGCAACGACTTCACCTTTGGTGGCAACAACGGGCTGACCGATTTCAAATTCATTCTGGGTCAGGACATCAACGCGCCTTCGACCAAACGCTGGCTGTTCATCGCGTCGGGCCTGCTGTTGTTGGGCGTCTACGTTGGACTGCGTTGGCTGACCACGACCAAGTTTGGCCTGATTCAGCGGGCCATTCGTGACTCGGAGAATCGAGTGCTCTTCTCCGGCTATTCCACGGCCACGTTCAAACTGTTCGTCTTTGTGTTGTCGGCGGTGATTTGCGCGCTGGGCGGGGCGTTGTTCGTTCCGCAAGTGGGCATCATCAATCCGAGCGAAATGGCGCCGGACAAATCGTTGGAGGCGGTGGTTTGGTGTGCGGTGGGAGGGCGCGGCAATCTGCTGGGGCCGATTCTGGGCGCCATTGGCTGCAACGCGTTGAAGAGCTATGCCACGCATGCCTTCGCGGAGCAATGGCCCTATCTGCTGGGCGCCTTGTTTGTGTTTGTCACCCTTTTCATGCCCAAGGGGTTGATCGGCCTGCCGGAGCAGGCGCGTGGCTGGCTGGCCCGTTGGCGGCCAGCGCCCACCCAGGGCTCCGCCTCCGCGCCCGGCCGGCCGGTTCCACATCCCGATTGATTTCGCATGTCGCGCAAGAATTTCATCCTGAGTCTCGAGGGGGTGAGCAAGTCCTTCGAGGGATTCAAGGCCATCAACGATCTCAGCTTTTACATGGATGAAGGCGAGCTGCGCGTGATCATCGGCCCCAACGGCGCCGGCAAAAGCACGATGCTCGACTTGATCACGGGGCGAACCCGGCCGGACCGCGGCCGGATCGAGTTCGGCGGCGACACGGATCTCACCGGACTCAACGAGCATCAAATCAACCGGCTCGGCATCGGCCGCAAATTTCAAACTCCCTCCGTCTACATTGATCACACGGTCTTCGAGAACATCTGGCTGTCTCTGGAAGGTCATCGGTCGGTGTGGTCGACGCTTTTCTCCCGCCTGACTTCCGCCCAGCGCGAGCGCATTCAGGAGGTGCTGACCACGGTTGGCCTGGCAGGGCGGGCCGATTGGAAAGCCGGCGCGCTTTCGCATGGCCAGAAGCAGTGGTTGGAGATCGGCATGTTGCTGGCCCAGAATCCAAGGCTGCTGCTCGTCGATGAACCGGCGGCCGGCATGACCGACGAGGAAACGGCTCGCACCGGCGAGCTCCTGCTCCGCCTGGCCGGCCGGCACAGCATCATCGTGATCGAGCACGACATGGTGTTCGTCCGCCAAATCGCGCGGACGGTGACGGTTCTGCACCAGGGCAGTTTGCTGTGCGAAGGCACGGTCGATCAGGTGCAGGCGGACGAGCGGGTCATCGAAGTCTACCTGGGAAGGAAGAAAAAGACGTGAACGTGAACGTGAACGGCAAACTTTCGCTGGATCATTTGCACGTGAGCTACGACGGCTCGCGCATTCTGCGGGATGTGTCCATGACGGTGGAGCCCGGGCAGGTGGTCTGCCTGATGGGCCGCAATGGTGTCGGCAAAACGACCACGCTTAAAACCATCACCGGCCTGGTCCGGCCCGAGACGGGGAGCGTCCGGCTGGGCGACGTCGAGTTTGCCGGCATGAAACCCGAGGCTCGCGCGCGGGCGGGGCTGGGCTATGTGCCGCAGGGGCGCGACATTTTTCCGCAGCTTACGGTTTGGGAGAACCTGTGCATCGGAGCGATTGCCCAGGGCCGCAAGCTCAACGGAGAAGTGGATCGGGTGTTCCAGCTGTTCCCGGTGCTCAAGGAGATGCTGAGTCGAAAGGGGGGCGTACTGAGCGGCGGGCAGCAGCAGCAGCTGGCGATCGGACGCGCGCTGCTGACCGATCCCCGCATCCTGCTCCTGGACGAACCGACCGAGGGCATTCAGCCGAACATCATCGACCAAATCGGTGACACCATCAAAACCCTCAGTGCGCGAGGCTTGTCCGGCGAAGAGGACATGCGGCGGCAGGCGGAGATCGGGCAGGCGATTCAGTCCCTGCGGCGCGAGGGGCGCATCGGCATTCTGCTGGTGGAGCAATATCTCGATTTTTGCCTCGAGGTCGGGGATCGTTTTTACATCATGGATCGGGGCGCCATCGTGGCCGATGGCGCCATGGAACAGCTCAACGATGAGCTTGTGCGGAAGTTCCTCACGGTATGAAACTCTCGGCACCACGATTGTATATGGGCTGGCGAATATTTGTTCCCATCACTTTGTTGACAGTGGCGACGCTCGCGTCGGCACATCCGGGCCATGCCTTGCTGGACCAGGGGTTGGTGCACGCGGCCGGCCCCTCCCACGCCGGCCCTTTGGTGGGCATTTGCGTGGGGTGCCTGCTGGCCATCCGGCTGGTGCGCCACGCCCGGGTCCGGATGTGGCTGGGGACGGGTGCGCTGGTCGCAGGCGCGCTGGCAATGATGCTAAGCGTGAGTCGTATTTTGGGATGAATCGTCTGTTCCACCATCCCACGCGCTTCCCATGAGTGCTGGCCTGGTCGCCTCCAAATCCTCGTGCGCTGGCTCCGGCACGCTTGTCGTGAGGCGAGTAGCCGGCCAAAGCGCGGTGGTCTCCGTGTCGTCGCGCAACCCGCTGAAAATCCTGACTCCGCGTTCTCGCGGAACGAGTGCCTGGGCCATCGCCAGCAGCTTTGGCGGCGGTTTGGTTTCCGGCGATCAGACGCGGCTCGAGGTGATGGTGGAGAGCGGCGCCCGCTGTTATCTCGGGACGCAGGCATCGACCAAGGTTTTTCGGAACCCGCGGCGGGATCCGTGCGGACATCAGACCATGGCGCGGGTTGGGCCGGGGGCGTTGTTGGTTTTCGCTCCGGATCCCGTGCAGCCGTTTGCCGATTCGATCTACGTTCAACGCCAGGAGTTCCAGCTTGCGGCCGACGCCAGCTTGGTCTTGCTCGACTGGTTTAGCGCGGGCCGAACGGCGCGAGGTGAAGTGTGGCGGTTTCACCAGTTTCGCAGCCGGAACGCCGTGCGAATTGCGGCGGCCAACGGGCGCGCGGCGACGGACGGGATTTCGCCGCTGGCCTTTCTCGATTCCCTCGCACTGGATGCGGACGGAGGTGCCTTGACCTCGGCCCATCGCACTGGTCGCTATCAATGTTTCGCGACGCTGCTTTGTCTTGGGCCAGCGATGGCGAACATCGCTTCGGCGGCGCTGGAGTCCGTGAAGACCCGGCCCGTCGAGCGGGATGGCGCGCTGCTGATGACCGCCAGCCCGGTTCGCGATGGCGTCGTCGTCCGCTGGGCCGGACGCGAAGTGGAAGCGGTTGGAGCGGCGGTGCGAACGCAACTCAGCGCGGTTTCGCCGCTGCTGGGTGATGATCCCTGGGCCCGAAAATGGTGAGATTCCATGCATCTTTCCCCACGTGAACTCGACAAGTTGATCCTGCATCAGGCGGGGTTCCTGGCTCAAAAGCGTCTCGCGCGCGGCGTGCGCCTGAATCATCCGGAGGCCGTGGCCCTGATTGCCACCGTGCTGCTTGAGTTCATTCGTGACGGTCGTTCGGTGGCCGAGTTGATGGATCTCGGCCGCCGTTTGTTGGGGCGCAATCAGGTCATGCCGGGCGTGCCGGAGATGATCTACGATGTGCAAGTCGAAGGCACTTTTCCCGACGGCTCCAAGCTGGTCACGGTGCATCATCCCATTGCGGACGAGAACGGGGACATGGCGTTAGCCTTGCACGGAAGCTTTCTGCCGGTTCCGCCCGCGTCGCGCTTCGCTCCGTTGGAGGACGTCGGTGAGGTCGGCGGAGTTACCGTGGTCGAGGGCGAGATCGAGCTGAATGCCGGTCGCGAGCGCGTGAGCATCGCCGTGACGAACCTGGGTGATCGCCCGATTCAAGTGGGCAGCCACTATCATTTCATCGAAACCAACCCGGCGCTGGAGTTCGATCGGGCCAAAGCCTATGGCTGTCGATTGGACATTCCGGCGGGAACCGCGGTACGGTTCGAGCCGGGCGAAACCAAGACCGTCCGCCTCGTGCCCATCGCCGGCAAACGCGTCATCCGCGGCGGAAACAACTACGCGAGCGGCAAAGTGTCGCCGGCCAACCAACGCGCCGCCCTGCGCCGACGGCCCGGAGGCAAGGCCAAGTGACGAATGACGAATGACGAATGACGAATGACGAATCGCCGTTTTATACTCAACTGCCCGTTAACTCACCCGCTCGCTGACTTCCCATGAACCGCCGTCATTATGCTGACATGTTTGGGCCGACCACCGGGGACAAGGTGCGGCTGGGTGACACCTCGCTGGTTCTTGAAGTGGAGCGCGACCACACGGTTTACGGAGACGAATGCAAATTTGGCGGGGGCAAGGTGATTCGGGAAGGCATGGGCCAGGCGGCCGGAGTGGATGCGGCAGGCGCGTTGGACTGCGTCATTACGAACGCGTTGATCGTCGACTACACCGGCATCTACAAGGCCGACGTGGGGATCAAGAATGGCCGGATTGCCGGCCTGGGAAAGGCGGGCAATCCCGATGTGATGGCGGGAGTAACGCGCGGGATGGTGATTGGTGTGACCACTGAGGTCATTGCCGGGGAGGGGCTGATCCTGACGGCGGGCGGATTGGACACGCACATCCATTTCATTTGTCCGCAGCAGGCCCACGAGGCGATTGCGGCGGGCCTGACCACCATGGTGGGGGGCGGGACCGGTCCGGCGGTGGGGACGTGCGCGACCACCTGCACGCCGGCGCCGTTTTATTTCAAGTCGATGCTGCAGGCCGTCGATTCCTTGCCGCTGAACTTCGGCTTCACCGGCAAGGGCAACACGGCGCATCCCGCCGGTTTGTCGGATCAGATTCGAGCGGGCGCCATTGGGTTGAAGCTGCACGAGGATTGGGGCACGACCCCGGCGGCGATCGACTGCTGCCTCGGCGTTGCCGATGACCACGACATTCAAGTCACGATTCATACCGACACGTTGAACGAGTCGGCATTTGTTGAAGGCACCATCGCGGCGTTCAAGGGCCGGACCATCCACACCTATCATAGCGAGGGCGCGGGCGGCGGGCATGCGCCCGACATCATCCGAATCTGCGGCGAGCCGAATGTCCTGCCCAGTTCGACCAACCCGACCCGGCCTTACACCGTCAACACCATCGACGAGCACCTCGACATGCTGATGGTGTGTCATCATCTCGATCCCAATCTGCCGGAAGACGTGGCGTTCGCAGAGAGCCGGATCCGGGGTGAGACCATTGCGGCCGAGGACATCCTGCATGATCTGGGGGCCATCAGCATGATGAGCAGCGACAGCCAGGCGATGGGACGGATTGGCGAGGTCATTACCCGGACGTGGCAGACGGCGGACAAGATGAAGCAGCAGCGGGGGCGGTTGGCGGGAGAGCAGGGGAGCAACGACAACCTGCGGATCAAGCGGTATCTCGCCAAGTACACGATTAATCCGGCCATTGCGCACGGCATGAGCCATGTGATTGGCTCGGTCGAAGTTGGCAAGCTGGCGGATTTGGTGTTGTGGAAGCCGGCGATGTTCGGGGCGAAGCCGGAGATGGTGATCAAGGGTGGCGTGATTGCCTGGGCCCAGATGGGGGATCCGAACGCGAGCATACCGACCCCGCAGCCGGTTTACATGCGACCGATGTTCGGAGCCTTTGGCCGGGCGACCGGTGGTAACTCGATCGCCTTTGTCAGCCAGCTTTGCCAGGCGCGCGGCGTGGCGCGCGGCTATGGCTTGACCAAGCGCATTGAAGCCGTGAAACGGTGCCGCAAGATTTCGAAACGCGACCTCAAATGGAATGATGCCCTCCCGGTGATCACCGTCGACCCCGAGACCTACGAGGTGCATGCCGATGGCGAGCTGCTGACCTGCGAGCCGGCGAAAATTCTCCCGCTGGCCCAGCGCTATTTCCTGTTTTGAGACCACTTTGGTGCAGCTCGAAGTCGACGGTTCGGAGCGCGGAGTCCGCCGTCTTGGGATCGGCATCGCGTGGGCTCGACAGCGTGCGTCCGAACCTTCGAGCGTCGTCGTCGATCCAAACCGCTGCGGGCTTGGAAGCCCGCGCTCCGGAATGAAGCCCCGTCCCAACGGCCTGAAGCGCGGCGCCAGGGTGGGGCAGGCTGAGACGATTGAGCCGACGGAGCGGCCGTCGGATTTTTTGCTTTGGCAGCTGGCGGATTCGGCGTTTCCGACGGGCGGGTTTGCGCATTCCGGCGGGTTGGAGGCGGCGTGGCAGCACGATGCCGTGCGGACCCGATTAGACTTGGTGTCCTTTCTGGAGGCATCGCTCCAGCAGGTGGGCTGGAATGCGTTGCCGTTGGTGCGAGCAGCTTATGCTCAGCCCGAGCGATTGGCCGAATGGGATGAAGTCGGTGAAGCGTTCACTTCGAATCACGTCGCCAATCGGGCCAGTCGCGGGCAGGGGCGCGCGCTCTGGGCGACAGCGCAGAAAATCTTCCCCCGGGCCGGCTTCCCGCCTGCGCCGCCTGTGTTTGGGCATTTGGCCCCGACGTTCGGTGTGGTCTTTCGACACCTCAACATCGACCTCGAAACGACGGTTCGCCTGTTTGTGTTCAACCACCTGCGCAGCCTGATGGCGGCGGCCGTGCGCCTGAACATCGTTGGACCGATGGAAGCCCAAGCCTTGCAACACCGGCTGGGGCCGGCGGCGGAGGCGGTTTGCGCGAAGTCTGCGAGCTGCACGGTGGACGATCTGGCCCAGACCTCGCCTCTGCTCGAGATCTGGCAGGGCGCGCAGGACCGGCTCTATGCGCGGCTGTTTCAGAGCTGAACCTCGGCGCTGAATCCCGGTGAGGCGCACCGAAAGGCTCGAGCCGGGCAGGGTGAACAAATTCAACCAGCAAGGCGCGGCTCTCCGACGCACGGCGCCGTTCGCGAGGTCGCCTTTCCCTCGATAACACGCGTGTTTCGCGGGGGCGCGTGCGCCCTAACAGGAGGCGGCAAGGGACATGCTCTTCGGGAGCCTCTGACGATTTCCGAACTATTGCCAACGGGCCCATGAACTGCGGACGATTCCACCTCACCCGGTCCCGCGTTGTGCGCGTGGCGGGACCACCCTCGCCGCCGCATCGCCGCGGAGAAGGCCCTCCGGCGGGAGGTTCAAGGCGAGGATTGAAATCATGAGAGCCCTTTTTCAATCGGTGCGGATGCCGATTGTCGTCGCGACGGTTGCGACCGCGGGTTGTCTGCTGTCCATGGTTTTGTTCCTGACCCTCCGAGATTGGGAACATCGCGAACAGGCCGAACACCTTGCCGGCCTGGTCCAGGAGAACGTCACCACCCTGCGTGTTTCGCTGCTGCGTTCGATGGAGGTGTTGTCATCGCTGGCGTCGTTGCATGCGGCGGATGAAGGAATTTCGCGGAAACAATTCACGGCCTTTGTGCAGGGGGCCTTGCAGCGTCAGCCGGAGTTGCTGGCCTTGTCCTGGAACCCTTTGGTCCCCGAGGCCCGGAGGTCGGCGGTTGAGGCGGAAGGGCAGGAGGAAGGTGACGGGTCGTTTTGTTTCCGCGAGCTCGACGCAATGGGCCGGCTGGTTGCGGCCGGGAAACGTCCGGAGTACGTCCCGGTTCGCTTCATCGAACCGCTGGAGCGCAACGCGGGGGTGCTTGGCTACGATCTCTATTCTGACCCGCAGCGGAGGGCTTCGGTCGAGTGTGCGCGTGACGGGGGGAGCGTGGTGGCGACGGCGCCTATCCGGCTTGCGCAGGACGAGGCGCGCGCGGGGCACGAAGGATTCCTGGTCGTATTGCCGGTTTACGCAACCACGATGCCACCGACGATTGACGAGCGGCGCCAGTCGATCGCGGGGTTTGCGGTCGCCGTGTTTCGACTCTCTGATCTGGTGCGCGAGTCGTTTCGTTCCCTGCGGGAACGCGGGGTGGAGGTTTGGGTGCAGGATGCAACGCCCGAAATGCTGCCGGGGCCGACGGCGCAGCGACCACGCGCGGCCGAACCTGCGGGCGTCGTCGCCGACTCAAGCTGCTGCGGGCTGGAAGCGCTGGAAGCCCGCGGTCCGGCCGGTCCGGGACTTTGGCCATCAACGTCGAGATGCACCGCGGGGGCGGCTGCTTCGGGGATCGAACTCGACTTTGCCGGGCGGCGGTTGGCCGTGCACTACACGGCGGGTGCGGGCTTTAAGGCCTCGCCGGGGCGGCATCAGTCCTGGCTCGTCCTGGTGGGAGGCATCGTGCTGACCGGTTTGGGGGCGGCATATCTGGTGGGGAATGGTCGGCGCTCGGGGCAGGTGACAGCGGCCAACCTGGCCTTGCGGGAGGAAGTCCGGATTCGCCAGCGGGCGGAAGCGGAGGCGGCCGCGGCCAGCACGGCGAAATCCGATTTTCTGGCCAGCATGAGCCATGAGATGCGCACGCCCCTCAACGCGATTCTGGGTTACGCCCAACTCCTGCAGCGCGAGGGCGAGCTCTCTCCGGAACATCGCGACAGCCTGGCGGCCATCGGGCTGAGCGGCCGTCATTTGTTAGGCTTGATCAATGAGATTCTGGATCTCGCCAAGATTGAGGCGGGGCGAATGGAACTGCATGCGGTCGATTTTGATCTGGAGGGATTGGTGCGCGGCTTGACGGCAACGTTTCACCCGCTCTGCATCCAGAAGCGAATCAGTTTTCATGTGAATGTCGAAGGACCGGCTCCGGGCGGAGGTGGGATTCGCGTGCGTGGCGATGAAGGTAAATTGCGTCAGATCCTCATCAATCTGGTGGGCAACGCCGTCAAATTTACCGGGTCGGGCGGGGTGACCCTTTCGGTTCGGCCGGAAGCATCGGGACGCTGGGCATTTGACGTCTCCGACACGGGGCAGGGGATCCCGCTGGAGGAGCAGGCCGCGATCTTCAAGCCGTTCCATCAGGGGCCCGGGAGTCGGCATCTCGGCGGCACCGGACTGGGATTGGCGATCGCGCAGCGACAGGTCCGTCTCCTGGGCGGAGACCTGGCGCTGGAATCGGAACGAGGAAGGGGCTCGCGCTTTTTCTTCAGCCTGATGCTGGAGCCGGGGGCGGCGGACGCGCCGACGCCGGTCGGGCAGCCCGTTCGGCTGACGGCCGGGGCAACCGTCCGCGCCCTGGTGGTGGACGACCGTCGGGAGAACCGGGAAGTCATCGGACGCATGCTGGCGCTGGCGGGTTGCGCGGTGGCGTATGCGCGGGATGCATCGGAAGCGGAGGGGCAGGTCCGGGACTTCCGTCCGGACGTTGTCTTTCTGGATCTCTTGATGCCGGATGTCTCCGGCGTGGCATTGGCCCGACGCTGGGCGAACGATTCGGGCCTGGGGCGGATCAAGATCATTGCGCATTCGGCGTCGCCATTGCCGAGCCTGCGCAGCGAGGCGCGGGCGGCGGGCTGCGTCGACTTTCTGGCCAAGCCGGTTCGTTGCGAGCAGCTCTATGAGTGCCTGATCACTCATCTGGGAGTCACCTTTGAATCCGCCGTCCCGCCTTCGGATCTGGAGTCGCCCGCCCGGCTGCCTGCGGGATTGCGGGTGAGATTGCCGGAGGAATTTCAGAGCCGCCTGGCCTTCGCGGCGGAGTTGCATAGTACCACTGCGTTGAAGGATTGCCTTGGCCAGTTGCGCCAGCACGGGCCAGAGGCGGCCCTATTGGCGGACGAGATTCGACACTTGATGCGCAGCTACGACATGGACGGGATCCAGCAACTGCTGGCCCGGACTTTGGAAGACGGCCGGGTGGAAGCCGGCCATGAAATTCGTGCCCATGCCGCCGCCACACCCTGATACCCTGGACTCATCGCCGGCGCGGCGCAGCGTGGTGTTGTTGGTGGATGATGTCCCCGCGAACCTGGCGGTCCTCTCGGCGACGCTGGAGCCGGAAGGCTACGAGATTCTCGCGGCAGGGGGCGGCCTCGCGGCTTTGAAGATCGCGGCACGGGCAAGGCCGGATTTGATCCTGCTCGACGTCATGATGCCAGAGATCGATGGCCTGGAGACATGTCGGCGGCTAAAGGCAGGCGAGGCAACGCGCGACATCCCGGTGTTGTTCATCACTGCGCGGAATGAAACGGGGTCGGTGGTGGACGGGTTCAGCGCGGGCGGCGTCGATTACATCGTGAAGCCGTTCCAAAAGGAGGAAGTGCTGAGCCGGGTGGCGACGCATCTGCGGGTGGGCGGCCTGACCCGGGAATTGAGGGCGAAGAATGCGGCCTTGGAGCGGCGGACCCAGGAGTTACAGGCGGAGGTGGAGCGGCGGCGGGAGGCGGAGACCAGCCTGGAGCAGGCCGATGCGAGGCTGTCCGCCATCACGGGCCTGGAGTCGGATCGTTGGAATTTGAACGGGCTGACGGGGGGCAGCCGGTATGTGCAGAAGGTGCTCGAGGACATTCAACGATTGCATCACTTTTCCACGAGCGTGTTGATCACGGGAGAAAGCGGCACCGGCAAGGAGTTGATCGCGCGGGCCATCCATTTTGGCAGCGCGCGGGCCCGGGCTCCCTTTGTTCCCGTCAACTGCGTGGCGATTCCGGGTGAACTGGCCGAATCGATGTTGTTCGGGCATCTGCGCGGGGCGTTCACCGGCGCCACGGCGGATCGCAAGGGGTATTTCGAGCTGGCGCACGGGGGAACCCTGTTTCTGGACGAGATCGGAGACATGCCGGCCTCGCTGCAGGTGAAGCTCCTGCGGGTTCTCGAAGACGGCCTGGTCACTCCGGTGGGTGGCGCTCAGGCGCGCAAGGTGGATGTCCGAATCATTGCGGCGACCAATGCCGACCTCGATGCGCGGATTGCGGACGGCCGGTTTCGGGAGGACCTCTACTTTCGGCTGGCGCGCTATCGGGTGGCGACGACTCCGTTGCGGCAACGCCGGGAGGATATACCCGTGCTGGCACCGCATTTCCTGCGCATGTTCGCGTCGGAGATGGGGATGAAGGCGCCCATGCTCACTCCGGCCGCGCTCGATGTGCTGCAGGAGTATGACTTCCCGGGAAACGTGCGCGAGTTGCGCAACATCATTGAGCGCGCGCTGATCGAGAGTGACGGCACGCCCATTCTCCCGGTGCATCTCCAGTGGTTGCAGCGCGCGACGAAGGGATCGGTGAAAGGGAAATCGTCCAGCTCGCCGAGGGCCGGCGAACCCGATGTGGTCGATGCGCTGCCGCTCAACCTGGCGGACGCGGAGGAACGATTGATCCGGCGCGCCCTGCAGGAAACGGGCGGGAACATTGCCAATGCCGCGCGTTTACTCGGGGTCCATCGCACGCGCATCTATCGGCACCTGTCCCAGGCCAGCCCGTGACGCGGCGTGGCGGTTCATGTTGCAGATGTTTCACCGGCGACAGTTGGAACGAGGCTCGGGCGTCAGTGAGGATTTGGTTCGGTGAAAAATGGCCGCCAATGGGGCGGATCGCGGCGTGAGTGGGTTTGGCATGGCGATGGCTATTGGTGTTTCGATCTTAAACTTGCGGACACCCTAACCGGAAAACGAATCATGCCTTCCCACCTCACTTTCCCGAACGCCGAGCCAGACCTCAACTCTCGGGCGGAGGCCGGACGCTCGCCCTGGGATCTCAAGGCGCCGCGGGCCGCCTTCTGCCCGCTCCTCCTGGCCGGGCTGTCGGTCTCGTCCGCGCTGCCCGCGGCGCGGGGCGAGGAACCCCCGGCCGCGCCGCCGCCCGCGTCGCGGGTCAACGTCCTCGTCAACTTCGAGTTCGCCGACAAATACCTGACTCCGCGCGGGATGATCGTGCATGATCGCGGACTGACCTTTCAGAACCTCGTGCTGGGACTGGTCAATGTTTACAAGGGCGACCATTTCATCAACGACGTGACCCTCGTGCCGGGCGTCTGGAACGATTTTTCGACCGACGGTCTGCCGAACAGCAACGGCGATGGCAAGACGGGGTGGGTGGAGATTGATCCGATTGCGGGGATTTCGGTGACCTTCGCGAAACACTTCACCCTGAGTGAGACCTACACGGCCTTCAACATGCAGGTGCTGAACATCCCGTTTTCGCAGCATCTGGAGAGCAAGCTGGCCTATGACGACACGCATCTGCTGGGGAAGTTCGCGTTGCATCCGTATTTCATCCATTGGCAGGAGTTGCAAAACAAGGCGACGGCGGCGCAGGTGCCGTACGCGGTCTTCAACAATGAAGCGGGGCCGGGCCCGAGCCATTATTTCGAGTTCGGCGTTGCCCCTTCCATTTCGGTGCAGGAAATCGGATTGAAACTGGAGGCGCCCTGCCGCGTGTTGCTCCCGGACTCCCGCTTCTACGGGGAATACTACGGGAAAAGCTCGGTTGTCGGCCTCTATGAACTCGGCTTGAAGGGAACCGTCCCGATGAAGTTCATGCCCAAGGGCTATGGAAACTGGAGTTTTCATGCCGGCTTCAAGTTCATGCACCTTGAGGATGACAACGTGCAGAACATGCAGGAGTTCAATGCGCCGGGGAAATCCGTGGGTGACGTGTTTCAAATCTTCTGCGGCCTCTCCACGTTTTTTTGACCGGGCGGGATCTTCAGCTTCAGCGCAACCACCATGCTTCCCAATGTGACCCCAACCTACGTTCAGGCGGATCCATATCCATGGCCGTACAATGGCGACCTGCGCCCCGCCAACACCGTCTTTCTCGTCATCGACATGCAGGCGGATTTTTGTGGGCGGGGTGGTTACGTGGATCGGATGGGCTATGATCTTTCGCTGACGCGGGCGCCGATCGAACCGATTCGGAGGGTGTTTGCGGCCATTCGGCCGTTGGGTTTTCACGTGATGCATACGCGGGAGGGACATCGACCGGACCTGGCGGATTTGCCCGAGAACAAGCGCTGGCGCAGCCGGCGCATCGGTGCGGGGATCGGCGACCCGGGACCGTGCGGGCGGATCCTGACCCGGGGCGAACCGGGTTGGGAAATTATTCCCGAACTGGCGCCGATGACCGGCGAGCCGGTGATCGACAAGCCGGGGAAAGGTTCCTTCTACGCCACAGACCTGGATCTGCTGCTCCGTCGTCGGGGAATTCAAAACATCGTGTTGGCAGGCATCACCACCGACGTCTGCGTGCACACGACCATGCGCGAGGCGAACGATCGCGGCTACGAATGCCTGCTGCTGGCGGATTGCACCGGGGCGACGGATCCGGGCAACTACCTGGCGGCGCTGAAAATGATCCAGATGCAGGGCGGTGTTTTTGGGGCGGTGTCCGATTCCACGGCGTTTCTGCACGCGCTTTCAGGGAAAGGAGGCGCGGCATGAACGGGATGATCAAAATTGAGGCGGAACCGTATGCATTCGAGTTTCGCCCCGGCACGTGCGCACTGCTCATCATCGACATGCAGCGTGATTTTCTCGAGCCCGGAGGCTTTGGCGAGATGCTGGGGAACGACGTGCGGCAGTTGCGTCCGGCGATCGAACCGAACCAGCGTCTGCTGGCGGCTTGGCGCGCCCGCGGGTGGACGGTGATGCATACGCGGGAGGGGCATCGGCCGGACTTGACCGATCTTCCTCCCGCCAAACTGATCCGGGGACGCGGAGCCCGGCGCATTGGCGATGCCGGTCCGATGGGGCGAATCCTGGTGCGCGGCGAGGCGGGCCACGACATCGTCCGCGAACTTGCGCCGCATCCGGGCGAACCGGTGATCGACAAGCCGGGCAAGGGCGCGTTCTTCGCCACCGACCTGCACGCCATCCTCCAGAATCGCGGCATTCAACAACTAATCGTGACGGGCGTCACGACCGAGGTGTGCGTGAACACGACGGTCCGCGAAGCGAACGATCGCGGCTACGATTGTCTGGTGCCGTCGGATTGCGTTGCCTCCTACTTCCCTGAGTTTCAAGAGATGGGCCTGAAAATGATCAAGGCTCAAGGCGGGATCTTCGGCTGGGTCTCGCATTCCCGTAAAATTCTTTCCGCCCTGCCTGCCTGACCGTCCGATCGAACCCCTCAACTCGCCCCTGCCATGACCGACTACAAACCAAAAATCTGGGTCCCTGGAGACTGGAACGCCTTCTTCGGCTTCGGGACAAACATCCTGGTCAATCTGCTGACGCTGACTGCACTGCTGCGTTTCGTGCTGAAGATGCCGGACGATCTGGTCTTCGGAAAGATCCTCCCGGCTACCGGCCTGATGCTGTGCCTGTCGACGCTCTATTACGCGTGGCTGGCGTATCGCCTGGCCAAGAAGACCGGGCGCAGCGATGTGTGCGCGCTGCCGTCGGGGATCAGCGTGCCCCACATGTTCGTGGTCACGTTCGTGATCATGCTGCCGATCTCCTTGAAGACCGGCGATCCGGTCAAGGGCTGGGAGGCAGGGTTGACCTGGGTTTTCATCCAGAGCTTTGTGCTGATGATCGGCGGGTTCTGCGGATCGATTATCCGGAAGATCACGCCCCGCGCGGCGCTGCTGGGAACGCTGGCCGGTGTTTCCGTCACGTTTATTTCCATGCGTCCCGCGCTGGAAATGTTTCTCACGCCGGTCATCGGCCTGACCTGTTTTGCCATCATTTTGCTCAGTTGGTTTGGTGGAGTGAAATACAGGGGCATCCCGGCCGGGTTGGTCGCGATCGCTGTGGGAACCACCATTGCCTGGGGTTCAAAGGCATTTGGCTTCAATTTTGGCGGCCTGAGTTTGCAGGGCCTGACCGATTCGGTGGCGAGCTTCGGTTTTCACGTTCCGTTGCCGGTCGTGGGCCACGTGTTCTCCGGCTTCGAATTTCTCGGGATCCTGCTGGTGACGGCCATCCCGTTCGGCATCTACGACCTGGTGGAGGCGATTGACAACGTGGAGAGTGCGGCGGTGGCCGGGGATAGTTTTCCGACGACGCGCGTACTGACGGCCGATGGCATCGTCAGCCTGATCGGCTGCATGATGGGCAATCCGTTCATCAACGCGGTCTACATCGGACATCCGGGTTGGAAGGCGATGGGCGGGCGCATTGGCTACTCGGCCGCAACGGGCATTCTTGTCATCCTGCTCTGCTGGTTTGGCACGATCTCGTTGATGCTGGCTTTGATTCCGGCGGTGGCGATTCTGCCCATTCTGCTCTACATCGCGATGCTGATCGGTTCGCAGGCGTTCCAGGAAACGCCCCGCAGTCATGCGCCCGCCGTGGTGCTGTCGCTGGTGCCGCACCTGGCGGCCTGGGCGGTCACGTTGATCAATGGCGCGCTGGCGGCGGCGGGGACGATTGTACCCGCGCTGACTCCGGAACAGATGACGGAACTGACGTCGAAGATGCGCAATGAAGGGGTGCTTTACCATGGGCTGCAGCTGTTGGGCGGAGGGTCCATCCTGGGCGGCTTGGTGCTGGGCGCCATTGCCGCTTTCATCATCGACCGCAAGTTTCGCAACGCTGCCGCGTTCGCGCTGGCCGGTGCAGTGATGACCTACTTCGGCTTCATGCACGGGGAACGGATTGGTGTGGGCCAATCTCCAGTCGTGGCGGTGAGTTATTTCATCGTCGCGTTCTTCCTCTTTGCGACCAGCAAGCTGGCGGTGCCTGCGCCGGCTGCCGCACCTTCGCCGGCCCACGAACCCACGTCTTCGCCCGAACATGTTCCGGCGTGATGCATTGAATCCCGGTTCAGGCCTGTTAGTTTCGCGGCCGTTGTGGCACCTGAACCTGAACCTGAACTCGATTCCGCTCCGCCGTTCGCGCGGTTGGAACTCCCGCAAATTTTTGACCTCGGTCGCAATGCCGACCGCATCCCCTGGCAGCCATTCCAGGACGGGGTCGACATCCATCGCCTGTATGGCGATGGCCAGACGGGACCGATGGCGGCGCTGCTGCGGTTTCGCAAGGCGGGAAAGGTCCGGCTGCATCGCCATGACGGCTACGAGCACATCATCGTGTTGCAGGGGGCGCAGCGGGACCAAAACGGCACAGCCCGGGCCGGGACCCTGATGATCAATCCGCCGGGCACCGTTCATAGCATTGTCAGCGAGGCCGGTTGCATCGTGCTGGCCATTTATGAAAAGCCCGTGGTGTTCCTCGAATGACGCCCATCCTTCTCGCGGTTAACGGCACGTTGATGCGCGGATTGGAACTCAACCCGAACCTGCTCGCCGTGTCCGCGACGTTCGTGGAGGAGACCCGCACCGTGGCCGAGTATCGCCTCTGGACGATCGGAGACCGCCATCCGGCCATGGTCCGGGTGACCCAAGGCGGCGTGTCGGTCGCGGTGGAACTTTGGGCCGTGCCCCCGGCCGGCCTGGCCACGGTGCTTTTGCAGGAGCCCCCGGGCTTGAGCATTGGCAAGGTGCGATTGGCCGACGGCCGCACGGTGCTGGGGGTTTTGGGCGAGCCGGCGTTGTGTGAAGGACAGACGGAGATCAGTCACCACGGTGGCTGGCGAGCATACGTCGCCGCGCAATCCGCCGGGATGGCGACCTCCACTCAAGTCCACTCATAACGCCGCAGGTTGCGGAATTTTGACCGCGGAGAACGCGGAGAAAAGAGAATGGGGAATCTCCTTCACCCGATGGGCTCCGTACCTTGTGTCGGCAATTCTAGCCCGGCCCAAACTTGACCGAGGGCTGGTCCTTCTCCGCGTTCTCCGGGCCCTCCGCGGTTTTCCCCTTCTTATCCATGGATCGGGGTGCCATGCGGCTTGTAACGCCAATTCCAACTGCACCAACTGCACCCACCGCACCCACCACGCCCACCGCGCCCACCGCGCCCACCGCACCCGCCGCACCCACCGCGCCAGGCGTCATGCTCGCTCATGCTCGCAGTTGTCAAAGCTTCGCTCCCGGGTCACACTCAGCAGGTCTTGACGACGATGCGCTTCGAACCGAGGCGTCCACCCAATACGAACATGAGCGGGCACCATCATCACCATCCGCACGGACATGGTCACGAGCACGGGCATACCCACGAGCATCTGGAGCATCCGGGACATTTTCACGAGCGCGACCAGCCGTTGGATCGCGATTTCAGCAAACGCGCTTTCACGGTGGGAGTGGGCGGTCCGGTGGGCAGCGGCAAGACGGCGCTGATGCTGCAGTTGTGTCTCAAGCTGCGGGATCGTCTGAGTGTGGCGGCCGTGACGAACGACATCTTCACCCGTGAGGACGGCGAGTTCCTGACGCGGCATCAGGCCTTGCCGGCCGAACGGATCCGGGCGGTCGAAACCGGTGGTTGTCCGCATGCGGCCATCCGCGAGGACATCTCGGCGAACCTGCTCGCGTTGGAGGAACTGCATGCCGCGTTTCATCCGGACGTGCTGCTCTTGGAGTCGGGCGGCGACAACCTGGCCGCGTGTTTCAGTCGGGAGTTGGCGGATTACACCATCCAGGTCATCGATGTCGCCGGCGGCGACAAGATTCCGCGCAAAGGGGGGCCGGGGATCACGCAGAGCGATCTGCTGGTGATCAACAAGACCGACATTGCCGCCGCGGTCGGTGCAGACTTAGGCGTGATGGAGCGCGACACCCGAAAAATGCGCGGCAGCGGCCCATTCGTCTTTGCACAAGTAAAACATGGGCAAGGCGTCGATGAGATCATTGATCACCTGATCCACGCCTGGCAGCACGCGACCGGAATCGAGCACGGGCATTGAGCTGACCCCAGAAGCGGCCGATCGATCCGCGGCAAACCCGGGCCGGCTCGACTCTGCTCTGGTCTGTGGCTGTTGCCCTGCCGTCATCCGCGCAGCCGTCGCTGAGCTTCGCCCGTTGAGGATAACCCGCGGACAATCTCCAGGGACCGGCCCACCGCGCGCCCAGCAGGATTGTTTCGATAAGTGCGCCGCCGGCCAGCACCCCACGAAAGGCCCCGCTTCGCGAACTCGACCCGGGCGAATTCTTCCGCGGCCCCCGCTTCAGCCGTCTCGTCCTCCTGCAAGGCTCCGCCTTCGCGGAGGCCAGCCTTGATTTCGTCCAGCTTCTTCCGAAACTCCGCCACCGCCGAATCGCAAAAGCTCACACGTTCCCGGACCACATCTCCGGGGCGGATCGATCGAAGTTGCGATTTCCAGATACTCAGGTGCTTTTTACATTCGCGCACGATGCGGGTCATGCAGATCGAATGGAGATATTCGACTGTGACCAGATCCGCATACCGCCCGAAGAGGTGCATCCGCCGACCCTTGGAGACGGTCAGTGAGAAGGTATCGAAAAATCTCGCGATGGCGGCGGCCAGGTTTCGCTTCCAAGCGGCGTCATCGTCAAAAGTGATCCAACGGTCCACCATCTGATCCCGGGATTCGTTTCCGTCTCCGAAGTGGCAGCCTTCCAGCCGGTAGGTGGTGATCAAATCGTTGGCCGCGGCGGTGGCCGAGATGCCCTCCGGAAGCCCGACCTGATCCTCGGCCAGATCCCGGAGCTTGCGAATTCGGCTCAGCACGCGGGCCAATTGCCCATCATCGCACTGCTTTGCGACCGGCGGCTCCCCGTTGCGCAAGGCGGCGCGAATGCCGCACGTCACCCACCGGTCGACCACATGATAGGACTCGTCGATTCGCCGGCGCGCCTCCGCAAACCAGGAGTCGCCCCACTGGCGGGCCGCCAGTTCGACCAGCGTTGTCTTGAACCGGGGCCCATGGTCGAAGGTGCGCGACAGCGGATGCGCCAGCTCGTGGGCCGCCGTGGAAAGGATCTCCGCCCAGTCCGAATTCGGGCAGGTCGTCAGGCGCACGCGGAGCACCCTGAACTCTGAGGTGTAGGTAACCCGCCCGCTCACGAACCCGTCGCGCGGTTCGAGGCCGCGTTTTACGATGAGGGGCGGCGCGGTCGCGAACCCGGCTCGGGCAGCCAGCTGATTGATCTCGGCCACGATCTGATCGCTGCGGATCAGGACGCTTTCCGAAGGTTCCTCCGAAGTCTCCGGCGGGAGTGGTGCCTCCGCGCCGACGATCTCGATGTCGTTTTCGCTCTCCTTCGCGGACAGGCTTTCGAGCGTTTCAATGACCTGGCGTGGCGGCACCCACGGGACGGGCCGTCCCGAGGCATCGACTTCATCCGGCTTGACCCGTTCCAATGCGCCGAGCAGGAACGGGGTTCCGCGAGGAGTGAGGATGACCGTGTGTTTCGGAAAGATATGGATTTGTCGGCCGTCGTCGGAGACGGCGCCGGCACCAGGCAGGTATAGTTGGAATCTGCCCGCGCGCACGCGGATCGCCCACTGGTCCGTCTTCAGTCCCGGACCAGCGGGCCCGGCTTCGCAGGGGCCTTCGAGCACGTCGCCCGTCGCTTCGGCATTCGCCAGCCAGCGTTCGACGGCGGCTCTGGCGAAGCGCGGGGGTAACCGCACCAGACTGCCGAGGGGGGTTGGAATTACCTGGGCGAGTTGCTGGGCGGCGGGGAGATTGGCTTGGAACGCAGCCGCTGCGGTGGCGGATGGGTTGACCTGCAGAGAGTCGGGGTTCACTCGAACCTCCGAGCAGGTTGTGAACGCGGCGATTGTCGCTTCATGAGATTGCGCCAAAGTTGGCCGCCTATTTAGGAGATGAAATGTTCGAGGTCCATTTCATTTTGAACGGAGGATGGGTTGCCCAAGGGTGGAACAAGCTCGCGGAAGGAGTTGTGGTTTTCCGAGCTGCGCCTTTTGCGAGTAATGCAGAGCCACCGGCGCCGAGCTGGACGGCGCGGTTCTAACGAACCAGCGTTCGCATCCTCAGCCCGAAGTTTAATGCAGAGGGAGTGAACTTCGAAAGGCGGCCGACGGCTCACCTGTCGCGATCGGTCGCTTGAAATTGCCAGAGACCACGGGCGGGCGGAGGGTCGGACGACTTGGATCTGCGTGGAAATAGGCTTGCTGCGAGACGGCCTGCGCATGCTAGTCTCGACTAAATTGGTTCACACCAAAAGCAATGCCCTGTTGGGCCGAAGTAGTATGCATAAGTATCGTCTTTTCCCGCTCGCAATCCTTCTGGCGTTTTCAACCTCACTCCATGCCGCCACCTTCACGGTGGTCAATACCAATGCCTCCGGTCCAGGCTCGTTGGTGCAGGCGATCTTGGACGCCAACGTCAATCCGGACGCGGATGTGATTGCGTTTAACATCGTCTCCGGCGGATTGACCATTACCCCGACGAACGCCATGCCCACGATCACGGGTCCGGTGACGATTGATGGTCGGACGCAACCCGGATTTGCCGTCGCACCGCTGATCGAACTCAACGGCGTGGGTGCGGGTGCCGGGGCGGATGGCCTCAAGATCGCCGCGAACAACACGGTAGTTCGCGCTCTCATCATCAATCGCTTTTTGGGCGATGGCATTGAGATCACGAACGGCGCGAACAATGTGGTGGAAGGTTGCTACATTGGTTTGAGTCGGACTGGCGCGAGCGATCAGGGCAATTCGCTCAATGGCATCCTGCTCACCAACGCGGCAAACAACATCATCGGCGGGCTGGGGGCGAACAGCCGGAATTTCATCGCCGGCAATATTCAGAGCGGCGTGCATCTCGGTGGCGCGGCGGCGACCAACAATGCGCTTCTCGGCAATTTCATCGGTCTTGGCACCAACAACGCCGCGGTGGCCAACCGTCAGGATGGCGTGCGCGTCAATGCTTCGCTCAATCGCATTGGCGGCAGCGCCGCCGGGGCGCGCAATGTGATCTCTGGAAACGCCGGCGATGGGATCGAAGTCACCGCCGCGGGGAACGGCACGGTTGTGCTCGGGAACCACCTCGGCGTGGATCCGACCGGTCTGTTGGATCGTGGCAATTCCGCGAACGGCGTGCTGGTCAGTGCCGGGGAGGTGATCATCGGCGGCGTCAATCCAGGGGAAGGAAACTTGATTTCAGGCAACAGTTCCGCCGGTATCGAATTCACCGGTATTTCCGCCACGAACAATCTGGTCCGCGGCAATATCATCGGGGCGAACGTGACGGGAACCGCCGGTTTGCCCAACGCCAACGGCGTCTCGATCACCACCAGTTCCAGCCGTAACATCATCGGCGGCCTGCTGACCGGAGAAGCAAACCTCATCGCCTTCAACGCGGCCGATGGCATCAATGTGGCAACGGGCACCAACAACACCTTTCGCGGCAACTCGATCTTCAGCAACGTCGGGAGTGGCATTGATCTGGGCTCGGGCGGAATTGCCGCCAATGACCTTGGTGACGCCGACACCGGGGCGAATCAGTTGCAGAACTTCCCGGTGCTGACCGGCGCCACCAATTCTCCGGCCGGCACGACCGTGGCCGGAACTTTGAACAGCCGCCCCAATACCACTTATCTCGTCGATTTCTACGTCAGCATTTTTCCTGATGCACTGGGCAGCGGCGAAGGCCAGACGTATCTGGGCACCACGAATCTCATCACCGATGGCGCGGGCAACGCGGGTTTCCTCGCACGCTTCCCGGCCATCGCTCTCGCCGGGCGGCACATCTCGGCCACGGCCACCGACCCGGCTGGGAACACTTCCGAGTTTGCCACCAATGTCCTGACGGTTATTCAGCAAGCAGGCCAGACCTTCACCGTGGTGAACACCAATGACAGCGGGCCTGGCTCGTTCCGCCAGGCCATCATGAACGTGAACAACGTCGCCTCGGTGGGCGATCGCATCGAGTTCGCCATCACCAACGTGGGCAAGACCATCTACCCCGCTTCACCGCTCCCGACGCTGGCTGACCCCGTGACTATTGATGGCTACACGCAACCGGGCGCGGCGGTGAATGTCTCAACGACCGGATTTTCCGGCAGCCTGCCCGTGCGGCTCTCCGGAGGCAGCGCCGGCTCGGGCGCCAGCGGACTGGTGGTCGCCGGTGGAAACTCCGTCATTCGCGGCTTGATGATCACCGAATTCATTGGGCACGGCGTGGAGATTTCCGGTGCGAGCGGGAATGGGATTGAAGGTTGCATCATCGGACTGGACGCGGCCGGCGTTGACCGCGGCAACAGCGGCAACGGCGTTTATGTCACCGACAGTTCCAACAATCTCATTGGTGGCACCAACGCGGCCGCGCGGAATGTAATCTCTGGCAACAACAGTGGCGGTATTGAACTGGTCGGCGACCGCGCCTGGAACAACCGAGTTCTGAACAATCTCATTGGCTCGGACCAAACCGGCGCGCTGGCCCGCGGCAACGCGGGTGATGGTGTGCTGATCCTGAGTGGTTCCCGAAGCAATCGCGTGGGTGGCGTCTTCGCGAATGAAGCGAATCTCATCGCAAACAATAGTGGGAACGGTGTCAGGATCACCGTGGGTGCCGCCACCACGAACAATTCGGTTCGCGGCAACGCCATCTTCGCCAACGGCGGCTTGGGCATCGATCTCGAAACGCCGGGTGTCACGGTGAATGACCCCAACGACTCGGACAGCGGCCCGAACGCGTTGCAAAACTTCCCCACGCTCTCAGCCGCCATTTCGAACTCGCCCACTGACATCAACCTGTCCGTCACTCTCGCCAGCGCGGCCAACACCACTTACCACGTGGATCTCTACGCGAACGCCAGCGTGGAGTTGAGCGGCTACGGCGAAGGCCAGTTCCATCTGGGCAGCACGATCTTGGCGACGGATGGCAGTGGCCAGGCGACGTTCTCCACCCACATTACGACGCCGTTGCCAGGGCGCTACCTGTCCGCCACCGCCACCGATCCCTTCGGCAACACCAGTGAATTCTCCCGCTGGGTGGTGGTGGCCCCTCCGCAGCAGACCAACTTGAGCGGCGGAGCGGATTTTGTTTTCATCATCGATGGCAGCGCCTCGATGTCGGGTAGAATTGCCGCGGTGAAGAACGGGTTGGGCGGCTTTGTGGCGAACCTGGACGCGGCCGAAGTGGATGCGCGTTTTGCCATCGTGCTCTTCGGCGGCGCGCCCGAAATTGTTCTGGACTTCACCACCGACCAGACGATCACCGAAGCCGCATTGGATCTCGTCGCGATTGGCGCAATTCCTGGTGTGCAGAACAATCATAACGCCAATCCCGAGGCCGGGCTCGAGGTCATCCGCATGGTGTTAAACGGCGCGGGCACCAATTTCCTCTTCCGCAACAATGTCGGCGGCTCCGGCCCGCTCGCTTTTCGCCCCGATGCGCGGAAGAATCTGATTCTCGTTACCGACGAAAACTCCGACCAACCTTTTTATGCTGCGAACCGGATGGCGGGCCAGACCGGCCTCGAACCCCTACCATTTACCGCGCCGTGGCAGGCGGAAGTAGACGCCACCGCTCAGGCCGTGATTGCCAACAGTGCTTTCGTCAACCTCCTGATCAGCCCAATCGTGCCACCCAGCCTCAATCAATACGGCGACCCAGCTTCTTCAGTATCCTCCCCCAATTTCTTGAACTTCAATCCGTCCGCGACGTTATCCAATCTCGTCAGTGCCGGATATGGGGGCAGCCTTGAGGCGCAAGTGTTGGCGGCGGGATTGGTGGGCCGCTCCTTCAACATCACCACGGTGGACACGACCAACTTCATCGCCAATTTCTTCGCCGCGAAGGTCGAAGAAATCGTCGTCAATCCCATCCCCCGCCCGCGCTTGGACATCGTGTCCCTGTCGACGAACGCGGTCCGGTTGACGTGGAGCACCAACTCGTACGGCTACCAACTGCAGACCAATCGCTCGGTGACCCTCCCGAACGGTTGGGGGGTGCTCACCACCAACTACAGCGTCATTGGCACCAACTATGCCGTCACCAACGTCGTCAATGACACGACCCGCTTCTACCGTCTGCGCAGGTAGCGCTTTCTGGAGCCGCTTCGGGGTCGACACCGTGACCGGCCCAGGGTCTTCGAGAACGTTCCCGTGCGCCAGACGCGGTCTGGATAACCCTGGCGAAATCGGACAGTGACAATTCGCATTTGCGTCGCAAGATTCCAGCAACACAGTGAAACGACCTGAACGATACGCGCCCTGCCCCTGCGGCAGTGGCAAGAAATATAAATGGTGCTGCGAATCCTTGGACGTGGCCGTACAGACCGCGACGCCGTGCGCAGAGCGAGATTTCATCATCGAACTCAATCCGGAGGTGGAGGAGGCGGTGGATCTTCTGACGCGGAAGATCGAGGCGGGCGCCGGACGGCGGGTCGAGGCGGAGGTGACGGAGTTACTTGAGCGAAATCCGGGAAATCACATGGCCCAGTTCGCCATGGGTGTCTACTGCGCGAAGGTGTTGGAGGATTTCAAGCGGGCCCTGCACCATTTTGAGGCCGCGGTGGCGATCCATCCGAGCTTCGCTGAAGCGCACATCAATCTGGGCATGGCCGCCACGCAGCGGGGGGACGTCCCGAAGGCGGTCACGGCGTTTCGCGCAGTGATGCAGGTGTCGGAGGACGAGGAATACTTGGGGATAGCTCGCGAACGATTGCGGGCCATCGAGAGGATCGTTCTCAAAAACAGCCCGTTCAAGACCTTGGACGATTACATCGCCAACGCCCGCCTGTTCAATGCCGCCTTCGAAGCCTTTTTGGCCCGCAACTACGAGCTGGCGATCACCGGGTTCAAACGCGTGCTCAGCGAAGTTCCAGATCACGTGCAGTCCTACGGCAATATGGCGATGGCCTGTGCGGGACTTGGCCGGAAAGCCGAAGCCATGGCTTGCTTCGAGCAAGCGTTGAAACTCGATCCCTCCTACACCCTCGCCCGCGCCAATCGGGAGGTCGTCGCCACGATGACCGAGGGAGTCCCCTTCGTTCCGGCCGAGATTGCCGCAGTCGAGTTCTACGCGGACCGTCTGCTTCCCGGGCAAAGGCGTTGAGGGGGGCTGAAGGGTAAGGGTTCGAGTGCGGCGATGCCGAGGGACTGAGCGAGGGCGGTGAGGTCAAGCGGGACGAGCTAATAGTCCGGGACGGACGAATGCCCGAGCGGCCCGGGGTTCGGCATCGGTGGGATGGGTGTTAAATAAATGCAAAGTGGCGAAGGAGGGGGGAGTTTCTTTCGGTTCAGGAGCGTGGGCTCACCGGGCTGACGTCGACGGAGACGTCGAGGTCGTGGTTGCCGGAGCCGAGGACGACGCCGCGGATGGGGCTGACGTCGCTGTAGTCGCGGCCCCAGGCCACGGTGATGTGGCGGTTGGAGGGCAGGAGATTGTTGGTGGGATCGACGTCGATCCAGCCGTGATCCGGGCAGAAGAAGGCGAGCCAGGCATGGGAGGCATCGGCGCCGACGAGCTTGGGCTTGCCGGGCGGCGGGAGGGTTTCGAGATAGCCGCTGACATAGCGGGCGGCGATTCCGATGGAGCGGAGGCAGCCGATTTGGAGTTGAGCGAAATCCTGGCAGACGCCGCGACGCAGGCGCAGGACTTCTTCGAGCGGCGTGGCCACCGTGGTGGCTTTGGGGTCGAACTTGAAGTCCTGGAAAATGCGGGCCGTAAGGTCAAGGACGCTGTCGAGAATGGGACGTTCCGGCTCGAACGACGGGCGCGCATAGTCGGCGAGCGCCGCGCGGCGCTGGATCAGGGGGGAATCGAAGAGGAACTCCTCGGCAATGGGGTCGTTCAAGTCGATTGGCCCCCCGGCGGTGTCGTGTCCCACCGCGACTTCCTCCCACGGCAGCGTGGCGTCGGGTTCGGGGATGTCCACCGGGAACACTTCGACCTGGCTGCGGGCGTCCACGGCGAACGTGTGGTGGCCGGTTTCGAGCGTGAGCGTCGCAAGCGCGTTGCCGAAGTAATCCTCGTGGCGGTGGATGGCGGCAGGTGCGGGGTCGATGATGAGCTCGTGGCTCAGCCGGCGTTGGCGCGGCAGATCGCGCGGCGTCAGGCGGAGCATGTGATGGGACAGCGTGACGTCCGCCTCGTAGGAGTAGGTGGTGAGATGGCGAATTTGGTAGAGCATCGTGCCTAACTAACCTGGGTCAGGGTGTGACTGAAGTAATGCTGGGTCAGGCTGTCGGAAAGGCCCGCGAGGGCGCCGTCGACCTGATCGAGGGCGGCGCTGAAGGGTTCGAGCGTGTCGCCGCTCCGGGCTTGGGCCAGGGCGGTGAGGTCGAGGCGGATGAGGGCGTTGCGCATGGAGTCGACCAGGCGTGATTCGCGGCCGGCTCCGGGCCGGCTGGGATCTTCGGGCAGGTTGGCGGCATGATCGGCCAGAGCGGCGAGCTGGTATTCGAGCGAGCGCGGGTTGGTGTCATCGAGCACCAGCAGATGGAGGACGGAATGCAGCTGAAGTTGGGTGAAATAGCGGCGGCGATAGGTCATGAGGCTGTCGGCGATCTCGAGCAAAGCCTCGAGCATGAGCGGTCCGCGGGCGTCCACGGTGAGGGCGGCCCGGACCAGGCGGGCGGCTCCGCCGGCGCGCTCAAGGCGTCGTCCGAATTCCAGGAAGCGCCAGCCGTGTCCGCGGGTCATGTTTTCGTTGGCGAGGCCGCTGAATGCCGCGAGGTCGGTGATCAGCGTGTTGAGCAGGGTGAGGGCATCGGCGACCGGGAGACGGCGGGGGCGCACCCGGCTGTGGTGGTGCAGTTCGGTGAAGATGCGCCAGGTGTCGGCGGAGAAGCGGTCGCGCACGGTGGCGGCGATGTGGCGGATGCGATTGACGAGGCTGCGCACGCCTTGGTCGCGATTGCTTTTGTAAACCAGGGCGAGGAGTTCGCGTTCGGCCTCGAGGACGGTGGGGAGGATGGGAACGGCGGGCGCGGCGGGCGCGGTGGCTGCTGCGGCCGCGGTGGCAACGGGAGCGGCAATGGCGGGGGCTGGGTCCGCGGCGGCGACGGGGCGGGGTGGGGTGGTGGGGGCGGCCTTGACCGCGCCGGGTTTGGGTGATTTGACCGGGAGCAGTTCCAATCGGACCAGCAAGGGCACGATGGTGAGGCGTTCGGGGCCGGTCTCGCCGCCGGCTTCGCCGGACAGGTGGCGCAGCGCGCAGCGCAGGATGCGCAGGAGACCTTCCAGGCGTTCGGTGTAGCGGCCGAGCCAGAACAGATCGTCGGCGACGCGGCTGGGCACTTCGGCGGCGGCGCGTTCCACGCGCACCTCGTGGGTGGGCGGCTTGAGCAGGGTGACCAGCTTGACGGGACCTTCGGAGAGCACCCAGGTGTCCTTGCTGCCGCCGCCGCTCTGCATGGAAACCACCGGATCCTCGGGCGACATCGAGACGCGGGTGAGGCCCCCGGGCATGACGGCATAGCCACCGGGCGTGGCGGCGACGTAGGCGCGGACCACAAGGGGCCGGGGTGTCATGCGGCCGTCGGACCAGACGGGAGCCATGGAAAGCGCGACCTGTTCCTGGCCGACGAAGAGGTGGGGGGCGGCCTTGATCTCGGCGATCAGGCTGGCCTTGCGTCGTTCGCCTAACAATTCGCCGAACACGGGTTCGCCGAGCGTGGGGGCGAAGGCGCGTTTGACGACGATTTCGTCGAGGTGAGTGGCGACGTAGCTGAGTTCGCGGCGTTGTCCGCACCACCAGGTGGCGACCGAAGGCATGAGCAGGTCCTGGCCGAGGAGGTGACGGCAGAGGCTGGGGAGGAACGCCATGAGGGCGGGGGTCTCCACGAGGCCGGAGCCGAGGGCGTTGGCGACCGTGACCGTGCCGGCGCGGACCGCCTCGATCAGGCCGGGCACGCCGAGGTAGGAGTCGGCGCGCAGTTCGAGCGGATCGCAGAACGTGTCGTCGACGCGGCGGAGGATGACGTCGACTGGCTGGAGGCCTTCGAGCGTTTTGATGAACACCTGGCGATCGCGCACGGTGAGATCGCGGCCTTCGACGAGGGCGAAGCCGAGGTAGCGGGCGAGGTAGGCGTGTTCGAAATACGTTTCGTTGTAGGGGCCGGGCGTGAGCAGGACGATGTTGGGATTGTCGCGCCGGCGGGGGGCCATGGCCCGGAGCATGTCGCGGCGGAGCTGAAAAAACGAAGCAAGGCGCTGGACCCGGGCGGACTCGAATTCGTCGGGGAGGATGCGCGACAGGACGATGCGATTCTCGAGGGCATAACCGGCGCCGGAGGGCGCCTGCGTGCGATCGGCGAGCACCCACCAACGCCCGTCGGGCGCGCGGGCCAGATCGACGGCGTGCAGGAAGAGGTGGACGTGGTCGGGCACCTTGAGTCCGTGGCACGGCCGGAGGAAGGCGGGATTGGAGAAAACCAGGGCTGGGGGCAGGATTCGTTCGCGGATCAGGTGCTGGGAGCCGTAGAGATCCACCAGGATTCGGTTCAGCAACGTGGCGCGCTGGATGAGGGCAGCTTCGATGGCGCGCCATTCCTGAGGCGGGATGACCAGCGGGACCATGTCGAGCTGCCAGGGGCGATCGAGTCCCTGGGAATCGGAGTAAACGTTGTACGTGACGCCGTGATCGTGAATCATGCGGCGCGCTTCCTCCCAGCGCGCCCGCAGTTCGTCCGGCCCCATGCGTTCGAATGAAACCAGGAGGTCCCGCCAATGGGGTCGTGCCTCGGCGCCGGGAGGGCCTGACTCGTTGAAGACCCCTTCCGGACAGCGGTATTGGCCGAACAAAGTTGGCGGCGGGGCGGGCGGCATGAGGGCCGCGCGCCGCCGTAACTCGGTGTCGGAAAGTTGGCTCATGAAAACGCGGGGCGAGTTAAACACCGGACCCGACGTCGGGCAAGATGCGCGGCGGCATCCGTGATCCCCGCGTGAGAGTATTAATACCGCAGCGAATGCCGCACCGACACGCGGATACCCGCAGATAAAACCGGCGATTTTGTGGTGGACGACGATTCAACCCGTTGTCGACAGGCTGTCGATAATCCGCGTCGTAGGCGGAGCTCAAAATGTCTGCGTCCATCTGAGTTAATCTGCGGTTTTGAAATCCGGCCGACCTGGTTACGCGTGGTTGTGGGCGGCCGGTGTTCGTTGGCTGGCCGGACGCATCAAGGGCGTTCGAGCTGGCTGCGGCGCAAGTCGAGCGTGAAGGGAAACTCGGGATCGGGCGCCAGGTAGCGCGGCGCGGTGGAGCCCGGCGTGTGTCCGAAGCGGAAGAATCGGGAAAGCCGCCGGCTTTCCGCCTCGTAGGCGTTGACAGGGAATGTCGTGTAGCTGCGTCCACCTGGATGCATGACATGGTAACTGCAGCCGCCGATGCTGCGCTGGTTCCACTGATCGATGACATCGAAGATCAGGGGCGTGTTGACGCCGAGGGTGGGGTGGAGGCAGTTGGGCGGCTGCCATGCGCGATAACGCACGCCCGCGACGAATTCACCGTTCGTGCCCGTCGGGCGCAGCGGGAGGAGAATTCCTCCGACGGCGACGGCGTGCCGGGACGGGGTGAGGCCGGCAATTTTGACCTGAAGCCTTTCCACGGATGAATCCACATAGCGAACCGTTCCGCCGGGTCCGGGCTCTTCGCCGAGCACATGCCAGGGCTCCAGGGCCTGGCGCAGTTCGAGCTGGATGTCCTTCAACTCGAGGTCGCCGAGTGACGGAAAGCGAAACTCAAGGTGAGGCGCGAACCAGTCGGGCTGGAGCGCGTAGCCGCTCCGGTTGCATTCCTCGATCACCTCGACAAAATCGTTCCAGATGAAATGCGGCAGCATCCAGCGGTCATGGATGTCGGTGCCCCAGCGGACAAGCTTTTGGGCATAGGGCTCCTTCCAGAAACGGGCAATGAGCGTGCGCAACAACAGCTGCTGAGCAAGGCTCATCTCGGCGTGCGGCGGCATCTCGAACGCCCGCATCTCCAGCAGGCCCAGCCGCCCGGCGGCGCCATCGGGAGAGTAGAGCTTGTCGATGCAGAACTCCGCCCGGTGGGTGTTCCCGGTTGAATCGATCAGGAGATTGCGAAACAGCCGATCGACGAGCCACGGCGGGCATGGGGCCGAACCAGGAAGTTGCCGGAAGGCGAGGTCGAGCTCGTAGAGCGAATCGTTGCGGGCCTCGTCGATGCGCGGGCTCTGGCTGGTCGGTCCGAGAAACATCCCGCTGAAGAGAAAGGAGAGCGACGGATGATTCTGCCAGTAGGTGACCAGCGAGCGAAGCAGGTCGGGTCGGCGCAGAAACGGGCTGTCCTGGGGCGTGGCGCCCCCGAGCACGATGTGGTTGCCGCCGCCGGTGCCGGTGTGGCGCCCGTCGAGCATGAACTTCTCGGTGCCCAGCCGCGACAGCCGGGCGTCGGCATAGAGCCCCACCGTGCGGTGGACCATTTCGTCCCAGGACTCGGCGGGATGGATGTTCACTTCGATCACGCCGGGGTCGGGCGTAATCTTGAGCGTGTTGAGGCGCGGGTCGGAGGGCGGGGCGTAACCTTCGATCACGATCGGAGTGCCTAACAGTTCAGCCGTGTCCTCGATCGCGGCGATCAGATCGAGGTAGTGCTCGAGGGAGCGCACGGGCGGCATGAAAATGTGCAGCCGCCCGTGGCGGGGTTCCACGCAGAGCGCGGTGCGCACCAGCCAGGAGGCAGACTCGCCGCGGCCGGGGGCGGGGCGAGACTCGGGCAGGCGTTGCTCCCGGCGCCCGCGTTCGGCGCCGGCACCGGTGCTGGTGCCGGTGCCATCAGCACTGCGCCCGAAGCCGAAGCCGCTGGCTCCGCCCCGGGATGCGAGCCAGTCGGCGGGGAAATACTTCTGGAGATCCTTTTCCGGTCGGGGCGGGAGCGGCGGGCGCGTTTCCAGCGGGTCTTGCGGATGGAGATACGGATAATCGGCCGGCGCGACCCACGGAAGCGAATCGAGCGGGAGCCGGAAGCCCAGCGGCGAATCGCCCGGGATCAGATAGCAACGTTCCGGCCGGAGAAACCACGGTCCGGAAACCCACGGGGGCAGTCCGGGTTGCTCAAATTCGGGCCGGTGCAACGGAAGGACATAGCCGACCACGCGGTCGAGACCCCGCTCGAAGATCCGGGCGAGGCGGGCGCGGTCTTCCTCGTTTTTCAGCTGAGACCGGAACGGGTCCACGTTGGTCGGCAGGCGGCGTTCCTTCCAGAGGTAATACCACGCATCCTCGTAGGCCGGGAGAATCCATTGGCTTGCGCAACCCAGGCGATGGCTGAGCGCGAAGATGAATTCCTCCGCGTGCTTTTCGCTGGCGCCGTAGTTTTTTCGCTCGTCGGCAAACAGGGCTTCATTCTCCCAGATGGGCTGGCCGTCCTTGCGCCAGTAGGCCGCGAACGACCAGCGCGGCAGCGATTCGCCCGGGTACCATTTGCCCTGCCCGTAGTGCAGCAGCGCCCCCTCGGTGAAGCGACGCTTCAAGCGCTTCATGAGATCGTCGGCCAGCAATCGCTTGGTGGGTCCCAACGCCACCGTGTTCCATTCCGCGCCGTCCATGTCGTCGATCGAGACAAACGTTGGCTCGCCACCCATCGTGAGGCGGCAGTCGGACTCTTCCAGATCCACATCGACCGCCTGGCCCAGTTGGCGGATCGCCGCCCATTGTTCGGGCGTGTACGGCTTCGTCACCCTTGGCGTTTCCTTCAGGCGCGTGACCGTCATCTCGAACGAGAACTCGGTCTCGCATTCGTCGAGCGTGCCGTCGATCGGGGCAGCGCTCTGGGGATCAGGCGTGGCGGCGAGCGGGATGTGGCCTTCGCCGGCGAGCAGACCGCTGGTCGGGTCCAGGCCGATCCAGCCGGCCCCGGGCAGGTAGACCTCGCACCAGGCGTGCAGATCGGTGAAGTCCCGCTCGGTGCCGCTCGGGCCGTCGAGGGATTTCTGATCGGGGGCCAGCTGGATCAGGTAGCCGCTGACGAAGCGGGCGGCGAGGCCGAGGTGACGGAAGAGCTGGCACAGAAGCCAGGCGGAATCGCGGCAGGAACCGCTGGCGAGCTGCAGCGTTTCCTCCGGGTCCTGCACGCCGGGTTCGAGCCGGATCGTATAGCGAATGTCCCGCCAAAGCATCTGATTGATGCCGACAAGGAAATCGATCGTGCGCGGGCGCGCATCGCCTTCGGGGTCGGCATGCAGTTGATCCGCCACCGGGAGAACGCCGCCTCCGTGGTGAGGGTCCAAGGCGCCGGCCTCGGAGTGGATGGCGGGAATGGCGGGCAGGTGCGCCGGGACGGTGGTGCCGGCAGCTTTGGCCTTGTTCTGGGGCAACAGCTCGCGCCGGACCCGTCCGAGATAACGGGCGAATTCCGGAGTGGCCGGGCACCGCAACTGGAATGGGGCCAGCTCGTGATCGAGCGAGCGGTCGTACTTGAACGGAAAGCGTTCCGCCGCCGGCTCGAGGAAGAAGTCGAACGGGTTGAACACGGCCATCTCCGCCACCAGATCCACCTCGACCAGGAACTCCTTCGTGGGTTCTGGAAAGACCAGCCGCGCGAGATAGTTCGACTGCGGGTCCTGCTGCCAGTTGACGAAATGTCCGCCCGGCTGGATCCGCAGGGAGTAGCCGAGAATGCGCGTGCGGGCGTGGGGCGCCGGGCGCAGCCGGACGACCTGTGGCCCGAGGTGGATCAGGCGGTCGTAGCGGTAGTGAGTGCGATGGTGAAGGGCAACGTGAATGGACATGAAAGATTTTGCGGCGAGGCGCGTGGTCGATGGCCTCAGGTCACCGGGACCGCGACCGTTTCCTCGAGGTAACGAATACGCTTGTTGACGTCCGTGTTGATCGAGTGATACGGCTGCATCAGGTTGCCCGCCGCGAACAGTGTCTGCCGGAGGTGTTCCATGTCGTCCTCGCCGATGGCGTCGGTGAAGATGGGCAGCAGGTAGTCGATGCCGGTGCGCGACGGTTTCATCAGGCGCGTGTCGTAGAGCGACGGGTGCATCGAACGAGCGTGAATCAGGCCCCAGCGATCGCGAAAGCGGTTGGCGTCGAACCCTTCCACATGAAAGCCGCGGGTGGAGTTGTATTGGAGAACAGAGACGGCGTTGTTGCGGCCTTCGAGCAGGAGATCGACGGCTTTGGCGCCGAGTTGTGCGGCATAAAAACGGTCGAACAGGATGGGGCGCCCGCCGCGCTGGGTATGGCCGACTTTGCGGGTGAAGATCGCCTCGCGGGCGGACTGGCTCCGCCGGTAGAGCTGGAAGTATCGATCGCCGATCATCTGGATGAGGCGGCTGCGGAGGGCCTCGGCGGCGCCGCTGAGCACCACGTTGCCGGCCGGGTCGGTGGACTTGGTCTCGGCGCCCAGTTCGCGGCCCTGCTCGTCGACGATGCCTTCGCCGCAGACGATGACCACATTCTTTTGCAGGTCGTAGATGTGCTTCACCCGTTCGACCAGATGCTCGAGGTCGAGCGGTTGTTCGGGGACGAGCACGATGTCGGGCCGTCCGTAGGTGGAGCCGAGGGCGATGTAGCCGGAGTGCCGGCCCATCACCTCGATGATGGCGATGCGGCGGTGGCTTTCGGCGGTGGTGCGGATGCGTTCGACGCCCTGGGCGGACACGAAGACCGCGGTGGCGTAGCCTGGAGTGACGTAATTGACGATCTGATCCAGGTTGAAGACGGTGCGCGACTCGGTGCGCTTGTAACGGGAACCGCTTTTCTCCGTCGGGTCGGCGACGCGCACCCATTCGTCGGGTTCAGCGGCGTAGTTGAGGCCAAGATCGTTGTCGATCGTTTTCGGGGCGAGGACCGTGGGGAGCCGGTCGGCGAGCGGTTGAAGGCCGTTCAGCGTGCCATCGCCGCCCACGCAGATCAGTCCCTCGACCTTGAGGCGGCGGAGGCGATCGACGATCTGATCGAGCTTTTCGTGGTCGGCGGCGTCGACAAAATCCCGGGACGAGCCGATGAGCGTGCCGCCTTTGGTGGGGTCGAGTTCGGGGATCTCGTGGAAGAGCGGGTTGAGATGAACGTGCGGGACGCGCGGGTTGAAGAGGCTGTTGAAGCCCTTGATCAGGCCGAGGATTTCGACCTTGAGCTGGTTGGATCGGGTGACCGCGCCCTGGATGGTGGCATTGAGCGCCGGCGTGTCCCCGCCGGCGGTCAGAATCGCGATGCGTTTCATGGTTGGAAAGCCGCGGTCAGGTGGCCTCCGCCCCGGCGCGCACCCCTTTGCGGACGTGCGGCTGCGGCGTTTTCAGCGCGAGAAACGTTTCAAAAATCTCCGTGCCGACCTGGTTCATCCGTGTTTGCAGATCGTCCAGGTACTCGTGCAGGCCCTGCTTGAAAATGTCCTCGACGCTGGCGAAGGAAAGGTCGGAGCAGAGCTGGCCGAGGACTTTTTCCGCGCTGTTGCGATAGGTGCCGACGGGTGTGCCGGAAACCGCGTAGAGCGAGTCGCGGGCGGAAAGGAGGCAGTATTGGATGGCGCGCGGGAACTCGCGGTCGAGCAGCATGAATTCCGCGACGCCGCGGGGCGAGATGCGCCCGTGACGCTTGCGGAACATCTCGAAGGCGCTGGCGGAGCGCAACACGGCCGCCCATTGCACGTCGTCGAACGCGGTGCCCACGTCCTCGACCGAGCGCAGCAGGATGAAGTATTTGACATCGAGAATGCGCGAGGTTTTGTCGGCGCGCTCGAGCATCCGGCCCATGTGGAGGAAGTGCCACCCTTCATTGTGCGTCATGGTGGCATCGGTGATGCCGTTGAAGAGATGGCTGGCGTTCTTGACCTCGGTGAAGAATTCGTGCGGCGACGTCAGCGCCTGCGGGTTCACGGCCGCGGAGGTGACCATGAGATAGAATTTGTTCAATTCCACCCACATGGAGGAGGAGATGATTTCACGGACCGTGCGGGCATTTTCACGGGCGGCGCGCAGGCACGACAGGATCGAGTTGGGGTTCTCGGCGTCAAACGTGAGGAAGTGCATCACGTTTTGCTGCGTGGCTTCGGGAAAGCGCTTGGCAAAGGACTCGTGGTCACCCGTCGTGTTGACCAACGGCCGCCACTGCTGATCGTCCCCCGAGGTCGAGTCGAGCATCAGTTGCAGGTTGACGTCGATGAAGCGCGCGACGTTTTCAGCGCGCTCGATGTAGCGGCACATCCAGTAAATCGAGTCGGCGACACGGCTGAGCATGGCGGTGACAAACGGGGTTGGGTTCGAGCGGCCTCCGAAAACGGCGGCTAGGCCGCAGTGACGGACTGGGTTTGAGTCTGCGTCTGCGCCGAGTTGGACGGCCGCGGGTCGAAGGGTTCTTCTTCGGGGACCGGTTGATCGGCCAGAACCCAGGTGTCCTTGCTGCCTCCGCCCTGGGATGAATTGACGACCAGCGAACCCTTCTTCAAGGCCACGCGGGTCAGGCCTCCGGGCATGACATAGATGTCCTTTCCATAGAGGATGTAGGGCCGCAGGTCCACGTGGCGGCCCTCGAAGTGATCCCCGCAGATGGTCGGCACCCGCGACAGGGCCAGAGTGGGCTGGGCGATGTAGTTGCGCGGGTTCTGCTGAACTTTCACCACAAACTCGTCCACCTGTTCCCGGGTGGCGTGCGGCCCCACCAGCATGCCGTAACCTCCGGATTCGTTCGCGGCTTTGATCACCAGCTCGTCGGCGTGCGCGACCACATGTTTCAAGTCGGCTTCCTCGGCGCAAATGTAAGTGGGGACGTTCGGCAGAATGATGTCCTCATCGAGGTAATACTTCACGATGCGCGGGACGTAGGCGTAGACGACCTTGTCATCGGCCACGCCGCCGCCCGGAGCATTCGCCAGAGCGACATTGCCGGCCTGGTAAACTTCCATCAGCCCGGGCACGCCGAGCATGGAGTCAGGGCGAAAACATTGCGGATCGAGGAAGTCATCGTCGATGCGGCGGTAAATGACGTCGACGCGTTCAAAGCCCTTGGTCGTGCGCATGCAGACGAAACCGTCGTCGATGACGAGGTCACGGCCTTCGACCAGTTCGATGCCCATCTGCTGGGCGAGGAATGAGTGTTCGAAGTAGGCGGAATTATAGATCCCGGGGGTGAGCAGGACGCAGCGCGGAGTGCTGACATGGTCGGGCGCCAGAAACTCGAGCATGTCGCGCAGTCGTCCCGGGTAGTTCCCGACGGGGCGAATTTTGGAGGCGGAGAAGACTTGAGGAAACATGCTCTTCATCACGGCCCGGTTTTCCAGCACGTAGGAAACGCCCGACGGACAGCGCAGATTGTCCTCCAGCACGTAGATTTGGCCGTCGCGATGCCGGACGAGATCGGTGCCGGTGACGTGGCACCAGATGCCGCGGGGCGGCTTGAAGCCGCGGCACTGCTGGCGATAGGCCTTGGACGAGAGAATGATTTCTGCCGGGACAACCTTGTCCTTGAGGATTTTCTGATCGTGATAGAGGTCGTTGATGAAGAGATTGAGCGCGAAAATCCGCTGTTTGAGGCCGCGTTCGATGCGGGTCCATTCGGCGGCCGTGACGATGCGTGGCACGAGATCAAACGGAAAGATGCGTTCCGCGCCGGCGCGTTCGCCGTAGACGTTGAACGTGATGCCCATCTGGAGCAGGGCGCGCTCGGCGGCTTGCTGCCGATTGAGCAGCTCGCCGGACGGCATGCGCTCGATGTTTTGGACCAGCGTGCGGGCGGAGGCCCGGGGACGGCCGTTCTCGCCGAAGATCTCGTCGAAGTAATCACCGACCTCGTAGCCAGAGAATTTCATAAGCCGGTTTTGGACATGTGTTTGGTGACCATCCGGAACGAACCAGGATCCGGAACGAACCAGGATCCGGAACGAACCAGGATCCGGAACGAACCAGGATCCGGAACGAACCAGGAATACCGCGGGAAGGAGCAACGCCAGTGCCATGAACGCCGTGCCGGTGGTGAATGAGCGCGTCCAGCCCGAAGGACCGACTGGCCCCAGCCTTGGTTCCGGCACGAATCAACTTTGATGAATGTATTGAATGGTTATGATGCGGATGATCGAAGTGACTGGGATTTGTCCGGATCTTCTCGCGGTGACCAAATTCGGCCAGAGCCCGCCGCGCCGGTCGGCGGACGCGGAGGCGGCTTTTGGCCGGATGCGTTTGACCAACGTTTTACAATTTGCTGACCGACACGTGACAACTTGTGGTGCATCGTCGAGGAACGATCCGCCTATGAAATCGACCGATCTGTTGCGGGCTTTGGTTCTGGCCTTTCTCGCATTCCTTCCGCCCGCGGCTCCGGCCGCGTCGGATGCGGACGTCACCCTCTTGAAGGTGAAGCGCGTGGTGATCGAGGAGAATTTGATCACGATTGTGGTCACGGAGGCGAGGACGCGGATCACCTTGATTCGAGATGACCACGATCCGGCATTCAAAGGCGACACGTGGCACGGCATGCCCGTCACGAGAGTCCAGGTGATCTCGAACCAGGCTACCTTCATCATCAAACGGGGACCTGAAGCCGCGCCGGGCGGGCCGCTGGCCAGTGCCTGGCAGGACAGCTTGAAGGCCGCCGAGGCATTGCGGGCGGGGCAGGAGGTTGGACGCATTGGATTCTACGCCCCCGATATCGTGATCAAGGGCAACCTGATCGATTCCATCACCGGCGTTGGTTTTCTTTTTGCGAAGGGAAAGTGACCGCCGGTTCCCGCCGCTTCCGAACGCTCCCGGCTCCCGGCTGCGTTCCGCTGCTTCCCATTCGGCTGCTGACGGGTCATAGTGCGCCGGCGGTCGGGCGATGACTCTGACATGGTGAAAAAAATTCTGGTGCTGGCGGCGGCGGGGATTGGCGATTGTTTGATCGCCACGCCGTTGATTCATGAGTTGAAGGCGAATTTTCCCGAGGCGGAATTGCATGCGCTGGTCGTGTGGAAAGGATCGAAAGATCTGCTGGAAGGGAATCCGCATCTGCATGCCATTCACCAGAAGAACCTGATTCGTGATGGCAAGCTGGATGGCCTGCGGTTTCTGCTCCGGCTGCGCCGCGAGAACTTTGATCTTTCGATCAACGCCCATCCGCAGGGGCGGATTCACTACCGGTTGGTGGCGAGGTTGCTGGGCGCGCGCCTTCGGGTGAGTCATGCCTATGAGAACGCGGGCTGGTGGGATCGGTTGCTGGTGCATCGGACCGTGCCGCAGGATTACGCGGTGCACACGGTGGAGAACAACCACCGCCTGCTGCCGCTCGTGGGGGCGCGTCCGAAGTTGACCTCGCATGATTTCGAACTGTTTCTGACTCCGGCCGAAGAGCAATGGGCCGCGGAGTATTGCGGACGGCACCAGCTGGGCACCGTTCGTTGTCTGGGAGTTCACGTGGGCAGTGGCGGAACGAAGAACCTGAAACTGAAGCGCTGGCCTTTCCCCCATTGGTTCGAGTTGATCGGGCGCCTGGCGAAGAGTCGCCCTGACCTGGCGATCCTGTTGTTCGGCGGGCCCGAGGAGCAGGATGAACATGGAGAGATTCTCGCCGCCACGCGGGGCTTGCGCGTGCTCGCGCCGGAGACCCGGAATTTGCGGCAGGCGGCCTCGCTCTTGAAACGGTGCAGCGCATTTCTCAGTGTCGACACCGCCCTGATGCACCTGGCGGCGGCGGCGAAAGTGCCCAACCAACTCGTCATTGAAGCGCCGACCTTGAATCCGACCAATGTCCCCTGGGGCAATCCCTACCGGTTGATTCCGAACGCTGCCATCGGCGGACGCAACCTCCAATACTACCGCTACGACGGCGGACCGATGCGCGGTTCAGACGATGAACTGCGCCGGTTGATGGCGTCGGTCTCCGTGGAGACGGTCGAAGCCGAAATCACCCGGACGCTGCCGCGAGCATGACGATTTGGCCGGTTCTTTCGGCGTCCGCGGGAGGAAAAAGGGTCCTGCGCTACAAGCTTCCTGCGGCATCGTGCCGGTGCCGACCATCGAAAGCGCCCGCCGCCTCCGCATTGCTACACCCGAGGACAAGTACCCTGCGGGACGCCGCCGTCATCGAAACCGTTGATGGAACTCTTAGTTTATCAACTTTCAACGGCCGGCTGATCGGTGGTTGAGTCTGGCCATGACATTCCTGGGAGTGTTGGTGGTCCTGGTCGCCGTGGGATGGCTCTTCGTCAAATTGAGCGAAAGCCAGGCGACCGTGGATCGATTGGAACGCCGAATGTTGGCGCTTGAGAATCGGCTGGACCGCCAAAGCGCGAAGCCGCCCGCGTTCGGCTTGCGCGAAGACGCGACCGAACCTGTCGTGCCTGAGCCCTCCGCGACGGCCGTTCCCGCCGAGCCGGAGCCTGTGGCCGTGCCGCCTCCGTTGCCGTCGCCGTTGGCGACGGCCGCCATGCCTGGCGCGGAGGCGATGTCTGCGGCGATGTCCGCGGCGACCTCGGAAGCGATGTCCGCGGCGGCGAAACCGGGGGTGACGCCGGCGCGACCGCCGTCTCCGGCTCTGGCTTCAGCTCCGGCTCCGATTCGAGTGCCATTGTCCGGGCTAAAAGCGGGTGCACGTCGTCCGGCGATAAACTGGGAGAGTTTTCTGGGGGTGAAGCTGTTCGCATGGTTAGGCGGTTTTGCCTTGTTCCTGGGGGTGGCGTTCTTCGTCAAGTATTCGTTCGAGCACAACCTGATCAGCCCGTTCCTGCGGGTGACGATTGGGTATGCCATTGGGCTGGGGCTCCTGGTGGGAGCGTGGTTTCTGCCGCGCGCGCGGCAGGCGGTCACGGTGCAAAGCCTGACCGCCACGGGCATAGTGGTGCTTTACGCCGACACCTTCGGAGCCCATGCCCTCTACGGTTTTTTGGATTTTGGTTTCGGACTGCTGCCGGTCTTCGCGATCATGAGCGCGATCACCGTCCTGGCCTTTGTGCTCGCGGTGCGCCTCGACGCGCAGGTGGTGGCGGTGCTGGGCTGGCTCGGCGGATTTCTGACTCCCTGGTTGTTGTCGACGGGGCAGGACAATCCGGCCGGGCTGTTTGGCTACCTGGCTTTGCTCGATGTGGGATTGCTTGCCGTGGCGGTGCGCCAGCGCTGGAACTATCTGGCGTTGCTGGGGGCGGCCGCGACCATGGTGATGCAGTTTGGCTGGGTGGCGAAGTTCTTCGTCGCAGCGAAGCTGATGGTGGGGATGACAGTCTTTGTGGGCTTCGCCGCGCTGTTTTTTGGTGGATTTTGGTGGGCGCATCGAAGGGGCCAGGTCAATCGATGGGTGGTGGGCGCGGCCATGCTCGCCGCGGTTTCCGGATGGCTGTTCGCGGCCTATCTTCTGTGGCATTCGGATACGTCCATCGCGGGTCGAGTTTGGTGGTTGCTGGGTTACATCCTGATTTTGGATTTGGTGTTTGTGGGGATGGCGTGCTGGCGGGTGGAGCTTCGGCCGCTCTTGCCGGCTGCGGGCGCGGTGGTGTTTCTGCTCCTGATGCACTGGACGGTCCGGGCGCTGACGCCGGAGCGCCTGAATGCGGCGCTGGTGTTCTACCTTGCGTTCGCCGCGTTGCATGCGGCGATCCCGTTCTGGCTGGAATCCCGCCAGCCCTCGCCGGCGTCGGCGGTGTCCCTGGCCCGGTGGATGCACGTGTTTCCGTCGCTGGGTTTGGTGCTCATTCTGGTTCCACTGTTCACCATGGGTAGCCCGAGCCTCTGGGTCTGGCCCGTGGTGTTGTTCATCAACGTGCTGGCGATCGCGCTGGCAATCATGACGGCATCGCTGGGTTCCTTGTTGGCGGTCATCCTGTTGACCGCGCTAGGCGCAGCGGCGTGGATTTTTCAGCAACCGGTGAATGCGCCGGACCTCGCCGGATTGCTGACGATTGTCGGCGGCTTCTCGGTGTTCTTCGTCGGAGCCGGCCTGCTGGCTGCACGCAAACTTTACGGCCCGAACCTGGCGTCGCCTTCGCCGGGGGTTGGCGGGGCGGGACGGACCGTTGCCTTGACCCGCGAACAGTTCGGTCAGATGGCGTCGTTGTCGGCGTCGCTGCCGTTTTTGCTCCTGACGATGGCGGTGCTGCGATTGCCGTTGCCGAATCCGTCCGCCGTGTTCGCCGTGGCGGCGGGGTTGTCGGTCGGCTTGCTGCTGGTGGCGACGCGCAGCCGTTTTGACGGCTTGATGGCGGTGACGCTGGGCGGGGTGCTGGTGTTGGAATACGCCTGGCACGCAGACGATTTTCAGGCGCAGAACGCGGGGGTGGCGCTGGCCTGGACGGCGGGATTCAGCGCTCTCTTTTTTGCGTGGCCGCTCCTTGGTCGAAAGACGCTTGAAGCGCGGTCGTGGCCGTGGGCCGTCTCTGCCTTGGCCTGGCCGTTGCATTTTCTTTTGTTTTATTGGGCGGGGCTGGCGGCGTATCCCGACGCCGCCTATCCCGGCCTGATTCCGGCGCTGTTGGCGGCGCCCTGCGCGGCGGCGTTGTTTTGGCTGGTGCGCAGCGAGCCGGCTGCCGCGGCTGGTGCGCTGGCTCGGCGCGCGTGGTACGCCGGGGCGGCGTTGTTCTTCGTCACCCTGACCATCCCGATTCAGTTTGAGCGACACTGGATCACTCTGGGCTGGGCTTTGGAAGGCGTGGCGTTGGTGGCCTTGTTCCATCGCGTGCCGCATCCGGGTCTGCGGCTCACGGGGGTGGGCCTGCTGACGGCGGCGTTCGTTCGGCTCGCGATGAACCCGTGGGTGATTCTGGAGTACGAACGATCCGGGACACCGATCTGGAACTGGTATCTGTACACATACGGGGTGACCGCGTGCGCCTTGCTGGCGGCCGCCTGCTTGTTGGCGCCGCCTAGAAATGAAGTGCTGCGGCACAACATGCCGCCAGTGTTGTATTCGCTGGGCACGATCCTCCTGTTCCTGCTGGTGAACATCGAGATCGCGGATTACTTCAGCCCGGCGGGCGGGCGTTTGGTCTTCAATTTCTCAGCGGGTTTCGCCCAGGACATGGCCTACACCCTGGCGTGGGCTTTGTTCGCGTCGGCTTTGATGACCGTAGGATTCCGAGCGCGGAATGCCGCGACGCGTTACGCGGGGCTGGGCTTGCTGGTGGCCACGATGATCAAACTCTTCCTGCACGACCTCTGGCGCTTGGGTGGCTTGTATCGGATTGGATCCCTGGTCGGACTGGCGGTCGTCCTGATCCTCGTGTCGTTCGTCTATCAACGTTTCCTCGCCGCCGGCGGATCTGGATCTGGAGCTGGAGCTGAGACCGGGAAGCCAGCCAATCCGTCGCCGCCGTGAGTGTTGCTGGACTCACCAGACATGAACCAGCGGACTGCTCCACCTCACCCGGTTCCGACCTCGCGCGGGCGAGTTCGGAACCTGCCCTCTCCCCCGCAGGGTGGCGGAGAGGGGTACGCGGTCGACCGAATCGACTAACAAGTTGCTCGATCTCCGCGCCGCCCGCCGGCGTGTCGATCCGGGCCCCGAAAGGCCACGACGTTGCCGACGGCCGATTCCATCACCGCGCGGTCGCTGAAGTTCCCCCTCTCCTTGGGGAGAGGGTTGGGGTGAGGGCGATTCGCTAGCGCTTTCTGTCTCCAGCCGCCGCCGCGGAATGACCGTTGAGGTGCCGACGAAGAGGTGCCGACGAAGAGGAGTCGACGAAGAGGAGTCGACGAAGAGGAGTCGACGAAGAGGAGTCGACGAAGAGGAGTCGACGAAGAGGTGCCGACGAAGAACCGAGAGTTAGAAGCTGGATTTGGGGCGGCGGGCGCTTTCGGTTTCGTCTTCGCCGAGAATATTTTCGGCCATGCGGGGCAGGGCGGGGGACAATTCCTCGAGCAAGGCGCGGGAGTCCTGTTCAGACAAGCGAAGCGTTGGGCCGACGGCGTGGATGAAGCCCATGAGCGTCTGGCGTTCGTAGCTGCAGAGGCCCTGGAGGACGGGCAGCGAATAGACGGCGAGAGTCAGGCCGTAGACGAGCGTATGCCAGCCGTGGGCGAGTCCGCTGTCGACGGCTCGGAGATAGCGTTGGACGAGCCGGACATCGCGGAGGGGACGAAATCGTTTGAGCTGGGATTGGCCGACGCGCCGGCTGGCGGAGGCGAAGGGAGCGAGGATCGACTCGTTGGCGATCTCGTTGTCGAAGGCAATCAGCTCCCGGGTTTCGTTGCGGGCGGCGTGACGAAACGCACGTTGGATCGCGGGGAGTTCAAACGGAACCAGAATGTGCGTCTGATACGCCTCGAGAAACTGGCGCAGCGAACGGATGTCCGTGACGTGGTTGAGTTGGAGCGAGTGCGAGACGGTGCTGAAGGACACCAAGCCTTCGGACGAGCCGAGTTGCTGCACCAGCGGGTGCCAGTCTCCCAGCAGCTCCGTCGATTCCGGTTGTGGTTGCGGTTGATTCAACATGAGACCGCGCCTTCAGCACTCGGTGCATCCGGTGCTTGAACGGCCTGCATGCTATATCGGCACGCCCCGAGGTGGCCAACAGTAAAAGTTCTTCGGCCGTGACTTTTAATTGGAAGAATTTTTTCGCCGACGCCGACGCCCCGCCGGCAGTCGCCCTCCGTCGGGTGTAGCGACGCGGTGTGTTCGAGTGTTTTCAGCGTTCGACGCTTCCGTGGGGCAGGCCCGCAAAACCAGAGTGGTGATCTCGAAATCGATGCTCGTGCGGTCGGTGTAATCGGGCCGTATCTTCGCGTCCGTGACGCTCGTTGGAGTCGACTCGCGCGAACACTTTTCGTCTCGCGTTCTGGACCGTGATTCGTTGCGTGAGTGAGTCGCAAAACTTTGGAAGCCGGGCGTTGACACGTGCAAGGGCAGCTACTAGTCTGCCACAGCGTTTAACCCGTTACCCGGTATATCATGGCATTGCGAATCAGTTTGATCCTGGCCATTCTGGCAGGACTTGGCGTCATCGGCGTGAGTCAGTTTGTATTGCGACCGCAGGTCGAGGAGATCGTTGCCACCCGCGACAGTAACAAGAAGAACTGGGACGACGCGGAGGGACGATTTAAGAAAAAATCGAAAGAGCTCACCGAAACCCAAACCAAGCTCACTTCAACCGAGAAGACTTTGGAAGATACCAAGAGTCAGTTGGGCGCGATGACGTCCAAGGCCGATTCTCAGGAAAAGCGGGCCAACGGTCTTGATCAAGTGCTGGCTCAGACCAAGCAGACGCTGAAAGGTGCCCAGGAGAAATTGGAGCAATGGCGTCAGACTGGTCTCGAGCCCGAGCAGGTCCGAAATCTGATTGCGAGCGAGAAGGTTTTGCAGCAGGCCAAGGCGGCCCTGGAGGAAGAGGTCAATGTTTTCGCCAAGAAGAACGCGCGTTTGGAGAATGAGTTGCTGACTTACCGCAGTGGCGAAGTGGATCCCTACGTTCCTGCAGAGGTTCGGGGCAAGGTGACGGTGGTGGATCCGAAATGGGATTTCATTGTGCTCGATGTTGGCGCGGGCAAGGGGATTCCTCAACGAGGCATTCTCTTGGTCAGCCGCAATGGTGAGTTGGTGGCCAAAGTTCGCGTGATGACGGTGGAAGACCAACGTTCCATCGCCAATGTCCTTCCGGGCTGGAAGTTGAAGGACATCATGGAAGGCGACGTGGTGATCGCCTATTCGACGCGGTAATCGGGTGATGCGCTAACGGGCGTTGATCCAAAAACGACATGGTCTGGCGCCAAATACGACTTCCGATCCTGCTGAGCCTTCTGGCCTGCAGCGCCTATCTTCTCGTGGGCTGCGCCAGTCCTGAGGCGGCCGAAAACGAATCCGAACGTCCGTGGAATGCCCCGCGCAGCTGGGAGCACGGCCTGCCCGGGTTCATGAACGAAGGCCGATAAGACGTCCGACCCCGCGTCCGGCCCCCGCCGTCCTCGGCGGCAATAAGGTGCGTCAATTCAGAGTTAACGCAGTGGCTAGGGGCATCGTCTTCCCATCCCTCGAAGAATTCTCCCTCCCGAGCCTAACTGAGCAGAACTAACTGAGCAGAAGAATGAGATGAGTCCGAGATGGATCCTCGTCTCGCCCGCCTTTACTTCGCAAATTCCACGCAGCGGGTTTCCCGCACCACGGTCACGCGAATCTGTCCTGGGTATTGCAGTTCGGCCTCAATCTTTCGCGAGATCGATCGAGCCAACGCAAAGGACTCTTCATCCGTCAATTGTTCCGGCTTCACCAGCACCCGCAACTCCCGTCCAGCCTGCACTGCATAGCACTTGTCGACGCCGGTGAACGATAATCCGATGCGTTCCAGATCGCCGACGCGCTTGATGTAGGTGGTCATCGTTTCCGACCGGGCGCCCGGTCGCGATGCGCTGATGGCATCCGCCGCGCTGATCAAGATGCCGAGCACGCCGTGGTGCGGAACTTCGTCGTGGTGGGAGGCCACCGCGTTGACGATCTCTTCGGTCTCACCGCAGCGCCGGAGAATGTCGGCTCCCACCAACGCATGGGCGCCTTCGATCTCGTGGCTGACCGCCTTGCCGATGTCGTGAAAGAGTCCGGCGCGGCGGGCGGCGGAGGCGTCGAGGCCCATCTCCGAGGCGAGCAGGCCGGCGAGGTGGGCGACTTCGGTCGAGTGATCGAGAATGTTTTGGGAGAAGCTGTGCCGGAAGCGCAGGCGTCCGAGCAGTCGGGCAATCTCCGGATGCACCGCCGCGAGGTTGACCTTGGCCACGGCTTCCTCGCCCAAGCGGACGATGGTTTCGTCCATTTCCTGGGTGACCTTGGTGACGACCTCTTCGATGCGGGTGGGGTGGATGCGTCCGTCGAGGATGAGGCGATGCATCGATTCGCGGGCGATCTCGCGTCGGACCGGGTCGAAGCCGGAGAGCACCACGGCATTCGGGGTGTCGTCGATCAGCACGGTGATGCCGGTGGCGGCTTCGAAGGCGCGAATGTTGCGGCCTTCGCGGCCGATGATGCGACCCTTGAGTTCCTCGTTGGGGAGCGCGACGGTGGCGCTGGAGATCTCGTAGGTGTGTTCCCCAGCGTAGCGCTGGATGGCGAGGCCGATCAGATGACGGGCCTTGTCTTCGGCTTGGGTGCGCGCCTCGTCGAGAATTCGGCGGGTAAGCGAGCCCGCGTCCCGGAGGGCTTCGGTTTCGACGTCCTTGAGGAGTTGCTGGCGGGCTTCGGTCTCGGACAGTCGGCTGACATTGGCCAGGGCTTCGCGGCGCTGGGCGGCGAGCTGGCGCAGTTCCTGGCGCTCGTTTTGGAGAGAGTCAGTCTGGCGCCGAAGTTCCTCGCGCTGTTCGCGCACGGACGCTTCCTCGGCCACCATGTGGCGGAGTTGGCCGTTGACGAGGGACTCGCGTTCGGCGAGTCGGCGTTCGAGGTCGTGGGCTTCCTCTTGTCGGCGGGCGAAGGATTGCTCGGTGGCCTGCCGCAATTTGAGGGCTTCCTCGTTCGCCTGGAGGCGCGCTTCCCTGAGGATAGCCTCGGCATTGCGACGGGCGTCCTCCAGGATGGATTGTTCCCGAATGGCGAGCGCGCGGCGGATTGAACGTTCCTTCCAGCGCAGGAGCCAGTAACCGCTGGTCATCCCGAGCACGAGGCTGGCCGAGCCGACCCAGAGCGGATTTTCGAGAAAACTCATGCTACGACAACGGGCTGCGGTCTTGGCCGGATTGCGGCGGGGCGGAGGAGTGCCGGGGTTGGGAGCGGAGGCAACCCGACGGTGTGATCACCAGGTCGAGTCGAACGTCGTGCGGTTCCATCGGAAGTTCCGGAATCATCTGTGCTTCGAACGCCACGCCACATTTACAGCCCGTGCCAACGGCCAGCAGGCGGTCGTAGTAACCCTTGCCCCTTCCCAGCCGGGCCCCTGAGGCGTCGAAGCCTAGGCCAGGCACCAGGATCAAGTCGAGCGCCTTTCCGTTCCATGCGGGGCAATGAGTTCCCGGTTCGCGAATTCCATATGGGCCCACGCCAAGATCCTGGTCCAGATCCATCACCCGGCACGGCTGGTAGGCGTTCGTTTTCGGATCGAAGCGCGGCAGGTAAATGGCCCGGCCGGCAGCGTGCGTCGCGCGCACGGCGGGCCAGATGTCCGGCTCGCCCGCCGTCGGCACGAAGGCAAGGATCGTGGTCGCATCGCGCCAGGCGGGCAACGCCAGGAGGTGTTGCCGGATTTGCGCTGATTCATCCTGCCGACCGGCGGCGCTCATGGCCCTGAGTCGTTCGCGCAGTTCCCGGCGAAGTGCGGCCTTGGCCTCCGCTCGGCTTTCGGCGGGCCCGCTCACGGCGTGGCCTTTCGCGCGGCGCGCAACGCCTCCCGCCATTTCTCAATCCGTTCCTTGATCTTCTTCTCCGTCCCCTGCTCGGTGGGCTCGTAGTAGCGCTTGTCGGCACCGAGATAATCCTGGGCCACGAAATGTCCCGGATGTTCGTGGGCGTATTCGTAGCCCGTCCCGTGACCCAGCCGGCGGGCGCCCTCGTAGTGGGCGTCGCGCAACGCCGAGGGGACGGGCAGCGTCCGCCCCGAACGCACGTCCTCCAGCGCTGCATCGATGGACTTGATCACGCTGTTGCTCTTGTGGGCGCCTGCCACATAGATCGCGGCTTCCGCGATCGGAATCCGTGCCTCCGGCCAGCCGACAAACTCCGCCGCCTGATGCGCCGACATGGCCAGCACCAGCGCCATCGGGTCGGCCAGCCCGACGTCCTCCGCCGCCTGAATGACAATCCGCCGCGTGATGAACCGCGGGTCCTCGCCCGCATGAATCATCTTGGCCAGCCAATACAGCGTCGCATCCACGTCTCCACCGCGCATCGACTTGATGAAGGCGGAGATGGTGTCGAAATGCGCATCGCCGTCGCCGTCATAGACAATGGCCTTCTTCTGGATGCTTTGTTCGGCCACGGAAAGGTCGACCACGATTTCTCCCGTGGGCTGGGGCGGAGTCGTCAGCGCGGCGATCTCCAGCGCGTTGAGCGCCTTGCGGGCGTCGCCGTCGGAGACGCGGGCGAGATGGCGAAGCGCGTCGTCGTCGACCCGGAGCTTGAGATAGCCGAGCCCGCGTTCGGCGTCGCGCAGGGCACGTTGGAGCAGTTCGAGCAGGTCTTCCTCGGAGACGGGTTTCAACTCGAAGACCTGCGAGCGGGAGACCAGCGGTGAATTGACGAAGAAGAAGGGATTGTGGGTGGTCGCACCGATCAGGCGCACGTGGCCGGCTTCGACGTCGGGCAGGAGGACGTCCTGCTGCGATTTGTTGAAGCGATGGATTTCGTCCACGAACAGGATGGTCGGCTGGCCGGTGTTGGCCAGGCGATTGCCGGCCGAGGCCAGCACGCGGCGCATGTCGGCGACGTTCGATTCAACGCCGCTGAGGCGCTCAAAGTGGTTGCGGGTCTGTCCGGCGATGATCTGCGCGAGGGACGTTTTTCCCGTGCCTGGTGGGCCGTAGAAGATCAACGACTGGATGCGATCGGCTTCGATGGCGCGCCGGAGGAGCATGCCGGGCCCGAGAATGTGCTGCTGGCCGACGTAGTCCGCGAGCGTGCGCGGGCGCATCCGTGCGGCGAGCGGCGCCGAGGCGTGTGCCGATGACTCCAGCCGCGGTTCGGCCGGCGCCGGCGTCGGCGTCCCGGGCGCGGCTGGAGCTGGCCCAAACAAGTCTCGTTGCGACATGCCCCGATTCTAGCCATCGCGCGGACACTGCACAGGCCGAAAAATGGACAGGCCTTTCTGAGGCGGTCGATTTGGATTGGACGCCGCTGCCGTTTTCAGGCGGAGGAGTGTCCAGAGAGGATGACAACGGGGACAGATACGTCCTGTCCCCAGACAGCGAGAAGATCGGGAGGACCTCGCGAGGCTCGTGGTATCCGCGGTGCTTAAGGGCGCTCGACGTATGAGATGTCGTGTCAGCATTGGACGAGAGAACGGAGCGCGAGGACGAGGATGGCGCATGTTGCTGGGGCTTTGCTTGAGCCTTGGCCTAGGACTTGGACTTGGACTTGGACTTGTGTCGACGAGCCAGGCTGGCCAATCCATCGCCCTCGCCTGGAATCCCAACACCGAAACAAATCTCGCTGGATACAAACTTTATTACGGCACGGCGGCGGGCGTTTATTCGGGGCAGGTCACGGTGGAGCAACCGGGCACGGATGCGATCGTCACGAACCTGACCGCTGGTGCGACTTATTTTTTTGCGGTCTCCGCCTACTCGACTGAGGGGTTGGAGAGCGAGTTGTCGACGGAGATCTCGTATTTGGTGCCTGGCCCGGGCTCCACCAACGTACCGCCGACCGCCCTGCCGTTGAGCGTCACCACCTCCGAGGAGCAAAGCGTGGCGTTCGCCCTGCGTGCGGCCGATGCCAATGGAGACCCGCTGACCTTCGTCATTGTGGCGCCACCGATCAACGGTCTCATCAGCGGATCGTCGCCCAATCTCACTTACCGGCCCAATGCGAATTTCTTCGGGACCGACACGCTGGTGTTTCGGGTGAACGACGGCCGAGCCAACTCCGGGCTCGCGATCGTCACGATTACCGTGAATCCGGTCAACGACACGCCCACACTGGCTCCACCGGGCAATCTGTCGCTGCCCGTGAATGCGGGAGCCCAGACGGTCAGCTTGAGCGGCATCGGAAGCGGTGCGACGAACGAAAGTCAGACGCTGGTCGTGACCGCCTCCTCAAGCAACACGGGTTTGATCCCCAATCCGCAGGTCAGCTATGTCAGCCCGAATGCCACCGGCAGCCTGAGCTTCACGCCGGTGGTGAACGCCACGGGCTCGGCCACCATCACGGTGACCGTCAACGATGGTCAGTCGTTGAACAACGTGCTCAGCCGGACCTTTGTGGTCACGGTGGGCGCGCCGGGTAATCAGCCGCCGACCATCAATCCGCTGTCCGATGTGGTTTGCAATGAGGATGCGCAGCAGCAGCTCGTGAATTTTGGCGGCATCACCGCGGGCGGCGTCGGCGAAAGTCAGACTCTGTCGGTGACGGCTGTGTCCAGCAATCCCGGACTCATCCCCCATCCGACGGTCCGCTACGACAGTCCGATTTCCGCCGGCTACCTCACGTTTACGCCGGTGCCAGGCGGCTTTGGCACCGCGGAGATTACGGTCACGGTGAACGATGGTCAGCCCACGAACAATCTCACCTCGCGCCAGTTCCAGGTCACCGTCAATCCGGTCAACGATCCACCGACGCTGGACCGCATCAACGACGTCGAGCTCTACGAGGACGACGGCGGAACCACCGTGGAGCTGACTGGAATCGCCAGCGGCGCAACCAATGAACAGCAAAACCTGACCATCACCGCCGTCTCCAGCAACCCGAGCATCATTCCGGATCCGGTGGTGCGTTACGACAGTCCTTCGTCCACGGGATCTCTGCGGATCACGTCGGTGACCAATGGGGTGGGTTCCGCGACGATCACCGTGACGCTCAATGACGGTGGAGGAACCCGCAACACCGTGGTGCAGACGTTCTATGTCGCTGTGCGTGGAGTGAACGATCCGCCGGTCATGTCGCGCGTTCCCGACCAGATCATCGACGCCAACGGTTCTTCCGGTGTCCTTCAGTTCACGGTGGAGGATCCGGACACGGCTCTGAACAGCGTGAGCATTCGCGCCACGAGCTCGAACCCCGCCTTGATTCCATCGTCGGGCCTCGTCGTGGGCGGATCGGGCGGCAACCGGACTCTGAGCATCACTCCAGCGCTCAGCGTCTCCGGCATCGTTCAGGTTTCCCTCGCTGCCACCGACGGCTACGCCACCAACACGCAGGTGATTCGGGTGAACGTTGGCTATGTCAACCAGGCCCCGACGATCTCCGCGATCTCGAATCAAACGGTCAACGCCTCCGCCACGCTGGCCAATGTTCCCTTCCAGATCGCCGACGCCGAGACGGACGCCGAGTCGCTAATACTGTCCGCCACCTCCGCCAACGCCGCGCTGATCCCGTCCACCAACGTCGTCTTTGGTGGTTCGGGCACGAACCGAACCCTGACCCTGACGCCGCTCGTGGGCCGCACCGGCACGACGATGGTCAGCGTGGCGGTGAGCGACGGCGCCCGCCGCGCGCAGCGATCGTTTCAACTCATTGTTCGCCCAGTGCAGGCGCGTTTGACCGTCAACCGGTCGGGCCGGGGGACCGTGACGCCCGACTTGAATGGCCAGAACCTGGTGGTGGGCGCGTCGTACTCCATCACGGCGGTGCCGGATGCCGCGCAGCTTTTTACTGGGTGGAGCGGGGGAGTCCACAGCACCAATCGCACGGTGACATTCGTCATGTCGTCAAACCTGGTGATTGAAGCCCGCTTTGAGGCGGACTCTTATCAGGTGGCGCAGGGCAGTTACAACGGATTGCTGGCCGAGGAGGATCTAGTCCGTCACGAAACCTCGGGCTTCTTCTCGGTCGTCTCGACCTCGCGCGGGTCCTACTCAGGCAAGGTGCAGGTGGGGTCCGGGAAGTATTCGATCTCCGGGTTGATGGGCCGCGATGGTCGCGCAACAAATCGCGTCCTTCGCACCGGGCTCAGCCCGTTGACCGTGGAAGTGTCGTTGGAATTGGGAGAATTGGTGGGCCGCGTGCGTGGCCGGGTGACAGATGGGGTGTGGACGGCTTTCATCGAGGGCGACCGCCAGCACTATCAGTCCAAGACAAATCCCGCGCCGTTTGCCGGCGCCTACACGCTGACGCTTCCCGCGGACACAGAATCGCCGACGGGCCCGCTGGGCAGTGGCCACGGCACCGTGCGAGTCGACGGCAACGGCGTCGCCTCGTTTCTGGGGGTGCTGGCGGACGGAAGCAAGACGGTGCAGAAAGTCCCTCTTTCTCGCAATGGTCAGTGGCCCTTCTATCTGCCGCTTTACCGGGGCGCGGGTGCTGCGCTCGGCTGGCTGCGGTTGGACAACGACGTGCGTGAGGTTGACGGGCAGGTGAGCTGGATCAAACCGACCGTGCCGTCGAAGTATTACGCGGGCGGATTTACCAACGAATCAGCGGTGGTGGGCGCCGGCTACGTGCAGCCCACCCCGGAGCAGTTGAAGTCGGGAGCGCGCCTGATGGAAGTCGCGTGCCTTGGCGGCAATCTGGCGGGTGTCGTGACCAATGAGTTGATGGTGCTGCCGAACGGTCGCCCGGTGGCCCCCAGCGGCCCGGTGAAATTCGGGTTTTCGCCGTTGACCGGTTTGTTCAAGGGCACCGTCCAGGACCCGGCCACGGGCAAGTTTCGAACGTTCTCCGGCGTGCTGCTGCAAAAGTGGGGCTCCGGCGCGGGCGCGGTCTTCGGCCTGGACGAAGTCGGCCTGGTTGAAGTCGCCCAGCCGTAGGCGGGTTCGAGGCTCGAGCCGGGATCTGTTCTGCCTGGCGTCTCCGCGGCGCGCGACCTCCCCGCGCGCCTTTGGCGACGCTCCCCTTTTTCGCGGCGCGGCGTTGACGGTCCCACGACGCTACGACGCTACGACGCTCTCGATCTTTCGGTGGCTGCCGCGTTCAGCGATCCCCATCCGTGTCGTAGGAATTGCCGTGCCCACGGTTTCCTCCAAGACGGGTTCATCCACGCGCGTCCGAACCTCCGAGCGTCGTAGCCGACTCAAGCCGCTGCGGGCTGCAAGCCGGCTGCAAGCCCGCGGTCCGGCCGTTCCCCCCGCAGTGAGCGCTGGTGCTTTGTCCTGACGCGGGACAACCAAGACAGGGCATCGGTTAGGCAGGACAGGGGCTCGGGCTGCAACTGGCTGAGGGGCAGGCACCGTTCAGGTGGTATCCTCGGTGCTAATGGTCGCAGTCATGAGCGACCGATCAAACCGGCAGCGAACCAAAATCTGGGGAGCGCTGGCGATCCTTTTGCTCACCGTCGGGTGGGCGGCAGTTCCAGGTGCACGCGCCGGCCAGTCCATTGCGGTGGCCTGGTATCCGAATTCCGAGACCAATCTCGCCGGCTATCGATTGTTCATTGGTCCCGTGTCCCGCAACTACGACGGGATGGTGGAAGTGCCGGCGCCGGAAGTCAGCGCGACCGTGACCAACCTTCTGCCGGGGGCGACCTATTTCTTTTCTGTCATCGCGTACAACACGGAGGGACTGGAGAGCGATTTTTCCGAGGAGATCAGCTACACCGTGCCCGGGGGCAACAACGGTGGGGGCAACAATGGCGGCGGGAGCGGGACCAACAATAACAACGGCGGCGGCAACAACGGGGGAGGGAACAATGGCGGAAATAACGGTGGCAACAACGGTGGCAACAACGGTGGCGGCGGGACGGTGACCAATGATCCGGCGTTCTTCCTCGCGGCAGCCGGAAATTACAACGGGCTGGTGGCCGAGGAGGACGAAGTTCGCCATGCTCATTCCGGCAGCTTCACCCTGACCGCGACGACTCGCGGCAGTTATTCCGGCAAAATGTTGATCGCCGGAAAAAATCTTTCGATCCGCGGATTGCTCTCGCCGACGGGACGCGCCACGAATGTCATCGTGCGTCCGGGCGACGAGACTTTGACGGTGTTGTTGGCGGTGACTCCGGCGCAGCGTCGGGTGGATGGCTGGGTGGTGACCGATTCGTGGCTGGCGCCCTTGATGGGCGACCGCAATTCGTATCATGCCAAGACCAATCCCGCTCCGTTTGCCGGCAGCTACACGCTGACCATTCCCAGTCCGGTGGGAACGGTGACCGGGCCGCAGGGGCACGGTTATGGCACGGTGAAGATTGATACCAAGGGACAGGCTACTTTCCTGGGCTTTCTGGCCGATGGAAGCAAGGCGACGCAGAGGGCCACGCTGTCCGCCGGGGGCCACTGGCCATTTCACCTCAATCTCTATGGCGGCGGCGGTTCGTCGTTGGGCTGGCTGGTCGTGAGCGATCAAGGCGACGTCGGCGGACTGGTCAGTTGGATCCGGCCGACGGCGCCCGGACGGTACTATGCTGGCGGACTCACGAACGAATCCAGTGTCGTGGGTGCGAGCTACACGGTGCCGTCGCCAACGGATCTACAGGGCACGGCCCGGCGCATGGCGATTGTCTGTCGAGGCGGCAATTTTGCGACCTCCATCAATGACGAAGTCATGGTCCTGCCGAACGGACGCATGCTCGCCCAGCTCGGGGACACGGTCAAATTCGGGTTCTCACCCTCGACGGGCTTGTTCAAGGGCGTCGTGCCCGATCCATCCACGGGCCGTCCGTTGTCCTTCGGCGGGGTGATCCTGCAGAAATGGCAGTGGGGCGCCGGCATGGTCCTCGGCACGAACCGCGTGGGCTACGTCGGAGTCTCGCTCGAGTAGACCGCCGGACGCCGAAGTCGCCAACTCACTCCGCGGCTCGCCTCCCGCGGGGATCATCTCCTCCTCCTGCTCTTGCTCTTGCTCTTGCTCTTGCTCTCGCTCTTGCTCTCGCTCTTGCTCTCGCTCTCGCTCTCGCTCTCGCTCTCAGCTTGCTCTCAGCTCCGGGAGGAACAACAACCTTTTCAAGCGCGACCCAATTTGCTACCACCTGACCTGGCCGACGGGCAGGGGACTCTCGGGCGGCTTGGCTAAACCAACTCAAAACACAGAAAGGAAATCGTATGGCTGCCAAGGCACGTCGAACGACACATCGTAGCAGTGCGGGTAAAAAGCTCTACGCGGTGCGCGACAAGAAAGGAAAGTTTAAGGATATCCAAACTTTTGAGCGTGCGCATCGCGCGGATTTGGCTCGCAAGGGTAAGGGCGAGAAAAAATGAATCGGAGCGCCGCACGCGAGGTTCGCCGCAGAACCGTTCCCGGCGCTTGGGCTTGACGGTATGGTACCAGGGCGGCACGCCTGATTCCCTGCTCTCCGCACCCTTGAAATGGAGATAATGTCATGATTTGCCTTCGAAAGAATCGCCCCCGGGCTGCCGGCCGTTGGCTTGCGCTTGGCCTGAGCGCGGTCGTGAGCCTCCTTCCCCTGAGCCTGCGTGGCGCCGTGGTGGTCGCCGGTCCATCGGTGCTGCCGGTTTCAACCACGAACGCGGTGGTCACCTGGACCACGGACGTCGCCACGCGCGGCGTGGTCCGATACGGATTGAGCCTGGCCAATCTGGATCAGACCGCCGAAGAGGACGACGTGCAGGGCAAACATTCGGTGAAGTTGACCGGGCTGCGGCCGGGCGCGCGCTATCATTACGTGGTGGCCACCGCCCGGGTGCCCCTTGCCACCAACGCTTTTGTCATGCCGGCAGCCGGGACCTCGGCGCCGGTGCCGTTAGTGGCAACGCGTCCGCGGGAGTCCGCGTCTCCCGGCGTTCCGGCCGTTAAGGAGGCGGCTCGTGTCACGACGCCTCGGGCGCCGCCCACGCGCGAATCGTGGGGGCAGATGGCCAGCCTGCAGGACCACTACGAGCGGCACGGACCCGATTTTCAGGCGCGCGACGCCGACGATTACGCGCGGCAGGCCTGGGAGTTTTTGCAGCGTGCCCGGCAGGAGGGGTTGCCGGCGAAAGTCGACGATGATGGCGTGGTGCGTATTTACGATCCCAAGACCCGCGCCTTTGCCGCTTACAATCGCAACGGCACAACCAAGACCTTTTTCAAACCGAACAGCCGCGATTACTTCGAGCGCCAACCGGGGCGCCCCGTTAACGCGAAGACTCTCAAGTTTTGATCATGAGCAATACCTGCCCAGTCTGCCGTTTTCCCGGATTGACCGAACCGCCTCGAGGCAAGTCAGGCGGCGCCTCCTTTGAAATCTGTCCCTGCTGCGGCTTTCAGTTTGGCGTCTCGGACGACGACGAAGGTGTGACCTACGTCGCGTGGCGGCGACGCTGGAAGGAAGGAGGCATGCGTTGGTTCAGCAAGGGGCGCCGGGCACCCGCCGGCTGGGATGCGGCCGCCCAGTTGAAAGCCAGACCCGTGGCCCCGGCGAAAGTTGCGCGCAAGAAATAGGGATTCCGGGGGGGGCGGAGACTCTCATGGGGCGATTCTTTAGTTGACGGTCGAATCGCTTTTGGGCAAGCCTTGGCCTCGTCAGCGCAAAGAACAGCGGTGTCGGTGTCAAAAGACAGATTGTCAGCCAGCCAGAACTAGCGACGAATCAGAGCTACTGCCAGGGCAGCAACTCCCCACTTAGTTTTTTAAGCGCCCAACCACCTTGGTGTCATGAATGAGTCCCGTCTCTTCGTAGGAAACCTCTCCTATCAAACCATGGACAACGACCTGCAGGACTACTTTTCCCAGGCAGGGGTTGTCGCGTCTGTGAACGTCATGCTCGACAAGTTCACGGGTAAGTCCCGCGGGTTCGCCTTCGTGGAAATGTCCACGCCGGACGAAGCCAACAAAGCCGTTGAAATGTTCCACAACAAGGAATTTCAAGGCCGTCCCTTGACGGTCAACATCGCCCGTCCGCGCGAGGAACGTCCGCCCCGTCAGGGTGGCGGTGGCGGCGGCGGCGGATACCGTGGCGATCGCGGGGACCGAGGTGACCGCGGCGATCGGGGTGATCGCGGCCGTTACTAAGCCTCTCGACAAAAGATTTTGTGCAAAGGCCGTCCGGTTTTCCGGACGGCCTTATTTGTTTGGGTGGATCGTCCGGCCCCGGCAAGGGCTACCGCCCGATCCAGCCGAAGAAACCAATCGCGTCCAAGTCAGCGGTGAGCGCATCGATTTGGTCGGCCGGCAAACTGACATTCGGAAGCCGGGCGGGACCTACGTCCACTCCCAGGATTTTCATCAACGCCTTGGCGCTGCCCATGAAACCGCGTTTGACCAGGATCTTCACCAGTTGCGCCGAGCGGAACTGCTCATTCCGCGCTGTTTCCAGATCGCCTCTGACCTGCGCCGCCATCAAACGGTGGTAGATCGGCGCCGCGAAATTGTAGGTGCTGCCCACGGCTCCCCTCGCTCCGAGAGCCAGCGCCGCCAGCAGCCACTCGTCGGTCCCGTAGGGAACATCGAACCGACCGTCGGCCGCCCGCAGGCAGAATTGATACGACATCAGATCGCTGTTGGTGAACTTCAGGCCGGCCAGGGTCGGAATGCGCTCAGGAGCGCGCTCCAAAAAGTCCGGCATCGACAGGCTGACGCCCGTCAGACTCGGAATGTCATAGAAATAAAACGGTGTGCCGGGCGCCGCCTTTGCCACGTCAGCGCAGCTGGCAATCAGCGTGTCGAGTGTCGCCGGTTTGAAGTAGGAAGGTGCCAGCGCCGAGATGGCCAGTGCTCCCAATGCCTCCGCCTGGGCGGCCAGCGCGCGGGCGTCGGCCAGACAATTCGATCCAACATGCACGACGAATTTCAGATCGCCGCCGCGCGTGACCTCTGCCCAGCGCTGGGCCAGTTGGCGGCGTTCATCCACGGTCAAGGAGTGACTCTCGCCCGTGCTGCCGCCAATGAAGACAAGGCGCACGCCCGTCGACCACAGGTGCGCGGCTTGACGTTCAACGATCTCCAGACGGAGCGATCCGTCCGGATGAAACGGCGTGTGCGTGGCGGCTACGAGGCCGGTCAGGCGTGGGGCGGTGGTGGTCATGACTGGGGCGGAGTATCGAGCAGCGCGCGGGGCTTGGGTCGGATCAGCAGGACGAGCACAATCGAGATTACTGCGGTGCCGGCAAAGAGGCCGAAGATGGCGTTCAACGGCACGGCGCGATCGCGCAGTATGCCAAAGCCCCAGTCGGCCAGCCCGCCGCAGCTGATGCTGACCAGATTCATAATTCCATAGCCCGTCGCCCGGAGTTCCGGTCGGACAATCTGGGACAGAATCGGCATGTTGTTGCAGTCGAAAAAGCCCCAGCCCAATCCAAACAGAATGAGAAACCACACCGCCACGATCAGGCTGCCGGCGTTGCCCACGCCGAACAGCGCCGGAATGATCAACGCCATGCCAATCGCGCTGGCATAGATGCGGCCCCGATCGGTTTGCTTCATCCAGCGATCGGCCAGCCAGCCACCCGCCAACGCCCCGACGATGGCCGCCGACTGCCAGTAGAGCGTCGCGGAAACGCCCGCCTTGCCTTGCCCCAGATGAAACTGCTGCTTCAAGATCGCCGGCATCCAATCCCGCACCACCCACCCCGCCAACGCCGGCAAGGTGAAATAGAGGACCAGCAGAATGAAGGACGGATTGGACAACAACTCGCCCAAGGCGGAGATCGGTTGCGGCGCCTTGGGGCTGGCCTCGGCCCGAGGGGCGTCGCGCAAGGCGAACGCCAGCGGCACCGCATAGAGCATTCCGGCGATGCCGCAAACTCCAAACGCGAATCTCCAGCCCAAGGTGGGCGCATCCGCCACGTAACCGCTGAATCCGCCCACGATCACGCCCACGTAGATCGCCATCTGATGCAATCCGACCGCCCGCGAACGTGTGTGCGCCGTGTGATAGTCCGAGATCAAGGCCAGCGCCGCCGGAATGTAAAACGCCTCGCTGATGCCCATCAGCGTCCGCGTCCACAGGAGACCGTCGTAGGTGGTGACGTGACCCGTTGCCCAGGTCACCGCCGACCACACGAACAGGCTGCCGCAAATGGTCAGCCGTCGGCTGAAGCGATCGGCGATGTAGCCGCCGATGGGACTGAGAAACGCGTAGACCCACTTGAACTGTCCCAGCATCCGACCCCAGTTCGCGTCGGTCGCAACACTCGGGATGTCCGTCATGACCGAAAACTTCACCGACGCCAGCATCTGGCGATCGAGATAATTCAACAGTGCCACCGGCCAGAGCAGGCCAACGACGATCCACGCGTAACGACTTAAACTGGACGGCCCCCCACTACTCATAGCTTGTGAAAGGAAGATGGACGCCCGTTGGGAACCGCAGATGAACGCCGATGGACGCCAATGCCACGCTTGGCGTGACGCGATCGTTCAGTGTCTTCATCTGCGCCAATCTGCGTGCATCCGCGGTTAAACATTGGCAGTGGGGAAAGGGCGTCACTTGGGAACCGCGATGAACGCCGAAGGACCCAGAGACCACGCTTGCCGTGACGCGATTGTTCAGTGCCTTCATCTGCGTTAATCTGCGTGCATCTGCGGTTGGCCAATTTTGCCACGAATCACTTCCGCCCGTAATCGAGCTCGTTCAATTTCAGCCGGATGCTGACAATGAACGGCGGATCTTTCTCGACCCAGTGGCCGTAGGTGGTGGTCACGATGGTGCCATTCGGCAGCACCTCGACCCCAGGATACGCGCAGTCCGAGCCGTCATGATTGTCCATCAGGCGAATTCGATATTGGCCTTCTTTTCCCGCCACAATGTCTTCGTAGCGGCCGACCCACGCCACCCAGTCGCCTTTGGTGGGCGATTCCAGCGTGGTATCGCGAAAGCTGATGAACAGGCGTCCGTCGGGAGTGTACTTGCCGGTGTGCCGATCGCCGGTCAGCGCTCCCGGCAATTCCCGCGGGGCCGACCAGGTCTGGCCTTCGTCGTCGGAAAAAATCACGTGCGAGTTTTTGCGCCGGGAATTCTCGCGCAACAACACGGCGATTTGTCTGCCATTCGGCGAACGAATGAAGCCGGGCTCGCAAAGATGCACGTCGCTGCGCTTGAACACCGCCTCCGGCGTGGACCAGGTCAGGCCGCCGTCTTTGGACCACGTCTTGAACAGCGTGAAAGCCACCGGCTTTTCCGGCTGGGGCTTGGCGGTGAAATAACGCCCGTCGTCGTGAAACATCGCCAGGTAATGCCCAGGACCGGTTTTCACCGGCTCGGTGAAGCCCATCACGACGATCCCGCCCCAGTCGCCGGCGGGCTTGAGTTCGCTCCAGGTTCCGCCGTCGTCTTCGCTCACTGCCAGGCGGGCCGGATACATGCCGGACCAAAGAATCAGGCGTTTCTTTCCCGAGGCATCGATTACGCGATGGAGGGTAGGGGTCTCCTTGCTGGTGGCCCAGTTGGCGGGGGTGGGCAGGCGCTCGCTCCAGTTCATGCCGCCGTTCGTGCTGCGTTTGTAAACGATGGGCCCCTTGCCGTGACCCTTGGGATAAACGCACAACATCGTCCGCCCGTCTTCGAGGAGCAGCGTCGACGGATGACCCAGATACTGGCCGGGCTCGCGATCCACGACGACCTGCCGATGCTTGTCCGCGGCGAGATCGATCAGGGGAATGGAATAGCCGCGGGGCGGTGGAGATGATTCGGCCGACCGTGCCAGCGCCGGTACGAGACACGAGGCGAGGCAGAGAAGGGCAACGCGTGAGTTCATGGCCGGGAGCGTGCGCGAAAGGGCGGTCGTGAGGCGAGCCTGGAAATGATTCAAACCCGGTGTTGACAAAACCCCGCGCATTTCGAATCTTCTCCGCCTCTTGGTTGCCTCGGTAGCTCAGTTGGTAGAGCAGTTGACTCTTAATCAATTGGTCCAAGGTTCGAGTCCTTGCCGGGGCACCACTTTCTTTCCACCCAATAGAATAAGGGGTTTCTACCACGTTCAGTTCGTCACCGCTCGGTTTCTAATGCGAACATGTTCGTGCGTGGCGGGATTGATCCGGGGTGATTCACTTCGGATGAATGGAGCCAACAGTCCGTCTCAATTCGCCATCACCCCAGCTTACGGCGCTCTCGGCGTGACCAATCGATAGAACCTCCGCGGGCCGCCTGGCGGAAGCGGGTCGATGATTTCCACGAGGCGCGTGGTGGCTCCGGCCGGCAGATCGGCAACGCGCGTCCACGGCGCGGAAAGGAGATTCGTTGTTCCGAGCACCGAATAGGTTCGGCCACTGACGGCGTTAAACTCGATGCGCACTCCCGACACGGGCTGACCGTCCGCCGTGGTGTTCGAGACGCGGAGATAACTTTGCGGATCGAGCGGATCGGTGCCGGCCAGATATTCGTCGCGATTGCTCTGGCCGTCGCGATCGGTGTCGAGCAAAGCGTCCGCCGCGTTGTTCGTGTTCAAACCCGCGGTCACCTCCCAAACGTCGGGCAAGCCGTCTCCGTCGAAGTCGGCCAGGGTGGTGATGGTGGCTTGTGCGGAGGCGACGCCGGTGGGGGAAGCGGCATTGCGCACGACGACGCGGTAACTCTGGCTGCCGATCGTGGCCGGAGCATTGAAGGTGAAGAAGTCGGTCGTGAGGGTGGAATCGTTGGTGAAGATGGGCACGGAACCGCGACGCCATTCATAGCTGAACGGGCGCGGGTTGGCGTCGATGCTGGCGCTGAGCGTCACCGGTGCGCCCGCGACCACTGACTGGGAAATGGGCTGGATGACGAACCTGGGCGTGATCAGAACCGTCAGGGTGACCGCGTCGCTGAATGTGGGCCCGATGTCATCGATGACGCGCACCCGATAGGTTCCTTCTTGCGCGACCTGCACATTGACGAGCGTGAGCGTGGGGGAAGTGGCTCCGACGATGGGCACGTTATTGAACAGCCATTGGTAGCGCAGCACGCCGGTGCCGATGGCGGTCACGTTGAACGCGGCGTTGGTCGGCGTGGTGCCGAGTCGGACGGTGACGTTCGTCGGCTGGCTGGTGACGGTGGCCGGGATGAGAACGGTGAGATTGGCGCCGGCGCTGAGCGCTGAGCCGGCAGTATTTTGGACGAGCACCGTGTAGATGCCGGCCTGGGAAGCCTGGACGTTGTCCACCGTGAGCGTCCGGTTGGTGGCGCCAACGATGGTCACTCCGTTGAAGCGCCACTGGTAGGAGAACGGTGGCGTGCCTCCGGGCGTCACCGTAAAGGTGGCTGCTTGATCGCGTATGGCGGTCGCCGGTTGCGGGTGCTCGGCGATGACGGGTGGGAATTGCACAACCAGCGTGGCGGGGTCACTCGTGATGGCTCCCGCGGTGTTCGCCACCACCACGGAGTAAAGGCCGGCGTCGGCTTCCTGGAGATTGGCCAGAGTCAGCGTGGCGTTGGTGGCGCCGGGCAGATCGAGATTCTGAAAGCGCCACTGGAACGAGAACGGCGGCGTGCCACAAACCGCGACGCTGAACGTCGCGGTGCCGTTGGTGGGGGCGACGCGGTTTTGGGGTTGCGCGGTGATGGCCGGCAGTCCGGCAGGAAGATTGGCGCGGGCGCGTCCGGCCGTGGGCGGCTCAGCGGTCCAGTTGAAGGGCTGTGAACCGGCTGCGGCGGTGCTGAGGCGCTGGATGGAATTGCCGCTGCCGTCGGCGCCGCAAGGCCACGGCGATTGGTCAGCATAGAGCACCTCGTCGACGATGATCCAACTGACCGGGTCGCCGGGCAGGTCGGGCGCCTGCGGTTTTTCCAGCGCGATCCGATCGCTGTTGTTGGCGAGCTTGCCGAGGTAAGGTCCGACAATCTTCAAGCTGGGATCCGTGATCGCATGGGTCGCCTTGAACGCTGCGAGTTGCGTGACGTTCGTGGCGGGATCGAAATTTGCGATGACGAGAAATTCGCCCGGCGCGAGCGTGACGGGCCCGGCGAACACGAATTCGACGCCGCCGTTGAGGCGCCAGGGACCGTTGGTGTTGGCCAGCGTGACGGTGACCGTCGAGGCGTTGTGCAGTTCGATGAATTCATCCAGCGAATTGTCCACGCGATTGGTGCCGTCGAGGACGTCGGGTGGATGGAATTGAAGCTCGCTGATGATCACCGACGGCGTGGGCGCAGCGTTGGCGGCGGAGCGGGTCGGAGGCGTGAGCGCGAACCAGTCGGGCGCGCCATCCGGGTAACGGCCAAGTGACCAGTCGTTTTCCTGGCCTTTGAAGCTGACCGAGTCGATGACCCGATCGGCGGTCGTGCCAGGCAGGAATGAGAGGAACACCTGTTCGCCCGCCTTGTTCAGGCCGAAGCCAATGTTGGTCGGGTGGTGAAAGCCGGTGACTTCGTCGAACGCGACCCAGCCGCGGGCCGGGACGGTGGTGCCGGCGGGGATCTGCCATTTTTTCAAGGCCAGATACGTCGAGCCGTCGTCGCTGAGATACCAGCCGTCGCCGAGCGTGATGGCGTTGTCGGTCGGATTGTAGAGTTCGATCCAGTCGTTGGAATCGAACTCCGTCGTGAAATCCGTGTGCGCCACGATTTCGTTCAGGACGAGCGACGGCGGCGCAGCGGCGTCGGTGCGGCCGGGCGATCCGCGCAGCAACGCGCTGGGACGCCAGTTGCCCGCGTAGTCACTGGATCCGGAGTCCTGGGCGGCGAGGGCGGATTCTGAGAGCACCAGCGAATGGCCGGCGCCGTCGGCGGACGCGGGCCAGCCTCGGCCGTCGCCGTAGGAGAAATTGACGATGTCCGTGCCGCCGGCCGCGGTGCGGAGCACGATGGCTTCGCCGGCGTTGTTGAGGCTGCCGCTGTAGGGGCCGTAGACGGGCACGGAACCGTCGAGTTGATGATAGGCGCGAAAGGCGGCGAGGTCCGGCGTGCCGACCACGACCAGGAATCCGCCGGGCGGCAGGGAAGCGCCGGCGGGGAAGGTGAAGTCGATGCCTTGAGTAAACTTCACGCCGGCGAGATTCAGCGTCAGCGTCGGGCTGATGTTGAATAGTTCGATGTATTCATAGCCGCCGGGCGCGGGGTTGAACATGATCTCCGTGATGCGGAGGTTTCGGATCAGGTCGGCTTCCGTGAAAGGTTCGCCGCAGGTGAACTCGATCGGTTGCGACCAGTTGCTGTTGCGTCCGGTTTGATCCGTGTGCAGCACGCGAACGCGGTAGCGGCTGCCGACGCGCAGGACGTCGGCCGGGATTTGGATGTCCGCCGCGAAGGGAGAGAGGTTGCCGCTTTCCCAGACGGGTTCGATCTCGTAGCGACGCGGTTCTCCGGGGCGGGCGGTGACTTCGCCGACACGCCAGCGGAGCGAGCGGAACGGATTGGCTCCGGAGTAGGCGGACGATCGGAAGGTGAGCTGGTTGAGGGGGAAGTCCGACGGGCCGGTGTAGGTGATGGTGGGCCGCGCGGGTCGGGCGTTGTCGGCCGACATGGTATCGAGCGAGAAGGCGGCATTGGTCGCGCGATAATCGACGTAGCTTTTCATCAGCTGCACGCCGCCGGCAAAGGTCTTGGGCAGACCGGCGGGATTGGGCGTCTGGGCGGGCCATTGATAGTAGCGGCCCTGGCCGGCTTTGGCGGCGGAGTTGGGGGAGTAGGTGCCGTCGATCATCTTGGGGTTGAAATCCCACATCGAACGATCGGCGTCGAGAATCGTGGGGGCGTTCGTGGGGCCGCGCAGGAGGCTGGCGTACTCATCGATCAACGCATAGGCCTGGTCGGTGTTCCAAAGCAGATCGCGGATTTCGCGCACGCGATTGCGGAACTCGATGTTGATGTTCGGCAGGCGTCCCGGGTTGGCGAAATTGTCGAGCAGCCGGCTCTTCAGCGGCTCGTCGCCTCCGGTTTGGCCGCCGCGATACATGTTGTCCGCCCACGTCAGGTCCAGATCCCATGTGCAGGTTTCCCACAGGCGGGTCACCGGATTTCGATAGAAGAAATAGTTTTTTCCGTCGGCGATGTCGTAGTGGTGGATGCCCTGAACGATGGCCTGATAGCTGTAATGGCGGGGCAGGTTCCAATTCGTGCGCCACCATTGCTCCGACGCCAGGCTGTAGTTGGCCTGGAGGTAGGTCAGATCGGATTTGTCGGTGGGCCCGGTGGGACCGACGTTGTTCAGTTCGCCGGTGCCGCCTTCCATCTTGTAGAGATTGCCGTCGGGCAGGCCGTGTTCCTCGAGGAACCGGCCGTTCTCCTGTTCGATCGCGAGGTATACCCCCCAGAAGTCGCCTTCGAACTGGGACGTTGCGGCCGCTTCGGCCGCCTCGTCGATCACGCGCAACGTGCTGAAGGTGGAGTGAGGCGCAGCGACGCCCGCCAGATTGAACAGGCGAAAGCCGACCGATTCGAACATGCCCTGCTCGCCGCGGTGATTGAAGTCGCCCTGCTGGATGCACGCGCCGAGGTTCAACTTGGTCCAGGGCACCGAATATTTGCGGCCCCAGTTGTCGCGCATCTCCAGATCGTGGCCCCGGTTCAAGTCGAACTTCCACATGTTCTTCGTCATCGAATAGCGCCACACGCCGCCGCGCGCCCGGTAGCGGATATGATCCAGCACCTGGCCGTCGTAGACGAGCGTCCCGGCCCACTGATACGCATCGCCACCGTAGCGACTGAACCAGGTCGCCGTTGCGATGGTGTTGCTGCGGCCGATGAGATGAAACACCGGGAGGCGTCCCATGGTGTTGCTGGAGTAGTTCACGACCGTCCCGAGCGGCCCGGCGGAGCCCGGTTGCACGGCCGCACGCCAGCCCGGCACGCCGTCGTAGACGAAGTAGGCGAAGTTCGGCTGCGGATCATCCGGGTAGGGAACCAGCGCCGACCGGCCCAGTGCGTCAGTCACGGTGAGGCGATAACGAATGAGGCGACGGTGTTGCTGGACGGAAGCCGAGATTTGTCCGGTGAAAAAATCGTCGCCGGCGACCGCATCGCCGCCAGTGCCGGCGTCGTTCATCGGCACGGAAATCCAGTTCGCCGCGTTGGTGTAGGCGGCGTCGGTCAGCTCGATGTATTGGCCGGGGGCGACAATTTGATAGGCGAGGACCACGCTGGCCACCCCTTGCGGATCGGTTACCTTCGCGGTGATGGTCACCGGCGTGCCGCTGGTGGGTTCGTTGGGATGATGTTCCACCTGGCGGATGTTGGGGGGCGCGTTGGTGGAAAAGACCGTGTTGATTCGGCCCGGGGTCGGGCCGGTGCCGCCGGTGGCGCCGATCTGTCCGATCAGGCGGGCGTCGAAGAAAAAGTCGCTGCTGCCGGTGAGCGCTGAGTTGTGGGCTTGAATCGCGATGGTGTTGACGCCGGGGACGAGCAAGCTGGCGGGGAGGCCCGTCAGGTTGAACCCGACGAAGTTCAGGTTCTCCAGCGCGGACACCGCCGTGCCGTTGAACGGCACTTCGCCAGCGGTCATATTCGCGGTGCCATCGATGACGAGCACGCCATTGATCCACGCCTTGAAGCCGTCATCATATTGAGCCTCGAGCAGGAGGGAGTTGTAGGCGGCGGGATTGGCGACCGTGAACTGTTTGCGGAGGAAGACGGAGGAGTAACCGCCCGACATGTCGGGCAGGGTGGTGGCGATGAATGTTTCGCCGTAGCCGATCGGCAGGGCTCCTTCGGCCCAATCCGTGTCGTTGAAGGCCGGTTGCCGCCAGAGCGAGGTTGGCGACGATGCTTCGTTGGTGCCCTTGGCGTATTTCCAGGTGGATTGGGCGGGGAACAGGGCGATGTTTTGCGCGGGCGTGCCGCCGCCGCTTCCGGCGGGGCGCCAGCTGCTGCCCAAATTGTTGTCGAGCGACGGGTGGATGAGTTCGATCGACTTCCCGGTGCCAGGCGCCGTGGCATCGCCAACTGTCGGCCAGGGGAAGCCGAGGCCGTAGTTGACTTCGTCCATAATCTGTCCGGCGGCGTTGCGCAGGGTAATGGTTTCACCGCGCGCGGACAGGCCGGGGGCACCATCCGGGTTGAACGGCCCGAGGGCACCCGTCACGCCAAACTTAGACTGGAGAAAGGCGGGGTTTTGCGCGACGACCACGAACCCGCCCGGCGGGACGTTGGTGGTCGGGAAGGTGTAGTTCAACCCGTTCGAAAAGCGCCAACCAAGCAGGTTGACCGTCAGCGGGCCCGTGTTGTGCAGCTCGATGAATTCCGCCGGCTCCGTCTTCACGTCCGGGTTGTAGTGGATCTCGTTGATCACGACGGCCGCGCGGAGCGGAAAAGGAGTAGTAGCGAGGCTGGCGATGACGACGGCCGGCGCGGCGAGGAGACGACAAAACTTCATGATAAAGGCGGAGTTCAGCGCGAAACGTCGGCTAGAGGCGGGCCTGATGCAAGAGGGGATTTTGGGGCGGGGACTAAATGGGTGTGATCAAAAACGGGTGAAGGCAGGGCTGACGTTCGGCAAGAGTGCGGACGCTATGCACCGGGTCTGGCCGGGCCGGGCTTGTCTTGAGCGCCGCGTCAGCTCTTGGGTGCTCCATCCAAAGCGGTGCTGCGCCCCGCACTCCACGACGCTGGCGCGACCGCCTGGCGCCCGCAGACACGCGGAGCGTCATGGAGTGCGGCGGGCACTGCCGCTTTCGCTTTGAATCCATCTCCCGCCACGCTCGGGGCCTCACCCGCAATTAATTGCACCCGGACTAGCTCGCTGGCGGGTTCCAGCCGGTTGCGACCTGACGGGCGAGTTGTTCCAGCCACCGAGCGGGTTCGCGGAGCGCCGAGTCCTTGTCGGTCAGAGTGGTGATCGCGTGGACGCCGGAGAAAAGTTTTCGGGCCTCTTCTGGTTGGGGTACGATGCCGGCCAGACCGAGGCAGGGGACGCCGGCCGCGCGGCAGACTTGGGCGATTTCCCCCACGCCCTTGCCCATGAGAGTTTGTCCATCCAACGCACCTTCCCCCGTGACCACCACGTGCGCGCGACGGATGCGCTCTTCCAACGCGGCCGCTTCGGCAAAGAGCCGAAACCCTGGTTGGAAGGCGCCGCCCAGAAAGCTCATCAGGCCGAAGCCCAAACCTCCGGCCGCCCCGGCGCCAGGGACGGCGGCCGGGTTCTGATGAAACTCCCGTTCCCAAACCTGAGCGAGCCGGCTCAAGCAGGTCTCGGCGAACTCGAACTCCGTCAGGCCCTTTTGCGGACCGTAAATGCGCGTGCAACCGGTCGGGCCCAAGAGCGGGTTTTGCACGTCCACCGCGACAATCAATTGTTCGAACTGCTGCGGCTGGGCGGGCGGGCGAACGCAGCTGAGATGATTGAGCTGGGTCCAGCGACTGATGTTTTCCTCGTGATCATTGTGGAACTGCCAGCCGAGGGCTCGCGCCAGGCCGAACCCGGCGTCGTTTGTCGCGCTGCCGCCGATGCCCACCACGCAACGTTGCGCGCCGACCGCCAGCGCATCGCGCAGCACCGCGCCCAAGCCGTAGGTATCGAGCTCAAAAGGATGAAACTTGCCCGGCGGCAACAGCGCGAGGCCGATCACCCGCGCCGATTCCACGATGGCAGTCGACCGCGCCGCACTCCACCACCACGCAGCGTCGATCGGGCGTCGGGCGGCGTCGACGGTCCGCGTCACGCGCGGCTCGGCCCCCAAAAGCTCCCCTAAAACCTCGCCGAAACCGTCCCCGCCATCGCTCATCGGGACGAGTTCCAGCGTGTCCTCTGGCCGCGCCGCGCGCCAGCCGCGCGCCATCGCGTCGGCCGCCGCCCGGGCGGTCAGGGTTCCTTTGAACTTATCCGGAACAATGAGGACGTTGAGCGTCACGCCCCAAGTCTTCCCCGGATGGGAACGTGGCCGCAATGCGGAATCTTGGGGCCGCCTCGTAAACCAAATCCATTCGAGGGCTTGACGTGACCCGTTTGGTCAACAAAACTTGCCGGACTATGAACAATTTGAAGATCGTCGCTTACCTGAAACCGCACTGCGGCTGGAGCAATGGCGTGCGGGCCATCATGCGGAAGTATGATCTGGCGTTCGAAGAACGAGATATCATCAACGATCCCGCGCAGCGCCAGGAGATGATCGAAAAGAGCGGCCAGATGTTGAGCCCGTGCGTGGAGATCAACGGCCGGATGTTGCCGGACATCTCCGGCGAAGAAGTTGAGGCCTACCTCCTGGCCAATGCCTTGGTGCAGTCGAATGCCCGCCAGCCCGACGCGCCGACCAACCAGCCGTGCGCCCACGAGATGCCCGGTGGCGCGCCCATGCAGTTCCAGCGCTAGCCTTAATTTTTCATGCCCTGTCCCCGTGAGCATCGCAAGTATTGCGGCAACATGGGGAACCTGCCACTGCCTTGCGGACCTGCTCGCGGGGAATGAGCCAGCGGGCTGCTCCACCTCACCCTGTCCTGACTCGCTCGGACGCGAGTCTGGACGGTCCCTCTCCCCCGCAGGGCGGCGGAGAGGCTGACGCGCCGGACGATCCGATGAAAAGGTTGGCGAATCTCCGCGTCGCGGCGTGACGTCGGGAGGGGCAGAAGCTGCGGCCTGCTTGCCAAGCCCGGGCGAACCTGTTCATGCTGCCGGCGTGAAGCCCGACCATCACCCGATCCTCCGCCGGCGCGTCCTGCCCCGACGCCGTTTTCTCCATTCCCTCAGCCTATCCACCGCCGGAACCCTGACGGCTCCGGCGTTTCTGCGCGGCCAAAACCTCAACGGCCGGCTCAACGTCGCGGCCATCGGTGTGGGCGGCCGCGGCGGATCCAATCTGGGCGACGTCAGTCGCACGGAAAACATTGTGGCGATCTGCGACGTCTACGAGCCCTCGCTGGATGCCGCGGCGAAGCGCCACCCGAACGCGCGCCGCGAGACGGATTTCCGCAAGCTCTTCGATCACGAGAAGGAGTTTGATGCTGTGGTTGTCAGCACGTGCGAACACACGCACGCCTTTGCCACCCTGCCGGCCCTCAAACTCGGGAAACATGTGTATTGCGAGAAACCTCTGACGCATAACATCTGGGAAGCGCGAGTCATCCGTGAGGCAGCGGCGAAGGCCAAGGTCGCCACGCAGATGGGCACGCAGATCCATGCCACGGACAACTACCGTCGTGTGGTGGAACTGGTCCAGGCGGGCGCGATCGGACCGGTGAGCGAAGTGCACGTCTGGGTCGGGCGCGCCTGGGGTTGGCAATCCCCTGAAGCGGCAGCCCGCCACAAGGACATCGTCCAAGTGTTGGATCGTCCCGCCGGTTCCTCGCCGATCCCGGCCGGGCTGCATTGGGATTTGTGGCTCGGTCCGGTGCCGGAACGGCCGTTCCATCAGGTCTATTTTCCCGGACCCAAATGGTATCGCTGGTGGGACTTCGGCAACGGCACGATGAGCGATTTGGGTTCGCACTGGAACGACCTCGCGTTCTGGGCCCTGAAGTTGCAGGTGCCGCTGACCATCGAAGCCAGCGGCCCGCCGCCGCACGCCGAGATCGCGCCGGCCTCGATGCAGGCGAGCTACAGCTATGGCGCGCGCGGTTCGATGCCGCCGGTGCGACTGACCTGGTATCAGGGCGAGAACAAGCCTGCGATTCTCCAGCAGGGCGGGATTCCCAAGTGGGACAGTGGCGTGCTGTTTGTCGGTACCAACGGGCGCATGTTGCTTTCCGACTACGGACGTCATGTCCTGGTGCCGGAAAAGGAGTTCACCGACTTTGTACGCCCTCCCAAGACCATCCCGACTTCCTTGGGGCATCACGCCGAATGGATTCACGCCTGCAAAACAGGCGCGCCCACCACCTGCAATTTCGAGTACGCCGGCTGGCTGACCGAAGCCAATCATCTCGGCAACGTCGCCTATCGCGCCGGCCGGAAACTCGAATGGGATCCCGTCGCGCTGCGGGCCACGAATGCGCGGGAAGCAGACCGGTTCATCCGCCGGGAATATCGCCCCGGCTGGAAGCTCACGTGAACGCGTGGCGCGGCTCCAACTATGACACGCTCAAGCCCGGCCCCTGAAGGATCCCCTGTCCGCCGCGGCCCGATGCTGGCGCTGGCCGCGGCCTTTCTCGGCTGGTTGTTCGACGGGATGGAGATGGGCATCTTTCCGATCGTCGCCCGGCCGGCCTTGCAGGCGATGCAGGCGGCGGCGCACATCGCCGACGAACAGTTCGTGCAACGCTGGATGGGAATCGTCACCGCCCTGTTCCTGCTCGGAGCGGCCTTTGGCGGGCTGGTCTTTGGCTGGTTAGGCGATCGCGTGGGCCGGGTGCGGGCCATGACCTGGAGCATTCTCTGTTACTCCCTGTTCACTGGGCTTTGTTACTTTGCCACCGCCCCGTGGCATCTGGGCGCCTTCCGGTTCATCGCCGCGCTCGGCATGGGCGGAGAATGGGCCCTGGGCGTGGCGTTGGTCATGGAAAGCTGGCCGACCCGCCTCCGCCCGCTGATGGCCGGGTTCATCGGGGCGGCCGCCAATCTCGGTTACACGCTGATCGCCATCATCGCGATCCAGTTTCCTGTCACGAGCGATTCCTGGCGCTGGGTCATGATGGTCGGCGCCGCCCCGGCCTTGTTGACCTTCTTCATTCGCCTGTTCGTCCCGGAGTCGGAACGCTGGCAGGAATCCGTCCGCCGCGGTCCCAACGCTCCCGTGCGGGAAATCTTTGGCCCGGGCCGGTTGAAGCATACCTTGCTGGCCATCGCGTTTTCGTCGGTGGCCCTGATCGTCACCTGGGGAATTGTGCAATGGATTCCGTTGTGGGCGGATCAGATGACCAGCGATCGGGTGAAAGCGGAGCAGGGGCGGTTGGTGGAGGATTTGCGCTCGATGCCCGGCGTGGCTCCGTCGGCGCTGGAATCGGCGACGGCGGCGGCGGATCGCTTGCGGCGAAACGACGCCCGGGGAGCCTTGCCGCTCATGGACACGGCGCTTGCCGCGGTCAAGGGAACTGGCTCCGGAGGGCCCGTTTCGCCGGCCGCCGGCGATTGGGTCCTGCGTCAGGAACAGACGAGGGAACGGACGACGTGGCAGCCGAAGGTGAAAGGCTACATCCAGCTGGTATCGTCGCTGGGCGCGGTGTTGGGCTGCCTGCTGGCGCCCTTGGTGGGGGGCTGGCTTGGGCGGCGTCCGGTGTATTTCGGCCTGTGCCTGCTCTCGTTGATCCTGTGCAACGGGTTGTTCCGCGGATTCACCGAATTCTCGGCCGCGTTCCTCCTCATGGTGGGGCTCGTGGGCTTTTCCACTGCCGCCTTCTATGGCTGGCTGCCGTTGTATTTGCCGGAGCTTTTTCCCACGCGCGCCCGGGCGACCGGACAGGGCTTGGCCTTCAATTTCGGGCGCATCCTCGCGGCCTTGGGCGCCTGGCAGATGGGCCCGATCATGGCGTTCTTTGGCAAGAGCTATCCGAAGGCCGGCGCGGCGATCGTGTCGGTTTACCTGGTGGGCATGGTCCTGATCTGGTTTGCGCCGGAAACCAAGGACAAGCCGTTGCCGGAGTAGCCACGAACCTCAATGAAGCCACGGCAGATTCGACGGCGCTTTCCTGACGGCAAGCGCGGTCCGTGGGAACGCCGGCATCCTGCCGGCCAACGCGCCGTTTCGAAGCCGGTGTTCCCGGGGCGCGGCTTGTGGTGAAGGCATAATGAAATGAAAGTTCTCGTCACCGGTGCCAGCGGGTTGATTGGCCAGGCCGTTTGCGCGCGCGGCGCGGCACTCGGCTGGCACTTGGTGCGACTCCGACGGGCCCGCGCCGGCGCCAGCGCCCATGGCGGTGCCGTTGTTGAAGGCGGCAGTTCGTTGGCCCCGGGCTCCGACCCCATCTGGGATCCGGTGGCGGGCTGCATCGACTGGGCGGGCGCGGGCCCGTTTGAAGCGGTGATCCATCTGGCGGGCGAAACGGTGGCGCAACGCTGGTCGGCCGCCGCGCGTCAGCGGATCTACGAGAGCCGCGTGCAGGGAACCGAGACGCTCGGGCAAGCGTTAGGCACTCTCGCCGCGCCGCCGAAGGTCGTGGTTTGCGCCTCGGCGACCGGCTTCTACGGGGATCGGGGCGAGGATTGGGTCGACGAAGATTCGTCGCCGGGCACCGGGTTTCTGGCTGACGTTTGTCGCGAATGGGAAGCCGCAGCGGAACGAACCATGGGCGGAATGACGCGGCTTGTTCGCCTGAGGTTCGGATTGGTTCTGGCGCCGCGGGGCGGGGCGTTGGCCAGGATGTTGCCGGTTTTCCGGCTGGGCTTGGGCGGGCGGTTGGGCGACGGGCGGCAGTTCTGGAGCTGGATCACGCTCGATGATCTCGTGCGGCTGATCGAAGGCGTGGTGCTGGACGAGCGCTATCGGGGAGTGATCAATGCGGTGAGCCCCGCGCCGGTGACCAACGCCGAGTTCACCCGGGCCCTGGGCCGGACACTTCATCGGCCGGCGATCTTTCCCGTGCCGCGCCTTGCGGTGCTCGCTGCCTTCGGCGAGATGGGGCGCGAGGCCTTGCTGGCCGGCGTCCGCGTGCGCCCGCAGAAATTGCTCGACGCCGGATTCCAATTTCAGCAGCCGGAGCTGGTCGGCGCGCTCAAGGCGCTGCTGGCGTCGGGCTCCGCTTCCGAAAAACAATGACGTGTTGCCAGGGCAGGCCGCGATGGGTCGTAACCCATTCGAGCGGGTGAGGTTGCATCTCCTTTCGCACCTGGGCTTCGGTCATCTTGTGCTCCTCCTTGATCGGCACCGCGGGATCCTCGCCGCGAAATTCGACGAACGCGATTCGGCCGCCGGGCCGGAGGGCGCGCACCATGTGCTCAGTCATTTCAAAGGGGTGCTCCAGCTCGTGGTAGACATCGACCAGAACAATCAGGTCCAGCGCGTTGGTCGGCAGCATCGGATTCTGGGCAGCGCCCAGAACCGGGACGACATTCGTGATGCCTTCCTGCTCCAGCGAGTTGGTCAGCAAGGTCAGCATCTCAGGTTGAACGTCCACCGCGTGCACGCGCCCGGTCGGACCGGCGAGGCGGGCCAGTCGCCGCGTGATGTAGCCCGTGCCGCATCCAATGTCCGCGATGGCCGAGCCTTTTTTGATCTCGAGCAGCTCCACCAGCCGCGAGGTCCGCTCCTCCTGTTCCCGTTCCGGGCGCTCCAGCCAGTCCGCTGCCTGATGGCCCATCACATGGGCGATCTCCCGGCCCAGATAGAATTTACCAATCCCGTTGGGGCTGTGCACCGCCCGGAATTCGTAGCGCGACGGCGCCGGTTCGGCGGCGTGGCCCGACGCAACCGCCACCGCCCAAGCGGCCACCGCGAGCGCGCTCAGGAGGTTTCGAACAAGCCGGGTCAAATACGGATGGAACAGGGTTGGGGTCGAACGCATGCGCCAAGGTTGACCGCCGACTCGGAGATGGCAAGACCCGCGTCTTTCTTGTGCAGGCTTCATTCCGGCGTCGCCGCCGCCTCGCATGCTTGCGCGGCGCCACGGAAGCGGTGGTCGCGGATGCGACAGCGTTTAAACGAGGTTTGCATTGTTCAGGGGCAGGCACTTGCTATTCTTCCGCTCGGATGAATCGAGTAGCTGTCATTACTGGCGGATCGCGCGGTATCGGGCGCGGTATCGCCCTCGATCTGGCCAAGCTGGGCTACAACCTGGTCATCAACTACGTCAGCAATGAAGGGGCGGCCCGGCGCACGACGAAGGATTGCGCGGATGCTGGCGCCTCCGCCAACCATGAGATCCGCGCGGAAGTTTGCCAAGCCGACATCAGCAGCGCGACCGATCGCGTGAAGTTGATCCAGTTCACGCGCGATCGTTTCGGACGCCTCGATTTGCTGGTCAACAACGCCGGCGTCGCTCCAGCCACCCGGGCGGATTTGTTGCAGGTCGAGGAGACCAGTTTTGACCGGCTGATCAACATCAACGTCAAAGGCCCGTTCTTTCTCACCCAGCTCGCGGCCCAATGGATGATCGAACAGGCCGGCCGCGGCAATCCCGTCGCCGTCCGCTCTTACCGGCCCAAAATCGTTACCATCTCTTCGATCAGCGCCTACACCGCCTCGGTCAATCGCGGCGATTACTGTGTATCCAAGGCTGCGCTTTCGATGCTCACGCCCCTGTTCGCCTCGCGCCTGGCCGAACACGGCATCCAGGTGTTTGAAATTCGACCGGGCGTCGTCGACACCGACATGACTCAGGCGGTGCATGACAAATACGATCGCTTGATCACCGGCGGACTGACTCCCATCGCCCGCTGGGGCACTCCGGAGGACGTCGGCAAAGCCGTCGCCGCCATCGCGGGCGACGCGCTGCCGTTCAGTACCGGCGAGGTGATCAATGTCGACGGCGGATTTCACCTGCGAGTGCTCTGATTTCCATGCCCATCCGCATTGATGATCAACTGACCGCGGCTGGATTGCGTCGGCGCATCGAACGGATGTTCGAGCTTTCCGCCCCGAAAATCCTCGCCATCGAGAAGTCCTGGCAACACTCCGCCGGAACTCCTGTGTTCACCGTTGACGGTCGCTACACCTCGCGCGGCTGGACGGAATGGACGCAGGGTTTTCAATACGGCTCGGCGTTGCTGCAGTTCGATGTTGCCGGCGATCGGCGATTCCTGGACCTCGGGCGGCGCGGGACGCTGGAGCGAATGGCCGGTCACGTTTCGCACGTCGGCGTCCACGACCACGGTTTTAACAACGTATCGACCTACGGCAATCTGCTGCGGTTGATGCACGAGGGGCGCTTCGACTGGAACGATCGGGAACGCGACTTCCACGAGCTGGCGCTGAAGGTCAGCGGTGCCGTACAGGCGGCGCGTTGGACCCGGCTCGCCGACGGCACGGGCTTCATCCACTCGTTCAACGGCGCACACTCGCTGTTCGTCGACACCCTCCGTTCCTGTCGCTCGCTCGCGCTCGCTCATCGGCTCGGGCACGTGCTCATGGGCGAGCAGGATGCGCGCATCTCCCTCCTGCAACGCCTGGTCGAGCACGGAAAAAATACGGCGCGTTATTCCGTCTACTACGGGACCGGACGCGATGCCTACGACGTGCGCGGCCGGACGGCGCACGAGGCGGTGTTCAATGTGGTCAACGGTGTGTTTCGTTGCCCCAATTCCCAGCAAGGCTACTCCCCCTTCAGCACCTGGACTCGCGGGTTGGCCTGGGCCATTTGCGGGTTCGCCGAACAGTTGGAGTTTCTCGCCACGCTGTCGACGTCGGAGGTTGCTGCCGTGAGCGGACGCGAGTCGGCGACGGACGTGTTCCTCCAGGCCGCGTTGGCGACCGCGGACTTTTACCTGGAGAACTGCTGCGCCGATGGCGTGCCGATGTGGGACACCGGCGCGCCCAACCTCGGGCGATTGCCCGCCCGTTATCTGGCCCAACGCTCCAATCCCTTCAACGCTTGGGAACCCGTCGACAGTTCGGCGGCGGCCATCGCCGCCCAAGGTTTATGGCGTCTGGGCCGTTACTTGGCGGAATCAAAAGGGAGCTTGAGCCCGAGGTCGAAATCGAAAGCGAAAGCGAAAGCGAAAGCCAAACCGGACCCTCGCTCGAACGCGAGGCGGTATCGGCAGGCGGCTCTGACCATCGCCCGCACCCTGCTGGATGAACCGTATCTTTCCAGCGATCCGAGGCATCAGGGATTGCTGCTGCATTCGGTTTATCACCGGCCCAATGGCTGGGATCACATTGCCCGCGGACAGCGAGTGCCCAATGGCGAAAGTTCCATGTGGGGCGACTATCACCTGCGCGAACTCGCGCTGCTGCTCTGGCGGGAGGCGAAAGGCGAGCCCTATCTCACGTTCTTCGCCGCAGTTCCCTCGCCGGCGAAGGGTATTTAGGCCGGGGGCTCCGACGGCCACTGATGGTTGAAATAGCCGACCACCGCGTCGGCTTCATCGTAAATCTCCACCCGATGAACCAATCCGGCCGTCGCCAGGCACTGCGAAAATTCACCGAGCAACGCCAGCGCGCGCTTTGCTGTGCCTTCCACCTCACCCGAAAAGAGGAAGCATTGCGATTGGCCGGAATCCATCGCGAGGCGAATTTCGGGTCGGCTGGCGGATCGCAAATACAAGGTCCCGTCGTGCGCCGAACGGCGCAGCTCAATGCGCCACGAACATCCGGTGAGCGCCTCGGCCACCGGCGCAAGGCCGTGATCCGAGATCACCTCGCCGTAGTACAAAAATTCCTGTGCCATGAATGAATGCGACAGCTGGTTTGATGCCTGCGGTCCGACGCTGCAACTCAGCGAATGTGCCGACTGTCCCCGAAATGCGCCGGCCTGCAAGCCGCGAAATCCGAAGGCGCTGCTGGGTGACCTGCCCGGAGCGGGTGCAGCTCGAAGTTGTTGGTAAAAGTTCACACTTGGCTTTCAGCGCGCTGGAGTTGGGCATTGTCCGTCCGGAGCGCAGATCCCGCCTTGCACGCCTTGCGGGATCCGCAGCGGCTCACCAAGGCCACGCGGCTTGAAGGTTCCAACGCTGGCGGCCGATTCCACCCGCTGCGGACTTGGAAGTCCGCGCTCCGATCCAACAACTTCGAGAGGCACGGGCCCGGAGGGTGCGCCCAAGCTTTGCATTGCAAGGGCGGGGCGTTTCCATAGGTTCGGCGAGGGCTCAGGGCGCAGCACGCTGCGCCCAGGGCGGTCGGGCGAAGAGCTTGAAGCGAACGTGCAGCAAACGCTGCGTGACCAACGAACACCAAAAGAACACAGCGATGAAGGTCGAAAAGCAAAAGCACGGTCAGTCGACGCTCTGCATCCATGCGGGCACGCATCTCGACGCGGCGACCGGCGGGGCGTGCAGCCCAATTTATACCTCGACGGCATTCGCCTTTCCGAACCGCGACAACGCCAACATCTATCCGCGTTATTTCAACACGCCGAACCAGCGTGTGATCTGCCGCAAGCTCGCCGCGCTGGAGCAGGGGGAAGACGCGCTGGTTTTTGGCTCCGGCATGGCGGCGATTTCAACGTTGCTGCTGGCCCATCTCCGTCCCGGGGACCACGCGGCATTCCAGTCCGATCTCTACGGCGGCACGCACCTGTTCGTCACCAAGGAACTGAGCCGGTTGGGCGTGGAGATCTCGTTCTGCCGCGACCTCGCGGAGTTTCGTGCGGCGTTGCGTCCGAACACTCGCCTCATTTATGTCGAGTCACCCTCAAACCCGCTGCTGCGCTGCGTGGACCTGCCAGCCATCGCCAGCCTCGGCCGTGAACACAGCGTCTTTACGGCGGTCGACAACACGTTCGCCACCCCGATCAATCAAAACCCGATCCCGCTGGGTCTGGACGCGGTGATTCACAGCGCGACGAAATATTTAAACGGACACAGCGACGTCAACGCCGGGGTGATCGTTTCCACGGCAGCTGAAATTCGGCGCCTGACGGAAGTCGCCACCAATCATGGCGGCATGCTGGATGCCCAGGCGTGCGCTCAGTTGGAGCGCGGGCTCAAGACCCTCGCTTTGCGCGTGGAGCGTCACAACGAAAACGCCGGCCAGCTCGCCCTTTTCCTGGCCAAGCATCCCGGCGTGGCCCGGGTGAATTATCCCGGCCTGCCCGATCATCCCGACCACGCGGTTGCCGCGCGTCAAATGCGCTGGTTCGGAGGAATGCTGTCGTTTGAGCTGCGTCAGGCGGAGCAGGTCGACGTGTTCCTCAGCCGATTGCGGCTGATCCTGCCGGCGTTGAGCCTGGGCGGCGTGGAAAGCCTGGTCTGTGTGCCGAGCAAAACCTCACACCGATTGCTGACGCCGGAAGAACGCCAGCGGGCCGGGATCAGCGACGGCCTGGTGCGGCTCTCGGTCGGCATCGAAGACCTCCGCGACTTGGAGAAAGACCTGACGCAAGCGCTGGACCGATAGGCCGCTTTGTCGGGGCGGCGATGGAGGCCGGCCAGAATGTCGCGAAAAGCGCCTGCATCCGGGGTGCTCGTCGAGAATGCAGCCATTCGAGACCGGGATCGCCGTGGCCATCGACGAAACGCGACTTGTGATCGGACTTACGGCTGTTGGGGCGTTACCACACGGTAGAAGCGGTTGGTTGCGTAGGCGGGGTCGGGAATGAGTTCGAGGCGGTTGGTGGCGCGGGCGGGAACGTGAGCGAGCGTCTGCCACTGGCCGCCAGCCACCCGGTCGCTGAACCGCACGGTGTAGGTCCGGTTGGAGACAGCCAAGAAGCCGAGCGTGGCGGGTCGCGCCGTGAGGGTGTCGATTTTCAGGTAGCTCAAGGCGTTCGTCGGGTTGGTGCCCGCCACGTATTCCTGCCAGTTGAGCATGCCGTCGCCGTCGGCGTCCTCGGCGGCATCCGCGACCAGGTTGGTATTGAAGCCATGCAACCGTTCCCAGTTGTCGCTCAATCCGTCCCGATCGAAGTCCGGCGCAAAGGTCACTACGGCCACGACGCTGGTGACGGCGCCGGCGTTGTTGGTGACGATGACCGTGTAGTTACCGGCATTCGCGCTCGCCGCATTGGTGACGCGGAGCAGAGCGTTGGTCTGGTTGAGGACGGTGATGTTGTTGCGGCGCCACCGGTAGCTCAAGGGCGGGGTTCCGGTGGCGGTGACGGCGATGTTGAACGTCGCGCCTTGGAGTGCTTCCTGAAACACGGGCGTCGGACCGCTCACAATGACGGGACTGTCGAGCACGCTGAGCACAGCGGGAGCGCTGACGATGGAGCCGATGTCGTCGCTGATCACGACAGTGATGACGCCGCTGTTGGCCGGAAGGAGATTTGAGAGCGTGAAGGAGGCGTTGGTCGCGCCGGGGATATTCGCGCCATCGCGACGCCACTGGTAAGCGAGCGTGCCGGTACCGGTGGCGGCGACGGTGAACGTGGCGCTCGCGCCGGACAGAACGGTCAGACTCTGCGGCTGTTGAAGGATGATGGGCGCGACGATGATGGTGAGGAGGGCGTTGGAGCTCCACGCTGAACCCGAGCCGTTGAAGACAGACACGTCGTAGGAACCCAGCTGGCTGTACTGAATGTTGGTCAACATCAGCGCAGCGTTGGTCCCGTTGATGAGATTTATTCCGTTGTGGCGCCATTGATACCTGAGCGGACCGTCGCCGTTGGCGATCACGGTAAAGGTCGCGCTCTGAAAGGCGACGACGGATTGGCCCGTCGGCTGTGCGGTGATGACGGGCACGCCCCCGGTGGCGTAGGGGGCGGCGGCGCCGGGGGCAGCGGCGACCCAATTCGCCGGATCGTTACCATAGGCATTCGCGCTGCGGCGTTGGAGCGAGGTGCCGTCACCGTCGGCGCCGGGCCAGGGGGTCGAGTCGTTGTAATCCACTTTGTCCACGATCACGTAGGGAACGCCAGAAGGCAGGGGCGTCGCGGGTTTCTTGAGTTCCACGTCGCCGCCGGAGTTGTCGAGCTTGCCGCTATAGGGGCCGAAGAGTTGCACGCTGGGGCCGACGCTGTACTTCGCACGAAAGGCGACGAGGGCAGCGGGGTCGGTCGTGGGGTTGAAGTTCACCAACAGCAGGCGTTCACCAGGCGCGAGAGACTTGTTTGTCGGAAAGGTGAAATCCGCACTCCCGGAGAGCTTCCAGGTGTTCGCCGCGTTGGCGGGGTCGAAAAGCTGGACGGTGCCGGCAGTGAGGTTGAGCAATTCGATGAATTCGTCTGCACTGTTGTCGTTCGTTCCGAGATCCGGCGGATGGAACATGATCTCCGTGATGACCACGGGCCCGATGCGCGGCCCGCTGTTAAGCGCATTTAAAGTGACGAACGTTTGCGCGACGAAGTGTTCGTCGCCGGTGCTGGTGACGTGACGGCCAAAGGTGACGCCGTTCTCCGCTGCGCCGAACCGGAAGCCGTGAACGCGGCCAGTCAGGTTCGTGTTCGCGTCGGCGCTAAAGAGCCAGACCTGTCCGCCGTCCGAGCCGAGCGCGAAGCCAGCGCCGAGAGGGTTAAACTGGGCTTCGGTGAAAACGGCATAGCTGCCGGCTCCGATGGTGGTGGCGTCCGGGATGCGGAACTTTTTCGGTGTGTTGAAGGCGTCGCTCAGGAACCAGCCGCCGATGTTCACGTTCGTCGCGGTGGGGTTGAACAGTTCGATGGTGTCGGTGGGGGGCGCCACGTCTGTGCGCGTCAGCGCCTCGTTGATGACGATGGGGGCCAGGGCGGGCGGCGTCGGCTCGGAGGCGCCGGGGGAACCGCCGAGCGCGCCGCTTGCGCGCCAGCTCGTTTTGCGGCCCCAAGTGTCGAAAGCCGCGGTGGCGTCCGCGATGACGAGCGAAAACCCGTGGCCATCGGTAATGGGATGCCAGCCGTTCTCGTAGTCGAAATCGAGAATCTCCTCGCCGCGCGCGTCCACGAGACGGAGGCGCTCTCCGCTGTTGTCGAGGCTGCCAGTGAACCCGCCGGCGACAGGCAGGCCGCTGCCGTAGCGCGCCGCGAAGGCGGCGGGGTTCTTCACGATCAACACTCGTGCGTTGGCGGCAAGCGTCGTCACCGCGCTGCCGGCAAAGTTGAACTCGATGCCGCTGATGAAGCGGATTCCGGTGAGGTCGAGGGCTTGCGTGGGCGAAGTGTTCTGCAGTTCGATGAACTCGAACTCCTCTGCGCTGTTGGTGTTCCCGGCGAGTGGCGCGGGATGATACATGATTTCTGTGATTCGAAGAAACTGTTGAGCAAGGCTGGGCGCGGCGGGATGCCCCAAGGTCTGCACCGTGCGGCCCCAACGGTCGATGAGCTGGAGCGAGCCGCCGCGGGCGCTGAGGTTGCCCTGATAGTTTCCCTGCACGAACAGGCCCTGCCCGCCACGTGGGCCGGCGTTGCGGGCGCGGAACTCGGTCACATTCGGCGAGAGATACATCACGCTGTTGGAAGTCATGACGGTCGCTGGCTTGAAGTCGAACTCCACGTCGCCGCGCACGCGCCAGCCGGTCAGGTCCACGGCGACCGGGTTCGGGTTGGTCACGCAAATGTATTCCTGCTGCTGATTGCCGCTGGCGGGGTTTACGTCGAGTGAGTGGAATTGCACGTGGATGAACGGCGGCTGCGGACCGGGGTTCGCCGCGCCGACACCGGCGATGCCGCTGCCGGTCAGGTAGCCGACGCGCGGTGTGAGGTATTCGTTTTTGATGCGGTCATTGGCTTGCTGGAGCGTGTAAGTGCCGCCTGGGAAGTGCGCGCTCGATCCCCAGCGGGCCCGATCGGCGCTCACATCAGGGCCGAGAAGCGCCACGAGTTGATCGATGCGCCGCGCATAGTATCCGCTGACGAGCTGCTCCTCCGCGAGCGTGCGGATGCGTCGCAGGAGCATTTCGCGAGTGCGCGGAACATTCACGATCGCCTCAATGAAACGGTTGTATTTAGTGGCGTGCAGCATGTAGGGCCGCGCCCCGATGAACGGATGGCTCGGCGCATAAGGCGTGTTGGTGTTCTGCTGGTTGAAGACAATGTTGTCCGTGTTCAGGGAGTCGGGCCCAAAGGTCAGATCGAGATCCCAGGGCAGAACGCGCCATTCGCGCGTGCCGAGCGTGTCGCGGTAGACGTAATGGTTCTTGTCGGACGCGTCGATGTTCTGCTGCACGGCGACGATCGCGGTGACGTTGACCATGCCGGGGAGATCGACGTTGTCGAAGAGGAAGTTTTCCAGCGCGACGCCCGGCAGGGCGAGTCCGTTGATCAGGGCTTGAAGATCCGCGCTGCCTTCTGTCAGGCGGGTTTTCTTTTCAAAAGCGGTGACGGTTTCGTAGGTGGCGTTGGCGCCGCCGTTGAACCCGGCCTTGTAGAAGGCGCCATCGGCGTCCAGGCCCCAGCGGCGCAGAAAATCGCGGTCCGGCTGCTCCGTCCAAAGTGCGACACTGTAGAACGCCCCGTTCTGCCTTAGATGCGCGTGGAACGTTTCGATGACGGGTTGGCCCGCGTCACGGTAGCCTTCGTAAGCAATCACCTTCCGATTGTAAGACTTGTCGGTGTAGGTGGTGTTCCAGTCGAACTCGCTCACCCGCGCCTGTCCGTCCCGGAGGCGGAAGTGAAACCCTTCATTAAATTCTACCTTGTAGCTTTTCTTTGGCGCGCCGCGCGAGGTGCCGCCGCGGAGCCGGACGAAAATGTTGTCGTAGAACTCCCCGTCGTAGAAAAGCGAGGAGCGCGTGCCAGTGGCGGCGGTGGCGGCGGTGGGGTTTTGCACGAACCAATGGAAGACGGGGAGCGGCGTGGTGATGGACGGGTCGGGGATCATTGTGCCTTGATATTCCGGCGATCCCGCGGGGTCGATGAACAAGGGTTCGCGGGAGTCGCGACCGGTGGCATCGAGTGCGGTGACGCGGTAGCGGACCATTTGGCCGGGGTCGCTCGCGCTCGCGGGAATGGTCGCCCCAAACAGGCCATCGCCGGGCAGGCCGTCACCGTGCGCCCCGTCATCGAACATGGGCGTTGCAACTTCGTTGGAATACATCACCCGATAGTTGAGGGTGACATTCGTCACTGCGCCGAACGCCTGACGGACGCGCACGGTCACCAGCAAATCTTGCGTGTCGGTCGGGACCGCCGGCGTGTGGGCGAGTTCCGAGAGGATGGGGCCAAGCACCTCGACGCCGCCGACATTGGCCGAGCCGGGCGTGGGCGTGGCGAAGTAGCGCTGCGAAGCGGCAAGTTGCAACGTCGAGCGCGCTGCAATCGTTGGGGCGACGAGCAGGTCGCTGCTGTCAAGGCGGGCGTTGAGGGCGTGAATGACCAGCCAGTTCGTCCCTGGTACGAGCAGGGGTTCGAACTCGGCCAGGTCGTAGGTCTCGCCGACCAGCACGTCGCCATCGGCTCGGTTCGTCGTGGAGAAGGAGTTCCAGGCGAGCTGGTCGGGGACGTAGTAGCGCAAGATTTCCTCGCCGTTCAGCCACATCACGCAGCCGTCGTCGCATTGCAGGCGAAGCGTCCAGTCCGCGAAGTCGAGCGGGTTCGTCACGACAAACGGAATGCGGATGTAGACCGACGGAGCGCGGTTAAACATCTGGGCGCCCACGTCGGTGCGGAAGAGGCCGGCATAATTTTCCGGAGATGTTTCGTAGCCAACGAAATTGGAGCCGGCCTCCCACGCGGAGTCGTCGAAGCCCGGCAGAATCCAATTCGTGCCGAGCGCGTCGTTGGTGGGGACGAGCCATCGCAACGATGTGCCGTTGGTCAGGAAGTTCTGGGGCGGGGCGAACGCGGCAAAGCCATAGGAGACATTGGGCGCCTGCGTTGGGAAGGTGGGGGCGAATTGCGAGACGATGTTGGTATTGGCGTCCACCAACGCGAGGTATTCACCGCCCGCGCTCAGGGAAAAGTTCGCGTGCAATTCACCATTGCGCACCGACGGTATTTTGCCGGAGGCAAACACGACGAGGTACGCGCCGGAGGCGAGGTTGGTGGCGGGGAAGAGCCATTGGCGAAGATTGTTCGTGCGATCGGTGAGCGACCAGTTGGCCAGGTTCACCGCGGCGGCGGTGCCATTGTGAATCTCAATCCAGTCTGGGCTATCACCGTCCGCGTCTTTGAGCGCGCCGTTATTCTGGGCCATGAATTCGGTGATCGACACCAGGCCGTTGGTGGCGGGCGGTGCGTCAGCGCTGGACAGGCTTTGTCCGTTCAGGCCGGCGCCGTAGATGGCAAGGACTTCGCCGACGGAAAGCGCGCGGTTCCAGAGACCGAGATCGTCCATCCTGCCTTGCCAGAATCCGGGCGATCCGGTGTCGGGTCCGGTTCCGGCGTCGTTGAGCTTTACCCCAATGCCCAACGCGGCCATCGGCGAGTTGGCCAGGTTGCCGACGTAGGCCGCGGACCCAACCTCCGTGCCGTTGCGATAGAGGCGAAGGGTGGAGCCGTCCGCGGTCAAGGCGACGTGCTGCCACGAGCCCAGCGGGAAGGGCGTATTCTCGCGGGCGTTGGGGAAGACTCCGCCCTCGGTCTGAAGGAAGTTGCTCAAATCTCCGGCGTTGTCCTGCAGACCGAAGTGAAATTGTCCCGCCGCGCTGCCGCCCCAGTTCTTCAAAATGCTCGCCCAGGACGGGCGCGCGTCGGCCCAGACCCAGGCCGATACGGACATGGCGCCGGAGAGCTTGGGATACTTCGGAACGCGGACGTATTCGTTGGGACCCGGCCCGCGGAAGTTCAACGCGCCGCCGATCTTTCCGGCAACCCATTGCGAGTTGTCTGCGGGAAAACTGTTCAGTGCGCCTGAATTGGCATTGGTGGTGGAATCGGCGGCAGCGAGGCCGTTCGTTTCGTCGAAGCGCCAGTAGGCAACCAACCCGTCCGTGACGGCGGCGCGCGTGTTCGCCGCGCCGGCTATGATGAGCAGGGCAAGGGAGACAACGCGGCGCGCCTGGCGACGCCGCGCCGGGGAAGAATGACCGAGGTTGGCGCCGAGCTTGATCCACCTCCAGGCGCTGCCAAAACGAAGGTCGTGGGTATTCATAATTCTGGTCCCACGGAAGACCGGGGCCGGAGTTGTGATTTCCGGCCCCGGCGTCACACGGGTCTGACTGTGATGCGTCTGCGCTCTATTGTTTCTGCAGCCGGTAGAACTTGTGGCCGTTTGCCGCGCTGACGGTGACCGAGTAGCGGTCAGCCGTGAGCGTGGCCACGCCAGCGGGACTCCACGTCGCCGCGGGCAGCACGTCCGATTGTTCGAGCATGAAACATTTCCCGACGGGCGCCGCGGGCCACGAAATGATCACGTCGCCACCGGAGCGAACAATGCGCAGGTGCGGCAGCGGGCTCGCCTCGGTCAAGCTGCGTCCTTCGAGGCCGGCGAGGTAGATGGCTCGGATTTCTGAGGCCCCGAGACCGCGGTTCCACAGGCCCATGTCGTCCATCTTGCCGTCCCAGAAGCCAGGTGCTCCGCCGTCGGGCACCAAGCCGGAATCGTCCGTCTTGCAGCCGATGGCCAGCGACGACATGACCGGCGTATTGAGGATGGTGCCGTTGTAAGGCGTGGATGCCACCTGCGCGCCGTTGCGGTAAATCCGCATCTGGGCGCCGTCGCAGACGAAGGCGACGTGCTGCCACGTTCCGAGGGGGAACTGGGCGCCTTCGCGCGTCACGAACAAGCCGCCGCCGTTATCGATTTGGTAATTGCTGAGGTCGCCATCGCCGGCATTCAATCCGAAGTGGAATTGTCCGGCGGTGGCGCCTCCCCAGTTCTTGGCGATGCTTGCCCAGGTCGGGCGCGAGTTGGCCAGCACCCAGGCTGAAATGGTCATCGTCGTCGTGGGCTTGGGATAATTCGCCACGTACACCCAGTTCTGCGAACCCTGCCCGCTGAAGCTCAGCGCCCCGCCGATTTGCCCGGCCACCCATTGCGAGTTGTCTCCCGGGAAGTTGTTCAAAACGCCGGCGTTCGCATTGTCGGTGGAATCGCTGGCGGACACGCCGCTTGTCTCATCGAATTTCCAATGACCCGTCAGCCCGGCCGTGATGAGCGTCGTCGGCAGAGGCGTGATGCTGATGGTGGCGGGCGGCGCGCTCGTCACGCAGCCGACGGCGTTGCAGACGACGACGCTAAAGCCGCCGCTCTCGCCCGCGCACAGGTTGTTCAGGGTGAGACTGGAGTTGGTCTCGCCCGAGATGGCCGCGCCGTTTCTGTACCATTGGTAGGCGAGCGGTGATGTGCCGGCTGCGCCAACGGTGAAAGTCGCGCTGCCGCCTTCGTCGGTGGTCTGATCCTGCGGCTGCGAACCAATGGACGGGGCCACCGCGCCGACGATCGCCTCGTTGAGCGGGTTGCCGTTCACGCCGGCGCTGTAGATGGCGAGAATCTCGTCCGCGGACAGGCCGCGGGTCCACAGGCCAAGATCATCGATCTTGCCCTGCCACTGGCCCGAGGCCGCAGTGCCCGCGTCGTTGAGCTTCGCTCCAATCGACAACGCCGCCAATGGCGACGGATTGATCAGGCTGCCGTTGTAGGCGGTGACGGCGACTTGCACGCCGTTGCGGTAAATTCTCATCTGCGCCCCATCGCAGACGAAAGCCACATGCTGCCAGGAACCCAAGGGGATCGCTGCGGCCTCGCGCGTGTTCGGAGTTCCGCCTCCTTGTTGCTGGATGAAATTGCTGATGTCGCCGGCAGTATCAAACAAGCCGAAGTGAAACTGGCCGGCGATCGCGTCGGCCCAGTTCTTGATCACCGTTGCCCACTGCGGCCGGGCGTCGGCCCAGACCCAGGCGCTCACGCTCATGGTCCCGCCGGATTGCGGGTAGCGGTCCACCTTCACGAACTCTCCGTTGGCCGGACCACGAAAATTCAAAGCGCCGCCGATTCGGCCGGCAGACACCCATTGGGAATCGTCGTCGGGAAAATTGTTCAACGCGCCGTTGTTGTCGTTGCCGGAGTTGTCGATGAGCAGCGCGCCGGTGCCTTCGTCGAAATTCCAATAGCCCGCGAGCGCATCGGTGATGCCCGCGACGGCTGTCACCGTCAGCACCGCCGGGGCGCTGGTGAGGCTGTGACCGCCGGTGTCGCTGACGACCACCGTGTAGGTGCCGGCGCTGGCGGTGGCGAGGCTGGCGAAACGCAGGGTGGTGTTCGTGGCGCCGGATACATCTGCGTCGTTGCGCCTCCATTGATAAGCGAGATCGCCCACGCCGCCCGCCGCCGCGACCGAGAGCGCGGCGGCTTCGCCGGCAAAGCGCGTAAGATCGGCCGGCTGGCGCGTGATGACGAGTTCCGGGCCCAGGCCGAACAGCTGGCGAATCTGACTGAGGGAAAGCACCCCGTTCCACACGGTGAATTCATCGAACGAGCCGGCGAAGTCACTGCCCCAATTGCTGACGGGCGCGAGGCTGATTTTGTTTTCAGCGCCGGGGATGTTGGCGAGCGCCTGCGCGCCCGACCCGATGCTCGTGGCGTCCAGGTAAACGGTCGTCAGATTGTCCGCGCCATTGTGGGTGAGGGTGAGCATCGCCCAACGGCCGGTCGGATAAGGAATGCCCGTGCTCAAGTCCACGGAGTTGCCCCAGCTGTAGATCCCCCCGCTGAAATTCAGAAAGCCGCGCGCCGTGCCGGCACCCGTATCCAGGACCGGGCCGAACCCGCCGATGTAAGCCAGCGCCGGCGGCGCGTCAGGCAGGTTCACCCAGAGATTCATGGACCACGAGGCGTTCCCGGTCATGGGAAGGAAACGTGCCGCCGTGTTCTGAATCATGTCCGCGCTGGCGAGGCTGGCGGCCTGCCCGAAGCGGCCAGCGACGAAGGTCGGAGAACCTGTGGCGGTGCCGTGATTCTCGAAACCGGACGTGTCACTCAGATTGTTCTCGAACTTCCATTCGACGACCTTTTGCGCGACCAGCCCATTGCCGCCCACGAACAGGTTGGCGATTTGCGGCGCGGTCAACACCCCCTCCCAGATGCTGAATTCGTCGAACGATCCGGCGAGATCGCTGCCCCAATTGCTGACTGGGGCGAGGCTGATTTTGTTCTCAGCCCCAGGGATGTTGGCGAGCGCCTGCGCGCCCGAAGCGATGCTCGCGCCGTCCAGGTAAATCGTCGTCAGGTTGTCCGCGCCATTGTGAGTGAACGTGAGCATCGCCCACCGGCCGGTGGGATAAGGAATGCCGGTGCCCAGGTCCACGGAATTGCCCCAGCTGTAAATTCCACCGCTGAAATTCAGGAAGCCGCGCGCCGTGCCCACGCCTGTATCCAGGACCGGGCCGAACCCGGCAACGTAGGCGAGGCTATCGGGTGGCGCCGACAGGTTGACCCAAAGATTCATCGACCAAGAGGCATTGCCCGCCATCGGGAGGCCGGTGGCAGCGGTCTTCTGGATCAGATCGGCGGTGGCCAGGCTGACGCCTTGGCCAAAACGCCCCGCGACGAAGGTCGGGGCGCCGGTGGCCGTGCCGTGATTGCCGTTGCCGGAGGTGTCATTGAGGTTGTCCTCGAACTTCCATTCAGAAACGAGGGTGGCCGCGGCGGCAGTGTTGGACCACTGGGATAGACCGGCGAGAACGGCGAGGAGGAGGGCTTTGGTTTTCATGAGTTGTGTGAGCGCGGCGATCAAGCCGAGAAGTCGGTTGCCGCACCCGATTGACGGGTGCGTAACGGTGCGACGAGCTTGTGCCTGGGCTGGCATAAGGGATGCCGGCAAGTATGCCGTTCCATCCGAGTTTAGGTAGTCCACCAAACGGGGTACAAACCCCCTGAGCCATGCCCGCCTTCGGAAACCACAGCGCGACCAACGGCCGGCGCGCGCTGTACCCCGTTTTGCGGACATGCGCACGTCGACGAAGCGGGTGCATCGTGACGCCCGACTCAAAACGGCACAGACGCAAAACTGCAATGGGCATCAATGACAGCGATCGCACTCCAAGCGCTTCGTGGCAGCCTGACGACAGGCTCTCCGATGACGCGCACCGAACCATTTCCCCGCCGGGCCGTCTTCGGTTGTTGGCCGGCATTGTACTGCTGATCGGGTTGGTGGCGCTTGCCGCGCCTGTTTGCGGGGCGGCGACGAAGGACGCCGTCGATTTCGACCGCGAGATCCGGCCCATTCTCTCCGACAATTGCTTCACCTGCCACGGACCGGACAAAGACAGGCGCAAGGCGGGGTTGCGCCTCGACACGAAGGAGGATGCGTTCAAGAAGCTCGAGTCGGGCGATTACGCCATCGTTCCCGGCCAGCCCGACCAAAGCCGCGTCCTCGCGGTCGTCGCTCTGCCGTCGGACGATGATGATCACATGCCGCCGGCGAAGACGGGCAAGAAGCTTTCAACGGCGCAGGTGGATCTGTTGCGACGTTGGATCGCGCAGGGGGCAAAATGGGCGGAGCATTGGGCCTACGCCCCACCGCAACGTCCTGCCGTGCCCGCCGTGAAGAACGAGAAGTGGGCGCGCAACGAGGTGGACCGCTATATTCTCGCGGCGCTGGAGAAGAGCGGACTAAAACCGAACGCCGAAGCCGATCGATACACGCTCATTCGCCGGCTCTCCCTCGATCTCATCGGGTTGCCGCCCACCGTGCGGGAAGTCGATGACTTCATCGCCGACAAAAGTTCGAAGGCCTACGAGAAGGTCGTCGATCGATTGCTCGCGTCGCCGCACTGTGGCGAACGTCTCGCGCTCGCGTGGCTGGATCAAGCGCGGTATGCCGACACCAGCGGGTACCACTTCGACGGCTTCCGCCAGATGCATCTGTGGCGCGACTGGGTGATCCGTGCGTTCAACGAAAATAAGCCGTTCGATCAATTCACCATTGATCAACTCGCCGGAGATCTGCTTCCGGAGGCGACCATTGATCAAAAAATCGCGTCGGGTTTCCACCGCAACGTGATGACCAATGACGAAGGCGGCGCGGACCCGGACGAGTATCTCGCCAAGTACGTCGTGGACCGCGTGAACACCACCGCGCAGGTCTGGCTCGGCACGACGGTTGGCTGCGCCGAATGCCACGACCACAAATACGACCCGATCTCCACGAAGGAATTCTACCAGCTCTACGCGTTCTTCCACAGCGTCCCGGAGAAAGGCCTCGACGGCACGCGCGTGCGGAATCCGGCGCCCGTCCTCAAAGTGCCGTCGCCGGATCAAGGCTCGAGATTGATCCGGTTGCTCGATCTCATCCCCAAAGCGGAGAAAACGTTGGCCGATCGCGAAGGCGAATTGCCGAAGGAACAGGAGGCGTGGGAGAAAGAGGTTCAAAAGCAGGAGATCTCAGAGCCCAAGATCGAGGGACTGGTGAAAACCGTCGCGTTCGACGAGGCCCGCGGCGCCGCGACTAATCGCGTTCCTGGCAAGATCGGTCAGGCACTGTCGTTGCGCGGCGGCACGAATGAGTTCCTCGACCTCGGCCAGGCGGTGTCGTTCGAGAACACGAATGCCTTCAGCTACGGCGCCTGGGTGAAGCTCCACGGCAAGGCCGGAGCAGTGCTCAGCAAGATGGAAGCGGGCCCAGGCCATCGCGGATTCGATTTGTTGATCAATGACGCGAAGGTTGAGGTGCATCTCGTCCACAAGTTTCCTGACAACGCGATCAAGGTGGTGACCAGGGACGGGTTGCCCACCAACACGTGGCTTCATCTGATGGTCACCTACGATGGCTCGAACAAGGCCGGCGGACTGCGTCTGTTCGTCGACGGCAAAAGCCGTCCGCTCGACACGCCGACGGACAAACTCTCTGCCAGCATTCGCGCCGGGGCGGCGTTGCTCATCGGGGCGCGCGGCGATTCGTTCGCGTTCAACGGCCTCGTCGATGACGTGCGCTTCTACCATCGCCGCCTGAAGTCCGAGGAAGTCGCGAGGATCGCGGCGCACGCGAACTTGTTGCTCGCAAAGGTTCCCGCCGAAAAGCGCGACGACGAACAGAAGTCGGCGGTGAAGGATTACTTCCGGAAGAACACCGCCACGAACTACATCGTCGCGCAGGAACGCCTCGCGACGCTGCGCAAGGACAAGGACGAGCTGATGGAGGCGATTCCCGACACGATGGTGATGGATGAGCTGGCAAAGCCGCGTGACACGTTCGTCTTCGTGCGCGGGAATTTTCAGCACAAGGGCGAGAAAGTCACCGCCGGCACGCCGGCATGCTGGCCGGCCTTGCCGGCAAACCAGGCGACAAATCGCCTCTCGCTCGCTCGCTGGCTCGTTGCCACCAACCAACCGCTCACCGCGCGCGTCACCGTGAATCGTTATTGGGGCATGCTCTTCAGCACTGGCCTCGTGAAGACCGCCAACGACTTCGGTTCACAAGGCGAACGGCCGAGTCATCCGGAGTTGCTCGATTGGTTGGCGTGCGAGTTTATGCACGCCGGCACAACCATGGACACGGAACCGAAGGTGCATGCCTGGGACGTGAAACATCTTCTTCGCTTGCTTGTGACCAGTGCGACGTATCGCCAGTCTGCGGTCGTCACCCAGGAAAAGCTGGAACGAGATTCTTACAACCGCCTGCTGAGCCGCGGCCCGCGCGTTCGGCTCGATGCGGAACTCATCCGGGACAACGCGCTCGCGATCAGCGGGCTGCTCAATGCGACGATCGGTGGCCCGAGCGTGAAGCCGTATCAGCCGCCTGGCATCTGGGACGGCACCGATCACAAATACGAGCAGAGCAGGGGAGCGGACCTCTACCGTCGTGGCCTGTATGTCTTTTGGAAACGAGCGGCGCATTACCCGAGCTTCCAGACGTTCGATGCGCCGAGCCGGGAGACCTGCACGGTGCAACGCCCGCGCACGAGCACACCGCTCCAATCGCTCGTCGTCATGAACGACCCGGTTTACGTCGAGGCTTCGCGCGCGTTCGCGACACGCATCCTGCAAGAACGGGGTCTCAATCTCGAGAGACAGCTCGCGTTCGCGTTCCGCGTTGCGCTGGCGCGTCCGCCGGAGAAGAAAGAGCTCGCCGTGCTGGAGAAGACGTACCGCGAACAGAAGGCGAACTTCGCGCGGAACACGAGGGCCGCGGAGGACTTGATCGCCGTCGGCGAATCGCCGCGTCCGCAGGAGCTTGATCCCGTCGAACTCGCGGCGATGACTGGCGTTGCCAACGTTCTCCTGAATCTGAACGAAACGATCACCCGCTGAACGCCCGTTGACTGCCATTGATTGCCATGAATTGGATTGAAGACTTGGATACTCTCGCGTCGCGCCGCGCGTTTCTGGCGCGCAGTTCCACCGGGCTCGGCGCGCTCGCCCTCGGTTCGTTGTTGAACGGAACACTTGGCGCCGCCGAAGCGAAGCCGTCCGCCAAATCCTCCGGCGTGATCAAGACGCTGCACGTTGCGCCCAAGGCGAAGCGGGTGATTTACCTCTTCATGTCCGGCGCGCCGTCGCACATCGATTTGTTCGACCCCAAGCCGAAGCTGAAAGAGCTGACCAACACCGAGCTGCCGGCGTCCGTGCGCATGGGGCAGCGCATCACCGGCATGACCAGCGGCCAAAAGCAGTTGCTCTGCGTTGGTTCGCCGTTCGCGTTTAAACGCCACGGCCGGTGCGGCCTGGAGCTGAGCGAGCTGTTGCCGAACATTGGTAAAATCGCGGACGACATCTGTCTCGTCCGCTCCATGCACACCGAACCGATCAATCACGATCCCGCGGTGACGTTTTTTGCGACCGGCCATCAACAACCGGGCCGGCCCGTGATGGGTTCGTGGATCACCTACGGTCTCGGCAGCGAGAACGCGAACCTGCCAGGTTATATCGTTCTTCTCAGTGGCAGCGGCGGCCAGCCGCTGCAGGCGCGTTACTGGGGTAACGGCTTTTTGCCCGGCGATTATCAGGGCGTGCAGTTCCGCGGCGCGGGCGATGCCGTCCTGTATCTTTCCAACCCGAAGGGTGTTTCCAGCCAGACGCGGCGGCAGCTGATCGATTCGATGCAGGAACTGAACCGACGTCAGCTGGGCGTCATCGGCGATCCGGACATCGCAACCCACATCGAGAACTACGAGCTCGCCTACCGCATGCAGACGAGCGTGCCCGATTTGATGGATATCTCGAAGGAATCGAAAGCCACGCTCGAAACCTATGGCGCGGAGCCGGGCAAGGGATCGTTCGCGAACAACTGCCTGCTCGCGCGCCGGCTGGCGGAACGCGGCGTGCGCTTCATCCAGCTTTGCCATCGCGACTGGGATCATCATAGTGATTTGCCCAAGGGCATTCGCACGCAGGCAAAAAACACCGACCAAGCCAGCGCCGCGCTGGTCATGGACCTCAAGCAGCGCGGCCTGTTGGAAGACACGCTGGTAATCTGGGGCGGCGAATTCGGGCGCACGTCTTACAGCCAGGGTGAGATCAAAAAGGACACCTTCGGGCGCGACCATCATCCGCGCTGTTTCTCACTTTGGATGGCGGGCGGCGGCATCAAGCCCGGCATTACCTACGGCGCGACGGACGACTTTGCGTATAACATCACCGAGAACCCGCTCCATGTGCACGATCTTCACGCCACCATGATGCACCTGCTTGGCATCGAGCATACCAAGCTGACTTATCGCTTCGAAGGACGCGATTATCGCCTGACCGATATCGCGGGCGAATTGGTGCAGGGAATTATGTAGGCTCACGCCCACCTTGAGGAGGGCGGCCGTCCGTCGGAGCCGGGCTTCTGGTAGAACTTGGCCAACGCCTCGGAACGCGAGCGCACATGCAGTTTTTCGTAGATGCGGCGGATGTAGGTATGCACGCTGCCGAAGCTGATGTTCAGCGCCTCGGCGATTTCCTTGTAGAGATAGCCTTTGGCCAGATGTTCGAGCACCTGTTGTTCGCGCGGTGAGAGGTTCTCGGTGGCTACCGCCGACGGCCCGGCCTTTTGGAACGACTGCACGACGATGCGGGCGATGTGATTGGACATCGGAGAGCCGCCGCCATGCACCTCGCGGATGCCTTCGAGCAGCTGCGCCTTGGGCGTGTTTTTGAGCAGGTAGCCGCTCGCCCCGGCCGCCAAGGCGTTGAAGATGGTCTCTGTGTCTTCATACACGGTGAGCATGATGACCTGCGTCGCGGGCTGGAACTCCTTCAGCCGCCGCACGCACTCGACCCCGTTCATGTCGGGCATGTTGATGTCCATGAGCACCACGTCGGCGCGGTCTCGGGTGAGGCCTTCCAACCCGACGGCGCCGGAATTGTAAACACCGGCGCAGGTGAACCCGTCGGCCCGCTTGAGCACGCGGACCAGGCTGTCGCGCAGAAGGTCGTCGTCGTCCACGATGGCTACCGAAATGGGCATGGTCATCTATTTGGATTGAATGGTCGCTGAATCTAAGCGGCGGTGGTAGTCAACCGAACGGGGTACAAGTGGAGTTGTGCCGGGCGATCAATTTCTACTGGCGGCGCGCTGGCACCACAAACCGCACGCGCGCGCCCGAACCGGCGTTGCTCTCGATCTCGAACCGCCCGCCGAGGTCGGCCATCCGTTTCTGCATGTTCAGCAGGCCGTTGCCCGGCGCGGTGCCTGCGGTCGTGAAACCCCGGCCGTTGTCTTCGATGACGAGCGTGAAGTTGACGGAGTCCTGATCCAAATGCACGCGCGCCTCGGTGGCGCCAGCGTGCTTGGTGACGTTGTGCAGCGCCTCCTTGCACGCCAGATAAAGGCTGTGGCGCACGTTGGCCGGCAGCGCCAGCGCAGGAAGTGCCGCCGGCACGTCCCACCGGCAGCGCACGCCCGCCAGGGTCAGATGTTCCTGCGCGAACCGTTGCATGTAGCGCAGCAGGCTCTCCAGCGAATCGTTGCGCGGGTTGACCGCCCAGACGATTTCGTCCATGGCGCGCGTCAAGGATCGGGCGCTCGCCTCGATGCGGCGCAGGTACTCGCCCGCCTCGGCGGGATGCTCCAGTTCGTCCTGGGCGAGTTCGCTCAGCAGGGTGATTTGGGTGAGACGCGAGCCAAGATCGTCATGCATATCCTGGGCGATGCGAGCGCGCTCGTGTTCGACGGCGCGCTGCTGCTCCAATCGCGCCAGCTTGCGCCGGAGCTTGCGGCGTTCGACGAAACGAATCGCGCTGCCGATCCCGCCAAAAAACGCGAGCGCGCCCAGCGCCTTGAACCACCAAGTCTGCCAGACGAACGGCACCACGGTCAGGGCCAAGGCGGCGCCGGTTTCGTTCCACACGCCGTCGTTGTTGCAGGCAATTACCTGGAAGTGATACTCGCCCGGCGGAATGTAGCTGTAGTTGGCCGTGCGCCGCGTGCCGTCCTCAACCCAGGCACGTTCCAGTCCCTCCAACCGATGCCTGAACCGCACCTTGTCCGACGCGCTGAAGCTCAGGCCCGTGTAACGGAGCTCTACATAGTGTCGGCCGGGCCCGACTGAAAGCGAAGCAGAGTTTAGATTGCGGGTATTGCGGAGGACGGATTCGCCATCCACCAGCACTTCCTCAACCACCACCGGGGGGGCGAGCGCATTCGTCGTGACCTCGCCGGGTTGCACCGATACCACGCCCTTTACCGTGGCGAACCACAGCCGTCCGTCGCGTCCTCGCCAGCCAGCCGGCTGGTAGTTCCCCGAACATTCGACGGTGGGTAGCCCGTCGGATTTGCCGTAAGCCGTGCATGGCACCGACGTGGCCTTGCCGTCCGCAAACGCGTGCAGTGCGGACTTGCTGGCACGGAAAATTCCGGCGTGCGAACTCATCCACAATTGCCCGTTTCCGCCGTCGAGGATGTGGCAAATCACGTCGCTCGGCAGGCCGTTCTTCGTGGTGCAGCGGGTGAACACTCCATCCTTGAACCGCAGCAGGCCGCCTCGAAACATCCCCACCCACAGCGTGCCGTCCGTGTCCGGCAGCAACGACCACACCGGCAGTCGGGCCAGCGCATCCGTCATCCGGTATTCCGTGAACTTCTCGTCCGCGAAGCGATAGATTCCGCCGTCACCGGTTCCAATCCACACCGCTCCGGCCGCGTCCTCGGCGACGGTCCGCCCGCTCGTCGCGTGGAACCCGTCCTGAACGCCCAATTGCCGCCAATGGTCCTTCGCCCACAAAAACAGGCCTGTGGCGTTTCCAATCCAGACACGCCGCCGGCTGTCCTCAAAAATCACGTGGCCAGTCTGCGGCGCGCGTGGGCCGGCCAGAGGTGTTTTCAATTCGCCGTCTTCGCGCAGGAACACGCCGTCCACTCCCGTGCCCACCCAGACCCGCCCCGCACGATCGGGAAACACCGAAGCCACGACGTTGGGCTCCTGCACGCCGATATCGTACGCTTCCATCGTTCCGTTCGCCCACCGATGCAATCCGCCGCCGAAGGTCCCCACCCAAATCGCCCCGTCTCCGTCCTCGCACACCGACATCGCGGTGTGCTCGCGCAACCCCTCCGCCAAACCCAGCACCTGAAACCGCCGCCCGCTCAACCGCACCAGCCCCGCCCGGTTCAATCCAGCCCAAACGTTGCCCTCGCGGTCCTGAAACCAACAGGACACGCGCTCGCCGGGCAGACCGTCGCGCATTTTCAACCACCGGTCCCGGCCATCCGGCCCGACGTGCAACAAGCCGCTCCCGTAGTGCGTGAACCAGATGCCGCCCTCCCGGTCCACATGCTCGCCGACTGGCGTCGATACGCGCTCGAATTTGTTCGTCCACGGCCCAGCATCGGCCACCCAACGCCGGGCGACACACTTTCGCAATCGATCGCCGACCATGACCCAGGCGCCGCCGTCACCGCTTAATGTCATGCCACTGAAAACCTGAGCGGACTCGCCGTTCGTTGGCGTCATGTCCGCCCACTGTCCGGCTTCGAACACCTTTAACTCTTGGTCCGTCCCGATCCACACGCGCCCGGCTGCGTCCGCTTCCAGCGAGTGAATCTGCCTTCCTTTTAGATCCAAATCGGTCGGTGACGCCTCGAATCCCGTCGCAGTCCACCGGGCGATTTTCCCGTGGTCATACAAACACCACACGCGCCCACCGGCGTCACGACCAACTTGTTTGATGCTTCCTCCGCCTGGCGGAGTGAGCGCCTGCAAGTGGTTTGTGCGCTCTCCTGAATTCATCTGCCGCCAAAGCTTCCCGCTCGACGCCAGCAGCAAAACCTCGTTGCTCCGCGCGCACGTCAGCGACAGGCCCCTGATGCTCTCGCCGCTCCCGACTCGCACCGGACGAAACTCGCCTTGTTGCCGCACCGCCAGCGCTCCTTGCTCCGTGTTCACCCACAACGCACCAGAGGCGTCCACTCCCAACCACGACACGCGCGCATGGGTCAACGCCGGCGTGTTCGCCGGGTCAAACACGGTGAACCGCACCCCATCGAACCGCGCCAGCCCATTGTAGGTCCCGATCCAGATATACCCATCCGGCGTCTGTGCGATTGACGTCACCGAACTGTGCGGCAGCCCGTCGTCGGACTGCCAGGTGTCGATGAGGTAATCCGATCTCCCGGCCGACCCGGCGTGGCCGGGAGCAGGCGCTCCCTCCACCGCCAACGTCGCGGCCACCATGACCTGCATCGCAACTACAGCAAACTCGCGCATCGGATTTTCGCCGGGACCTTACAACAAGCCGCCTCCGGATGAAAAGACCGACGCTGACCCGGGCGCGTTCGGAAGTGGCTTTCACGCGCCTAACACTGCGGCCGTTTCGCGCCGCTGAGCTGCGATTCGCCCGACCCGAATAGGCGCGCGGTGGATTCTGCCAACGTCAGGGGCACGACACGGAACTGCTGGGGGCAGGACTAAACGCCTTGCCAGATCCCTGAACTGATCTTTGCAAGCGGAGAGTTCATTTGTCGCTGAAGTCTGGCCAGCGTGAAGATGAAGGGTCCATATCATGTCTGCAGCGTTCCAGGTCACCCAGCTTCACAAGCTTTGTCCTTGGGCTGATTCTTCATCCGAGAATTGACGCGGGCAATGGCCGGCGTGCGCGCTTACGACGCTGTCGTGTCACTTTGTCAACTTGAAGCGAATTTCAAACCGACCACGCCACCGATAATCAGCAGAATGCAGAGCACTCGAACCAGGTCCTTTGATTCGTCAAAAAGGAGCATCCCCAACAAGGCGGTTCCGGCTGCACCAATGCCCGTCCAAACGGCGTAGCCGGTCCCTACTGGAATCGTCTTCAACGCCGCGGAGAGCAACGCGAAGCTCGCGACCATGGCGCCAATCGTTGCAACGCTGGGCCAAAGCTTCGAAAAGCCCTGGGTGTATTTGAGCCCAATGGCCCATCCAATTTCCAGAAGTCCTGCCAAGGTCAGGTAAAGCCATGCCATGAGGGAAAAAGAATGGTTCCGGGCGGGGTGCATTTCCAGCACAACGTTACGGACAAACCAGGGTGAACCCCGCAGAGACGGGAGGAGCAACAACGCGAGAACCGGCATTCCGACGCAATCGTTCGGGCGGCTAGTCGTTCGGCCGTGGGCTTCATTGCTCCTCAGTCACGTATCCGTGCGGATATGCTCCTTCGTCGCGCCTCGCCCACAGCCAAGATCCTTCACCGCAATTGCCCACTCAATTCGGGAATGGCACACGAGCAACGGCGGCGGTTCTGCGCGGGTTCGGCCCCGACGGGGCGCGCCGGAAATCGGGGTCGTGACCCGAGAAGGGAGCGGTCCGGCGGTGACGCGAGAGCCTTACGTGGCCGGCATTGCTAGAATGCCTCGACTGGTGAAACTAGTTGCAAGCAAGTCAATCTTTAGGCCGAGGCCAACCAGTCGAGGATTCTGTGGTCCCGCGCCGCGCACTCCGCGGGACTTCCGCCTTGCGGCGGGAAAGCCGCGCAGCGGTTTTCCAGAGCGAGGCGTGCCTCGATCTGCGAAAGCAGGTTGCGGCATCAATCACGACAACGGTCTGAGGCACGCCTCGCTAGTGAATCATTGGCTCAGAAAGGCTAGGGAACTTGCCACGGATGATTCGTCGATGTGCCGTCGCTGTTGTGAGCCGGCAGGTAACATTCGCGGAAATCGCCGTCGTCATCGTAGGTTTCGAACCGGATGGGGATGGTGACGCCGGTGTCGGGATTTTCGGTGACGTGGAAGTGCAGGTGGGGGCCGGTGGAGCAGCCGGTGGTGCCCATGCGACCGAGGGGATCGCCGCGGTAAACGCGCTGGCCTTGGGCGACGATGACGCCGTTTTTCTTGAAGTGGAAGTAGACCCCGGCGGTGCCGTCCTGATGCAGGATCTTCACGAAGTTGCCGGCTTTGGTTCCGGAGCAGCCGACGCATTCCTCCGCGTCATCGTCCCAGCAGCTGAAGCAGCCGGTTTCGCGGATGTCGACGACGGTGCCGCCACGGGCGGCGAGGACGAGCGTGCCGGAGTCGTCGGGGAAGTCGAACGCGTATTTCTGGTTTCCGTTGTGCGTGAACTCCCCGTTGTTGCCCTGGCTGACGTGCCAGTCGAGGAAGAGCGGGATGCGATAAAAGCTGTCGACGGTGCAGTCGTGCAGGCGGTCGCGGACGAGGCGGGGGAGGGTGGCGCGGTAGATGAAGGGCCGGCCGCGATTGATGCCGCGGATGGTGGGGGCGAAGAGGCCGCGGCCGACGTCGTTGGTGTAGGCGAAGAATGAGACCTCGTTCGGGTCCTGGCGGTGCACGGCGAAGTTTTGGTTGAGCACCACTTGATTCAGCGTTGGGTAGGAGGACGACGAGCCGTTCGGCGTGAAGCTCCAGGCGTGGAATGTTTGTTGTCCGAGCGACTGCATCGTGAGCGGAAACTGGCGGATGAGATCGGTGACCTTGGCGTTTTGGTGGGCGTTGTTGTCCGGCCGATCTTCGAGCTCGAACAAAGTGCGGCTGTATTCCGCCTGGGCGAAGTAGCCCCAGGGGTAGAGTTCGATCAGATAGGATTCTTCGCCGAGGATCTCGTGCGCGCCGAGCGAGCCGTCGGCGTTAACGGGGGCGCGGATTTCGCGGACAATCAGCGGGAAGATCTTGAAACTGGGGTTGGCCCAGGACGGTGAGAGCACTTTCGGCGGGCTGTTTTCATCCATGGAATCGACCCAGATGGACGTGGTGCCGTCGTTGTCGGTATCGACGCGGAGCTGGACCCAGTGGCGATAGGCGGTGGAATTGTCCAGCGTGCTGCGGCGCACGACGGCGAGTCCCATGCCGTATTCGAGGAAGTGATAGCCGTCGTTGGCGCCGAAGCCCCACTTGTAGCCGCGGAGCCGATGGCGCACGCCGGTGTCCCAGTCGGGCAGGCTCGGATCCGCGGGAACGACCCGGAGGTCCAGCCGGCGGGTATCGATCAACGCGACTGCGTTGGGATTGATCCCGGCTTCGGGCGTCAGGTCGTGGGTGAACCAGCTGCCATCGGGCAGAAGGCTCACGTTCACCGTGACAAAACTGCCGCGGTTGAAGATGCACGGGACGCGATCGAGATCGGGGGCGGCGGGCGCGAGGGCTTCCGGCAGCACCGCCCAGCGGCCGTCGGACAGGTGGGCGCGTCCGTTGAGGCCGTCGACGGATTCGACGCGCAGGGTTCGACGTTCGCGGGTGTTGAGGGCGCGGGCGACGCCGTCGAGGCGTGTGAGGAGCCGCTCATGGTCGGCCAGGCTTGCGATCAGGCCGGCTTCGATGTCGTCGAGCCGCATGAGGTCGTGGTCTTGAGGGCGGACATCGGCGTGTTCGAACTTGAGGGCGGATCGGGCGCGCAGGAGTTCCTCGATGCGGCGGGGCTTTTGCGCGAGAAAATCGGCGAGAGCGTTCCGGAGCGCCGTCACGAGATCAGACTGAAGATTGAGCGCGCGGGCGGGCTGGCGTTGAGTGAGCGGGAGCGACGGGCTGTTGGAATTGACGAGCGAAGGCGAGATGCGCCCGAGCAGATCTTGGAATGAACCGTCGAGCTCGATCTGTCGGAGCGTTTGTTGCAGGCGACCGCGCATGGGTTCCACAGCGGCTTCTGGTTCCGTCAACAACTGGAGGAGCGCGCAGCCGTGTTCGTCGACGGCCAGCCCGGCCGGCGTGGCCGGGCACCAATCCCGGCTGTCGGGCACGCCATCGCCATCAGCGTCTCCTTCGGGCAGAAGGTCGAGCAAGCGGAGGCGGAAGAACCGTTGGGTGGCGGTAGGCACCAGGCGCAGCGTGCGCACGTGGCCGGTTACCACGGGTGTGCCGACCACCGGCTGCCAGACCGGGTCATCGTTGAGCTCCCCGGTGGATTCGGCGATGGCGTCGCCGATCCAGCGGAGAATAACAGAGCCATCGGGGCCGGTTTGCACGGAGAGCGGTTCGGGAGGTGTCACGGCAAGGAGGAACGCGCAGGAGGTGGCATTGCCGTGGCCATCCGTGGCGTAGCAGACGACGCGGTTGGTGCCGACGGGGAAGGCGCTGCCGCTGGGCGGATCGCAGCGGATCTGGACGCGGGGCGCGCAGTCATCGCGGCCGGTGGCTTGGAACGTGACGATGGCGCCGCGGGGGCTTTGCGCGGCGACGACGAGGTTGCTGGGGCAGTCGATGGTGGGCGGGACATCATCGATGACCTCGACGGCGAAGACCGCGGAGCCTTCCTGGTTGCCGGATTTGGCGGTGCATACGACCTGGTTCAGGCCGACGGGGAACACCGAGCCGCTGGGCGGCACGCAGGTGACGGCGAGCTGTCCGCCGGTGCACCGATTGAAGCCTGAGGCGGTGAACTGGACGATGGCTCCGCCTGTGGTGTTGCAGCGGACCTCGCGATCGTCGGGCACCGTGACGTCGACGCAATTGCCGTTGGCGCAGCCGCCGCTGACGATGACGGGGAACGAGCTGACGCTGCGGTTGCCGGCGGCGTCCGTGGCGGTGCAGGTGACCGTGTTGGTGCCGATGGGGAACACGGAGCCGGAGGGCGGGCGGCATTCGATGACGACGGCGGGGTCGCAGGAGTCGGTGGCGGAGGTGGCGAACGTGACGGTGGCGCCGCGGGGGCTGGTGCAGGGCTCGATGAGGCGCGCGGGCAGCGCGAGGCGGGGCGGGCGCGTGTCGACGATCGTGACCGGGAAGCGGCATTCATCATGGCTGCCCTGGCTGTCGGTGGCGACGCAATGTACCCACGAAATCCCGGGCGGGAAGCTGCTGCCGCTGGGCGGGTCGCAGCGGACGACGGCGTTGCTGCCGCAGCGGGTTGCGGCGGTGGCGTTGAACGTGACCGGCGTACCGCTGAAACCGGCGCAGGCGGCGACGACGCCGGTCGGGCAATTCATGGTGAGGCAGGTGAATGGGATGCCGGCCGCCGGCGGCGGCGCGACGAAGCTCTGCATCGAGATTTGGTATGGATGCACCGTCTCGAGGCAGATCCGGTAGAATTCGGTGAGGACCGTTGGGTTGGCGGAGACCGTGACTTTGGTTGCGGCGTAGTTCTGGCCGTTGAACGTGACGGTGGTGTCGGGCGCGAGGTCGACGACGAACGTTTGGGGTCCGGCGTTGCCGGTGATTTTGGCTGGCCAATGAGAGAGTTCGATCGTGGTTGCGCCGTTGAGCACGAGCGGGCTGGCGTTGACCCGTTCGACCACGATGGAGTTTGCCGTGGAATTCAGCACGGTGTTTTCAATGCGGCAGGCGTCGGTCGGCAGGAAGAAGGGGGTCAGGCGGAGTCCGCCGAAGTTGACGGTGTTCATCGGGCTGACGGCGCCTTTGACGCTGAGGTCGATGTAGCCGCTGGTGCAGTTCCCCGTGATGCCGTCGAACGTGCAGAAATCGGACACGGGATTTTCCAGGAGCAAGCTCCAGCCGGGGACCGCGTCGATGCAATTGCCGATGGGCCAGAACAGGTGATCGATGAGCTTGCTGGAGATGATGGCGTCGGAGATGGAAGTCAGTTGCGGGCCGAGGCCGTCGTGCCAGGTGCCGCGTCGGAGATAGGACACACCGGAGACGTTGAAGCCGCCGGGCGGCAGGTTGACGCGGACGATCTTCGGATCCGATCCGGCGGCGTTGACCGTGACGACGAACGACATGCGGACCGTGTCGCCGGTGGCGATGCCACCGGCTTGGCCCGAGACGTGGGTGCCGGTGAGAATCTGAACGGAGACCGGCTGATCAAAGCTGGCGAAGAAATAGGCGGTGGTGAAGCCCATCTGCTGGAGGCAGGCGTGGGACGGGACGTTGGCGACCGTGTCGCCGTTGCCGGCGAGGAAGTAGCGCGTGACGAGCTGGCCGGCGTTCCAAACCTCGATGGCCTTGCCGATGGTATTGCTCGGCTGGGCCATTTCGATGCGGGTGAGATTGGGGAGTGGAGAAGGTTTGAACGACAGTGTGGCGGTGGTGCCTTCGCCCGTGGGCCAGACCGTGGTGAGGCCGTGATGCGAGGCGGGCGTGACGCACAATGGCAGGAAAAGATCGTCGAAGTTGAACCGCAGACCTTCGGCATAGCCGCCGTCGAGCTCGATGATGGGCGGATCATTGGAGTTGACCGTGCGCCAGGAGACGCCGTTGCCCCGGAAGACGGGCTGACCCTTTTGCAGCGAGTAAGGCACGCCGGACACGCTGGTGAGCGGGCCGCAATACGTCACCTCCAGGCGGGCGTAATCGATGATCGTCTCCGTGCCGACGGCGTAATCGAGACGATGATCGGCGTTGAGTTGGGGCAGGAGATTGAGACCGCCGGGCAGGGCGGCGAGGTCGAGCGTGAACAAAGTGGGGCTGTTGGTATTCCAGGCACCGCCGGTGCCGGGCAGCGTCGAGACCGCTTGAGCAAACGCCCAGATACCGGGTCCGCCGCAGTTGAGCAGACCTATGCGTAGGACGTCATCCTGCGACGCCGCCTGCGTCGGCTTGAGATTCAGGATTAAACGGGCGCTCGAAAGGTTGAGCGGCAAGCCTGAAAACGTGTGGCTCGCGTGACGTCCTGGCCAGGAAGTATCGAAGGGAAGACCGCTCCAGTAACCGCTCGAGCCGAGGCACGCTCCGACCTGCGGAACCTCGAACCCCGCCGGGGAGAAATTATCGGCCAGGCCTGCCTGAAACACTTTGGTGAATCCTTGCGGGGCAATCATGACCTGGAACGAACAACGGGCGAGGCGTCCGCACTTGTCGCGGGCCTCGCAGGTCACGGTGTTCGTTCCCGGCGGAAAGAAACTTCCGCTGGGCGGCACGCACGTCACGGTTGGCGCCGGATCGGTGTCGTCCGCAACGGGAACCTCGAAGAATACGTTGGTGCCGCTGTTGCCGCAGAGGAAGACGATGTCCTGCGGGCAGCGGAGCTCGGGCGGGTTGGCGTCGCGCCGGACCACGACGCGGAAGGAACAGTTTGTGGAGTGACCGACGGGATCGGAAGCGGTGCAGGTCACAAAATTGGTGCCGATGGGAAACAGGGTGCCGGAGGTCACGGGCACGCCGGTGAGCGCGCCGACGCGGCAGACGATCGTGAGATTGGTGTAACAGCGGTTGGTGCCGGAGATCGAGAAATTGGCGGGAGCGCTGTTGGAGCAGGTGGTGATAAAGATGTCGTCGGGACAATCGAGCACGATGCATGGGCAGCAGGTGGCGGTGACGGTGAGTTCGGCGCGGAGGCCGGTGGGCCCGTCGTTGCCGAGCAATCCCGGTGCGTTGGTGACGTAGAAATCGAGCGTGTTCGCGCCGGCGGGCAGGCTTGAGAAGCTGAACGTGGTCCAGGCACCGGCGCCGGCCGTGGGGGTGCTGAAGCTTTCGCGTCCGCCGTTCAGACGAAGCGCGCCGCGATCGCCGGCCGCGTAACGTCCGCTCACCACCGCGCCGGCGCACGGGGTGTTGAATTGTAGCCGGTATTGGTAAACCCCGGCGCCAGAGTTTGCCGGGTCCAGCGTGGGCGCGATCCATTGGGAGTCGCCGCTGGCCGAGTTGGCCAGCCACGACGCTGGAACCGGGCTCGCCACCACGGCGTCGCCGCGCGAGGGAAAGTTGGCGCTGGCGCCGGCGAAGAACGGGTCGACGGTTCCCGGACGCAGCAAACCGCCGGAGGCCGAGGTGCCGGTGCCAAAGACGAGAACCGTTTCGCACGGATTGGTCCGGTTTTGAGCGTCGACGCGGGCGCATGAAAGCGAGAGCAGAAACAGCCCCAGCAGGGCCACCGTTCGGGTGGAGAATTGAATGTTCATGAATGAAATAGCTGATCGCATTAGCCGGAACGATTAGAGCTGTCTTTAATACGCGTTGGATCACCGATCGCTGGCCTGCATCGGGGCGTGAACGGCTTGCCGCCAGTCCCTCTCCCGGAAAACTCCGCGCCACCTTTCATCGTGCTTCCTGGCAGATCTGAAGGTGGTCACGATACGCCCGCGCCAGTTCGTTTTTGGTCCGAATTTGAACCGGTCCGTCCTTGGAATCGCCAATATTATGACAAAACGACTCGCGCATCGCTAGCCTGAAAATGACCCAACTTTCAGGGCCGAATCCGGGTGTTTCCGGCGGGTTGGTCAGCGATGATCTCCGGCGTCCTGACCGCAGCGGCTCCCCAGACTAAGAAGAATTCGAGGTTCAGTGATTACGTTCGGCCGGAAAAACTTTGCCGAATCAGCGAAGCCATCTTGAGGTTTGCTGGGGGAGCATTGGGAATTTGACATTGATTCTTGGTCATTGGGAATCGACCCGTATTCGTTGCCTCCCCGCGATCACCAATAACCGTTTCTCAATTCGAAATTCCAAATGTGGCGCGCGCCGGAAACGACGCCTGATGGGTCGTTCGTGCGCCGCCGATTCCACCCGCTGCGGGCCACAGGCCCGCGCTCGTGTGCCCGGCAGGTGATGGGTCTATCGGGATGAAAGGTTCCCGACGGGGGCTTGTGACGCCAACCGTAGCTGAACCGCCAGGACGTCTCCGAGAGGGGGCGGCTGAAAGGGTGGAAGGCAAACGTTCGACCGAAGGAACACAAATGAGCAGAGAGGCAGGATGTCGGGGGCGAGCCGGCTAGCACAGGCGAAGCCCAAGAGTCACTGATGACAGCCTGTAGAGCTCAGAGGCGCGAACGGAAAGAACCAGCACTGACCCGGGGAGATCCTGCCGCTGAGAGGCGGTGGGAAGTCAGCAGAGGCCGTAGTAGCGATGGAGGAACGCACGAACAAAAAGGCGTTCCGAGCGAAGGGCCGAAGAACGAAAGAGCAGAACTCAAAGAGAACCTGGAAGAAGCTTCGAGAGCCGTCCGAAACGGCGGGACCCGACAACTACGGTCGGCAGCCCGGCCCGACGCGCCAAGGCCCAAGCGGAGAAGCCGCCGCAAGCCGCGGGCGTGGACGACGAGAAGGCATCTCCTGCGGAACTCAACACAGAAAGTAATGCACGAAGACCTGATGGAACGAGTCGTCACGCAAGAAAATGCGACGGAAGCCTGGCTGGCGGTCAAACGTAACGGAGGCGCCCCTGGCATCGACGGCATGACGACGACACAGTTACGCGAACACGCGAGCAAACACTGGGAAGCCATCCGGACCAAGCTGCTGGCCGGGAAGTATGTCCCGAGTCCGGTGCGGCGGGTGGAGATACCCAAACCCAACGGAGGCGTGAGGCTGCTGGGCATCCCGACGGTGCTCGACCGGTGGATACAGCAAATGCTCTTGCAGGAGCTGCAATCCATCTTCGACCCGACGTTTAGCGCCCACAGCCACGGATTCCGACCGGGGAAAAGTGCTCACGACGCGGTGCGCGCAGCGCAGAACTACATCCAAGCGGGCAAGGACTGGGTGGTGGATATGGACATCACCAAATTCTTTGACCGCGTGAACCACGACATTCTGATGAACCGGATCGGAAGGACGATCCGGGACAAACGAGTGCTGGGGCTGATTGGACGATACCTGCGAGCCGGGGTGATGGTGGAAGGTCTGGTGCAAGCCAGCGAGGAAGGCACGCCGCAAGGCGGGCCGCTCTCCCCGCTGTTGGCGAACATCTACCTGGATGCGCTGGACCAAGAGCTGGCCCGGCGCGGCCTGGCGTTCAGCCGCTACGCCGATGACTGCAACATCTATGTGAGCAGCCAGCGGGCGGCCGAACGAGTGTTGGCCAGCATCAGCCACTGGATAGCCAAACACCTGCGGCTGGAAGTCAACGCGACCAAGAGCGGAACGGGGCGGCCTTGGGAACGGAAGTTCCTGGGATTTCGCATCAACCCGCAGGGGAAGATCGAAGCCGCGCCCGCGAGTGTGGAGCGACTCAAAATGAAAGTCCGAGAGCTGTGGCGGAGCTGCCAGAGTAAGACGAGCGAAGAGCTACGGGACAACTGGCGCGCCTATATCCGAGGCTGGTGGGGCTATTACCAACTGACCGAGGAACGCCGGAACATCTTTGGACTGGAAGGTTGGATTCGGCGACATATTCGCAGCTGCTTCTGGCAACGTTGGGACAACTGGCGAGGGCGGCTGCGCAAGCTGCGCCAGCTGGGACTGAGCGGACGCTTGTTGAAAGTGGCGCACAGTTCCAAAGGTGCGTGGCGAATCGCCGCCAGCCCAAGCCTGCAGACGGCGTTAAGCAACGCGCGGTTGCGACGCCATGGGTTCTGGATGCCATCAGACCTTGCGGCCACCCTATGAACGGCCGCTGCGTTCAACCGCCGCATGCGGAAAACCGCACGTGCGGTGGTGTGGGAGGGTGCCGGGGCGCAATCCCCGGCATCCGACCCGATCGGGAGAGCGGTTCATGGGAAGCCGCCCGTTCTTGTTAGACCTGCTCACCAGACATGAACCGGGCGGACTGCTCCACCTCACCCGGTTCCGATCCCGCAATGCGGGATCGGAACCTGCCCTCTCCCCCGCAGGGCGGCGGAGAGGGTGTACGCGCCGGGCGGTTCGATTGACAGGTTGCCGAATCTCCGCGTCGCGAACTGTCTGGTCGATCCTCCGGTTCACGGGAAGATCAGATTTCGCCGCTTGAAGTTTTGGCGTGGTCGAAACCACGAGCCCAGCGGGCGGGATGAGTTCTACTGCGTTTCTCCCTTGGTGACGCGGAGGAACACTTCCTCAAGGCCGAGTTCGTCCTCGCGCAATTCGACCAGGCGGGCGCCGCCGCGGACGAGCACGTCGGCGATGAGGCTATGGTCGGTGTCGTGAGTGGCGAGGGTGACCTTAAGTTTGCCGTCGACCGCCTCGACTTGGGTGACCTCCGGGCGGCTGCGGAGCAGTTCGGTGGCCTGTTCGGGATCGCTTTTGACCCGGACCCAGACGACGAGGCCGGTGGACATTTGATCGCGCACGCCCTGGACCGGGCCGGTGTAGATCAGCTTGCCGCGTTCGATGATGGCGACGCGATTGCAGAGCGTTTCGAGTTCGCTGAGGATGTGCGATGAGATGATGATGGTTTTTCCCATGCGCTGCAGTTCCTGCAGGATGGCCATCATTTCGATGCGCGCGCGGGGATCGAGGCCGCTGGCGGGTTCGTCCAGGAGCAGAAGTTTGGGATCGTGAATGAGCACCCGGGCGAGGCCAAGGCGTTGCTGCATGCCGCGGGACAGCGCGCCGATCAAGGCGCCGTTCTTTTCGCTGAGCCCGACCAGTTCCAGCACGTCGGTGACCGTTTTCTCCCGTTGGGCCGTGGGAATCTTATAACAGGCGCCGAAGAAATCGAGGTATTCGGTCACTTCCATGTCCTTGTAGACCCCGAAGAAGTCGGGCATGTAACCGATGACGTGCCGCACGGCGTCGGCGTCGCGAACGACATCGTGGCCGAGGATGGTGGCTTGTCCGGAGGAAGGCGCGAGAAAGGTGGCGAGGATGCGGAGCGTGGTTGTTTTGCCGGCGCCATTGGAACCGATGAAGCCGAACAAATCGCCTTGGTTGACGGTGAGGTCGAGGTTGCTCAGGGCGGTCATCGTTCCGTAGGAGCGGGTCAGCCCGGTAGTTTGGACGGCAGGGAGGGGCGGGGCGGACGGCGACAGAATGGGCGGTGCATCGTTCATGGTGGCGGGAAAGGGAATCCGAGGATCAGGTGGAGGACGGCGGACGTCGTCATCGAGGAACCTTCGGGGTGGAATTGGCTTGGGTCGGGGCGATGACCCGGAACACCGTGTCGTGTTTGGCGCGGCGGGCGGCGAAGCGATTGAGCGACGGGATGACAGCGTGGCCTGGGGCCCAGGCGATGAGCACGGCCTGGCCGGAGTTGAGGGCATCAGTCAGGTCAAAGCCGCGTGGGGCGGAGAACGTTTCGTCCGGCCGATCTTGATTGCGATTCAGCCGTTGGAGGAAGGAGGCGGCGAGGACGGCGTTGGTCCAGTCGTTGATCCGGCCGCCTTCGCTGGCGGAGAAGACCTGCTGACGAGCGGAGGTGATGCCGGCGAATTTGGTGCCGTGGTTGCTTACGACTGAGTTGAGCGCGGTGCTGGTGAGGCTGCCGCGGGCGAAGGATTTGGTGCCGCCGGAAGGGATGTCGCCGAGGGTCAGTATTTGGTCCCCGAGCATGACACAGGCAGCGGCGAGCGGTTGGTCGAGCCGGTTGGCGACGCGGATTTCGGTGGGCGTCACTTCGAAAGTGACGGGCGACGGCATGCGTTTCCACCAGTCAGAGACGAACAGCTGGCTGGTCCAGACCGGGACGGCCATTTCGCCGCTGACGCCGCCGGGGCGTTGTTCGATCTGGCCGCGGGCGGAGTCTTGGTTGCCGTAGTTACCGGTATACTCGCCGCGGAACGTGGCATTGGGGATGTCGTTGACGAACGCGTAGCGGGCGTTGACGGGTGAGTAGATGGAGCCGTAGGTGCGTCCGCGGATTTCGTGGGCGCCGGCGGGCACAGAGGCGGGAATGACATCGACGAGATGCAATTCGGTCCACTCCGTTTCGCCGGCCCGGAGTTTGTATCCGATGAAGTAGATGAGGAGGGAAAAGAACGCCACGTAGGCGGGGAAGGTGATCCAGGTCAGCATCTGGCGGTTGATCTTTTTGAGCCACCATTGGTCGAACGGGCCGATGACGAGCAGATAAGCGACCAGCAGCAGGAGCAGCCAGCCGACGGGAAGCTTGCGAATCTGACGGCTGTCGATCATGGCGCCGAAGATGGATTCGATCGGGCGGTTGGCGCCGCGGTTGGGCCATTCGACGACCAGCAGTTCCGGGGCGAGTTCGACCGCCTTGGCCCAGAAATAGGGCGCGAGCTTCCAGCTCCGGAACGGTTCGAGCTCGGGCGCGAAGGTCAGTACGGTGAGTCGACCCAAGCCGCGATGGGCGGTCACGACCAGCGGTTGTTGATCCGTGCCGATCAAGACGCGACCATCGCGGGGCCGGAGCTGGAAGTTGGCGGTTTGGAGCGGTGTGGCGGCGAAGTCCGGGTCAGCGGCCAGATGGGCGAAGGGATTGCCTGCGGTGTTGATGCCACGCGGTTGAAAGTTGCTCTGGGAAAAATCGTAGGTGCCGCCATTGATGCGTTGCGTGCCCTTGACCCATTGTTCGAGGGCGCTGTGGCCGCTCGACGTGCCCAGTCCGCTCACGGTCCCGGGCAACAGCTCCGCCAGCCAGGCGCCGGGGCCGGCGAGATGCCCGGGTTGTTCGATCGAAATGATGAGGTGGCCGCCGGCGTGCAGCCAGGAAAGGATGGCGGAGACCTGGCCAGCCTTCAGCTCCAGAGCGCGTTCGGAGGCGAGGTAAAGCGCGTCAAGCCCGTCGAACGCGAGCGGGTTGTCGGGCACGAGCGCCGGCTGAAAGCGGCCGAAGAGGGGGCGCATGTTGTCTTGCCTCGATTTGATCTCCGGCAGGGTCGGCGGTGTTCGGGTTACCCCGGCAACGACCGGCAACAACGCTCCGTTGAAGCGCCGGATGTTTGAGCCGTCGGCTTTGGCCCGGACGCGGCGGCGTTCGTCCAGCAGGGTGGCAAACCAGGTCGGATTCCAGGTGACACTGGAAAAGACCGGGACGGTGAATCGTTTCGTGGTGCCGCGGGGCAATTCCACCTGCATCAAGCGTTCCTGGCCGGATGTCATCGGGCCCGGGCTGATTTCCACCGTGCCAACGAACTGCTCGTCGTCGTTCTGCACCTCAAACGTGATGGGGAGCCAGCTGCCCTGCGGAACCAGCCCGTCGTAGCCGACAAACATGTCGAACCGGACGGCGGCGGATAAAGGAAGGAGTCCGAGCACCAGAAGGAGCAGCGACAGGCCGGGGCGGAGAAACTTGAGGGATCGAAGTTTGGCGTCGTCGTCCATGGGCAGTTACGTGCGGGTCTTATACGGGCTCGATTTCACCGACGCAAACGGAATCGCGGTGGGCCTTGCCTGGTGACGCCTCGTGAGGCCTCGTGAGGCCTCGTGACTGGTTGGCGATGTTGTCCGCATGACGATGTCGTGGTCGGATGATCGGATTGGACAAGCCTGCGGCGATTTGGTGTTGGGGGCTTATCCGGGCCGCCCGTTTCCGATCCGGCAATGCGGGATCGGAACCTGCCCTCTTCCCGCAGCGCGGCGCAGGGCGGCGGAGAGGGTGTACGCGCCGGGCCGTTCCATTGATAGGTTGCCGAATCTCCGCGTCGCGTGCCTTCTGGCCGATCCTCCGGTTCATGGGAAGCTTTCAACCTGCCATTCTGCACGCGAATTGGGGCCTGGGGAGAAATCTTCGTCGCAAACTTCGTCGTGAACTTAATCAGACGAGCTCGAATAAGTTGGGTCGCCGACGAAGTTTGCGAAGAGGTTTTGGGCTGTGCCGAGGTGTGCCTTGTAGTTCTCGACGGGGTTCCGTTTGACTTGGACCGGGCTTTTTCCGAATCTCCCGGGCGTCGCTACAAACCAATAACCATCGTGCTTTATCCCTCGCCCGCCCCACCGAAGACTCCGCCGCGTGTCGTGGTGACGGGGCTTGGAATGGTGACAGCGCTCGGGACTGGACGCGAAGCCAATGCGGCGGGTTTTCGTTCTGGTCGTGCCGCGTTTCGTCCGGTGACGTTGTTTGACGTGAGTCGTCAGCGGGTAAAGCAGGCGGCCGAGGTGGAGTTGAGTGGGCCATGCCCGGCTTCGAAGTTGGGATCGAAGTGGGAGGCGCGCCTGGATCGGGCGGGGCGGCTGCTTTGGCTGGCGGCGCACGAGGCGTGGACCCAGGCCGGTGGTCCAGGCAACGAGGTGCCGATGGTGTTGGGGACGACGAGCGGGGGCATGGGCATGGGTGAGGCTTACTACCGTCAGGCCACGCGGGAACCGGCGCGGCATCGAGGACAGGCTTCCCGGGTGGTGGAGTATCAGGCCCAGCGACAGGGGGTGGAATTGGCGGAAGCGCTGGGCATCCGGGGTTCTTTGACCATCATTGCCAACGCTTGTGCGTCCGGCGCCAATGCGGTGGGACACGCGTGGCACTGGATTCGGGCGGGGCGCGCAGAGCGGGTTTTGTGTGGCGGATACGATGCCCTCAGCCAGTTGGTTTTCGCGGGATTCGATTCGTTGCAGGCGCTGTCGCCGACGTGCTGCCGTCCTTTTGATGCGCGCCGGGACGGGTTGGCGCTGGGGGAAGGGGCGGCGGTTTTGGTGTTGGAGTCCTGGCCTGCGGCCGAGCGGCGCGGGGCTAATGTGCTGGCGGAGATCAGCGGCTACGGAGCCGCCACGGACGCGCATCATTTGACTCAGCCGCATCCGCAGGGCGAAGCGGCGGTTGCCACCATGACGGCAGCCTGTCGTGAGGCAGGCATCGGGCCGGAGGCGATCGGCTACGTGAATGCGCATGGGACCGGCACGCCGTTGAATGACAGTGCGGAGGCGACGGCCATCGTGCGCTGGGCGGGTGCGCGGGCGTCGACGTTGCCGGTCAGTTCGACCAAGGCCAGCGTGGGCCATTTGTTGGGCGCGGCTGGCGCGGTGGAGGCGGGGGTTTGCGTGATGGCGTTGCAGGGGCAATGGCTGCCGCCGACTCTCACCCACGAAAAACCGGATGAGGCATGCGGATTCCCGGTGGTGACCCGCGCGCGCGATGCCGCCTTCGAGTATGCGCTGACCAATTCGTTCGGATTCGGAGGCGCCAATGCGTCACTTGTTTTGCGGAGGTGGCGATGAGCGCGATTTCAGTCCGAGGTTTGGGCGTGGTTTCTCCGGCCGGCTGGGGCTTGCCGGCTTTTCGCGACGCGGTGGCGCGGGGCGAGCCGTTGGCGGCTCAAGCGCTGGAACGGCCCGGTTGGAGCCGACCTTTGAAGGTCCGTCGCGTGCCGGCGCCGGCGGCGCGTCCCGCCTTTCTCGCCCATCCCCGTTTGCGCCGAACGAGCCCGATTTCACACTATGCCGTCGCGGCGGCCTTGGAAGCAATCGGGGACGAGGCTGAACTGGTGAAAGCCGGCCGCGTGCAGCTCGGCATCGTGCTGTGTGTGATGTCGGGCTGCGTCAACTATTCGCGACGGTTTTACGATGAAACGTTGCGCGATCCGGCCACGGCCAGCCCCTTGGTTTTTCCGGAGACCGTGTTCAATGCACCGGCGAGTCATCTGGGGGCGTTGCTCGGGACGACCGCGCTGAACTACACGTTGGTCGGGGATCCAGGGTCGTTCCCGTTGGGCCTGATCGTGGCGGCCGACTGGCTGGAGCAGGGTTTGGTGGATGGGTGTGTGGTGATTGGCGCCGAAGAGCTGGACTGGCTGACGGCTGATGCCTTCCGTCTTTTCACACGGCGAATGATCGTGGGCGACGGGGCGGGGGCATTGTATTTGAAGCGCGGGAAGGAACCTGGAGCGGTGCATTTGGCGGCTGTTTCGGATGCCCGATTGTTTGCCAATCGAGCCGAGCGGACGAAGGTGGTGGCGGCCTTGGGGCGCGAAGCGCGGGCGTGGGCCTCGCGATCGGAAGGAACGCTCGCGTGCGACGGCGTTCAGGACGTGCCATGGCTCGACGAGCCGGAGCGAGCCGTCTGGAGCGATTGGATCGGGCCGCGGTGTTCGCCGCGGAAGGTTCTTGGGGAAGGCTTGATGGCGTCGGCGGCCTGGCAATGCGTGGCTGCCGCGGACGCGGTCGCCGCAGGGATGCGCCGCGCGGTGACCCTGATCCCGGGGATTAACGAACAAGTCATGTGGGCTGGATTTGAGCGGGCAACATGAGCAGATGCATCTTGATTACCGGTGGCAACGGCGGGTTGGGGCAGGCCATGGCTCGCGCCTTTCTCGCTGAGGCCCCGGACAACCACGTGTGGCTCGGCGTGCGGGCGAGGCGCGAAGCGGCGGAGCAACTGGCAGCCAGCCAGCCCGAACGCTGCCGTTGTCTGGATTTGGATGTCACCAGCCCGTCAGCCTGGACGGACGGCGTCCGTCGCGTGACGGAGACGTCCGGGCGTCTGGATGTGCTCGTCAACAACGCGGGCAATCATCACGACGGACTGCTGGCCACCATGCCGGCCACGGCCTGGGATACAGTCCTCTCGACCAACCTCGACGCAGTCTTTCACGGCTGCCAGGCGGTGTTGCCAACCATGATCAGCCAGCGGCACGGGCGAATCGTCAACGTGGCCTCGCTCAGCGCGTTGTTGGCGCCGGCCGGGCAGACCAACTACGCGGCAGCGAAGGCGGGCGTCGTGGCTTTGACCCAATCCTTGGCCAAGGAGATCGCGCGCATCGGCATCACCGTCAATGCGGTCTGTCCGGGGTATGTCGAAACCGAAGCATTGGCCGGGATGGGTGCTGAGGAGCGTCGCGCCGCGCAAATGCGCATTCCGATGCGCCGGTTTGGCCGACCCGAAGAGGTGGCGGCCGCGGTTCGATTTCTGGCTTGTCCCGATGCCTCCTACATCACAGGCTCCGTGCTGAAGATCGATGGTGGAGTTTTTTGAACGACAGCTATGGGAACTGGAACTGAGCTAGAGCAGAGACCGGACAGCGCGGCGTTAAAGCGCCGGATTAAGGATTTGATGGTCGAAAACCTGATGTTGCAGGTGACAGCGACGGAAATTGGCGACAGCCAGCCGCTGTTTGGCCCGGAAAGTCTCGGCTTGGATTCGGTGGACGCCCTTCAGCTGGTCGTGGCGTTGGACAAAAACTTCGGACTCAAAATTCCGGACCCTGCCGCAGCGAAGGAGATTCTCCAGAGCGTGGATACCATCGCGGCTGCCGTGCTCCAGCTTCCCGCCAAGAACTAGCGGGGCTCAACGGAGCACTTGCCCGCGACTGTATCTGCGCAAGGTGCTGGCCGAAAACCCGCGGCTTCCCATGAACCGACAAGGTAGGGCGCGCTCTCCGCAGCGCGCCGCCGTTGCGGTCAACTTTACCGTTCTTCGAGCACGACCGGGTAAGCAGTTCGCAACACGTGTTTGCCGGCGGGCGGCGGCCGTGCCTCGCCGCAGCGCTGCGCGCGAAGGCGGGAGCGCCGGCCCTACCTGACGTGTCCGCGTGATCATCATGAAAAAACGCCGCCGGCTTGAGGCCGGCGGCGTTTTTTGCTGGGCGGAAATTCCGCGTGATTACGGGCGTTGGCCGGGAGCCACGATTCGGTAATAGCGGTCGGGATTGCCGGTCGGATCCTCCAGGGTGACGAGGTGATCGGCGGTGGTGGAGGGCACTTCGGCGAGCCGCGTCCACGTGCCGGAGCCCACGTCATCGGAGTATTCGATCATGTAGGTGGAGTTCGCCTTGGCGTTGAACTGAACCTGAATCGAGCCCGGGATGGTGATGGAGTCGAGCCGGAGGAAGCTCGCGGGGTCGTTCGGATTGGTGCCCGCCACGATCTCCTGCAGATTGGTGGCGCCGTCCCCGTCGAGATCCGTCAGGGCATCGGCCGGGTTGTTTTTGTTCAGGCCTGGCGTGGCGTCTTCCACTTGATCCAGGATCTTGTCGCCGTCGGTGTCGACCCCCGTCGCGACGTTCGCGAAGGAGGAGGCGAAGCCGGGTGAGGTGAAGAACACGTTGGTGACGACGGCACGGTATTGGAAGTTTAGCCCGGGCGTGTTGGTGGCGAAGAACGTGTACACGCTGATGGGCTCGTTGTTGGCCAGTGTGGTCAGCGGAGTCGAACCGCGGCGCCATTGGAAGTAGAACGGTGGCGGCCAGCCCGTGGCGACACAGCTGATGCCGACCAGGCTGCCTGGGGCGACGAAGTTGGTAGCCGCCGGATTTTGGGCGATGCCCACTTGAATCACCGGGTAGAGCATGGCGTTCGAGCTGAAGATGGTCCCGACGCCATCGGTGACGGCGCAGGAGAACGCGCCGTAGTGATTCGTCCGGACGTCCACCACCGTGTAGGAACTGCTGGTGGCGCCGGGGATGTTCTGGCCGTTGAACCGCCACTGATAGGTCAGGGGCGGACTGAAAGTGGTGGCGCCGACGGAGAACGTGGCATTGGTCGTGGGTGCCGCCAACGCATCGGGCTTGATTCTGACGAACACGTTTTGCGGATGTGAAACGATGCTGGCCGGGATCAGCACGGTGAGGCGGGCGTCCTCGCTGATGACGGATCCCGACGCATTCAGCACCACGACCGAGTAGAGGCCGGCTTGCGCGGTGGTGATGGCGGGGAGCGAGAGAATCGAGCTGGTGGCGCCCGGGATGGGCGAGCCGTTGTAGCGCCACTGGTAGGAGAATGGTCCGGGGCCGGTGGCGACCACGCTGAACGTTGCGCTGAGGGTGGCTAGCGCGGTGACGTTGGCGGGTTGTTGGGCGATGGTGGGACCGGCGCCGCCACCGAAGCCGGTGCCAGGCGTACGGCCAGCCGCCGCCCAATTGCCCGAATCATTCGCGTAAGCCGTGAGGCTGCGGCGCTGCAGCGACGGGCCGATGCCATCCGCGGCGCCGGGCCACGGGGCGGTGTCGGAGTAGCGCACTTTTTCCACCAGGATATACGGCACTGAATTCGTGTCCGGATTATCCGGGCGCGCCAGTTCGACGCTGTCCGTTGAGTTGTCCAGCTGGCCCGAGAAGGGGCCGAAGAGGCGGACTTCCGGGGGGACATTGTTGCGGGCGCGGAAGGCATTCGCCGGACCCGGGTCGCTCGGATCAATGGGCACGACGAGCACGTATTCGCCGGCGGCGAGCGTGGTGCCGAGCGGGAACTCGTAGCTGACGGCGTCGCGGAGGCGCCAGCTGTTGGTGGTGCTGAACAGCGGAACCGGTGAGCCGGAGTTGTTGTGCAGCTCGATGTATTCGTCGACGCAGTTGTCGACTGGGCCCCGGCCAAGAACGACGTCCACGGGATGGTAGTTGATTTCGCTGATGACCACCGGGCCGACCAGCGGCCCGCTGTTGTCCGCGCCGAGCGTCGGCGTGGTCTGGGTCGGGAATTGGTCTGAGCCGACGCTGTTGACGAAGCGGCCAAATGTGGCGCCGTTGGCTTGCGCTCCAAAGTCCCAGCCCTGCACGTAGCCGGTCAGGTCGCCTTCCGCGTCGCCCGAATAGAGGTAAACCTCATCGCCCTTGGAGCCGAACGCGAAGCCGTTGACGCCGAGCCCGAATGAATTGCTTTGGTAAAGAACCAGGTAGCCGCCGGCGGGAATGATGGTGCCGGCCGGGATGCGGTACTTCTTCGGCGTGCCGAAGTCGTCGGTCAGATACCAGTTGCCGACGTCGACCGCGGACTCGGTCGGGTTGCGGAGTTCGACGGCGTCGCCGGGCGAGGGATCCGTGTGGGTCAGGATCTCGTTGATGACGATGCCGGCGATGGTGCGTTCGCCGGGATCGGCAGCGCCGGGGGTGCCGTTGAGATTGCCGCTCGGGCGCCAGCTTCCGGCATCGCCCCAAACCGAAGTGGGGAAGGCGTCATTGCGGATGACCAGCGAGAAACCGGCGCCGTCCGTTGCTGGGTACCAGCTGTCCTGGTAAGTGAAGTCGAGGATTGGTTCCTGGGTGGCGCCTTCGAGGATCAAGCGGTCGCTGTCATTGGCGAGGTTGTCATTGGTGAACACGCCGAGGATCCGTGGAGCCGGGCCGTAACGGGAGGCAAAGGCGGCGGCATTTCGGACGACGACGGCGGCTTCGCCGGCGGCCAGCGTGGCGTTCGGGAAAACGAAATCAATTCCGCCGCGCAGGCGGAACCGATTCACGTTGAGCGGAGCGCTGCCCGTGTTACGGACCTCAATGTATTCGAAGTTATCCGCGTCATTGGTGTTGCCCGCGGGCGGCTCGGACGGGTGATACATGATCTCCGTGATGCGCAGGGCGGGAGTCTGGGTGTAGAGGGTGAGCGAACGCGGGCCGGACCAGATGCTGTTGATCGGCGGATTGTTGCCGCCGGTCAGGTTGCGGTGGGCCGGGTTGTAGGATCGGGCCACGATGCGGACGTTGCCGTTGATCGTGACGGTGACCGGCCCGTTGTTGGAGAAGGCCGCGGGGTTGATGAAACCGTTGGGCAACCGCGGATCCGTGCCGTCGAGCGTGTAAATCACCGAGCTGCCGGCCTTGCCGGCGGGGATGATGGCCACTTCGGTGCCGGGGGTGACCAGACCACCCACATGGCCGATGACGGGCATGTCGAGGAAGTTGGTGTCCATGAAGTTCAGCCGGGACTGGTACCAGTGCTTCTTCCACGTGACTTCGTCGAGATACGTGCCGCTGCCGCTGCCGTTGGTGCCGCGCGTGGTGACGTTCCACCGGACGCGTTCGCGGGGTTGGGCGTCCTTCAGCTCGTTGTATAAGCCATCAATGCGGCGCAGGACGTTCTCCGTGGAGAGCGATCGTCCGGGCTGACGTTCGGTCTGATATCGATCGATCCAGAGCTGCCAAAAGTCGGGCGCTCGGAGGAGGGTGCCCCACCACGGCGTGAAGTTGAAGAAGTCGGTGCCAAGATCGGAGACCGTGGAACGCCAGGTGCGCGGATTGGCGTCGCGTCCGTCGGTGGATCCCTGGGTGCGGTCGTAGTCCCACGCGGGTCCATATTCGATCCGCTTGTTGCGGTCCTTGAAGAGGTAGCCGCTGAGGCGGAGGGCATCGACGTTGAAGGTCAGGACCTCGTGCACGTGCCGGCGGACCCACGACTCGGGATTGATGTAATAGGAGTAGTGGTTCGTGTTCGGAGCGCCTCCGGCCAGCGTGGCATTCGTCAGGTTCGCCCCGGACAGGCCGGCGGCAAACGCGTTGAAGTAGCTTTGAATGTAGGAGCGTTGCGGCGCACGGACCGCGTTCGTCCAGTCTGACCAACCGGGTTCCAAGGGGTTGAGCGCGCCACCCGTCACACTCAGTGTGCCCTTGCCAGTGTCGGTGCGGTCGATGCTGAACAGATAGCCGCCGGTCACCTCCGGGTAGTTCACATGCTCGGGCTCGAGCTTCTCAATGTTCACGCGGTTGTTGTCCCGCTTGATCTTTTCCATCAGCACATAGATGCCATGGTAATCGCCCGCCGCGTTGGCATTGGCGAAACCCGCTGAAGTGATCGGGCCGGGCGTGCCGGAATCGTCCTTCAGAAACACCTCGACGAAACGGGTTCGGGGCGAGTATTCGCCGCCGTCGCGGGACAACTGGTGCGCCAGCGGATTGTGGAACAGCGCGGGTTCAAAGCTGTTGGGGGAGTAGAGCACCCAGTCCGACTCCGGCGGGAGCCCGAGCATTGGCACGGCGAGGTCGTCGTCGAACTCATCGCGGGTCTCGAGGAAAAATGCCGCCTTGCCCGAGGATGCGGTCAGGGTGCTTGAGCCACGCGGGTGCATGATGCCCCGGACCGACAGGGTCGGCTTGTTGGTCATCGAGGCCACGCCGCAATCGTTCTCGAAGGTTTGCACGTAAACCCAGCGCTCGGCTGTGCTGTCCGCCGGAAACACGCCCTGGCCAAAGTTGTGAATGATCATCACCGGCATTTCCGAGGCAAAATTCAGGACGTTGGTTTGAGTGGTCAACGCGATGTACGCCTTGCTGACGATCGGGCCGGGCAGCTGGCCGGGAACGAAGGCCCGGGCGCGGATTGCGGTCGTGTTCGTGATTCGGATCGGCGCCGTGTAACGGAACACGGTGGCGCTGACGTTGGAGCCAGGCACGTTCGTGCCAAAGCTGTAGTAAATCGCCGAGCTGGTTCCGGGCGTGCTCAAGGTCAGATCAAACGGCTGGTTCGTGGGGAACGTGCCGTTGTCGCGCGAAAACGTGACGGCCGGCGAAATGCCGCTGCCCGTGGTCGAGTTCGCGGCGCGCGGAGTGGGCACGGAAAAATAGCCGGTGATGTTCGGGTTCAGGCGATCGCGGCCATAGGAGACATCCGCCGTCTGGTTCGGGTAGGTGGGCGCAAAGGCCGAAATGATGTTGGTGTTGGGATCGACCAGCGCGAGGAATTCCCCGGTGTTGTTCAATTGGAAGCTCGTGTGCAGAAACGCGGCGTTGTTGGTTTCGTTTCGACCCGAGGCGAACACCACGATGTATTGGCCGGGATCCACCGTCCGCGACGGGAATTTCCACTTGGTCAGGTTGTTGGTGTCGTCGGTCAGGTACCAGCCCAGCAGGTTTCCGGCGGTGGTCCCGGGATTCAGAATTTCGATCCAGTCCGATTGATTGCCGTAATTGTCGTTCAGCGATTTCGTGTTGTTCGCCATGAACTCGCTGATCACGAAGCTGGCGGGCAGGATGTTGGGGTCGACGGTGTACGTCCAGCTGGCCCCGGCGAAGGCGTTTGGAACCGCGGCGAGGTCAGTGATGCCGTGCCCGGGGGCGAAGGCCACCGTCACGGGGCCTGGCGTCGGCGGCGGAAAGGTGAAAACGAACTGGCCCGGAACTCCGAACGTGATGTTCGTGGCGGGTTGCCCGTTGATCAAAAGATCCGCGACATCGACGCCCTGGACTGGCTCGTTGAAGATGACCTCGATGGAGTTCAACGACTGGACGATGCCGTTGGCGGGCGGAAAGATTAGCGCCAGCGTGGGCGGTTGAGTGTCGACCTGGGCGGTCATTTCGAGCGCGAAGCTGATGTCCGAGCTCGTGCCGTTGGCCTGGTGCATCTCCACAGCAATCACATTGTTGCCAGCCTGCAAAGCGCCCGGCGAAATGGCCTGGGAGGCGGTGGCCAAGGGATCCGCCGAGGTGCCCACCGCGGGCGTCGCCCCGGTCACCACGCCGTCCGGCATGTTGACCCGCATGACCTCCACGCCGTTGACATAGACGATCGCGCCGTCGTCGAAGACCAGATTGAGATTAACCGAACTGAAGGCGGCGGGATTCGCGATCGTGATGGTTTTTCGGAACCAGGTGGTGATGAATTTATTGTTGGCGTCAGGCCCGAAGCTGACGACGGTGGCCTCGTCGGTGTCGCCATAGCCGAGTTCGGCTGGGCCTGTTTTCCAGGCGCTGTCATTAAAGGAGCCGGAAGTCCACGACGGCAGGGGATCGATGCCGGTGTCGAGGTAGTTCCAGGTTCCGTTCAGCGGGATGAGCGTCTGGACTTGAGCGTCGGCGTCGGGGCTGGCGGCCAATACCAGGCCAGCGACCAGTCCGGCCAGCTTGGAGGTGAGTATTTTCTTCATGGGTTGGGTGGTTTCTTCTGGTTCGATGCGCGGGGGGACTTGAACGGTGCGGAGTTCGGAGTCAGCTAAGCGGGTTCGGAGGGGGAAACGACCTTCGATGCGACCTTCCGAAGGATGTTCGACTGCTCTTGGAGCGCAAAGGCATCGATTGGATGATCTGCCTTCACGTGCCTCTTCCGAGCCCGGCCAAGCCAAGATACGACAACAGCATTTTGATACATCTTCCGCACCGGAGTGGATTCGGTGCTATGTAGGCTAATTCCCGCGTTGGCACAACATAAAATCCCGGCCGGACGAGGGGAAACAGGGGAATCACGTAGCGTGGCGGGATCGGTGAGACCGGAATTCTGGCGCCCCACCCGCCGGAGACGCGGCGGTGCGAAGTGAACGTAGGAACGCCGCCGACAGAGCGTCGGCGGCGTTCGCGTTAAACGGTCTGACGGGTCCGTTCTACGGACGGGGCCCGGGGGTCACCAGACGATAGAATCGTCCCGCGCGACCGGAGGGATCCGACACCGTGGCTGTCTGATCGGTGAGTGAGGCGGGCACATCTGTCAGGCGCGTCCAAGCGGCCGACAAGTCGTCGGAGTATTCCACCACATAGGTGAGGCCGGCCCGGACGTTGAACCGGAGCTGGAACACGCCCGGCGTGCTGGTCGAATCCACTTTCAGGAAGCTGTTCGGATCATTCGGATTCGTGCCTGCGATCAGTTCAGCGCGGTTCGACATGCCGTCTCCATCGCGATCCTGCAGCGCATCCGCCGGGTTGTTCTTGTCCAGACCCGCGGTCGCGTCCTCCACGAGGTCGAGGATGCCGTCGCTGTCGGTATCGACGCCGGTGGTGATGTTGGCGAAGCTTGAGGCGAAGCCTGGGGTGATGAAGAAGACGTTCGAGACCACCACCCGGTATTGGACATTGAGGTTGGGCGTGTTGGTGGCGAAGAACGTGAACACATCGTAGGGCTCCTGGTTCGAGACGGTGGCGAGGGTGGCGGAGCCACGGCGCCATTGGAAGTAAAACGGCGGCGGAAAGCCGGTCACGACGCAGCTCAATCCGACCAGGCTGCCCGGGGCGACGAAGTTCGTTGGGATCGGGTGCTGCGCGATGCCGACCTGAATGATGGGATAGAGCACCGCATTGGAACTGAAGATGGTGCCAATGGTGTCGCTGACGGCGCACGAGTAGGCGCCATAGTCGTTGGTGCGCACGTTCACCACCGTGTAGCTGTTGGCCGTCGCTCCAGGAATGTTGCTGCCATTGAACCGCCACTGGTAGGTGAGCGGCGGATTCAGCGTTGTCGCGCCCACCGTAAAGGTCGCGTTGGTTGTGGGGGCAGCGAGTGCGTCCGGCTTGATGCGGACGAAGAGGTTTTGCGGATGCGAAACGATGGTGGCCGGGATCAGCACGGTAAGGCGGGCGTCGCTGCTGATGATGGCGCCCGACGAGTTCAGCACCACGACGGAGTAGAGGCCGGCCTGCGAGGTGGTCACGCCGGGCAGGGTCAGAATGGAGCTGGTGGCGCCGGGAATGGGCGTGCCGTTGAAGCGCCATTGGTAGCTGAGTACGCCCGGCCCGGTCGCCGTCACGCTGAACGTGGCTGTCAACGACGCGATCGCTGCGGTGTCGGCCGGCTGCTGGCTGATGGTGGGAGCCGTGCCTCCACCGTAGCCGGTGCCGGCGGTTCGCCCGGCAGCCACCCAGTTGCCCGCGTCATTGCCGTAGGACGTCAGGCTGCGTCGCTGCAGCGAGGGCCCGATGCCATCCGCTGCACCCGGCCACGGAGCGATGTCGGTGTAGCGCACCTTGTCCACCAGAATATAGGGCACGGAATTGGTGTCCGGATTGTCGGGGCGGACGAGTTCGATGCTGTCCGTCGAATTGTCCAATTGGCCGGAGTAAGGCCCGAACAGGCGCACTTCAGGCGCCACATTGTTGTGAGCGCGGAAGGCGTTCGCTTTTCCGGGGTCGGCCGGATCGATCGGCACCACCAGGATGTATTCGCCGGGCGCCATGGTCGTTCCCAGGGGGAACTCATAGTCCACGCCGTCCCGCAGCTGCCAGCGGTTGGTTGTGCTGAACAGCGGCACCGACGACGCCGAGTTGTTGTGCAGCTCGATATATTCGTCGATGCAGTTGTCCACCGGCCCACGCCCGAAGAGGATGTCGATGGGGTGGTAGTGGATCTCGCTGATCACAATCGGACCCACCAGAGGGCCGGTGTTCGCCGTCCCGATCGTGGGAGCGACCTGCGTGGGGAACTGTTCCGAAGCCACGCTCGTGACGTAACGGCCAAAGGTCATGCCGTTGGCTTGAGCGCCAAAATCAAAACCGTGGACATAGCCCGTGAGATCTCCGGCGCCATCGCCGGAATACAGGTAGGCCTCGTCGCCCTTGGACCCAAACGCGAACGCATTCGGCCCCAGCCCGAACGAATTGCTCTGGTAGAAGACGAGATAACCATTCGCGGCAATCGTCGTGCCCGCGGGGATGCGGTATTTCTTGGGCGTGCCGAAATCATCGGTCAGGTACCAGTTGCCAACGTTGACGACTGCATCGGTGGGATTGAAAAGCTCGATGGCATCCCCCGGGGATGGATCGGTGTGGGTCAGGATCTCGTTGATCACCACCGGGGCGATGATGCGTTCGCCGGGATCAGCCAGGGCCGGCGTGCCGTCCAGCGTGCCGCTCGGGCGCCAGCTCCCGGCGTCGCCCCAGGTGGCCGTGGCCAGTTGGTCGTTGCGGATGACCAGGGAAAAACCGGCGCCGTCGGTCGCGGGATACCAACGATCCGAGTAGGCAAAGTCGAGGATCAACTCGCCCAACGATCCCGTCAGCACCAAACGATCACTGTCGTTGGCCAGGCTGTCATTCGTATACACGCCGAGCACGCGCGGTGCCGCGCCATAGCGGGCGGCAAAGGCAGCGGCGTCTCGGACAATCACGGCAGCTTCACCGGCGGCCAGCGTGGCGTTCGGGAAATCGAAGTCGACGCCGCCGCGCAGTTGGAACCCGGCGATGTTGAGGGTGTTTTCGCTGATGTTACGGACTTCGAGGTATTCAAAGTTGTCCGCGTCGTTCGTGTTGCCGACCGGCGGGTTGGCCGGGTGATACATGATTTCCGTGATGCGCAACGGCGGCACGCTGAGATAATAGCTGCCGGCCACCGGGCCGGACCAGAAGCTGTTGATGAGCGGCTTCCCGACTTCGCTGCCGCGATTGACGAGATTGGAGTGGGCCGGATTGTAGCTGCGGGCATAGAGCCACACGTTGCTGGTGACGGCCAGGTTCAACGGGCCTGAGCTCAGGATCGCCGTGGGGGAAATGGCGCCGCCCGGAAGGCGCGGGTCCGTTCCGTCCAGCGTGTAGTAAAGGACTGAACCAACCTCGCCCGACGGCAGGACGGTCACCGTCGTGCCGGCGGAGACTTGCCCGCTGCCGCGGCTGAGGGTCGGCATGGCCACAAAATTGGTGTCCATGAAGTTCAGCCGGTCGAACAGCCATTTCTTCTGGAAGTTGACTTCGTTGATGAAGCGGCCGCGACCGAAGTTGTCCGCCGGGCCGAAATCAAACGTGTAACTGTTGACCGTCTGCAGTCCCGACCGCGGCCAGGTAAAGTTGGCGGAGCCGCCCCAGCGCGCCTGCTCGCGCACCTGGGCCTCCTTGATCTCGTTGTAGAAGCCGTCGATCATCGCCGCGATCGAGTTGGTCGAGAACTCGTTCGTCCGCAAGGCCTGGTAGCGATCGATGAACTTCTGCCAGAAGTTCGGGTCCCGGAACAACGGTCGGAACCAGTTCACCCCGACGTTCGACACGCCGAAGAAATCCGTTCCATTGTCCGTGTTGACGTCCGAAGCGGGCAGGCGCCAGAACAGCGGGCTGAAGCAGCGGTTGTCCCCGTTCGGAGTGGTCGTGCCGCCGGTGCCCAAGCAACGGTCACAGTCCCAAAGCGGGCCCTGCATCAGCCGGCCGTCGGCCGTGTCCCGATCCTTGTAGATATAACCGCTGAGCCGGTAGCCATCGACGTTGAACGGGATGATGTTGACGATCAAATTGTCCACCCACTGGTCCGGGTCGATATACTTCGCGTATCCCGTCACCGGATTGGTGTAGGTGGCGCTCGCCAGGTTGGTGACGAAGGCGCCGATGAAGCCTCGGAAATAGTTGACCTGGCTCTGGAGCCGCGGGTCGCTGGTGCCGCTCAGGATCTTCGGCTCCTCGATGTTGATTGCGGCGGGCGTGTTTCCCACCGAGCCCACGCCCGGGACGGGGCTGGCCACCGCCGTTGGCGTCCAATTGTAGTAGACGCCAGTTCGATCGATCTTTGCCAGATACCCGCCGGTGACGGCCGGGGCATTCGTCTGGTTGGGTTCAAGCCGGGCGATGTCCAGCCGATCCTTGCCCTGCTTGGGCGTTTCCACCGCGAGATAAAGGCCGAAGTAATCGTTGGTCGAAACCGGTCCAGCGTTGATCTTGCGGAAGACTTCCACATACCGGGTCCGCGGAGCGGTCTGGCTGGGCAGCTGTCGTCCCAGCCAATAGAAAATCGCGTTGTGCATCAGTCCCGGATCAAACTGGTTGATGCCGTAAAGCACCCAGTCGGAATCGCTCGGCATGCCGGCGAAGCTGTGGTCTTCGTCCTGATTGAACTCGTCCCAGAACTCGAGGCGGTAGTTGGATTTGGCGTTGCCGAGGGTGCTCGAGCCGCGGACATGAAAGCCCATGCGCGTGGCAACCTCGGGCGAGTTGGTGATCGACGTCCGCTCGCAGTCATTGTTGAAGACCATCATCATCCCGGCCTGGGTCGTGGATGGGACCGTGTTCCCGTTCAGATTGTGCACAATGCAAATGGGAAGCTCAGAGGTGAAATCCCGGACATTGGCGGCGATCTCGATGTAGATCTCCGTTTTGGGAGCGCTCGGGAGCAGCCCGTTTTCGAAGGCGCGCGCCCGCACCTGGCACGACGCCGAAATCGCGATCGGGTTGGTGTAAATGGGCGAGGAGGCCGTGGGCACGTTGGTCAGCGAAGCCGCCGCCTGGGTTGCATTGGTAATCAGGATATAGCGGATGACGGCGTTGGTTGAGGCCGTGGAAAGCGTCAGCTGAAACGGGGTGTCGAAGGTCCCGCTGGGCCTCGAGAAGACGACGTCCGAGGTAAACCCGCGGGAGCCGCTGGTCGCATTCGCTGCGTTCGGCGTTGGTGTCGAATAGTAGCCCACGATGCTGGGGTCCAGCCGATCCCGGCCATAGGAGACGTCCGCCAGTTGCGGAGGGTAAACCGGCGCGAAGGAAGACACGACGGTCGATCCATCCGGCAGGATCAGGCCGAGGTACTCGCCGTTCCGCCCCAGCTGAAAGTCGGTGTGCAGCGCGGCGAGGTTGCTCTTGCGATTCTTGCCCGACGCCCAGACCAAGAGATAGCCGTTGGCCGGGATTTCCACGGGTGGATCCGTCGGAAACTGCCAGCCACGGAGGGCGCTGGCGTTGTCCGTCAGATACCAGCCCGACACGTTGACCGGCGTCGCCGCCCCGTTGTAGAGCTCGATCCAGTCCTGCCGTGAGCTGTCCTCGTCGCGAATGCCGTTCTGGTTGTCCGCCATGAACTCATTGATTCGAACCTGGGCAAACGGCGCATTCGGATCGAGGACATAGGTCCAGCTGCCTCCCTGGAAATCATTGGCCGGCACGGCAAGATCGGTAATGCCATGACCAGGCGCCCACGCCACCACCACGATTCCGGTGGCCGGCTGCGTAAATTCAAAGATGAACTGGCCGTCGATCCCGAAGGAGAGGTTGGCCGCGGGCGATCCGTTGATCAACAGGTCCGAGGCATCAACGCCTTGCACCGCCTGATCGAAGATCACCTCAATCTGGTTCAGTTGTGCCACGACGACGCCGGGCGCAGGGTTGGTCACGCCTACGGTGGGCGCCGCGCCCGACGCTGGAAGGATGAACCCGAGGAACAGCCAGCACACCAGGCAGGCAAACAAACGGCAGTTGCGGATGGATTTCATAAGGTTTTGGTTTTGCCGGGACCGTTCTCCACGGAGGGCCAAAGTTTGACGGGCTTTGAGCAGAATAAATACATCTTCGGAGACGGTGTGGACGTCGCGAAAACTAACTCCATCCAGAGCCTTTGGGCAATATAAAATCCTGGTTCGACTGAGAGCGAGGCGGTTTCTTGCGTGCGTCGGCCGGCTGGTGACGAAGCATGCTTGCCTCGTGGGCCCCGGTTCGAAGTCGGAGCCGGTCGCGGTGCACCGGGCGGCAGGATGCCGCCGTCACCGATACGCCGGCTCCGTGGGCGACGTGCGCCGCCTTCGTGCCTGCCTTCGCACGACCAGCTGGCAAAAGACGGCGATGCCCCCGGAGCGGGGTGGTAGGCGAAGCCCGTCCCCGGCCCCACGCGACTCCCTCTCCCCTCAACGGGGAGAGGGCGCCTATGAGGGGTGAGACGGTCCGGTGGATCACCCGTTTTTAATCACGCCCGGAATGGGAGTCAGGCCACGAACGGCCTTGCCAGCCGCCGTGGCTCCACGTAAGCCATGCGCCCTGATGAACTCTGAACGCGATCTGCATGTGCCCAGAAGCAAAGGCCCCCCACCCGGGAGCGAACAGTGGGCCAAGCCCTGGGTCCAGATGCGCCACTACAGCTTCCACCCCTGCATCTACAAGTCGATGCTCGGCCCCGTCTCGCCCGATGCCCGCGCCGGCAGCCTCGTCGCCGTCTATGACAAGGAAGGCCTTCCGTTCGGCACCGGCCTGTTCAATCCGAAGGCCCGCGTTCCCCTCCGCGTCCTGCACCACGGCGACACACCCGTCGGCGAGGAACTTTTCACTCAACGCATCGACCAGGCCCTCGACCTGCGCCTGAACACGCTGCGTCTGCCTGCCGTCACCGACGCTTTTCGCGTCATTCATTCCGACGGCGACGGGTTGAGCGGCTTGATCGTCGACAAGTTCGGCGACGTGCTCAGCATTGAAGTGCACAGCCTGGGCATCTTTCAACGCCTGTCCAACTGGCTGCCGCTGCTGCACCAGCGCCTGGGCACAAAACGTTTCGTGCTGGAGGTCGACGAGAAAATCGCGCGGCTCGAGGGCATCTTCCCCCGCACGCTGCCCTCAGACACGGTGAAGACGGTCCGCATCCGGGAGCACGGCGTGCGCTACGAGGTCGACTTTGAGCGCGGGCACAAGACGGGTTTCTTCTGTGATCAACGGGACAATCGTCGCCGGCTGACCGAGTCCACCGAAGGCCGCGAGGTGCTCGACCTCTGCTGTTACACCGGCGGGTTTGCCCTCTCCGCAGCCGTCCACGGCAAGGCCGCCGAAGTGACGGGGGTCGATCTGGACGAGAAAGCAATCGAACAGGCCAAGCGCAATGCCAACCTCAACCAGGTCCGGATTAACTGGGTCCACTGCGACGCCTTCAGCTACTGCCGTCAGGTTCAGCAGAACAACCGCGCCTGGGACGTCGTGGTGGTTGACCCGCCGAAGTTGATCTTCACGCGTGACGATGAAGACGACGGCGCGCGAAAGTATGAAGATTTGAATCGCCTCGCGCTGCGGCTGCTCCGGCCGGGCGGAACGTTCGTCACCTGCTCCTGTTCTGGCATGTTGCCGGCGGAGGAATTCGAGCGGCTGGTGGTCCGCGCGGCACACAAGGAACGCAAACGGTTGCAGTTCCTCGATCGCACCGGCCCGGGCCTCGATCATCCCGTCATGTCCAACTGCGCCGAAAGCCGCTATCTCAAGGTTCTCTGGGGACGGCTGTGCGGTTAGGCCAGAACGGCGCTAAAGCCCTTCGGCGCTCTGCCGATTGACCGTTAATTGCCGTCGAGCAACAAGCATGTGGTTGGCGGTGTCGGGTCTTTCCGGTGCAGGTCGTCATCGACAACGCCATGAATTAAGCAGAGGCTGCGTTGCCCGCGGGGACTAACGGGCGCCTCGACAACACAAAACGCGAATGAGAAATGGTAAAGAACTGATCCTGGCCACCAAGCCGTACGCGACGGATTCGACCGTCCGCAGTTGGTGGTGCGTGCTCTCGACCTCCTTTCTCCTGGCCCTGGCCACGGCCGGCACGCTCTGGAATTTTCATCCCTTGGGCAAATTGATCTGCGGGTTCATCTCCGGTCTGCTGGTCCTCCGCCTGTTCGTGATCTATCACGACCAGCAGCACCATGCGATCCTGCCCAAGTCCCGGCTGGCCGAGGGTTTCATGCGTGTCTTCGGCATCCTCTCCCTCAGCCCCAGCAGCATCTGGCGCAGCTCGCACAATTACCATCACAAGCACAACTCCAAGCTCCGCAGCGCCCACATCGGGTCATTCCCCATCATGACCCGCGCCGAGTATCTTCGCTCGTCCCGCTCGGTCCGGTTCCGCTATCTCTTCATGCGCCACCCGCTGACGATCCTTTTCGGCTACATTTTTGTCTTCCTCCACGGCATGTGTCTCTACCCGTTCTTCAACCGCCCGCGGGAACACTACGATTGCCTCATCGCATTCGTCGTGCACCTCGGACTGGCGGTGGGATTGACGTATTTCTTCGGCTGGTCGGCCCTGTTGCTGACGCTCGTTCTGCCTCACTTCGTGGCGTGCGCCATCGGAACCTACCTGTTCTACGCCCAACACAACTTCCCCGGGGTGACCTTCTTTGACCGCGCAGGTTGGGCCTACGAAAAGGCCGCGCTCGAGTCGTCGAGCTACCTCAAGACCGGCCGCATCATGGCCTGGTTCACCGCCAACATCGGCTTCCATCACATCCATCATCTCAACGCCCGCATCCCGTTCTATCGCCTGCCCGAGGCCAGAAACGCCATTCCCGAGCTGATGAACCCCAAGACCACCACGCTGCGGCCCAGGGATATCCTCCGCTGCCTGCGACTCAAGGTCTGGGACGTCGATGCCCAGGAAATGATCAGCCTGCGCCAGTGCCTCGCCGACCGCTCGGTCAAGACCGCCTAACCGCCATCGCCCGATGGCTTAAGGTCGCCAACGCCAACCACTGCTCAATTCCAAATGAGCAATGAGCAATGAGCAATGCCCAAGCCCGTAAGAATCTTTGACCGCAGATTCACGCCGATGAACGCAGATAAAGGATAAGGAGAGGACGGTCCTCGACCGTGAAACCCCGAACCTTCACTTCAGGCGGTCGCCAATCCGATCTCTTAATCGACCCCGAAATATCTGCGCCCATCGGCGTTCATCTGCGGTTTTCAGTTTCGGTCTTCGGGGGTGCGAATATTTGTGCCCGGTGAACCATTCAAGTCGCGCGCCGCGGTGATGCTGGTTAACGTGCCGGCGCGTTGGTGCTGAACTTCACGTAGGCAAAACACTCGGGAATGTGTGAATCCCAGATCCCGTGACGGGTCCACACCCAGCCCCCTGAATCCTTCGCCGGAGCGGCTTCCTTGTAGGTGTTGAATCGCGAAAAATCCATCCGCCAGACGTCGCCTTCCTTCGGCGGCAACGAGCGTTTCTCCGCCTTGGCCAGCCATTCCAATCCCCGCCAGGGCAGAGCAATCTCCACCGTCCATCCACGATCGCGATCCTTGTCGTCATTGACCGTGCCGTCGAGGTGCACGGCTGTCTGTTTGCCGGGATAGCTCCAGTTGAAATGTCCGAGGCGCCCGCCGCGGGGGTGGTTGGTGAAGCCCACGCCATTGAACGGCTTCAGATTGGGGCGCGCAAATTCGGGCGCCTGCGCAAATCCGCCGGATTCGTAGGCTTCGTTCCAGATGAAGAACACCTCGTAGACCGTGTTGTATCCGTTGATCTCAAACTCATAGTAGGCGTCTCGGCCGGCGATGAAAAACTCCACGTCGTTGTCGTAATAAATCGGGTCGTTGTGGTTCGTGTACTTCGCATGCAGGAACGGCTCCTCCACCCGGTAGGCGACGTAAAGGTTGGTCTCGTCCCAGATCACCATCGCGTGCGTATCGTGGATGGTTCGGCCACCCGACAGGATGTCCACGAAGCGCGGCGACCGCGGAGCGCGGCTCCAGATCGGCTCGTCGAGCCGGCCGTCGATGCGAATGGGTTGATCGATCTTGTGCGCCGTGTAGCGGGCAATCTCCGCCTCGGGGCAGGGGAAACGGCTCCCGCCTTCCGCGCCAGTCGCCGGTCGTGGGCCGAACGCCAAGCCGGCGCCGGTCAGGGCCAGGAGCGCGAGTCGCGCCGGAGCGAGCCGCGCGGGAAGGCGCAGTGCGTTGGTGAACGAGTTGGGCGCGGCCTTTGCCTGCCGACGGGTTTCGGAGTTCGGATGCTGGAGTTTGCTTGGAGCCGGCGACATGCGCTTCCGATAAATGCTTTTTCTTTTTGGAGCAATCCCTAATCTCCGCGCATGCAAACACCGAACTCTGAATCCCATCACCTCCTGGGCTCACGTCGCGACTTTCTCAAGACTTCTTCCACCGCAGCGCTCGCGGGTGCGCTGGCGGCGCCTCATCTGCTGACTTCGAAGGCGCGGGCCGCCTCTCCGGGCGACACACTCAAGGTGGGCTTGATCGGTTGCGGCGGGCGCGGGACTGGCGCGGCGGCGCAGGCGATGAAGGCCGATGGCAACGTCCGGTTGCACGCCGTGGGCGATGTTTTCGAACGAGCCGTGCAGGGCGCAATCAAGGCCGTCTCCGCCGAAGCCGGAGCGGACAAGGTCAAGGTCACTCCCGAGACCACGTTCGTCGGCCTCGACGCCTACAAGAAGGTGCTCGAGTCCGGCGTGGACGTCGTCATTCTCGCCACGCCGCCGGGCTTCCGTCCGGTGCACCTGCGCGCGGCCATCGAGGCCGGCAAACATGTGTTCTGCGAAAAGCCGATGGCGACGGACGTGCCGGGCGTGCGCTCGGTCATGGAATCAACGCGCCTCGCCAAGGAACGTTCACTGGCCTTGGTCGCTGGATTCTGCTGGCGCTATGACTATCCCTTGCGCGAGTTGTTCAGCCGCATTCACGACGGTCAAATCGGCGATGTGCGCGCGATCTACGGCACCTATCTCACGGGGCCGGTGAAGCCGATGCCTCCGGCGAGCTCCCGCAAGGAAGGGATGTCCGATCTCGAGTGGATGGTGCGCAATTGGTACAATTTCAACTGGCTGGGCGGCGACGGCTATGTCGAGCAGGCCGTGCATACCTGTGACTGGTTGGGCTGGGCCATGGGCGATGTCGTGCCGTTGACCTGTTCGGCCGTCGGTGGACGGCAGATCCCCGCGCACGGCGGAAACATCTACGATCACATCGAGGCGAATTATACGTGGGCCAACGGCGTGCTCGGCTTCCTGTCGCAGCGGCAAATCCCGGGGTGTCACAGCGAAAACAATCTGACCGTGATCGGCTCGAAAGGCACCGCCCGCATCGAACCCCGCGGCGCGATGATCACCGGCGACAAACCATGGCGTTACCAAGGCGAGAAGCCGAACATGTACCAGGTCGAACACAACGAGCTGTTCGCGAGCATTCGCTCAGGCAAACCCATCAACGACGGCGAGCGCATGGCCAAGAGCACATTGCTCGGCATCATGGGCCGCAATGCGGCCTACACCGGCCAGGAATTGTCGTGGGAAATGATCCTCAATTCCAAACAGGTGCTGGTGCCCGAGATCACCGACTGGAACATGAAGTTCACCCCCGAACCCATGGCGCTGCCCGGCCAGACGAAGTTCGTGTAGCCGCCCAAACTGTCATCCCATTCCGGGTGCGCTCTATGCCCCTCCATCTCCCGCTCAATCGTCGGCAGTTCGTCGTTCGCACGGCGGGCGGCTTCGCCGCTGGGACCGTCGCCGCGATCGCCCGCACGCACGCGGCCGATGCGGTGCCGTCCGCTCCGGCTGTTCCGTCCGGCGAACGCCCTTTGATTGTTTCGACGTGGGGCTTCGGGCGTCCGGCCAATGACGTCGCCTTGAAGGTGTTGCTCGACGGCGGTGCGCCGCTGGACGCGGTGGAGCAGGGGATTCGGCTGGTCGAAGCTCGCGGCAATTCATCCGTTGGCCTCGCCGGGATCCCCAACGCCGCCGGCGTTGTGCAGCTCGACGCCTGCATCATGGCTGGCCCGGGCCATCGTGCCGGCAGTGTGGCCGCCCTTGAAGGCATCCGGCATCCCATCACCGCCGCCCGGCGCGTCATGGAGAAAACGCCGCACGTCATGCTGGTCGGAGAAGGCGCGCGCTTGTTCGCGTTGCAGGAAGGGCTGGAGTCGGTCGAACACAACGCCGCCGAACGTCATCAAGCGTGGCATCGTCAGCGAATGTCAGCCCGGGATCAGTCGACCGCAGCCCAACCTTCGCCAGACGCAAAGGCAAACGGCTCCGGTAAACCCCCGGCCAACCACGACACGCTCGCGCTGCTGGTCCTTGGGGCCAATGGCGACATCGCCGGCGGTTGTTCCACCAGCGGCTGGGGAGGCAAACTGCCGGGCCGCGTCGGCGACTCGCCCCTCATCGGCGGCGGCTTGTACGTCGACAACGACGTCGGCGCGGCCGGCGCCACTGGTCTCGGCGAGAATATCCTGCGCTATTGCGGTTCATTTCTCGTGGTGGAACTGATGCGCCAGGGCATGTCGCCGGAAGAAGCGTGCCTGGAAGCGGTGCGTCGCATCGTGAAGAAAGATCCAAAGGGCGCGGGGGTCAGCGTGAATTTCGTGGCGCTGGACAAACACGGCCGGGCTGGAGCCGCCGGTTCTGCGCGTGGATTTCAGTATGCGATGACCACACGCGACGCCAGCCGGGTGCTGACCGCCCCCGCCGCCGGCCGCCTCGACATCGGCCCCGAAGGCGGCAACCGAAAGTGATCTGCACTCCGTGCGCTCGGTGGTGAATCCCGCTTTTAACCACCGAGGCCACGGAGGAAGACAGAGGATGGACTTCAGAACGCGGAGCTGAATCCCCGAACCCCGCGTACGACTGGAAAACCGCAGATTGACTCAGACGAGCGCGGAGAGCGACGGGGCTTTCGTCGAACCTGCTTCTCCCGGTCGTTGTCTCAAGGTTGTCCCAGATCCCAGTCCTCGATCGATGTTCTGAAATCTGCGTCCATCGGCGTGAATCATCGGTTCAATCGTTTTTTCAGGAGTGTTACGTGTGGTTTTGGGTGAAGCGCGCTGGCTTGCCCGGAAGCGCTTTTTCCTCGGGTTATCCGCGTTCCCCGCGGTGAACCTTCACCCGCGGGTTCGCCGCGCGATGAGGAAGGAGTTGAACATCACGTATCGCCACGGGCCCAGATTCAGAACCCAGTCCACCGGTGCCGCCACTTTCCGATCGCAACAGGACACACTCTCCACTTCGCAGCCGGCGCGTTGCAGAAAAAACTCCATCTCCAACGCGTTGGTCGCCACGATGGCATCGTCGTCCGGCGTGAACGGCTCCTTCACAATCGGCGGCATCCGATCAAATCGCACCGACGCCGGGTCGGTCTGCATCTGGCGACGTTTTTCGCTCAGCCGCCGCCAGTTCCGCCACTTGCGCCCAACACCCCGCATGCGCGGATGATAATCCCGAAAGCCGAGCACACGGAAAAAGTTCGGGCTCGACAACACCACGCGCCCGCTGATCTCCACCACCCGCACCAGTTCCTTGATGAATGCCTCCGGCTCGTCGACATGCTCCAGCACGTTCAACGCTCCGGCGCTGGCGAAATGACCGTCGGGGTAGGGGAGCCGGCGTCCGTCGTAAAGCTGGCACCGCGGACAAAACTCGCGCGCCCGTTCGATGTTGGGCTTCGACACATCCACGCCGTGCGCCTCAAAGCCGGCTTCCGTCAGCCGTGCCACCACCTGGCCCACCCCGCAGCCAACGTCCAGGACGCGCCCGCCGGCCCGCGCCGGCTGCAATGCCTCCGCATACTTGGCATAAAACGCCGCGTCCCAGCCGGCCAGGAACCGCGCGTAGTTTTCGTTGTTCTGATAGTACGTGTCTTGATGGCTCATGACGTCGTCATCGCAAATGCCGGCGAGGCCAAGCCGCCAGGAGATCTCAACTGCGCCCAGAAACGTCCCCTCGCCGCGGACGCAGGTCCTGCGTCCGACGCGGCTGCTGATGTCCACCCTCTCCTGGGGGAGAGGGCCGGGGTGAGGGCGAATCGCGAGCGCTTTTTCACGTTCCGAAATTGCCGCGGATATTTGGAAAGACAACCGGGCTAGGCCAGCCCGCCGGCTTCCTTCGAACGAACAAAGACCAGCAGGACCGTCAAAACCGCCGCCACGCCAATCGCCACCAGACTGATCTTCAACCCCGTCAACGGCGGCTTGAATTCAAATCGCACCGTGTGAGTCCCCGAGGGGACTTCCACGCCGCGCATGATGAAGTTGGCCCGCAACAGCTGCGCTGGCTTGTCATCCACCGTCACCCGCCAGTCCCGATCAAATCGATCGTTTACCAGCAGCACCGCCGGCGACGTCGCCTCCGCCTTCAACTCAAACCGCTGCGGCGAATAGTTCGCAAAAGTTACCTTGCCCGCCTCCGCATTCGTCGAAACCGTCCCGGCCGGTGACGCCGCAATCGGATCCGAGACCACCACCGCCGACCACGGATCAAATGCCGGATCAGTCAGCGTCTTCAGGGCTTCATCGCCGTTCGTCATGACCAGCCATTTCGCGTAGAGCCGCGCCCGCGGCAGCGCCCCCGTGTATTCGAACAACGCCAGCGGCCCGTTGGTCGCCGGCTGCACCGTGAAGTCCTGCAGCTGCGTCGGGTTTGGCCCCGGCTTCGGCACCACGTTGAACGTCTCCCGCACCCGAAACCGGTTCAACCCATGATCCAACTGCTGGTTCAGCGCCCCCAAAAAGCCCGTCATGCCCAGCACATACCGCGTGTTCGTCAGTTGCCAGTAGCGACCCAGATCCCGCATCGCCTGCAGATACGCGAGCTTGTCCGCCGGCGGACGCGGGTCCTGCGCCACGTCGATCGATTGGATGTTGTAATACTGAAAGTGATGTTGCACCCACTCGATCGCGTAAAGCTGCGGAAACAGGTAAGTCAACCCGCCAGCCTGCTGCGCCGCCCGCGGATCCACCAGCTGCCCCGGCGCCACCACCCGCGCCTCGTACGGCTTGTCCCGCAGCACGTCGAGGATCGGGTTGGTCGCATACTTGTGCTTGTAATCCCAATACACCACCCAAGGCGTGTTCGCCCGCCACAAGTCGATGGTTAGGATCAAACCCAGCAGCAGCGTCCCCCACCGCGCCCGCCCACCCCCAAACCATCCACGCATTACCGCCATCAACGCCCCCACCGACAACCCCAGGAACAAAACAAACAGCCCGAATTCCGTCCCGCTAAAGCTCGCGATCGCCGATGGCGACGGCAACTGCGGATTGTCGAAGCCGGCCCCTTCAAGATGTTTGACCAAAGCCGCCTTGCCTGACAGATAGGCCAGCAACCCCACCAGGCTCGCGGCCACCATCCCAATCATGGCCCAACGCCAACCCGCGTCGAAGCCGTCTGCGGCACTCCCCGGCCCCGCCTTCCCAGCCCCCGCCGGACGCCCGTCGGCTCGCGCCGCGCGCCCCTCGCCGAAATACCGCCGGCTCAGGCCCAGCAGGCCGTAGCCAAACAAAATCATCAGCGCCAGATGCGACACGTGCATGAACTTCATCGGATTTCGAATGCTCGAAAAATACGGAAGTTGATACACCGTCAGCTTGTAGACCGGCGTGAACTTGCCCCAGGCCAGCACCGTCGCCACTCCCAACGTCGCCACCCAAAACCACATCATCTTCCGCTCCGGCTCCGTAAACGGGCTCCCGCGGCGACGAAATGCCTGGGCCGCACTCCAAATCGCCAGCAAGACCACCAGCACGCCCGCATATTCGCCCGCACCCGAAAACCGTGACCCCGGCGACCCCGGCGACTCCCCGACGCGGCCCCAATAGTTCCCGCCGTCAGGCGTGTCCATCCGGTAGCCATACAACCCCGGAATCAACACCCGAATCGTCTCCTCCGGCGGCAAACTCCACTGCGAGGCAAAAGACCACTTCTGTTCCTTCGTCTCCGCGTCCGCGGTCGCGCTCACGGCCGTCTTCGACGCGATGTCAAACAGGCTGATCAACGATTGCGTCGCCATGAATCCAGCAAACACGGCCACCAACGTCAGCCGCATCCCGCCACCCAACAAACGCCCCAGCCCGCCCGCGCTGGCGGATGACGACGCCCCCAATCCGCCTCCCCCGGACGTCGACGGCCCTGCTCCGGGCGCGTCCGCTGCCGCGTCCGAATCCCGACCCACCCACGCCTGCCAGAGCACAAACGCGGCGATGAACAGGCTGAAAATCACCCCGTTGTCGGCGCCTTCCACCACGCCCATGCCCACTGCCATCCCCGCCAGAATCGAATTGAGCCAGGGGTTCCCAATGCGCCGCGCGCCCAACGCCGCCAGCGCCAGAAAAACACAGCCGAGCGTGATCGAACGCGTCCCCAACCCCCAGCACGTGTTCGAAAAAAAGTTCGAGTTCAACGCCGCCCCCAACGCCGCCACCGTGGCCAGCGAGGGACGAAGTTTCAGGGTTCGAAAGTAGATCCATCCGCAAATGCCGGAGAAGAGGACCGCGATGCCCGCGTAGAACTTGGAATAGCCGATGGGCCCGAGGAAATGCCGAATTGAAGATGTGACAGATCCTGGCGTGTGGGCGCCGTTACCGCCGATCCAGTAGAGGTCCATCCAAAACCCGCTGTACGAGGCCGGCAGGGCCAGCGACTCAGAATTGGCGACTCCTAACGGACCGTCATTTGAGAAGACAACGATATTGGGTTTGAGGCTGGACGAGAACAGCAGCAAGACTACTGCGGCTAATGTAAGAAATCCCACTCCGGCTGCGATAATGCTTTTACGGATGGCGACTGTCGTATCTCGACTCATAAAATCTCTTAATCAGTATCGCAGTTTTTTGGGACGCTTTGCTCAAGCGCGCGCGACTATTGCAGGTTCCAGATTGGGGCGCCAGCGGAGAACTTGCCGGCCAGAGATGGGATCTCTCTTCACGATTCCAAGGTCTGTGTTGTGGTGGGACTGGCTCACTTTCTTTGGCGTTTTTCTTTGAGACAGAAGGTAAGTCTCGGATATAAGCTCCGCCGTGATACGACCGGAAGATGCGGCCTGGTATGACGAACACTATCGGAAGGAGCAAACCCAGTTTGCCCCGTGGTATCGGTGGCTTGTTCCCCATTTGGCCGGTCAATTGACCGCGAACTCCCGGGTCGTCGAACTCGGTTGTGGCCAGGGTCAGCTTCTGAGGCATTTGGCCCGCGAGAACTTGGTTGGTGCGGACCGAATTTATGGGCTTGAACAAAGTGAAACTGCGATTGAATTCGTTCAGCGCTGGCTTCCGGGTGCTCACATTCAGGTCGGGGATATTTATCGTCTGCCGTATCCCGCGGAATTCTTTAACGTTTGTTTCTTGATGGAGACGATTGAGCACCTCGCTGAGCCGGACTCTGCATTGGACGGGATTCACAAGATTCTGGCAAAAGACGGACTCCTGTATGTCTCCTTTCCCAATTTTCTTCACCTGCCTTGGTTAGGTGTTCGGCTATTGTCCGATTTGCTGAACAAGCCCAACTGGATCGTTCGGCAGCCGATAGATATTATCTACACGGCGCCACAGGTCGTTCGGATCGTGCGGCGGCGGGGCTTCGAGTTTGTGAAAGCAATTGGCTCCAACTATGGACCTCCCATCATTTATCGCTTTGAAAAAGATTGGATGACCCGAGGACTCAATCGCTTGGGCCTTTGGTGGCTTTCGTTCCATCCCATCCTTGTCTTTCGGAAACTGAGCTAACCGCATTGGCCCGCATGTATTGAGTGTGTGGCTGTCGCGTTGGCCTTCGAGACTTCTACGGTTGGTTCAGTCCGGGGGGGCGTGAAGCATCGATTTTTCGATGAGGCGGCGTGAACTTTGATCGTTGTGCCATCAAAAAGTTACCTGAACTTTGGGTGCGGATGGAAACGAGGCTTGACCTTTGCAGGCGATTCCTTGATTACGGGTCTATCGCCTCACGGCAGATAAACAAGGAGCGTTGAAGATACATGCTGGTAAACCTATGCAGCCAAGATGGAATCAGAACCCGGGCCAGGGAGACCGCAGGTTCGTTGCTTTTTTGTTTGGGCCGGGGTGCCTTGCTGGCCGGCATCGCGATCGTAGGCTTAGCCAATTTGAGGGCAGGGCAGCAGGATAATCTGATCGCAAACGGCAGTTTTGAGGTGGGTCCTGACCCCGAAATAAGTGTTCAGCTCGATCGAGACTCTGGTGGTTTGGAAGGGTGGAGAATTATCTACGGCAATTTGGACTATATCGGTAAGCGCTGGCGAGCGTCCGACGGAAAGCGGTGTATCGACCTCAACGGGAGTGGACCAGGAGCAATCGAGCAGCAAATCAACGGCCTGATCGTTGGCCGTAGGTACCGACTGTCATTCGACATGGCGGTCAATCCTGAGGCGCCGCCCTCCCAGACACATCTTTTGGTGTCAGTTGGGCGTATTTCAAATCTGTGCTCCATGGTTCGCGGTGGGAACGTCGCAAATCTCGGCTGGCGCACCTACCGCACCGAATTCGAAGCGAAGGAGCCCAGCACCAAGCTTTGCCTCATCAGCCTGAATCGAAGGTGGGCTGGTCCCGCGCTCGACAATATCTCCTTGGAGCACGTCGATTTGCCGAAAGAGGTGCCTACTCCTCCAATCGCTAGGGCTGGGGGTGCTGGGTTTTCCACCAACTTGAATCCGAATGGAGTCTGGCGCTGCGGTTGGAAGAGCGTTTTGGACGGCCCGCTCTTGCTTTTGACGACGGCACGATGGTCCGACGATTCGAGTGGCACGACCTCCTACTCTTGGCAGCTAAATGACAGCGAGTGGCCCGCTGTATCGGCGGTGGTTTCTGAGGGAAATTTGCAGATGCCCGGCCGGCAGTTTCTTTGCGCCAGGGGTGAAACCTCCATTGCCCCGGGTATGACCGACGCGCCAGAACATTTCGGAGTCGTCCGATTTACCGCACCCGTGGCTGGCGATTATCAGGTCCGAGTTGCAGTCGTCGGCGCGGCTGACGCGCCCATTCAAGGCGATGCTGATTTTCATGTTCTGACCAATAGCAATGAGGTGTTTGGGCTCCTCCTTGCGCCAGGGGCGACGGCGGCATACACCAATGACTTTCCAATGCTGGCCGGGGATACGGTCGACTTTATGGTCGGACGCGGCTGGGACCGCAAACATGGAGGTTCTCGGCTCAAAATTTCGGCCCGAGTTCAGATTCTCGGCAGTACCAACGGGCCTGCCTTTGACTTCTGACCGTAACTGTTGTTCTGTCGAAGCGAGCCAGGAGGACCGCTCGTGATGATGTAGCGGTAGGCATGGCCGCAAATATGAAAAGTAGTGTCTTTGCTATGAAGTGTTTCATCCGACGTCTGGCGGCGGTCACCGCCGTTTTTTTTATGGTGGTTTCATTTCTTTTGCCGTCCGAAGCGGAAGCAGCTGCTGGTTCCGCGTTGATTTTTTCCGCTGATGCTCCGTGGCGCTTTCACCGTGGTACCAATGAGGCATCGGTTCCCACTGACGCGTGGCGTTTACCTGAATTCCCTGATGTCTCGTGGGAAGAGGGTGCCGGTCCGTTTCTTTACACGAGCGCTGTGTCGGAAATGCCATTTTGGAGTGGAGGGCCGTTTGCCGGGACTCTTCTGAACGACATGTTCAACCGGTATAGCTCGCTTTACCTACGGAAAACTTTCTTTGTAACAAACGTTGGTCACGCAATTTCCCTCACGATGTCTGCCGCGAGCGACGACGGATTCGTGGCTTGGATAAACGGGATCGAGTTCGCGCGTCGAAATGTGGTTCCTGTAACTCCGCCATTTAACGGATTGGCCGCATCTCAGGTCACCGAGCCGCAGCCTACCGTCGACTATGTCGTAACCAATACCGCAGGCGTGTTGCGCGAAGGGGTGAACGTCGTCGCCGTTCAAGCATTGAATGCCTTGGTTGGGAGCAGTGACTTCGGTTTTATGGCGTCACTGACTATAGCCAGTGATATTAATCCGCCGCGGATACTTAGCGTGCTGCCCCCGCCCGATTCAGAAGTCGATGCCTTGACCCAAATCACCATCGCCTTCGATCAGTCGGTTGGCGGTCTGGCTGCGGAGGACTTGAGAATTAACGGCGCTCCGGCGGCAACGATGTCGGTGGTTTCTCCGTTGACGTATCGATTTACATTTCCGACCCCATCGACGGGTGTTGTAAGTGTTGCGTGGACGGAGAATTCAGGAATTACGAATTCAGCCGGGGACGTGTTCGGTGGGGGAGCATGGCGGTATGTGCTCAACCCAAATATCCCGCCGCCGAGCCCCATGATTTCGGAATTCCTCGCCGACAATCGGGGTGGTTTGTATGACGAAGACCGAGATGCGTCTGACTGGATTGAGCTATTCAACCCAATGCCACGGGCGATCTCGCTCGACGGTTGGTATCTCACTGATTCTACCAATCGACTTACCAAGTGGCGCCTCCCGAACGTCACGCTTCCGACCAATAGCTATCTCGTCGTCTTTGCGTCAGGCAAGAATCGGACGAATACCACTCTTCCGCTCCACACCAACTTCAAGTTGGATGACGAAGGGGGGTATATCGCGTTGATTCGGCCGGACGGAACCAACGTCAGCAGCGAGTATCGCTACAAAAGACAGAGAAAGAATGTGAGTTATGGCCTCAGCCGAATCCCGGTTCTCGCCGAACGCTATTTTGCACCTCCGTCGCCGGGAGCACCCAACTCGGCGGGCTACGCGAATGTTGTTGCGGATACACATTTCACCACGAATCGCGGGATTTACTACTCGCCAATCGATGTGACGGTCTGGGTGCCGACAGATGGGGCCACGCTGGTTGTCACTACGAATGGATCCGAGCCTTCGCTCACGAACGGGACACGGGCACCGGGAACGAACATCACCCTCAAACTGTCGACCACCACTCTGCTTCGAGCCGCCGCCTACCGGACTGACTGGTTGCCGACTGACATCGATACGCATAGCTATTTGTTTCCCGCAGCGGTGGTGACTCAGTCCGCTCCGCTAGGCGCGGCAACCGCATGGCCTGATCCAAGTGGAAGCGTGAACGCCGATTTCGAAATGGACATGCGGGTGGTCAGCAATCCGCTGCCAGGATACGAGGTGACCAACTCGCTGGTAGCGCTGCCAATTGTGAGCGTAGTCACCGCGAACGACGGATTGTTCGGTGCCAGCAATGGTATCTACGTCCGCTCGTTGGAGGAAGGGGACTCGTGGGTCCGCCGGGCCAGCTTTGAGCTGATCTATCCGGACGGGCGACGAGGGTTTCAGCACAACATTGGTATTACCCTCCGCGGCGGGGCGTCTCGGTTTCCGACCTTCACTCCGAAGCATGGATTCACTGCATTGTTTCGAACCGAGTATGGTTCGGGCGAACTTGATTTCCCGATTTTCCCAGATTCATCCCGCCGGCGGTTCAATCGGCTCATTCTTCGCGCCAACTCAACGGACACGTGGGCGGTGACGGAATGGCCCCAGCAACTCGTCAACGGGCAGCTCCGTTGGAATCGAGCCGAAGCTAGCTATATGCGAGACGAGTGGGTCCGCAGGGCGCAACAGGAAATGGGGCACGCAAGCGCTACGGGTGTGTACGTTCAGTTATTCCTAAATGGACTCTATTGGGGCCTATACAACGTGGTTGAGCGGCCTGACGACGATTTCGGGGCCGAGTATCTTGGGGGTGACGAAGAGGACTATGATGCCATTTCCGACGCTACCGATTTACACGCTGGGGATTGGAATGCCTGGAACCAGCTCCGGGGAACGACTGGGTTGGAGTCGGACGCCAACTATCAACGCCTCATGGGCAACAACGTCGACGGTACCAGAAACACCAACTACCCCGTTTTGCTCGATGTGACCAACCTGGTCGACTACATGATCCTGCATATCTTCATTGGTGCCGACGACTGGCCTGACCACAATTGGTGGGCCATCCGGGATCGTAGGCCGTCGAGCAGTGGTTTCAAGTTTGCTGCTTGGGATCAGGAAATCTCGATTAACTCCTTAATTAAACAACACTCGGCATGGGTCTTACTTCGTGGCGGCGCCCCCTGGTACGCCGAGGAAAGTACCGCGAACACGCCTGCTGAGGTCTATGCCCACTGCCGCGCCAATGCCGAGTTTCGCCAATTCTTTGGCGACCGGGTGCACAAGCATCTCTTTAACGGCGGCGCGCTCAGTGTCCAAAAGAACATTGCTCGATGGTGCGCACTTTCGAACATCCTCGACCGAGCTGTGGTGGCGGAGTCAGCGCGGTGGGGAGATTTTCAACGCCCCTCGCGCCCGTTTCGGCGCGAGGTAGAGTGGCTGAACACCAATATTTGGGAATGTTCCATTTACTTTCCCTCGAATCATTCGGTGGCAATGAAGCGTTTTTCCGATGCAAGCCTCTACCCGGCGATGTCGGCCCCCACCTTCCGGCAGCACGGCGGACTGGTGACCAATGGCTGGCAACTGGTGATCACCAACACCCAAGGAAGAGGAAATATCTACTACACCGTGGACGGGACCGATCCGCGCCTTCGTGGCGGCGGCGTGGCGCCGACGGCGCGGGTGTTTGCCAACCCCTATCAAATCACGACCCAGACCCTCGTCAAAGCGCGCGTTCGCGATGGAACGAGCTGGAGTGCGCTGGTGGAAGCACAGTTCTATGTGCCCCAAGACTATTCGGCCCTTCGGGTGTCGGAAATCCACTACAATCCCCCGTCGTTCGAGGGAACAGACGGGGAACGGTTCGAGTTCCTGGAGCTCCAAAACGTGGGGCCGATCGCTCTGGATCTCAGCGGCCTTCGTTTTTCGACGGGGGTGAACCACGTATTCACCAATGGGGCAGTTTTGGCTCCAAATGCGTTTTGTGTCCTGGTGAACAGCATAACCAATTTCTCGCGACTTTGGCCGTTGGTCCCAGTCGCCGGGGAGTTCGGTGGAAAACTGGCCAACGACGGTGAGCCTTTGGCCTTGGAGCATCCCACGGGATTTGTTGTTTTTAGCTTTGCCTACAATGACTTGGCTCCGTGGCCCATGGCTGCGGATGGCGCGGGCGCTTCCCTGCAGCGTCGGGCATTGTCCCTTGATCCCGGAAATCCGACCAGCTGGGCGGCAGCGATCCCAACGCCGGGAGCGCCATTTAACCCTGACGCCGACGCGGATTCCGACGGCCTGCCGGATGTTTGGGAATTGGCCTATGGCACCGATCCGCTGCGACCGGATGCTGATGCAGATCCAGATGGCGACGGTTCAACAAATTCGGAGGAGTTCATCGCTGGCACTGAACCCCGAGATGCCAATAGTGCATTGCGGATCGCTTGGATTCGTAATTCTGGTGGTGGCGCGATTGAACTTCATTTCACCGCCTTCGCAAATCGCGGCTACTCGATCCTTTGGCGGTCAGCTGCTGACACGGGTGATTGGCAAAAACTTGCTGACATTGCCCCTGCCGCAACGAATCGGTCCGTGATTTTTCCCCACGTGGAGGGCGCTGAAACAACACGGTTTTACCGGCTTGTTGCGCCAGGGACCCCATAGCGGGGAATCCTTAATTGGCTCAGTCTTGCACAGTTCTCACCACGATTTGTGCTGACGGAATGCCGATCCTTGCGCTGCAGGAAAACAAATGGAATCATGGCTTGACCCGACGGTTGAGGGTGGGCCAGGATGTAAGCGTCACTTAACCGATACCATGAGGAGGACACCATGAAGTATTTCCGAGCACTGCCATCGCGAATCAACTCGAAAGCTATTCTACTCGCCGCGGCGTTGGGGGCGGCACTGTCGCTACCGTCTCTTCAAGCCGCTGAAAACCTTCTCGCCAACGGGAGCTTTGAGCTGGGGCAAGATCCCGGGGGCAGCACCCAATTGGATGCCGGCTCTACTGGGCTCGACGGCTGGATTATAGATTCCGGAAACCTCGACTATATCGGAAATCGTTGGGTTGCCGCCGATGGCGGTCGTTGCCTTGATTTGAGCGGATCTGTTGCAGGTACGATCTCGCAGGAAATCCGGGGCCTTAGCCCTGGTCAGCGCTATCGACTCTCCTTTCAGATGGCTGCCAATCCTGAGGCCCCACCGCCGACGACCGACCTGTTGGTTTCGATTGGCGCAACCGCCGATCGCTTTACTGTGACCGTAGTTGGAACGGTTTCGGATTTGCGCTGGCAGCCCTTTCATTCCGAATTCGTTGCCACCGCCGAAAGCATGGATCTTCGTCTCTCAAGCTTGAACCCGGGTTGGGCGGGGCCGGCACTTGACGCGTTGGAACTGTCGCAGGTCGATACGGCGACCCTCGTCTATGATCTGTCCCGTGATTACTCTCTGGCCTCCAACCCAAATGGTGTCTGGAGTTACGGCTCTAAGTCTGCCCTAGAGGGTGAATTTACACCTTTGTCCTTCGCGCGGGTTGGCACTCCGCAGTCGTGGGAATTTCAGGCGGGCGTATGGCCGGCGATATACAAAAACAACTCGCAGGGCACGATTTTCGGCAACGGCGGGCAGTCCGTCTTCCCGTCTGGTTCCGTTTGGCTGGCGGCAGGAGAGAACGGTAGCGTTCGGAATTTTGGCGTCATTCGATTCACCGTGCCGCCGGGCGGCTCGGGCAGTTACCTGATCGAGTCAAGAGCGCGTTCTGGGATCGTCGGGCCAGTTTCTAGCGATGCAGACTTCTACGTCGTGCAAAACGGTGCGGAGATCTTCGGTGTCAATTGTCCTGCCAGCTCCGTGAATTGGGTGGGGTATTCGAACGCCCTGGTTTTGGCGGAGGGCGACACAATCGATTTAATGACTGGAAGAGGGGCTGACCGTAGTCAACCGGGTTCTGTATTGATTGTAGAAGGCTTCATCACTGCCATCTCGACCAATGGGTCGACCACCCCTCCTGAGATTCGGAGTCAGCCGTCGAATGTGGCGGCCACGGTGGGGCAGACGGTGAGCTTTTCCGTGAACGTGATTGGCGCGATCCCCTTGTCGTATCAGTGGTATCACGGTGAAGTGCCGCTGGCGGCGGGCACGAACCGGACGTTGAGTGTGGCCAACGTGGGATTTGGCGACGCGGGTGCCTATCAAGTGGTGGTGACGAACTCCTTTGGGTCGGTGACGAGTTCCGTGGCGACGTTGTCGGTGAACTATCCGGCGGCGCGGGTGCAGGTGGTGAGCGTGGATGCGCTGGCGGTGGGCCCGGTGCAGGTGCCGGTTCAACTGGTGGCGAACGGGAACGAGAACGCCGTGGCGTTCAGCTTGAATTATGATGCCGCGCGATTGTCGTTCGTTTCGGCCGAGTTGGGCGCGGGCGCAACCGGTGGGACGTTGCTGGTGAATGACAGCAGCCTGGCCAACGGTCGGGTCGGATTGTCGGTGGCGTTGCCGGCCGGTTCGACCTTTGCGGCGGGGACGCAGGCGGTGGTGGCGGTGACGTTTACCACGGGTGGAGTGCCGAGTGTTCAGCGATTGCCGGTTCAGTTTGGGGACGAGCCGGTGGTGCGCCAGTTGTCCGACGCGACGGCGGAGACCTTGGCGGCGGTTTACACCGCGGGTTCGATTTCGGTGTCGCCGACGGCGGTTCAAGCGGGCGCGGTTGAGACCGTGACGGGGGGGGTGGCCTCGTTGCCGGTGAGTTTGCGGGCCTTGGGGACTGAAAACGCCGTGAGCTTCAGCCTGGGTTATAACAAGGCGTTGCTGGCGTTTTCTGGGGTGCAAGCGGGCGCCGATCTGCCGCCGGATGCTTCGATTCTGGTGAACACGAGCCAGGCTGCGGCGGGGCAGGTGGGCATCTCGGTGGCGCTGCCGGCGGGGGCGACGTTCCCGCGCGGGGTAAGGGCGATTCTGCAGGCTAATTTCGACGTGGCGACGGTGCTGCAGCCAGTGACGACCCAGATTCGATTTGGGGACAGTCCGACTGTCCGGCAGGTGGCGAACGTCAATGCGCAGTCGATTCCGGCGACGTATGGAACGGGCAGCGTGTCTGTCGTGTCAGTGGCGTTGGAAGCGGACATTGCGCCGCGGTCGACTGGAGATCAGGCGTTGACGGTGATTGACTGGGTTCAGGCTGGCCGGTTTGCGGCGGCGTTGGACGTGGTCGAGCCGGGCGAATTTCAGCGAGTGGACTGCGCTCCGCGCGAAGGGCGTGGGAACGGGGTGATCTCGGTGGCGGACTGGGTGCAGGCGGGCCGTTATTCGGCCGGGCTGGATCCGGTTACGGGCATTGGCGGGCCGAGCGAACCGGTGATGGCTTTGGCTGGATTGGGCGGTGGGGGTGGCGGCGGTGGCAACAGTGATTGCGTGGTCCGCATCTCGAACACGAATGTCCTGCCGGGCAGCACGGTGAACGTGCCGGTGCAGGTGGCGGCGAGCGGGACCGAGAACGCGTTGGGCTTCAGCCTGGTTTTTGATGCGAGCAAGCTGAGGTTTGTGGGGGCAACGAAGCTGGGAGCGATTGGAGCTGCGACGCTTAACGTCAACACCAACCAGGCCAGCGCGGGCCGGGTAGGGGTGGTCTTTGCTTTGCCGACGGGCAATGTCTTGACCGCGGGAAATCAGGATGTGCTGTTGATCACGCTTGCGGCGGCGCCTGCGGTTTCGGGTTCGACGACCGTGTCGTTTGGCGACTCGCCGGTGGTGCGGGAAGCGGTGAGTGCGACGGCGCGGACGGTTTCGAGCAGCTTCACTCCGGGCGAGATTGTGCTGGGGCCGCCGTTGGTGGTGGGGCCGCCGATGAGCATCGTGCGTTCGAGCGAGAGCGTGGTGATCTTCTGGTCGGCCGCGGAGGCTGGCTATGAACTGCAGGCGTCGGATGCGCCGCGCGGCCAGACTTGGTCGACGGTGACGGCGAGTCCGATTGAAATTGGCGGGCAAAAGATCGTCACGCTGCCGCGCACCGGGTCCCAGAAATACTTCCGGTTGCGCAAGCCGTAACGGCGCGCAGGGTTGGCGCGTCCCTCGACCGGTGGCTGATGTTTCGTGCCATCGGTCGAGGCGGCCTGCTCAGGCACGGGTTGCAGTTCCCGCTGGACCGACCGATTTTCGATTTTCGATTTTCAATTTCGATTTTCAATTTGGCGGACCACGTAGCGTCTCCATGGACTGAACGATCGCCGACGAGACTCGCAAGGCGGAGATTCGCTGCATGGGATCGGTTCCAGCGCCAATGGCGCGCCAGCCCTCAGCTCAGCCCATCGGGCTGGGTCAGCGATCGAGCCATTCATCCTGCGGCCTGAAGGGCGCCTGAAGGGCCGCGATTCCGCGAAGGTTGGCCGCAGTTCGGTATCGCCCCAACTCGTTCCCAGAATTCCCGCCGCTCCACGCGTCGACACCAGGTCGAGTTTGCTGAGCGGTACCCAGGGGATCGAAGCTCCCACCAGAACTCTTGGTCGTGGCTCTACAGGCTGTGGGACGAATGATTCCCTCGAACGCGCGCCGTTGGCGCTGGGGTTATTCCGGCGGCGCACGAACGAACTAATCGGACATCGCCTCCGGCGCGGGCCGCTGCGGGCTGGAAGCGCTGGAGGCCCGCGGTCTGTCCACGCCGTCCGAGATTCCTTGCCAGTGGGCGGAAGGTCGCATTGATCTTGCGATGGCGTTCGCCGGCGGCGCGGCGTTATCTTCGCGGGAACGAACATGTCGCTCCTCGAAATCAAAGATCTGCGGATCGAATTCGGGTCTGGCCCGGGCGCAGCCCGCGCGGTGGACGGGGTGTCTCTCTCGTTGGAGTCCGGCCGGACGCTCTGCCTGGTGGGCGAGAGCGGGTCGGGCAAAAGTGTCACGGCGCTTTCGATTGCCCGGCTGGTGCCATCGCCGCCGGCGCGTTACGTCGGGGGCGCGATTGTTCTGGAGGGCCGCGATGTATTGAAGATGTCATCCCGCGAGTTACGCGGCATTCGCGGTGGGGTGGTGAGCTATGTCTTCCAGGAGCCTGGCGCTTCCTTGAATCCGGTTCTCCGCCTCGGCTCTCAGATCAAGGAGTCGCTCCAGTGCCACCGCCCGGTGGCGGCCACGGATGCTGAGGTGATCCGACTGCTGAAGCTGGTCGGAATTCCGGCGCCAGAGTCGCGCTTGAGGAATTATCCGCACGAAATCTCCGGCGGCATGCAGCAGCGCGTGATGATCGCGATGGCGTTGGCGTCGCAACCGAAACTGTTGGTGGCCGACGAGCCGACCACTGCGCTGGACGTGACCATTCAGGCGCAGATCGTCGAACTGCTGGGCGAGCTGCGCCGTCAGCTGGGCATGGCCATCCTCCTCATCACGCACAATCTGGGCATCGTGGGCGATCTCGCCGATGACGTCGCGGTGATGTATGCCGGGCAGTTGGTCGAGCAAGGCCCGGCGCGCGATGTTCTGCAGCGCCCGCTTCATCCCTACACGCGGGCGCTGATCCGGTCGGTGCCGGATCTTGGGGTCGAGGCGGACCGCCTGCGGTCAATTCCGGGCGCTGCGCCCTTGGCCGGTAACTTTCCGGCCGGCTGCCGCTTCCATCCGCGGTGTCCGCAGGCGCAAGCGGATTGCGCGGTTCGTTCACCGGCATTGGCCTCGGTCATGGAGCGGCGTTGGGTGCGTTGTCCGCTTTGGGCCGCTCCCATGGCCACTTCGCCGACTTCGCTTCGGGTGTGAGCCATGAACCTGCTCGAGCTTCAGCATCTCAAGGTTCACTTTCCGGTTCAGCGCGGACTGTTGGGCCGGGCGAAAGATTTCGTCCGGGCAGTGGACGACGTGAGCTTCTCCATCGCGCCCGGCGAAACGGTCGGGCTGGTCGGTGAAAGCGGATGTGGCAAAACCACGCTCGGGCGTGCCGTCATCCGACTCGTCGAGCCGACGGCCGGCCGCATTCTGTTTGAAGGTGAGGACATCACGGCGTTGGGTGGCAGGGAACTGCGCGCACGCCGCCGGCGGTTTCAGATGATTTTCCAGGATCCCTACGGCTCGTTGGACCCGCGGCAGACCGTCTCCGAGATCATTGGCGAAGCATTGGATATCCATCGACTGGCCCTTGAGACAGGGGTGCGTCGTCGACGCATTGACGCTTTGCTGCAGGAGGTTGGGCTCGACCCCGCGCACGCGTCGCGCTTTCCCCACGAGTTCAGCGGTGGTCAACGGCAGCGCATTGGCATTGCGCGTGCGCTGGCCGTTGAGCCGCGGTTCATCGTCTGCGATGAGCCGGTCAGTGCCCTCGACGTGAGCGTGCAGGCGCAGATTATCAATCTTCTCCAGGATCTTCAGCGCGAGCGCGGCATGGCTTACCTGTTTGTTGCTCATGATCTCGCGGTGGTGAAACACATCAGTCGTCGCATTCTGGTCATGTATCTGGGGCGCATCGTCGAGTCGGGTGAGGCGAAGGAGTTGTGCCGGGCGCCGAAGCATCCCTATACGCAGGCGCTGCTTTCGGCGGTGCCGGTCGTCGACCCTGATTCCAAGCGCCCGCGAATGATATTGTCGGGCGACGTGCCGTCGCCGATTCATCCGCCTGGGGGTTGTCCGTTTCATCCTCGTTGTCCCGTGGCCCAGGCTCGCTGCAGGGAGGAAGTGCCGCCGCTGCGTGAGTTGCCGGGTGGCCGTCAGGCGGCGTGTCACCTGGCGGAGTGAGCGACGACGTGGTGTCTCAGGACTGGGTGCGTTCTGGAAATGCCGCGGCGACGGCCCCGGGGAGTGCAACATTGCCCCGCAGGGGGGCCAGGGGGGCGGAGCGGAGAGGGGGTATGCGGTTGACCGAATCGACTAACAAGTTGCTCGATCTCCGCGCCGCCCGCCTGCGTGTCGATCCGGCCCCCGAAAGGCCACGACGTTGCCGACGGTCGATCCCATCACCGCGCGGTCGCTGAAGTTTCCCCTCTCCTTGGGGAGCCTTGGGGAGGGAGAGGGTTGGGGTGAGGGAGGCTCGCGACGGCGGTTCGCGTTCGTCCGTTGCTGCGACCTATTCGAGGTTCAGTGGAAGGGAGCACCCCGACGTTGGCCGGGGCCGTTATTTCGGGGGCCGACTACAACAATGGGGCCACAGCCTGGAGAAACGCGTCGCGGTCCGCCCGGATGCCAATCCCGAAGTTTCTGTGATCGCCCGTCTTGGTCCATTCACAAACGATCCCCTTCGGAGCCTCCCGTGGAGGTGTGGGCGAACAGGCGGCCTCCAACGTAAAGACCCGAGCCGACACGTCGCGGGGCCACTCCTCGGGATGTGCTGGTGAAGCCAGGAGAACGACCGCGACGAAAAATGCTTCCACCGGTTGTTCCGGGGTTGGCATTTGAACGAGCGCGGCTGGTTTGCCGGCCACCTCGAGGGTGGTCATGGTAAGCTCCGAAACCCGACGGAAGACCATGCCGTCCTTTAACGGGTCCGTTTCTCGTTTGGTCAGTCCGGCCATTTCTTCAAACATGGTCCATCGACTCTGAATGAATCGTGTGGGCTCCGAAGCGCCACCGGGCAGGTCGTGGCGGAAGAGATACGAGAAGAAGGCATACGGGTTCTGCTGGACATATTGCGGCAGGAACTTGTGGGCAAAGGCGTAGTGCACTTGATGCCGCATCGTGGGCTCCTCGTAAAACTCTCGAAACGTCCGATTGTCTTCCTGAATCCTGATATTCATAGCGTGCCATTGAGCTCCCAAATCCATTTGGCGAACCACGGTTCTGCAACCGTCTTTGGTCAGATCGCAGTCGGACCCCCCCATTGCGCGATTTGAACTGCGCTGATTTACGGCGCCGGACCTGCGACATAAGAATCCGCTGGGTCGGCCGTTTCAAGAGCAAACCGGTGGTCGACGGTCGACCGGGTGTGATTAAAAACGGGTGATCCAACGGACCGTCTCACCCCTCACCCCGCCTGCGCGGCCGAAGCCGCTTCGGCGCCGCGAAGGCCCGCCCCTCTCCCCGTTGAGGCCGTTGAGGGGAGAGGAAGTCGCGTGGGGCGCGAGCTAAACGCCTTGCCTTCACCCGCATTTAATTGCACCCCGGTCGACCGCAGGCCATCGGCTGGTTCCAATCGCTGAGTTCATCGTTGATTCTCGTCCAGCCGACGTTGCTGCCACCGGGGGCGGCGGCGCTTTGGATTGCGTCCCGCGCTCGTTCCTGAGGCGCAGCAACGCCGTGGTGTCGAGGGGTTTCAGCGGCCCATACCGGCGTGGCAGGGCAACGCGAACATCTGCGGTTGGCGGTCGTGACTTAACCCTCTCGAGATTCTGACGAAACCATGGATGCAAAGGGCGGCGACGCAGTTGAGCGGCGTCGCCCGAATGAGCCACGATGAATCGCTATCTCCTGTTTACCTATTACGTGGGCCGGTCGCTCGGCGGCATGAAGGATTTCCTGGATTCGTTCGAATCAGTCGATGAAGCCCTCGAGAATCTTTTGCCCGAGCCCACCCGCTACTTTCAAATTGTGGATCTGGAAACCCTTCAGATCGTCAAGGAAGGCCTGACGATCTTCAAAGACTGCGACCCAAGGTATTTCTCCAAGGATTGAGCGCTGCATTGGGCGGCGTTACGGTTCTGCGTCGATCGCGGGCCGATCACCACCCACTCACTACTGCCCGCGCAGGCGGAAGAACATCGTGTTTGAGCCAGCCGCGACGGTCGCGTTGTTTGTGGCAAACGTTCCGGCCGCGAACCACTGGGTGGCGGAAAGGGAGGGGGAACTTTCGAGGTGAAACGGGGGCGTCCCGCCCATCCAGCTCAACACCGCGTCGCTGCCTGCACGCCGGATGCTCATCTGAATCGAGTCCTGCACCGTGATCACCACGGCGTCATACGCCGTCACGTGGATGCCGTCGTCTGCTTGCAGGAGAAGCGTGTATTGGCCGGGTGCGTCGAAGCTGGCGGTGGCGTTCGTTTGATTCGCGTTGCTGAGCGTCACTGTTCCAGGGCCGGAATACACCCGCCACCGTGTAGCCAGCGGAGCTGCGTTGGTGTGAAGGATGGTGCCGGCGAGATTGACCACCGTGCCACGCGCCACTTGTTGGTCAGCGCCGGCATTGGCCAACGGTGCACCGGCTGAACGCGGTCCTTCATTCGGGCCCGTGGTTTGGACGACTTCAAAATTGGTCACGGACAAACCGGTGAGATGACTGAACGCGCCGGAGGGCCAGCGTTGGTCGGGCACCACCGAGATGGAAAAGAAGCTGCTGCTGTTGTCCGCGATCAAGCCGCCGTATTTCTTGAGCGCTGCGGCGACGGCCTTTTCCGGCTTCGTCCAATTCACTGGGACCGCGTAGTCCGCCTTCAATCGCAGGCGCTGGCCCATGGCGGGAACGTTTGGATTCGTCGTGGCAGGAGAAGAGGCATGGTGGGTGGCGGGGTAGATGTATTCGCGGCGCGTGTGCTTCACGATCATGCGTAGCGCATGCTCAATTTCGCCCCGCTCGCATTCGTCGAAACGCACCAAGCCTCCAAGCAGGGAAAGGCCTGCCGCATCCGCCGACGTCCAGCCTGCCGGTCGCAGCACGTTGTTGGTCAGGCTGAACTTGGCGCCGTTCGCGGCCTGCCAGGGGATGGCGTTGTCCGTCAATCGCGTCTGCCAAGTCTCCCAAATGGTGCCACTGCCGGGCTGGATGATGATGGAATGCCGGTCACCACCCGTGGCGCGCTGAACCTGCTCCAGGGTTTGCGTGCCCGTCTCCGCCGGCCAGCCCTCAATCGGCAGGTTCACCGGGATCGGATACGGGCTGGGATCGGATTCATCCGGGTAGGTGACGAAGCGGATGGGGATTGGCGGCTGGCTGTCCGGCACGAGGACAAAATTCATCTCCTTGAACGCGCGCAGCTTCGGGCTGTTTGTGCCCACGGCGTTCAGCTCCGCGAAAATCTGGGCGATCATCGCGTCGGAATTCGCGAGCACCGGCCGACGGGAGATGTCTTCGTTCCAAGCGTTGTCGCGCGGGAAGATCTGCAAACGGGACATGATGGCGTCGGCCTCGGGCGTGTTGAAAAGCACGACGTTCGTCACCACCGGATTCGGCCCCAGGATGCGGCCCGCGTGATTGATACGCTCCTCGGCCGGCAGGCCGGCGGGCCAGAACGCGGCTGCGATCAAAATGAGATGCATCGAACGCATGCAAAGCTACCGGTTTGCTGTTTCGAAAATTGAGGGCGCACAAAAATATGCTGCTGCGGCGCCCACCAGGGTGGCATCGATGGCCACGGCAAAGGGTGTCAGCAAAACTTGTTTCGCCTTCTGGGACGCGCCTGAGTACACCGGCAACTTAAAGAGGCCCAATTCCTCCCGACCCGAGTAAAGGATGAAATAGTCGCCTTCAGCACTGACGCTCGCGTAAAGTTCCGTCGGTTCCAGTTCAGTCGGGCGAGGAGGTGCGCGACCGATGGGAATCGGAGTCAGTCGATCTACCGCCTTTGCTGAGACAAAGCGGGGCTTTCGGTCGCGGTTCACTCGAGACATGTTCGCTTCGAGCCAATAGTTGCGAGGTCGCGGGTTGGAGCGTCCGCCTTTCGACTCATCGTATTGCACCAAAATGTCCTTTTGCTCGTTGGAATGAAACAGCCGAGGATCCGTGGAGCCCGCCGGCTGATAGAAATGAGCGAAGGTCTCCCTATCCCACAGAATCGCTGTGCAGCCCCCTCCGAACGCGATCTGGAGTGCCAGCAGTCCAGCCAACAAGAATCTCTTCGCAACCAGCGAACCCGCCGGGATAATCAGCATCGATTTGCGAATGATCGACCGCATGCCGCAACTGTCGCAGACGCGCGCCGCCGTGCAAGCTTGCTGGACGTTCCGGTCGCGAACCATTGGGTGGCGGAAAGTGAATGAGAACTCTCCGGATGAAACGGGGGGCCTCCCGCCGTTCTCATTCCAGACGTCGGTGAATAAACGCTCCATCCGTCGCCTGGCGATCAAGGCTAGCCCGATTTTCTCTGCGTTTATTGGCGTGAATGGCTTGCTCCTGCACTCGCCGCCGGCGCGGGTGATGGGCGCCACAGCCCACTGATCACCTTGCCAATCGAAAGGTGCTTGGATCGTTTGCCTCTCGAATGGTCTGCTGCACTTTCCTCGTGACCAAAACTGCCCCATGTAAAACGAAGCAGGCCACCACGCCAAATAGGACCCAGTCGGTGGTATTCATCCGGACGTTTTGGGGGCGAGTGGCGGATACGAACTCCCACAAGAAGATCGGCGCGGCAATCAAGAGCAGCGGCCAGAGCATGCCCATCGCGATTAGCGCTTCGGGGTGCTGCAGCCAAGGATTCGCCTTCTTCCGAAAGGCGCGCATCACCGCCCAAATCAGGAGCGCAAGCCCCGCGCCGAGGCCAAACACCTTCGCAAAAACGAACAGCATTTGCTCGGTGGTCGCGGCCTCGATTACGTTTTCACCTCCGAGCACGAGCAAGACGACGAGGGGGACTGCAAAGAACGCCATTGGCACCAGGCTGCCGCCGATAATGAGCTGGAAGACGCGGGTCCTGCAGGCTGCTCGTTGCGACACGGCGTCGGGAAAACCGCCGGTTTTCGAGAGGTCCACGCCGTGCCGCGCAGCAGTTTCGCTAAGGTAAGCAGCGCCGATCAGTCCGAACATCCCGAGGAAACCGAACGCCGGCCAGCACCAGCGCCATCCCGGGAGGATCGCAAGCGGCGCGAGCAACCCGATATAGCCTATTCGGGAGAGATTGAGAGCGTTGATGGCACCGGCTGACTCGACGCTGCCAAACCGTCTTTCCCAAAAGCGGACGTAACCGGTTTTAACCGCAGGGCCTGCCGAGAGCCGGAAGCCCCACGATGAGACGTATTCGGATGCGGATGCACTGGGGACAGGCGCCGGCCCGTCGGCAATCGTCTCCACCTGCGTGCGGAAATCCGCCGCCGTCTGGTAACGCAGTTCCGGTGTTTTCTCCAGCGCGCGCAGGACGATCTCGTCGAGGCGCACGTCCATCTGCATCCCGCGAAGGCGGCACGAAGGCGGCTGGAGTTTGTCTGCCGGGAGTTCGCCGGTGAGCAGTTCGTAGAGAACCACGCCGAGCGAATAGATGTCCGCACGATGGTCAGTGCGCCGATGCGCCTTCTGCTCCGGGGCCATGTATTGAGGCGTTCCAGCGGGCTGGCTGTCCGCAAGACCGCCCTCGGTTCCTTCGATATGGAGCATTTTTGCGATGCCGAAATCAGCGATCTTTACCCGGCCTTCTTTGTCCATCAGCAGATTCTCCGGCTTGATGTCGCGATGCACAATGCCGTGCTCGTGCGCGTATTGCAGCGCCTCGCAGACCGGGGGCACGATGGCCAGCGCCTGCTCGGGTGTGAAGCGGCCTGCCTTCATCGCCTGACGGAGATTCACGCCATCCACGAATTCCATGAGCAAAAAGTAGAACCCTCCGGCCTGGCCGAAGTCATACACGCCCACGATGTGCGGATGATTCAGGGCCGCGAGCGCCTGCGCCTCCTGCGCGAACCGTTCGGCGAAGCTCGGGTCATTCGCCCGCTCTGGTGCGAGCAGCTTTAGCGCAACGAATCGGTTCAACGACTTCTGCCGTGCCTTGTAAACCACGCCCATGCCGCCGCGCCCGAGACATTCGGTAATCTCGAGTTGCGGAAAATGGGGCGCGAGTTCGGCGGTGGTCAGCGGAGGTTGCACCGCCAAGGCGTCTGCTCCTGTGAGCGCGGTTTCGGTTGCGAAGTTCATCGCAGCCAGACAACGCGGGCACAGCCCCTTCGGCGCATCGACCGGAAGGGGGAGGCCGCACTTGGGGCAGGTCGGCAGTTGAGGTGTGTTCATCCCACGGTAGATAAAGATTTCATGCGCGTTGTTACAACGCGCCTGGGTCTACGACCGGCTCAAGACGGCAACCAGATGGCGCATCTCCACGTCCACGTCGCCGGCGGCCTCGACCGTTTCGGCGATGGTCTGACGGAACGACTGGCGGAACTGCTTTCGCAACCGATGCACGGCGACCCGCGCCGCACCTTCCGTTGTCACCAAAGTCGTCGCGATTTGTCCATAGGGAATGCTTCCGCGCTCCGCCGTGAGCCATTCCTTGAGCGCATGGAATTCTTGCTCCTTGCCAGTATGGGTGAAATCGCGCTGGAGGCGATCCAAGGATTCTTCGAGCAAGGTCATCGCCCAGCGGCGTTCGTAGAGTTCGTCGGGCGCGAGGGGAGGCTCGGCGGCGAAGCGGTGCTCCGCCTCTTCGGTGTCCACCGACAGCGGCCGATTCCCCGCGCCGCGTTTCTGAGCCATGTCGCGGTGCCACTCGTTCGTCAGAAACCGCTTCATGGACACGATCAAGAACGTGCGAAAACGTCCTTTCTCCGGCAGCACGACGCGGAGCCAGTTCAGCGCGAGCAGCCGGGCAAAGAATTCCTGGGTCAAATCCTGCGCGTCATGTGGCGACCGTCCGGTGCCGCGCACATAGGCGTAGAGGGGATACCAGTAAGCGCGACAAAGCGTCTCCAGCGCCGCCGCCGAATCCGGCGACGACTTGTCCTGCGCCGCCAGGACCACGGACCAACGAGTGGTCACGAAATGCGATGGTGGCGGCGCGCCTGGCGTAATTCCCGATTCCGACACGTCGTTTCATTGGAGAATAAGGAAAGTTGCACGGTTGTTACAGGTCAGAGGTTGACCTGCTGACGGGACATGAACCAGGCACTTCAGGTAGGGCGGGCGCTCCGCCGCCCGCCGCCGAAACGGTTTCGCCAAATGTTTTCGCAGACTCGTTCAGCCCACGGTGAAGTTGTCCGCATGGCCGGCGCGCTGCGGAGAGCACGCCCTACCTGTCGGTTCATGGGAAGCCACCCGTTCCTCTTCGACCTGCTCACCGGACATGAACCGGCGGACTGCTCCACCTCACCCTGTCCTGACTCGCTGGGACGCGAGTCAGGACGGTCCCTCTCCCCCGCATGGCGGCGGAGTGGGGTTACGCGGTCGACCGAATCGACTAACGGGTTGCCGGACCTCCGCGCCGTGGGCCTGCGTGTCGATCGTTCGCCAAATCGCAAATCGGAAATCTGAATTCGAAAATGGGAAGGGAGGAACGATCGCAGCCTGCTGGACCGTCCACACGCGTCTCGATCTGCCTGCGCGTGGACGTTCATGGCGCGGGCGTAATGCGTAATGCTGGCCGAGACGCCAGGACGCGGCCACGCCCATCTGTGTTTCGGCGATGCCGCTGAAGTTCCCCCTCTCCTTGGGAAGAGGGTGAGGGAGAGGGAGAATCGCGACGACCGTTCGTGTTTTTCTGGTGGGGCGAAGGGTTCGAGGCTCATGCCAAGTTTCTGAAAGGCATCGGGCTGAAAGCTCGCGGTCCGGCCGTTCTGGGACCTTGACCAACAATTTCGGGCTGCACGGGGAAACTATCCGGTACCGCAGATCGTCGACGACAGGAACGGGCGTTCGGTGTATTCGAAGAAATCGAAGTCGGCGTGTTTGGCGGTGCCGGCGAGATCCTGGCAGGCGATCCCGACGAAGGCGCCGGTGAAATGGGCCTGGCCGGGGGCCAGGCATTCATCGGAGAGAATGCTGGCGTCGAACTGCTGCGGAAGCCATCGCCAGTCGACGTCCTCGCCCTCGCCCTCGACGCGATAGGCGAAGTGCATGCGCTCGAAGTCGACCTCCACGCGCAGATGCACTGGCCGGTCCGCTGGGATCGCGATGGGTGGCGTGAAGGAATCCGCCTGCATGGAGTCCGGTGCACAGGACATGACGCGCAGATGCTTGCCCGTGGCTTCGTCGTGCGAGAGGTAGAGGAAATGGAACTTGGTGCTGTTGTAATAGCAGACGAGCCCAGCGAGCTGCTGAAAGTGATCGGGCTCGAACTCAATCCGGGTCGATGCGCTGTAGCAATGTGATTGCTGACGGCGTGCCACCAGCGATTGCCGGAACTGGCTGCCGAGAGTTTCACGGCCGATGAGCCGGAGAAAGCCAGGTCGCGCGGTGAGACTGAAAATCTCGTCCGGGTAAGGCGTGCGCAACCATTGAAAATCGAGGGGCAATTCCGGGCGATCAAAGTCCTCGCGCATTGGGACGGCGGGGAACGGATGCGCCGGCAATTTTGGCGCGGGTGTTTCGACTGTGGGGATGGCCTGGCCGTCCAGGGTGCGCAGCCAGCCGTCGGTGCCCCAAACCATTTTCTGCAGGGCCGTCTCGCGGCCGAGGGTGCAGCGGCCCCGGTTGCGGAGAGGGCGCCCGACGAGATACGCCATGTAGGTCTCGCCGTTCGGAGTCTCGACCAGACTGGCGTGTCCGGCGCGCTGCAACTCACAGTCAGGCCGCTGCCGGGCGCTCATGATGTAGCGGTCTGGATGCAGTTCGTAGGGGCCGGTCACGTGACGCGAGCGCGCCATCGTCACGGCGTGATTCCAATTGGTGCCGCCCTCGGCCGTGAGCAGACAATACCAGCCGTCGCGCCGGTAGAGATGGGGCGCTTCCGTGAACCCGAGCGCGGTACCTTTGAAGATATTCACTCGCTCGCCGACGAGTCGGCGTTCCTGGACTGAATACTCCTGGAGCACGATTCCCGCGAAGCGATTGTGCCCGGGCCGATGATCCCAGAGCATGTTCAGAAGATATTTCCGGCCGTCTGCGTCATGGAACAGCGAAGGATCGAAGCCGCTGCTATTGAGGTAGACCGGGTCGGACCAATCACCATCGATGGTGGAGCTGGTCACCAGATAGTTGTGAAAGTCCCGCATCGAAGCTCCGCTGGCGCCGGCCACGCTGGCCCGGCCAAACCGTTTTACGTCGGTGTAGATGAGCCAGAACAATCCGTCGGCGTAACTGAGGCAGGGGGCCCAGACGCCGCAGGAATCGGGATCGCCCAGCATGTTGAGCTGGCTGGCCCGGCGGAGGGGGCGGGTCAACAGGCGCCAATTCACGAGGTCACGCGAATGATGGATCTGCACGCCGGGGAACCATTCGAACGTGGAGGTGGCGATGTAGTAATCGTCGCCGACGCGGACGATCGATGGGTCTGGATTGAAACCGGTGAGGATGGGGTTGCGGATGGTCATGCGGGTTTAACCTCAGCGCTGGCGGCGCGGCGAGAGGCGAGCTCGCGCTCGATTTCGTCCACGCGCCGCTGGTCCAGGGGATAGATCATCAACGCCACGGCCTTGAGGATCGCGAAGAGAGCCGGGCCAACGGAGAAGGCAAGCGTGATGCCGAGCAGCGCCGACGCGGTCTGCGTTTCGGCGCCTTTCACGTAGCCAAACCGGGCGAGGAAAAGCGGTACCAGAAATCCGCCGATGAGAATGCCCGACTTGATGGAAAAGAGCGACGCCGAGTAGATGAGGCCGGTGGAACGTCGGCCGTATTTGATCTCGCCGTAATCGGCCACATCACCGTAGAGCGCCCAGGTCAGGGCGGAGGTCGGGCCGGCGCAGAACTGCGCGAGCATGTTTGCGGCGACGAGGAGCCCGAAGTTGCCCTTCGGCACGAAGTAAAACGCGAGAAAGCACAGGCCGGTCACAAGGCTCAGTCCCGCGGCGTAGTATTTCTTGTCCACTTTGCGCGCGAAGGGTCCGAGGCAGATGGTGCCCAGCACGAGACCGAGCGCGCCGCTGGTCAGGAACACAGTGGTGTGATCGAGGCGCCAAATCATCGGCGTCGAATCATAGCCCTGGACATACTTGAAATAAAAAATGGTGCTGCCGGATCGGAGCGCAGAGAAGGCATTGGAGAAAATCGAGGTCAGCAGCAGCACCACCCACGGCCAGTTTTTGAAAAGTTCTCCCAGTTCCTCCCAAACGTTCGTCTTTTGCTGGGGCGGAGGCGTTACCCGTTCCTTCGTGGTGAGAAACGTGATCAGGATGAGGACCACGGAGACGACGGCGAAAATGGCCATCGTGAGTTGGAAGCCGCGGGCTTCGTTGCCGGCGCCGAGATGCTCCACCAGCGGTCGCACGAACAGGGAGATGAGGAAGGCTGCGCTGAAGGCACCGACGAATCGGCAGGTGGAAGCGACGGTGCGGGTGCGTGGTGACGGGCTGATGACACCGAGCATCGCCGAGTACGGAACATTGATCACCGTGTAGGCCACCATCATCAGCCCGTAGGTCACCGCGGCGTAAATGATTTTGCCCGTGGGTCCGAAGTCCGGACCCAGGAACATCAGGTAGCCGCAGATTCCGTAGGGCACCGCACCGAAGAGCAGATAGGGCCGAAACTTGCCCCAGCGGGTGTTCGTCCGGTCGGCGATGAGGCCCATGATGATGTCATCGAAGGCGCCGAACGCCCGCACCAGAGGAATTAGCCAAAGCAGGACTGTGGCCGGGATGCCCCAGACATCCACGTAGTAGTAGGTCAGAAAGATGTTGAACGACTGGAAGAAGAAGTTCGACGCAGTGTCACCAAGGGCGTAGCCGAAATATTCCGTTGGTCGGAGGCGCTCATCGGCGGAGGGGGCTGACGCGGCGGTCTGGTTCGACATGTTCGTTCAAGGTTGGGACGGGGACGCCGGTTTGTAGCCCAGCAGCGACAACATTTTCAATCCATAGCGTCGCCCCAGTTCGCGATATCCGGCCGGCGTGAAATGCAGGTGGTCGGGCCGGCCTTCGCAGCCTTCGGAGGAAACGAAATGAGCCGTCGGAATCGTCTGGGAAATTTCCGCGATGATCTGGTTCATGCTCGCACACGCGCCTTTTTGATCCGCTGCAACCAGGCCGCCGGCCAGCAGCGGCACGTCGGTCGCCTTGAGATTCAGTTCGCGGAGCAAACTTTCGTAGATGCCCTTCACCTTGTTGGGCCATTGCTTGTCGTTGTTGTTGGATTCGCCCTGGTGCAGGAGTACGCCCCTGATCACGCCGTCTTTCTGAGCCAATCGCGCCGCTTCCACGAGGTAATGATAGGGACTGCCATCGTAGGTCTTGATGATGTTCTTCATCCAAGGCGCGGCATTGGAACCGTAGGCTTGGGAGTTCGCCGTCTCGAACAATTCGATCTTGCAGCCCGCGACGGAAACGTTGACCACGCCGACCTTGATGGCCGGGGGAAGATTGGAGACGAGCGTGCGCCCGAAGTAGTCGGCGGGGCAAAGGCCGGACGACGGGCGGCACAGGGGTGGCGCGGCCGGATACCAGTTGCCTTTCTTGCGCTCCAACTTGGGGAAGTCCACGGCCGCAAAAACTTGAAAGCGCCGATCCGGGGGCTCCTTGTCCGCGGCTTCGATTCCAGGAAACCCCTCCATGTTCGACTGGCCGAGGCAGAGGAAAATCCAGAAGTTGGTGTCGGCCGAAAACGCCCTCGCGCTGAAAAAGAGGAGGCAGAGGGCGAAAAGGGAACGGCAACGTTTCATATGTGGGTCCGGAAGGATGGCGAGCGGCGAACTTATTTTTTGAAATAGAGCTGGAGCGTTTCGGCGAGATAGTGGCGGGCGTTCATCCAAGTATGGCCGCCTTCGGTCAGGGTCAATTGATGCCGGACGCTTTTCCCCAGCAAATAGTTGTGAAACTCGACGGCCTGCGGGTGAAGGAAGTCCGCCTTGCCCACGCCCAGCCAAAGCAGTTTGAGTTTTTTGTTGGTCGACCGTGGATCGGCTGCGACTGAAGCGAAGTATTTGTCGAACACTTCGGGCGTCAGATAAGCACTGTAGGATCCAATCCAGGCGAACTGATCGAGATTGTTGAAACCTGTGAAGAGGGCCTGCCCGCCGCCGCGCGAGAACCCCGCAATGGCTCGCTTCTCGCGGTCACGACTGACCCGGTAGTTTGCCTCGACGTAAGGCATGATGTCGCGGGTCAGTTCGTCGTTGAAGACCTTGTACATTTCGGCAGCTTGCAGAGAAGTTGGCGGAGGCGTCCCTTTCATCATGTTCCCGTAGGGCATTACGATGACCATGGGCACGGCTTTTTTCTGCGCGATGAGGTTATCGAGAATAAAGTTGGCGCGTCCGACTTTGAACCAGGTTTCCTCGGTGTCCGTCGTGCCGCTGACGAGGTAGAAGACCGGATACTTTGTCCTGCTTTGGTGATAGCCCGGAGGCGTGTAGACGATGAGGGGACGGGTGCGCTTGAGGGTCTTTGATGGATAGTAGCTGTAGGTCAGATCTCCATGTGGCACGTCCTGAACCGAGTGGAGCGACGGTGTCTCGCCGGGAATGTCGACGAGACTCTGCTTGAAACGTTCGTTTGGAAACAGATCCTGATTAGCGGAGTCGGCCACGCCAATGCCATCGATGACGAAGTTGTAGGGATACAGGTTTGGTTCCACGGGCCCCACGGTGACGCTCCACACGCCGTTGGTGTCGGCGGTGAGGGCCTGGTTGGCTTTGAGGAACTGGGCGCTGAGCTCGACCTTTTTCGCATTGGGCGCCCGGACACTGAACGTCACGGTGCGATTGGCATGGACGACCGGGGAGTTGAGGGGGGCCGGGCGGTTGGTCTGGCCGCTGGCCATGGTCCCAGCGGCGAGCGTGCAAATGGCGAATCGAAGCAGGGAGGTATTCATGAGATTAGTTGGTTGCCGCCGCCGGCTTGTTGCGGTCCTTGAGGGAATCTTCAATGAGCGTGGCGACGCCGCGAGGATCCTCCTGTTGCGCCACGTGACCGCCCGTGAAGGTGCGGATGGTCCAGCCCCGGGCGACGGCGCGTTGCCAGCTCTTATCGGTCTTGGCGCGTTCCTCGGCGGACTTGTCCTTGGGCACGAATGCGACGTAGGTGACGTTCAGCGCCTTGGCGGCGGGGTTTTTGTAGGAGACCGGTTGATTGAAGCATTGGATGGATTGTTTCACGTTGTGCGGCGGCTTGGCGTCCGCCTTCACCCAGGGCACCTGCATGAAGCCATCGGTGAAGCGCTTCGGATCGGCGGGTCCCTTGTTCCCGAAATGATCCCAAATGGACATGCCATCGTCCGGCACGGCCGCATCGAGAAAGACCACGTGCTTGATGCGATCGGGCACGCGGTCCATGACTCCGGTGATGACCATGCCGCCGTAGCTGTGGCCGGTGAGCACGATGTCGTGCAGATCCTCGAAGAGAATCAGGTTCACCACGTCGTTGATGTGCGTCTGGAGATCCACGTTCGTGCTGTTGAGATGCATGCGTTCGCCGAGGCCGGTGAGGGTGGGGCGGTAGACGGTATGGCCGTCGTCACTGAGGAATCCGCCGCAGCGTTTCCATTCCCAACCGCCGGCGGTGGCGCCATGGACCAGGACGAAGGTTTGTTTCTCGGCGGCGGGTGCTGCCTTCGCCTTGAGGGGGATAAGCATCGTAAGGAGGCAAAGCACGACGCCAATGCGGATCGGATGGATTTTCATAGGAAGTTTTGTGAGCGCACGGGAAAGGGTAGAGCTCTCGGTGAATCGACGGGAAACATAAGTTCAGTTCGGCACCTCAGTCTGTTCCGGCCCCCAAACGGACCGAGAAACCCTGGAGCGGCTGATCATTGGCATCGAGGAAGCGGGCGCAAAAGTCCATGGCGCCACCTCCGTTTACGACCGCACAGCGCACGAGGTTCGCACCCTTTTTCAGGATAAGACGCCTGGAAACTCCGTCGTCGATGACCGTCTGGCGGTCGCCATAAAGCCCGATGACTTCGCGGCCGTTCACCCACCAGATGGAGGCCGCATTCGACCCGATGGCGAGGCGGACGTTCTTCATCTCGTCGGGACAGTCGACCACGGTCACGCCCCAGAGCAGCACGTTGGACGTCGGCTTCCCCAGCGCACGAGCGAAGTGGAACAGGTTCACGTTATACTCCGTCGTGTCCACGGCGTGCCAGGTGAGTTCCGCGCCACCGACTGTCACCTTGTCGCCGTCCTTCGGTCGCATCGTGAACTGATGGGCGAAATGTTCCTTCTTCACCAAGGCTTGGACGGCGCTGTCGGTTAGCCCCACGGCGGGAATGGGCTCCAGGATCAGCCAGCGATGAATGAAGCCATCGGCACTGGGAGGTTTTTCGGTGGAGCTCGGACGCTTGAGCGTCGGCGAGGACTCCAGCCCTTCGGCCGCGCAAACGGCGACTTCCGATCGCGGCAGGGCGGCGAACGCGACGAACGCCAAAAGGAGGCGCAGGCGGCGGAATTTCATGGGGCCTTGAGGAGCCAGCGGTGCTTGTTGCTGTGGGGATCGAATTTCGAGAGCGTCGCGAAACTCGCCCCGATGGCCGAGAGCACGAGGGACTCGCTTCGACCTGGAATGGATTTTGGCGTGAGGCACCAAGTCCCGTCGGTGAGCTGGTCGATGCGCCAGAGCTGTTCGGACGCGCCCGTGAACGCAGGCGCCACCACCAGCTCGCCCTCGCTCGTTGCGGTCAGTGCACGCTCCGTGTTGGCCAGGGTGATCTTGAAATAAGGCGATCCGAGGAAACCGCCGGCGTTGGTGAGGGCGGTGAGGGCCCACTTCTGCTGCGCCTGACAAAGGTAGTTGGCCATGCGGAGGGGGACGGCTCCGGCCGGCCAGTTGGTTGAGACCTGTGCGGTGTCTTGGTCGGGGATCGGGCGGCCGGTACCGCCAAAAAGCCCCCCGCCAGCGCCGGGCGGCGGGCCTGCGCCGGGGCCGCCTCCGCCAAAGCCGCCGGGACCGCCACCAGGGCCACCACGTCGTTCACGCCGCTCCCCAACCGGCATTCCCTCGACTGCCATTTCAAGCGTGGTGCCGGTCCGGGCGGATTCAATCTGATAGGTGCCGGTTTGAAGATTGTGGCCGGCGACGGGCCAGCCCTCTTTCCAGAGCAACGGACGGATGTCGAGCACGCTCGCTCCACCGCGGTCGAGGTCGGCTTCGTAATGGCACGAAAATTTTTCCAAACCCGCGCTCAATTGGAGACGTCCGAAATGACCGGGGCCAATCACCCGCCCGCCGGAACCGGCGAACAGTTTGCCTCCGCCGCGAATCATGTCGATCCCCTCATGATCGAGATACGGTCCGGTGACCTTCCTCGACCTTCCCACGCGAATGTTGTAGCCGGAATCGGCGCCGCGACAGCAGCTCCCATGAGTGGCCAGCAGGTAATACCATTCAGCTTCGTGAATCAGGATCGCGGCCTCGCAATTGATGGCGAGATTCACGGGCGCCACCTGGGGGGCCTTGCGCTGGCCTGACTTTGGATCGAGTTCCACCAGCCGAATGAAGCCAAAGTAGGAGCCATAGACCATCCACAATCTGCCGTCGGTGGGGTCCAGCAACAGTCCAGGATCGATGGCGTTGCAGTCTTCAATTCCATCCGACGACGCGACCACACCCGCCTCCTCCCACTGGCAGTCAGGCGAATTGGTGTCGAGGGACTTGGTCCAGATCAAATTGATATCCGCCCGTGGTTGGGGCCCGACATTGCGGGCCACATACATGAGGTAACGATCGCCTGCGTGAATGATATCCGGGGCCATGCCCCGACGTGGCGGGGTAACCCCGCGCCGCCAGGTCCAGCCGTCTTCCGACATCAGGCAGGTGCCCCCGGTGCCGTAGGTGTAATACGTGCCGTCGCACTGGACGAGGGTGGACGGATCGTGAATGCGAAACTCGCCGTCCAACGCGACCGCCGACGCGGCCAACGCCATTAGGAGGCTGAGGCCTGCGGGAATTCTCATGGTCATTCGAAGGCTCGTCATGGCGCCGGCGTTTTTTTCGCCTCCGCCATCACGACCGCAAACGCCCGCTTCGGCTGGTTGTTGCCGTCGAAGAGCAGCGGCTTGCCCTGGGCGCGCCAGGACACGGCGTCGTTCACACCCCAGAAGGTGACCATCTTCACGGAGACGCGATGCTTCACGAAGGCGCGAAAGATGCCGGCGTAGGCGTCGGCAAGTTTTTGGTCGGCATCCTCGACCAGCCCGCCTTGCGTCGTCGCGGCGTTGTTCGCGACGTCGGCACCGAAGCCGCGCTGGCCGCTGCGAGCGGTGTTCACGTCCAGTTCTGTGATGTGAATGGGCAGGCCGAGCGCCGCCATTTCGGTCAGCGCCTGATCCATCTTCTCGAAGCTGGTCGAGGTGTTGACGTGGGCTTGAGAACCGATGGCGTGGACGGGCACCTTCTGCGCCTGCAGATCCTTGATGAGGGCGGCCAGCCGTTTGCGTTTGGCTGGGTTTTCGAGGCCGTAATCGTTGTAACGCAGGATCGCGTCGGGGTCCGCTTCGTGCGCGAACTGGAAGGCCTTGGCGATGAAGTCGGGGCCAACGATCTCGAGCCAGAGCGAGTTCCGCAGGACGTTCGTTCCATCGCCGTCGGCGAGGGCTTCGTTGACGACATCCCAGACTTTGACCTTGCCCTTGTAACGCCCGACGACGGTGTGAATGTGGTCGCGCATGCGCTGGAGCAGTTCATCGCGCGATGCACGCGGGCCGTTGTAGCGACCGAAGCCAGGCCCAAACCCCGGACCGAATCCGCGGCGGCCGGGCTGGTTCGTGCCCGGCGCATTCGTCGTGGCGGCGACGGTTGGGGCGGCGGGTGCGGCGTTCGTGGCGGAGGGCGGTGGAGGATTGGTCCCTGCGAAAACCCAGTTTGGCGTTTGGCTGTGCCAGACGAGCGTATGGCCGACGATCTGCATCTGGTTGGTCAGGCCAAAGCTCACCAGGGCATCGGCAGGGGCGAAATCGTATCCGTCCGCGCCCTCCCGTGGATGGATGAGCTGCCACTTCATGTCGTTCTCCGCCGTGATCTGGTTGAAGTGCCGCTTAAGGATCACGACGTCCTGCGCGTTCAGCTCGGCGCTGCGGCGGAAGTCGGCGCCACCCATCATCATGCTGCGGTTTACCGCGGTGCCGATCGGGAAGAAGTCTTTGTAGGCGTCCTTGAGCGTGGCGTTTGGATCTGCGGCCGGGGCTGTTGCTGTGCTGGCGACCAGGACGGCCGCGAGCAGGGTGGAGCGGGCGGCTGGAGTAAGCTGGATAGGCCGTTGGATTGGATGGTGGGTCTTCATGTTATGCGGTCGTGGGCACGGTTCAATTCGGCACCTTCGCCCAGGGTTTGGGGCCGAGCATTTCCGGACTCCGGCTCCATTTCCACGTGGAGCCGGCGGTGAGCAAATTCTCCAAAAATCCGAAACTGTGGTCGGAGGTGAACTCAATCAGCTTTTCCCGGGTGTTGTAGAACAGATTGTCAGGCCAGGGTTTGGCACTGGACACCTCGATCAGCCATCGGTTCGTGCCCGGAACCTCGACCGTGATATTGGTCGTGCCTCCCATCGGGAGGAGCCCGACGGTATGAAAGGAGTTACCGACGACCGCCTGCCATTCGCCGCAAACGAGTTCCTGGACTTCGTAGTCGCAGAACATTTCCTCCTTGAAACGATTGCTGATGATGAAGCAGGCGTAGCCGGGAGCTTTGGAAGCAACGCCCGCATAAGCCACCTCCAGCCTTCCTTCGTCTTTGCTTGGATACAACGCGATGCCGGCCACGAGCAAGGCCAGGGCAGCGACCGAAACTCTGATCTTCGATTTGCGCGTCATGCGCTATTTTCCAGCCCGGAGCTGAGTTCCACCTTCCCTCATGGGGAGCGTCCGGTTCATCGCGGACCTGCTCACGAGCCATGAACCTGCGACTGCTCGGACGGACCGCGGGCTTTCAGCCCGCAGCGGCGCGGGTTGGCGACGATGCCCGAGGGTTCGTTCGTGCGCCGCCGATTCTACCCGCTGCGGATCCCGCGATGGCGGGATCCGCGGTCCGAGGGGACGGTTCATGGGGACAGTTTGATGCGGATGTTCTTCAAGGGCGCGCCCGACTTGTTCATCACGCGCATCGCACCCTGCCAGCTGTTCTGTTCATTGGTGACCTTGAACACGAAGGCGTTGAGCCCTTTCTTCAAGGTCACTTTGCCCTTGTCCGCGTCGAGCATGAGCGGGCGTGGCTCGGTGAAGGCGTAAATGTCCACACCGTTGAAGTAGATCCGTCCCTGGTCATTGCTGGCCACCGCCAGCACGACGTCGGGCGTGTCCTGATCACATTCGACATACGTGACCATGTAACCTGCGACGTGGTCGTTGATGGACTTCAGCGTTTCGTTGAAATCAAAGTAGTTCGTGGCCGCGGTGACCTCGCGCCAGGTCAGTTCCTTGCCGCCCACTTTGACTTTGTCGCCGGCTTTGGGCCGCAGCGCGGCTTCGTTCGGGATCTGGTCTTTGAGCAACGCGTCGGCACAGGTTTCGCCATCGCGAATCGCCACCGGGGCGAGCATGAGCCAGTGGCGGATGTAACCGTCGGAGTCAGGTCGCAGTTCGTCGTCCGCGATTGTCCGGGCCATCGACAGCCCCAGCAGGATGACGGGTCCAAGCGTGGTGAGGAGATTTCTCATGAGAATGACTGAAGGGTGGGTTGCTGGCACAGGATCATTGCGGCGCGAGCTTGAATACCTTTCCGCGCGTGCCGAACGCGGAATTGGCGCCGTTCGCGAGAATGTAGAGCTCGCCGTCCGCATCTTCGCCGAGGGCCCAGATGAATGACTTGATGCGTCCGTTGGGAAACTCCTTCAAGGCGAGCGGCTCAACGGTCCAGCGCGCGCCAGCGTCGGGGCCGGAAGGAATCGTCGCCACGAGCAGGGTGCCGTCGGGAATGGCCATGCTGCGGGACCAGTCGGCAAAGATATATTTGCCCACGAGGAATGGCAGGGCCTTGCCGCGATACACGTAGCCGCCGGTGACGGTGACGCCGAAGGCGTTCGAATCGGTGCCGCGACCGCGCAGGGTTTTGTAGGTGAGAACCGGATCGACGAACGGACGGCCGTCGGCGCCGACCGTCACGGCATTGGTGGGGGCTGAGCGCGGAGTGTTGGGATCAAAGCCGTCGAAGCCTTCGCGCAGACGCCAGCCGTAGTTGCCGCCGTTGACGATCACATTGATCTCTTCCCAGCGATCCTGGCCGACATCCGCGAGAATCAAGGCGTGCTTCCCGCCGCGATCAAACGACATGCCCCAGGGATTGCGCAGGCCAGACGCGAAGATCTCGGGCCGGCCCTTTGCGCCATCGGCATAAGGATTGTCCTTCGGAATGCCATAGGGAGTCCCGTGATCCACGTCGAGCCGCAGCACCTTGCCGAGCAGTGTGTCGAGCCGTTGCCCAAAGCCTTCGGGGGGATGCCCGCGTCCGCGGGGGATATCGCCGACGTCGTTGAAGGCTCCGCCGTCGCCCACGCTCAAGTAGAGAAAACCATCGGGCCCGAAGGCAATTCGTCCGCTGTTGTGGTTCCAGTCCGGCTCGTCGATTTCGAGCACCACCCGTTCCGAGGCTGGGTCGGCCGAAGTAAAGTCCGCGGTGACCTTGAAGTCGCTGAGGCGTTCTGTGTGGTCCCACTTCGGTGGTGCGTTGGTTCGGAGGGGCGCGCTGTAAACCACGTAGAATTTCCGGTTCGAAGTGAACTGGGGATGCAAAGCGAGGCCAAGGATTCCGCGCTCTTCCATGCCCTTGTTCAGGGTCACCATTTTCGGACGCAGATCCAGGAAGAGTTGCTCGGCGCGTTTTCCGTCGCGATCAAGGAGGTGGATGACACCACTTTGCTCGGCGAGGAGCATGCGGCCTGAACCGTCCGTCAATGGGGCGAGCGCCATGGGTGCGCCGATCCCTTCCGTCAGCAGTTTCAAACCGAGGTTTGAAACCTGATTCGATTCCGCCTGTGCACGAGGTGACACGCCGGCGAAGTTGAGGAACGAAAACAAAATGCAGGCGTGAAGCGGTCGACGCAGGGAGGTGAGAATAAGCGTGGATCTCGAGATCATCGGCGGCTACTCGTATGGGTTCGCCTTTTTCACCGGGACCGTCACGCCGTCCTTGGGAGGAGTGGTCAGCGTGAGGAGATAGGCCACGATGTCCGCGGTTTCCTGTTCCTTCAACAGCACGCCGAGCGGCGGCATCGGCGAGATGCCCAGGTTTTCGAATCCCTTCGCGAGCTTCGCGTTCGGTTCCATCAGGCTTTCGAGGATGTAGTCTTTGCTGGCACGGACCGCGATGCCGTCGAGGATGGGGCCGACATCGCCGCCCTTGCCGTTAACCGTGTGGCAGGAGGCACATGCCGCCACCGGGCTGTTGTGGAACAGATCCGCGCCGCGCTTCGCGTCGCCGGCGGTAACCTTCACTTCGTTCTCACCCACGCCAGTGACTTTGTGGATGCGTCCCAGCAGGGTGAGCGTGTCATTCAAGAACGGGTCGCTGGAATTGGCCGGAATGCGGGGGAGCTGAGCGACGACGGTTTGAATCTCGGGGATGGTGGGAAACTCGAGGAGCTTCGTGAACGCCACCTGGCGGGTGAGCAGGTCCGGGTCTTGAATGACGGGGCTGCTGAAGAAGAGCTGACGCCCCGCTTCATTGGCGGGAAGGGCGCGAATGGCGTTGCGACGCAGTGCCGGATCCTTGGCGAGCAGGGCGGCTTGGTGCGTGTCCTTGTCGAGCGCGCTCATGCCTTCGAGCGCCCAGAGCGCATGAATCGCTCCCTTGCCGCCACCGGGTGAACGCACGCGTTTCTTCAATGCGGGCGCGGCCTCCTTCATCTGACGGTCGACGATCAAGCGCTGGGCCGTCAGAGCCCAGAACTGGTTGCCGCTGTCGAGCGCGGCCACGATCTCAGCCGACTTCGCTCCGGCGAGCGAGCGGATGGCGCTTTGAGGAGCATCCTTCCAGACGGCGCGATAGATCCGTCCGTGGGATTTGTCGCGCAGGTTGTTCTCGGTTTGATAGGCGCCGCCGCGTCCGGTGGTGGCCTGGACGCCGGCGGATTGCAGGCTCGGCGTCGGGTTGTGCTGGATGATGAAGCTGTAGAAATCGATCACCCACACAGCGCCGTCGGGACCGACATCGGCAAAGATGGGCGACATCCATTCGTCGGTGCTCGCGAGGAGATTCCCGCCGTCGAGGGTCTTGTAGCCGGCGCCGTCGCGTTGGATGTCCATGATGCCGATCAGCTTGGCGGTGGGTTCGGTTACGAGCGCTTTGCCCTGCAAGCGGGGCGGCAGCGCGTCGCTCACCATGAACGCGTGACCGGCCGCGGCGGTGTAACCGCCGAAGTTGTCCACCATGCGGACATTCGGCGTGTTCGGATGCATGCGCATGCCGGGTGCCAGCGACTTGGCGGACGGCAGGCGACGAACGTTGACGGTTGGCGCCGCGGCGTCGCCGGGCTTGTCGTCGAGTCGATAGCCGGGACGAAAGCCGCCTCCACCACCACCTCCACCACCACCGCCTCCCCCGCGGCGGCCGGGGCCGGGCTGCGTCGGGTTCAGGATGTGCGCGGGGAGGTAACCGTAGAAACTGGGATTGCCGTTTGCGGTCGAGCCGAAGACATCCCCGTGTTCGTTGAGGCCGAAGCCCCAGGTGTTGTTGTTATACTGGTGGAGGAATTCCAAGGCCGAGCCGTCGGCCTTGAACCGGAACACGCCCTGGCCAAATTGCATGTCCTTGCCGCCGACCGTGCCGCGGAAGTTCGAGTAGCCGACCGTGCCGTAGAGCCAGTTGTCGAAGCCGCGGGCGAGGTTGCTCTGTTGGGCGTGCGTGTCGCCCGTTCCCCATCCGGGGAGGACCGCCTGACGCACATCGGCCTTGTCGTCGCCATTATTGTCCTTGAGGAACAGCATGTGACGCGCTTCCGACACCAGAACGCCGCCATTCACGAAAACGAGCGCCGTGGCGAGGTTGAGTTGGTCGGCGAAGACCGTGAACTTGTCGGCCTTGCCGTCGCCGTTGGTGTCCTCGCAGATCTTGATGCTGTCATGGCCGGGTTCGCCTTCGTTCACCAAGCCGTGGGGGTAGTCGCGAGCTTCGACCACCCAGGCGCGTCCGCGTTCGTCCCAGGCGAGGTAGATGGGCTTCACGATGTCCGGTTCGGCCGCGAACAGTTCCAGCGAGAAATCGGCTGGCACCTGCGTGTAGCGCAGGGAGTCTTGAGGTGAGAGGGGGGCTTGATATTTAACCGGCTCCGGACGGCGTTCGTAGTTTGGCACCTCGCCGGGGAGACGTTGCAGTGAAGGGCGCGCGGCGAGCGAGGCTTCCCAAGCAGCTTTCACCGTCGGGCTCACCGCTGCGAGCACGGCCTCGCGGAGAATGGAGTCAGCTGGACGCTGGCCGTCCGGATATTTGACCAGGCCGGAACCCGAGCTTTTGAAATCGTCGAGCGTCTTTTGTCGTGCAGCGCCGACCTGGGACTCAGGCATGACTTGCACCACCGCGTCGAAATGACGAAGGAACTGGTCGGTCAGCTGAGCGGGATCGCTCACGTGATCGAAATAAATCCCTTCGGGAGCGAGAGTCTGGCCGGGCAGGTAGATGTAGTTGGTGCGGGAACCGGGGCCGCCAAAGCCGCCGCCACCAGCGCCGCCGCGCGCGCCGGGGCTCGTGCTGGCCGAGCCGAGATAGAGCACGCGCAGGGGGCGATCGGGCGCCCCGGCAGCGACCGCGTGGAGAGTCATCAACCCTCCCACCAGACAAGCCAGGATCGGCTGGAATCGATTCATGAATAAGATTGAGCGTGAGAGTGGGCCTGAAGGGCGATCCAGAGGATGCATGCGGTGGTGATACGGGCGAAAGGTGGGTAGCCGCGAGAAAAATGGATGGGCCACCCGGTTAGTTCGACGTTGGTTTGAAAATGAGGCCGGCGAAGTTGTAGAGCCCCTTTTTCCAGTGCTTGAAATCGTGCGCGTGTTCATCCACGTGCCAGACGTGCGGGACATTCTTCTCCTTCAGATAGGCGTGGACATTCTGGCTGATGCGAATGAGGCCGTCCTTGTTGCCGCAGGAGAGGTAGAGGAGTTTTAGCTGCCGGGTCGCCTTTTCCGGGTCTGGAACCAGTTCCGCCGCGGGCTTGGTGTTCGGAGCCGAGGAGAACCCGCCGATCCATGCGAACGTGTCGAGGTTGGCCAGACCGAAGTTCAGCGACTGACCGCCGCCCATTGAGAGACCCGCGAGGGCGCGGCTTTCGCGGCTCTTGATCACGGAATACTTCGTCTCGACGAACGGGATGAGGCTGCCCAAGAGATCCTGATCGAACTTGCCGAAGGCCGGCGCGGTCGCCATCGCGTTCGGGCCGGGCCGATCGTCCGGTTGCGCGCGGCCGTTGGGCATGACGACAATCATGGGAACCGCCTTCTTGTCCGCGAGCAGATTGTCAAGAATGACATTCGGTTGCCCGCCGCGGCGCCATTCCTCCTCGTCGCCGCCGATGCCGTGCAGGAGATACAGCACCGGATACTTCGTGTCGGCGGAATAGCCGGGCGGCGTGTAAACGAGCGCCTTGCGTTTGTTGCCCACCGATTTGGATTCGTATTCGACCATCTCGAGCTTGCCTTTGGCGCTGCCGTCGCGCGCCTGGTCAAAACCTTCGGGCGCATCGGGGAACGCGGGCTTGTCGTCGGGCTTCAATTCGATGGGCCCGCCGAAGCCGCGGCGTCCTCCCGGCCCGCGCGGGCTGCTCCCATCGCGTTTGGCCGTGGCCTCCGAGCTCCCAAAGTCCCCGACCTTGCGGGTGAACTTGATTTCGTCGCCGGCCACTTTTCCCGTGAACACAATGCTGATCTCGCGGTCCTGGATCTTCAACGGTTCGGTGAACGTCACGGTGTCGCCATCGACCTTGCCGTCTTTAAACTCCGCTTCGCGCTTTTCGCCGTCGCGTTCGACGTTCGCCTTGCCGGTCAAGGTCGCGCCGTCCTGTTTGAGGTTGAACGTGTACTTTTGCAGGCCGCGTTGCGTTTCGAACTCGGCCTTCCAGGTGCCGGTAATGTCCGCCGCAAAGGCTGACAACGAAGCGAGCGCGAGGCTTAGAATCGGGAGGTGGATCTTCATGATCGTGTTGATGGTTGGGATGGACGGCCAATCGAAGCCTCAGTTTTTGAACAGCAGCGGCGCGAACTGGTAGAGGCTGCGTCGCCAGGCAAGCCATTCGTGCCCGGTCTTGGGCGATTCGTAAAACACGGCGTTGACGCCCGCCGCCTGGAGCGCGGCGGTGGCCTCCTTCGGATCGCCGCCAAAGCCGCGTCCGCCCACCCGGTTGGTGCCCAGTTCGCTGCTCCCGTAGCTGATGAACACGAGTTTCACCGCCTTCTTGAATTTTGCCATGTCGGTGATGTTCGTCGGGGAGATGCTGCCGCCGCTGAAGACGCCGATGTGCGAGAATTTGTCGAGATGCGCCGGGGCGATGGCGCGGGTCTGCATGCCGCCCATGGAGAGACCAGCCATCGCGCGATGCGATTGTTTCGCGACGGTCCGGAAGTTGGCGTCGATATGGGGAATCAAATCCTCGGTCACGACCTTCTCGAAGGCGCTGAAATTGAACGCGCCCCGTCCGCCGGGTCCCGCTGTCGCTGCTCCCGTCGGAGCCGCATTGGTGGGGCGCGGGCCGCTGACTCCGCCGTTTTCCATCACGATGATGAACGGCTTCGCCTTACCCTCGGCGATCAAGTTGTCCATGATAAAGCCCGTGTGGCCCTGCCGGCCCCAGCCGGTTTCATCTTCGCCGCCGCCGTGTTGCAGATAGAGGACCGGGTAGCGCTGGCGGGACTTCTTGTCGTAGTCCGGCGGAGTATAAACATAGATGCGCCGGGTCTTGTCGCTGGATTTGGAGAAGTAGTAGACCTCGCGCAATTGACCGTGCGGCACGTTCTTGATCGCGTAGAAGTCCCGGTCCTTCGCCGGAATTTCCACCGCGCTACCCCAGCGGCTCGAACCATAAAAGTAATGGCTGTTCGGATCCGGTACTTCGGCCCCGTCGATTTTGAGGGCGTAATAGTGAAAACCTTCATCCAAGGGGCGGGTATGACCGTACCAGGCGCCGTCCTCGCCCTTGGCGAACTCGCTGCTGTCGCGAAAGGTGCAGCCCACGGTTTTGGCATCCGGCGCGACGATGCGGAATTTGACGCGTCCCTCCGAGTTGTATTGGGGATAGGTTTTGCCGGCTTGATTCGAAGGACAGGGTTTCCAGTCGTTGACCGGCGGATTGGTTTGCGCCGGGCAGGTCTGGGTCCACAACAGTGAAGCGAGGGCGAGCAACAGGGTTTGGGTCTTCATTGGGTGTTGGCTTGAGTGGGTGACAACGGCGCGGGTGGTTTGGTTTCAGTGGCGATGGGGATGGGGCGATTCCGGCTGGGGTTTTCCGCCGGAGTAGAGCGCGTGGATTTCGTCGTCGGTCAGCGCCCGGCTGAACAGGCAGAACTCATCCATGGCTCCGCTGAAATTACGGATCATGAAGGGATCGTTCTTCGGAAATCCCTGCGCGTTCCAGTTGCCGAGTTCGCCCATGGCGGTGCGGAACGGCGGACTGATCCGCAACGCGTGCTCGCTGAGGCGAACGCCGTTGCAGTAGTGCACCACCTGCTTCGCGCGGCCGTCGATGACCGCCGCCAGATGCACCCAGAGTCCGAACTGATCGAGCGTCAAGGCCGGGGGGCTTGCGCAAATCTGATACCGGCCGGGCTCCGACCCGATCGCCGTCAACCCCAGCACGCCGTCTTGGCGAAGGGACCAGTGCACTGTCCCGGCTTCGAATCCGTCGCTCATGAAAAGGGAGTTGATTTGTCGATCCAAGCCCTGCACGCGGAGCCAGACCGTGAAGGTCAAGGCATCGAAGGTTCCCGGCACCTCCAGGCGCACGCGATCGCTGACGCCGCGAAATTCCAGCGCCCGCTTGTCCGGCCAGCGTCCCTCGGTCCATTGGCAGCCCACGATGGTGGCATCAGGGGCGGCACCGGGTCCCTGGCTTGCGTTAGGCAGGCGATAGGCAGACGGGTCGGTGGGCTCGAAATCAAAGTGCACGAGCAAAGACGGGTCCTCGTTCAGTCGGCTGCTGGAGGCGCGCCATTGCTCGTGTCGTAACACCTCCGCGGCGGACGACTTGGTCTGAAGATCAAACAGGGAGGCGAAACCGCCCGAGTTGGCGGGGATAAGTTGCGGCGGGTTGGCCGCCTCCGCGACGGCGCCCTTGCCTTCGCGTAAGGTCTGCTGGTGTTTGGAAGGGCCGGTGATGGCTTGAAACTCCACCCCGCCCTTGAACACATGCAGCTCCGTCCGACGCGGCCGCACGTCCACTCCGAACACCGTGCCGAGATCCGTGACGTTCATTTCCGGGGTGCCAATCCGAAACCCCTTGGCTTGCGGGGGCACTTCAGCGATGAGCCGTCCGGCGGAGCAGGTGGCTTCACCCGGGGAGACGAGGTGCAGTTCGGCCGGCCCTTCGATCACGACGCGGGCGCCGCTGTAAAAAACAATCTGGGCCAAACCCGAGTTGAGCCGCAGCGGGCCCGGCTCGAGCGGCGCGCCGAGGCGGGGCGTGACCTCTCCGGTCGCCCACTCTGCCTCCACGACGTGGCTTAACATCGCGATCGCCTTGCTCGTGGCGCCCCGGCGATCGGGCTGTGCCCATTCCCGCCAACCCCACCAGCCTGCGGCGAGCAAGGTCACACCCGCGGCCAGCGCCAGCGCCCAGCTCAGCCTTCGGGCAGCCGGGCGGCGCGCCCAACGAGCCGGGCGAACGTTTTCCGCAGGCGCGAGTCCGGGAGCTGGGTCGAGCCGGTTCAAGGCCGCGTCCGGCGGCGGGGCTGTAGGCAATGGAGTGAGATCGGCAAACAAGTCCGGATCCGACGCCAGCCGTGAATGGAGCTCGACGCGCAGGAGGTATTCGTCACGCGCCGCCGGGTCGCGGCGCAACAGTTCGTTTAAGGACTGCACCTGGGCGTCCGACGCGGAGCCGTGACAGACTGCGGCCACCGCCTCGTCGAACTCGCGCGAAGGAAAGGGGACGGTCACGAGGGGATCCCTTCCGGTTTGGCGGCGCTCTCGATGCAGAGTTGGAGCGATTGGCGGATGCGTTGAAGCGATTTGTAGGTGGAGGCGACCGTCCGGCCGGTTTGGTCGGCCAGCGACTCGATGCCATCGCGGCGGTGGTAATAGCCTTCAACCAGCGACCGTTGGTCGTCGGGTAATTTGCGCAGACACCCTTCCAGGTGTTTCAATCGAGCCTCCAGGTCCGGGCGCAGCGCCTCCCGGCGCAGGGCCAACTCCTCGGCCAGCCCGTTGTCGAGCAGCGTTTGCCAGCGGTGACGGCGCTCGAGCCATTGCTTGGTCTTGTTCAATGCGAAGCGGCACGCCCACGGGGTGAAGGGAAGGCTTGGATCATACGCCTCGAACTTTTCCCACAGCGTCAGCGCCGTTTGTTGCACGATGTCCTCGGCGTCCGCGACGTTGGGCACGAGCGTGGCCACGTAACGATAGATCTCGCGTTCGCTGCGCAGGAACAGCGAAAGAAACCGCTGTTGGGCGGCGTTTTGACTGCCGGATTGGCGCGTGGGCTCAATGGACATGCGTCAGGCTGTATCCATACTTCCGGCCAACGTGCAGTTTTGGACAAGGAATTTTTCTGTGCGGTCGTCCCGGGTCAGGGGTGCATCAAGCTCGCAAACAGGGTGCTGGCATTGATCATGATCGCTGTTCCGTCCGAGCCGAATCGTGATCGACCAGAAGCTGGCGGCGAATAGGTCCAAAATGCCTATCTTTTACCAGCCATCTTTTACCCAACCCTTGGGCCACGGACGCCGGAACCCCAAGTTCTGGTCCTTCGTGTGCGCGCCGGTTCGATCCCTGCCAACCGTCGAAAGATGCTGCTTTTTGGTAAAAGATGGGGGGGTAAAAGATTCAATACGCGCGCTCCTCACGCCTCGGCCTTCGCAAAAATCTGCGGCGCAACCGACCGCCGCCCAACCGAATCGTTCCGGCATGGCTCATCAACAAGAGAAAAGAGAAGGCCGCCGTTCACCGGAGATGCGTGGGCAGCATGGTTTCGCCGCCGGCCCCGAGTCCGCGCGGGACGAGGTTGTGCAGGCGGATGACGTTGATGCGCAGTTGATCGTGATTTTGAGGAGCAGCGATCTGCGCGAGGAGCGATCGAGCTTCGGATGGATTGAGGTAGGCGTCGGGGTCGCGGGGCAGTTGTCCGGCGATGTGGAGCCAGAACTGCGGGCTGCGTCCGAGAATGCGGACCCAAAGCCGGTTCATCTCCCGGATCTGTTCCTTGGCTTTGCCCCAGCGTCCCGCGGCGATGGCGCGCTCGCCTTCGGCCTGGATCGCTTCGTAATGAGTGCGATCCTGCGGAATGGCCTGCGGGCTTTGGACAGCTTCGCCGGCGCATTGGGATTCCTCGCGCCATCGGTGGGGGATGAGCTTCTCCTGTTGTTTGTCAAAAATGCCGGCGAGTTCGTCTTCGGTTTCGCGCAAGGTCTCATCGACCCGCGCGCAGGCGTCGCCGGAGTCGCTGGCGTTTTGTTCGGCGAGTTTGAGGGCATGGTTGACCGTTGGGCTGAACAGCCGGCGGCGGCAAACCTCCAGCGCCACCTTGCCGTCGGGATCGATGGACGCTTCGAGTTCCTCCACGCGTTCGCTCAGCCATCGGCGGCGCATGGCCAGCTGCTTGGGGTTGGCGACGTCGATGCGTTCGTTTCGTTTGGGGATGTCGATGAGCTCATCGGCCACGGGAATATAGACGCGGGCGCGGGCGATGCGGCTGGCGTCGACCTCGAGGGAGATCTCGATTTCGGTGTTGGGCGGCAGTTTTCGGGGAACGTTGGTGGCGTTGAGTTCGAGCGAGTAGGCGAGGAGATTGGCGCGCAGATTTTTCCGATCGCCCTCCCAAATCTTGATCTGGATGCACTGGTTGTTGCCGCGGGAGAGTTCGGCGGTGGTTCTTGCCTTGATTGTGCCGCGGGCGGGGAGGGGCGCGCCTTGTTGAATCAGCACGCGATCGATGTAGTCCTCGGGTTGGTCCGGATTCTGCAACTCGACGCGATAGGAATGGGGCATGGGCGCGGCGCTGGCGGTGAGTCCGCGGAAGATGCTGAAGGCTTCCGGCTCGCAGGGCAGTGGATCGCCTGCGGCGGTGAAGCATTTCACGGTGAACTCGTTCGCCTTGGGCTGGTTTAACGGCAGGAGGAGGACGTTGCCACCGGCCGCAGGCGTGACGCGACCGCTGTTGTAGTCACCGTTGCGGGTGCCCAGTTCGATCCAGCCGAGGCGAGGGTCGTTGCCGTGCACGATGATCGTGGCGTCTTCGAGTTCAGACGTCGGTTCGTAGTCCAGGCGCAGCTGAACGATCCCGGGTTCGGCGGCCGGGCTGGATCCCGCGGTGGCGGGCGCGGGCACGGAGACGGTCCCTGGTTTGGCCCGCGGCGCGGGAAGCGTGCTGGCGTAGAGGGCTGCCCCGGTGGCGACGGCGGTCATTGGATTGATCGTGTGGTTGACGGGAACCGGCAAGGCGCCGAGCTTGGCCCGCACGATCGGCATGACGGTGGGGCCACCCACCAGCAGGATTTCCGACACGCCTGGATTTCGTTCGAGCAGGGTGCGGCAGATGGCCACGGAACGATCGATGAGCGGCTCGATGCGCGCTTCGAACTCGGCGCGGGTGATCGGGATCACGAGGTCGACATCCTTTCCGTCGATCTGAAAGTTGGGGCGAAGGTCGATGGTGCTGATCTCCGTGCTGTCCTGCTGGCTCAAGCTGATCTTGGCGGCTTCGCACGCGTAGATTCCGCCTTTGCGCCGGCCTTCCGCGGAGCCTTCGGAGAAGACGGGATGGTCCAGGGGCACGCCCAGCTCCTTCGCCAGCCGCGGAGCGACGAGTTCGTCCCATAGAACACGATCCATGTCGGTGCCGCCCAGCCGATTGTCGCCCTCCGGCACGTGGGCTTGCATGCGGCCTTCGAACACTCGCACGACGACGGCATCGAAGGTGCCGGCCCCGAGATCGTAAACGATCCATGAGCCGTTCTTTTCCTGGTTGTAGCCGTAGCCGAAGGATGCGGCCATCGGTTCGGAAATGAGCACCGGCTCACGAATGCCGGCGAGCGCGGCGGCCGCATTGGTCGCTTCGCATTGGCTGGCCGTAAACTTCGCCGGCGTGCAGATCACGGCGGAATCGACCTGGTGTCCTTTCAGCGCGGCGAGGCGCTTGAGCTCGGTCAGCACGGCGGCGGAGAGTTGCTCCGGGGTGAACGGCGTTTCCGCACCCGTCAGGGGATAGAGCTGGTTCGTGCCGAGTGCGCGTTTGAACCTTACGGCGACGGCTCCCTCCTTCCACTGACGCTGATATGCTTTGTGCCCGACAACCAGGCGGCCGGCTTCGAGCATCACGGCGGAGCACAACGTGGGCAGGTTGTTGGTGTCGTGGAACAGTTCCACTTTGCCATCCTGGGCGTAGGCGATGGCGGAGTTGCTGGTCCCGAGGTCGATGCCGAAATTGATGGTGTTCATGGGCGAATCCGGTGTGGCCGAACGAAACGAAACGAAACGAAACGATTCAAGGCGCTGCGTGGGCGGGAGCCGGCGTGGGCGTCTGGCCATTGCCGACGGTCACAATGGCCTGGCGCAGCAATTTGCCCTGCCGTTGCACCTGAGGGTCGCTTTCTTCCAGCACGCGGTTGTACTCCCCCGGAATGGCGTCGAGGATTTGCACGTTGCTGCCGACATCGACCTTGCGTCCTTGATAGGAAACGAGCTCGATTCCGCAGCGAGCGAGGGATTCGAGAATCCGTCCGGCGTGGCGGAGAATCACCTTGTGGGTCTCCGGATCCTTCTCGGCCCGTTTCAGAATCTTCCAGGCCAGCACCGCGGCTTCAGCGAGAACGTCGTCGCCTTCCTTTCCGCCTGGTGCCGGAGGGATCTCCGCGGCGGGAAGGGGTGTCGTGGGACCGAAGGGCGAATTGGCGGGCGAACTCCCGCCAATCTGCGGGATGAGCGCGGCCGCTGCTCCCACGGAAAAGGTAATGAGCGCGACCAGAGTGGAGAGCGGCGTGAACGGGTTTTGCAGGAATGCCATCGTCCCGGCGGCAACGAGAAGAAGGTCGGCGATGTAGAATGGCCAGGCTGGCCAGGACCGGGTGAGGAAAGGTCGTTTCGATTCCATAGTTAATGGCGGGTGTCGAAGCGCAGGTCGAAGGTTCCGGGTGACTGCGGCGACGACAGGCGCACGGGCACCCGGGGAGCTTCGTACCGTCGAATGGGCTCAGGGCGACCGTAGGGCCGTTCGTTTTGGCGCCGATCCGCCGTGCTGCAGGTTCGCAGGAGCGAGAGGGCGGCGAACAGGGCGAACCCGATCGGAAATCCGATTCCGCCCGACGAGCCTGATGTAGTCACGGGGGCCGAAACGCCGCTGCCCGGGATGCGCGCGAGAATTTCCTGAGCCCGGACCTGGAAGGCTTGAACCTCCGCCGGATAATGCGGGAAGGCGATGTTCAACGCTTCGATCTGCTGAAGCAGATTTTGTCCTCGCGCAATGTTGGCCATTATCGGGATGGCGTGGATGGAGACGTCGAACAGCCGTCGGGTCGAGAGCTCCAGCGTCGGATCCAGATGCGCGGATTTGGCTCCCCGGATCAATTCGGCGGCCTTGTCCCATTTCTCGTAGTTCCAGCCCAGCTGAAACGCGAGGCCGCTGCTCAGAGTCGAAAGGTGCATCGGCCGATCTTCGGGCAAGCGGTGGAGGAGGGCTGGTCGGTGCTGGAGCAGGGCGAAGGCGGCCTTGGCCTCGCGGCAGATTTCGACGAGGCGGTCGATCTCCAATTCGCTGATGAAGCCCTGCTTCGACAGCTTTCCGCTGCGGGCAATTTCGTTGCCTTCGATCAGAAAGCGATCGATGCGTTCCTGCTGTTTGAGGATGACGTTGTCCCCGGCGGCGACGGCGCCGCGCGGCTCCGGCAACCGCCGGCATGCATCCAGGGTGTTCAGCAACTCCAGCTCGCTCACCTCGATGGAGTCCCCGAAATCCGCGAGGACATGTTCAGCGATGGAACAAAGCGCGGAGCCGACCCGGTGTTGAACCGCGGTGACGTCGACCGGCGCGCCGAAGTGTTTCCCTGATTCCAGAGCCGCCGCCTCGATCGCTTTGCCCCCGGCGTCGCCGTCCCAGCTGCGAATGGCCTGGTTGACGAGCTCCGCCTTTTTGCCATGCCCCTGCGGGAATTGCTCGGCTTCGAGGAGAAGAAGATTGGCCTTGCCGATTTCGGTGTCGGGCCGCGTCCAGTGATCGGGCAGGAAGGCGAGGGCCACGGCGAATTCAACGGGGTCAGTCGCCTGCTTTTCGGCGGCGAGGAAATCTTCCTGCGCGCGCAGGCGCGGACAGAAGGAAAGCCCCGGCTCTTTCGTGTCGATGGCTCCATCCTTCGACATCAACTTCAGTCGCCGGGCGTTCTTCACCAGGTCGCGCGGGGTGGTCCAACCGTCCCCGGCCAGCATGCGAATGGGATTGTCAGCCACCGGATGATTTGCCGTCCGGCGCGGGGCGACCAGCGCCGGAGGCAAGGCCGGCGCTGGTGTCGGTGTCGGTTCGAAGGCTTCAACGGGCGCGGGGTTGTAGGCTGTCGGCCGGACCGGGCGGACCAGTTCGGTCCCGCACTCGCGGCACTGAGTCGACGTCATGTCGTTTTCTCGGCCGCAGTAAGTGCAAACCTGCTTCGCTTCCGATGATTCCGCTGCATCCTTCATGCAATCCTTTGTCGCGAATCCCGCTGACTGGTGCCGAGGATATTTGTCGAGTTGTCGCGTGAAGTCCAGTGTCGCTTGATCCGTCGCAGGGGAGTTTTTGACCGCCGATTCACGCTGATGACCGCAGATAAGACAGGGCGATCCGGGGTCGGGACGAGCCGGGCCATCTCTGACGGGTGGTCATCTGTTCGACCACTCCGTCGATTCCGTTGTTTTCAATTCACGGGACGGCCGGGTCTTTCGGCGGTCACGAAACTGCTGGCCCTGACCCCGCGTCACGAATAGGGTCCCGGCACAATCCAGTCCGCCATTCATGGATAACCACAGGCACAGCCGCATCATCTTCGCGTTCGCGTCGGCCTTCCCGCGACGCGGCCGGCCGAATTGGTGGAACTTCGACGGTGGGTGGGGCGGGCCCGCGATGCCGGCGATTCAGCGCGGCGGGAGCCCGAGATGAGCGCCGTTCCGCATCCCCAATCCGCTGGCCGGCCGATCTCCGGTGTGCTGGTCGGGATTTTGGTTCTGATGGTCGTGTCGGTGGCGATCAACTACATCGACCGAACCAGCCTTTCCACGGCGGCGCCGCTGCTGACGACGGATCTGGCCATCCCACCCGCGAGGATGGGAATGCTGCTGTCCGCCTTTTTTTGGACTTATGCGACGCTGCAACTGGTGTCCGGCTGGCTGGTGGATCGCCATGGCGTTCGCTGGGTGATGGCGATCGGATTTTTCGTTTGGTCAGCCGCCACTGCGGCGACGGGTTGGGTGTCGGGGTTTGCCACGTTGCTTTTCCTGCGTCTGCTGCTGGGGGCTGGCGAGTCGGTGGCCTATCCGTGTTATTCGAAAATCATCGCGAACAACTTTTCGGAGGAACAGCGGGGACTGGCCAACTCGCTGATCGATGCCGGGACCAAATTCGGCCCGGCGCTGGGAATCTTGGCGGGCGGGATTCTGATGGATCGATTTGGTTGGCGGCCGGTCTTCATTGTCCTCGGGCTTGGCAGTCTGGTTTGGCTGCCGGCGTGGTTCAAGTGGCTGCCGGCCCGGTATGACACCGCGCGGACCTCCGAACAGCGAGGGCCGGGCTTTTTTGCGATCATGGCGCGCCGGCAGGCTTGGGCCACCATCACGGGACACTTTTGCGGAAATTACCTTTGGTATTTTCTCATCACCTGGCTGCCGTCCTATCTGGTCAAGGAGCGCGGTTTCTCGATGTCCCGGATGGCGTATGTCGGTGCGCTCGCCTTTTGCGTGACCGGCGTCACCACGATCATCACCGGAGCCGTGGCCGATCGTTTCATTGCGAGAGGAGCGACCCCGACCCGAGTGCGCAAGTTATGCGCGATTGGGGGACTGGGTTTGGCGACGTCGGTGGTGATGGTGGTGGTGGTGCGCGGCCCGGTGGCCTCGATTGGCTGTTTGCTGTTTGCGTGTATCGCCTATGGGGTTTTCGCCTCGAGTCACTGGGCGATTGCTCAGACCATCGCGGGCCCCTTGGCGGCGGGGAAATGGACCGGTCTGCAGAATTGCCTCGCCAATCTGGCGGGGGTGGCCGCGCCTGCGATTACTGGATTTGCGGTTGAAAAGACCGGGCATTTCTTCTGGCCGTTTGTGATCTGTGCCGTCGTGGTCCTGATCGGCGCCGCGAGCTATGCCTGCTTGTTGGGCCGGGTGGAGCCGGTCAAGTGGGCCGAGGAACGATTTACTTAAGCCGAAATGGAGGGCGGAGAATGCGGAAGGGCCGAACGACGAACCGAGCTCCAGGATTCGTGAAACCGTTTCCGTCTCGGATCAATCATATGGGTGTCACCCGTGAGCGTTTCCAAAAGACCATGAAATTACGCCTTCGCACTTCAGCGGTGTTGCTGCTCTCCGTCGTTGCTCCTGCCTGCGCCCACGCGGCCGGGTTGGGGCTGTTTGATGACCATGGCGACGTCGGGTTCACCAAGCATGCTGGCTCGGCGGTGTTTGATCCGGCTCGCGGCACCTACACGGTCACCGGCGGCGGCGCGAACATGTGGTTCACCAATGACGCCTTGCACTTCATTTGGAAGAAGGTTTCCGGTGACGTCTCGTTGGCGGCGGACATTTCCTTTGCGGGCAAAGGCGGCGATCCGCATCGCAAGGCTTGTCTGCTGGTGCGGCAAACGCTGGATCCAAATTCGGCGTATGCCGACGCCGCGCTGCATGGCGATGGCTTGACGTCGCTGCAATATCGCGGCGCGGCGGGCGAGCGGACCTACGAAATTCAATCGGGCGTTTCCGGCCCCAGCCGTTTGCGAATTGAGAAACGAGGACGCTATGTCTCCATTTCTTTGGCTGCGGCGGGCGCCGAGTTGCGTCCGGCGGGCGGCTCATTTCGCCTCGATTTGGCCGGGTCATTTTATGTCGGGCTCGGGGTTTGCTCCCACAATAACGATGTGGTGGAGACAGCGGTGTTCTCGAAGGTGGAGCTCAACACTGACCTTGCGCTAACGGGTAAGGCGGATAAGGCGGACAAGTTGAACAAAGGGCGGCTGTTGAGCACGCTGGAGACTGTGCCGCTGGCGTCCAAGGATCGACGCGTGGTGTGGACTACGACCAATCTGATTGAGGCGCCGAACTGGACGCCGGACGGCGCGGCGTTGATCTTCAACAGCCGCGGACTGCTGCAGCGCATTCCCGTCACCGGAGGTGAACCGCAGCGCATCGACACCGGGCTGGCCACGCGTTGCAACAATGACCATGGCATATCTCCCGATGGCCGGTGGCTGGCCGTCAGCGACCAGTCGCAGGGCGACAGAAAATCGCGGATTTACACGCTGCCCGTGGCGGGAGGAACGCCGAAACTCATCACGCCGGCCGCACCTTCCTATTGGCATGGCTGGTCGCCCGACGGCCAGACGCTCGTCTATTGCGCCGAACGCAACGGAGAGTTCGACGTTTATGCGATACCGGCAGCCGGGGGCGACGAACGTCGACTGACCTCGGCCAAAGGACTGGACGATGGACCGGAGTTCACCCCGGACGGCAAGTGGATCTACTTCAACTCGGATCGGACTGGCCGGATGCAATTATGGCGGATGCGGGTCGATGGCTCGGCGCAGGAGCAGGTGACCGATGACGAATTCAACAACTGGTTTCCGCATCCGTCACCGGATGGCAAGTGGCTGGTGTTTCTCTCGTACGAGAAAGACGTCAAAGGGCATCCGGAGAACAAGGACGTGAGCCTGCGCATGATGCCGCTGGGGGGCGGGAAGATCGAAATTCTCGCCCGGCTCTGGGGCGGGCAGGGGACGATTAACGTGCCGTCCTGGTCGCCGGACAGTCGTCGAATTGCTTTCGTCAGCTACCAGATGATCCCATGAACCGATTGCGAACATTCCGCGTTTCCCTTCAACGGTCCGTTCCGCATGTCCTGCTGGCGGGGTTGTGCGTGGTCGCGAGTTTGTCGGCTTTACCGGCTGGAACTGCGCAGCCTGTGCTTCCGGCGGCGCTGGGGGTGCCGGGGCCTGGTCCAACCAACGAGGCGCCCTATGCGCCGCAGCCGATTTTGCCCGGGGGCGTGGTGGTGCCGCTCTATCCGTCGGGCTCGCCGTTTCTCAACGCTCAGCGCGTCCGTGAGGCGGAGTATTACAACTTGAGCAAGGCGGTGCCGGGCCGGATCAGCTGGATCACCAATATTCACAATCCGTCCATCGAGGTGCACACGGTCGAGGGCGGCATTAACACCGGCGCGGCGATCATCCTGGCGGCTGGCGGAGGGCACAACACGCTGAATGTCGGCACCGAGGGGGCCGATTTCGTTCACTATTTCTTCAACTTCGGAGTGAACACCGTGCTGCTGCGAAACCGGCTCCGCAAGGATGGCTATGACGCCAAAGTCGACGCGGTGCGCGACGCGATGCAGGCCATCCGTCTTGTGCGTGCGAACGCGAAGGCGTGGAACATCGATCCAAAGCGGATTGGGATCATGGGCTTTTCCGCGGGCGCTGAACTTGCGGCGCCCGCCGCGATCTTCTTCGAAGAATTCGACCGGACGAACACTGTTCCCGGGGATGCCCTGGCGGGCGTTTCGGCGCGGCCGGATTTTGTGGGCATCATCTATCCCGGCCCGACGCCCTTCGCGCGCGGGGCGAATCCGCCCATTCCGCGAAACACGCCGCCGGCCTTCATCACGTGCGCTGGAGCCGGGGATCGGGGGCACGCCATTTGGGCGAACGATTACTTCACGGCCATGCTAAACGCGGGCATTCCGAATGTGGAAATGCACATCTACGGCAATGGTCGGCATCCCGGAGATCCGTTGCCCGACGGCAGCAAAATGAGTGGGGGCCTGACGGATCGGAACGGGATCCCGTTTGGCCGGTGGCAAGACCGCTACATCGACTGGTTTCGGGACCTGGGCTTTTTGCAAAAGCCGGGACTGCCCACGAAGGCGGCGCAGGACGTGGAGGCGTTCGTGGCCGGGCCGGCGCCCGCCCGCTCAGGGGGCGGCGGCCGCAGCTTGGGACAGTGACACGCAGACGATCTCGTGATCGTTGCGGGCGTAGATGGAGCGGTGGGCGAAGGCGGGGTGAGACCAGACGACCGGCCGGCCGGGATCGCGGTTGTCGGGTTCGAGCAGGCGGGCACGGCTGAGCTCGGTATATTTTTCGGGCGTGAGCTGCGCGAAAATGAGGTCGCCTTGTTCATTGAACAGAATCGCGCGGGTGCCGTGCTTGATCACAAACGCATGACCCCAGCGGGCGGATTTGCCGCTGGTGGGAGCGAACGTTTCCCAAAGACGCTCGCCGGTGGCGAGCTTGAGACAGCGGAACTGGCCGTAGCTGCACGGGCTGTAGATGTGGCCGTTCTCAATCAGCGGCGTCGCCATCACGCTGTGCAACCCGTCCGTGTCGCGCTCGCTCACTTTTTGGCTGCGCCAGATCTCGGTGGCGTTGGTCGCAGAGACCTTGAGGAGCAGGGAGCCGTTGTAGAACGAAGTGATGAACAGTTGATCGTCGATCTTCAGCGGCGTGGGAATGCTCATGCCGAAGCGGACAGAAGGGTTGATGGCAAAGGTCCAAAGGACGCGGCCGGTTTCGGGGTCGAGCGCGTTGACGGCTTCGGGGTGCCACAGAATGAGCTGACGCCGGCCGCCGAATTCATAGATCATGGGCGGCGCATAGCCGGGCTCCTTGGCCGCAAGCGCGCGCCAAAGTTCCTTCCCGGTGTCCTTGTCGTAGGCCACCGCGACGCTGCCATTACCTCCAGCCAGGCAGATGAGCTTGCGGCCGTCGATCAACGGATGGCCGGCAAAACCCCAGACCGGCGTTTTGACGCCGAACTCTTGGGCGAAATGCTTTGCCCAGACGGCGCGGCCGGACGCCGCATCGAGACAGATCAGATGCCCTTCGGCGCCGACCGTATAGACTTTGCCGTCGGCGATCGCCGGAGTGACACGAGGGCCGGCGGCGTAGCTGACGGTATAGGCGCAATCGTAGGCATGCTGCCAGAGGATGTTCCCGTTGGCCGCATCGAGGCAGAGAACACGTTCCTGGCCGGGAACCTCGCCGCGCGCGAACGCATTGGTCGGCGGTTTGGTGCCGCTGGCGAGCTGGCGATCCATGACGTAGACCCGCTGGCCGCTGACGGCCGGGCCGGAGTAGCCGCCGCCAATGGCGGTGCGCCAGCGAAACTTCAGGCCGTTGGTGGGGAGAGATTCAACAATGCCGGACTCGCGCCACACTCCGTCGCGTTGGGGGCCGAGCCACTGCGGCCAGTCGTCGGCGCGCAACGCGAGCGGCGCAGCGGCGAGCAGGAGGAGCAAAACCGCGTGACGGCGGGCGGACGGGCAGAAACGAGATTGCATGCGGCTGAGCTAAGCAGCCGGGCGAAGTGGGGGGAAGGGCAAATCCGAAGGGGCGAAACCGTCTTTAACCGGAAAGTGGGTCGGTGGAACTGCCGAAGGATGTCGGTCCCTGACCTCCGCGGGAAAATCTTTGACCGCAGATTCACGCCGATGAACTCAGATAACGACAAAGCGATGCTCGACGGTGACGACCTGGGCCATCGTCGACAGGGGAACGTCAACGTCATGTCTTAAATCGATCCCTGAAGATCGGCGTCCGTCCGCGTTCATCGGCGGTTATCAATTCTGGGCTCCAGGGGCAGCTCCATACTTCAGGTATTGATCGAACCAGTCGGCGAATTTGATGATGTCGAGCGGCATGCTCAGCCAGCCGTGGCTGCCGCCCCGGTGGACGACCAGTTGGATGGGTTTCCCGATCTCGCGGGCGCGCACGCCGAAACGCTCGGATTGATCGAGCGGCACCAGCGTGTCGGCGTCTCCGTGGTAAATCAGCGTGGGCGGAAGATTGGTGGTGAGATGGTAGATCGGCGACAGGTCGCGCCCGATGACTTTCCAAACGGCCAGGTTGGTGGCTTGGGGCCCGAATCCTTTCTTAAAACTTTTCGGCGGTCCGCCGTCGCCGAGGTTTTCCGTGGAGGCTCCGAGGTTGAGCAGGTCGGTCACGGGATAGAAAACCGCGGTGGCCTGGACGGCGCTGCTTTCTCGATCGATGGGGTCGGGCGCGTCGGCAGGACCCGGGCCGCCGCGCGTGGCGAGCATCAACCCGAGGTGTCCGCCCGCGCTCCCGCCGGTGACGCCGAGACGGTTGGGGTCGACGCCGTAGTCGCGCGCGTGATGGCGGACGAAGCGGACGGCGCGATGCATGTCGTCGACGATTTCCATGATCGTCGACTGGGGTTGGGACACGTGGTAGATGGCGAACACCGTGTAGCCGCGGCGCAGCACGGGCGCCATGAGCCAGACCGGAAATTTGCCGGGCTCACCCGAGCGCCAGCCGCCGCTGACCAGCATGAGAACGCCGAGCCCGTTGGTGTGGGCGGGACGAATGAGGTCGAAGTGCAGCGGGCGAGTGCCGCGCTGGCCGTAGACGAGGCCGTTGGTGCGTTCGACGCGGGGATGCAGATAGAGCCAGCCCCCGCCGGCGAGAACGGCGAGGAGCAGGACGAGCGTGAGGATCGTCCAGAGCGTGCGCTTAAACCAGCGGGGCAGGGTCATGTGGTGGAGGGGTGCCCCTTACTTGAACCCGGTGGCGAGCAGCGTGGCGAAATGCGGCGGTTGTTCCTCGCGGGCGACGATGCGGATGTGGACGTTTTTGAATCCAGCCGACTCGATCCAGCGCTGGAGATCGCTTTCGGGGAAGCCGAGCCAGCGGTCGCCGTAGAGTTCCTTCGCCCGCTCGAACTTGTGGCGCTGCAGATCCAGGATCACGACTTGTCCGCCGGGCTTGAGGATGCGGTAGGCGGCATGGATGGCTTTCAACGGCTCGGCGGCGTGGTGCAGGGCCTGGCTGAGCACGACCAGATCGACCGAAGCCGGATCGACCGGCGGATTCTGCAAATCGCCCAGGCGAAACTCGAGATTCTTCAGGCCGTTTTTCTTGGCCTTGGCCGCGCCGAACTCGACGATCTTTTCCGAATTGTCGACCGCGATGACGTGCTTGCAGCGGCCGGCGAGCAGCTCACTGACGAGCCCTTCGCCCGCGCCGAGATCGGCGACGGTGAGGGGCGGGAGAATCTGCAGGAGCATCTGTCCGAACGCCTGCCAGGAGCGGCCGGGCCCGTAGCAGCGATCGTAGCGGCCGGCAATCTGGTTGAAGAACAGCTGCGCCTGATCCTCGCGGCGAGACATCAACCGCTTCAGGTTGACCTGGTCCGCCGCATATTCCGGCAGCTCCTTCGCGCCCCGTATGGCGACCTGGATAAATTCACGGGCGAGGTCGTTCGCCGATTCGTTCAGGCGATAAAACGTGCGCTTGCCCTCGCGTCGGGATTGGACCAGCTCGGCATCCTGCAGGAGGCCGAGATGAGTGGAGATCCGGGACTGGCCCATCTGGGTGATTTCCTGGAGCTCGTTGACCGACAACTCATGCTTCTCCACCAACGCGACGATACGTAGTCGGGTCGGGTCCGACAGCGCACGCAGCGCTCGAAGAGTTGTGGGCGTCGTTGACATGGCGCAAAAACCGCATTGACGAATGACGTGAGCATTATATCTTCGCATCCTGATACGTCAATATGTGGCTGCTGCAAGGGAATGAATGGCGGTGGTGCGGCGGCGATTTGAGACCAAGACATCAAAACTGAATGAGCAAAAACTACATCTTCTCCTCCGAATCCGTTGGCGAGGGCCATCCGGACAAAGTTTGCGACACGATTTCCGATGCGGTTCTGGACGCGTGTCTGGCCCAGGACAAGTACAGCCGGGTGGCGTGCGAGACCTACGCGAAATCGAATCTCGTGGTGGTCGGCGGCGAAATCACCACCAGCGCGCGGCTGGATTTCAACGCCATCGCGCGGGATGCGATTCGTGAGATCGGTTACACCCACGAGGACGATGTCTTTCATGCCGACAAGGTTTTGATCATGAACGCCATCACGTCGCAATCGCCGGACATCGCCCAGGGCGTGGACGAGCGGGCGGCGGAAGGCAAGGAGAAGGCGGAGCAGGGGGCCGGCGATCAAGGGCTCATGTTTGGTTACGCCTGCAATGAGACCGAAGAGCTCATGCCCGCGCCGATCATGTTTGCGCATTTGCTCGGCCGCAAGCTCACCGCCATTCGCAAGGCGGGCAAGCTCGCCCCCTGGCTGCGGCCCGACGCGAAATCACAGGTGTCTGTCCGCTATGTCGACGATCAGCCGGTCGAGATCACCAACGTGGTCATCTCCACCCAGCACGCGGCGTCGGCCAAGCACAAGACGATTAAAGAATTCTGCATCGACGAGGTCATCCGCAAAACGTTGCCTCGTCATCTGCTGACCAAGAACACCAAGTATCTGATCAATCCGACGGGACGCTTCGTGGTGGGCGGGCCGCAGGGCGACACCGGCCTGACCGGCCGCAAGATCATCGTCGACACCTACGGCGGCATGGGCCGTCACGGCGGCGGCGCGTTCTCCGGCAAGGATCCGAGCAAGGTCGATCGCAGCGCGGCCTACATGGGCCGATACGTCGCGAAAAACATCGTGGCCGCCGGCCTGGCGTCCAGCGCCGAGATCCAGTTCGCCTACGCCATCGGGTATCCCGATCCGGTCAGCGTCTGCGTCAACACCTTCGGCACGGGCAAGGTCAGCGATGAAACGATCGAAAAAGCCGTCTGCGAAGTCTTCAGCTTCAAGCCGGCGAACATCATCAAGCAGCTGAATCTGCTTCGCCCGATCTATTCCAAGACGACCAACTACGGTCACTTCGGCAAGGTCGACGATCTGAACGCCATCACCTGGGAACGGACCGACAAGGCGGCCGCGTTGAAGAAGGCCGTCAAGTAGGCCCGGAGTTTGCACATTTAGGAGTTCGAGATTGAACCGTTAAGTCGGGTGGGGAGCGGGGCCGGAGCCGCGGTTGGCCGTGGCCTGTTCGGTTCTCCCCCGACGACCACCAAAAGAATCATCATGTCCAAAGCTAAGAAATCGACCGCCGCCGCAGTGCTCGCTGAAGTCAGCGCGGCCTTGCCCAATCTGGCCAAATACGCCGCCCAGACTCCCGCCGGCGGAGATTACATCGTTCGCGACTTCGCCCTGGCCGAATGGGGACGCAAGGAAATCGCCGTCGCCGAGCACGAGATGCCCGGCCTGATGTCGGTGCGCAAGAAATACGCAAAGCAAAAGCCCCTGAAAGGTGTGCGGATCACGGGTTCGTTGCACATGACGATCCAGACTGCCGTCCTGATCGAGACCCTCACCGCCTTGGGCGCCTCCGTGCGCTGGGCGAGCTGCAACATTTTCTCCACCCAGGATCACGCGGCGTCGGCCATCGCGGCGACCGGCACGCCGGTCTTCGCCTGGAAGGGCGAAACCTTGGAGGAATACTGGGAGCTCACGCTGAAGGCGATCCTGTTCCCGGGCGATCAAGGCCCGGAACTCGTCGTCGACGACGGCGGCGACGTGACCCTGCTGATTCACAAAGGCTACGAGCTCGAGCGGGGCAGCAAGTGGGCCTACGAGTCGAAGGGCGACAGCCACGAAGTTTCCGTGGTCAAGGCGCTGCTGCGCCGGTTGGCCAAGGAGAAGCCGGGTCTGTGGACGAAGATCGTCAAGGCCTGGCGCGGTGTTTCCGAGGAAACCACCACCGGCGTGCATCGCCTCTATCAGCTCGCCGAACAGGGCAAGCTGCTGGTGCCGGCCATCAACGTGAACGACTCCGTCACGAAGTCGAAGTTCGACAATCTTTACGGCTGCCGCGAGTCCCTCGCGGACGGCATCAAGCGCGCGACCGACGTGATGGTGGCGGGCAAGGTTGCGGTGGTTTGCGGGTACGGCGATGTCGGCAAGGGCAGCGCGCACTCGCTGCGCGCCTACGGCGCCCGGGTGATCGTGACCGAGATCGACCCGATCAACGCGCTGCAAGCCGCGATGGAAGGCTTCGAAGTCAACACGATCGAAAGCACGCTCGGCACGGGTGACATCTACGTCACGACCACGGGCAACTGTGACATCATCACGGTGGAGCACATCCTCGCGATGAAGGATCAGGCGATCGTTTGCAACATCGGGCACTTCGACAACGAGATTCAGGTCGATCGCTTGAAGAAGCACAAGGGCGTGAAGATCGAGAACATCAAGCCGCAGTATGATCGTTACTACCTGCCCGGCGGACGCAGCATCTATTTGCTGGCCGAAGGCCGGTTGGTGAACCTGGGCTGCGCGACGGGTCATCCGTCGTTCGTGATGTCCAACTCCTTCACCAACCAAACCCTGGCGCAGATCGATCTGTGGGCGAACAAGGACAAATACGAGAAGACGGTCTATCGCCTGCCGAAGCGCCTCGACGAAGAAGTAGCCCGGCTGCATCTGGAAAAGATCGGCGTCAAGCTGACCCGGTTGAGCAAGGCGCAGGCGGATTATTTGGGCGTGCCGGTCGACGGACCGTACAAGCCCGAACACTATCGCTACTGATTCAAGTCGCGTTCATCTTGCGACGAGCCCGGGGAGCGCTGGCTTCCTTTCGGCGAGGCAAGGTGTTTTCCGACGAAACGTTTGCCGGCATGATGCCGGCACTCCCAGAGATGATTAAACGGGCCCGGTGACGGCACAAATGCCGGCCGGGCCCAATTCTCAAGCCATGACCAAACCTGCCCCCACCTCGCCGTCGTCGTCTTCCCCCACGTCCATTGGAGTGGAGACCTCCATGCCTCGCGCGCCGCGACGGCGCCTGGCCAAGCCCGGCGTGGTGGAGACGGCGGCGCCTTCCGAACAGTTCAGCTTCAACCTCAAGCCGGCCGACATCGCGCGGTATCTCAATCGATTCGTCATCGGCCAGACCGAGGCCAAAAAGGTCCTGAGCGTGGCCTTGTGCGATCATTTCCAGCACGTGCGCCTGACGCTGGCGGGAGACGTTGCTCCGTTCTACCAGAAGCAGAACGTCCTGCTGCTGGGCCCCACTGGCGTCGGCAAAACCCATCTCATTCGATCGGCAGCCGAGTTGGTTGGCGTGCCGTTCGTGAAGGGCGATGCCACGAAATTCAGCGAGACGGGCTATGTCGGCGGCGACGTCGATGATCTCGTTCGCGATCTGGTTCGGCGGGCCGGCGGCAACGTCGCCAAGGCCGAGCATGGAATCATTTATCTCGATGAAGTTGACAAGCTGGCCACGCGGGTGGCGGGCAGCGGCCGGGATGTCTCCGGTCGCGGCGTGCAGACGAATTTGCTCAAGCTGATGGAAGACGGTGACGTGCCGTTGGTGTCGCCGAACGATGTGACCGGCCAGATGCAGGCGGCGGTGTCAGCGATGCGCGGCGGAGGCGTTCCGGCGTCGGACACCATCAACACGCGGCACATCCTGTTCATCGTGAGCGGCGCGTTTTCCGGCCTGGATGAACTCATTCGCTTTCGGTTGTTGCAGGCCGAGAAGGAAAAGCCGGCGCGGGTGGCGCGGATGTCGTTGGATGCGATTCTGGCGGGTGTCACCACTCCGGACCTCGTCAGCTACGGATTGGAGCCGGAGTTTGTCGGACGATTGCCGGTGCGCGTGGCGTGCCATGGGTTGGATACCGACGATCTGTTCCAGGTGTTGCGGCGGAGCGAGAGCTCGTTGTTGCGGCAATACGAGCGGGCATTTTCGGCTTACGGCATCAAACTGGAATTTCGGGATGACGCCTTGCGGCGACTCGCGGCGCTGGCCTCGACGGAAGGCACGGGCGCGCGCGGTTTGATGACGATCTGTGAACGGGTCTTCCGCGAATTCAAGTTCAAGCTGCCGTCGACGCGCGTGAAGCGCCTGGTCGTGACCGCCGAAGTGGTGGACCGGCCGAAAGCGGCCTTGGCGCGGCTGGTGGGATGATTGCCTGCGGTTGAGTGCCGGAACTTCAGAAAATTGAGACCGCAGATGAACGCGGATGAGCGCTGATTTCGTCATTCAGAATAGCGTTAAATTATTTTGCTGAGGTGAACCCTCGAGCCTCGTTAGACCCGCGCCTTCCGGAGTCGGAGACCCTCTGGGGTGTGCTCCGTTCATTTCCGCGGCCGGTGTGGGTGCTGTTTGCCGGAGTGTTCCTCAACAAATTTGGCACGTTCGTGCTTCCGTTCCTGGCGATTTATCTGACGCGACGCGGGTTCAGCACGGCCGACGCCGGGATTGCGCTGGGGTGCTATGGACTGGGACGGATTGGGGCGGCGTTTCTGGGCGGGCATCTCGCCGATTCGATCGGGCGACGCAACACCGTCTTGATCTCCATGACGCTGACGGCGGTGACCATGTTGCTGTTGTCGCAAGCCACCACCCTTCCGGCCATCGCGATTCTGACCGCGTTGACCAGTCTGACCGGTGAGATGTATGTGCCGGCGTGCATCGCCTTGCTGACGGACCTGACGACGCCCGCGCAGCGGTTGACGGTGTTTTCAACCTATCGGATGGCGTTCAACGCGGGTTGGGCGTTGGGGCCCGCGGTGGCGGCGTTCCTGGCTTCGCACTCGTTCACCTGGCTTTTTATCGGCGATGCGGCGACCTCCTTGATCTTCGCGGTGATCGCGTGGCGATGGTTGCCCGAGGGACAGGCGAGCCGTGCACAGGAGGCGGGTTGGCGGGAGGCGGCGGGCGTGTTGGTGCGCGATCGGAGCTTTCAACGCGTGGCGCTGGCGACCTTGTTGATTGGTCTGTGCATTCATCAAATGCTGTCGAGCTTCGGCGTGCACGTGACGGCGCTCGGTTTTAGTGATGCGACCTACGGGCTGCTGCTGTCCAGCAACGGATTGATCGTGCTGGGATGCGAGTTGGCCCTGACCCGCTTCACGCGCCGTTTTCCGGCCACGCGAATGATGGCGGCGGGCTACCTGTGCATCGGCGCGGCCATGACGTTCAATCTGGTGGCCCGTTCCGTCCCGGCCCTGTTTCTCGTGGTGGCCCTGTTCACGCTCGGAGAAATGTTGTTTGCCCCGATGGCGTCCGCCCATGTCGCGGGGTTGGCCCCGAGCAACATGCGCGGCCGTTACACGGGCGGTTGGGCCGTGTTCAATTCACTGGCCATGTTTCTCGCGCCGAACCTGGGACTGCGGCTGCACGCGTGGAACCCGGCGGTGCTTTGGATCGGATGTGGGATTTGCGGGCTGCTGGCCGCGGTGACCATCGTGACGACGCCGCGAGCGGAACGCGCCAGAGCCTCCCAGCCTTGATGGCGTTGGAAAATTTGCCGCGAACGCGAAGGTGTAAAAGCGTTTGCGATTCGCCGTCACCTCGGCCCTCTCCTCCGTCTGCGCGGCCGTAGCTGCTTTGGCGCGGCGAAGGCCCGGGGAGAGGGAGAAACGATTCCGGCCTGCCTGACAGAGGAGAAAAGGTCGCGGACCGCGTACCAACTCACCGACCAACCGACGCGTGATCGATGCCCGGGATCGAGGAGAGTTGTGCGTCCAGAAATCGATTGGGATCGATCACCAACGGCCGCCGCATGGTGGCGATGAGGTTGGGCCAGTGGGCTTGACGAAACTCGGGCCATTCCGTGCATACCACCGCCGCATCGGCTTGGCGTAACGCGGACGGAAGATCGGACGTTACGGTCAGTTGCGGCAGCGACTCCACTGGCGCGTGAATGGCCGGGTCGAAAGCGCTGACTTGCGCGCCGGACCGGATGAGTTCCTGGCAGAGTTCCACGGCGGCGCTGCGTCGGAGCGTATTCGTGTTGGGTGTGTAGACGAGGCCGAGAATGGCGATGGTGCGATCGCGAAGGTCCCCGAGGCGGGCCTGGAGTTTTCGGAAAATCCAATGGCGATGAAGATCGTTGCCTTCCTTGATGGCGGGAATGAGCGCCAGTGACTCGTGATGTTGCGCGCCGAGCTTGGTGAGCGTGACCACATCGCGCGCGAGCGTGCCGCCGGCGAACGGCACTCCGGGCAGAAGATAGGCGCGAGGCCCAATGCGCGGTTCGCTCTTGAGCCCGGCCGAGACTTCGCGGGCGTCGGCACCGGTCAGTTCGCAGAGCCGCGCGACTTCGTTGATGAACGTGACACTCAAGGCGAGGAACGAATTGAGCGCGTGCTTTACCATCTCCGCGGACTCCGTGCGCATGAACAGCACCTGTCGCGTGAACGGGGCACAAAGCGTTTCCAGCTGGGCCCGGCGGACGTTATTGCGCAGGCCAATGATGACGCGATCGGCTTCCTCGAACGCCGCGAGCGCTTTGCCCAAGCGAAGATTTTCCGGCGAGCAGGCGAAGTCGAATTCGGGGAATTCGCGTTCCAGCGACGCACACGTCCCGACCGGGAGCTGGGACGAAATGAGGACCAGCGCGTTGCGCGGGAGATGGGGCAGAGCCCGGCGCAGCGAATCGAGGACCGTGGCGACATCCGACTCGTCCTGGTCGTTAACCGGCGTGTCGATGCATAGCCAAAGCAGGTCGGCTCGCGCACAGGCTTCCTGGGCGTCCGTGGTGAACTTGAGCGAGCCGCGGCGCAGGCCGTCCGCGAGGCGCTCGTTCAGTCCGGGTTCGAGCAGCGGAGCCTCGCCGCGATTGAGTCCGGCGACGACGGCGGGATCAAAGTCGAGTCCAACGACGTTGAAATGCCGGGCGCAGCAGGCGGCGGTGACGGAACCGAGGTGCCAAAGGCCGTGAACGACGATCCTCATTTCCGGTGCTGATAGACCCACTCGTTGGCCCGCAGCCAGTCGAGCGTGCGGCCAATGCCTTGCTCAATGGTCAGGGCGGGCTTCCAACCGGTGGCCAAAACCTTTTTGGTTTCGAGGAAGATGAACGGATTGTCGCCGACCCAGCCGCGGTCGCCGCCGGTGTATTCCAGGCGCGGGTTCAATCCCAGCGAACGGCAGATAAACCGGATGGAATCATTCACCTGCACATAATGATCGGTGCCGAGATTGAACACTTCGACCCGGTGTTTGGCCTTGAGCGCCAGACCGGCGTTCATCACGTGGAGCATGGCCCCAAGACAATCCTGGACGTAGAGATAGCTCTTTCGCTGCGTGCCGTCGCCGAGGACCTTCAAATGGTCGGGATGAGCGGTGAGTTGCTGATAAAAATCGAAGACGTGTCCGTGCGTGTAGCGTTCGCCCAGGATGGAGACGAAGCGGAAGACGTAGCCTTCGAAACCGTAGCCTTCGCAGTAGGCGTGGATGAGTCCTTCGCCGGCCAATTTGGAGGCGGCGTAGAGCGACGTCTGGATGGGGAATGGATGATCCTCTGGGGTCGGGATGATCGTGGCTTCGCCATAGACCGACCCGGTGGAGCTGAAGGCGATCGTCTTGATGCCGTTGGCGCGCATGGCTTCGAGCACGTTGAACGTGGCCAGCGTGTTTTGCTGCACGTCCTTGCCCGGATGGTTCAGCCCGAAGCGAACATCCGCATTGGCCGCGAGATGAAAAACCGTGTCGCAACCCTTCATCGCGGCCGTGAGGGCGTCCAAATCGAGGTTGTCGCCCTGGATGAACGTGAAGTTCGGGCGGGCGCGTGCACCGGTCAGGAACTTTTCCTGGCCGGTGGAGAGGTTGTCCCAACCGACGACCGAGTGGCCGTCGGCGAGGAGACGGTCGGCGAGGTTGCTGCCAATGAAACCGGCGGCGCCGGTGATGAATATCTTTTGCACGAGGATTCCAGAAAACGGTTAGCCCGATACTTCACGCTCAGGTAGGGCACGCAGTCCGAGCGCGCCGCGAAAATGCAATGAAGACAGCCTTCGCCGGCGGGCGGCGGAGCGATATTTCCGGGCTAGGCGCCGCTCGATGTGGCGACGCGTCACCTTTCGTCGCAGGGACTCACCTCTGTTCCGAAAGGCTCCGCCTTTGCAAACGCCTGTTCGTCGCGCGACGCGGTTGCTGATGTCCACCCTCTCCTGGGGGAGAGGGCCGGGGTGAGGGCGGATCGCCTGCGCCTTGTCCTGGTTCGGAGTCGCGCCGGGAATTCCGAAAGGCGTCAGGTTTGGGCTCAGCATGAAAGTTTCTGGCAGTTGATTCAGTTGGGGGCGGCGGGCCAGCGGCGGAATTTGTGCTGGGCGAGGAGGCGCCAGACCATGGTGAACGCTTCGATCACGATGGCGCGCGACATTTTGGAGCTGCCTTGGAAGCGATCGGTAAAGATGATGGGCACCTCGGCCACGCGCCCGCCCCGGCGCCAGATCTTGTGGGTCAGCTCGATTTGAAAGCTGTAGCCGTTGGAGCGGATCGCGTCGATGTCGATGCTCTGGAGGGCGCGGCGACGGAAACATTTGAAGCCGCCGGTTGGGTCGCTGATGGGCATGCCGGTGACGAGGCGGACGTAGAGGCCCGCGCCCATGCTGAGCATGAGGCGTTGCAGGGGCCAGTTGATCACCCGGATGCCGTTTTTGTAACGGGTGCCGAGCACCAGATCAGCGTCCCCTTTTTGCGATGCTTCGAGGAAGCTCGGGATGTCGGACGGGTTGTGGGAAAAGTCGGCGTCCATCTCGAAGATGAACTCATAGTCCCGCTCCAGCGCCCATTTGAAGCCGTCGCAATAGGCCCTTCCCAGGCCGTTTTTGATCTTTCGATGCAGGACCTGAACCGAGGGATTCCGCGCGGCGATCCCGTCCGCCAATTGACCGGTGCCGTCCGGAGAGCTGTCGTCCACCACCAGCACATGGACCGGGACAGGCAGCGCCATGAGCCGATCAATGATCGGGGGAAGATTCTCCCTTTCATTGTAAGTCGGGACAATGACCAGCGTTGTTTGGCTCATGTTCTCGGTGGACGTGACGTGACCGGGAGACAACTAAGCGAGGAAAGGGGTGAAAACAACCTCGAAGTTGGTGCCCAAACCTTTGCTTGTCGGGCACTTGACGGGCCGGTAATCATCGGGAATGCCAGAGCCGGCGCGATCAGGAGAACGGATTCTGCGCGGGATTCCCGTTTCCCCCGGGGTCGCCCGCGGACGGATCTTCGTGCTGACGCACAATCCGATTGCCGCGGTGCCCAAGCAGGAGCTGACCGAGGAGGAAGTGCCTCACCAATTGAAGCGCCTCGAACAGGCGCTGGTTGATACCCGGCACGAGATTCAGGAGGTGCAGCGCCTGGTCAACCAGGGGCTCGGCGCCGAGCACGCCAGCATCTTCGAGGCGCACATGATGGTCCTCGACGATCCCACCTTGATGGACGAGGTCAACCGGCTGATTACCCAGCAGCGGATGCCGGCCGAGTACGCGTTCCAGCAGGTGGCGGAAAAATTCGTGCGCACGCTGGCCGCGATCAAGGACGAGTACCTGCGCGAGCGGGTCTCGGACATGCGCGACGTGACGGGACGCGTCTTGAACAAGCTGCTCGGCCGCACCGAGGATCTCAGCCTCCGTCAGCTGAAGGAGCCATGTATCGTGATCGGCCACGATCTGACGCCGATGCAGACCGCCCAGATGGATCGCAAGATGGTTCTGGGGTTTGCGACCGACGTCGGCGGCAAAACGAGTCACACGGCGATCATGGCGCGTTCGATGGGGATTCCCGCGGTCGTCGCCCTGCGCGATGCCACCGAGGTGCTGTCTTCGGGACAATACGCGCTGCTCGATGGCTACAACGGTTTAATCGTCGTCAACCCGACCGACCAAACCCTTTTCGAATACGGCCAGCTCGTCAAAAAGCGCGTCACGCTCGAGGAAAAGCTTCGGGACGTGATCGACAAGCCCGCGGTGACGCTCGACGGCACCCAGGTCATTCTGTCGGCCAACATCGAGCAGGCGTCGGATTCCGAGGCGGTGCTGGCGAACGGCGCCGAGGGCGTTGGCTTGTTCCGGACCGAATATCTTTTCGTGCGCCGGGACACGCTCCCGACGGAAGAGGAGCAATACGAAGCCTATCGAAGCGTGGCGGCAGCGCTCAAACCGAGTGCGGTGATCATCCGCACGCTCGACCTGGGCGGCGACAAATTCATGTCGCATCTCCACGTGCCGACGGAGATGAATCCATTCCTGGGCTGGCGCGCGATTCGTTTTTGTCTGCAGGAGAAGGACATTTTCCGCTGCCAGCTGCGGGCCATTCTCCGGGCCAGCGCCGAGGGCAATGTGAAGATCATGTATCCCATGATTTCCGGCCTCGACGAACTGGTGCAGGCCAACGCGCTGCTCGATGAGTGCAAGGATCAGCTGCGGAAGGAAGGCATCGCCTTTGACGAACGCATCGAGGTCGGGGCCATGATCGAAATTCCTTCGGCCGCCGTCGCGGCGGACGCGTTGGCGCGCCGGGTGGGATTCTTCAGCATCGGCACCAACGATCTGATCCAATACACGCTCGCCGTTGACCGGTTGAACGAGCGCATCGCCCACCTCTACGAGCCAACCCATCCTGCAATCGTCCGACTGATCAAAATGACGGCGGACGCGGCACGCGGGCAGGGCATCTGGACCGGGGTCTGCGGCGAGATGGCGGGCGATCCAGTCTTGATCCCGCTGCTGATGGGGCTGGGCGTGACCGAGTTCAGCACTGCGCCCACCGTGGTGCCCCAGATCAAGTATCTCATTCGCCGGGTGAAGATGGCCGAGGCGCAAGCTCTCGCGGAGTTTGCGCTTTCCTGCGAATCGCCGTCGGAGATCCTGGCCCGCTGCAAGGAACTGGCCCGGCGCGTCGCCCCCAGCCTGTTCGAGAATTCCTAACCTCAATCAATGAAAGTCATCATCCTCGCGGCCGGCTACGCCACGCGCCTTTATCCCCTGACCTTGACCCGGCCCAAGCCGCTCCTGCCGGTCGCCGGCAAGCCCATGATCGACTACGTCCTCGACAACGTGGCCGCCATTCCCGGCATCGACCGGGTTTACATCGTCACCAACGCCAAGTTCGCCGATCAGTTCCAAAAATGGGCGGACGACTATCGCGCAGCCAAAAGTCCTCTCGACTTCACCATCGTCAATGACGGCTCCACCGATGACTCCAACAAGCTCGGGGCAATCGGCGATTTGAACCTCGTCGTGACCCGCGAGAAGCTCGACGACGACGTCATTGTCGTGGCCGGTGACAATCTGTTCAGCGAGCCGCTGGCTGACTTTGGACGCGTCTGCCGGGAGAAGCAGGCGCCGGTGCTGGCCGTCTACGACGTCGGCAGCCTCGAAGACATCAAGAAATACAATTCAATCACCTTCGATAGCACGGGGCGCATCACGTTCTTCGAGGAAAAGCCGAAGCATCCCACGAGCACCGTCACCGGCATCGCGCTGTACTATTATCCGCGCTCCGCCATCCCGCTGATCCAGCAATACGTCGCTGAAGGCAACAACCCGGATCAACCGGGACGCCTGGTGCAATGGATGTATCCGCGCATGCCCGTCTATGTCTGGAACGTTCCCGGGATCTGGTACGACATCGGATCCAAGGAAACGCTGGAAGAGGCGAACCGCATCTTTGCGCGGAAGTGAACAGCGCAGAGCGCTGTCGCGCTGGGAATGATGCCTCCGAGCGATTCATCGCATGGTCCCGGTCCGGCCCATTCCGCGGGTGATCTCCTGACTGCTTTGCTGCGCGACGTCAGCCGATCCTTTTACCTCACCCTGCGGGTGCTGCCCGCCCCGGTTCGTTCGCAGATCGGCCTGGCTTATTTGCTGGCCCGCGCGACGGACACGATCGCCGACACCGAACTAATCCCGGTTGCTGAACGATTGGGGGCGCTGGACCTGCTGCGCCGACGTATTCTTGGCGAATCGTCGGCGCGGCTCGATTTTCGTGCGCTGGCGGGACATCAGGCGCTGGCTGCCGAACGGACGCTGCTGGTGCGCGTGGAAGAGGCGGTCGGGATTTTGGAAGCCTGCGAGCCGGTCGATCGAAAGCACATCCGTGATGTGCTGGCCGTAATCACCAGCGGCCAGGAACTGGACTTGAAACGGTTCGCCGGCGCCGGGCCCGGCCGACCGGTTGTCGCGCTCGCGACGGCGGACGAGTTGGATGATTACACCTATCGCGTGGCCGGCTGCGTGGGCGAGTTCTGGACGCGGATGTGTGTGGCGCATCTTTTTCCCCCGCCGCGCAACCCGTTCGATCCGGGCGCGCCGGAATCCTGGTTCGAAGCGTGTGGCATCCGCTTCGGGAAAGGCCTTCAGCTGGTCAACATCCTGCGTGATTTGCCGCGCGATCTTCGACAGGGTCGGTGTTATCTCCCGGCCGATGCGCTCGTGTCGGCCGGACTGCAGCCCGCGGATTTGCTGGAGCCGACGAACGAAAACCGTCTGCGTCCGGTTTACGATCGTTGGCTGCAGCACGCTCAGACCCATCTCGAGGCTGGCTGGCGTTACACGTGTGCCTTGCCAATGGGCGCGGTGCGCCTGCGCCTGGCGTGTGCGTGGCCCATTTTGATTGGCGCGCAAACCCTGTCCGCACTGCGGTCCGGGCGAGTGCTCGATCCTGAACGCCGGATCAAAGTCGACCGGGCTGCGGTGCGACGCATCATCGGCCGGACAATCGTCAACCTGCCGTTCCGCCGACGGTGGCAGCGACTTTTTGCTGGAGAGAAATGAGATGCATGGTCGCCGGGAGCGCCGGCATCCTGCCGGCTGTAGGCTGGCGCTCGCAGGGGCATCTTTTCGCGAAAGCGAACTGGAACAAAAACAGGCATTTGGTCAAACTTACTTGCATGGACACAACGCAAAACCCGGTCGGTTGGTTTGAGATTTACGTGCAGGATTTGGAGCGGGCGCGGGCGTTTTATGAAAAGACGTTCCTGGTGAAGCTCCAGCAGCTGCCCAGTCCGATCATCACGATGCTCGCGTTTCCTGGAGGGCCGGGGCTCCCGGGGAGCTGCGGAGCACTGGTCAGAATGCCCGGCAAAGATTCGGGTGGAGGCGGGACCATCGTCTACTTTCGCTGTGAAGAGTGCGCGGTTGAAGCCGCGCGCGCGGTCGCGAACGGAGGGACGATCTTCAAGGACAAGTTCTCGATCGGAGAATATGGGTTCATCGCCCTGGTAAACGATACCGAGGGCAACATGATCGGACTCCATTCGCGCCGGTGAGGGTGGGGAGTTCCCGCGGCTGCCAAACCGGTGCCCGCGAGTTAAGACCCGAAGACTGCGGCTGCCTCAGAATCACGCGAACGCCTCCCGATTTTTTTTGATCGCGGAGGTCGTGGAGAATGCGGAGAGGGACCGGCCTGCGGGCGAGATTGGTTCGTGCGAGAAATTCGACGCGACCACGAAGATTTTTGGTTAGATCCTGCCCGTGGCGAGGCAATAGGAGGTATGGACGAATCATCGGAAGACCGGCTGGAGCGTTTGATCAACGAGCGGTCCAATCGCGTTTACGACCGGATTGCATTACGACTGAATGGCTCCCGTCCAAAAACCCTCGGTGAACCACACTTGACCCCACGGCGGAGGTGACGTCTGGTTTACGCGACAAACTCAACCAAGGAGAGAATTTATGCTCACTCGATCCTCCCTCAAGAACCAACGTCGCGTCACGGACGTTCGTCCAGCGGTGGCCCGGTCATCTGCAATCCTGGTTTGGATTGGGTGTGTCATCGGGGCCGGCGCGCAAAACCAGATCTTCGTCACGAACACGAACGACTCGGGGCCGGGGTCGCTTCGACAGGCGATCGCGGATGCGTCGCCGAGCGGTGAGACCGTCATTACGTTTCCCGGTGTCACGGGGCGCATTGGGCTAACCAGCGAGCGACTACTGGTCGACCGACCAATGACCATTCAAGGGCCGGGCGCGGACGTGCTTGCGATCAGTGGAAACGGAAAGGTTCAAATCTTTACCATCACGAATGGGGCCACCAACGTCGTGATTTCCGGAATCGGCATTGTCGAAGGGGGCGGCGAAAACCGGATTTTAGGTGGAATTGGTGGTGGTGCCATGGGCATTTTCGCGGAGGCGAACGTGAAGTTGATGGATTGTGTCCTGTCTTCCAACAAGCCTTTGTCCTTTCTCGCGGAGGAACGGGTCGGAGGTGCCATTGACAACGCCGGGCGAGTGGAAATTCTTCGTTGTGTGATCGAGGGGAATTCCTCGGCCGACGACCGTAATTTCGGTAGCTTCGGCGCTGGCGGCGATGGCGGGGCCGTCAATAATTCTGGTACCCTTCACATGGAGGCGTGCCATTTCACCCGCAATAAGTGCGGAAAGGGCGGCTCCGGCGGCGGCTACTGCAGTGGCACTACGGATGACGGGGGTTCGGGCGGTGCTGTTTTCAACAGTGGTCGCGCTACCATCTTGGGGTGTTCTTTCGATGGCAATTCAGCCGGAGAAGGCGGTCGAGGCTGTGACGGCGACATATTCATAAGTCTCCCCGGAAATGGAGGCTCAGGCGGAAATGGTGGCGCCATTTGCTCTTCCGGCGATTTGGTTGTCTCGAACTGTATCTTCGTCGCAAATACCGGCGGCTCCGGTGGAAATGGCGGCACGTCGGGGGGTAATTTCAACTCAAATTTTGTTCGGTGGCCGGGAGGAATTGGCGGACGCGGAGGGTCCGGTGGGGCCATCTACAATCTAGGTTCGATGGTGGTTGCTCGCACGACAGTTGCCGGAAACGTCACGGGGCCGGGCGGTATCGGTGGCACTGGAGGGCGGGGGATTGGTGGAGTGAACGCGAGTGATGGCGGCCGCGGGGGCAAATCAGGAAGCGGCGGAGGCATTTTCAATCAAGGCGAGATGTTGTTGGTGGAAGCCACAGTCGTTGGCAACAGGGGCGCACCAGGGGGATTCGGCGGCGCGGGCGGCCATAGCGAAGCTCCTCCCGGACTTCCGGGCTCAGTCGGAGCACCGGGCGCCGACGGCGAAGGAGGAGGTATCTATAACACGACAACCAACGCCTCCCTTCGATCGTGCGAAATCGTGGCCAATACTGTGGCGGGGACAAACTCCGACGTGGTTGGCACGTTTAGCTCGGAGGGAAACAACCTCGTCGAATCCACGGCGGGCTCCACCGGCTTTGGCCCAACCGACTTGATCGGTATCGATCCCGACGGCGACGGCCTTCCGAACCTCGCAGAGTACGCCTTCGGGACGGACCCGAGAACGCCCACGGTCGGCGCGTGGCCGGTCGGTTCCATCCAACGCGTCGGCGGGACGAACTACTTCGCCCTTACATTTCAGCGGGCGACCAATGCGGTCGGCATGCAGTGTTCGGTCATGATTTCGGACACGCTCAGCACGAACAGATGGATGTTGGGATCGCGATATCTTGGCGGCACGGAGGTTCATGAACGAACTGTCGAGATTTCGCGGCAGGCGAACGGACCCGTGGAGACAATCTTGTTGCGGGACCGGCTGCCTGCGGGGAGTTCGACGAATCGATTCATGCGGGTGGACGTGACGGTGCCGTGAGTGTGATTCAGGTGATTTCGCGCAAACTGCATCCAACTGACTCGTTAAAGCCAAGACAACATTGCTGAACAAAGCGGACGCCAGCGCGGCGCCGTCTGGTTCACGCGACCAACCTAACCAAGGAGAAACCTTATGTTCACTCGACCTTCCCTGAGGAATCAACGCCGCGTCGCGGATGTTTGGCGAACGGCGGCCCGATTGTCTGCAACGATCCTTTGGATTGCGGGCGCAATCGGGGCCGGCGCGCAGAACCAGATCTTCGTCACGAACACGAACGACTCGGGGCCGGGGTCGCTTCGACAGGCGATCGCGGATGCGTCGCCGAGCGGTGAGACCGTCATTACGTTTCCCGGTGTCACGGGGCGCATTAAGCTGACCAGGACAATTGTCATCGACCGGCCCATGACCATCGCGGGCCCGGGGGCGGACGTACTCTCGATCAGCGGCAACTCGGCCGTTCAAATCTTTAGCTTTAACAATGGTGCCACCAACGTCGTGCTCACCGGTTTGAGCATGGTCGAAGGCGTCGTCGATAGTTTCCTTATTGGGGCGTCGGGAGGCGGCGCTGCGAGAGTTCTACCGGGCGCAAGCGTGCGGCTGATGGATTGCGTATTAGCGTCGAATTCAACCGCAAACCCCAGTCACAACCAGCAGTCCAGTTGGCGGTGGTCCGGGGGTGCCATATCTAATGACGGAGAATTGAGTCTTGTCCGATGTTCTTTCTACGGCAATTTCACCGCCGGACTCGTTCCAAGCCTTAACGGTGGACAACCGGACGGAGCTGGCGGCAACGGAGGCGCCGTATATAGCACTCATATCCTTCACCTGGAGGCGTGCCAATTCAGCCGCAATGCGTGTGGAAATGGCGGATCTGGAGGCGGCTTTTGCGGTGGGCAGACTGGACCCGGTGGTTCGGGCGGCGCCGTTTTCAACAGTGGTCGCGCCACCGTCTTGGGGTGTACTTTCGATGGCAATTCAACCGGGGAGGGCGGCCCTGGCTGTGACGGCGACATGTTTGCACGTACCCCTGGAAATGGAGGTTCGGGCGGAAGTGGTGGCGCGATCTACTCTTCCGGCGACTTGACTGTCTCAAACTGTATCTTCGTCGCCAATGCCAGCGGCTCCGGCGGATTTGGCGGTAGATCGGGAGTCAATTTCGACCCCAATTTCTCACGTTCTCCCGGTGGAACTGGCGGAAGCGGAGGGAACGGTGGAGCTATTTACAATCGAGGTTCGATGACGGTGTTTCACACGACGGTTGTCGGAAACAGGGCGGGATCGGGCGGTATCGGTGGCACTGGAGGCGGGAGCGTGGCTGGAGTGAACGCGAGTGATGGCGGCCGGGGAGGTAACTCAGGAAACGGCGCAGGCATCTTCAATGAAGGCGAGATCTCGTTGGTGGGAACCACAGTGGTCGGAAATAAGGGTGCATCAGGGGGACTCGGCGGCGCGGGCGGTCCCAGCGGAGGTCCTCCCGGACTTCCGGGCTCAGCCGGAGCCCCGGGCACCGACGGCGAAGGAGAAGGTATCTACAACACGACAACCAACGCCTCCCTGCGATCGTGCGAAATCGTCGCCAATACTGTGGCGGGGGCAAGCTCTGATGTGGCTGGCACATTTAGCTCCGAAGGCGACAATCTCGTTGAATCCACGGCGGGCTCCACCGGCTTTGGTCCGAGCGACCTGCTCGGACTCGATCCTGACGGCGACGGCCTCCCGAACCTCGTGGAATACGCCTTCGGTACAGCCGCTCGGACGCCCACGGTCGGTGCGCGGCCGGTCGGTTCCATCGAACCCGTCGGCGGGACGAACTACTTCGCCCTTTCATTCCAGCGAGCAACGAACGCGGTCGGTGTCCAGTGTTCGGTCAGGATTTCGGACACGCTTAGTACGAACGGATGGATGTTGGGGTCGCGATATCTTGGCGGCACGGAGGTTCATGAACGAACTGTCGAGATTTCGCGGCAGGCGAACGGACCCGTGGAGACAATCTTGTTGCGGGACCGGCTGCCTGCGGGGAGTTCGACGAATCGATTCATGCGGGTGGACGTGACGGTGCCGTGAGTGTGATTCAGGTGATTTCGCGCAAACTGCATCCAACTGACTCGTTAAAGCCCAGACAACATTGCTGAACAAAGCGGACGCCAGCGCGGCGACGTCTGGTTCACGCGACCAACCTAACCAAGGAGAAACCTTATGCTCACTCGATCCTCCCTCAAGAACCAACGTCGCGTCGCGGATGTTTGGCGAACGGCGGCCCGATTATCTGCAATTCTCCTTTGGATTGCAGGCACCATCGGGGCCGGCGCGCAAAACCAGATCTTCGTCACGAACACGAACGACTCGGGGCCGGGGTCGCTTCGACAGGCGATCGCGGATGCGTCGCCGAGCGGTGAGACCGTCATTACGTTTCCCGGTGTCACGGGGCGCATTGGGCTGACCAGCGAGCGACTGCTGATCGACCGGCCAATGACCATTCAAGGGCCGGGCGCGGACGTGCTTGCGATCAGTGGAAACGGGAGCCTTCAAATCTTCACAATTACGAACGGGGCCACCAACGTCGTGATTTCCGGACTTGGCATAGTCGAGGGCGGCGGCGAAAACCGGATTTTAGGTGGAGGTGCAGGTGGTGGCGTCGGCATTTTCGCGGGGGCGGACGTGAAGTTGATCGATTGCGTCCTGTCTTCCAACAAGACTATTTCCTTTCGCACGGCGGAACGGGTCGGAGGTGCCATCGACAACGCCGGACGCTTGGAAATTCTTCGGTGTGTGATCGAGGGGAATTCCTCGGGAAACGGCAGTTCCCTCAGTGAGGTAAACGCCGATGGCGCCGATGGCGGAGCCATTTACAATTCTGGCTTCCTTCACATGGAGGCGTGCCATTTCAGCCGCAATGGGTGTGGAACTGGCGGAACTGGCGGGGGCTATTGCAATAGCAGTACGACGGGAGCCGGTGGTTCGGGCGGTGCCGTTTTCAACCGTGGTCGAGCTACAGTCTTGGGGTGTTCTTTCGATGGCAATTCGGCCGGTGAGGGCGGCCGTGGTTGCGACGGAGACGAGTTCATACGTAATCCCGGAAGGGGAAGCGCAGGCGGCAACGGGGGTGCGCTCTACTCTTCCGGCGATTTGATTGTGTCGAACTGTATCTTCGTCGCGAACGCCAGCGGCTCTGGAGGAAATGGCGGCACTTCGGGAGCCAATTTTGACCCGCGTTTCATCCGTTATCCCGGTGGAACTGGCGGAAGCGGAGGAAACGGTGGAGCTATCTACAATCGAGGTTCGATGGCGGTTGTTCACACGACAGTTGCCGCAAACAGGGCGGGGCCGGGAGGCATCGGTGGCGCTGGAGGCCCGGGGCTTGGTGGAGTGACCGCGAGCGATGGCGGCCGGGGAGGCAATTCAGGAATCGGCGGAGGCATTTTCAATCAAGGTGAGATGTTGTTGGTGGGAACCACAGTCATCGGAAACAAGGGCGCACCCGGGGGACTCGGTGGCGCGGGCGGTCCAATCCAGACTCCTCCCGGCACTCCGGGCTCAGTCGGACCCCCGGGGGCCGCTGGCGAGGGCGGAGGCCTCTATAACACGACAACAAACGCCTCCCTGCGATCGTGCGAAATCGTGGCCAACACTGTCGCGGGGACAAACTCTGATGTGGTTGGCATGTTTAGCTCGGAGGGAAGCAACCTCGTTGAAACCACGGCGGGTTCGACCGGCTTCGGTCCGAGCGACTTGCTCGGACTCGACCCCGACGGCGACGGCCTTCCAAACCTAGCGGAATATGCCTTCGGCACGGACCCCCGGACGCCCACGCCCGGCGCGCGGCCGGTCGGATCGATCGAAGGCGTCGGGGGGACGAACTACTTCGCCCTTTCGTTCCAGCGAGCAACGAACGCGGTCGGCGTCCAGTGTTCGGTCATGATTTCGGACACGCTCAGCACGAACGGATGGATGTTGGGGTCGCGATATCTTGACGGCACGGAGACTCACGAACGAACCGTCGAGATTTCACGCCACGCTAACGGACCCGCGGAAACAATCTTGTTGCGCGACCGGCTGCCCGCGTTGAGTTCGACCAATCGGTTCATGCGGGTGGACGTTACGGTGCCGTGAGTGCGATTCATGCGACAAACCCAACCAAGGAGAAACCTTATGTTCACTCGACCTTCCCTTAGGAACCAACGCCGCTTCGCGGATGTTTGGCGAGCGGCGGCCCGATTCTCTGCCACCCTCCTTTGGATTGCGGGCGCAATCGGGGCCGGCGCGCAAAACCAGATTTTCGTGACGAACACGAACGACTCGGGGCCGGGGTCGCTGCGACAGGCCATTGCGGATGCGTCGCCAAACGGGGACACGGTCATTACATTTCCCGGTGTAACGGGGCGCATTGGGCTGACCAGGACAATTGTCATCGACCGACCCATGACCATCGCAGGCCCGGGGGCGGACGTGCTTTCGATCAGCGGCAACGCGACCATTCAAATCTTTAGCTTTACCAACAGCGCTACCAACATCGTCGTTTCTTACCTAAGCATTGTCGACGGCGGGGGATTCAGCCGAGTACTTGGTGGAGGGGGTGGCATGAGGGTTTTCCCTGGAGTGAAAGTGCAGGTAATCAATTGCACGTTCTCCGGCAATGCGACCAAAGACCCGACTTTGAGTCCGGAATCCCGATGGCGATGGAGTGGTGGCGCTATTTTTAATGAAGGAGAATTGAGTTTGGTCGGATGCTTCTTTAGTGACAACTCTGCCGCTGGATTTGCCCCGAGCTTAAGCGGTGGACCTGGGAACGGAACCGGAGGGGACGGGGGAGCGATTTACAGTTCTGGGGTCCTTCGCGTCGAGACCTGCCGGTTCAAGCGCAATACGTGCGGAAACGGTGGTTCTGGAGGAGGCTATTGCAGCGGTAGCGCCGGAAATGGCGGGTCGGGCGGCGCAATATTCAATGCGGGTCGTGCCACTGTCTTTGCCAGTTGGTTCGGCGAAAATGCAGCAGGAGATGGCGGGCCAGGTTGCAATGGAGACACGTTTATAACGACGGCCGGGCAGGGCGGGCTCGGAGGAAACGGAGGTGCGATCCAGTCGGTCGGCGAATTGTTCGTATCGAATTGCGTGTTTATCGCTAACCGAAGCGGTTCTGGTGGAGATGGAGGCAAGGGGGGACCAAATTATTTCCCTCGCCATGACGGCGCACGAGGTGGGAATGGCGGAAACGGAGGGGCTCTTGCTAACGGAGGAATGATGTCGGTAATCGGGTCGACACTCGCCGCGAACTCCGCAAGCCGTGGCGGATCTGGGGGAGCCGGCGGTTCCGGATACGGAATGGATGGCGCCAACGGCGGCAGTGGAGGCAATTCGGGATTGGGTGGAGGAATTCACAATCAAGGCCAGATGTTCGCGCTCGATACCATCTTGGTTGGAAACACTGCCGCACCAGGAGCGCCGGGCGGCGCGGGCGGTCAGGTCAATACCCCTCCCGGACTTCCGGGCTCAGCCGGAGCCCCGGGAACCGACGGCGAAGGAGGAGGTATATACAACACGACAACAAACGCCTCCCTTCGATCGTGCGAAATCGTGGCCAATACTGTGGCGGGGACAAACTCCGACGTGGTTGGCACGTTTAGCTCGGAGGGAAACAACCTCGTCGAATCCACGGCGGGCTCAACCGGCTTCGGCCCGACCGACTTGATCGGACTCGATCCTGACGGCGACGGCCTTCCAAACCTCGCGGAATACGCCTTTGGGACGAACCCGAGAACTCCTACGGTTGGCGCGCGGCCGGTCGGTTCGATCGAAGGCGTTGGCGGGACGAACTACTTCGCCCTTTCATTTCAGCGGGCGACCAATGCGGTCGGCGTCCAGTGTTCGGTCGTGATGTCGGACACCCTCAGCACGAACGGATGGATGTTGGGGTCGCGATATCTTGGCGGCACAGCGGTGCACGAACGAACCGTGGAGATTTCGCGACAGGTGAACGGATCCGTGGAAACAATTTTGTTGCGCGACCGGCTGCCTGCGTCGAGTTCGACCAATCGGTTCATGCGGGTGGATGTCTCGGTGCCGTAGCGCAGTGCCGCGAAGGCCTGAATGAGGAACCGCAGATTCACGCGGCTGCACGCAGACGGGCGGGATGAAAACGGGGCCACGGCAGACTCGAGGCCGGGTGATTCATCAGCACACGGAAAGCCCTCGTCCTTATCTGCGTTTATCCGCCTGCAGCTGCGGTTCCTCAGACTGTCCGGGCGGCATTGCGGTGCCGGTAGGAGGAGGGGGGCCAGCTGTGAAGGGGGGAGAGGGTGCGCGCTGCAGGT
>JBGARF010000014.1:0-237578 GCA_044230345.1 Limisphaerales bacterium
CGCCCAGGACGACCGTGGTCCCCACTTCGCTCAAGACATGATCCACGCCGCCGCAAAACCTCATCGAACGGTTGCCGACGGCTTTTGCCTGGGCGGCATGATCGGGCGCATTCGAACGTCGATCGACCTGTCGTTGGATCGAAACTTCCCCTGTCACTTCCCCGATCACGGTCACTATTTACGGGCCGGCTACTCCTGGTTACGCAGAGGGGCGGTGCAGAGTGACGAAACCTCTTCCTTTCTCCAGCTACCTAAGCCTGCCTCGGAAACACAAGCGCCATAGGCTCAGCCGAGCGCGGCGCCGCTCCGGGCTTGTTCAACCAAGGGTGCAATTGCTGGCTGCGCCCGCTTCGCGGGCTCCGCAGCATTACACCCTTTATTGTTAGGGCAGTCCATGCTGGCGTCGATAGTTTTGCATGTCTTCATAACAGCCAAGCCAATACTCGATAGTATCGAGGCGCGTATTTTGCGGATGCTGTGTGTGCGACTGTCGCAACTCCTCAACCACCGCGTTAACTCGAGCGGATCCAAACTGCTCAGCTAAGTAAAACGGAACCTCTTCGGTGCTCACGTCCCAATCAGTGAGCATCTCCAAAACCGCAGCACTGCAAGAGATCGGGCAAGAGGGATTAAGTCGACGGAGGAGCAATGCTGCAGGGGCGGCGGGCCCCAGGTCATCGCTGTGCGCCGCGAACTTAAAGAGTATGTGAAACGTAGCGGTCTGCTCGCTCGCTCGGAGACGCTCGAGTAGCGGTGCCAATTCGGTATCCCAGTCGTGTCGGCAAACGCGATCGATCTCGGATTGAATTTCCTCGGCGGTCATGGCCCTAACGATCCGCCTCACCGACCCGGTGCCCGTGGGGTTGTAAATGAAACCGGAGCGCCGGCGCCGGGTTCGGTGCAGGCGGCGTGTTAGGCCGCGTCCAAGGTGCGCAGATCATAGGTCATAAACTCCGAACGACGTTTCTTACCGTCGGGCCAATCCAAACGCCACAGGACAATGCGGTCTCCCTCCATGGTCGCCTCCATTTCGAACCTCACGGTCGCCGCATGCAGGAGACAACGCCATCCGCTGTCGGTCTGAACAAGAATGAACGGCTCGCTCGTGGCAACGCCCGAAGTATGGCACCGGATAACCACTAGCAAACTCTTACCGCCATAAGTAAAACCGTCCTGTGTTGCACCGCCCAAACTCGGGCTGAACGCCTCTCGGCAGAGATTCGCGTTCACATCGTGCGCCGTGCGCGGAGTGCTGCATGAGGCAACGATGCAGCAAAGAAGTGAAAGCAGTAAACGTCGCATGGAATGTTAAGCGGCCTAACGAATCAGCGCACCGACCCGGCCCGACGGCGCCGGCCGCGCGCAGACAAAACTGCACAATCTCCGAATCGTACCGACCGGAAAACGGTGGGCCGGGTTCGGTGGCGCGGCCTTGTTCGGCGGCTCAATCATACCGGTGCCTTCCCACCACTCTCCCACTTTCGTCGAAGGTAAACTCGAAGGTAACGCCGAGAAAAAATGTGGGCACGGCGTATGCCACCGAACTCCCGATGCGCGGTGTGGCTGCATCCGCCACCGGTGACTCATCCCAACCGCGGTAAACGCCGTTCGTAGCCCAGCGCCCCGGGTGCCTCATCAGTGCCTGCACTTGATTGGCGCTCATGCCTCGCTGAACCTGTTGGTAACGCGCATCAAGTTGGCGGATGACTCGAAACGGCGCGGTGAATCGCCAACACGCGATGATGAGCACTGCGGTCAGCGCACATGCAACGATGACGAGTTTCCTTTTCACGCATGGCGTCAAGCCGCCGACAGTATAATTGGGCCAAACAGGAGGGATTTCTTATTTGTCCTAGCAAACTATTACTTGGTGACCTCATTTGTGGATCTGCCCGTAGAATAAGGCGATCGGGTTGGCAAGCTTCTACTTTGGCCTAGTAATGGCCTTATTTGTCCTAGCAATGGCGGCGGCGGTTCCGGCGGGACTGGCACCGTCGGAGTCCAGTGGGCTTGATGACGTCGTCGCAGGCACCGATGCCGGCGACCTAAATCATTCCTGATCTTGCGCGCTCCGCGGGACTTCCGCCTTGCGTCGGGAAAACCGCGCAGCGGTTTTCCGAGCGAGGCGTGCGCATGCCACTGACACATTCCGCTGTAGAGCGGCCTCCAAAGAGGTCAGCACACTAGACCTCGACCGATTCGCCAGGCCCGGGTTGGTGCACCTTGATTTTGGGATGGCGACGTTTGATCTGGCCGGCGAACCAATGACGGGCCTCGGCGTCGCCGTGCCCGAGCACCACGGTTCGGGGCGAAACCTGACCGACGAAGTCGAGCAGTTCGTCGCGGTTCGCGTGGGCGGTGAGGTCGAAATCCTGGATTTCGCAGCGCCGCGTGACGGAACCCCCCGACGGGCTAAGCACGAAGGTTTCGCCATCGGCCGCGGCCTTGAGGCGTCCGCCGGGTGTTTCCGGGTCGGCGTAGCCCACGAAGAAGATGGCCTGACGCTGGTCGCCGATCATGCGCAGCGCGAGATCGTGAGCAGCGGTGTTCTCGCTCATCATGCCCGCGGTGACGACGAAGATGCGTCCGCCGGAGAGTTTCATCTTTTCCGCCTGGCCCTTTTCCAGGACGACGAGGTTCAGCGCTTCGGTCAGGCGCAGGCTTTGGTGCTGGCGGTGAGTGCGGTGCGATTCGAGATCGTAAATTTCGGTGAACACGCGGCCGAGGCCGCCGATGTAGATCGGCTGTGGCTTGAGGCGGCCGGAATCCATCAACAGCGCCAGCAGGGCCAGGATCTCCTGGGTTCGACCCAGGGCGAAGGTAGGAATGAGCACACAGCCTTTGCGGGCCAGGACGCGATGCAACGCCTCCGTCAGACGCTCGATCTCGGCCGCGCGGGTGAAGCCGGGAGCGACCGCCCGGTTGCCGCGCGTGGTTTCCATGATCAGCACGTCGGCTTGGACATCCTCAAATCGGGCGCCCTTCAGGATGGTCTGATCGCTGAAAGAAACGTCGCCGGTGTAGAAGACGGTCTGTTTCTGGCCGCGGATCATGATGCCGGCTGAACCCAGCGTGTGGCCCGCGTCGTAGAACTCGAGGGTGGGGGACGTCAGCCCGGCGCGGGACTTGTGGTGGCCGGCCCAGGGGATCTCGCGGTTATACTTGAACCCCTGGAACAGATGCGCGATGTCGTCGACCTCGGTGTGGGTGAAGAGCGGATACTCTTTGATGCCGAGTTCCTCGCGCTGGCGGGCCATCACATTGACGGAATTGTGCAGCACCCGTTCCACGAGGAAGTAGCTGAGTTCCGGCAGGAGGACATGGGCGCCGGGGAATTGGCGGATGGCGATCGGCAACGAGCCGATGTGATCGTGGTGACAGTGTGAAATTGCGATGGCGTCGACTTCGAGGCCGGCGGCGAGGCGATAGAGGGGGAGGCTGGCGAAGCCTTCCCGCTTGGGGTGAGTGCCGGCGTCCATCAGCAGCCGGTGTCCGTCGATTTCGAGCAGCCACGAGCTGGCGCCGATGTCGGCGTCGGGATTGAGATTGAGAATGCGCAAGTGGCTGGAGGACGCCCCGGGGCGCCATTGGAAAACGCCGTGCGCTACGGATTGCTCGTCACCCGGCTCCAGTTCAAGCCCATGACTTCGGCGTATTTGGCAAAGCTCCGTTCGTTCTGGATGAGGACGGCGCGCACGACGCTCGAGTCGTCCGCCCGGCCGAGATTCGGAATCAGGTCGGGGATCACATCGACCTTCTTGTGGGCATAGGTGAGGGCAAAGACGGCCTGGGCCACGGCGTAGTAGGGGAGGTCCTTGTAGGCGCCCTCGGCGTGGTCCTCGACGGCGTCGGCGAGGAACTCCAACTGATCGACCAGATGCGGGAACTTCGGCGCGTTGATCTGGGTGAACTCAATTTTCCAGATCGGCAACTGCCGGATGACGCTTTCGACGACGCGCGGGGTCACCAGTGACGCCCCGTGATTCACATATTCCGCAAACTCTGCCATGCGCGCAGCATAGACAGCCGCACCTGCTGAAGTAAACGGGGAAACCGGGGGGGGGTGCGCCTCGACTTTTTCCTCGCCTTGAGGGGTGGGTCTGTTATCACGCGGGCCATGGCTAAACATTCGATGACTCCCATGAATATGCTCCCGGTCCGTTGGCTAGCGTTCCAACTCGCTCTCTGCGCCGCCTTGCTCGGCGCGAACCACGCCTCCGGTCAGGGCAACGGGTTGATGGGCATGGGTAACGGCCCGCGCTTTGACGGACACATGGCGAAGCTGTTCGGCCCACATCAGTTTTTCAGCTGCGCGCTCGAGGTGGAAGCCAGGCCTTCGGACCGTCCGGATGGCGTCGCCCTCCCCGGCCGCCTCAACTACGCGGAAGGCAAGTCCCGCCTCGAAATGGATCTCACCAAGATCAAGGGCGGCATGATGCCCGCCGGAATGATCGATCAGATCAAGGCGCTCGGCATGGCCGAGATGGCGATCATCAGCCGGCCGGCGGATGGCACCAGCGTGATTGTTTATCCCGGGCTCAAGTCCTATGCCCCTATTCGCGATGCCAGCACCAAGTCCGCCGCCGCGGACCAATACACCATGGCCTCGAAGGAGCTGGGCAAGGAGCCCGTCGATGGACAGGACTGCGTCAAAAACCAGGTCACCGTTACCGGGCCGGATGGCAAGAAATTCGAAGCAACCGTCTGGAACTCGGCCAAGCTCAAGAATTTTCCGGTGCGCATCCGTTCCGAGGAGGGAGGGGTTCCATTCACGCTCAACTTCAAGGACGTCAAGTTCGAGAAGCCGAGCAGCGCGCTGTTCGAGAATCCCGCGAGCTATACCAAATACGACGACGCCCAGGCCCTGATGCGAGGGGTCATCATGAAGAAGATGAGTGAAGCCACGGGCGCGCCGGCTGCCGGGAAGTAGACGGCGGTTCCGGCGGGAGACCTGAGCGCGATTCCTTCCAACTCGGGCTTCCATCCTTCCCGTTTCCCATGCAAACGCCCTCGACCATGCCAGCCTCCGCCGCTCAGGCTGGCGCTTTCGCGGAGCCCAATCCCAATCCGGTGCTGGAATTTTCCGCCGATGGCGTGCTGGAGAATTTCAACGGCGCAGCGGCGGCGCTCGCTCAGGAGTTGGAACAAAAACATCCGCGCGACTTGGTGCCGGCAGAAACCGTCGCGATCGTGCGCGGCTGCCTGGCCGCCGGGCAGGAACGGCTTGGGGTTGAGACGGTGGCGGGCACACGAACGTTGTCGTGGTCTTTTTTTCCCATTGCCCGAGCGGGAGTGGTGCACTGCTATGTTCGCGATGTCACGGAACGCAAGCAGCTCGAAGCCCAACTCCGTCATTCCCAGAAGCTCGAGTCAGTCGGGCGCCTCGCGGGAGGCGTCGCCCATGACTTCAACAACGTCCTCACGGTCGTTCAGGCCAACGCCGAAATCCTGCGCACGGCGGCGGGCCTCGCGGGGCCGATGGCCGAGCATTTGCGGCAGATTACCCAGGCGGCCGAACGGGGCGCAAAGCTGACCAGCCAGCTGCTGGCTTTCAGCAAGCGCAATGTGCTTCAGCTGAAACAGCTCGACCTCAATGAGCTGATCACAAATCTCAGCTCGCTGCTGCACCGCACTCTCGGCGAGGATATCTCCTATCAGTTCGCCTACGCGTCCGGCCTTCCTCCCGTCCTGGCCGACGTCGGCCTGGTGGAACAGGTCATCATGAACCTTGGCCTGAATGCCCGTGATGCGATGCCGAAAGGCGGACAGCTCTCCATCGGCACCGCGTTGGTCGACGTGGACGCTGCCCAAGTGGAGCGACACCCGGGCGAAGCCCGCCTGGGAACGTTTGTTTGTCTGAGTGTGGCCGACAATGGATGCGGCATGGACAGCGTGACGTTAAGCCGGATCTTCGAGCCGTTTTTTACGACGAAAGAGTTCGGCAAGGGGACCGGGCTCGGCCTGGCCACCGTCTATGGCATCGTCCGCCAGCATCAGGGTTGGATCGATGTTCACAGCCAGCCCGGTCAAGGCACTCGATTCCGCATTTTTTTGCCGCCGGCGCCGTCGGCGCGAGTGGAGGCGCCGGCATCGCCGTCCGCCGTGCCCAATGGTGAATCACTGCGCGGGACCGAGACCATCCTGGTCGTGGAGGACGAAGCGCCCGTCCGCTGGATCCTCAAGGATGTCCTCGGTCGATACGGATACCGCATTCTGGAAGCGGCGAGCGGAGTTCAAGCTCTGGCGCTTTGGCATCAACATCACCGTGAAATTTCCCTCCTGGCCACCGACATGGTCATGCCCGTTGGCTTGACCGGGCAGGAGCTCGCCGAAAAATTCACCGCGCAAAAGCCGGGCCTGAAGGTGCTTTATATCAGCGGTTACTCGCTGCAGGCGACCGGGCGCGATCTGGCGATCCTCGATCGTTCCAATTTTCTCCAGAAACCCTTCGACGGCTCCAAGCTGGCGGCGGCCGTTCGAGCGTGCCTGGACGCGACCGGCCCGAAGCAGCCGTGACTCAGTCGTGACTTGCGGCGATCGGTGCCGGTGCGTGGACGGCGGACAAGTCGTCGTCGATGCGAGGGGTGCGAATGCAAGTGGCGGTCGCTTCTGTTGCGGAGAGCGGACCGCCAGTCCGCAGCGGCACGTTTCGAAGGCGCGGCGGGAAGGTTCGTTCGTGGTTGCCGATTCGACCCGCTGCGGACCGGAGGTCCGCGGTCCGAGAGTTCAGGTGACCGCCATTTCCGGATGCACCTTCGATGCGCGGCTCTGAACGGAGTCGGAGTAGTCAATCTGCGGTTTTCGATTCCGGTCCCGGTGGTGCTGCGTGGATTTTGGAAAACGTGAAATCGGCAGACGTTTGACTTTCGCAAACCGTGCCGCTTAACCTGCGGCCTCGACGATCTATGCAAATTGAAAGCCTGAAGGTGTTCTGCGACCTGGCGGAAACCGAGAGTTTCACCAAAGCGGCGCAGATCAATTCGGTCACGCAGTCCGCCGTCAGCCAGCAGATCAGCTCGCTCGAACGGCAGTTCAAATCACTCCTGATCGAACGCAGCAAAAAGAAGTTTCGGCTCACGCGCGAGGGTCAGGTCCTCTACGACTACAGCAAGCAAATCATCCAGACCTACGAGGCCCTTTTCAGCCGGCTGCAGGAGATCAAGGACATTATCTCCGGCACGATCCGTGTTTCCACCATTTACAGCATCGGCCTGCACGACCTGCCGCCCTACATCAAAAAGTTCCTCAAGTCGTATCCGACCGTGAACGTGCACGTCGAATATCGGCGCTCCAACCAGGTTTACGAGGATGTGCTCGGCAATGTGGTCGACATCGGCCTGGTGGCGTATCCCCAGAAGGATTCCAAGCTCGAGGTCGTCCCGTTGCGGCGGGACATGCTGGTCTTGGTCTGCCATCCCCAGCATCCCTTCGCCAAATTGAAAAGCATCCGGCTCAAAAACATCGCCGGCCAGAAGTTCATCGGCTTTGAGCCCGACATCCCCACCCGTCGGGCCATCGACCGCGTGCTCAAGGACAACGACGTCGCGGTTCAGCATGTGATGGAGTTCGACAACATCGAAACGGTCAAGCGCGCGGTCGAAATCGACGCCGGCCTCGCCATTGTGCCCCACGGCACCATCACCCAGGAACTCGCCAAGCAGACGCTCGCGGAGATCAAGCTCGAAGGCGAGGAACTCTACCGGCCGCTCGCCGCCATCCACAAAAAGAACAAGGTGCTCTCGCCGGCCATGAAGCAGTTCCTCAGCGTGCTCAAGAGCGCGCAATAAGTGCCGGACGCGGCGTTTGAGCGGACGCCTGCGCGCCGCTTTCAGCTTTCAACGCCCCCAGGGCTGCATCTCGGCTGGCTACCTCGGTGCCAGTGGCTCCGGATGCCTCACCATGGCTCGCCTTCGCCAATACCACGGCTGTTTTGCAGAGCTTGAAGCGCACCTGAACGACCCGGATTTCAACGCCCAAAACCACACGTAACATTCCTGGAAAAACGATTGAACCGCAGATTCACGCCGATGGACGCAGATTTCAGAACATCGATCGAGGACCGGGATCGGCGACAACTATAGATAACGACTTGGAGACGCAGGTTCGACGAAAGCCTCGTCCTTATCCGCGTTCATCTGAGTCAATCTGCGGTTTTCCAATCTTACGCGGGGATCGGGTGCAATGAAATGCGGGTGAGGGTGCAAGGCGTTTAGCTCGCGCCCCACGCGACTCCCTCTCCCCTCAACGGCCTCAACGGGGAGAGGGCCGGGGTGAGGGGTGAGACGGGCCGTTGGATCACCCGTTTTGAATCACACCCGCGGGGATCGGGGCAACGACACCGGTATTGACCGCCGGGTTCGATTTGCCACACTGCGGGTCCATGAACACCCGCCCATTCCCCGTCCACCTAAAGATCTTGCTCGCCGTTGTCCTGGCCTCCGCCGGTTCCGTTTCCGCCCAGCGCGACTTTGCCAACGTGCAGATCAAAGCCGCGCCGGTCGCTGGCAATATCCACATGCTGGAAGGCTCCGGCGGCAACATCGCCGTCTCCACCGGCCCCGACGGCGTGCTCATGGTCGACGATCAGTTTGCGCCGCTGGCGGAAAAAATCACCGCCGCCATCGAGAAGCTCGATTCCGGTCCGATCCGGTTCGTCCTGAATACGCACTGGCACGGCGACCATACCGGGGGCAATGCGCACTTTGGCAAGAAAGCGTCCGTGATCGCGCACGACAACGTGCGCAAGCGGCTTTCGGCCCAGTCGGGCACGGCCAAGGAAGCCCTCCCGGTCGTGACCTTCGCTGATGGCGCCTCGGTGCATTTCAACGGCGAGGAGATTCGCCTGATCCACCTCGGCCCCGCGCACACCGACGGCGATACCTTCATTCATTTCACCAAGTCCGGCGTGTTTCACCTCGGCGACCAGTTCGTCAACGCGCGCTTCCCGTTCATCGATCAAGGCAGCGGTGGCAGCGTGGCCGGCCTGGTTAAAAACATCGAGACCATCCTGACGAAGATTCCCGAAGACGCGAAGATCATCCCGGGTCACGGCGCGCTCGCCAGCCGCGGGGACCTGGTCGCTTACCGTGACATGTTGCTGGAAACCCTGGCCTTGGTGAAGAAGGCCCATGCCGACGGCAAAAGCCTGGCCGACGTGAAGGCCGCCGGCCTCCCGGAGAAGTACAAGGAGTGGGGTTCCGGTTTCATCACCCAAAGCCGCTGGTTGGAGATCGCGTACAACAGCGTGGCCGCAAAATAAAAGAGGCGGGTGGGCGAAGCTTCAACCGGATGCCCATGAAAACTTCAAAGCAAGCTCCTGGCGCCAGCTCGTTCGGCGGTTCAGCCGGGATTCAATGGCTGGTGTTCGTTTTCGTTTGTATCGCGGCGTGGAATGTTCGAGGGGCGGATCCGGCGGAGGTGGTCCGGGGACAGTCGTGCGCCATCCATCTAACCTCTGAGATCGATCTGGCCATTGCGGACGACGGTGGCTTGTGCTCCTTCCGTCCGAGCGGAGAGGCGAAGCCCCTCCGATTTAAGATCGTGCCGGGTCTCGCCGACACCAACCTGGTTTCCTTCGAGTCGGTCGAACATCCGGGGCTTTACCTGCGCCATTTTCTGTTCCGGCTCAGACTGGAACAGAAACCGGAGCGGCCGGATCGGGCCTTCAATGGCGACGCCACGTTCGAAGTTCGGCCAGCCCGAAAAGGGGAGGGCGTGCGGCTGCGCTCTTTCAACTACCGGGATTTTTTTGTCGCGGCGACGTACACGCGGAAGGCCTACCTCGTGCCCGATCCCAGCCCGGATTCCATGGTGTTGACGTTGGTTTATTAGCGTCGGGCACTGCCGCCCGTGAGCCGATGCAAGCGCCGAGGCAAGGTTTGACAAGGATCCCGCCGTCTCATGATGCTGTGCCCATGCGCAACCTTCGATCAACGGGCAATCTTCTCGCCGCCGCATGGGTTCTCATCGCTGGGTTCGCCTTGCCCTTGCTGGGCGCGACTCCGGCTACTCCACCGGCGGTCGTCTCCCCGTCGCCATCGCCGGCGCCGGACTTGGGCCGCGAGCTGGCCGCGGCGGCGAGTGTGGCGCTGCAGCGCCGGGATCTGACTAATGCACTCGAACTGGCCACGCGGGCGCTTGCGGCGGAGCCCACGAATTTCCTCGCCTTGGCCGTGCGGGGCCGAGCGTTCTCCGTGCTGAAGAAGCCGGCCGCGGCCGTTCGGGATTTCAGCGCGGCGCTCAAGCTTAACCCGAACTCCGCCAGCCTCTATCAGGCCCGCGGCGAAGACCATTTCCGGCTGGGCCAGTTCAAACAGTCGGTCGCCGATTTCGATCGCTACCTCGAACTCGTGCCGGACCAGAAACCGCAACATTGGCAGCGCGGCATCTCTTGTTACTACGCCGGCCTGTTCGAGGCGGGCCAGAAACAGTTCGAGTTGCACCAGACCGTCAATGCCCACGATGTCGAAAATGCCGTCTGGCATTTTCTGTGTCTGGCCCGAATCGCCGGACCGGCCAAGGCCCGTCAGTCCCTCATCCCCATCGAGGGCGACCGGCGAGTTCCCATGAGCCAGGTCCACGAACTGTTCGCGGATAAACTCAAGCCTTCGGACGTTCTGGCCGCCGCCGAGGCAGGAACGGCCAATGGGCCGGAGCGCGACAACCGGATGTTCTACGCCCACTTGTACCTGGGCCTCTACTACGAGGCCGTCGGCGATGCCGCCCGGACCCAGGAACACATTTTCAAGGCCGCGGCGATGCCGGGCACCGACCACTACATGGGCGATGTGGCCCGCAGCCACGCCAACGTCCTGCGGGCCAAAGGCGCACGTTAGCCGGAACGATTGAGTTGGCCGCGGACCACTTTTCCATTCGCCGAATCGGCCAGGGTATCGGCCGCGCTCGACTGCCCCTGCGAACCCGCGATTCTCCGCTTCACTCCGGACCCCGGTTTGCGTAGCGTCGGCCCGCATTGAACATGACTAAGCCGTCCGAACCGAATTCCGGGAACCCGAGCGCCAGCCCGGAGCCCACGCCGTCCGACTTCATCCGCGACATCGTCAGCCAGCACGTCACGGAAGGGAAATACCCGCGAATTCACACGCGCTTTCCCCCGGAGCCCAACGGCTACCTTCACATCGGTCACGCGAAAAGCATCTGCCTGAACTTCGGCATCGCCCGCGAGTTCGGCGGCGTTTGCAACCTGCGGATGGACGACACCAACCCGGCCAAGGAAGACATCGAATACGTCGAGTCCATCACCGCGGACGTGAAGTGGCTGATCGAAGGCTGGGCTGACGATCGACTGGGCTTGAAGTCTCCAGGGCCGGGCTTGGAGAAGTCCGAGGCGGGCGGCCGCCTCGACTATCATCAGCCACCGGCGACCGCATCCGGCGCAGCGGGCCGGGCGGACCTGGTCCCGTTCTATGCCTCGGACTATTTCCAACCGATTTACGAATACGCTCTCGCCCTGATCCGCAAGGGATTGGCCTATGTGTGCGATCTTTCGCCCGAGGACACCGAACGCTACCGCGGTTCGCCGGATCGGCCCGGACAGGATTCACCCTTTCGCACCCGAACGGTGGAAGAGAACCTCGACCTCTTCACCCGCATGAAGAACGGGGAGTTTCCCGATGGCACCCGGACCTTGCGCGCCAAGATCAACATGGCGTCGCCCAACATCTGGCTGCGCGATCCCGTCCTTTACCGCATCCGCCACGTCGCCCATCACCACACCGGCGATCAATGGTGCATCTACCCGCTGTACGACTTCGCGCATTGCCTCAGCGACTACATCGAAGGGATCACGCACAGCATCTGCACGCTGGAGTTCGAGGTGCACCGTCCGCTCTACGATTGGATCCTCGCCAGTCTCGATCTGCCGCGTCCGCTGCCGCACCAGTACGAGTTCGCCAAGCTCATCCCGAGCTACATGATCGTGTCCAAGCGCAAACTCATCCAGCTCGTCAACGACGGCGTCGTGACCGGCTGGGATGATCCCCGCCTGCCCACGATCAGCGGCTTGCGCCGCCGCGGGATTACGGCCGCCGCCTTGCGCTCCTTTGCCTATCATATTGGCGTGACCAAGTACGTCAGCGTCACCGACATTGCCGTGCTGGAGCATGCGGTCCGCGAAGATTTGAACCGGCGCGCGTTGCGCCGCCTGGCCGTGTTGCGCCCGATTAAAGTCGTCATCACCAATTATCCCGCCGACCGGGTCGAACAACTTGACGCGGTCAACAACCCGGAAGATGAGACCGCGGGCAAACGCGCGATTCCGTTCAGCCGCGAGCTTTACATCGAGCAGGACGATTTCATGGACGCTCCGCCGCCGAAATATTTCCGCCTCAAACCCGGCGGCGAGGTGCGCTTGAAGTACGCTTACATCATCAAGTGCGACGAGGTGATCAAGAACGCGGCGGGGCAGGTGACCGAACTGCGGTGCACGGCGGACCTCGAGAGCAAAACTGGCGGCGCCACGGCCGGGCGCAAAGTGAAGGGGACGATTCACTGGGTCAGCGCGGCGCATGCGATCGACGTCGAATGCCGGCTTTACGATCGGCTGTTCACCGAAGCCGAGCCGGAGAAGGACGGGCGCGATTTCCGATCCGTGCTCAACCCGCGAAGTCTTGAAGTGATCCGCGCCAAATGCGAGCCGTCCATGGCCGAGGCCAGACCGGAGTTGCGCTACCAATTCGAGCGCCTGGCCTATTTCGCTCTCGACCGGGATTCAGCCCCGGGCCGGTTGGTTTTCAATCGGACGATCACGTTGAAAGACGCGTGGGCGAAGGAAGCGCAGAAAGGATGAGCTTCTGCCGGACGAGGCCCGACTCGACGTAGGGGAGAAGCCGGGCCTCGGTCCGCGCGTGAAGTTGATGATGTCTTGAGGTTCGGGGCTGGGAGGAGGGGTGAGCCCGTTCGTTGGCTCACCCCCTGGTGATCACACCCAGGCGAGGGTATGCCTCCGCCCTTTACTCGGACGCCGGCCTTGGCCACACTCGTCCGGTCGGGTCGAAGCGGGGCGGCGTCAACGCCCCGGGTTCGACTGCAGCGCGCCAGCTTAGCTCAGTGGTAGAGCAACGGTTTTGTAAACCGTCGGTCGTCGGTTCGAATCCGACAGCTGGCTCCAGCTTTCTATAACCCTCTCCCCGGTTCTTGCTCTTGCCAGGATTCGCCGTATTCCGGAAGCGCTTCCGCCATTCGATGAATCAACGGCATCACGCGGAACGAATTTCCGATCCGCCTGAGGATGAAAGCCGGCCGTCCACCAGTTCATCACCTGTGAGCAGGTCAAAAGTGCTTCGATCCGACTCTCGCCACCCTGTTGGATAAGAGTCTCAAGGCTAGGCCAAACCTGAACTTGCCAATCCGTCGCGACGCACTAGTCTCCAATCAGATTGAGAATCTCGGAGAAAGTCCCAAACCTTTAGGCGTCACGACGCATCATGCAAAAGGTCCTCATCGTCCTTCTCGGAGTGGCGAGTCTCGCCCTGCTGGTCGGGGTGTTGTGGCCGTTCGAGACCCGGTTGTGCGAGGCCGATGTTCAGCGCATTGCGGCCGTTGTCCGAGAGCAAACCACGGAGCCGATTTTGTCCGTTCATCCACTCCCACGATGGAGAGTGCGTGTCGAGACCGGTGTCAATCCTCGCCCACTCTCAGGCGGAGGCCATTTTTACTACTTACGCTGCGGATTTGGAGGTTGGCGCATCTACAAGAGCAGCCTATGGATTGGTTGAGGCAGAGTATGAGTTCCATGCCGCCGAACCAAGCACGTCAGCCAATTCCGGCTGGCCGTCGCGATTGCATTCGCACGCCATCGATCCGGCATGGCTGCGCTTTACGTTCGGGTGGAGAAACGTTCTATGTCTGACCAGATTCCAGTTCGGTGGGGCCGGGCTATAGTTGGCGTCATCATCTTTGGCGTCCTGATGGGTGTTCGCGGAGAGTTTCACTCCATCTGGATACGAGCGGGTATTGCCGGCTGCGCATTTGCTCTCCTTGGTGCAACTATCCTTCAGTCCCGGAGGACGCGGACATAATTGGGAGGCCGAACAACGTGACCTCACACGAACGCCGCGATTGCCCCCCTTTCGCAGTTGGGGCTTGTTTGCGCGGCGTCGGTGAGCCGCGACTTTCGGGGGGAAGTGCGCCTCTGCGTTCAGCGTCACCGCTGGATCGTTCGGCGGCAACGCTCGTCATGAAACTAGCCAGTGCCATCCTGTGCATAATCGTGAGCGGCTGTTACGCGCGTGTGGACACAGGCGGGACGCAGAAAGGAGACGATCCGTCGATGGCTGAGCGGACGAAGACGCATCTGTATGTAATTCAGTGGGGCTATCGAGCAGACGATCTTGCGTATGTCAGTATCGTTGGAGAGCGCCATCCCGCGGCATCGGTGAAGGGCATTGTTTCAGGCTCGGTCTTACGCGGTCGCCGGGACTATTACGTGCATCGACCGGATGGGAGCAAGGTTGCAGTGCCAGGAAACATTCAGTTGTTCGAGCTTATTGACGGCCGATACCGTGAGAGCACACAGAGAGTTTCGTTGGCCGAGTTCACAGCGTTCAAAGAAACGAGTCCAGAGGAGTATTCCATCGCCGCACTGGTTCGCTTTGCCGAGGATCGGGTGGCGAAAGCACTCGCGGATTCCGTTTGTTGAACCAAAGAAGGCAGTGCGGTAAAAGATGGACGGTAAAAGATGAAGACCTCGCAAAATGACATGAATCGAGAACACAAGAACGGGAATAACTCGAGGTCCGTCGCTATTTGGCTCCCGATCGGTGCTGGCGTGGGAGCCGCCCTCGGAGCGGCGCTGGCTACTGTCACAGGACGGCTGGGCACCTTCGGGGGAATCGGCACCTGCATGGCCTTGATGGGAGTCGGTGTTGCCGCAGGAATGATGGTTGTGGCGGTTTTTGCAATGATCCAACGCAAACGCTCGTGAACACCCACATTGAAATCGCTGAGTATCGCGGCGGGTTCATCCCGGAGGATGTCATCGACCTGCGGCGGTTTCTCGGGCGGAGCAGGGTTGGGGCTGCATTTCGTTAGGTGTGGGCATGCGCATTCCAAGGCCGAAACTCGTGACGGTAATGCTGCGAATTGTGGCCGCTGTTCCCATTGCGATTGGATTGGGCGTCGTGGGATACGCCGCAATGTTTACCTATATGGCGAGTTTCTGGCGTGACTCGGCTTGGCCTGTGTACTTTTTAGCCATCATCCTGGTCGGCGTATCTTTTATTTTGTTTCGATCTGGTTATTTGGCCTGGCGCAGGCCATCGCCGTCCTCCGTTCGTGAGACGTGTCATTGGGCCGAGTTCGCGCTGGCTTTGGTCGGCTTTGGATTGTTTTCGCGTCTTAACTCTTCCGGTAAAGAGTGGCTGGCCTGGGGTGTGCTTGTTACCGGATTTGTGGCCGCCTCAATCGTCAGAGGCTGGTTGATGAATTACTTGTTGCGGAGGGTTTAGAATCCATTTCATCTCATAAGAATAACGCCGGAATGAACTACTTCATCCAGCCGCCGCCACCATCGGAGCCGATGGTGAAACCCCACGCCGGGCCGGAGGGCGTGCCGAACCGTTTCTTCGTGCAATTGAGTCAATCCGAGATCCGGCCGGGACCACCCGGCGCGGAGGAGGTCGAGAGGAGCGTTGTGTGGCTATTTGACGGGTTCTCGGCCGAGTGGTTCGAGTCTCAGCGGGACATCTTGCCAGTGGGCGGTTGGGATGTTGCCGCATGGGATGAATATTTTCTGGCCGCGCGAGTGTTTGTACTCGAAGTGGAGATCCCGTTCAAGCGGTTGGAGACCGGTGAGCTTCAAGGGGAGGCCTTCTCAATGATACACCGCGCGGACCAGCAGGGGGAGGAACCGGTCGAGTGGTTTGAACTGGTAGTTCAGGACATCGGAGCCGGCCCCAATCAACCGGAACAAATCCCCGCCTGGGTTTATCCGAATCTTTACTTGGAAGGAATCAGGGCAGCGCTGAGCTCGTTAAAGCTGGTGCACGGCGACCAATCGACGCGTCTTGAGCGGGCGGTGAACATCGACCACCTGGCTACTTTCAATGTGGAGCAGGAAGTGGAAAGTGCACTGAAAAGTTTGCCCTCAGATTGGGTCGTAATCTATGACGTGGGGCAGGGCAACGCGATCGGCATTTGTGACACTGATGGCAAGGTTGCCTGTTATTGTGACTTGGGCGGTGGGGTGATGGGCAACAGGAAGACTTTCCCCGCCGCGCTTAGCGCCTTTTGTTTCGAGCGGCAACCCGCTGTTATTCTGACGCATTGGGACTTCGACCATTGGTCATCCGCCAATTTGACGGGGGGACAAGCCTCGTGGAGCAGCACTTGGATTGCGCCGCGGCAACGCCCACTGGGGGTATCTCATCACACTTTGATGCGTCAAATCCGGCGGCATGGGAAACTCCTTTTGATTCCGGCCAGCTTTACCTCCGGCTGGCGCGGGAGATTTCACCTTGAGCGCTGCACCGGTCGGGGGCGTAACCACAGTGGGCTCGCGGTGACGCTATCAGAGAGGAGCAATGGAAGCGGCCAAACGATGCTCTTTCCCGGCGATGCGTGCTATGACCACATCCCTAGCTTTAAGGGAAGCGCCTATCTGAGCGTGGTGGCGCCTCACCATGGAGGTGATATGAAAAGTTCGACCACGCCGCCAGCGCCTCCAAGTTCCAGTTCGCGCTTGGTCTATTCCTTCGGGATCGGAAATACCTTTTCTCACCCCAGGAACATCACTCGATCAAATCACCACCACGCAGGTTGGCGCGACCCCAAGGCGAAGGGCGTTCGAGTCAGGGGCGCTCATGAAGTGCGGGACACGGAGGATCGGACTTCAGTGGGGTTGGGCCATGTGCTGCTGGACTGGAGCATGGCCGCCACTCTCCCTTCAACTTGCTGCCGCAACCTGAAATGCGCCTGCCGAGTCGCCGGGAACTCCTGCGATCTACAAGCCCAGCAATTATGAAGATCGAAGAAACGCTGCGGGTTAGTGAGCCCCTCTCGAACCAGCTTCGCGAAACTTCCCTCAAGCCGGGAATAGGCATATGTCTTTCAGGCGGTGGCTATCGCGCCATGTTGTTTCACGTGGGCTCGCTCTGGCGGCTTAACGAGGTGGGATTGCTGAATATCGCGGACAGAATCTCTTCGGTTTCGGGTGGTTCCATCACTGCGGGTTGCCTGGCTTTGGCTCTGAGGAAAAATGATTGGTTGCGGGCCAGCACCATTCCGCCGGATCAGTTTCGAGCGGAATTTGTCAATCGGGTCTGCCGCTTCGCCAGTAAAACCATCGACTGGAAATGTGTGTTGCTGGGCATGATTCCGGGGCAATCTCCGGGAAATTGGGTGGCCAATTTCTATGACCGTATTTTGTTTCACGGGGCGACGCTTCAGGATCTGCCCGATCTCCCGCGTTTCGTTTTCAACGCCAGTAATCTCCAATCCGGGGCCGTGTGGCGATTCAGCAAGCCATACATGGAGGACTACAAAGTCGCCTACTATCCGGCCCCCCAAGTCCCGTTGTCCCTTGCGGTCGCTGCCTCTTCAGCGTTCCCGCCATTTCTTTCACCCGTGCGCCTGAACCTGCCGCGTGGAGATGCGCGGTTGCGGCGGGACGAGGCTCAGCCGCGGGAGCTTTTTTCACCGCCCTACACCACGAACCCCATCCTTTCTGATGGAGGGGTGTACGACAACATGGCACTTGAAACCGTTTTCAAGAGATTCGAGACCGTGTTCGTGAGTGACGCAGGGGCACCTTTCAGAACCCAGGAGAAAGTCAGTGGGTTTTGGCCGACCCATCTTCTGCGCGTCACCGGTTGCATCGACAATCAGGTGAGGGCCCGCCGCAAAGTTGAGGTGGTCGGCGCCTTGCAAAGGGGTGAAAGGCGCGGTGCGTATTGGGGGATTGGCCGACCCTCCAGCGCATACCAACGTCCACCTCGCTTGAATTTTGATGAATCCGCCTTTGCGCTGGCGAAGACTCCAACGCGATTGGCGGCGTTAAGTCCCCGCCATCAAGAGTTGATCATCAATTGGGGCTACGCCTCCTGTGCTGCTTCTCTGGATGCCAACTACGCAATGCTCGAACCTGCCCCGGTTTGGCCCTTTCCAGAGAGCATTCCCTGATACCTTCGTGAGCAATCATCCCTCCACCGAACGCCAGGTTGGCGAACAGCCCGCCAGGTGAGTGGTGATGGGAGGAAAACTCAGTTCCGGCTGTCATCAGCCTGACATTGGGGCGCTCGCCTAAACGGAGCCGCAGGACGCGTCAATTGTTGATTGCATCGGTGTCCATGCCGTGCCCACTCCTACTCCTGCCTCAGCCGAAAGAGTTCGTGGTTCGTCGCGGCTGACGTCGTGACCGAATAATCTCCTCCAATCACGGCCGGCGGGAGCGGAACGTTCTGGAACATCCACGGCGCGGAACCGTCAAGGGGTGAGGCGACCTGCAGGCGGAATCCGGGATAGTTCGTGGGCCAAAAGAGGCGGACTTTGGCCGGGTCGGATGTTCGTGTGACGTTCAGGCGCGGCGGTGCCGCCGTGAGCGTCACATCATTGCCATCGCCTCCCACGTAGCTGAGGCGAAAGGGCATTCCGTTCAGGATGGTGATTGTCCCTTCGGGTCCGAAAGGTGCATTGGCGATCGCACCCGGAGATATCTTCTCGATGATCGTGAAGACCTGGCCGGGCTGCGGATTGAAACCAGCAGAGGGAAGAAGGAAGCCGCGGGACAAGCTCACGTCGCCCGATGAAATGAGTCGGCCGTATTCGCCGGCATTGGTCCCATTGAGATGAATGGACAGGGTGCCCCTAGTAAAAGGCGCGCTGGGGAGACGCAGGTTTTTTACCGAAAGCGTTGAGCTGAGATCGATTTGTCCGCATCCCCCGACATCTCCGACCACACCGTCGCCCGTCAGAGTAGGGCAACTGGGAGCCTCCATCTCCAAGACTAGAGCAATGTTGAGATTCGGCTGCGCTCCTTCGACACGGAGGGTGTTTAAGGGGCTGCCCAGAATCTCAGCGGAAACAGGGTGAGGGTTGTCTCCAAGGAGAGCCAGACTGCCGTAGGTCACGCGGATGCTGCCGCCAGTGAATTGCCCCCTGATCACCAGTCGCTGGATCGGAGCGTAGAGACTGCCACCCCCCACAGTTCCGATCAGCGTCAATTCTCCAGGGTAACCCCAGATCGAGGGGAATTGGTAATCGGGAGTGGACGGTGTGCCAGCAAACGTCAAATCACAGGCAATCACATTGGTCCCGGTGTTGATGATACAATCTTTACGATTTATCAGCGACATCGGATTGCCGTGAAGAGTGTGGCCACCGGCCTGAAATCGGATCGAGCGGAAGCTGCTTTCGGCTAAATCGTTCGTGCTCGCCATGTCGCCGGGCGGCAAGCCGCCGGGAAACACGAGGTCGTCGCCATTTGCGGGCACGCCAGCGGGAGACCAATTGCCCGGTGTGGACCAGTAGCCGGAAGCATCGGCACCCGTCCAGGTTTTCGTGGTCGGCGGCGGGTAGAGGTTGAACGTTTGCTCCGCTCCGTATGCCGCGCCAAAGACATTGCTGGCCACCAGCCGATAGCGATAGTTCGGCCCGATCATCAGTCCACCAAGCACGACGTCGAGGTTTGTCACGATCGAACCCCGTCCGGCGTCCTGCATACCCATGACATTTCCAAAAGCCGAGTTCGTTCCCCACTCGAACCACGCGGTCGTGGACCAGCCCTGAGGATTGACCTGCCCTCTCAACCGCGCGGTGGTGTTGGACAGTTGGTCCGCGGCCACAGTCGTAACGACAGGGCGCAGATTGGCTAGAAAGAAAGTCAGGTCCTGGCCTGCCACCAAACCAAACACATTGCTGGCGACGACGCGGAAATGATACTGCGTTCCGTTCACCAGGCCGACCAGCGCGTTGGAGAATGCCACGGCATTGCTCTCGGATCCGACAGCCTGTGGTGGCGTGACGTTTCCGTAAGTGGACGACGTGCCCCACTCAAACCACGCCACCGTGGGCCACCCGCGTGGATTGGCCCGACCGTTCAACTGCGCGCTCGCGGGCCCCAGCTGATCTGCGGCCAGAGTGGTAACGACGGGAAGTTGACCGCTCAGATTGAATGTCTGGTCCAGGCCCACAAAGGATCCAACCGCATTGCTGGCGTGGGCGCGAAAATGATATTCGGTCCTGCTATCCAGGCCGGCTAGCACGTTGGAGAATGCCACGAAATTGCTGCGGGAACCGACGGATTGGAGTGGGGTGATGTTCCCGTACGCGACCGAAGTGCCCCATTCGAACCATGCCAGAGTCGGCGAGCCATCCGGATTGGCCAGACCATTCAACCGCGCGCTGCCGGGCATGAATTGGTCCGCCAGCTGCGTCACCGCCACCGGCACCGGCACTTCGACGACGCCAAAGGTCAGCAGGCTCGGGTTTGGAACGGCGCTCCAGGTACTGTTGAACGGCGCGAAGACCGAATGAAACATGGCGACGTAATCTTCCCCGCTCACGTTGCTGGGTCCGCCAGGATACCAATTGGTGTAGGTCACCGGCTCGCCGCTGGCCCAGACAAACTGTCCTTGATTCGTCGCGTCGCTCAATCCGATCCAGAGCATGGCGTTCACCACTCCGGTCAAGGGGTAGAAGGTATTCTTAACCCACTGGTTCTCGGCGGCGTCATTGACCGTGACCAGGTGGCCGCCGAGGCTGACCGCCTCGGCTTCGGAATCCGTCCAGGAGTTGGGGCGCAACAGATAATAAGCGTGTGCGTTGGCGGCGTTAGTAATGGGACCGGCCAGCACCGCCGCCCGGGCGGCCGGGACGGTCACGAGGCTCAAAACAACGAGGGCCAAGAAGTGCTGAATTTTCATAAGACGACGTGTTGACGTTTCAGCGAAGCAATTTCGAAATGACATCAGCGCGGCAACTCAAGGAATCTCCACCGTCCGATAAAAGCGCCGGCGTGCATCGGCGGTGGCGTCCGTAACCGCGGATGGCGCGGAGTTGGTGCTGATCGGCGTCCAATGAATCAGATCGTCGGAGGATTCCAGGACATACATTTTCCCTTCGTTGCCCTCCAAGGCGAGCGTGGTGTTGGTTTGCGTCTGGCTCATGACTTCCAGCCGGGGTGCGTTGGTGATTCCGAACTGGATGAGAAAGAATCTCTGCCCCCCGATGTTGATGCTGCCGCTGCGCGCTTGGGAATTGGTATTCGGCGCCAGAGAATAGGCTACCGGGCCGCTGTTCGAATTGTTCACGCTGGAAAGAATGGTGATCCAGGAGTTGCTCGTGGCCACGCTCCACGGGCAGCCGTTTTGCGTGATCAGGGCCACCGTGTTCGTGGCCCCGGCGGAACTGTGGGCACGATGGGCCGGCGAGATCGAAAGGACACAGGTTGGCGGGTTCGTATCGCCGGTGGTGCCGGCTTGGGAGATGGGAAAGAACTGGTGGGCCACGCGAATTCCGCCGGAGCGCGCGAAGGGTTCGTCGTTGGGGGCGAGGGCGTAGGTGACGGTGCCGTTGCCGGAATTGGTGAATCCCGAAAGGATCGTGATCCATCTGTTGGTTGTGGACGGGAACCAGTTACAGCCGTCCGCGAGCGTGGCTGCGACCGCAACCGCGCCGGTGACCGCGCCCGCGCCGTAGCTGGCGCTCTCGGGCGAAAAGGTGAAGCTGCAACTCCGGCTCGGGTTCTGAACGGCGGTAAAGATTTGCTCGGCAATGACCAGAATGCCGGTGCGCCAGGAGGCCGTGTTATTTGCGGTCACGGCGTAGCTCACGTAACTCTCAAACTCGGTCGCGCCGATGATGTAGCTGATCCATGGGTTGGTATTGATGACTCCCCAATTGGTGCAACCCGCCGCGACGGACACATGGATGTAGCCTCCGCCCGCCTCCGAGCCGTGGTAGATGAGCGGCGGCGAGAAGGCGACGGCGCAGTGGTCGGTGACGGTGAGCATGGCGTTGGAACTGTAAAGGGCGCCCACGGAGTTGGTGATGAGCACGCGATAGTTGCCGGCCTGCGACAGTTGCACGTTGAACAGGGTCAGATTGGTGGTGAGCGCGCCGATGATATTCGAGCCGTTCGCCAGCGGCGTGTTGTTGAAGAACCACTGATAGGAGAGCGGCGTCGCTCCGTCGGCCAGCACGTGAAAATTGACCGTGCTGCCATCGCTCACCGTCCGGCTGACGGGTTGCCCCTGAATGAACGGCGGAGATGCGGCGGGGGCGGCATCCTGGTTGATGGTGAAGACTTGGCCGGCCACGGCGAAGGATCCGTCGCGGGGACTCGTGTTCGGATTGGCGGTGATGGCATAAACAACTGAGCCTGTGCCCACGCCCCTCGCGCCCGAGAGGATGGTGATCCAGCCATTGGTGCTGCCGGCCGTCCAGGCGCAACCGGGCTCCGCGAGCACGTTGACCACCCCGGTCGTGGCAAAGTAGCTGTGGCTCATTTCGCCGGGCGCCCGGGTAAAGGTGCAGGACAGATTGGTGCTGGGTGTGAAGACCACCTGGTCCATCCAGGCTTGGTCCTGTCCGGCGGAAACGCTGCTGTTTTTCACGTAGGACCAGCGCAGCGAGTGGTTGCCGGCAGGCACGCTGAACGTCCGCGACTGCCAGTCGACTTCGCCGGAAATCCGCGCTTGCTCCGTCAAGTTGAGGTGGAACACCAGGCGGTCATTGTTGGTTTCCGACGACACTTTCCACCAGTAGCTGATCGCGCCCGGCCCGGTCACGAAGGTCTGAAACATCGAGTTGGCGTTGTTCCCGAGCGTGGCGCTAACGGCGGCGTCTACGCCATCATGGGTCACGTTGGTTTGGCCGGTCCAGGCGGTGCTGAAGTTGGTGGTGCTCCACGACAGGACCCCGACGGTATCGAGAGCTTCGTTGAGAGCGATGGCGGCGCGGGCGCCGGGGACGGCGGCGAGGAGAACGCCACAGAGGGCGAGAAGGAGCAATGCCAACGTGCCGAAACGGGAATAAGGAATTTTCAAGTCATTTGTGGAACCGCGAGTCAACCTGGACGAAGCGCGATAGTCGTCCACGCCGGCGAAGGGATGGCCGTTGCAGGTGGAGGCGATGGCAATGGCACCGCCAGCGTCAGGGCTGTAGTCCCCAGAAGCAGGGTTGCCCGAAGCCGCGTAGTTGTCCTGCTCCGTGGCCGACGAGGCCGCTAGCAGGCAGGCCGGAGCGAGAAAATTGGGTCGGGTTTTCACGATCAACATGGCCATCATACTTGAATCGATCGTTTGCGTCTTAGGCGATACTTCGCTCAAGGTTACAGCCGGCGGGGAGGAATTTCGGAGGTCTAGCGACGTGCTTATTCCGAAGTATTCCAAGCCCGGAGGATGTAAAAGCGCTGCGCTTGGCCCGGGGCGCCGGTGTCCATGAACCGGTAAAGGCCGCCGCCCAATGAAACCGGCGGGCCCAGCACCGTCCACTGCGCCAGCGGCAGGGCCAAGTTGGTCGTGCCGAGGACTTCGTAAACCGCGCTGCTTTGGTTGGAGAAAGAGAATTGGAACTGACCGTTGGCCAGCCAGAGCGGTTCGATGATGCGCGGAGCAGCGACGGTGAATTGCTGTTCGGCGGCGAAGGGTGAACCGGCGAAGCTGGTGTCCACGGCTTGCACGCTCCAATAGTACTGGCCAAACGGCAGGCTCATCACCGCATTCGTTCCGGCTTGGGCGTTGCCCAGCACCGGCAGCAGGCGCAGGCCGTCAATCTGGGCCATAGGCGCGAGCACGTCCGAGGCGCCGGGCGTGGTGCCGATGCGCAGGTTGTAGTTCAGGCCCGCGGAGGGTGTCTGGTCGTCGACAGGAGGATTCCAGATCAAGGAAACCGTGGAGCCGGAAAGGGTGGAGGAAAGGCCGGTGGGCGCGGCGGGCGGCGCATTTGAAGCAACGGGCAGATTATTCCGCCACAGTTGGCTGGTGCCGTAGCTCGTGAGCAGGAAGTCCAGCCGACCGTCGTTGTCATAATCGCCCCACGCCACGAAACCATTAAAAACCCCCGGCAGGCCGGGCGCGACACTGGCGGTCACATTGCTAAACCCGCCGCCCGTGTTCCGCCACAGTTGAGGTGGTACGCCATTGGATGTTCCCGAGAGCAGGAAATCCAGCCGGCCGTCGTTGTCATAATCACCCCAGGCCACGGAACTGCGGGCCGGCAGGCCGGGCGCGACGCTGGCGGTCACGTTGCTGAACCCGCTGCCCGTGTTCCGCCACAGTTGGCTGCCGTAGAAGGTCGACGTGAGGAGGAAATCCAGCCGCCCGTCATTGTCATAATCGCCCCACGCCCCGGAACCATTAAAAACTCTAAGCAGGCCGGGCGCGACGCTGGCGGTCACGTTGCTGAACCCGTTGCCCGTGTTCCGCCACAGTTGGGAAATCCCCGCCAGCAGGAAGTCCAGCCGGCCGTCGTTGTCATAATCACCCCAGGCCACGGAACCAGCCGTAGCCGCCGGCACGCCGGGCGCGACGCTGGCGGTCACGTTGCTAAACCCGCTGCCCGTGTTCCGCCACAGCGTGGAAGTGTTTGAGGCGCCGCCGCCCGTGAGCAGGAAGTCCAGCCGGCTGTCGTTGTCGTAATCACCCCACGCCGCGGAAAAACCCGAAAATCCCACCGGCAGGCCGGGCGCGACACTGGCGGTCACGTTGCTGAACCCGCTGCCGGTATTTCGCCACAGTTGGGAAATCCCCGCTCCCGTGAGCAGGAAGTCCAGCCGGCCGTCGTTGTCGTAATCGCCCCAGGCCACGGAACCTTGAGCAACTCCCGGCAGGCCGGGCGCGACGCTGGCGGTCACGTTACTGAACCCGCTGCCGGTGTTCCGCCACAGTTGGGAAAAGTTTGGGCCGTTGGGTTGGCCCGTGATCAGAAAGTCCAGCCGGCCGTCGTTGTCATAGTCGCCCCAGGCCACGGAACCAGAAAAACCACCAGGCAGGCCGGGGATCGGTATCGGAACAAAACCCAGGCCGAACGTTTGATTCGCGCCGTACACCGTGCCAAACGCATTGGTGGCCACCAGCCGATAGTGATAGGTCGGCCCGGCCATCAGTCCGTCGAGCACGACGTTGAGGTTCGACACGCTCGAACCCTGGCCGACGTCCTGCATTCCAATCACATTTCCATAATTCGTGTCCGTGCCCCACTCAAACCACGCGGTCGTGGGCCAGCCTCGCGGATTGACCTGCCCTTTCAACCGCGCGCTGGTCAGGGTCAGTTGATCCGAGGCCAGAGTCGTGGCGACAGGTCGGTAATTGCTCAGATTGAAAGTTTGGTCCATGCCGGTTGTGAAACCAAACGCGTTGCTGGCGCGAGCGCGGTAATGGTATTCCGTCTCGCTGACCAAGCCGCCAATGACGTTGGAGAATCCGACGAGGTTGGTCCCGGATCCGACGGATTGTGTGGGGGTGACGTTCCCGTAAGCGAGCGACGGACCCCACTCAAACCACACGGTCGCGGGCCAACCGTGCGGATTGACCCGCCCGGTCAAGCGCGCGCTGGTGGCGGTCAGCGGCTCGGACGCCAGCGTCGTGACTCCGGGTCGTGGATTGATCGCGCATTTGTCGAGAGATCCTGCTTGATAGATCTCCAGAATCTCCTCTCCGCTCAACGCTCGTCCGTACAACGACCATTCGTCAATCAAACCGTGGTAAGCAAAATCATGGAGTGTGCCGCCGGCATTTCCAATTCCCACCGCCGGTTCATGGTTCGGGTCCAGATCCCTCAACGGACGCAATCCGGTCGTGGTCTGGCTCACCAACGATCCGTTGACGTACAGGCTCAAACTTCCGTTGGCGCCATTGAGCACGCCCGCCACATGCGTCCAGACGCCAATGGGCAGAGTGTTAGGGTCATTGACCCCCACATAAATGTTGTCCGCGGAGCCGATTCCCCACTGCAAATGCCCGGAGCTGCTCAGCGACATGTGATAGGGATCCAGTCCACCACGATTATCCCCGCGGATAAAGATGATCCCCGGCGACCAGGACGCCGCCTGGATCCATCCTTCAAAGCTCAACGAGTCGGTGAGCTTGAACGCGTCTGAGTCCGGAATGTTGACCCGTGAGCGCACACCACTGAAACTGAATGCTTGGCCGACGCGGCCCTGGGCGAATGCGGCTCCAAAAAGCAACTCGCCGTCATGCACTCCCGTCGCGTCGTCCGCGTCACCTTCCGCGCGCCACCAGGCAACCAATCCCGAAGGTACCGCAACGCAGTTGCTGTTGCTGTTGTTGCGGACGATGAGGGCAAGAGAATTGGTGGCCCGCAGCCCGCGATTGTCCGACGCCACCGCCGAAAGGGTGTAATTACCTGCCACCAGGCCGCTGACCGAAACGCTGTATGGGCTGCTGGTGTCGTTGCCGAGGAAAGTCACGTCGCGGAAAAACTGCACGTTGGTAACACTGCCGTCGGGATCCGACGCGCTGGCCTCAAGTAAGAAACTGGCCGGCGCGGTGAACACGACGCCAGCGGGCGGGCTGGTGATGGTGACATTGGGGGGTGTGTTGAGCGCTTCAACGGTGAGCGTCACATCATTGCCATCGCCACCGACGTAGCTGATGCGAAAAGGCATTCCATTCAGGTTGGTGACAGTCCCTTCGGGTCCTAAAAACGCGTTTGCGGTCGGACCCGTAGATGTCTTCTCGACAATGGTGAATACCTGGCCTGCCTGCGGATTAAAACCAGCAGACGAAACGAGGCTGCCCCTGCTCAGGCTCACGTTGCCAGAGGCGATGAGTCGGCTGTATTCGCCGGCATTGGTCCCATTGAGACGAATTAACAAGTTACCGCCGTTGATGTTTTTGACCGAAAGCGTTGGGTCGGGAGTGATGCGAGAGAGGCCGAAGTCCGCTACGTCTCCGACCAGACCGTTACCGCCCAGAGAAGCGCGCCACGAAGGGTCCTCCTGATTATAGTAAAGGGCAACGTTGAGGTTCGGCTGTGAACCCTGGACGCTGAGGTTGCCGGCCACGTTCGTTACGGCAACAGCGTAGGGGTTATCCCCGTAGAGAGCCAGAGTGGTGTACCAATCCATGAAAAGGCTGCCTCCAGTGAATTGTCCCATGATTACCAGCCGCCAAAACCCAAGGCCCAGGTGGAGCCTGTCGGCCCCAACATTTCCAATCACCGTCAACTCTCCAGAATCAAAAGAAGAACTCGCGATTCTGGGAATCTCGAAAGTGGAAGGCGACGGCGTTGCGCTGAACGTCAAATCACACGCAATCACATTGGTTCCGGTGTTGATGATACAATCTCGACGATTCGTCAGCGTAATCGGATTGCCGCGTATGGTGTGCCTGCTGGCCCCATTGAACGTGATGGAGCGGAAGACTCGGTCGGTGAAATCGTTGGTGCTCACCATGTCTCCGGGCGGCAAGCCGCCTGGAAACACGAGTGCGTCGCCGTTGACGAGCACGCCAGACGGAGACCAATTCGCTGGTGCGGACCAGTTGCCGGAAGGATCGGCGCCCGTCCAGGTGCGCGTTTGCGCATTCGTGGGCTCCTGATTGGTGCCAACCACGACGATCAGCACCGAGTCAGAAATTCCGCGCCCGCCAGTGTTGTCCACGGCTTCGGCATGAAGTTGGTATTGTCCAGGAGGCGGATTGGTCCATCCGCTGATGTAATAACCGTCTGATGCAAGCGTTCCCGGGCCCACATTGATCGCGGCGCCATTGGTCGGCGTGGCGAAAAAGTTCACGTTGCTCACCGTCCCGTCGGAGTCCGTCGCCCGCGCTCGCAAGCTAAGGGTGAACCCGGGTGGGAAGGCAGCGTTGTTGGCTGGCTGTTGCCAGGTGACGTTTGGCACCGCGTTGGTGGCTTCTGGCACTGGCGTTGAGCGGAGATAAGAGAAACCTCCACCGGCAGTGGGACCTCCTCCAGGTGCGCCGCCAGACCAGGAGGTAAATCGGACCGCGAGATAAATATCTTCAGCAATCAGGTGCAGGACCGCTTGGACACCGACCGTGGCGTAGGGGTTGGAATTGACGCCTCTGGCCCACTGGTTCCAATTCGTATAACTGAGCGTCGCATAATTCTCCAAGGACCCGTTGGCCCATTCCGTACCGGCGGGGCTGAAGTAATGGGTGAAACGGCTTTCCGTCTTTGCATTGAAGAGGCCTTGAGACGAACCGCGAGTTATCCAAACGTTGGTCGTCAGCCGGTCCTGATTTTCCGCAAGCAATGGGTTTGCGTAATTCGCCTTGGTGAAGCTGATCGTTGGGCCATTCCAAACCGTGGCTGCTTCGACCGAGATGGCCAACAACAGGATAATCGAGCCGCTGATCAAGCGTCTCGAGTGCGTAGGACCATTCATAGCATGACCTGTTTAAGTTTCATCGAAGTCAATTCTGCTCGGGCCCTTCAATCCGACCGCGCGCGATAGAAGCGGTTCGGTTGCTGGAGCCATTCTGGATCGACAAAATCAGCGGAGGTGCCGGGCAGCGTGTTGGTCCAGATGGGTTGCCAGTTCAGCAGATCGGCGCTGGCCTCGATCACGGTTTGATTGGTGAGGCGGGCGAGGGTGAAGCCGAAGCCGCCTGGTTTCACGCCCGCCGTGCCCGGGGCGATTTGTGGCGGGCACAGCATCACGGTGGGCAAGGGGCCATAGCTTGCCCCCCAGCCGGTGGTGCCGCAGTAATAGTAAACCTTCGCGAGACTAATAAACTCAAGGCCGTCGAGCGCAGGCGCATTGCCCAGGCAAGTGATTTTCTCCAGGTTCCAGCAATGGTAAAACGCCTGATTCCCGATGCTGCTGACGCTGCTGGGAATGGTCACGCTTGTCACGCTGAAGCAACTGTCAAACGCATAATTCCCGATGCTGGTGACGGTGTCGGGGATGGCATAGTTTCCGGCGCGGCCCCCAGGAAATTGGATGAGGACTGCCTGAGGTTTGTCAAATAAGGCGCCATCGGCACCGCTATAGGCCGGATTGTCCACAGCGACGCTGATGTTGGTCAGGCTGGAGCAATTCGAAAACGGCCTATCCCCGATGCTGGCGACGCTATTGGGAATTCTGACGCTCGTCAGGCCGGTGCAATCGTAAAACGCATACTCGCCGATGCGGGTGACGCTGTTGGGAATGCTCACGCTCGTCAGGCTGGTGCAACCGAAAAACGCCCCGTCCCCGATGGTGGTGACGCTGTTGGGAATGTTCACGCTTGCCAGGTTCGCGCATTCGGAAAACGCAGAGTTCCCGATGCTGGTAACGCTGTTGGGAATGGTCGCGCTCGTCAGGCTGGTGCAATGGGAAAACGCAGAATCCCCGATACTGGTAACTTTGTTCGGAATGTTCACGCTCGTCAGGCTAACGCAATGGGAAAACGCAGATTGCCCGATGGTGGAGATGTTGGCGGAAATGGTCACGCTCGCCAGCCTCCCGCAGCCTGAAAAAGCAGATTGCCCCATGTTGGTGACGCTGTTGGGAATGGTCACGTTTGTCAGGCTAAGGCATTCGAAAAACGCCGAATCCCCGATGCGGGTGACGCCGTTGGGAACGGTTACGCTCTTCAGGCGGGAGCAATTGAAAAACGCCCAACTCCCGATGCTGGTGACGGTGTTAGGGATGGCATAATCCCCGGCCTGGCGAGCGGGAAATTGGATTAGGATGGCCTGAGTTTTGTCAAACAACACACCATTGGCGCTACTATAAGAAGGGTTATCTGCGGCGACTCCAATGTTGGTCAGGCCAAAGCACAAGAAAAACGCATCTTCTTCGATGGTGGTGACGCTGCTGGGAATCGTCACGCTGGTCAGGCCGTAGCATCCGTAAAATGCCGAATCCCCGATGGTAATAACACTGTTACCTATGACTAGGTTAGTCAGACCGCGGCAATACGCAAACGCACTATTCCCAATGCGAGTGACGCGGTTGGGAATGGTTACGCTGGTCACATCCGAAGCATATATGAACGCCTCGGTTCCGATGGTGGTGACTGGGTAACCATTGGTCGTCTCGGGAATTACCACAGCGCCGCCGGATCCGATGTAACGGGCAATGGTGATCGCCTGGTTATTGGTCACAAACGTGAATTGCGCTTGCGCCTTCGCTGGCGCTGCCACCAGCAGGCAAGCCAGGGCGAGAAGAATGAGTTGCGTTCTCATAATTGGAGGACCTTCAATTCGACCGCGCGCGATAAATGCGGTGGGGGTGGCTGGTTGATTGTCGATCGGCAAAATCAGTCGACGTGCCGGGCGGCGTGTTGGTCCAGATGGGTTGCCAGTTCGCCAGATTGGTGCTGGCCTCGACTACGACGGTTTGATTGGTGAGGAAGGTGAGGGTGAAGCCGAAGCCGCCCGGTATCACGCCCGCGCTTCCCGGGGCGATTTGTGGCGGGCACAGCATCACGGTGGGCAAGCCGCCGTAGCTTGCACCCCAGCCGGTCGTGCCGCAGTAGTAGTAGGCCTTCGCGCCCGCGCCAACACCGTGGAACTGAGAAAATCCGCCAACCTCAAAGTTGGGAACAAGCCCCGACCGATTACCCAGGAAGGTGAAGTTCGTCAGATTGCTGCAGATCAAAAACGCTGAATCCCCGAGGATGGTGACGCTATTGGGAATGGTCAGACTCGTCAGGCCGGTACAGTTGTGAAACGCCCAACCCGCGATGCTGGTGACACTGTTGGGAATCGTCACACTCGCCAGCCTCGTGCAGCGGGAAAACGCATAAAACCCGATGTTGGTGACGCTGTTGCCAATGGTCACGCTCGCCAGGTTGGTGCAGGATGCGAACGCCGAATTCCCGATGCTGGTGAGCCCGTTGCCGATGATCACGTTGGTCAGCCCGTTGCAGCGGGAAAACGCTCCTTCATCGGTGCCGGTGACGCTGTTCGGAATCGTCACGCTGGTCAGTCCGGCGCAGCCGGAAAACGCCGAATTCCCGATGCGAGTGACGCCGTCTGGAATCACGTAGCTGCCGCGGAAACCGGGAGGAAAAAGAGTCACGGTCGTTTTCGCCTTGTTGAACAAGACGCCGTCCAGGCTGCTGTAAACCGGATTGGCGGCGTCCACGGAAAAGTTTGTCAGGCTGGTGCTGCCGTAAAACGCGTCCGTCGCGATGCCCACGACGCTGTTCGGAATGCTCACGCTCGTCAGGCTCGTGGCGAAAAACGCCGAGCTCCTGATCCGGGCAACGCTGTTGCCGATGGTCACGTTCGTCAGGCTGGAGCAGCTCTGAAATGCCCCGGTCCAGATGTCGGTGACGCTATCGGGAATCGTCACGCTGGTCAGGCTGGTGCAGGATTGAAACGCCCACTCCCAAATGACGGCGACGCCGTTGCCAATGGTCACGTTGGTCAGGCCCGAACAATACCGAAACGCCTCGTTCCTGATGTTGGTGACGCTGTTGGGAATGGTTACGCTGGTCAGGCTCGTGCAGCGGAAAAACGTCCTAATCCCGACGCTGGGGACGTTGTTCGGAATGTTCACGCTGGTCAGGTTGGTGCAGTTGTTGAACGCATATTCCCCCAGATTGGTGACGCTGTCAGGAATGGTCACGCTCGTCAGGCCGGTGCAGCCGGAAAACGCATTATCCCCGATGCTGGTGACGGGACGGCCATTGAAGGTGGAGGCGATGACAATGTCACCGGAAGCGGCGGGGCTGGCCGCCACATAAGCATTGTTGCCAGAGACCGCGTAGTTGACCTGCGCTGTGGCCGGCATCGCTGCCAGCACGCAGGCCAAAGAGAGCTGAACCTTCATAGCATGACGTGTGAGAGTTTTACCAAAAGCCAGTTATTGAATCACTTGGCCGCGATTTTCGCCACCGGGATTATTGGTCATTGAGGACCATGGTCTCCTGTTCCGTAGTGCAAGATTGAGTCGTTTGCTTAAGTCTTAGGCGGGAATCTGCCTGCGGTTACGCCCCCCGTGCACCTCGAAGTTGTTGGCAATATCGGTGGACTAGGTTCAGGCCCCTGGGAGCGCCGGCGCCTGGCTTTCTCGCCGGTTCCCGAATTCATCCGCGTCCCGGTACGGTTCTCGGTGTTCGTCAGTTGCGTGAAGTGTCGTTTTTGTTAACCACAGAGAACACAAAGAACGCAGAGAAGAGGAAGGGAGACCGAAGAGACTTCATCGGATACCTTCGGCCATCGCTCGCGCTGCCGCCGATCGGGTTAACCGGCCAGCTGCCTGCCGGTATTGGAGTTGTGATTGCATGAATTTGCCCAAGGTCAACGCAACGGCAGCGCACGGTAAAACTGTTGGAAGGCGGAGTCGGTGCAGAAGAAGGTGATCGATTCTGCGGTGAACGGGGCATTGGTTACACTTCGCCAGTTGCGAAGATCGGTGGAACTTTCCAACCCCACGATCACGCCTGGCTCCGCCGCGAGCTCCATTCGCGTGACGGCGTTGGAGCGGGAAACGGACACAAATCGAAAGACGCCACCGTCGCGGTCAAACGCGCGAATCTTCACCTCCTGAGCCTCCAGCCCTGGCGCGGAGAGCACGAAAGCCGCATGGCTGGAATAAGGGTCGGTGTCAACTTTGGCGCGGAAATAGATGGGTTGCGGACGGGCGTAATTTTCAGGCGTGAAGATCAGGATTTTATTGGTGGTGCTGATGCTGGCGCCGGAATCTCGGCCTACCGTTACGGTGACCTCGGCGGCCGGAGCGGTGGCCAGACTGACATTGCAGAGACTCACGCCGCCTTCGGCCATGAAAAAGCTTTTCGGCGAAACGATCAATCGCTGGGAAGTGTTGGTGTAAACGAAGCGGTATAAAGGTCCCGGGGGCCTGAAGCCGAACACCGGACTGTAGTCGTTAAAGCCGACACAGTACAGCGCCCCATCGGGGCCTGTCGCCACATCGATAACGCTGGTGACACCCGAGTAAAAAAATCGACTGAAGTCACCTCGTTACTGCGGTCGAGCGTCGCACGCATGAGCTGCGAGGAGCCGCTACAGGCAGGATCGCTATATGCACACGGGTCGCAAAAGAAATAATTACCCTGATACTCCGGGGGAAATGCCGTGCTGTTATAAAACGTTCCTCCCGTGACAACATTGCCGATCAACAAGGTGGTGGCGGTTCCGCCGCCGCTGCTCGCGTCCGGGCCGGCCCGGCGGAACGTGAAGGCGTTGGGAGAGGGAGTGGAGTACACGTAGTCGGCGCCATTGAAACTGGAATCCGCCACGCCAGATATGATGATCTTCTCACCTTTGCGGAATCCGTGGGCGTCGCTCGCGGTGGTGAACGTGGCGAGGTTGTTGGAACGGACGGCCCCATGGACGGCCAGCAGAGTATTGGTCTCCACGCCACGCGTGAAGTATTTTATCCGGGGCGTGATGAATCGTTCGTTAAACAACGGGTCGGGATTGTTGGCTGGCTGACTGTTCTCATACGGAGCTCCTCCGGCGTTGTCCCTCCGATTCACCAGAAAGATTTGCTCGTAACGGTAGCCGGCGACATTGACCCAGAGTGAGCCAGTCTCCGGTTGGAAACTCAGACGAAACGGGTTACGAAATCCGGTGGCCCAACCGAGGTTTCCCGACCCGATGCCCGGACCCGCAAACGGATTTAGTGCGGGCGCCGAGCCGTCCAGGTTGAAGCGCAGTATCTGGCCAGCGCAGCAATCGCCCATCCCCAAATAGAGCCTGCCGTCTGGGCCGATGGCTAATCCGCCGCCATGGTGGAAGGGGAGATAACTGGGCAGGTTTCGGACCAGGTCGAGTCGGTTGGTGGCGAAGTCACCGACGGCCTGATAGCGGACGATTCGCTCTTCGGAGTCAGAGGTGGTGACGCAGAAATACACGTAGCCGTTGGAAAGAAAATCGGGATCGAAGCAGATCGAAAGCACGCCCGACTCGCCAAAGGTATGAACCGGCTGAATCACAGCAAAAGGCTTCGGCAGGAGCACCCCCTCCTTGACAATTCGCACTTCACCCATTTGAGAAGCGATGAACAGGCGTTGGGAGTTGTCGGGAGCCCACTCGATATCGGTGATATTGGTGACGCCTGGAATCGGGATCGTAGAGACGGTGAACCCAGCAGGCACGACGGCTGAATGGAGACTCAAAGCAATCCCAAACACGCCGAAAAGACTGAGTATTCTCCCGAGTATCATCATAGTTCGGAGCGTCAGGTGCTGAAATCTGGGAGTACTAATCGTCGAGCCGAGCGGGCTCCAATGGGATCCATTCCATTTGGCGACTTGGCTGGCCCCGAGTGTCTTCGCGACCTGTGACCGCGGCCTCCCAGCGGACCGCGGACGATCATAAGGCTGAAAACAACGAGCGCGCGGAAATCCTGAATCTTCATGGTCGTCATCGTGAGTTGTTCAGGTAGGTCTTAGGGGAAAATCACCTCAAGGTTATCGGCGGCGTGAAAGAATTTCGGAGGTCACCGTGCCTTCGACCTCGACCCAGCCTCGGGACCGGGTGATTCGAAATTGACCGTCGCCAGCATATTGAAGTTCGATCTCCGTTCCCGCCGCGCCCGTGATGGCACCCTGGGCCCCGAGCTCGGTGGTGGGAATCGACTGATAAAGACTGCTTTCATTGCCCAGCTTGGAATGTCCGGCCGAAGCAATCCACCGGCGTCCGTCCGCGGATCCTGCCATGTCCGACCAAGTCAGACGTTTTCCCATCGAACGCCAGGTTTCGCCCAGGTCGTGGGAGATGGACAATTGCTGCATTTCCTCGGGCTGGACGCGGACGGCGGCCACGATGGTTCCCGCGCTTTTCGCCATGCCGAATCGACACCAAACCTGGGTCGGCCCGCGCCGGTTCCAGGTCTCACCGCCATCCAAGGACACCCAGAACTGACCGCCGGGCGCGACGCGGCCGTTGTCGTCGGTGGCGCACAGGGTGCGTCCATCGCCCGAGATCGCCACGCCGGTCCATCGACGGAGCGAGTCGGTGAGGCATGCCTTCCACGTGACTCCGCCATCGCGCGAGACATAGAGGTAGCCGACCGACACTTCGCCTTTGACATTCGCTTCGCCCACGCAGGCGGCCAGGACTTTGCCGTCGGCGGACGAATCCACGAAATGCCAGGTCCGTTGGTGCTCGGTCGGGGTCCAGGTTTCACCGCGATCCTTGGAGAGGTAGATGAATCCGCCTTCGACATTGGTGCCGTTGTCGACGGCCACGAGGTTTCGTCCGTCCGCGGAGCAGGCGATCCCGGTCCAGTTGCGAGGCACGTCGCGGGATTGCCAGGTCTGTCCGGAATTTGTCGACAGGTAGATCTTCCCGAACGCGGCGGCTGCGGCCAGGGTGACGCCGTCCGCGGACATTGCGCAGCTGGTCCAGTATCGGCGCGGCCCCACGACCTTCCAATTCGATCCTGCGTTCGTCGAAACCCAGATCTGACCGCCCCGATCGCGGAAGCCGAAAGCAACCGCGGCCAGCTTGGTGCCATCGTCGGACGAGGCAACGCTCGTCCACTGGTGGTCAGCGTCCGTTTTCGTCCAGTGCCGAGCCGTGGCGCGGGCTCCGAGTGCTTCCGCGACGACGACTTGATTCGAGTTTTGCAACAGGCGCCAGCCGCCGCCGGAATCGACGACGCGCACGACATCTCCGACGACCGGAGATGGTGGCAGCGAGATGGAGACACTTTGCCTGGATTGCAAGCGGTACCCGTGATTGGGTTCGGCCTGGATGGCCGGAGTTGAAACGGTCTTCCAAGTGAGTCGATCGAGGGAAGAGCCGTCGGATCGGCCGAGGGAATTTCGGTGTCCGAGCCACAGGCCGGTGGGAATGCCGATCAAACCACCGACGAGAAGGACTGCGACGCTTGCGATGATCCAGGGGTGCCGGCGGATGGAACGGCGGAGGCCGGAAGGCGCGCGAGGAGGTTTGGCGAGGATGGCTTCGCCCGCGAGCCAGCGTTCGAGGTCTTCGGCCAGAGCAAGGGCGCTGGGGTAACGGAGCCGGGGGGCAAATTGCAGGCAGCGCAGACAAATCGTCTCGAGAGCGTCCGCCGTGGGATCGGGCGTTTCGGATCGGGGCAGGCGCGGAGGGGTCGCCAATTCGGCGGAGTCGTCGGCGACGGGGCGGGGCGGCGGACGCCCGGTCAGCAGGGTGTAAAGTACGGCGCCCAGGCTGTAAATATCGCTGGCGGCCGAGATGGCCTCCCGTTGACCCGCGGCCTGTTCGGGTGACATGTAGGCGGGCGTGCCAAGCACGGCGTGGCTGATCGTTTGATGCGCGTCGTTCTCGAGCAATTTGGCGATGCCGAAGTCGGTCAGGTGAGGCACGCCGCTGGCATCAATCAGGATATTGCCGGGCTTGATGTCCCGGTGCAGAACGCCTCGCTCGTGGGCGTGGGCGACGGCCCGTGCGACTTGGGCGATCAGCCGGGCTGCGTCGCGTCCAAGAACCTCTCCCGGAGGGCCCGCTTCGTCCCGCAATGAGGGAGGGATGGAGGGTGGTCCTGCCGCCCGCGGAACCGGGTGAGGCGGAGCAGTCGCAGGTTCATGGGACGATTGCAGGTATGGAGCCGATGGCCGTTTCCCCCGGGCTTCGATCATTTCCGCGAGGCTCTCGCCGTCGATGAATTTCATCGCGAGGTAGGCCTGCCCGTCATGTTCTCCGACTTCGTAGATGGGAACGATTCCCGGATGGTCGAGCCGGGCCGCGGCTTCCGCTTCGACGCGGAAACGCCGAAGCTCGCCTTCCGAGGCGCGGGTGCCGGAACGGATCAGTTTGAGGGCAACGCGTCGGTTGAGACTGATCTGGCGCGCGTCGAAAACGACCCCCATGCCGCCTTCCGCGATCTCGCCCATGAGGACGTAGTTGCCGAAATACCGGATCGTTGCGTTTTTCTTTTGGCCCATGGACGAACGCGTTATGTCATCTCTCAATTTTAGGCGGACATCGGGGAACGGTTACGCCATTGGGTCCGATGAGCTTGCCATGGTCACGGCCGAATGCCCGGTTACGAAACAGGATTCGTGGCTGACGAGCCGGCCAGGAGGGTCATGAGGTAGCGGGTTTCTTCGTCGGTCAGGTCAGGTCTGACCAGCCGGCTGATCTCGTCGCGAAACACTTCGTAATATTCCTGGCGAAGGTCGAACACGGCCTTCTTCACGTGGTTGGCGGTCATCTCCAATCGACGGCCAATCTCAGCGTACGAGACTTCGGGATCGTAACCGAAAATGAACGGCTGAAGATGCTGCAACCGGGTCCGTTTGGGTTCGGTGCTGAACCGACCGGTCGCCAGACGTTCGAGAGCCCGCTGATGCACGGCCATGGCAAAGTCTCGATCCACGTGCTGCTCGGGATCGACCGTCAATCCAACGGCGGACTCGTCCAGCTCGACGGGGGCGAGCCCGCCGCCGCGTTTGGCGGCCATTGCCTTGCGCCATTCGCCACGAACCAGCCGGCGGATGCATTCGATGAGGTAGGTCCTGAATTTTGTTTCACGGTGCTCGACATGCTTGAGCCGATTGCCCTCGAGCAGGTACTCGATGAAGCGTTGGGTGAGATCGTCCACTGCGTCCGGAGCGGCTCCAGACCGGCGGAGCCACGAACGGATGGGTTCCCGGTAAAGAACACACAACTGACCAAGCGCTTCGGCTGATCGGCTGGATTCGCCACGAGCCGCTTCCAGAACCAGGGTCCAGTGTGTATTGGGAAAGCGCGCCAAATTCGACTCGGCGTCGGTCGACGCTTTGGATTCGGCAGTTTGGCTCATGACATCGCATTATGCGCCGAATGCTCCGTGCGGTTCAAGTCAGGTTCTTGGCTCGGGTGCGATCAGGGTGTGATTAAAACCGGGTGATCCAGCGGACCGTTTCACCCCTCACCCCGGCCTCTCCCCGTTGAGGGGAGAGGGAGTCGCGAGGGGCGCGAGCTAAACGCCCTGCACCCTCACCCGCATTTAATTGCACCCCTTCGATCGGGGGCATCTCAACGTTGTTGGTAATGATCCTGAACGGCCGGACCGCCTCGAAGCGTTCGAAACGGGGTTGAATGGTCCACCAGGGCGCGATTGCTCCACCTTATCCCTGGGCTCCCTCGGGGTGAGGGCGAATTGCCAGCGCTGGCGATTCGCCTATTCCGGTCCCATCGGAATATCCCGAAGGCGGGCACTTGGCTGGCGACGGCCGGCCGAGCCATCGTTCTGCGCTGGACGCACGGGAATCGACGGTGTTTAAGTCGAGCCCGGCTCGGGACAACGGACAACAAAATCAACAAGTTAGGCGGACCTGAAACTCTTCATTCGAATGCCGTGTTCGCGGGGGCAAGACTGGGGCGCATTTCAGACAAGCCGGACAGAAAAACAACGCGGAGCGGGCTCGTATGAAATCGCAGGAATCGGCAGCAGCACCGAACGTGGCGGTCTACTGGGACTTTGAGAACATTCACGCTTCGCTCCACGAACGCGAGATCGGGTCGTACCGGACTGATGCGAGGTTCCGGACGCAACCCCTCCTGGTCGACATCGGGGCGATCATGGATTACGCCTCCACCATCGGCAATGTCTGCGTGAACCGGGCGTATTGTAACTGGTCCTACTTTCATCGTTACCAGGATGCGCTCTCGGGCTACGGCATTTCCCTGGTGCAGATGTTTCCGCGGGGACAGCACGGCAAGAATGGCGCGGACGTTCAGATGTGCGTGGACATGGTGGAGGACCTTCTCCGCCTCAACCTGGACATCTACATCATCGTCAGCGGCGACAGCGACTACATTGGCGTGGCACAAAAGGTGAGGCAGTACGGAAAACGCGTGATTGGGATTGGCGTTCGCGACTACACGAACCGGTACTTCCAGCGCGTGTGCGATGAATTCAAATTCTACGAATCACTCGTCCAGCAGGAGCGTGAGGAGTCGGTGGCGCTGGACGAATCAGGCAAGATGACCAAGGCGACGGCGAAAAAGCTTCTGGTGACCGCCGTGAGTCGGCTCGCGATCCAGTCCGGCGATGCCTCGGTCATGAAAGTCCGGATCAAACCGATGATGCTGCGCCTGGAGCCGGCGTTTGATGAGCGGAGCATCGGTTACGCAAATTTCTCGGCCTTTTTGTCGGACTGCACCGATGTGATCGATGAACGGGTTGGCGAGGCGGATCACATGATTTCCGTTCGCACGGAAGGGGCTCCGGCCATGGTTCAGGAATCTTCGCTTCCAGCGGATGTGCTCGCCTCGTCGGCGAAGCTCCTGGTGGCGGCGATGACTTTCCTCCTTTCGGTCCGGGGCACCGTGCCGCTGCCTGAACTGAAGAAAATGCTGATTCGGCTGCAGCCAGACTTTGATGAGAAGAAGATTGGTTTGAAGAGTTTTAGCGCTTTCCTGCAGCAATTCCCGAAGTTGGTGGGGATTCAAGGAGAGAATGAGTTTCGGCATGTGGTCCTCTTGGTGGCGCCCGATCCCTCGGGATTCAAGAATCCGCTGGAAGGGCCTGCGCTCGCTGCGCCGCTGAGAATTTCCGACGAGACGCTGCGCGCAGCGGTGAGCTTCCATGTCGGGGAGCTGCGATCTCAACCTGCCGCCTCATGGCCGGATTACTACGAGCGGCTCCGAACCAAGCTGGGGGCGCAGGGCATCACGGTTGAGGACGCTCATTTGAAGGCCATCCGGAATGTGTTTCTGCGGGCAAGTGTCTTCAGGATGCTACCCAATCGAGGCGGCATCTCGATTCGCGATGAGATCGTGAGCGAAGAGGCGATGAACGCGGCGCTCCATGCCGTTGAACAGACGAAGGGGCCGCCGGTTGTCGCTGAAAAGAGTCAGTAAACAAAGACTCAGCAACTTCAGAAGGGCCGATCGGCGTTTTACGCAGCACCAGAGCGCCTGGCCGCCGGAGCATAGGTGTCTGGTCTGAGCTGCCGTGCCCCGAATCACGCCCGATTTGATGGCGAACGAGGCACTCGTCCGTTTCTGGTGTTCAACACGCTCATGGGTCTTTGGGTTTGGCCGTCAGTTTGAGCACGGTGATGGAGTTGGGTGCGAGGGTCTTCTCCCATTTGAACTGGCTGCCATTCAGAAGGCCGTTCTGGGTCTTGGCGAGGTCCGCCTTGGAACGATCGTGCCAGACGTTGCTGTGCGTGGCGTCGATCGTCCATTCCTGCCACATCCCGTCGCGGAGCGGGGCCGGGAGCGGCGCCGACTGCAAACGGACGGGCCGACGCAGGGCGTAACGATCCCGGTAATTGACGAGCACGACAGAGAGGGAGGCGTGCTCGGCGTCCCAGGCGGCCACGCCTGAAATGTCGCCATCGAAGGAGGGAAAGCCGGCGGTGTTGGGCGAGGTTGAACCAGTCAGGTCAGCGGGGCCGAGGAAGATCCATTGTCCGCGAAGATCGTTGAAGGCTTTGGCGACGTGATAACTGGGCTTGGGCACGTTGCCGCCCATGAGGAGGCTGTAGTCACCCCGGAAATTCATGTCGCCTTGCTTCACATAAAAGAAGCAGGGCCGATCGATCTTTGCGGGCAAGAACGCGCGGGTGATGGAGTTGGCGCACCAAGCCGCGCCGACTTCGTGATCCTGCGGACGGTCCGGCCACCAAGCCTCGTTCCATTCGGTGATCATGAACGATTTCACGCTCTCCTCGAGGCGGGGAAACTCTTTGAGATAGGCGCGAAAGGTATTGGCTTCGAGCGCGATTTTTTCCGGTGGCTGGAAATATTCGTGCCAGCTGACGAAATCCAGGGGCAGATTTTCCTGCTGGCACCAGAGCATCAGGCCGCGGGCGAAGCCCTGTCCGCGGGAGCAATGTCCGCAGTCTTTGGAGTTCTCCATGGGGCCGCTGGCGAGAGCTGGGCCGCCGATCTTCGCCAGCGGATCGGCGCGCCGGATGCCGCGGGCGGTGGCCCGGTAGAGTTTGCAGTAGGCTTCGAAGCGGCGAACGGTGGTGGTGTTCGTATCCTCCTTGCCCAGCGCCTGGGTGTAGAGCGCACGGAACGGTGCCGCTCCCGTGTCATCAGGTCCTGGCTTGAGCCAGCCCGTGTTGACCTCGTTCCAAACCTCCCAAAATGGCACGCGCGCGCCGCGGTCGAGGCTGCGCTTGGCCGCATGAAAGCAAAGCTCCTCCCACAGTGCGTAGTCGCGCGGCGCGCTTTGTCGCTCGTTGTTCGGCACCGCATCGAGCACCTGCGGCATATACGAAACGCAGAGGACCGGATCGGCCCCAATACGCCGGATGAAATCAATCCGCCGATCGAAATCTTTCCAATCATAGACCAGCTCTCCGCTGGTTTTGTCTTTCTTCAGCACCCCGGTCAGCACGTTGTCCATCCGAAACCATTTGAAACCGCCGGCGTGCAACTTTTGCGCCGTGGCGTCTTCGTAGTCCGACACACCTCCGCCCTGGCTCAAGCCGACGATGCCGTCCGGCACGACGCCCAGCACGCGTTGCGGATCGACGGACAGTTCCAGCGGGCGCATGGCAACTTTCGCGTCCACGAAGGTCCAGTTGGCCTGATCAAAGCGATCGCCTCCCTGCACCTTGCCGTAGACCTGTACCTCAACGCGTACCTTGGCGCCGGGCACGGCGTTCGTAGTCACGATGACCAGCGCGGGATGATCGTTGTCGAATCGCGACTGCAGTTCGCCGCCGAGCCAGACCTCGCCGCCATCGCCAACGTTAAGCTGCAGCCCGACAATTCGTCCGGCGGCAGGCTGCTTTCCGATCAGCTCGGGAACTTCGAGTTCTCCGATCAGCCAGCGGAACTTGTTGTCCGTTGGCCAGCGATCGCCGGGTTTGATCGGAGTGGCCTGGTCAAACTTCTTCGGCGGACGCGACTGGCGTTCGTCGCCGGCGGTCACGACCTGCCAGTCGGCGAGCGACGAAGTTTCGATCAAGGAAGAAAGGGCGAGCCCCAACGCGAGGAACGCGAGTGGTCTCGGGCAAATCCGGTGGAACATGCGTCCACCAAAACACACGACGGTTTGTCCGTGCAAGCTCGCAAGGGTAACCCCAAACCACGCGAACCCCGCAGGCCGGCATCTTTGACCGCAGATGAACGCCGATAAACGCAGATAACGAACACCGATCGTCGATGGCAAGGGCCTGAACCTCAGTCGATAGGTGGTCGTCAGTCGCATAACCTATTCGAGTCTGAGAATATCTGCGTTCATCTGCGTCCATCAGCGGTCAAATCATTCTCCGTCGAACTCACGGCGTGGGCGGTGGCCACCGCTACAGGCGCGGATCCACGGGTTCGCTTTCCAGGGCGAGAACGCCGAAGACACACTCGTGGACGCGACGCAGCGGTTCCCGGCGGACGAACCGTTCCAGCGCCTCGATCCCGAGGGCGAATTCGCGCAAAGCCAGGGAACGTTTGGCATTGAGTCCGCGGGACCGCAGCCGTTCGAGGTTTTCCGGAGCCGTGTATTCGGGGCCGTAGATGATGCGGAGATACTCGCGTCCCCGGCATTTGACGGCCGGTTGAATCAGGCCGCGACGTCCGCGAGCGACAAAGTCCAGCGGCTTCACCACCATGCCTTCGCCGCCGCGAGCGGTCAGTTCCTCCCACCAGCGCACCGCATCCGCTTCGCTCGCGGGGTCGGTGACGTCGACGACTTGATGTGGGGTGGCGACGAGGATGCCGCCGGCGAGGCGAGCCAGCGTTTGCATGTGCCATTCGTTCGTCTGGTTGACGTGCACGTGCCCTTCGGTGGCGAGGAGATGGAACGGAGCGAGCTTGAGCTCGTTCACCGAGTGAACGGGCCAGCAGTAACGGCTGTAGGCGGCGACGTAGTCCGCAACCATGCCGAGGCGTCGCTCGGTGCGCGCGGAGAGCTCGCCGAGTTCGAGGCCGCGGGCGGCGGCCTGGCGGAGCAGGGCGGTGGCATCTGTCAGCATGGCCCCGGCTGCAGCGCCGACGAGGGCATATTGTTCCTGCAACAGCGCCTGCGCTTTCGCGGACCAGGGCATCAACTCGCAGTCCAGGCAGAGCCAATCGGTGGACAGCTCCGTCCAAAGTCCGGCGCGCGTCACGGCGGAGCGAACTTCATCCAGCACCGCGGTTTCGAGTTTGTGGTCATCGAAGAAGCGACGTCCGGTGCGCGTAAAGCACAGACCCGCGCCGTCGTCCGTCACGCCGAACCGTTGGCGGGCGACCGCGTCGTCGCGACAGACCACGACCACGGTCCGTGAGCCCATGTGTTTTTCCTCGCAGATCACTCGGGGAACACCTTCGTGGCGATAGTAGGCAAATGCTTCGGCGGGATGTTCCAGCAGGCCGGGCTGCTGACTGGTGCCGCACGGAGACATCGTGGGCGGGAGATAAATGAGCCACTTTGGATTCGCAGCGAATCGGCTCATCACCTCAAGGGCGGCGGTGCCGTTCTCGGCGCGAATCGTCAGGTTGCCGTGCAGGCGGGTGCCCACGATGCGTTTGCCGGTGACGTCGGCAAGGTCCAGCACGTCGTCGAGTTGTTGTTGGGAGGACAGTGCTGGCGCCTGGTTTTCGACGGGCAGAAACGGTTTGCGAGATTCCGCGTACGTCTGCAGGGCGGGGACGGAGACCAATTCCCTTTCCGGGTAACGCAGCGCGGTGAGTTTCCCGCCGAACACGCAGCCGGTGTCGATGTTGATCGTGTGGTTGAGCCATTCCGGCTCCGGGACCGGCGTGTGTCCGTAGACCACGGTGGCGCGGCCACGGTATTCGGCCGCCCAGTTGTAGCGAACCGGGAGGCCAAATTCATCGGTCTCGCCCGTGGTCTCACCAAAGAGCGCGAACTCGCGCACCGCACCCGAGCCCCGGCCGTGCATGGATTCCTTCAGGCCGGCGTGGGCGACGACCAGTCGGCCGTCGTCGAGGACATAGTGGCTGACGAGCGAATCGATGAAGTCAGCCGCTGCCGCGGTGGTTCCGGGGCGGACGGTTTCTTCCTGGGCGAACTGCGCCAGCGACTCCGCGAGACCGTGGGTGATTTGGACATCCTTTCCGCGCAACTTGCGCAGGAGCTTGATGTCGTGGTTGCCCGGGACGCAAAGAGCGGTGCCGAGGTGAACACTGTCCCGCACGAGTTGGACGACGGCGGGCACCTGTGGCCCGCGATCGACGAGGTCGCCGACGAAGACCAGTTTTCGTCCGGCGGGGTGGCGCCAGGCGGCGCCGGGGGCGACGGGCTCGTAGCCCAGCTGCTTGAGCAGCTGGGTCAGTTCCGTGAAACAGCCGTGGACGTCGCCGATCAGGTCGAAGGGGCCGTGCTCGGACTTTCGATTGTTCCAGAGCGGTTCGCGGACGATTTCAGCGGCGGCGATTTCCTCGGGCGAGCGCAGCACGTGGACGTGGCGGAAGCCTTCACGCTGCAGCGTGCGGAGCGCCTTGCGCAGTTGCGCGGCCTGCTGGCGGATGACGTGCGGGCCGAAGTCTCGATCCGGTCGGGAACGATTCCGCTCGTGGGCGGTTCGCTCCGGGACATCGAGCACGAGAGCGACGGGTAGACAGTGAAAGTCCCGGGCGAGCTGGACGAGCGGCTCGCGGGCCTCGGCTTGGACATTGGTGGCGTCGACGACCGTGAGCTTGCCGGCCGCAAGCCGTTTTCGCGCGATGAAATGGAGGACATCGAAGGCATCGTTGGTGGCGGCCTGATTGTTCTCGTCGTCGGAAACCCAGCCTCGGCACTGATCAGAAGAAAGAATCTCCGTGGGCTTGAACAGCCGGCGGGCGAACGTGCTCTTGCCCGAGCCGGATACGCCCATGAGCACAATGAGGGAAAGTTCGGGGATGGTCAGTTTCATCGGCGTTCGAAGAGGCCGAGCTGGGTGGGGGCGCCCACGGTTGGATCCTCGGGGCCGACGGGAAGGAAACGCACGCTGTAACTGTAACGTTCGGCGACCTGGTTGGCCCAGTGTTGGAATTCCTGGCGGGACCATTCGAAGCGGTGGTCCCGGTGGCGGAACCGTCCGGCGGGCAGCGTTTCCCACTTCACGTTGAATTCGGAATTTGGCGTGGTGAGCACGATGGTGCGCGGGCGGGCGAACTCGAACAAGACACGCTCAAAGGCCGCGAGACGCGGCGCGTCGAGGTGCTCGATGACTTCCACCACCGCGGCCGCGTCGAAACCGGCCAGCCGTGCATCGCGATAAACGAGGGAACCGTGCAGCAGTTGCAGGCGTTCCTTTTGCAGCGTGGGCAGGCGGTCGTAGTGGAGCTTGTCGGCGGCCATCTCCAGAACCCGATGGGCGACGTCCAGGCCGACGATGCGGGTGAACTGGCGCTCCTTCATCAGCAGTTGGAGGAGGCGTCCCTCGCCGCAGCCGAGGTCGAGCACGGACGTTGCGCCGCTGCCTTTGAGCGTGGCCAAGACGGTGCCCAGGCGCTGCTCATTGAGGCTTAACGTTTGTTCGATCGCGGATTCCTCCTGGGCCTGCGCCTCGGCGGTCGCATCGGGATCGGCTTCGCTCTCGTCGGTGAGCTGGGCGAGGGCGTCGTCGATCAGGCTGCGGCGATGCTTGAGGTAACGGCGCGTGATGATGTCGCGCTGGGGATGTGCCGCCAGCCAGCCTTCGCCGTGCCGCAGCAATTTGGCAACCTCGTCGTCGCCCACCCAGTAGTGCTTGTCGTTGTCGAGCACCGGCAGCAGGACATAGAGATGGCTCAGAAGCTGGTGCAGGGGCAGGGTTCCGGTCAGCTCGACGCGGTGATAGACGCTCTCGCCCCAATCGGGAAACGCCATGGCCAACGGATGGCGCGTGGCGCTGACCGCGTAGCCGAGCGGCTCGAAGAGGCTGCGGAGGAAGGTTTCGCCACCGCGGCACGGAAGCGCCGAGATGACCACGTGCAACGGGATGGGTTGATCGGCCAGCTGCGGTCTCTCCTTGCACTGCCCGGCGAGGGCGCTGCCGAAGACGTCCGCGAGGGCCACGCTGAGGAACGAGGACGCGGCATAGGGCCGATCGTTGACGTACTGCGACAGCAGCCCGCCTTCGCCGGAGGGGCCGCGTCGTTTGCGGACCAGCCCGACCGGGTCCACCTCCACGAGCAAGGCCGCGGTGCATCGATCGTCGCTGGCTTCCGGGTAAAAGACGTGCGCGGTGCCAAAGGACAGCGCGAAGGCTTGAGCGCGCGCCGGGTTCTTACGCAGCAGGAATCCGAGGTCGGTCGCCGGTCGATGCGTGGTGGTGAGCGTCAACAGCACGCGCCGACACATAGCCGAGGCGAACGGCGGGAGGCGAGGACGAAAGGTAAAGGTTGAACAACTTTCGACCGATAGGCATCTATAACGCGTGCAGATGATCAAAACGGCCCTGGTTTCGCTGCTGGCACTCGCCTGGGTGCTGCTCAGCTCCCATTGCCGCATTGAAGCCTTGCCCGGCCTCGGGTTCCTCAGCTGCGCGTCGGAGGTTTACGCTGCGGGGCTGGCTCCCTCGGACGGTCAGGATCACGATCACAAATCCAACAACGAGTGCGGTGATCCGTGCACGGAAAAAGGCTGTTGCTCGATTGAATCCGCCAAATTTCACGCGCCCCGCCAACATGGGCTGGCCCCGGTCGCGCCCGTGGCGGTGCTTGGGATCGTCCCAGTCGACGGGCTTGGCTCGATTGACCCGTTTGAACTCTCGCTTCCTGCGCAGGTCGGCCGTGGCGTGCTGGCCTCGGTGCCGCCAGAATGGCCGTCGTCGTGGCGGTTCATCCTCCGCACCGCCCTTCCGGTTCGTGCGCCGTCTCTCGCTTCGTAGCTAGCCCTCGCTTCCGCCGAGGGTTCCCTCCGTTTCCGTTCCGTTTCCATCAGCGCTCGCGTTCGCGCGCGCCCATTTGTCCGATGGTGCCGTGGATTATTCCTCCGTGTTGGTTCGATGTTGCCGCTATGAAATCGATTTGTTGGTGGCCTTTGCTCCGTCCGTCCGCCTGGGTGTCGATGGCTGTTTTGTTTGCTTCTGTTGCGCGGGCGCAAGACGTGACCTCGCTGTCGCCGATCGCGACGCCGGACACGCCGGTCGAGTTGGGGTCTGTGGTGGCGGAGGTCCTGGCGAAGAACCCGGAACTCAAATTCTACGAGGCCGAAATTGTGGCCGCGAGGTCGGGGCGCAAGATGGCCGGGCAATTGGCGCCGCCCGAGTTGAACGGGAGTGTTGGCCAGAAACGGGTGACGGGTGGAGGCTTGAGCGGCGAAGGCGTGGCGTGGTCGGTGTCGCTGATGCAACCGTTTGAATGGCCGGGGCGCATTGGCTTGCGCAAGGCCATTGCGAATCGGGAGGTTGAATTGGCCGAACTTGGCTTCGAGCGATTCAAGGCCGCGCTGGCGTCCCGGGCCCGCACGCTGGCCTACGGATTGTTCGCCGCGCAGGAAAAGGCCACTGCTGCCGCCGAGGTGGCCGAGCGTTTTACCACCCTGCGGGAGGTCCTCGTCCAACGCGACCCGGCCGGCCTGACGCCGCTGCTCGAGACCCGAGTCATTGAAGCGACCGAACTGAACGCCCGGCGTCGGGCCAGTGGGGCGGCCTTGGCTCAGGAGTCGGCACGCCTGGAACTCAACCAGCTCCGTGGAGTCGCGCCCGGCACGCCCTTGTCCATTCGCCCGATGCCTTTCGCGTTTCCGCCGGCGGAGGGCACAGCCGTTTTACTGGCGCTGGCGCGGACCAATAACTTTGAACTGAAAGCGCGCGGGGTGGAATTGGCGCAGCAAGGGCTCCGGGTGGACCTGGCGAGGAACGAGCGTCATCCGGCGATCAGCGTAGGTCCGACCTTCTCGGAGGAGAACGCAGGCCGCGAGCGGGAGCGAATGGTGGGCCTGAGTCTGTCGGTGCCGTTGCCGCTGTGGAATCGCCGTCAGGGGAACGTTGAGGCCGCCGCTGCACGGCAGGTTCAAGCCGAGGCGATGCTCCAATCCAGCGAGCGGGAGCTGCAGCGGAAGATTCTCGAGGCGACGCTGGCCTATGAAACCCGGCGACGTGAGATGTCGGGGTGGCGTCCGGATTCGGTGCAACACTTCAGGGAGGCGGCAGAGGTGGCCGATCGCCACTATCGACTCGGCGCCGTGCCGATTTCGACCTATGTCGAATTGCAGAAGCAATACCTGGATGCGGTCGACGGACTGCTCGACACGAAGAAGGAGGCGCTTGAAGCCGCGGCGCAGCTGGAGTTGTTGACCGGAGTGCCGCTGCGGTTCGAGCCCATGGGATCGGAGGAATCCAAGTGAAAACACCATTCATTCCTGCGCTGAACTTTGGACTGCTGGTGGCGGCCGCGTTGCTGGCCGGTTGTGGGCGACAGTCGGACGAATCCCACGACCATGACCCTGGTCACGATCGTGATCATGATCATGATCCTGATCACGCCGGAGGCGCTCATGAAGAACACCGTGACGGCAAGGGCGAAGGTGGCGAAGCCGGGCATGAACATGCCCACGGAGCGGCGTCCAGCGGAGCGTCGTTTCAAGCGGGCAAGGGCATTCTGCTGTCCGAGGAGACCCGGAAGCTGCTGGGGCTCGAGGTGGCTGAAGTTGCGCCGCGAAAACTGGAGCACCAACTCCGGTTCACGGTTCAGGTGTTTGGTGAAAAGCATCGGCATTTGGTCAATCCGGAGGATCACACCGGTTGCGATGTGCACGGCTCAGGATTTGTTTCACCTGAAGTTATTGGTGCGATCAAAGTCGGGCACCCGGTTCTGGTGATGCGGGACACCAATCGCCCGATTGGCGGCGTGGTGCTCGCGGTGCAAAAGGCGCTCGCGCTCGGTGAGACCGAGGTGGTCGTCGGCTTCTCGAACGCCACCGGCGCATTGCGGTCGGGGGAGTTTGTTCCTGCGCGCATTTCGCTGCCGCGCGCTGACGAGGTGCTGGCGATTCCGTTCTCGGCACTTTTGCGCGGCGCGGAAGGAACCTTTGTGTATGTCGTGAAGGGCGACGCCTGCCAGCGGACGGCCGTGAAGGTTCGGGCGGAAGCGGACGGCTGGGTGGAGATCGTGGAGGGCTTGTCGCGCGGCGTGCAGGTGGTGACCCGGCCGGTGGAGACGCTCTGGCTGATCGAACTTCGCGCCACCAAAGGCGGCGGCCATTCCCATTGAACGTTGCCTTGGATGCAAACGGATAGCGCTCTCCCCATGAACGTGAACCTGCTGAGCCGTCTGCTGGAGTTTTCTGTCCGGCAGCGCGTGTTTGTGCTGCTGGCGACCGTGGTGATGATTGGCGTCGGTCTGTGGTCGGCCTGGCGCCTGCCGGTCGATGCCGTGCCGGACATCACGAATGTCCAGGTGCAGGTCAACAGCTCCGTTCCGGCGCTGGCGCCGGAGGAAATTGAAACGCTCGTCACCTTCCCGATCGAGAACGCCATGGCCGGCATTCCCGGCCTGACTGAGCTTCGATCGCTTTCGAAGTTCGGGCTCTCGCAGGTCAACCTCATCTTCGAGGACGGCACGGACCTCTACCGTTCGCGTCAGTTGGTCAGCGAACGATTGCAGACTCTCGCGGACGAATTGCCGCCGGGCATCATGCCCAAGCTGGCGCCGATCAGCACCGGGCTGGGAGAGATCTATTACTACGTGGTGGAGTATGCAGCGGGGGGGACGAATCAGCCGGCGTCACGCGAGGCGCAATTGATGGAGCTGAAGCTTCTGCATGATTACGTCATCAAGCCGCGTCTGCGTTCCACCCCCGGGTTGGCGGAAGTCAACACCACCGGCGGCTACGAGAAGCAGATCGTCATCCGGCCCAATCCCGACAAGCTCAAGAGCGTGGGCATGTCCTTCAGCGAGATCGCGGAGGCGGTGGGTGAGAATGTGGAAAACGCGGGGGGCAGCGTCATCCAACTTGGCGGCGAGCAGGTCGCGGTGCGGGCGGCGGGCCGGGTGCAATCGGTGGAGGAGATTGAGCGTCTTCCGCTGAAGTTTGGCTCGCGAGCCACGCCGTTGCGGGTGAGCGACGTGGCGGAGGTGGGAATCGGCAAGGCGGTGCGGACGGGCACGGCCACTTACAACGGCGAGGAAGCGGTGCTGGGCTCGGCGTTGATGCTTGCGGGAGAGAACAGCCGGGTCGTGGCCCGGCGGGTGGATGCGAAGCTCCGGGAGATTCAGACTTTGCTGCCGGCAGGGGTGAAAATCATTCCGACCTACAACCGCACGGTGTTGGTGGATCGCACCATTCGCACGGTGGAGAAAAGCCTGTTCGAAGGGGCTGTGCTGGTGGTGGTCGTGCTGCTGGTTCTGCTCGGCAACTGGCGGGCGGCATTGATCGTGGCGCTGGCCATCCCGCTGTCGTTGTTATTCGCGATGACGGGCATGGTGCAGGGGCGCATCTCCGGCAATCTGATGAGCCTGGGCGCGATCGACTTCGGCCTCATCATCGACGGCGCGGTGGTGATGGTGGAGAACATCGTTCGTCATCTGGCGGCGAAGCAGCAGCAGCTCCAACGGCGTCTCACCGCGGCGGAGCGCGCCCACGAACTGCTCGTGTCGGCGCGCGAGGTCGCCAGCCCCATGTTCTTTGGCGTGGGCATCATCACGGTCGTTTACGTGCCGATCCTGGCGCTCACGGGCATCGAGGGAAAGATGTTCAAGCCGATGGCGATCACGGTCATCTTCGCGCTGGTCGGAGCCCTGGCGCTCGCGCTGACCCTGGTGCCCGCGCTTTGTTCCTATCTGTTGGGCGGCAACCTCCGGGAGGAAGACAGCGTCTTGATCCGCGCGGCCAAGCGGGTCTATGGGCCGTGCCTCGAATTCTCGCTGCGGGCGAGGTGGTCGGTGGTGGGTGGCGCGCTGTTGTTGCTGGGCCTGGCGGGATGGGGATTCAGCCGGTTGGGGGCGGAGTTCGTGCCGCAATTGGACGAGGGCTCGTTTGCCGCCCACATGATTCGCACCACGAGCATCGGCATGGACGCCAGCGTGAACATGCAGAAGGCGGGCGAAAAGTTGCTCCGGGAAAAATTTCCCGAGGTGGCATACACGTTCAGCCGCCTTGGCACCGCCGAGATCGCGAGTGATCCGATGGGCGTGAACGTCGCCGACACCTACATCATGTTTCATCCCACCGAAACGTGGCGTCGGATCGACGGCAAGCCGATCGGGAAGGAAGCGCTGGCCGCGTTGATGGCCGCCGAACTGGGACGACATCTGCCCGGCGAAGGTCACCTGTTCAGTCAGCCGATTGAGATGCGATTCAATGAGATCCTGGAAGGGACGCGGGCGGACATTGCCGTGAAGATCTTTGGCCAGGACTTCGCCGTGATCGAGCGGATCGCGGGCGAGGTCCGGGAGATTCTCGAGGGCGTTCGGGGCGCCTCGGACGTGGAATTTGATGCGCTCGGCCGATCGCCGTTGCTGGAGATCATTCCGATGCGGGAAGCGATGGGAAGATACAACGTGCACGCGGCGGAGTTGAACCGGGTGGTCGCGACGGCGCTCGCGGGTCAAACCGTGGGCAAACTCATCGAAGGCAACCGGCGCTTCGACATCGTGGTGCGCCTGGACGAGGCGTTGCGCGAGCGGATCGACGAGCTCAAGCGCCTGCCGGTGCGGGTGGATGATGGAGGGTTGCTCACCCTTGGCCAGGTCGCGGACTTCAAGGTGGTGCAGCAGGTCGCCGCCATCACCCGCGAGTTTGGCCAGCGCCGCGCGGCCATCATGGTGAACTTGCGCGGCCGAGACGTGGAAAGCTTCGTGCTCGAAGCCCAGAAGCGAGTTGCCGCGGAGATTTCGTTGCCGGAAGGCTATTCGATCGAGTTCGGCGGTCAGTTCAAGAATCTGCAGGCGGCGCGAGCGAGGCTGGCGGTGGTGGTGCCAGCGGCGCTGGGCCTCATCTTCATCCTGGTCTTCATGGCGCTGGGAAGTTTGCCGCAAACACTGCTCGTCTCCACCGGCGTCCCGTTTGCCGTTACCGGCGGCGTGTTCGCCCTGTGGCTGCGCGATCTGCCCTTCAGCATCTCAGCGGGCGTTGGTTTCATCGCGCTGTCCGGTGTGGCCGTGCTGAACGGGCTCATGTTGATCTCCTATTTCAACCTGCTGCGCGAACAGGGACGCGATGTTTCCACCAGCGTGCGCGAGGGCGCGATGACCCGAGTGCGCCCCGTGCTGATGACCGCGCTGGTAGCGGCGCTGGGCTTCGTGCCGATGGCGATGGCCACCGGCGGCGGCGCTGAAGTGCAACGACCGCTGGCGACGGTCGTCATTGGCGGCCTGATCAGCTCCACCTTTCTCACGCTCGTCCTGCTCCCCACCTTGTATGCGTGGGTGGAACGTCGACGGTAGCGATGCGCTCCGGGCAGCGACGTTTCCCGCGCTTGCTCTCTTCGGGAGCAGCGGTGGGCCAGTGGGCACGAGTTCGGAACTCTTGAAAGCTCCCCATGAACCTCCCCTCCGGAGGAGCCTTCTCCGCCGCCCTGCGGGGGAGAAGGTGTCCCGCCCATCGGGCGGGACGGATGAGGTGGAGCAGCCGCGGGTTCATGGCCCCAATTCGCGTGCAGAATGGCAGGTTGAAACTCTCCATGAACCTCTCCCCCGGAGCGCGGGCCTGCGGCCCGCAGCGGGTGGAATCGGGTCCGCGGAAACACTTGGCGACACTGTTTCGGCGGCGGGCGGCGGCCTTGCCTCGCCGCAGCGCTGCGCGCGAAGGCGGGAGCGCCCGCCCTACCGGAAGCCCCTGGTTCATGGGCCGTGAGCAGGTCCGAAGGGAACGGGTGGCTTTCCATGAACCGGATCGGTTCAGGTTCCGCCTCTTTTTTGCCCCGCTGAGAACAAGAACGCTGGCGCGGGGCGGCGGTGCGGCCGCGTTTCCGGAAAAGATTCGGCTTGAGCCTGCGCGGTCGCGTCCCTAGCGTCGCCAGCAACAAGTGGCCCCATCCCCCTGAATTGTATGCACACTGTACGTGTCGGCCTGTTGGCAGGCGCTGCTGGCCTATGGCTCGCCGCGGGAACCGCGTCAGTCCTCGGAGCTGACTTTGAAGTCGTGAACACCTTGCCGACGGGTTTCGGCAGTCTCACGCAGGCGATCCTCGATGCCAACGACAACCCGGGCCCGGACCGCATCGTGTTCAATGTTCCCGGCAGCGGTGTGCGCACGATTCGGCCGCCGACTTCCGGACTGCCGGCGATCACCGAGGCCTTGGAGATCGACGGGTTCTCCCAGCCCGGGACGCGGCCCAACAGTCTGGCATCGGGCTTCGATGGAACTCTCCTAATCCAGATCGATGCCGCCGGCGCGGGAACCGGCGCGACCGGCCTCAACCTGGCCGGAGAAGGATTTTCCGTCGTGCGCGGCCTGATTATCACCCGGTTCTCCACCGGAATCCTCATCGATTCGCCCAATAACGTCGTGGCCGGAAATTTTATTGGAGTGGCGCCCGACGGAGTCACGTTGGTGGGCAACGGCTCCGGTATTGTCACCGGCCGGGCCAGCGGCAGTCGGGTCGGCGGAGCCAGTCCGCCCGACCGGAATGTCATCGTCAGCGGCGGCGGCAACGTGATTCTGGTGAGTTCAGTCCAGACGAACCTGACGATTGTCGGCAACTATCTGGGGACGGACGCCACCGGGTTGGCTCCGCTGCCGCGGAATGCGGTCTCCAGCACCCTCTCGGTTCACGGGTCTTACGGTCTGACGCTGGGTGGACTTGAACCGGGCGAGGGCAACGTCATCGCCACCGGCTTCTACGGGTTGCATCTCTACGACGTGGTGGGCGCCCGGATACTGGGCAATTTCATCGGCGTGGGTGCGGATGGAAAAACATCCATTCGCAGCACCAACGGCGTGACGGGCATCAACGCGGTGTCAGGCACGCGCCTTGAAGGTAACACCATCGCGTGTTGTTCCGTCGGCGTCGCCGTCGAGGGCACGGGGGTGACCATTGTTGGCAACCGAATCTATGCCAACGGCAACTTTGGCATCAGCCAAACCGGTTCGCAGCCGATCAACGATCCTGGCGATGCCGACGGCGGCCCCAATGAACTCCAAAATTACCCGACGCTGACCGCCACTCTCCTGGAAGATGGCGTCGCGCTTGTGGGCGAGCTTTCATCGAAAGCGAACACCGCCTATCACCTTGAGTTCTTTGCGGCGGACGAACCGGGCACCAACGGCCTGGTGCAAGGCGAGTATTTCCTCGGAACGCAGGAGGTGGTCACCGCGGCGGATGGCCGGGTGCCTATCCTCGCGTCCTATCCAACGCCAAGGCGTGAGCTCGACTGGGTGACCGCGACGGCAACCGATCCGGCCGGGAACACTTCGGTGTTCTATGGCGGAGCGCAGGCTCGCTCGGCCACCTTTCCGTTTTTTCATTCGCATCCGCTCGGCGGAACGGTCTCTGAGGGCAGTAATTTCACCTTCCGCGTCAGTGTCAGCGGAGCGACGCCCATGAATTTCCAATGGCGGTTGAACGGGAGCGATGTGCCGGGCGCCACCAGCGCGACTTTGACTTTGACCAATGTGCAGTTGGCTCAGCGGGGCAGTTACCAGTTGGTGGCTCGGAACCAGTTTGGATCGGCCGAAACCCGTCCGGTGGAGCTGACCGTCTTGGTCCCGCCGGTGTTCGAGTATCAGCCCGTGAGCCAGGTGGTGGTTTCAGGGCAGTGGGTGACGGTCAGTGTCGGCCTGCGGGAGTTTACCACGCCGCCCATCAGCTTTCGCTGGCGCAGCAACGGGCTGATTGTGGCCAATTCCATCGGCACCCGTCCGGACTCGTATTTCAGCTACCGCGCCGGCACCAACACGGTGACGGTCTCGGTCATCGTCACCAATCCGTTGACCCGCGGTGCAATCTTCAGCAGCACCGCCACCAACGTCGTGGCCGCGGATCGGGATGGCGACGGACTCCCCGATGTTTATGAAGCGCAGTTTGCCTTGAATCCGGATGACCCGACGGATGCGGCGGCGGATCCGGACGGCGACGGCGTCACCACCGGCGGCGAATACTCGGCCGGAACGGATCCGTTGAATGGAACGAGTCGGCTTGAGTGGAACGCGCCCGAGGTGATTCAAGGATTCACGCGACTTGAATTCTTCGCGCGCTCGAATCGGACGTACCGAGTTGAGTATTGCGACGGGTTGGATCCGGGCGGTGCGTCGTCCGCGGCCAATTGGCGAACCCTCACCGGACTTCCGGCTCGGCGGACGAACGGGCCAGCCATTCTTTTCGATCGCGCTGCCGGTTCGGCTCCGGCACGGTTTTACCGCCTCTCCACTCCCTACCTTCCTTGATATGAAAACTGCTTTTGCCTCGTGGCGGGGTCGAGTCCTGACGGTCGGCTGGATCGTCTGTTTTATCGTCGGAACTCGAGCGGCGTTGGGTCAGCACAAGGCGACGCACACGCGGTTGGAAAACGTCGACTATCGAACGACCGCCGGCGAAGGCGGAGGCGAGGGCGAGGAGCAGGGTCGTGGCCGAGTTGAAAGGGCTCGACGGTCCGCGGCGATGGCTCGGGTCGAGGCGGAGGTGCCGGGAATACAGGTGGATTTCGATCCGGTGACGGGCGCGCCGAAACATGTCCGGGTCCCGGGTGGGTTTCTGTCCAGTGCGCCGGCTGCGCCAGGTGGCGGCGCTGAGGTCGGTGCGGGCGTGGGCAGGCCGGGTAACCGCGACGGGAATAGGAATGGCAATGGCAATGGCAACGGACCGGCGAGAATCGGGGCATTGGAGGCAAACGTTCGGACGCGTGCTTTTCTGGATCGGCATCGGGAACTCTTTGGCCACGGTGGCGCGGTCTTGACCAATGGCAACGCGCGGGTGCGGCGCGAGGCGTTCGCTCCGCGCAGCGGGATGCGCACGATGGTGTGGGAGCAGGAACTTGATGGGCTGCCCGTGGTCGATGCGGTGTTGGTGTCGCATGTCACCGCCGCGGGTGACCTGGTTTCTCTCTCCAGCCAGTTCGTCGCGGACCCGGCGAGGGCGGCCGGCGATCCTCCGGGCGAACGGGCGCGGCGCGCAGCGGCGCCGCCGATCACGTTGGAGCAGGCCGTGGTGTTGGCGGCGCGCGAGTTGGGCGACGAACTCGCGGAGGCGACGGTGAATCGATTGCCGGCCACTGCGGCCGAGGTCAACGCGGCAGCGAATGGCGCGGCCCGGCGTCGGCCGCGTCAGCGGTTGACCGCGGGCAAACTTCCGGGCGAGGTGCACGGGCAACTCGCTTGGCTGCCGATCGCGCCCGATCGGTTGCGGCTTTGCTGGGAGCTTGTCCTGACCGGGAGGACTCATCCGGAGATGTTCAGTGTTTGGGTGGACGCGGGCACCGGGAAGGTTTGGATGCGGCGATCGCTGACGGCGTACGAGGCGGCACCGCCGGCGAGCTATCGGGTTTACACCAGCGACAGCCCGACGCCGTTCTCGCCGGGACATCCGTTTCCGTTATCGACGCAGCCGGCGGAACGTTCGCGGGTGCTCGTGGTGACCAATGCCCTGAGCCTTGAGGCATCGCCGGCCGGTTGGTTGCCGCCGGGTTCGGGGGAAACGACAGGGAACAACGTGGACGCGCACACGGATTTGAACGACGACGATCGTCCGGATTTGCCGCGGCCCCAGGCGGGCCCGGGACGGGTGTTCGATTTTCCCATGGATTTGACCCAACCTCCGTCCACCTACGCGGCAGCCTCGGTCGTGCAGCTGTTTTACTGGTGCAACTGGATGCACGATCAGCTTTACGAGCTGGGCTTCGACGAAGCGGCGGGGAATTTTCAGGTGAACAACTTCGAACGCGGAGGTGAGGGGGACGATCCGGTTCAGGCCGATGCGCAGGATGGCGGCGGGGTGAACAACGCCAACATGTCGACGCCGCCCGACGGCATTTCGCCGCGGATGCAGATGTACGTCTTCACGGGGCCGAGTCCCGATCGCGACGGCACGTTGGACGCGGAGGTGGTGCTGCATGAATACACGCACGGGCTCAGCAACCGACGGGTGGGTGGCGGCGTGGGCATCTTTCGCCTGCAATCCGCCGGCATGGGCGAGGGGTGGTCGGATTTCTATGCGCTCGCCTTGTTGAGCGAACCGGGTGATGACCCGGATGCAGCGTACGCAGCGGGAGGGTATGCCAGCTATCAGCTGTCGGGGTTGGAGGAGAACTACTACTACGGCATACGCCGATATCCCTACTGCACCGACCTCGCAAAAAATCCGCTCACGTTCAAGGACATCGATCCCACCCAGGCGGTGGCCCACGACGGCGTGCCGCGGAGCCCGTTGGATTCGTTCTTCGTGGCCGCCTTTGCATCGGAGGTACATAACCAAGGCGAAGTTTGGTGCTCGATGCTGTGGGAGGCCCGGGCCCGTCTCATCCGGAAGCACGGGTTCGCCGTTGGCAACCGCCTGATCCTTCAGCTCGTCACGGACGGGATGAATCTGTCTCCGCCGAATCCGAATTTCGTGCAGGCGCGCGACGCCATCCTGTTGGCGGATCGAGTGAACAACGCCGGGAGCAATGTGAACGATCTGTGGCTGGCCTTTGCCAAGCGGGGGCTTGGCGCGAGTGCGACCAGCCCGGCGAGCTCCACGACCACCGGCGTGCGCGAGTCCTTCGATCCGCCGGATGCTTTGGCGGTCCGGCCATTGACCGATTGGGCCACGGCACGCCGAATTCCAGAGCCGTTCGAGACCACCGCCCAAACCTTTACCTTGTCCAACTCCGGCCCGAACACCTTGACCTGGGTGGCGCTCGTGCCGTCGGGCTGGTTGAAGGTCAGCCCCACGGCGGGAAGCCTCGGGCCAAGAGCAGTTCAATCCGTGACCATCGCCCTCGACAACGCGTCCCTGGGCCTCCCTCCGGGTGTGCACGTGGAGACGGTGGTGTTCTCCAATACCGTGACGCGCGTGGCTCAGCCGCGACGAGTCACCGCGCGCATCTCCGCCGGCGACTACCTGACGGAGGTCTTTTCGGCAGGCGATTTCGATCTCGATTTCCAGATGCTGACGTTCACGCCGGATGAATCGGCGGGCGGATATGCGGTATGCCGTCGGCCGGTCAGCCAGTTTGCGACGGACCCGGCCGGCGGGATTGCTCTGACCCTTGGCGACGATCAGGCGCGGGCGATTACCCTGACCAATGGCGCGGAAGTGGCGCTGTTTGGGCGGCGCACCAATGTCTTTTTTGTGGGCAGCAACGGGTATCTCACCTTCGACGCCGACTCGAACTACTTCGCGACGGCCTCGACCCATTTCTCGCAGGCACGGGTTTCGGCCTTGTTCACCGATCTTAATCCTGGCTTGGGCGGGAGCGTGACGTGGAAGCAATTGAGCAATCGAGTGGCCGTGACGTTCCAAAACGTCCAGGAACAGTTTCCGTCGGCCACGAACAGCTTTCAGGTTGAGTGGTTTTATGACGGGCGCATTCGCGTGGCCTATCTGCGCGTGGATTCCGTCGACCCGGTGGTGGGGCTTTCTGCCGGTGCCGGTCTGCCCGCGAACTTTGCGGAGACAGACTTTGGCTCCTCGGCGGATTGTGCTGTGCCGGGTTTTCAACTGGTCCTTCCGGCGACACCCACCGAAGGGGCCTCAGGTTTGACCGGCTCCATTCGGCTGCCCGTGGCGTTCGACACGAACGTCACGGTGTTGCTCAGCTCCAGCGATCCGACTGAGTTGGTCGTGCCGGGGCAGGTCGTCATCCCCGCCGGCGAAACCGCGGTGGAGTTTGCCGTGCAAGCGGTGGATGACGCGCGGTTGGACGGGTCTCAGTTCGTGCTCGTGAGCGCGAGTGCCACCGGCTTCCGTGCGGCTTCGAGCTTGGTGGAAGTTTATGACAACGAATCCACCTCGCTGCGGCTGTTGCTGCCGTCGGCCACCATGGAGGGAGCTGGAAGCGTTACCGGGCGAGTGGAACTTGGCCAGGCTCCGGCGCGGCCCGTCGTCGTGCGATTGGTTTCCCTGAACACAAACGAGCTGCGGGTCCCGCTCTCCGTGCTCGTGCCCGCGGGCGCATCCGGCGTGGATTGGCTCGCTTCGGTGCTCGATGATTCCCGGCTCGACGGTTCGCAAACGTTCACCGTCCGCGCGCAGGTCGCCGCCTGGCCCGCCGCGGAGACCACGATCGTCGTGCACGACAACGAATCCACCAATCTGTTGGTCGACGTGCCGTCGCGCCTCAGGGAAGGGCAGGGAGTGAGCAAAGGCGCGGGCACCGTCCGATTGAGCGGAACCCTCGACTACGATCTGACGATTGGGCTGGAGACGTCGGAGGCGGGTGAAATCCAGGTTCCGTCCGAGGTTGTCGTTCGGAAGGGCGAAGTGGAGGCAGCCTTCGATCTGACAGTGATGGATGATGTGGTGGTTGACGGCAATCGGGCGGCAATCGTGACGGCATCGGCGCCGGGCTTCGGGGCCGGCACGGACCGGGTGGTGGTGCTCGACAATGAGACGCCTTATCCGGCGGCGCGGCCGAGCCCTGCGGACCGAGCCACCAACGTTGCGGCCACCGTCGATCTGGCTTGGGGTGGAGGCGAAGTGGACGAACTGCTCGTGAACGGGGGCTTCGAGGACGGGACGTTGCGGGGGTGGACGACGGTGCCGGGGTCGTATGGCTACTTTGCAGTCTACACCGCCACCAACGGGCCGATCAGTGGCGATGGCCGCGTCGCGCCCTTGGAGGGAGATTTTTATCTGACCGTGCAACAATTCGGCCCCGGTCGGCACGAGTTGTATCAAACCTTCACGATCCCGTCCGCGGAAGCAGGTCAGGCGGAGTTGAACTGGGGAGATCGCGTGCAGAATCAGGACTCCGACTTCAGCAGTCAGCAGGAGTATCGGGTGGAACTTCGCAGCACCAACGATCTTGTTCTGGCGGTCGCGCATCAAACCGCACCGGGCGACCCGGTGGATGGTCCGTGGGTTCGGCGGCGTTTGGATCTGTCCGCGTATGCCGGGCAAACCGTTCGCCTGGCCTTCGTGCTGAATCCAACCCGAGCGCCGCTGACCGTCCGGCTCGACGAGGTCAGCGTGAGCGTCCGGAAACCCGGCACGACGGAGTTCGAGGTGTTCTTTGGCCGCAACCCGACGCCAGGCGTGGCCGAGCGTTTGGGGACGACGACGGCATTGGGCTGGGACCTGCCGGAATTGGCTCCCGCGACCACCTACTACTGGCAAGTCAACGCCCGAACCTTGGGGCAGGCGCCTGGTCCCATCTGGCAGTTCACGACCGTTGGTGTGGATCGGTTCAGCTGGGAGCCGGTTCCGAGCCCGCAGCGCAGCGGCGTCCCGTTTCCAGTTCGCCTGACGGCGCGCGATGCCCGTGGGGTAGTAGTCAGCAATTTCAACGGAGCCGTCCAACTGTCGGCCGCCGCCGGAGTGACCCGGCGCCTCCTGTTTGGGGACGACTTTGAGGACGGCAATCTCGATGGGTGGACGGCCAATTCCGACTATGAAAGCAGCAGCGTGATCAGCAACACGGCGGCGGAAGGTGGCCGGAGTTTGACCGTGGTGGGCGGACGACAGAGCCATCGCGATGGGCTCAGCCATGCCCTGCCCAACTTGAAGCCGGACCGGATCAGCTTTCATGTTCGGCCGCTGCGCGTCGATGCCTTGGGCGGCTATCTCACCGTTGGGACCAGCACCAACCTTGATGACATCGCCGTCTACTTCTATTTTGCGCCGGACGGAATGGGTGTCTACGAAGATGAGGGCGGCGGCCATGCGGTTCCCTATCAGCCAGGGCGCTGGTATCACGTTGAACTGCGATTGTCGTGGACGGAGCGGACCGTGGATTACTGGGTGGACGGTGTGCTGCGACGCGCGGGCATTCCGTTTCGGCGCCCCGCCGTGCCCTACCTGAGCCGGATTGATCTGTATAACTACGATTTCACGCAGACCTGGTGGGATGGAATTGAGCTGTTGGAAGAAAACCAGACTGTGCCGTTGGCGTTGACTCCCGGGACATCCGGGGCGTTTGTCGAGGGTCGTTGGGAAGGAGAAGTCACGCTGGCGACCAGCTCCGCGCAGGCGACATTGCACGCGGCTGATGAGTTTGGGCATCGGGGCCAGAGCGATCCGTTTGCCGTGGTGACCGACGATCAGCTGATGATTCGTTTCCGGCACGAGCCCGCGACGTTGTCGTTGGAGTCCCCCGTCGCGATGAGCGTGGAAGTGTTCAATCCTGGCCCTTCGTCCGCGAGCGGACTGATCCTGACGAACACGGTCCCGACTGGTGCTGTGGTGGAGTCGGTGACTGCTTCAAGCGGGGAATGCTCGCTGGTGGCGGGCCGAATCGTCTGCGACCTCGGGACGCTCGGCGCCAATTCGACGTTTGTGCTGACCGCCAATCTGACCTTCGCCGGGTATGGGCGTCAGACGAATGCCGTGATCTTGCGGGAGACCGGGCGTGGCGGTGGCCCGGATCGGGTGCAGTCTGAGTCCGAGGTGTTGATGGTGGCGCCGCCCACGTTGCGGGCGCAGGAAGTGCGTGTCGTGGAAGGGAACCAGGGGCGGACCGAAGCGCGGTTCGAACTGGAGCTGAGCGCCCCGCAGCGTCTTCCGGTCACCGTCCGATTTGTCACCTCGAATCTCACGGCCGTCGCGGGCAGCGATTTTATTCCGGCGGATGGCCTCGTGGTCTTTGCTCCAGGAACAACGCGGCAAACCGTGATTGTACCGGTGCTGGGCGATTCCGTGCGCGAAGCCGACGAGGTGTTCATGCTGTATCTGCGCTCGGCGGAAAACGCGGTGGTGGGGACCGCGCAGGTTTACGGCTTTATTCTGGATGACGATCAAACCGAGGTGGCTTCGTTGCCGTGGGTGGAGGGTTGGGAGCGGGGCGTGCGCAACTACTGGATCACCGGCGGAACCGGCGCGTTTCGCAGTGCGGTCACTCGATCCAACGAGCCGCATGCGGGGGTGTTTCATCTGGTGATGGACAATGCGCAGGACGACGGCATTCCGGCGCGCATCGAGCAGACTTTGACCGTGGATTTGGCGGGAGCCGTCAATCCCGTGCTTCGCTTCTGGGCCATGGGCTCGTTCTATGACTCGCCGGATGTCCCGCCGCCGTCGCCGTTCCTGGCTGGGGCTGACTTTGACGGGGTGGCCGTGAGTGCGGATGGATTGCATTGGTACGAGGTTCAAACGTTGCGTTCCTTGGACACGGAATATGCCGAGTTCGTCGTGCCGCTGAATCCGGTGATGGCGAAGCACGGCTTGAGCTACAACGGGCGTTTTCGCATTCGCTTCAATCGCGTCAGTTCCTATGCGTTTCCATTCTCAGGCGTGGCGATTGATGATCTCTCGATCACGGCCGACTCGCGCGGAATTGTCGCGGGCGCGCTGGAAGTGACGGCGGAAAGTTGCGCTCCAGCGAATCAGGCGATCGACGCCGGCGAGACGGTCACGGCGATGTTTTGGCTGACCAACGCCAGCGCCCGGCCGGTGGGCGTGATCACCGCGACCTTGCTGGCCGGGGGGAACGTTGCGAGTCCGGGACCGTCCCAGGTTTATACCGGGCTGAATCCCGGCGGACCGGGCGTGGCCCGGCCGTTTACGTTCCAGGCTGACGGCCAATGCGGCGAATTCGTGATCGCCAACCTCGAGCTGCAGGAGGACGGAGTTCCCGCGGGGAAGGTTCAGTTCAGGACCATGCTGGGCCGGCGCTTGTCCGGTTCCTACGTGCTGCACCAGTCGACGCCGATCCAGATCCCTTCCAATGGACCCGCCACGCCGTTTCCGTCCACCATCGTCGTCGCGGGAACGACGGGCGCGATCAGCAAGGTTGTCGTCACGTTGCATGAGTTCAGCCATCCGCTGCCAGATCAGGTCGATGTCATGTTGCGCGGCCCGGGCGGGCAGACGGTCACGCTGTTGTCCGATACGGGCGGTCTGAATCCGGTTCAGGGGGCGACGTTGGTTTTCGACGGGGCATCGACCAACCGGCTTTCCGACAATGGCCCGATCGTGGCCGGGACCTACAGTCCGACCAATCACGGCAGCCCTGATGCCTATCCGCTGCCGGCGCCGGCACCGCCTTATGGCGCGAGCCTCGACCTCTTTAAGGGGACGTCGGCCGAAGGCACTTGGGAGCTGTTTGTTTTGGACGACACGTTGCGCGACGGCGGCAGTCTCGGCGGTTGGACGCTCGCGATTGAAACAGAGGCATTCGACTGTTGCGGTGCTGAGCCGGTCGCCGACGTCAGCTTGGCGATGACCGTTTCTCCGCCGCTGGTTGTTCCGGGCGAGAACGTCCGCTACGAGGGAACCATCCTGAATCGCGGGCCGCATCCGGCCTTGAACGTGGTCTTCAGCAATGCGCCGCCGCCAGGCGCTGCCTTCGTTGGGGCGACATCGTCGGTGGGCGTCTGCACGATTGAGGCCGGCCGGGTGGTATGCGCCCTTGGCGTGATGGAATCCAACGCCACCGCGCAGGTGAGCCTTGATCTGCGCGTGGGCGACCCCGGGGCGCTGAACAATCTTGCTTCGGTCCAGTCGGCCAATCGCGATTCAGTTCCATCCAATAACCTGGCCCGCGTCGTTTCCGGCGTGGTTTCGCCGTTCGTCTCCATCCAGGACGCCACGGCCACGGAAAGTTCCGTCGGAACGGTGTTCGCGCGGTTCGTGGTCACCACCATCCCCAGCGCACGCACCGCCCTGGTCTATTTCGCCACCGTCGATCAAAGCGCGATCGCCGGTGTCGATTACCAGCCCACCAACGGCTGGATTACCTTCCTGCCGGGGGAAACCAGCAAAGCGATCGACGTACGCGTCCTGGACGATGCGCTCGATGAACCCGCGGAAACGTTTGGCCTGACTCTCTACAACGCGGTCCATCTCACGATCGGCAAATCCCTCGCGGTGGCCACCGTCACCGACAACGATGCCGTGCCCAGCCTGTCGATCGCCGACGCCAGCGTGCTGGAGGGCAATAACGGCCTGGCACCCGCCCACTTCCGCCTCCAACTCTCGGCCGCCAGCGGCCAGCGGGTGGCCGTCAATTTTGCCACCGCCAACGGCACCGCCAATGCCGCCTCGGACTACGTCGCCACCAACGGTACGGTCGTGATCGTGCCCGGCGAAACCAGCCGCCTCCTGCCCGTCTTCGTGCGCGGCGACCGGTTGAATGAAGCAGCGGAGACGTTCACCCTGAACCTGACGTCCCCGATCGGAGTTGCGCTCGGCGATGCCCAGGGGCTAGCCACGATTCTCAACGACGACACGCTGCCGTCCTTCACGGTCCAAGCCGGCCCGGTGCTGGCGGAAAGCTGCGCCGCTCCCAATGGCGTGATCGATCCCGACGAAACCGTGACCGCTCGCTTCTTCTTCCGGAACAGCGCGACAGGCACGGCCCGGGCCAGCAATCTGGTGGCGACGCTGCTGCCGTTGGGGGGCGTGCTCGCGCCGGGCGCGGCGCAGGTCGTGGGAAACATCGGGCCGGGAGCAAGCGGGGCAGGGGACTTCAACCTGAAGGCCGGCGTGTTGTGTGGCGGAACGCTCGATGTCCGTTTTGCGCTGCGGGACGGCGATCTTGAGCTGGGAACTTCCACGGTCGCGATTGTGGTCGGGACGCCGGTTCAGGTGTTGGCCGAAAATTTCGACGCCGTTACGGCGCCGGCGCTGCCCTTGGGGTGGACGACCGTGCGGGCCGGCAACACCACGGCGTGGCGGACCACGACCAGTCCCAGCGACACACCGCCCAATGCGGTGACCGCACCAAACCCGTCCACCCGCAGCACCAACGACCTCATCTCGCCGGTCGTCTCCATTCAAACCGCAGCGGCCCGGCTGGCGTTTCGGCACAGCTTCAACACGGAGTCCAACTTCGACGGTGGCGTGCTGGAAATTTCGCTCGATGGCGCTCCGTATCTTGAGTTGACCGACGCGGGCGGGCGTTTTCTGAGCGGTGGATATAACGGCACGATCAGCTTCAGCCAACCCGCCTGGACCGGCCTTTCCACCGGGTTCCAGTCCGTGATCGCCGCGCTCCCGCCGTCGGCGGAAGGCCACGAAGTTCGCTTTCGGTGGCGGTTCACTTCGGACTCGTCCGCCGGTGGTGTCGGTTGGTTTCTGGATACCGTGACCGTGACCGACGGCTTTGCCTGCTGTGCGTTGCCGGCCCCGATCTTCACCTCGATCCTGCGCGAGCGCGCGTCCGTAACTCTGCATTGGACCACCATTCAAGACCGTCGGTACCGGGTGCAGTCCAAGGCTTCGCTTGATGAGGTGGAATGGGTCGATCGATCGGACAATCTGACCTTCGATGGCGATGAAGGAACTTGGACTGATGAGGGGCCGGTCGTCGGCGAGCGTTACTATCGGGTCGTGCTGTGGCCGTAACCACGGTTTCGATTTGGGATCCGATCGGGAGTTCGTCCCGAGTTGGAAGTTCAGATCGACGGACTGCGGGCCTGGACACTGCTCAGGCCGCCGTCGACGCCGATGACCTGTCCGGTGACCCATTGCTGGCCTGGGTCCAGCAGCCACGCAATGGCGCTGGCGATCTCGGAGGGTTCACCGATCCGGCCCAGTGGATGCAAGGCAGCGCTTGCCTTGAGCGATGATTCGCTGCGCGTGAGAAACTCCGACATGGGCGTGCGCACCAGTCCTGGCGCGACGCAGTTCACCCGGACTTGATAGCGTGCATAGGTCGCGGCGGCGGATTGGGCCAGCCCAACCACTCCCGCCTTGGCCGCGGCGATCGCCTCGTGATTAATCATGCCATGTTGCGCCACGGCAGAGGAGACGAGCACCACGCTGCCGCCTCCGGTGCGCATCATGCGGCCGGCGGCGCCCCGCAGGATGTGAAACGAGGTCGTCAAATTCGCGGCGATGGTCTGGTGCCAGTCCTCATCGCGGGTCAGGTGCAACGGCTTGAGCAGAATCGAGCCGCAACAATTCACCACGCCGTCCAGTCGTCCAAACTTGCCCGTCGCATCGTCCAGCGTCGCTTCCGTCAGAGCGGAGTCTGTGGCGTCCGCGCATATCATTTCCGCGCCCAACTCCCGGCTCAGCTGCTGAAGTGGTTCGCGCCTTCGACCGGCCAGCAGCAGGCGCCATTGATGGGCGGCGAGCATCCGGGCGAGGGCGCTGCCAATGCCGCCGGCGGCACCAAAGATGACCGCAGACGGTGGAGACGTCCGGTTGGGCCTGTTCATGTGGCTTCCTCCGACGTCGCGGGTTTCGATTCGATCATTGATTCGTTGGTCAACGAGGTGACGTGATATGCCTTCGCTGACTCGCCTATGATGTGCGGGGGAAGCCCGATGTCAAATGGGGGGCGAGTCCGGAAGCACCGCCAATGCGCCGATGGACTCTTCAGCGTTGCGCGAAGCACAATCGGAGCTATTTCGGACCCAATTTCGGAGCGAGGCGAAGCGAGTTTCCGCAAGCCATCGGGCTTTCAGCCCGACGCGGCCCGTTTCGAAGATGCGGCCAGATAGGCCAGATAGATGCTTCGCTGCTGCGCCGCCAGGCGGCGCCTGCCGTTACTTGAGCAGTTCTTCGGCGATCTGCACGGCGTTGAGGGCGGCGCCCTTCAACAATTGATCGCCAGCCACCCAGAAGCACAAGCCGTTGTCCAAGGCGCAGTCGAGCCGCAGACGGCCGACAGCGCAGTTGTATTTCTCGGCCACGTGCAGCGGCATCGGATATTCCTTCTTCTCCGGGTTGTCGACGACATCAAGCCCGGGCGCCTTGCGCAGCACTTCCAAGGCGGACTGAACCGTCACCGGCCGGGCGAACTCGGCGCTGACGGCCACGGAGTGGGCGCGATAGACGGGCACGCGCACGCAGGTCACGCTCGCCCGAAATTGCGGGTGGTGCATGATCTTGCGCCCTTCGTTCTCCATCTTCATCTCTTCCTTCGTGTAGCCGGTCGGCAGGAAGGAATCGACCTGGGGCAGGACGTTGAAGGCGATCTGATGCGGATAAACCTCCTTCGTCACGGGGCGGCCCTGGACGATCTCCTGGACCTGGCGATCGAGCTCCTCGATGGCCTTGGCGCCCGTGCCGGACACGGCCTGATAGCTGGAGGCGAAAATTCGGGTCACCCCAAACGCCTGGTGTAACGGATACAACGCCATCAACGTGATGGCGGTCGTGCAGTTGGGATTGGCGATGATCCCCCGATGTTGTTTCACGTCGGCTGCGTTGATCTCCGGCACGACCAGCGGGACGGTGTCGTCCATCCGGAAGGCGCTCGAGTTGTCGACCACGACACAGCCGGCCTTGGCGGCGATGGGGGCGAATTCGCGGGAGATGCTGCCGCCGGCGCTGAACAGGGCGATGTCGATCCCCGCGAAGCTTTCCTTGGTCAGTTCCTGGACCGTCACGGACTGGCCTTTGAACGGAAGGGTCTTGCCCACGGAACGCGCCGACGCGAGGAGAGTCAGTTTCCCGACGGGAAACTTCCGCTGTTCCAAGGTCTTGATCATTTCGATGCCGACGGCACCTGTCGCACCAACCACGGCCACATGTGGATTCCGATTCATAAACGCCTTACTTAGTCACCAAAAGGGCCGGCACTATACCGAGCGAACTAAGGCTGTCAAATCACGGGAAGCGTTCACGAGTTCTCAACTCGTGCCAACTGGCCCATGAACCGGGCCTCCCCCTTGCTCTTACTCATGCTCATGCTCTTGCTCATTTCGGGAGGAGCAAGAGCATGATTAAGAGCAAGAGCAAGAACCGGAGCAGGTTCATGGGAAGCGCCCGTTCTATTTAGACCTGCTCACCAGACATGAACCTGATCGACTCAATTCGTTGAATTGGGAATTTGACATTGATTATTGGGAATCGACCCGTATCCGTTGGCGCCCCGCGATCACCAATAACCATTTTTCAATTCGAAATTCCAAATGCGGTTCATGGGAAGCGACCCGTTTCTTTTTGACCTGCTCACGAGAGATGAACCTGTGATTGCTCGGACGGACCGCACGGGCGTCCGGCCGCTAGGCATCCCAGCGGGATGCCGGCCATTAGCCGGTGGTGACGCGAGGCACGAGCGTCGACCACCGGAAAAGGTCCCCAAAACCGGACCGACCCCAGCCGGGGTCGCAGCCGCATGGATTGACCGAAGGGCTGGCATCCCTCCGGGATGCGATCATCTGGTGGAACGCGTCTCCGGTGGTGTCGTCGCTGCGCGCCTCAACCACCGGCTAATGGCCGGCAAGCCTCCGGCTTGCGCGCTAACCGGCCCAAATCGCAAAACGGGAAGTCGTAAATCGAAAAATGGGAAGCCACCCGTTCCCTTTTGACCTGCTCATGAGCCATGAACTGGTGGGCTGCGGGCTTTCATTCTCATGCGGATCGGGAATTCGTTCCGCGTGATGCCGTTGATTCAGCGAATGGCGGAAGTGCTTCCGCATTCGCCCCAGCGCCAACGGCGCGCGATCTCTCAGCCCAGCCCAGCGGGCTGGGTTGACGAGTGAATCATGCGTCCAGCGGCCTGTAGGGCCGCGACCAAGCGTTTAGTTGGAGAATCAATCCCATGCGTGGCGCTCAGCACACTCGATCCGGTGTCGACACGGGGGGGCGGTGATTCTTGCCAAGAATGGGTCGATGCCGAACGGCAGCGAACCGTCACGGAATCACATTCGTGCGCCCGAGCGCGCACGGACGTCGAATTGGTTCGCGGTTAACGCAGGAGTCGTCAGCGCCAAGAGAACGGACAGTTGAAAGCAGCACTGGAACAGGGTCACGGAGGTCGATTGTGCCCAAGGGGGATCGCGGAAACAAGATGTGCGTGCTGATCACTGATCCGTCCACTTCTCGTCCCATTTGCGGGACGAGGCTTTCCCGAGTGCGGGACGAGACGAGATCGAGAAACAGCTTGTACGGTGCTTCCGGGGCGAGCTCCAACCAGTTGGAAGTGTAGGAAGTAATGGAAAACTTGGGGAAAAAGCTTTTTTTGACCTTGGCCCACACAGTCGAATCCTGCGAAGTCCCTCTTCGCCTTTCCCTGGCACCATTCTTGCAGAAAGCACCTGACTCTTTGCATGGATTGAGCCATGAACGATCTCAAATTCGCCTGTCGCCAGTTGCTGAAGAACCCTGGCTTCAGCGCCGTGGCTGTGCTGACACTGGCGCTCGGCATTGGGGCGAACACTGCGATCTTCAGCATCGTCAATGGCGTGTTGCTCAAACCGCTGCCGTATTCGGACCCGGAACAACTCGTCACAGTTTGGGAGCGCAGTCCGCAGCGCGGCATTGAGCAGGAGCGGGTGAGCGGGCCGAACTATCTCGATTGGCGCGCGCAGAACTCGGTCTTCAGTGAAATGGCCGCCAGTCCGGGATGGGAAGGTGTGGACGATTTCAATCTTGTGCTCCGCGATTCGGCAGTGAAGGTGGTTGCCAGTTACACGTCGGCGAGTTTATTCACGACGCTTGGAACGCGACCGCTCTTAGGACGCGCGCTACTTCCGGAGGAAGACCAGAAGCAGGGCAATCGCGCCGCCGTGCTGAGCTTTGGGTTGTGGCAGCGGATTTTCAACGGGGACTCGAACATCCTCGGCCAGACGCTGACTTTGGATACGTATGGCCGCCGCGACTACACCATTGTGGGCGTGATGCCGCCGGGCTTCGGAGCGCCGAGCCAATGCGAGTTGTGGCTGCCGATGGGTTGGATGGGCGTGACACTCACCGAACGACGTTCTTCCCATTGGCACAACGTCATCGCACGGCTCAAACCGGGCGTGACGCTCGAACGCGCGCGCTCCGAAATGAACGCGATCCAGGCCCGACTGAAGCAGGCGCATCCCGATCAAACCATCGGGAGCGAAGTCGCGGTGGTGCCCATGCTGCAACAGTCGCTGGGACGAAACATGCGGGCCGCGCTGATGGTTTTGTGGGGCGTCGTCGCTGGCGTGTTGTTGATTGCGTGCGCAAACGTCGCGAATCTGATGCTCGCTCGCGCCGTGTCGCGACAAAAAGAGATCGCGCTGCGTCTCGCCCTCGGGGCAAGCCGATGGCGGGTGATGCGCCAGATGCTGAGTGAAAGCGTCATACTTTCGATTGCGGGCGGCGCGTTTGGCGTGTTGTTGGGCTGGTGGGGTGTGCAACTCCTAATCAAGGCCGGCTCCGGCAGCATGCCGCGCTTGAACGAAGTGACACTTGATGGCGTCGCGCTGGGTTTCACGCTGGTCGTTTCCATCCTCACTGGGATGGTATTCGGCCTTGCGCCCGCGTGGCAATTCTCGCGGCCGGATTTGCACGAGGCGCTGAAGGAGGGCACGCGCGCGGCGTCTGGCGGCATAGATGCCGGCCGGACACGCAATCTGCTGGTCGTCGCCGAAGTGGCGCTATCGCTCGTGCTGCTGGTCGGGGCGGGCCTGATGTTGCAAAGCTTCGCACGAATGTTGAGCGCCGAACGTGGATTCCAAGCCGAGCATCTGCTGACCGCGAAGCTCGACTTCTCGGTGTCCGGGTTCAGCGGATGGACTCGGCCAACCGCGACGCGGCCGCAAGTTCCGCTGCGCGAGTTGATCGAGCGCCTGCGCGCAATGCCTGGCGTGCAAGCCGTTGGTGCGGGCAGTGTTTTTCTGAGACGCGAAAATCGTCCGCCCGTGGAATCCATTTCAATCTTTGGCCGGCCTGCGCTTAAGCCGGACGAACGGCCGAAAGCGGACTTCACCGGGATTACGCCCGATTGGCTGCGTGCCTTGGGAACGCGAGTGCTGCGCGGGCGCGACTTCACCGAAGCTGATGCGCTGGAAGCGCCCGGCGTATTGCTCGTCAACGAAACGCTCGCGAGACGTTATTTCCCGAATGAAGACCCCATCGGCCAGCGCATGAAAATGGGCAGCGCACAACCGCCGTTGAACGCGACGAACGTCTGGGGCCTGCCCGAATGGAGCACCATCGTCGGCATCGTCAGCGACGTGAAGTCGCTACACCCTCACCCGGAAGCCGTGCCCGAAGTGTATGCGCCTTACTGGCAGTGGCCAATGCAAGGCCCGACGATTCTCGTGCGTGTCACGGGCGATGCGACCATGCTGGCCGAAGCCATCCGAAGGGAAACGAAAGCGGTGGTTCCGAATTTGCCGCCACCATTGGTTCGCACGATGGATGACTTGCTGGGCGAGGCCGTGGCCCAACCGCGCTTGCAGACCGGATTGCTGAGTCTCTTCGCGGTCATCGCTTTGCTGCTGGCCGCCGTGGGACTCTACGGTGTGCTCGCCTATCTCGTAACTCAACGCACCCGCGATATCGGCGTGCGCATCGCCCTGGGCGCTCAGAGGCGCAATGTGCTTTCGCTCGTGATCGGACAGGGAATGAAACTGGTGATGGTGGGGGTAGTGATCGGTGTCGTGGCGGCGCTGGCACTCACCCGCGTTTTGACCAGCCTGCTCTACGGTGTGGAACCGACCGATCCACTGACCCTGGCCGCCGTTTCCCTGGTGCTCATGGCGACCGCATTCTTCGCCTGCTGGCTTCCGGCCAGGCGCGCCGCGCGAATTGACCCAATGGAAGCGCTACGCCACGAATGAAAGAAGTATAAGATCTGGTTCGAAAGGGATTGCCCTGAGTCGACTCACGGGCCGTGCCCTAATCGGATACGCCTCCTCGAGCATCGCGTCTTTCTCGCGCAGGCCTTGGCGCATCTTCGGCACGCTCAACTGCTCCGTTTTGTTTCACGTGCCGCACCTGGAAGATTGGATCGGCCAGGATCACGCTCGCGCCAACGACCATTGCCAGCGCCGTCAACAGCATGGGGGACGGTGCACCGTTGCACCGTCCTTGGGGTCGGGACGGTGCGTTGCACCGTCCTTGGGGTCAGATCTAACCATTCGACAATTGCCACAGGGCCCCCGGCTCATTGACTTCCCCATCGCCAGTTGAATCAACTCTCCCATGAAGCGGTCAAGAGATGGAACAACCTGGGGGCGCGCGATGGGATCGGCGGCACGTCTTTCGCCCCGCCGGGGCTCGGGGAGATGATTGGGACCGGAGGTCCCAGCGCTGAAGCGCTGGGCTATTGTCGGGCGTCCCTGACGGGACTTGGGAAGGAGCGACACCACGACACCACGACATCAAGACATCGCCACATAGCGACATCACGGCCTTGCACATCTCTGCGTGAATGCTTTGACTGCACCGTCCTTGGGGTCAGATCTAACCATTCGACAATTGCCGCAGGGCACCCGGCTCATTGACCTCGCCATCGCCAGTTGAATCAACTCTCCCAAGAAGCTGGCAAGAGATGGAACAACTTGGGGGCGCGCAATGGGGTCGGCAGCGCCTCTTTCGCGCCGGCGGCGTTCGCGGAAATCATTGCGGACCAGACGGCCCAGCGCTGAAGCGCTGGGCTATTGTCGGGCGTCCCTGACGTGACTTTGGTGAGAGGCGATAACCACGACGACAACCATCGCGACATTGATAAAGGTCGGAGAGTTGCTAGGCTGCCGGCATGTTTTTTCTTTCCCCTGTACGCTGGCGCTGGCTTTTCATTTTGGGCGTCGCCGTTCTTTTCAGGGCGAAGGCGCAGGGCATCACGGTCTCCGGTCGGGTCACCGAATCCGACACCGCGCCGGTGGCCGGGATCACCATCTCGGTCTTCCAAGTTGGCGGCGAATTGCCGACGTTTACCGCACAGACGGGCGCGGACGGCCGCTGGGCCGTCAGCGATGCGCTGTTGACAGGGAACATCCGCGTCGAAGCTTCGTCCGCATCGTTCAGCCTGTCTCCAGCCAGTCGCGACTCCTTCACCTTCGCTGACCTGCCGAATCAGGACTTCACGGCAACCCCGACCTTCCCGCGGCCAAATTTGAACGTGCTGAGCGGAGCCCAGGTGCCCGTCTTCAACGGTGACACTTATACGTTCCCGGTGATCACCCGGGGCCGGACGACCACTCCGTCGTTTGTCCTGACCAACGATGGGACGCTCCCCCTCAGCCTGAGCAGCCTCACCGTCACTGGCGCGCAAGCGGCCGAGTTCTCGGCGGATCGCCTAACCCCGGGCACCCTGCGCCCGGGAGAGTTCGCGGCAGTGAATGTTCTTTTCGCTCCCTTGGCAGACGGCGTCCGGACGGCAACGATGGTGATCCGCAGCGACGATCCCAACGAGAACCCCTACCTCGTTCAACTGATTGGGATCGCGGTGTCCCTCGAGGTGACGAATACCGCTGACTCGGGGCCGGGTTCCCTCCGGCAGGCCCTGGCCAACGCCGCGCTGACGGACGGAAACGACCAGATCGTCGTTCATCCATCGCTTTCCGGACAAACGATCACCGTGCGGTCCGAGATTTCGATTACGGCCACCGGACGGGTTATCCTGGACGCCAAGGCGTTGCCGGGTGGACTGACGCTCACGGGGGGCAACACCCGCATTTTCAGAGTCGCGGGCACATCCTTGGAAGTGGCTGGCATCAATTTCATCGCTGGAAGAAGCGCGTCTTTAGGCGAGTTCGCCTCAGGAGGCGCCATTTACACCGAGGGTGCTCTGTCGGCCGTCGGGTGCACGTTTTCGTTCAACAGGTCGCCCTACTTCGGCGGCGCTATCGCCAGCGTGTCAAGCGACGCGCTGCTAACCGTTTCGAACTGCTTCTTCTTCGGGAACTCGAGTGCCAACGGCGGGGCGATAGCTTGCTGGGGTGACGCGCTCATCACGCACAGTACCTTCAGGGGAAATCAGGCAACCCGGGGCGGCGCGCTTTACACGCAAAGCCCGGGCACAATCCTCACGCGGAGCACGTTCAATGGAAATGCGGCCGCCGCCGGCGGAGCCATTGTCTATATCACGTCCGTGACGCTCAAGCATTGCACCATCTCCGGCAATAGCGCCGAAGCGGGCGGTGGACTGTACAGCTTCCTTCCAGGAACCGCGCAATGCGACTTCAGCATCGTCGCGGGCAATCGAGGGAGTACCACCGACATCGATGGCTTGGTGGTCAACAATTCAAGCGTGATCGGGGGCTCGCCAATGTTGGCGCCGCTCGACGATTACGGCGGAGCGCTGCAAACGATGGCGCTGCTGTCCGGCAGCCCGGCACGAGGCCTGGCGGCCGAAAGTTCCTCCACCACAGACCAACGGGGGTTTCCGATCGTGGGTGCGCCCGACGCCGGCGCCTACGAGGCGGGAACGTTCGAGAACTTCAACGCGTTCATTTGGGAATCGCTGCCCGACCAGGCCACCGCTGCCGAGCACGCGCCCGGCGTCGACTTCGATCGCGACGGCGCCGACAACCTGGCCGAGTGGATTGCGCTCACCGATCCGGCAAATGCCGCAAGCGTGTTTCGCATCACCAATGTTGTGGCGGCCACGAATTCTGTCCGCGTCACGTTCCCGGCGTCCGCCGCCCGCCACTATCGCGTGGAGACTTCCACCAACTTGATTAATTGGACGCCCCGCCAGGACATCAGCGGAGCCGTCGGCAACTCCATCACCGTCCCCTTCGCGCCCAACGCCGCTCCGCCCGTCCTGTTCCTGCGTGTCCGCGCGGCCCCGTAAATCCGCGGCGCGGACCCAGCGCGATGGGCGGGGCTGAGAGCCGCGCGGCGTTGGCGCTGCGACCAACCGTGCACGGTGTCATGGGTTTGCTCCTGGCCCACCAACAATGGACCGTTCCGGCTCGATAACGCCATTTCACCGGTGCGCCTTGGCTTCGCGTGAATTCCACCCCAACGATCGTTGAAGGAAGGTATGTCGTTACGAACTCGCTCGGCCGGCAGCGTCTCTTCCGACTTCGGCTTTGACGCCAATCCCCGTAGCGGTGGGGGCGGGCGCTCCATCGCCGGCCGCTGGAGCCCGGAAACTAGGCATCCAGCCCGTATCCTGCCGCGGCGGCGCGTGCGGGAGAGGATGTCGATTGGTTCGTTCGTGTGCTGCCTGCTCAGCGGGGTGCGCCTCGGAATGGGAACCAGTAGACCTGGCGCGGTGAGGCCCATTCGAGGTTGGAGTCGACATCTTCGTCCGCAGTCCGAGCATAAACATTTGACCGGACAAAGGCGGCATGGCCATCCACGAATGCGAAGATACCGCGTCCTTCGTGTCGCGCAGGAGCGGTCAGTCCGAGCACGAACGGACGAATCCATTCAGTGTTTTCGCCCATGAGAATGGTGTCGGAGGGCGCCACCACCGCGGTACGGGTGAACTGCGGCACGGTGTCTGGATCCAGGCGCCCGTTGAAGCCCACCATGAAATAGGGTCCGGAAGTGTTGGCGCTCCTTTGCCTCGCGGCGGGACAACTGAAAATCGAGCGGCTGCCGGCGACGGGCCATTCCACCATTTCGGCGAGGGCAGGGGTGTCGACGAGCGGCGGCACGGCGTTATACCATGTTTGGTGATTAATTGGACGAACGCCGAATCCATCGGGGCCTTCATAGGGAAAGTTTTCGTCATTCTCGTCCGCAAAGATGGAGAAGCCCAGTCCCCACAGTCGCTCGTTATTTAGACAGACAATCCCTCGGGCTTTCGTTTTGGCACCGCTCAGAGCGGGGAGCAACAGCGCGGCGAGGATGGAAATGATCGCCACCACGACCAGCAGTTCGATCAGCGTGAAAGCGCCGCCCGTTCGTTCAACGATGTGACGTCGCGATCGCATGAGCACGGGTTACGATTAAGGAAGCAGCGGCCTGAAAGTGGTTGTGAACTCAAAGGAAAAAATGCCGTTTGAAACGACAGCTCTTTCGGCGTTTGTAACCGTGACCGGCGGAAAGCGAATCGATGGCGAGGTCGGATCGAACGCATTTTCAAACAGGGCGGACTCCACGCTGGCCCGGCCGCCTTCCAGGGTCGTTCGGGCAACGAGCCGATAGTTGCTGCTGAGATTGGTTGCGGCGACTTCGACTCCGGCTGGACCGTCCATGATCTTAAAAGAGAAGTAAGCCATGGATTGCGGGTTGGCCGTGGTTCGTCGGATGGAGCCTTTGATTTGGACGGCTCGGGTTTCTGCCGGCGGCGAAGCGTTTCTGACGGTCACACGTCGGGCACCCGATGGAGCCGGCCAGAAAAGGACGGGAAGCAGCCCCACGAGGAGCACCCCGATCAGTGCCAGCATGAGGGACTGAGTGGTGAACCAACCGGGGAACGAAGTGGGGTGCGCATGGACACAAGCATGATTGAGAGCCTGGGCGGCGGTGGCCATCGCGTTTCCGGACGGAACGCTTCCGATGCTGTTGGCGGCGAGCAAGGCGGCCAATCCGGTGGCCGAAGCCGCCACGCCTCGGCTGGCAAGAAATTGGCGAAGCTTTTCCAGTGCGCGTTCCACACGTCGACGCGCAGCGTCCTCCGTGGTGCCGAGAGCTGTCCCAACGGATCGAAAGGTCTGGCCTTCGAAAAAGCGCAGCACGACGGCGTCGCGGTCGGTATCGCCCAGGCGTCTCATGCCTTCTTCGAGCAGCGGCGACACTTGCTCCCAGGCGACTTCGTCATTCGTGAAGTTCAATTCTCTCATTTTAGCCGCTGCTTCTTCCCGAACCCGCCGACGCGCCATCGAACGTCGATACTTTGAAGCCGTGAACAACGAGTCGCGATAGAGCCATCCTCCGACCACTACGTTGGCAGGCAACGTGCGCGCCCGTTGTGCCAGGTGGGTAAAAACCTGTTGGCTGATATCTTCTGCGGCATGGGGATCGCCGACCTGTCGCACTGCCGCGGAATAGACCATTGGATAGTAGCGATCGACGAGTCGCCGAAACGCATCTTCGTTCCGGTCCTCGGCGTACGCGCGCAACCACCGTTCAACTTCGCTCATTCGAGTTTGACCTATTAAACCCGCCGCCCGCCAAAACCGAACAGGAAATCTCGAGAACCTGTTCAGGGAATAGCACCCCATGCCGCGGAGGCGCTCTGATTAACGCGGACGATCCGTAATTCGTCGTTTGCTGCGCTTCGAAACGATCTTCGCAGCGGTGCCTGTCGAACGGCTCTGCCGCGAGGACGCCCAGCGCTGTAGCGCTGGGCCATTGTCGGGCATCCCTGCTGCGAGTGTAATTTCCGAACGCCCATCCGCTCAACCGATCCGAGTGCGCACGCTTCGGCTCGGCACTCGCCAGCAGCATGCGGTTGAAGGTGAGTTGTTGGCGGTCGAAATCAGTCTTGAATCTGAAACCGGCGTTGCCGGTCGCCTTAATCGTTGTGTCCACCGGAACGACGTTGTCGGGGATGCTCGCGGCGGTGAAATTGACCACGCCGACCTTGCCCGTCCATCCATCACCCGCCTGATCTGGCGAGGCGTGGAAAGTAGTGTGGTGCTTTCCTTCACCGGCTTCTTACCAGGGAGAAAACAATCCTTACGAAATCTTTGAAAAATCATTTGGCCCCGGCTCACCACCGATGCCACCCGGGGTGCCCAGATCTCTCAGAACTTTTCCTTGACCGCTTTGGCGGATGGCGGTGGTCTGGTGGCGTTGCGGTTCGGCAATCTGGCGGTTATGTCGCACGATCGATTTCAGGCCGACGAAAAAATTGGGGGACACGTTCCACTTCTCAGCCGGGGATCGCCGTGAACTCCGCGGGATGGGCCTGTCGATCGCTGCTGGCTCTGACGCTGGTTTTGGCCGTGACACTTGTTTCGGTTCGCGGGCTTGCCGCCGGGTTCGACACCCTTTGGAACTACTCAAAAATTGAGGCGGGCAATCGCAATGAACTGACCGGCCTGCTGGCGGATGTGCGGGGAGGGTTCTGGCTGCTCAGCCGATTCGAAGACGCCAATCAACGCGGCCGGTGCACGTTGAGCAAACTCGACGCCCAAGGGAGCGAACTCTGGTCGACAAATCTCGCGGACGGAACAGTCGCGTGGCCGGCTCGGGTGGCCGTGAACGGTGCTGGCGCCGTTGTCGGAGTGCCGTCCACGAACGGGATTCAACTGCTTCGCTTCGATTTTGAGGGCCGGCTTGTTTGGCAGATCACGTTGCCGAATCCCGACGGGCGTTTCACGTATGTGGGCGCACTGGCATGGAGCACCGACGACCAGATCTGGCTGGCAGGCAACGAGGCAGTGGCGAAGATCAGTGCGACGGGCGAGCGAGTTTGGGTTCAGCCGCTTTTTGCGACCACCCTGCAGGCGCTGCCCGGTGGGGAAATGGCTGCGCTCACCTACACTGGGGTCAGGGTCATCGCGCCGTCCGGCGAGATCCGCTGGCAGGCTGATGATTTTGTGGATCGTCAGCAATATCCAAAGGGTTACTCCGGGACGGCGATGGTCGTTGCGGACCAGAGCGGTTCGATTTTTGTGGGAGGCTTGATCGAGGATGCCATCACCGTTGCGAAATACACTGCAGACGGCCTGAAGCTTTGGCAGACGGAGTATCAGGGCAAGAGCTTGCGCCACGAAACCATGCCCGACGATTTTCCGTCGTCGCTCCAGGTGCATGCGTCGGGCGCGGTGACCGTGGCGGGGCGTTCGAAGGGCGTCAGCTATCAGGAGACGGATTTTTTCACGATGATGCTGGCCGCGGACGGCCGGACGCTGTGGCGTGCCCGCGAGCGAATCGGCGGCCAGAGCGCCTGGGCGAACGGCCTGGCCATTGATCCCTCCGGACACAGCTATGCCATGGGCGGATTTGTGATCTACACCAACGGACAGTATGTCGTTCATGCGCAGATCGCGAAGTATAGTCTCGAGGGCGCGCGCCTGGGGCGGGTCGAGGATTTGCCGACGCCGGCGGAACAGGCGCTGATCCGGGTTGGCGATGGGCGATTTCTGGTCTACGGAAACGTGATCAATTCTGGCACGAGCGGGTTTCGGCTCACGATGTTTCGCGAGAGGAACGAGGCTGAGTCCGTGCGTCTGACCGAACCACTGGCTGACCGCCTGGTGGCGGAAGGCGAACGCTTGGTTCTCGCGGCGCCGGCGACTGGCGTTGAGCCGCTGCGATATCAGTGGTTGTCCAACGACATTCCCATTGCAGGGGCCACTGGGCCGTCGTTGGCCCTTCCGGCCGCCCGTCTGGATCAGGCGGGTGACTATTCGGTCGAGATCAGCGACGCTTACTCCGTCGTGACCAGTTCGGACGCGACGATCACCGTGTCCACCGTCCCGACGATCCCTCGGCCTCCATTGCCTCAGTCGGCGTTGCTGGGTGGTCAGGCGCGATTCACCGTGGGCGCCTCCAGCACGACACCAGTGACCTTCCAGTGGTGGAAAGATGGGCAGGCAATCGACGGTGCGGTGGCCAACGGGCTGGCGCTGTCCAACCTGAACGTCAATCATGCCGGAAGATATTACGCGTCGGCGCGCAGCTTCGCCGGCAGCAGCAACAGCCCCTCGGCGCAGCTTCGGGTCTTCACGTGCGGCCGGCAGGCGTGGAAGACTACTCTGGCCGGGACATATTTTGTCGACGATTTTGGGTATCCCAACGCCATGGTGGCCGATGCGGCGGGAAACGTGGTCATCGGAACCCAGGAGGGCACCGTGGGGAGCGCTCTCTTCAAGCTCGATTCGGCGGGCCGGCTGTTGTGGCGGGTTCATGGCTTGCTGATGTCCCACCTCGCCCAGGATCTCGACGGCAGTATCTACTTTGCCGGCACTGTTTCGCGGTCCAACCATGTTCACCTTGGAAAAATTAATGCGGCAGGATCCGTTTTGTGGAAGACCGTCGTCGCTTCACCGGCGACCGACTTTTACATTTCATCCTTCGCGCTGGACTCGAGCAACAACGTGACCGCGGTGGGCTATCGGGGTTCGGCGATGATCGCCCTGCGCTGCGATCGGGAGGGGAACAGGCTTTGGGTTGCCGCGGAGCAAACGCCCCAGGCGGCAAACTGGCAGAGCGCCGCCGTCGCGGCCGGGCCGCCGGGGCGATTGTATTTGGCTGGTGCTGCAACCGGAGGCGCGGACGCCGGTGCCTGGCTTTTTGCGCTGAACGCCGCTGGGCAGCTGGACTGGCAGGCGCGGCTGGGGGCCGTCGACGACTGGCATGATCAGCCGGCGAAGGCGGTTGTGGATTCTGCCGGGAACATCGCGGTTCTGTCCCGAGGCAACGTTCGCAATAGCTTCGCATTGGAAAGCCATGATCCTGCTGGGAGCAAGCGCTGGAGATATGAGCCGACGTTTGACCCGGCGGCCGTCTTCGTTCCGTTCGACGTGGCGGTTTCGACCAACGACGAATTGACCGTGGCCGGCTATCTCATGCGCTGGTCGACCACCAGCGTCTTCAACGAATGGATACTGAAACGTGTCGATCGGAATGGGCGCGAGCTTTGGTCCGCCTCGCAGGCCGGCAATTCCGATCAGCGCCTCTCAGCGCTTCAAGTGGATCCCGATGGGCGAGTGTACGTGGCGGGCGGATATGGCACCTTCTGCTATTCCGAAAACGGGATGTTAATCTGGCAGGTCGACACGATCGACGCATTCGTCTCAGCCATGGACCGCGCCGGCAATTTCTACACCGCCAGCCCCAGTCTGACTGGAGGTTCCTCTCTGATGTCTGCGGCGCGTTATGAGCCGACCGCGGAACGAAACACGCTCCGATTTCTCGAGCCGTGGCCATCTGCACGCCTGGCTGCGGCCGGGGCCGGGCTGAATCTGGAGGCGCGGCTCGAAGGGGTTGGCCCATTCCGTTTCCAATGGACCGTGAACGGCGAGCCGCTGCCGGACCAGACGAACCAGATGTTGCACATTCAGAGTGTCGGCGTTGAACACGCCGGGCGCATGGGGCTTGAGATCTACGGGCCAGCCGGCCTGCTCGCGTATCCGCAATTCGATCTCAGGGTCGCGACAAAACCCGTCATCGTGGAGCCACCGCACAACGCGGAGCAGGTGGTGGGCGGGGAGGTCCGCCTGTCCGTGAACGCGACCGGCACTTCGCCGCTGCGGTATCAATGGTTGTTTAAAGGGCGGGACCTGGCCCACCAGACCAACTCCTCATTGGTCCTGCCGCGGGTGTCAGGAGGCTTCGCCGGAGAGTATACGGTTCGGGTTTCCTCCGGGGAGTTTGCCACGTTGAGCCCGCCGGCGCATGTGACGGTTTTTACCTCCATGCGCCACGCGTGGGTGCGCAGCTTTTCGAACTCGGCCAGGCCATATCGAACGGGCCAGCATGTGACGTTCGATCGGAGCGGTGACATCTATGTGCTGGGCTCCACTGGGCCGAGTTATCCCGCGGACTTCACGGTCCTCCGCTACGACCCTGAAGGAACCCTGGCTTGGTCCCGCTCGGAGTCCTTCGATGCATCTGCCAGTCAAGGCATCGCTGGCTACGCCTGGGACGCCGCCGGCGGTTTGATCCTCGTGGGCTCGCAGGGCTACACTGGAACCGCGGTGACGCGAACGGCAACAGACGGCACGGCTTCGTGGTCGGTCTACGATGCCGGGCCGGGCGGTTCCTATGCGGTGGCGCGGGCGGTCGCGGTCCATAACACCGATGTCTACGTGACCGGAGAATCCGCGGACGTCGGCGAGTCTGTGAACTACGGCACCTTCAAGCTGGTTCCAAACGGAAATCAGATGAGCCAGGCTTGGGCCCGCCGATTTGCCACCACGCCGGTGCAGCAGGCGGGAGGGCGAGCCATCGTTGTTGACGGCAATGCCCGGATTTTTGTGGCGGGAACCTCCGGCACGTTGCGGTATGAGTCAGACGGCCGCTTGACCTGGAGCGCGCTCGGCTTCGACGACCGCGCCATCATCGCCGACGCCGGGGGAAACGTTTTTGTTGTGGGCCGGTCGCTCGCGACCGGTGCGCCGCCGGCGTTCGTGTTGCGCAAGTATGGCCCGGCGGGCGAGCTGGTTTGGGCGAGTTCGTACCCGATCCCCGGCGCGATGGACCCGCCGCGCTTTCTGTTCTTGGATTCCACCGGTTCCGTGTTTGCAGCCGGCCCGCCCGGTGTCTTCCACATCGATGTGGACGGGCGTGTGCTGTGGGCGAACACCAACATCAGCGTCTCCGCCGCCGCTCGCTATCGCAGTGGGGTGGTGGTCGGAGGGATTCGGGTCGGGGAAAGCGTGACGCAGTATCTGACGGTGGCTTTGGACGGCAACGGTCGCCAGCAGTGGTCGGCTCAGTTTCAGGACTATTCCGCTGCTGAATATCTGCAAAGTCCCGTTCGGGGTCTGGCCGCGAGTCCGGACGGACGTGTGTATGTCACCGGCCGATCCGGCGGTAATATCGTGACGATTTGTTATGCACCGGAGCCGGTGGACGCGATGCGTCTGTTCGCGCCGACGCTGATCGCGGATGGGAGTTTTCAATGCGTCCTCCGGGCGCCAATTGGGCAGGCTTTTCGCATCCAGACTTCCAGCAACCTGAGCAGTTGGAGCGATTGGATGGCGGGTCGCGCCACGGATCCCGATACGTACTTTATCGCCCACCCGAGCACCAATGGGTCTAGCCGCCAATTCTTCCGGGCGGTGTCCGAGTGACCGGTGACGGGTGACGGGTGACGGGTGACGGGTGACGGGTGACGGGTGAACGAATTGGCGCCAAGACACGGCTGTTTTTGCTGTGCCTGCAGGGTGCATCAAGCCTGCTCGGAAACACAAGCCAGGCACGGTTAAGGGCCTCTCTTTTTACCCGCCCCCATCTTTTACCAAAAAGGCGGCATCTTCCGACGGTTGGTAGAGATCGTCCCGGCGCGCACACGAACTTGGGGTTCCGGCGTCCGTGGCCCAAGGCATGGGTAAAAGATGGCTGGTAAAAGATAGACCTTCGGCTCGGACGGAACATCGATCATGATCAATGGCTGCACCCTGTTTGCGAGCTTGATGCACCCCTGCCGTGCCTGCGCTCCGTGCAATCTCGAATTGACCCAACGCGGCAAACGTCTACTCTGCCGGCCAGCAGCCAGCAATTACCGTAATCTCAACCTAGATTGGTCTGATATGGACGATAAAAGAACGAACACAGCGCCCGGCAACACAGTGCCCGGCGATACGCGCCGGGATTTCCTGAAGAAGTCCGCGACCGCCACGGCGGCCGTGGCCGCCACGGGAATCTTGAAAACTCCGGTCTACGGGCAGAATCAGGCTCCGTCGCCGGGTCGCGTGATTGGTGCGAATGACCGGATTGGTGTGGCCGTGATCGGCGTGGGCGTCGGCATTGGCAAGAATCACCTGGAAGGCATTCATCAAAACGCGAAGGACAACAACGTCGCGATCGTGGCCGCGTGCGACCTGTTCAACAAGCGTCGCGATTGGGCGCAGGAGAAGGCCGGGCTGAAAGCCGAGGATTTGTACCAGGACTATCGAAAACTTCTGGAGCGGAAGGATGTCGATGCCGTGGTCATTGCGACGCACGATCCGTGGCATGCGCCGATCTCGATCGATTCGATGAACGCGGGCAAGCACGTCTACTGCGAGAAGCCGATGACGCGCTATCTGGACGAGGCGTTCCAGGTGCACGACGCGGTCAAGAAGACGGGTCGGGTTTTCACCGTGGGTTCCCAGGGTTGCTCGGCGGCGGGCTGGCACAAGGCGGCGGAGATCATCCAGAGCGGCAAGCTCGGGCAGTTGGTCTGGTCGCAGGGCTACTATTGCCGCAACAACCCGAAGGGCGAATGGAACTACGACGTGGAAAAAGAGACCACGCCGGAGAATGTCGATTGGGATGCGTGGCTGGGACCGGTCAGCAAGCGGCCGTTCAGCGCGGAGGCGTTCCATCGCTGGCGCAAATACTACCCGTATTGCGGCGGTCTTTTGGGCGACCTTGTTCCGCACCGGTTGCATCCGCTGATGATCGCGAGCGGCAAGCCGGAGTTTCCGAACCGTGTGGTCAGCATCGGCACCAAGAACGTGCATTCGGACCGGAAGAAGCCGGCGCCGGAGCGCGATGTGCCGGAGCACGTGCAGCTGACGGCGGAATTCCCGAGCGGCTATATCGTCACGGTCAGCAGCAGTTCCGTGAACGCCAAGAGCCCGGGCTTCGTCATCTATGGCCATCAAGCCACCTTGGAAATCGGCAATCTCGGCGAACGCATCCGGTTGATTCCCGAGAAGGATTTCACCGAGGAAATTGATGCGGAAGAATTCACCGGACTCCAGTACGAGGACATTCGTTACCACGAGAAGAACTGGTTCGATTGCATTCGCTCGGGCAAGGCGCCCAACGCGAACATCGATCTCGCGATTCGCGTGCAGACGGTCATCTCGCTGGCGGAAATGTCCGAGCGCTTGAAGATGGCGTGTTTGTTCGACGAGAAGACGCGCAAGATCACGGATGGCAACGGCAACGAGTTGAAGCCGTTGACCTACGGATCCATCAAGGGCCAGTCGTAGAACATTGGCCAACGTTCGTTTCGATCGGCCTCGCGGACCCTGTCCGCGGGGCCGATTTGCTTTTCAGCCCGGGCCCGGGGGCGGGGGCGAGTGCCAGGTGCAGAGTGCCAAGTGTCAGGTGTCAGGTGTCAGGTGTCAGGTGTCAGGTGTCAGGTGTCAGGTGTCAGGTGCCAGGTGCCAAGTGCCAAGTGCCAAGTGCCAAGTGCCAAGTGCCAAGTGACGGGTGATCCGCGCTCCGTGCTCTGTGTCCCGGACGGGGGACGAACTGCGAACTGCGAACTGAGGACTGAGGACTGAGGACTGAGGACTGAGGACTGAGGACTGAGGACTGCGAACTGAGGACTGCTAACTGAGGACTGCTAACTGAGGACTGCTAACTGAGGACTGCTAACTGAGGACTGCTCCTCTGGCAGACTCCTTGCTTTGAGCGGGGCAACGTCTGCAGTTCGGCAAATAAGTATCGAATGAAAGCCACTTCGCACTCTCTCAAAGCCAAGACAGCTGCAACTTCCAGCACCAGGCGGGCCCGGAAAGGGTCGGGCGATCTCTTCCTGGGGTACAAGGCATTGCACGAGCTGCGCATTCTGATGCGGATTGCCGCGAGTCCGGCGGCGGGCGAGGCGAAGACTTCCGGTCACTCTTACTGATCGGCTGAGGGGAGGATTGGACGGTTCCGTGGCCTGTCTGAATTAAGGACAGGGTGTCACAGAACGGGGCGGTGACGGCGGGCAGGCGACGGCCCGGTGGCAGTCGTTGGCTGGTTCAACTTGGGCGCGTCCTCGCGGTCCCGGCTCTGGAATTTCGGCGGACAACGAGCCGCCCTTCACCGACAGACACGTTCCGGCGGGGACGGCTCAAGCTGCTGCGGATGCAGCGGCGGCAATTTTCTCTTCGTGGGCGGGTTGTCCGCCGACCAAGCCACCGACCTCACTTCGGAGGGAGTCGGACTGGCGGCTTAGCTCGGCGGAGGCGCTCTTAAGGATGCCGGAAGCGGCCTCGGTTTCTGAAGCGGCTGTGTTCACCTCGCCGATCGTGTTGGAGATGTGGCGGGTGCTGGTGGAGACATCCGTGACGCGCTGGGCGATCTCGCCAGTGGCCTGAACCTGTTCCTTGACGGAGGTGGAGATGAGGCCGGCATTGTCATTGATCTTCCGGATGGAATCACCGATGCCGTCGATGGCGGCGATGACATTTTCAGTGGCCTGGCGCATGGCGGTGACCTGTTCCTCGATGGTGTCGGTGGCTTCGGACGTACTTCGGGAGAGGACCTTGACCTCATTGGCGACGATGGCGAAGCCGCGGCCATTTTCTCCGGCGCGGGCGGCCTCGATGGTGGCATTGAGGGCGAGGAGGTTGGTTTGGCGGGCGATTTTATTGATCAACCCGACGACCGACTGAATTTTACGCGCGGCTTCACCGAGATTGCGAACGGCCTGGCTGGCCTGATCGGCCTCAGCGACGGCGGATTGGGTCAGCTCCGCGGAATCGCTGGCCTGCCGCGATATTTCCGAGGTGGAGCTCGTCAATTCTTCACACGCGGCAGCCACTGCGCCGACGCTGGAAGCGGTTTCACTGGCGGACGAAGCGACCGAGGAGGAGAGACGTTGAGTTTGCTCGGCGTTCTTCCAAATGGTCTGCGCGGTTTCGTCGAGGTGGCGGGCGGAGCCGGAAACCGCGTCGGCAGTTTGTGCGATGTTGGCGGCGACGCGGGCGCGTTCGACCTGGAACTCGGCGATGCGCTCCGCGGATTCCTTCATTTGGAGGGCGGCGCGGTTGATGACGAGAGCTCCGTCGCGATAGGATCCAGGGAGCCCGCGAAGAAGGATCGGGCGATAGAACTGACCTCGGCTGCAATGGTCCATGGCGGCGGCGGATTCCCGGACGTAGGAATCGGCGACATCCAGCAGGTGATTGATGGAACGGGCGAGCCGGCCGAGCGCGGTGGGATCGGCGGCCAGTCCATTGATGCGGGCTTCGAGATCACCGTGGGCCGCGCGCTGGCAGATCTCGGCCACATAGTCCAGGTCAGGGAGGGGCTGATTCATAATGGGATTCATCCAAGCTAGGCCGTCGCCCCAAGACGGGTGTTCTCCGAAAGACTGAAGACAAACTGGCTGTAGTCCACATTGCCTTTTTTTAGCAGGTCGGTGAGCAGTCGGGTGGACGCTTCGATGGCCATTCGTGGATCGGAGTATCGCTCTTCCTCGGCCAGGAGTGTGGCGTAGAGGGATTTCACCTTCATAAGCGCATCAGCATCCGGCACCCGCCGGTTCGAGTGATAGCCGACAATGTTTCCGGTGCGATCGAAGCTGGGCGTGACGTGAGCGAACACCCAATAGTGACGGCCGTCCCGGGCCAGGTTGACCACGTAAGCAAAGATCTCTTTTCCTGCTTCGAGCGTTTCCCAAAGCAGACGAAAAACGCATCGCGGCATCTCCGGATGGCGGATGAGGTTGTGTGGTTGGCCAAGCAATTCGGCCTCGGAATAGCCGGAGACGCGCTGAAAAACGTCGTTGGCATAGGTGATGATGCCGCGCCGGTCCGTCTTGCTGACAATGATCTCTTCCTGGGCGAAGCCCACGGCCACGCCGGTGGGCTTGATTCTTTCTCGTGACATAAACTTGCTGGTTTTATGGGGCCTCTCGCTTGTCTCGATCGGCGAAGCCGGGCCTGAGAATGGATCGGAAGCCAACGCGTCTGGTTTACTCGAAAAAGCTAACCATCTTTTGCGGTCGCCGGGTGGGGATCGGCGGGGCGGGCGAGGTGGCGGCGGGCCAACTGCATCGTTCCGGCCTAGCGGCGCGAGGCCGGCGCGCGGGGGCGCAGGATTAGGTTCACCGGCGAGTCCATCGGCGGCAGTTTTTGTCCGAGGGCGAGCCAGTTGTCGTCGTCGTCCGCACCGGGGAGCCGGCTGCCGACGATGGCGTCGACATCGTCGATCAACGTGATGAGCGAGCCGTCGGTCTGCGCGGCGAATCCGTCGTCGCGGAACCGCGAGCCGGTGAAAATCCAGCGTCCGGCGCCGATCGCTTTGCGCGCGCGACGATCCTGGACGAAGCGCCCGACGGGATAGGTTCGGGTGCGGGCTTTGATCGTCCAAGTGACATCGATGGTAAGCTCGGACGAAGGCGAAAGTGCGATCGATGCGGGGTCGCCCGATCGGGGCTTGGCGGATTTGGCGGGCTCGGCGGGCGGGTTGGGGGCGGTGGACGCGGGGGCTAGGCCGACGAGCAGGAGAGCGAGCTGGAGGTGGTAGGGGGCGACGGAGGTGCGGAGGAGACTTTCGTGGATTTTGCCGGAGTCAGTCACCAGCAGATACTCGAGGGCGCCGGCGCGGAGGTTGACGGTGGCTGGGACAGTGACGGTGCGGTTGGACTGGTTGAGGCGGATTTCGCCGATGGCGAAAAGGCCGGGACCGATCTGCCGGATTGGGCTGTTGGAAGAAATGCCGGCGGCGGTTGCGAGAGGCTGGGATCCAGTGTGCTCTTGGGCGGGGAGCGGTGTGGGAAGGCCGGCGGAGCAGAGCAGGACGCAGCAGGTTTGGAGCAGGAATCTGAAAATCGGGCCTTGAGGAGATTGGCTTCCGTCCGAAAACAAATGGCAAGTGGATCGCACGGGTCGAGGTTGACACCGGGGGCAGGCTTCGGCAAGTGACCTGCTCGCCCTGCTGGGCAGCCTGGATCGATGTGAAAAGACGCGTTTGGATGAAGGATTTCAATTTGCGTCAAACCCCGGATTGCAGGCAGCATGCCTGGCAAGCGGGCGTTCTCCGCCGTTCGGCGGAGTTTCGACGTATGGATCGGAACGGATACTGACTATGAGCAAGACGCCATTAACTCCGGCTGAACTGACGGAACTCATCACGGGCCTCAACCAGCTGGCCCACAATCTTTGGTGGACCTGGAATCAGGAGGCGCAGGAAATTTTCCACGAACTGACTCCGCGCGGCTGGCAGAATCTTTACCACAATGCGGTGGCCATTCTGCATGAGGTCTCCGATCAAGAACTGCGGGTGCATCTGCAGGATCCGGAATTCGCGGCCCGCGTGCGGCGGGTGTTGAAGTCGTTCACCGACTATCTGGCTGACCCCAAGACCTGGGGCGCCACCCATGCGCCGGAGCTCAAGACCAATCCAGTGGCATATTTTTCGGCGGAGTTTGGTTTCCACGAGACCCTGCCGATCGCCGCGGGCGGATTGGGCATCCTGGCGGGCGACCACACGAAGTCGGCCAGCGATTTGGGCATTGGCTTCATCGGAATCAGCCTCTTCTATCGCGAGGGCTATTTTCAGCAGACGATCAATCAGGATAACTGGCAGGTGGATCACTACACCCTGCTCAATCCGCGCAACCTGCCGGTTGAACCGGTGCTGGACGGCAGCGGCGAGCCGCTGATCTGCAGCGTGCCCATCGGGCTGAACGAGGTGCGCTTCAAGGCGTGGCGGGTCAACGTCGGACGGGTGCCTGTCTTCCTCCTCGACACCAACCTGCCGGAAAACGAGCAGCATCATCGGGATTTGACCCTGCGGGTTTATGGCGGCGACAGTTCGACGCGCATCATGCAGGAAATCGTCCTGGGCGTGGGTGGAGTGCGCCTGCTTCGTGCCCTCGGCGTCAAGCCGTCCACCTACCACATGAACGAAGGCCACGCGGCCTTCCTCACCCTCGAGCTCGTCCGCGAAAAGATGAAGGCGGGCAAGAGCTTGAATGACGCGGTCGCCGCAACCCGGCCCCAGTGCATCTTCACCACGCACACCCCCGTCGAGGCGGGTCACGACCGGTTCTCGCCCGGGTTGATGGACTACGCGTTGAAGGGCTTTTTGGCCGCCCTGGGAATTACCTTTGACGAGCTGATGGGGCTGGGGCGGATCCAGCCGGCCAACGCGGATGAGCCGTTCTGCATGACGGTGCTGGCGTTGAAAGCCTGCCGGGCGGCCAACGGAGTGAGCGAACTGCATGGGCAAGTCAGTCGCGAGATGTGGAACTGCCTCTGGCCGTCGCTGCCGGTGGACAAGGTGCCGATTGGTCACATCACGAACGGCATTCATCTGCTGGGCTGGATGAAGGGCCCGGTCCGGCGGTTCTGGCGCCGCAAACTGGCGAGCGAATTGGGGGAACGGGAGCGCGGTGGCGCCGGCCCGGAGACCCAATTCTGGCGGCAGCAGGCGCGGGATCGATGGGAGAGCGCCATCAACGACAAATCATTCTGGCAGCAGATGGCGGACCCGTCGTTTGTCTCCGACGAGGAACTGTGGGCCTTGCGCTATCGATTGCGGCGCGAGCTGATCGAGTTCGCGCGCCGTCGCCTGCTGATTCAGGGGCAACGCATTTCCCAGCGGGACTTCATCGTGTTCGATCAGTTTCTCAGCACGGACGCGTTGACGATTGGTTTCGCCCGCCGTTTTGCGACCTACAAGCGCGCGCCGCTCATCTTCCAACAATTCGAGAACATCGTGCGCCTGGCCCAGGATCGGCAGCGCCCGATTCAGTTCATCTTTGCCGGCAAGGCGCATCCGCGCGATGACGAAGGCAAGCGCTTCATCCAACACATCATTCACCTCAGCAAATACAGCGAGCTGAAGGGACATCTGGTGTTCATCGAGAACTACGACATCCATGTCGCCCGGCAGATGGTTTCGGGTTGCGATGTCTGGTTGAACAATCCGCGGCGTCCGCTGGAAGCCTCCGGCACGTCCGGCATGAAAGCCGGCTGCCATGGCTGTCTCAACATGAGCATTCTCGACGGCTGGTGGCGCGAAGGTTACGACGGCACCAACGGCTTCGCGATTGGCGGCGACAGTCATCCGGACAACATCGAGGAACAGGATCGGATCGACAGCGAGAACACCTACAAGACGTTGACCGAGCAGGTCATTCCCATGTTCTACGATCGCGATGCGAACGGGATTCCGCGGCAGTGGCTGCAGCGCGTGCGTCGGGCGATGGCGACGCTGGTGCCGGAGTACAACACGTGGCGCATGGTGTCGGAGTACACGACGAAGTATTACAAGACCTGAACGGACGAAAATTTGTTTGCTGCGGCGGGTGAATTTGGGGAACACTCGCGCCGCCTTTGCCCGGAACGGTTCCGTGCAAAAGGCGTGGCATTAGAAATGGAATCCTTCGTTCTTTGGGTTTGCGCCGGTCTTGGGGCCGGAGTGGTTTACTCCTCTTTTTTCGAGTGGTTTTTACACCGCTACTTGATGCACCAACCGGTGGGGCGTTTTGACTACGCCTTCCGGGCGCATGCGCTGGTACATCACCAGACGTTCCGGGCGGATCACACCTATCATCTGATTCGTGATGAGGACAAACACACCATCCCGATGGCGTGGTGGAACGGTCCGGTCCTGGTGGCGTGTGCGGCTGCGCCCTTCGCCCTGATCTCATTCCTGACGGGGTATTGGGGTGTGCTGGCGGGGAGCGCCCTCGCGAGTGCCGCCTACTATGGCGCCTATGAGTATATGCATTGGTGCATGCACTTGCCCAAGGCCCGCCGCATCGAGCGTTCCGGCATCTTCTTCCGCCTGAATGGCCATCACCTGCTGCATCACCGCTACATGCACAAGAATTTCAACGTCGTTCTGCCCTTGGCCGACTTGTGTCTCGGAACGCTGCTGCTGCGTTCCAAGGTCACGTTCGCCCAGGCCAGGGGCGCCGCCGTGCCCGACGTCCAGCCCAAGGCGACGGTCGCCGAGACTGTTCCGACCTGAAGGGCGTGGCGCGTTGCGCGCCGCAAACGATGTCGTATTTGTGCCGGGGGACATTAAGGTCGCGCCATGAGCACATTGAAAGAGGCGATCGCCGCTTTTCAGTCCGAGATCACGGCAGCTTTTCCCTGCGGCGAGTTATCCTCCGGACAGACCTGGTCAGTTGAACGTGTGGTGCTCGAACTTGCCGTCGCCTTGACGGATTCCCGTCCTGACCATTCATCCGGCAGCCCATCACTCGAAGTCGTCGTCATTCCATCGGAGAAGCTTGGCGCGCTTCGGGCGGGAACGGCGGAGGACGAAGCCCGGGGAGTGCATCGACTCACGATTGAGCTTTCGTTGCGCCGATCGGCGGTTGCCGGCACGGCCAACCTTGAGGCTGGTGGCGCCCCTCCGTCGCCCGCGGTGGAATCGGTGCCAATGCGGGCCGGAGGTGTGGAGACGGCGTCGCGGGAGGATTCGACCCGGCTGTTGTTGACGGAGTTGTTGGGGCCCCCCGGTTTTTACAGCTCGGCCCGGGCAGCGGTCTTGGGTGATGCCTTGCGAGATCGAACGCCCGCACAGGCTCGGGCCGTGGCGTTGGCCCTTAACCGCCGGGCTCAGGAAATCGAGGACGAACCCGTGCGCCAGTCCCGGCACCTGATCCGGGGCATCATTCAGACCGGCCCGCTCAAGTCGAACGAACGCGCGGAACAACTGCTGTTGAAACTGATCGAGTGGTGGCCCATCCCGGAGCTGCTCCGGTTCGTCGCCACGCACTGGCGACCGGAAGACCATTGGTGACCCTGCCCGAGGATGTTGGGCAAATTCTTCCAAAGCTGGTTATGGCCACAGCTCATCGAGGCCAGCTCAAACTGAAACGAGAGACAAAAGCGGTAGAGGACGACTGCACTCCAAGACGCTTCGCGAAGCCCGCGGGCCCTTGAGAGGTCCGCCAGGGCTTGGAGTGCGCCAGTCCTCTGGCGCCTGGACCGCACCTCTCCGCACCGCGTGAGGTGGTGCGTGTCACCGTTGGATCCATTGGGCCAAAAAAGGAAATTTCTGCCACAACCGCCATGGAAGAGGAGGCATTCCAGCGCTTGCGTCTTGGACGGGCGGGGGACAGACTTTTCGTCATATGAACTCCAAGTCCATCCTCGCCTCCATTGGATCCATGCTGATCGCCATTTCCACCGTGCTCGCAGCGGACAAACCGGTACCCGGCGCCAGCCCAGCGGTGCGCGCATCGAAGGAGATGCCCTTTCGCAATGTTGGTCCCGAGCAATTCGATCGGCTGCGAACGAACGCCAATCACGTGGTGTTGGACGTTCGCACGCCGAAGGAGTTTGACGGAGGGCATATTCCCGGGGCGGTGAACATCGACTGGAACGGCCCGGATTTTGCCAAACAGGTGGCGGCGTTGGATCCGGGCAAGACCTACCTCGTCCATTGTGCGGGTGGCGTCCGCAGCGTCAAAGCGTGTCACGCCATGTCCGGCCTTAAGTTCACCAACTTGTACAACCTCGAGGCTGGCTTCAAATCGTGGGAAAAGGCGGGCAAACCGGTGCAAAAGTAAATCCATGAAACGCCGCGAATTTCTCCAGGTGGCCGGACGGTCGGCGGCGGTCGGCGGAGCGGTCGTGGGGCTAGGATTTCTTGGCCGCATGCCGTTGCTGAATGCCGCCGAGGTGCAGTTGAACCCGCAGCGGGTCCGGCTGCATCCTGAGATCGAGCCGCTCGTGCGCTTGCTTGAAGACACCCCGCGCGAACGCGCGATCGAAGAGGTTGCCGACCGGGTCAAGCGCGGTCTGAGCTATCGGGAGCTGCTCGCGGCGTTGTTTTTGGCCGGAGTCCGCAACGTGCAGCCGCGGCCGATTGGATTCAAATTCCATGCCGTCATGGTGATTCATTCGGCGCACCTGGCCAGTGTCGCCGCGGCGGACACGGATCGCTGGCTGCCGTTGTTCTGGGCGATCGACCAGTTCAAGAGCTCGCAGGCGGCCGACGTGCGGGAGGGCGATTGGACGATGGGCCCCGTCGATGAAGCCGCCGTGCCGGCCAGTCATCGGGCCCGGGCTGCCTTCATTGAGGCCATGGACAACTGGGACGAGCCGGCCGCCGATGCGGCGGTGGTGGGATTGGCCCGCACGGCGGGCGCGCACGAGATCCTGCAGCTCTTTCTGCGCTACGGCATTCGGGATTTTCGGGAGATTGGACACAAGGCGATCTATATCGCCAACAGCTTTCGAACGCTGGAGACCATCGGCTGGCACCATGCGGAACCGGTGCTGCGTTCGCTGGCGTTTGCGCTGCTCGATCGCGACGGAGCCAAGGGGAATCCCGCCAAGTCCGACTACGCGGCCGATCGCCCGTATCGAAAGAATCTTGAGCTCGCGGGAAAAATCCGCCCGGGTTGGCTCGATGGAAAAGCGGAGGGCTTTTCGCCCGCCGAACTGTTGCCGGCCATCCGTGCGGGGTCAGCGGCGGACACGAGCGCCCTGGTGGTCGAGAAGCTGAATGCCGGAGTATCTCCACGCCGTCTGTTCGACGCCATATTTGCCGGCGCGGGCGAATTGCTGATGCAATCGCCGGGCATTCTCTCTTTGCACGCATCAACTTTTTCAAATGCCGTGCACTACTTGTGGCAGCACAGCGCGGATGACGAGACACGCCGGCTGTTGTTGCTGCAGAACGCGGCGTTTCTGCCCCTCTTCCGTGGCAATGCAAAGGACAAAGGCATCCGGATCGACCGGCTGGAACCGCAGTCGCCGGAGGCTCCGGGCGAAGCCGCCGCCATCGAGGAGATCATGGCGGAGATCAGTGCCGACCGTATGCGCGCCGCCCGCAAGGTGCTGGGGTGGTTGCAGGCTCACCCAGACCCGGCCCCGTTGGCGGCCGCGGCCCGGCGGATGATTTTTCTGAAAGGGCGGGACTCGCACGATTACAAGTTCAGTTCCGCGGTGCTTGAAGATGCCCGACATCTGGAGCCGCCGTGGCGGGACCGCTTTCTGGCGGCCAGCGCCTTCAATCTGCGCGGCGCCGGCGAAAAGGACAACGGTTTGGCGGGGCGTATCCGGACGGCCCTGTAAGGGGGACGTCGGTGGGACGTCGGTGGGATGGCGGGCCGGGGCGTGAGTTTTTCGGGAATTTTCGTTGGCTGAATTAAGTTGCCGGAGTGGGTTGCCGATGTCCCTCAGTGGACGCATCGGACCATGAAGGCGACGATATTTGCCCGACCAAATCTTAAGGTCTTCCTGCTGGGAGCCCTCGTGATCGTGCTGGTTCAGCACCTGATCAACGACGGCTTGTCGCAGGGGTCCAGTGTGGAACGCCCGATTGTGGCGGCGGCCCGCGAGGCCGTCGACCCGGGCGTGGAATCCATTGTCTCGCAGGCGGGCCAGATCCCGACGTCCCACATTTACGCCCAGCTCAGTGATTTCTACGAGGAGCGCGGCGATTATCGCAAAGCGCTCCGCTATCTTCGGCTGGCCACCATCACCGCTGCGGGGGAGCAGGAACTGGAGTAGATCCTGGCTTGCGCGCAAACGGCGCGGAAGCTAGGGAAGGGGGGTGTCGACGAAATCCATCGTGATGTGGGTGATCGCCCTGATCGTGCCGGTCTTCTTCATTTCGCTCGCCCTCAGCAGCGCCTACCATCGAAGGAAGGCGCGACGCAAGAACCGAGATGCCGGCACCGGGTAATCGGCTGTCCTTGGGCTCAGCCCGGCGGGTTCCTCAGCGAAAAAATGATGTTCAGCCCCGGCGGCCTGTGGCACATAGTTGCCCGCCGTTATGGAATACGAAGCTGTCATCGGACTGGAAACACATGTCCAGCTCAAGACCCGATCCAAGATGTGGTGCGGGTGCGCCAACGCTTTCGGATCGCCACCCAACACGAACGTCTGCCCGGTCTGCCTCGGTTTGCCCGGCGTCCTGCCGGTGGCCAACGAGGAAGCGCTTCGCCTGACGGCCCTCACGGGGCTGCTCCTGAACTGCCAGATCCCGACCCGCTCGAAGTTCGATCGGAAAAACTATTTCTACCCGGACGTTCCCAAGAACTATCAGGTCACCCAGTATGACCAGCCCACCACGAAGGAGGGCTTCGTCGAATTCGAGTTCGCCGGCGGCCGCGCCCGGGTCCGCATCACGCGCGCGCACCTCGAGGAGGACGTTGGTAAAAACTTTCACTTCGACCGCTTTAGCGGCGTCGACTTTAACCGCGCCGGGGTTCCGTTGCTCGAGATCGTCTCGGAGCCGGACCTGACCAGTGCCGACATGGCCTACGCCTATCTCAACGCCTTGAAGGAGATTCTCATCCAGGGCGGCATTTCCGACTGTGACATGGAGAAGGGCATGGTCCGCTGCGACGTCAACGTCAGCGTGCGTCCGAAGGGCGCCACGGGGCTTGGGGCCAAAATTGAGATCAAAAACATGAACAGCTTCTCCGGCGTTCGAAAAGCGCTGGAGCATGAAATCCCGCGGCAGATCGAGGTCGTGACCAAGGGCGGCAAACTGATCCAGTCGACCCGTCGTTGGGACGACGTGGCCGGCATCACCGAGGAGATGCGCACGAAGGAGCATGCGCATGACTATCGCTATTTTCCGGAGCCGGACCTGATGCCATTCGAGCCCACCGCCGACTGGTTGGCGGCGATTCGATCTCGTGTGGTTGAATTGCCGCTGGCTCGCAAGGAACGGTTCATGCGGGATTACCAGCTTCCGGCCAGCGACGCCGAAACGTTCAAGTCGGAGCTCGCGCTCGGTCATTACTTCGAAGGGATTGCCCGGCAATCGAAGAATCCCAAAGCCGTCGCCAACTGGGTGATTAACAACCTTCGCGCCCGCCTGGCGGAGGCGAACGAAAAGCTTTCCTCCGAACAGAGCGCGCTGGGCGTCGATGCCGCCGACCAAAAAAGCCTGGGGCTCGCTGACCTGAAATTCGCACCGGTGGCGATCAATGAGTTGGTGACACTCACCGAGAGCGGCCGGATTAGCAGCAAGATCGCCCAGGACGTTTTCAACGAAATGTTCGAATCGGGCGAGGCTCCGACGGCCATCGTCGAGCGGAAGGGGTTGGCCGTGGTCAGCGACAGCGGGGCCATCGAGAAATTCTGCGATGACGTCATCGCGGCGAACCCGGGTCCGGCGGCGGACTTTAAAGCGGGCAAGGTGGCGGCCCTTAATTTCCTCAAGGGTCAGGTCATGAAGATCAGCAAGGGCAAGGCGAATCCCGGGCTCATCGGCGAGGTGCTCGAGCGAAAACTGCGCGGGTAACGCCGCCGTGTTCCTTTCTCCGCCACGAAGGCCGAGTTTTGTTTTCGTGCCCTCGGTGCCTTTACGCGGCGGATCTCCGTCCCGAACCGGGCGGTTCACGGCCATCGGCAACGCCGCACGCGAATTGGGGCCGTAAACCATGGAATGCTCCATTACGGTTCTGGCCATGGTCGAAGCTGGCCAGTCACGGACGGTAGGCATCCCAGAGCCGCGACAAATCGCGGAGCCCGGTTATTGCTGTTCTCATCGAACGATGGCGCGGAAATAGAGGTGCGCCTCGCTGCCCGTTGCCGAGGGTACTTCGACACGCAGCAATCGAACGTCGCGCGCTTGGTAAGTAGTCTGAAGAATTCCCACCGCCCCGTCGGTTACGACCCGGAATTTCACGGGTGCCCACTGTCGCAGATCGGCGGACGATTCAATGGTGTAGTTGCGCCCACGGATCGCCAGGAATTCCAATCGAGTCCCTCCGGCGCTGAGGTCCATCAGGGAGAGTCGAAAGCCATCCTCAGGATCAAAGGCATAAGTGCCCGCGAGGTACTCGTCGAGGTTGCTAATCCCGTCGCCGTCTGCGTCGTCCCCAGGCCGAATCGACGCCAGGGTCCCACCGAACACCCCGATCAATGCCTGCTCCCAGGCGTCGGGCAGTCCGTCGCCGTCTGCATCGATGCCGAGGGTAAGGTCGATGCGCGTCTTCTGTCCCGGGAGGCCGATCTGCGAGAAGTTGCCCGTCATCTCGATGGGCAGGTAGGTGGTTGCCCCGATCTGGACTTTGAGCCGAAATGCATAGGTGGGCCGGAGCGCGGTGGGTTGATAGAGATCTGCGGTCGTGCCGGAATCCATTGGCACCTCCAGTCGATAGTTCACGCCAGGGGCGAGGCCCTCCGTGACGCCGGACCGCAGCTGCGTGCCCGAAGGCGTCTCGAGATAGACGTTGGCGGGCGGAGCAATCGGTTCACCGAACTGATTCCGCACCACGCCGAAGAGGGTGTGATGCGGGGCGGGCGGAAAGGCGAGGGCGGAACGGGCGAGCGCCATGCCCGTGACGGCGCACCAGCCGAGCGCGCTCCAGCGAGTCAAGATTTTGTCCGCAACAGCGAGCATGGATTTCATGGCCGTTTCTTGATGAGTGTCGGGTTTCAGTCGCCGGAATAGGAATAGGTCACGAAGTGCAGTTTGATGTCCTGCAACGTGCGGACGAGGCGTTCGAGGCCTTCGTCGGGATTGTTCAACAGAGTTTCTCCGGGGATGACGAGCTTCCACTGGCTGTTCCAAATGGATCGGCCCACCAAGCGGTTGTTGGTCCACTGCGAACGCTTCAATCCGGCACCCACGTAGATCGCGGGATCGAACAGGCTGGCCGAGGAAACCGGCCTGAACGCCTGATGCTTGCGGATGACGAACGGTTGCTCGGTCAACGAATCGCTGGATTGATAGAGTTGGGCGGAGGAAAATGTCGAGCCACCGATGTTGAACGGCAATGGAATGGCCACGTCGTCCACGTTCCAGGTCCGTACGGCGGTGCCATCGCCCAACGCCGGACTACGCATGGAATCCACTCCAACCGGGATGAGGTAGATGTAGGGCGTCGCCGAAAGGCGGCTTGGGTCAAGGAAGGCCAGATTGGGATCGGGTGGTGTTTGGGCCCCCGAACCGCCGACCGCGCCCTCGTTGGCGGCTGGATCATCGAGTCCCTGATATCCTTCGAGGGCGACGCCGGCCGCGAATATTTTCGTCGCGAACGAACTAGAGCTGTAGGCGTGATCGTCGGCCGCCAGCGCGCGGCCAAAGAGGTTCAGTCCGCGCGCAATTGTGGTGCTGAATTCCAACACCAGACCCGGAACGGGTCCCGCGCCTGCGGGATTGCCGGGATCGATCTGCAGGCAATAGCGGCGCACGTCCGGATCGTCCAGCAGGTTGGCCTTGCGCGCCTGGTTCAGGACATCTTTCCAGTTGTTGGCGCCATTGGTGCCGGGAAGGATGCGGTAGTTCTCCGTGCGCAATGAGACCGTGGTGCCGTAGGCATCCGGAGCGTTGAACCCGAGGCGGCCTTTGACCACCGTCCAGTCGGTGAACATTTCGGCCAAGGCGCTGGACAAACCCGGATCGCCCGTGTCGCCGCCCGCGAACTGCGGCTCGCCACCTTGCACGATGCCGAGTGCGCGGGCGCGAACGATGCGATTGATGAACTCCTTTCCTTCGTCGGTGTGCAACAGGCCGGTTTCGTAATCGTAGGCCTGCGCGGCCATGAAGGCGTATTGCGCCGCGAGATCGAAGAGAGTCTTGTAACGTTCGAGCTTTTCGTTGCGGAAGACGCGGAAGGCGGCGTCGCGTGTGCGATAGCCTTGGATGACGGCGGCGGCGCGCTGCCGGAAGATCTGGCGTTCCTGCTGGGTGCGATCGCCTTCGGCGAGGAGCGATCGATATTTTCGCTGGGCGTCGTCCAGTTCCTGCAGGCGCTGATTGATGGTCATGAAATTGTTGTTCATGCCATAAACCTTGTCGCGCACTGTGCTGACGGCTTCGCGCAATTCCTGGTTGAACTCTTCCGGCGCGACTTCGTTGAATTCCAGATATCGGTTGGCGGTGGTGGTGGCTTGGTCGAGGGAGCGCTGCACGCTGGTGGCCGCCAGCTTTCCCCACCCCAGGAAATTTGCAGTGACCCCCGCGGCGACTTGAATGGCCGCCCGGACTGGAGCGAGGAGATCTCCGCCGAATGCCAACCCTGCGACGAAGCTGTTCGGGACGGCATCTCGGCTGGTATCCGTCGTGCTGGTTAGGTCGCTGATGGTTTGGTCGATGCTGTCGGCCGTCTTGTCGTAGGCCAGCCGCGCGGTGTCGGCGACGGTCTGCGCCGTAAGAATCTGTTCCCGCACGTCGCGAATGCGCTCGAACGATGACTTTTTCTGCTCCAGGGAAGTGATGGCCCAGTCGAGGTCGTATTTGGCGGCATCGGCCCAATAAAACGCGGCGAAGGCGGCGTTGCGGGCTTTGACGATGTCCGAAATAGCCTGCTGGATTTTTCCCGGCGAAGCGCGCTGCCCGGTCCAGACCGCGGGCTTTCGGAAGAAGCCATGCGAAGCGAGGTTGTATTCAATGAACAGATTGGTGTTGGCGAGATAGTCATCGGTTCGGGAGCTCCCGTCGATCGCTCCGATGAACGCCGGCTGGATCCAGCCAAAGGTCGAGATGAAGTCCTGGCCTGCCCAGCCAGGCTGGAAGGTCTGCGTATCGATCCTCCACGTGACGTCCGAAGTCGGATCCAACAAAGCTCCCTGCGGGCCATTAAAAGTAAGCTCTTTGGTATCCACATACATGTAGTGAATGGTGTCGGGGCCGTTGAAACCCGTGCGATAGGTGCGGCCCGGCCCGATGTCGTCCGGATACGGCGTACCGTAGAGCTCGATGAGCGCGTTGGTGTAGGCGAGTTCTTGCTTGTTAACCGTCGTGCGGAAATCAGCCAGTGAATCCTGCTCCGACCGCAACAGGCGCGTCACATCCTTGGCGTCGTCAAATGAGACGACGGCGTTGTTCAGCGCGCGCTTCGCCCTCAGATATACCTGCTCGAAGTGGGTGTTGCTCTCGGTGCCAACGACCACGTTGGGATTGAGGTCAAAGGGAATCGTTGTGGACGGAAGGCCGAGCGGGGTGTGCCCCGCTTCGGCGTTGTCCATCGCCGTCTGCAAGCTGGTGCTCACCGCTACGAGCTCCTTTAACTCAGGCACGGTGGTGCGATCGATCTGTTGGATGCTGCCTTGATGCGCCGGGTCCGGATCCTGATCGGGCAGGATCGCATTGCCGACGACCCAATTCAGAAAGGCGCCCTGGCCGGTGCGCACGGCCCAGTGGTCCAGGCCCCAATAACGGGTGGTGGGCGTGGAGCGGGAAATTGTGTTGGCTTTGGTGGCGGCGAAGTGCGCCCAGCCGTTGGCTGCGCCGGATTGATAATCGCGGCGCCAGGTCAGATCGAACGTCTGTTTCCCGGCCCGGGCCAGTGCGCCGGCGGCCGCGGCAAATTTCCGTTCGTCTTGATAATCGACCGACACCGGGTGGCCCAGCACGGTCACCGCCTCGATGCGCGGCACCCAATCAAAATTGTTGTCGAGCAGCAGCGCATAGTAGCCCTTGAGCGCAGTGAGGTAATGGCCATAGGCATCGCCGTGGCCTTGCGGATAAAGGCGGCGAGCATCGTCGGCATTGATGGTTCCGTCGCCGTTCTGATCGAGGATGTTGTAGTTCAGAGCGTAGACAACTTCTCCGGCGTCGATGCCACGAGTATAGTTCCAGACCATTCGATTGTAGACCGGCCGCAATTCCACGCCGGGCAGGAGAAAGTCGTCCCGCCCGCGCAGCAGCGCGAGCTCCTCGTCCAGCACCGAGGGCAGCTGGCCTTTGAACGAGAACAGCGCTGTGGCCACGGCGCCGTAGGTGTTGTCCTTGGTGCCGATGCCGATGGTCGGGTTCGACGCATCGGCCCAGGCCTCATTGCCGAGTGCCAGATAGAGATCGTTCAGATAGCCGGCGGCCAGGAGCAATGCGTCGTTGGCCGGGCCGTAGTTGATCCCCCCGCGTACGCTCAGCATCTTGCCGCGGTTCAGCACGGTCTCGTAAATCTCGATCAACCCGGCGTTGTTCAGCGATTCAAGGTTCAAGGCCAGGTCGCCTTCCCAGCGCTGGCCGGCTTGCGCCACGATGCTCACATCGGTGTTGACCGAGTTGTTGAACAGATCGGTGATGCGCTGGTTGAACGGGTTGATCCCTTTGAGCACCCGCTTGATCCAGCCTTCGGCCAGCTGCGGAGTTGTCCACTGTGACCAGACAGCGTTGCCGCCGAGCCCGTCTGGAACAAAGGAAGCGTGATCACTCTTCCGCGGTTGATAACGCATGATGAGATAATTGTCTGCCAGGCTCCGCACGTCGGCCTGGCCACCCAGGACCGCGCGGACCCCGTCCGGATGGCGATCCGCGTCGAGCGGCAGCCACTGCTGGGCCGTTACGTCGATGGAGACGAAGGCCTCCAGTCGGACGTTGAAGGGGATGGATTGGCCGGGGAATGCGCCGGAGATCAGTTCGACCGCGATATTGTGGCTGCGCGAACCGTCCGCATTCAAGGTGCCTCCGGCCACGTCGGCCGCGTTAAGCCGGTACGCGCGAGTCAAGGGAAATAGTCCACTGGGTGGCGCGGTCGAGGGCGAGTCGCCCTGGCCGGTGTTGGCTTTTACGATCGGCTGGCCGTCGAGATAGACCACGGCGCCAAGCGCGCCGTCCAGGTCCAGGCTCAGCCAATATTGCGAATAGTTGCCGGGCGGTTCGTTGAACTGGCGGACGACGATGCTTTGCACCCCGTTCGTCACCACCCTTTCGTCCAGGGCGCCAATCTCGTCGGCGGCAATCGACACCGTTTGATTTGGATCGACGCTGACTTCGAGATTGGTCGCGGTGGTCAGGGCGTGAACGGTGCCGAAGACCGGTGTCCCGTCCGTTTTGCGGAGCACGACGTGGTTGCCGGCAGCGAGGCCGTGCGCGGGCTGCGCCGGCACCGCGAAGCGAAAACGGCCATCATCGAACTTCACCGTGCTGTAGGAAACACGGCTTACGGGAGAAATGCTGGTGGATGCATCCTGGAACAGCCGGCTTTCGGAAGCGTTGGCCACCGACGAGGCGTGATCTGATTCGCGGGGGAAACGGAGGTGCGACCAGACTCCGTCGGATAAGAGCGAACGGGGTGTATTCTGGTAGACGGCCGGGGGCAAACCGTCCACGGGTGAGGCGATTTTCCATTGGAAGGCGTAGTCCTCGGCCTTGGCGGCCAAGTCAATCACTTGTTGCAAGGTTAGTCTCTCGTTCAATGGATTGGATGACTCGACGATGTTCACTTCGCCGCGATAAAGGCCGGGCACGACCTTGAGAATCGCCACGGTGACCGGGTCCCCTTCGGGCGTGAAGGCTCGGCCGTTGCCCGCAATCAACGAAATGTAGCCGGTGCCCGGGCCCGTTGCGGACAGGGCATAGGAATCCACGGCGACATCGTCGTTCTTGATGCGAGCGATTTCGTGTGCGCTGACACGTTCGGGCGCGGACGGAATGTAAGTGCGAGGTTGCGCCGGGTTCTCGATGAAGGTTTCCAAAGTCGTGGCGAGGCCGTCGATGGCGGCATCCCACTGCGCTTTCTTCGAGTCTTCCGCCACACAGACGTTCTTCAATTCCATTGCGTCGCTCTCCCCGAGGACATTTAAGAAGACGTATTTGTCGCCCAGGGCTGCGTCCACGAATTGTCCCTTGAAGACCAATTCGCCATGAGCGCCGCGATTCGGGTCGAAGGACAAACGTTCGACCAGATGCGGGGGCAGGTTCGGGAAGTAGGTTTTGCCCTGATAGGACTGAGTCTTCACCGACGGCGGAATGCCATCCAACCTGGCGGCATTTCCGCGCTGACTCAGCGCGAATGATTTCTCGCGCGTGGGATCGTGCAGAATGGCGGACTCGTGCGCCACGCCTCCCGCGACCTGCGATTGCTGGTAGAGAATTTCCAGGCTGGTCTGCCCGCGGACGGCTGGCAGCCCGCGCTTGGGCGTGGTGAGGGTCTCGGCCATCTGCAGCACGGGAACGTTTTGCGGCCAGACTGGGCGATAGATAATACCGAGGGGATTGCCGTCGCCTGACTGGGGTTGGAGGCGGTTACCGAAAACCGGATCGCCGGCAAATGAACCGTCCGGATTCCTCGGGCGCAGGTACGGCGTGATCGTGCCGACGGGCGGTTGCTCTGCCCGTTCGAGCGAAGGGAAGTAGAAGCTCGGCAGGGTCCGATAGTAGAACTGCATCACCAACGACGGAGACTCGGTTGCGGCGTGCGGCCCGCGATAGAACCAGGTGTTTCCCTTGCGATCCTGGAGCGTGAACCTGCTGTAGAAGTTCCTCAGACTCGCATCGGCGATATTGCTGGGCAGCGACTCGGAGGCAAGGCGCTGGCCGGCGAACGCGTTCGCGGCGGGACCGGTGATAGTCATGACCAATGTGGTCGCCGCCTTCGCCGATGGCGGGGTCGGACTGTCGAATAGCACTTCGACATATTGGGAAGCGGTGTTCACTTCCGAGACGGTGATCGACCAACAGATTCCTGCGACCGTGTCATACAGCAACGCGCGAGCGGTGCTGGCAGTCAGGCCGGCGGGGAGGATTGCCGCGAAGCGCCACCGATTGGCGAGTGGGTGCTGATTGCCCCCCCATGGACTGAGCTTCAGCGGACGCAGATTACTCAACCAGCCGTCGAGGGACGTTGCTGACACATTGGTGGGGAAGAACCAGACGGGTGCAGCTGGGGCCAGACGATTTTGGAGCGCCAGCGGATCGAACCGGCGAGCGAAATGACGTGCGGTGGTCGTAAGCGAATGGCTCGTGAAAGAGCCCGCGGTGAGCCGGGACGAGGCGCTCACCGAGTAATCGCCGATCTCGGTATTCAGATTCTTCGGCGGTTGTCCGGCGATGTTCGGCGCGAGCGGCTTCTCCAGCAACGGGAGCGGCATCGGCGGTTGAAGAATGGTGCCGGCTTCGCGTGAGTAATCAAACGTGATGCCGAGTTCCGGCTTTTCCCGAAGCACCTTGAACGGCCGGATCGCGGGACGGCCGTCGGATTCCCGGTAAGTCAGGAGAACAAACGGCGCCGACGTATACCCGTTGGTGGAGGTGACATTGAGGTCGTCGCGGAGCGCGAAGGCTTGTCCACCCTGCACCAGCGCGTGCTCTTCGTTTGGGTTGTAGCCGGCTCGCGATCGGTCGTGTTGGAAATAGATGTTTCCCTCGGCCTGCAAGCTCATCAGCGGTCCCGAGCCGTCGTTGCTCGCGAGCACGATCTCGGCGGGGGTTTCCGGCCAGGCAAGGTCGTAACGTCCGATGACTGCTGGCCAATAGCTGGGTACGAACCCCTGGGTGACGTTGACCTGATTCTGGCGGAACCACCAGACCTCAAGACGGTCCTTCGCCGGTAGTGCGTTCACGGGAATGATCGCTCCCCGGTTGGCGGCCTCGAAGCCGGCCGCAAAAGGATCGACGTAGGCCGCCGGATAATACAGATCCCCTTCGCTCTCCCGAATGAATCCCGCCAAATAATTCGTGCCGGGCGCCTGACCAATCTCGCCCGGCGGCGCGGTCAGGCGATCGCCGACGAAAACGCGGGCATTCACGACGCGCGGGCGAATGGATGCATCGGGCCAGTTGAACGTGGCGTTGCCAACCCACGAGTTGAGATTAGTCGCGACGCTGTTGGCAAAAGCTGGACCGCCCACGCCAATGTCGTCGTTGACGATGATGGCGAGGTTATCGATCCACTCGGTCGAATTGGCCCCGCCGGCCCGGGCTGAGAAACCGAATCGCCCGGGCCGAGGCACGTAGCCCGTGGCGATGTTCTCGAGCACCTTCACGCCGCGGAACGACACGTCCATCCGCCCGCCGCGGCGCAGGATGATTTCCACCGGCACAAAGTCGTCGCCCGTCGTCAATGTCAGTAATTCGCCGGTCGCTGGATCCCGCGGGATCGGCAGGGTGCCAGGGGGATCTGCGTTGGGATTGCCGTTGGCGGCGGTGGCGATTCCCAGGGCAACGACCGCTTGCTGAACTCCGTTGAGCTTGATCGAGATCCCAGGCGCGGCGTCCAAAACGCCGTTGTCGAAAAGATCGAAGGTCACGGCGAGACCGTCCGCGATGCCTTCTTCGCCGCCGGGAATGAGGCCGTCGGGCAGTGCGCCGAAATTGAAGCTGAATCCATCCGCTGGCAGAGGCGAGGTCGATCCCCCGAGTCGGGCGGTAAAGGTCGCGCGGAAATTTTCGACGGGCTGACCCGTCGCGAAATCACCGATGATGTAACTGCCTGCTTGGCCATCGACGGCGTCGATCAAGTGGAGAATTCCGTCGGCCACGTAGGAATTGCCGTAGGCTCTGGCGTTCGCGGGTGTCGTGGCGAAGGTGCTGGCAAAGCTGGGGAGCGATAGATTTCGATCGCGCAGATTTTGATCCAGCCAGGAGAAGACCCGCTCGAATCGGATGAATTCGCCCATGGTAAAGCGGAGCAGGGCGCGGTGCGCCGGATGATAGACATCGAGGAAACTGTAGTAGGCAAAGTTCTCCGTGAGTTTGCCGCGCGGCTGGTCGAGTGGATCTTGGTAGTCGATGGAAGGTGCGTTGGGAGCGGGCAGCGGCACCGCAGTCGCCTTGGCCTCGCTCTCGGTGGCCACCACAGGGCGAATGTAATGGCTGTACTTCGCCACGTCCTCCGGCCAGATCTGTTTGTAGCGGACAAAACGCAACGGCCATTTCAATCCTTCCAGACCTTCCTCCAGCCAGTGCACCTGCAGATCGTTTTGATTGATGGTTTCGCGGATCGCATAGTAGTTCGGCTTGGTGTTGCCGGCCGGATTGTGCTGAAAGGTGAAGTTCTGCCCCACGAACAACAGCGGTTCCGGAAACAGCTGGGCATCGCCCGGCACGCCTCCAGGGTAAGCCGTCAGCTTTTCGCCCAGTTCGATGGTGACGTCGTTGGCGGCCGGCTGCCGGATAACGTCGATAATTTCAAAGCCGAGATGCTGGCGTGTATTCGCTCCGCGCACATCGCCGAGGATCTCCATGAAGATGCGACCCTCCACGTTGTAGGCGCGGATCTGTCCGCCCGCCTGGCCTCCGGTGTCATCGAACCAAAGCGTGCGAACCTCCTGGAGCGTGTTGCTGGTAACGATGGGCGCGGCTCCAGGAATGACGACTTCGGCCGGGACCCGTTCTGGAAAATTGTTGTTGTAAACCACATTCACGGCCCCCACCCGCGCGCTCGGCACCGTCACCGGCTTGCCGGTGTCCGCAAAGGAACGCTCGGTCCAGTACATCAGGCGCGGCTTTTTCACCGCGCTGCCGGAGACGACGTATTGGTTTGTGGCGACGACGTAGGAGACACCCAGGACAAGCACGTTGCCGACCCCGGCCAGCGGGCTGCTGACCGTCGACGGGGCGCTGCGGCGCCAGGGGACCAACAGCGGGCCGGGGTTGACGGCGAAGACAGCCTGGGCGTGCGGACTCCAGTAATAACCGGTATAGAGGTGATTAGCGGCGGTATAGGGTTCGGGCAGCCAGTAGGACTCAGGGGATTGGGCCGGACGATGGGGAACCACGTTTGTGTTCACCGTGCTGAGCAGCACCCCGTATTCGTCTGTGTTCGGACGGGGAATGATTTCGCCGAACTGAAACGAAACGGACCGCCCTAGCACTGGTGTGCCGGCGCGTCCGCGAAGCATGGCCATCACCACGACGCTGCCGACGTTGATGCGGGGAAGATCTAATCGCGCGGCGTTGGCGGCGAGGCTTTGGACCGGGTTTAGGTTGGTGGTGCCCGGACGCGCCACGGCTCCGAAGGCGACGAACCCGCCGAACTGATTGCTGGTGGCCGAAACCTCCGTCAATCCCGCGGCCTGCTGCTGCGCCAGCGTAGGCCCGCGACCGTCGGAACCCGGCGGCACATTGGTAACGGTAGAAATGGGCAGGCCGTTCGCCTTGCGCAGATTGTGGCGGATCAATTCCTGACGAATCTCCAACGGGAGCGTCTGCGACCAGGCATCGGTGAAGAATCCGAAGAGCAGGAGTGTGGTGAGCAACGCGCACGACCAGCCGGCATTCGCTCTGAAAAGGGGAGGGCTGGAAGCGCCCGTGCCGGTCCCGGGGTGCGCGGAGACTTGGTGAGTCGTTTTCATGGCGGGTATCCCATTGCGGCCCGACGACGCCCGCCTAGTTCTGGCGAGATGCGTTGGCGGCGCGGTAACCAACCTGCTGCGCGTCGTTCAACTTTCGTTGCACCAGCGTTTCCAAGGCGGCGAGCCGCGCGTCCTGTTGCTCCATCTTGGCGCGGAGGCCCGCATTCTCCTTTTCCAACGCATCCGCCCGCGCGGCGCTTTTGGCCAGTTCCGCCAGCGGTGAACGCGCGGATTCCAACTCCTGCATCTTGCGGCTAAGTTCCTGAATCGCGCCGACGCCCACCGTGAAGAGGTGGTCGTAGTCCACCGTTCGGAAATCATTCACTTGTCGTCCGTAAACAAAAGCTCGCTCGGGCGCTCGCTCGCACTTTTCCACCGTGAACTCGTGCGCCGACAGCACCTGGGCGACGTCCACGTCGACCAGCTCAGTATCCAGCTGGAGTCGCACCCGCTCACCGGCTCTTAACTCATGCGCTTTGGCGAGACTCAGGCTCAGAGTTTTGGTGGATGCGGCATAGGAGGCGTTCGTGGCCAAGGCGAAGATGTCCGGGATAAAGTTCACGCTTTGCGAAACTGCCTCCGGTACGACCTTCTCCACCTCCTGCGCGATGAATCCCTTTCGGCGTCCAGAGCCGTGGCTAATCCGGTCCACCATCGAATACTCCGCCACGCGGAGTTGTTGTATCGCCGCGAGGTCCTTCTCTGGTGCACTCGTCGTGATGTCCCTTTTGATTCGACGATCCGAGGTGGCGACATAACCGACCGCACCGATGCGCTGTTGGGCGAGGATGCTGAACGAGGTTGTCACCGTGGAGCCGGCGGCGCCGTTATGGCCAAAGCCATCGAGGACATCGATTGAGTTGTTTTGAACATCGCTCACGGTGAAATTGACGGAGCCCACGACGTCCAGCGGAACGCGCGGCGTGCTCGTGCCGACTCCAATCCTGCCGTTGAACGTGGTTCCGCCCTCTGCGAAGAAATTTACCCGGCGATTTGTACCGGTGGTGCCCGCTCCCACGATATCCAGTCCATTCGGACTGAACGTCTGATAACCGATCTTGCCGGCGTTGATTTCTTTGCCCGCGACCCCCGCGCCAAACTCGAGCGTATTGGTGCTGCTCAAGGACGCCGTGCCGTTAACTGCGAGCGTAGCCGTGGGGACCGTTGTGCCGATGCCGACCCTGCCATCGCCGGTGATGCGGAGCTTCTCGCTGGTCAGCGTGGCATTGTCGTTGACGGCGCTGTTGTTGCCGACATGGAGTGCCAGGTATTCGGTGCCCCAAGCCGCGCCATTAAAGCCAGCCACGATATCGGCCGTTCGTCGAGCTCCTGTGTCCCCAGGCGCATTCGCAAAAGTGGACCACAGTCCGGCAATGGCCCGCTGTCCCTGGCTGCCGGAAGGGGCCCCGACGGCGAGCGCCGGCGCGCCGATCTGCTCCGTGCCACCCCGGACATCCAGTCGTGCTGCGGGCACTTGGGTGCCGATGCCCCAGTTGCCGTCCGGAGCCAGGCGCATCCGCTCGATGGAGTTGCCATAGAATTCGAGTTGGCCGTCCGCGGAACTAAAAAGGCCGCTGTCGATGTCTCCGCCATTGCCGCTGAAAGCGTAGCCGTTGCGATTGACGCCGGCGGCGCCAGGAGGTCCGCCTCGGGCCAACAATCCACCGATGACCTGAAGCTGGCTGGGACCGATCACTGCCGACGCCGCCCCGCCGCTGAAAACGCGGACTTGCCCGGCCGCATTATCGATCCGCCAATCCGGGTTGGCGCCTGCGCCCCGGAGAAGAATCTCGCCGCCTTCATTGACGGCGTCCTGCGCTTGCACGGTGAGGTACCCGGCCTGCAGCGGGCCAACGACGGTTGCTCCTCCGCTCACGTTGAGGGTCGGTACGCTGAGGTTGCCGCCGAGGCTCATGCCACCGCTGACGTTCAAATTGCCTGCGGTGAAGAGTTCGCCGACCACCTCGATACGGTTGTTCGCGAAACTGAGCGCTGGTGTGCCGTTCGGTTGGGCCAGGTAGCTGGCGCTCGTGGCCGTGAAGGCATAGGGAGCGGGCAAGAGCCGCAGGCGCGGCAACATCTCCGAGGTGGTCGCGCCAATCGTCACGGAAAGGCTTAAGTAACGATCGGCGTTGTTCGCGCCCGAGAAAACGGTCGACAGCGACGGTCGAAGTTCGGCGCTGACGGGTGTCCCTTCTCCGAGCAATACGCTGAAGTTACCCTTGTCCACGGTGACAATCTGCTGCTCGGACCAAAGCCGTGTGCCGCCGGTTGCCGCGCTGTAGATGCGGAAAATCACCGGGTAATTGGCCGGATTGTTGGTCGCCAATGGGTTGCCGTCCGCGTCCACGAGGAAACCCTGGTAGGTCATGAGTTCAGGCGGCGCCGAGCGCGCCTTCGGTAGCGCAACGAGCCAGGCCATGACGCCGAGCAGGACGATCGAGATGCGGCCGGGAATGAGAAGGATTTGGGGTGTCTTCATGGTCTTGGTTGGGCGGTTAAAGTTTTTCACGTGGTCGAAGAGGCCGGTTCAATTGGTCGTTAGCTCCGGTAAGTCGCTGACACGTTTGAGGGTGAACGTTCCCTGGACGTTGTATTGGCGACTCTGGGAGCCGCGGGCGGTAATGGTGATCGCCTCGGCGTAGGTGCCGCCGAGATCCTGGCTGCCTTGCGTCAGGCTGTTGAAGTCATTCTCGGGCGCAGTGAAGCTGAGCGTCAGGCGCCGCCTCACGTCGTAGGATTCCTCTCCGCGGGCGAGCGTCGAAGTGAATTGCGCGTCGAGATTGTCGTGGTCCGGATGATAGGTGTGCAGGAATGGATTCGAGGACTGATCGTCGTACGACAGCGGCACGTCCGCCGTCAGGCTGCCGCCTGGTCGCATGACGCCGGTGAAGTTCCACGGGACGTTCCCCGTCGAGGTCGGGAAATGCACCGAACTGATGCGACGCGCCTGGTGAAGTTGACCCGGCAACAGCAGGCTTTCCCGCGTAGCCAAGACGCTGTTCGAGCGGACGCCGACTCCGTGATAGACCTTCTGCAGTAGCCGTGCGGTGCTGCCGTCGTGATGCACGATCAAGCGCATCGGAAACGGCCGGGCCACGGCGCCTGAGTCGATCTTGATTGGCCCGTCGAGGAGATAGGAGCCGGTCTTCTGTTGAGGCCCGCCAAATACGAGTACACGCCCAGAGTTCAGATCATGCTCGTAGTGGAAGCCGTTGGCGCCCTCCGCCAGCTGCAGACGGGCGAGGAGCGCCGTGAACTCCGCCGTGTTCGCCGCCTTCGCGTAGGGTTTGAGGTAATGGCTGACGTAGGTTGCCGTCGCGCCTCCGACCCAAAGTCCGGCCGATGATTCTTTCTCCGCGGACACGGCCATGTCCACCTGGGAAAGGCCCAGCGAATCCGTGAAGCGTAGGATACCGGCGTAGAGAGCCCCGGGCGCACCCGCCATTTGGGACCGGTTTAAGCCCAGGACCAATTCCACTTCGGAACCGATTTGTCCCGCTGCGGCGAGGTTCCATCGTTGCGGGCCTGCACCAAGCGCGGCATAGCCAAAAGTCAGGTTGGTGGTGTTGATCGGGCCGCGCAACAGGATTGGCGGCGTTCCGACGATGTTCGTTTGGCCGACCGGCGGGGTCTCGGAATCAATCGAAGAGAGCGTGATCGTCATCGGGACATTGGCCAGATTGCGGAGGCGCAACTGGACCTGTCCACGCGTGTCACCGAAACGAATGCCCGACGGGCTGCTCTGCAGGATCTGAATCGGCCCGAAGAACTGGTTGTAGCTCTGGCCGGACCGCACCCAGTAAGCCTGATCGCGCCGCATGGACGTGGTTCGAAACGCGAAGACGCGCACAGGATTGGTGGCTCCGAGTGCCCCGCCCGGGTAGCGATAGATCTCGCCGTTCTGTTGCAGTTCGGGAGCAGGCGCGAGGAATGATTCGAACGTGGGCGGGGCCGCGGTCGGCACCGGAAAACCAACAAAATTCAATCCGGTTAGGGTCCAGCGTTGAGCGGGAGCCACCGGTTTGCCTTTGACCCGCCAGGTGTAGGCGCCCGCCGTGTCCGACAAGCGGACTAGATAGGCACCGTTGCCCGTGAGACGCTGCAACGCGGAAGCCGGACCAGCCAGCCGCGTCCAGGTCGACCATTGGCTGCCACCGCCAGTAGGAATTTGCGGAGACTCGATAAACTGGCCGGTCGGCAAGGCGGGCTGCCAATACCAGATCTCTTCGATGGGATTGGTCAGATCATTGCCGACCAACTGATCAAGCGTGGAGTGTGATGCATCGACGTGAAGGAAAACGGAATTCCAACCTGGCCGAAGCGCATTGGTCTGCGTGATCCATTGGGCTTGGAGCGGCCAACACGTTCCGACCAACAGCAAGACCAGCCACCGGATGATGCGGGTCGTTTGTTGCCCGCCCAATACAGTCTGAGTGCGGCGATGACTCATATGATTTCACCTCCACTCAGAAGAGAAACAGCCAACTCCTTTCGCGAATTTTTCGGAAAATTTGAGATTGCTCGAAGCCTCTCTGTGGCAGTGTCCGCGACCGAGACACGCCCGAGTCAATGATCCAAAAGGGAGATTACCTGGTCGCCTTTCGTCGCCCCTCTCACCTCCTAAAGGCGTATGGACCCTTCCAAACGCCCGGTGCTATTCCCCTACGAAGCGACGCAAGTCGTCTGGACCAGTGGTTGCCACTGACCCGGACACGGCTGTCACACGAGCCGCGCAACGCGTCCTGAATCGATCATGAAGACCAATTTTGAAGCACTCGAACCTCACAGGTCCAGCCGCCGTTTGACTGGACGTTCCGTCGCCGTCGTTCGCCCGCGCGTTCCACGCTGGCTTGCGCTGGCTCTCCTCGTCACGGTCGGCTGCCTGGCCCGTCTCGGTTTGGGCACGGCTTTCGCCCATACCAGCGAGGAAATCCTCAGCCTGTCGGTCACGAATTTCACCGGCTACGTCATCGATTCCGACGGTCTGACGCCGAGCGAGGTCTACCATCGCGATGCCATTCGCGTGGGCGCGCAGGTTCGATATCAGTCGGCAATCGCCGCCGCCACCAACTACGAGTACGAAATCCAATTTCGCCTCGTCGATACCCGCACAAACGCAGTGCCTTTACGGGTAGGCTTCGGCACGAGCACGGCTCTCACGGTCTCGGATAACGTCACATTGTCCCAGATTTTCCAGACGGCGACCCGGAATTACGGTGCCGCTCTCAAGCCCGCCGTACGCTTGGACCCAGCCGAGCAATACCGCGTGGAGCTGCGTCTTTTCGAACGTCCCGGCGGCTCCGGTGTCCGGTTCAGCCCGACTGGCGACATCTCTGCGACCACGCCGGCAACCTACTACCATTTCACGAACCTGGTCAGCGGCGACGCAGCGTTCAACGTGATCGCCACCCTGGAATCGGCCTCGTTCAACCGGACTTACGCAGTCAAAACGGTGCCCGGCAAGAAGAGCTTTGGCGTGGCGACGTCGTATCGATTGCGCCGTTACGACGATTTTTATGCCCAACCGGCCAATGCAACCGTGGCGGTGCATCTGAACTACGAGCTGGTCGATACGGCCTCGGGACAGGTGATCCCCTTGGTCACGACCAACAAGGTGTCGAACCGCACCATCGCGGGCTTCGCGTTCGGAACGCCGTACCATCCCGCCTCATTGCTGGTCAATGATTCGATCGAGCTCGAACCGGCCGCCGGCGTGCAGCTCGATTCGGTTAACAAAACTTACTACGCGCGCGTCCGGATCGCCCACGTGGATCAGCCCGGATTCGCGCCCGTCCCCGGCAACACCGAGTCCAGCACCGCCCAGCGCCTGCTGCATTTCAACGGCACGCTGATGTTCAATGCGATCCAAACCACGTTCACCAGCATCGATAACGTGCCTCCGGTCGGAATCGTCGTGCCCAACTCCTACGTCACCACGCAGCTCGGCGTAAACAACAACAGCGGCGTCATCGTCGGCCACCCGTCCCACACCTACGGCGACGGCACCGACCTCAATGTTCGACTTGCCTCCGATGGGACCGCATCCCTATCTGCGGGCAGTGTCGTGGTTAATATTCCTTCGCCCGACGCCGACACCGTGGCGCGCATCCGCTTCACTCGCCAAAACCTGGTGCTCGACACCACCGGAGCGCGCTCGGATGTCATTATGACCCTGCCCACGGGATTCGGCTATCGCGCGGACACGCTCGCGCGTCGCCTGAACTCGAAGCTGACCTTTCTCAATGTCCCGCTGAACCAGCAATTGGCGCCGGCTTCGGATCCGATTTACAACACGCCGCACTTTGCGTGCGAGGAGACGAAACCGTTTTGGATCGGGGCGAGTTCGCTGCGCTGGCGCGTGACCAACGGCCGCCTCGAACTTACTCCGACCAGCGTGAAATACGTGCGGGCAGAGGAGCTTGCTTATCTGGAATCTGCCCCCGGCTTGGCTGAGGCCGACATGAAATTGAAGCGTTCAAACGAGCAGTATCACCGCTATCTGCAGGCCATCACCAGCGCGCTCGTTACCGTCATTGCTGATGCCACCGGCAATGCCCAAGTGTCGCTCGACGCCAGCCTGAACTCGGGCCAGTTCACCACGCACTTCCCTTACGACGGAACCGTGCGCTGGCTGGGTAGTGGCCAGATCAAGTATACGGCCGACCAGGTCGTTCCGGCCTCGAGTTTTCTCACCGCCGTGCAAACCGTGACCAACCGCTACGATCGCGATTGTCCCGGTTGCGGCCCCGGCATCGGCCAGACCGGCGTCAATTTCGTGCCCATCGCGAATCAACTGACCTTCACCTTGGACGGAGGTCTGGACGCGGCGGGCCTTATTTCTCCGGCCACGCCGTTGAACTGGGGCTGGATTGCCGAACCGTCGATTCAGAAGTTCGCTCAACGCACGACGCCCTGGACCTCAGGCAACTTTTTCGCTGCGGGCTGTTTCCTGCGTGGCGATCAATCGGCTCTGCCGCAAACCGATCGCGCGTCGGTCCTCCTCTTGTCCGGCGTGGCTCCGGCGGATTTGACGAAGATGGAACGTCCGGCCACGGCGGCTTATCTCGATGGTTTTGCTGACTATGCCGGCCTGAACTTCCGCGTGGGCACCAATGGCGCCGTGCAGGCCGAGAGCGTCCTCGCAGGCAAAGCGACCGGTCTCTACAATATGACGGGTCGTTCGAAGTACTACGCCCGCTGGTCCGGCGTCAGTGGCATTCACGAGGCGGTGCCCGGCTCATTCCCGAGCCAGCTCACCCTCTACGGGTACGATTTCACCTTCAGCAATTATGGCCTGAGTTACCTCAGCAGCTTGAACGAAGACTCGCGCACTGAGGGACACGTGCACGTTAAAGCTCCGTCCAACTTCGATCAGAACTTCAAGGAATTGAAATTCAGCTGTGTGGGCGCTCTGGAAAGCGCGAAAGTGCCGAGCAACGAAGCCGGCCTCTACAAGCTGCTCGAGTATTGGAACGGCGACTTCATCACGCTCGGGATCAACTTTGACCGCGACGATTCCGTGGCCTGCAATCCGGGCATCGGCTATCTCGTGCTCGGTGTTCAGGCCCACGCCACCTACGTTCCCGAGCCGCTGTTCGGTGCGCTGGGCTTCAAGTCCAACGGCAATATTGTCTCCGGCAAGGATGTGACCAGCGGCGAGATTAAGCTGGCCACCGGATTCAATTCCCGCCTGAAAGTGGCCAACAACTTCCAGATCCAGGGCCCCACCGCCAACGAGCCTTACACGCTCAATCCGGCCACTGACGCGTATTACAACGACTGGGAATCGCGCGACCCGAACTCCACCCAGGGCTTCGTCAATCTCGCCGCCGACCTCGATGTCCCGTTCTTTAAGAACGTCAAGACACACGTTCACACTTCCGGCAAAACGAACTCTCCAGCCGCTCCGATTTATCTGATGGGCGGATGGCCGAACCACGGCTACGGCACGGCCTCGAAGAATTTCTTCACCGAACCGCTGTTCGACGAGGACAACACCGGCTACCCGCAACTGGTCGGCCTAACCAAATATCACGACAACACCGAGAGCGAGGACTATCACCCGCGGGCGCAAACTTCCTGGCTGGGAGTGATCGATCTCGATTATCCGCTGCGCTGGTCGACCACGGTCCGTTGGTTCGAGTCGTGGCAACCCATTGCCACCGACATCCTGGTGCTGTCCACCGAACACAAGGTCAAGTACCTCAGCGCGCAGAATGTCGAGCTGCTCTTCGGGGCCAAGGTGGATTCCGCGCCTTACCTGAACATTCCCAGCCTCAACTTCCGCATCTTCGACGATCACTATGGCGTCTACGAGGCGTTCCAAGAGGCGGGATTTGGCACGAACCGCTTCTACATGGAAAAAGGTTTTGCCGCCATGGATACGCTCTTGCGCGCTGACCCCCATGAGTTCCTGGCGGATCCGTTCCTGAACCGTCTCTTTAACCTGGCCTTCTTCTTCCATGACCAGGTCACGGACAACCCGGCCATCTACTCCTTCTACATCGACGATTACTTCGACCCGAACAATGGTTCGCTGATCGACCGGATGCGTCACATGGACGTCGACCAAGGCGGCGTCATCGACGACGTGAAGTACAAGCTCGAGGACGCCATCACCGGTCTCCAGATGGTGCGCGACTTGATCAAGAAGGATCCGGATGGCAATCGTCGAGCCGCCTCGGTACTCGTCGGCGAGATTCTGCGGAAGATGGATCCGTCGCTGGCCGAGACGTTGATCGACCTGCTCGGCGATACCTTGAACGAAAAGTTCGAGCCGTATTTGGCCAGCTACAGCAGTTCGTTCGACCAGATCGACGCCACTTTAGCGCTGGTTATAGGGCAATTCTCTGCGGTGCGAGCCAGCCTCGAGCCGGGTCAGCCTTTCTACCAGGAGATTCACGAGATGTTCGTGCAACACGATGCCGACCTCCAGTCGGCCTGCGCGAAGATCAAGCAGGACGTGACCAAATACTTCAATGACCTCGACTCCGAGTATGATGTTCAGGACGTCGACCCGGGCGAGTTCATCGGATTCATCCGCAAAAAGATCGAAGACCGTTTCATCGCTACGCCGCTGGCCTCGGTCCTGCAGGTCGCGCTGAAGCAACGTCTCTACGATTTGGATGCGGCGGCGCGCGAAGCGTCCGACACTGAGTTCGGCCTGTTCAACCACGGCATTCGTGACCTGACCTCGGAGGCGCTGGCATTCCTCGACAAGAAACTGCGCGGCTTGCTGGGCAAAGTCGGCAGCGTGGCGGCTGCGGGTCAGATTAACGGCTACGCCCATATCACCGGTGATTCGTTGAAGTTGCTGCGCCTGGACCTCGCGGCCCAGCTGCAGATGCCCGACTCCATGGAGTTCAAGGCATACTTCCAAATCAAGGAGCTGGATTCGGATGGCACACCGACCGAATGCCTGCCGCTGAGTGGCCGAGCCACGGAAGTGACGATGGGCGCCATCGATATTCCCTGCAGCTTCTGGGGTGGCACCAACAACTCGCTTAAGGCCACGGTCAACGCCAAGTTTACCTTTGACCCGGGCCCGCAGGCCAATCCCTTTCCGGTGCCGCTGCTCATCACGTTGGGCGGAAGTCTCGAACTGAAGGGCAGTCTGAAGTTCGGCACGCTCGAGATTACGTATGTCGGTGCCGGCATGGCCTTCGGCGAACTGGAGAATTACTTCACCGCGGCTGCGCGCGTGCGCCAGGGCGGCTACGAAGGCTCCGGCGGAATCTTCATCGGCCGCACCTGCACGCTCGGTTTCCTCTTCTGGGACGCCGATGTCTCGGCCGTGCTCGGCGATAAAGTTCCCTTCACCGGAGTCTATCTCTACGGCGAAGCCTGGATTCCGATTGCCGAAGTGGTTCTGGGCATCCCGTCGTCCTGCATGTTCGACATTTCCGCCGGGGTCGGCGCGGGCATGGGCATGTTCATCGAAGGCCCCACGTTCGTGGCCAAGATGAAGATGGGCGTGAGCGGCAGCGTGCTCTGTCTCCTCACGGTCAAGGGCGAGGTTGCGCTGGCTGGAAAAGCCAATCCCGACGGCATCGCCCTCGCCGGCCGCGGCACACTTTCGGGCGTGATTGGGCCGTGCCCCGTCTGCCTGGATTTCAGCAAGGACCTGTTCATGACTTACGAAAACTTCTCCTGGGATGTGGACTTTTGAACCGACTTCTCCGGACCAAACCGAAACTCACTCGAATCTATTTGCTACCATGAAAAATTCGACATCCTTCGCACGCGTGGCGGACTTCGTCTCGACCGCACGGCGGGTTCTCGCCCTCGTGCTGATTGGCTTCGTGCCGACCGGCGTCTTCGGCCAGGCCCAGCCGCTGGAGAACCTTCTCTACACGGCCGGCACGACCATTGCCGACCACCAGAACCGTCAGTGGTCTTACCTGCTTTGGCAGGCGTCCACACCTGACTTGCTCCAAGAACGCAGTTTTGCGGTCTATCGCAAGAACGGCGACGCCAATTCTCCGTCGCTCTACGAGCGTAAGTCGGTGACTCGGTTAACCACCGATACGACGGCCATTGGCGTCATGATTCAACGTGCGGTCAACCTCGGCGAAGTCCCGCCCTTGTTGGAGGAGCACTTGGACAATCTCTTCCAAAAGCTCATGCCACCGAATGGCGCATCCCTGGCGGAGAAGTTGTCCATCGTGCTTCGCAGTGCCGGCGGCGAGCTCGAGCACTATCGGAATCTCATCCTTCTCTCCCGGGTGCATCCGGCCGTTACGCTTTGCTTGGGCAATGGTTACGCGGATCAGATTCCTCCGGTGGGCACGTTCACCTACGAGATTCGCCAGTATAACGAAGCCAAGCAGCAGGACGTCGCGGTGGTGGGCCGGGTCACGGTGACGGCCGGTTCGCCGATTGTTCTGCCGGCCCCGGGCTCTCCTGTGCAGGTGCCGGATGTCCCGGTCACCAGCGCCAAGGGCGATCTGAACGCCAAGTTCCGCTGGATCATGCCCGACGCTCTCCGACGGCTCTCGCTCATGGGCTACGGCTTCAATCTGTATCGCGTGACCACCAACTACGCGCTGCCGCACAACTTCCACAACGTACCGCCCACGCCGGGCACCCTGGCGCAACTCGCCAGCCAGTTCGCCAATAACCCCAGCAACCCGCCGGTCGCTCGAGTCAACAAATCTCCCATCCTCAAGAGCAAGGACTTTAGCGCCGCGGACGTAGCCAACTTCAACACCAACAGCCCTGCGGGTGACGACAAGACCTATTTCGTTCACGACGACAACGATCGCTACAAGCCCGATCACCGGCCGTTCGAGAACGGCGAAAAGTTTTATTACTTCGTGGCCGCCCGAGACATTCTTGGCCGCGACGGCTTCACTTCGCCGGGCACGTTGGTGACCATGTGCGATCGGCTCCCGCCTGAATCGCCGCGTGGTGTGACGGTGGAAAACGATTACGAAAAGCTGCCGAACCAACCTTCGACTCAGGTGCTCAAAGTATCCTGGCTGCAGAACACCAACACCGCGCAGGAAACGCACGTCGCCTACTTCATCTACCGGTGGACCAACAGCAGCGATTATCTCAAGGACACGCAAAATCCGGTGATGCATCCCAACCTTGTCGGCACCGTGCCGCATACCCCCGGCTTGGCGCGGCTCTCGATCCTGGATAATGGGCCCGCTTCCCCCAAGATGCCGGACGATGCCGGCAAAACGTTCTGGTACACCGTGCGTGTGCTCGACAATGGCGCTTGCGGCGGCAACTTCTCTCCGCACACGGGGCCCATCTTTGGAGTTCTGCGCGACCGCACTGGACCGGACGCCCCTGGCGGTTTCCTTGGAATCACCTGCTGCCAGCCGGTCATCAGCGGCCCGACTACTCGCGATCTCCCGCTGACCACCGAAGATCCGACGCGCGCCTACTTCCGGCCGGTCTGTTCTCGCAATGTGCCCGACGTTGAATGGGCCGAGTTCTACGCGTTCAACACAGACCCGACAAACCTGATCGGTCGCTTCTACTTCGGGGCTGGCAACGCAGTCAGCACGCTCGCCTCCTGGCCGCGGTCCCAACTCCAGAACTCACCGGTTTCGTTCTACTGCCGGGTGGGAACTCAGGAAGGCAAAGTTTCGGGGTTCCGCGTCGGCTCAGTGAGCGCGACTACGGTTGGCTCCAGCCGTGCGGTCGAATACCAGGCCACCGTGAATTGCGACCGGGTTATCGTCGGCTCCACTGGCGACGATCGTTGCAATCGTCATGAGCCGAACCCGCCCGGCAATGGCGGGACCAATGGTTGCGTCGAGGTTTACATCAGCTTTGCCGCGGGCACGAAGGAGATCAAACTCTACAAGCGCGTGGATCTCGGACCGCTCATGCTCATCGAGCAAGCCAAGGCCACCAATTCCAGCGTCATGATTCAGGACTGCACGCCCATCGCCAACGCGGGTGATGTCTGCTACTTCGCTCAAGCGTTCGACGAACACGGCAATGCCAGTTCCATCGTGCCCGTCGGCTCGTGCATCGACGTCGGCGGCGCCACCAAGATTGCGCAGCCCATCCTCGCTCCGCTCTCGCCCGCCGGCACGCTCGGCAGCCCGGAGATGGAAGCCACCTGGTTCTGCCCGCCGTATGGCATCGAACGCTTCGAAGTCAGCGTGGCCCTCGAAGGCACTGCCGTTGCCCCCAATCAACTCTCAGCCAAGCTCTCCGACAAGGTGCGTGTTGATGCCGATGTGGATTTTAAGAACGAGGGCAAAGCGATGAAGGATGATTTCAGCGTCTACCACACCATCCTGATTGGGCCGAACTTCGGAGAAAGCGCCAAGTTTCGCCTGAGCGCCAGCATCGAACTGGGCAAGACGTATTACGTTTTCGTCCGAGCCATTGCGAAAGACGGCACGCTGAGCGAACGCAGCAACGTGGAGCGCTTCACCTGGAGCCCGCCGTCGTCGCTCGGCCCTCAAGTGCCGTGGCCTGATCGCCCGTTGCCCGGCGTGCAACCTCCCTTCAATCCCGGCATCGTCGCCGCGCCGCTCCCCTCGGACGCTTATCCCGTTGGAATCCGGATCGGCGCCAAGATCCCCATCGTCGGCTCCCCCACCAACGGGAACACGATGATTCCAACGTTCACGTCGCCGCTGAAATATGTCTTCGCCAAGAAGGACGGTTCGACGGTCCTGCCGCTCGTCCTGTATCGCTACCAGGTTCCGAACGGCAACTTCCCCACGGTTTCCGGCGACGTGACGCAGGTTACTCCGATGATGGAAAAGATCGCCTACCAACAAACCACGGTCGCTGGATTTGGACAGGTCACGGTCATCCGCGATCCATTCATTGGCGTCTACCGCTACAACAATTCACCTCTGACTGAGCCGAGCTACGACATGTTCCTGCTCGACACTCAACCCACGATCACGGGCGCCCGCTACGGCTATCTGCTGGTTCGGTTCGGAACTAATCGTGAGATCGAAGAGGTCATTCCAACCAATGAGGTTGAGTTGTGAAACAACCGCATCAACCCGGAACAATTCAAAATCTCAGCACCTTCCCGATTATGAACATCGCCTCTCTTCCATCGCGGACCGGAGCTCAGTTCGCTCGCGCACTTTGCCTCCTGGCTCTGGCCACCAGCCTCAACGCTGCCGCCGCCTTTGTTTACGAGAATCCCAACGAGTTCACCGCCACGGGCGACTTCGATGGCGACGGCCGTGAGGACATCGTCATTGTCGACCGCACGACCGGTAATTATCGAGTGGCCCATCAACCGGTGGCCGGGCAACACGTTTGGGTGCCTAGCCGCGCCAGCGGAATTGAAAACGTCGCTGGCCTGGCTCTCGGGCGCCTGGCGGTGACGACTCGTGATACGCTCGCCTTTACGGGGCCCGACGCCAATCGGTTGAATCTGATCGAGGCCAACAACGCGGCCGTCCCGGGCGTGCCTCAGTCAGTGTTCGTGCCCACCCTCGGACCCAATTACGTCGTCGCACTCGACATCGGCGGCGCGGGCAACACCGCCCTCGACGATCTGCTCGTTGGCTCCATCTACAACAGCGGCGGGCCTAATCAGGTCAGCTTGGTGCGCAACACCGCCGGCAGCTATGCGCAGATCGGCGCGAGCTTGGTGCAAACGTCACCCTGGGGCGCCGGCAATGCGGTCTCGATTAAGACAGGAACGGCGCCGGTTGCCGCGGCTCTCTTGCGTGGCAATGGCCAGGATACGTTCCGCGCTTACAACCTTGCGGGCGGAACTCTGCTGACAGTATTGCAAGTGAACGCGCTTCCCGCGGGTTCCGCTTATGTTGCCGGCAATTTCTCGGGTGGTGCGTTAGCACAGTTTCTGTTCTACGCGCCAGGCGAGGCGAACGGTGGTCTCCGGTTGCGTTCGGTGCTCGAACCCTCGCCGGGGAACTTCAACTTCAGCGCAGAGACGCTCTTCAATCTCGGCGCTCCGCTTGAGGAACTCTATGTCGTCGCGCAACCCGGCGGAGTCAAACTTCTCGCCCTGTTCGACGGCGGGCAATTGGCTCGAGTCTACAACTTCGACGGGGTCAACGCTCCGACCGTAGCCCAAGAATTCACGGCAGCGGCGGGCGAGCATTTCACCGGCGCCGTTCCGCTGGCGGGAGGCCATTTCACGATGCTTTCCGCTCCCGCGGGCGCAACGACATCGAGCCGTTTCCAGCGATACAACCTCGCCGGAGGCCAATACACGGCGGGTGCGAGCGGTGATCTTCCGGCGCTTAACGCCCTGACGGGTTTGGCCAATGTGTTCCAGTTCGTGAGCGAGCCGTTTGTTTCGACTCAACCGGTTCTGCTGCGGTCGCTCACCGCTGGCGACTGGACGTCTCGATACAACAAGGAAGCCTTGCCTGCGCTGAGCGCGAACGTCGAAACGTTCCTGAATTCGAGCAACGGCCTGGACAATCCAACCCCGGTTCCGCTGGGCACGGCGCATCCGTCGATGAATTTCGGACTCGTCAACCAGTATGCCCCCACGCTCTCGCTCTTCAGCCTCTCCAAACCAGTCGGCGATGAAGTCGTGGAAGTTAAGATCGCGCCCCCGGCTGGCACCTACAAGACGAGCATCCAAGTTACGCTCACGGCCAGTCAGGCTGGCGCACAGATTCAGTACCGCCTGAACAACGCGGGTGATTGGATTCCTTACGTCGGCCCGATCGCCGTGTTCAAGAACACCACTGTGTCCTACTATGCCAAGCCGTTGATCGGGATCGCCAAGTCGGTGGTCCGTCACGCGGCCTACCATTTTACGGATTCACCCTCCGAACTCGACTCTGACAATGATGGTGTGCCCGACGCGGTGGAGATCGCCAAAGGGTTGAACCCACAGAAAGGCCCGGATTCAGACGGCGATGGCTACACGGATTTGGAGGAATTGCTGCAGGGCTCGAATCCCACCCTGGCTTCGAGTACGCCGGCGGGACATGTGGAATTCAAGACGTCGCTTGATCTGGTAGAAACCCCGCGCCCCGTCGACGGGCCGGCGAGCGCGATCACCGTGAGCCTGCCCGGCACTGCCTTGCGGGTCTACGACGGCCCCGGCGCGCTCCTGCGCTACAGCGTCACCGCGAACCTAAACCTTCCCGGTGCTCTGAATCCGTCGGCCTTGTTGTCGAACATCGTGCTCAACACTCGGCAACGATTGCTGACGGTTGCCACCGAGTCCCACTTCGACATCGCCACTGCCGGGGCTGACAAAGCGTTGGGACGCGAACTGATCGGCCTCCGACCGGTGCCGGAGATCACGCCCGGCTTGAAGGTGAATTACACGATCGGGAACGGCAATCTAGCCACCGAAGCCAACAACTGGATCGCTGCCGCGCAAGCGGCCCAAAGCGCCGTCGTGCACACGCGCACTCTGTCTGAACTCGACCCCGACGACACGCTGGTCGCGCTACTCGTGGAACGTAAGATCGGCGAAATCCTCTCGGCCCGCGGCGATGCGGCCGGACAAAATCTCACTCTCTTTCCCTTCCGTGCCACGGACAAAACGCGGACGAGTTTGAGTCAGTCCAATCTGCTGGCCTTGGAACAACTCGGGCCGAATGGTGAACCGGCCTACGCCTTGCGGAGTCTTTATCAATCCGCGACCAACGACCTCTCCTCGGCCGACAGCGGGCCGTTGGCACTCCGTGCCGCAGCGGCGGAGATCTACCGCTTGAGCAGTGCCTCCAACAATGTCGCGCCCGGAGCATTTCCGTCGCCGGTCGATACGCTCCGTCACTTCATTGGGACCGGCGAAGTCCATACCAACTATCTGGCGGCTTCGCCCGTCCTGGATTCGCAATGGTCCTCTGCGTTTGGCGCCGCTCAGCAGATCCTTGCGACCATGCCCGCACGGCCAACGACCAATGTCATGCTCGTCACTCGTGCTGACACGTTTAACTCGGACTGCGTGCCTCTGGACGGAGCACTGGGCATCGGAAGCTGGAGCCTCTTTCTGCCCACCGGCGATCCGTACCGGTTGCTGGAGAACTTCAGCTTGCCCGTGGGGAGCTCGGTCCATGTCTTTGGTTTCACCGACATCCCGAATCATGGCTGCACTGGCCAGGCGATTGAAGTCGTCGCTCTCGGTCTCGATAGCGTCCCCGCTGTCAGTGCAACCGATGCCGATGGCGACTTGCTGCCGGACGACTTGGAAATGCTGCTCTTTGGCAATTTGAATCAGAGCGGATTTGGCGACACCGACGGCGATGGAATCAGCAATTTGCAGGAATCTTTGGAAGGCACTGACCCGCTCGATCCGTCGAGCAAGGGGCCAGCGCCCGTGAACATCGGCCCGCCACAAGTCGACCTGACGATCGATGGCAATCAATTGAAGGTCGTATGGAACTGGCCCGACGCATTCGCGAACAAAATAAAATTCACGGTGCAGGCTACGTCGGATTTGAATCAGCTCTTCGCGAACTTGCCGAGCAGCCCGGCACGTCTGGGAGGGGACCGATTCGAGGCCGCAGTCCCGGTGGGGACCCAGATGAAGTTCTATCGGGTGAGCCTGGCGCTGAAGTAGTCAGCCTGGCTCGGGGTGACGGAGGCAGGGCAGGGGCGCATGAGCCTCTGGCCCTGCCTCCTCGTTTTTCAGCGGAAGTTGTTGTCGTCGGGTCGTCAGTTCTTCGGGCAACGGTTTCTGCCCTCAGCGAAACATTCGCGGAAAGTTCAGTTACGTTCGGAATCCTTTTCTTAATTTCTTTGGTGACGGTGGCTGTGGCTCGAGGTTCGAGAGTGTATTGAGCTGACGCCAAAGCTGCCGGCACACACACAGAACGAAAAGGACAGAACAGAAATGAAACGAACAACGGTAATCGGAGCAATGGCGATTTGTGCTTGGTTGAGCGGGGCGAATCTAGGTTTGGCTGGAACCACGTTGGAACGGGTCCAGTATTATCCCGAGCTCAACTTGCTCTCCATCTGGGGAGGCCGCGGGGACGATCGGATTGAGGTGGCGCTGGCCAAAGACAGCAGCGTTTTGCTCAATGGCGTCCCGCTCAGCAAACTGGGTATCCCATTGAAGGCAATCCCCGTGGTGGCGGTTCACGGCGGAGAGGGAAATGACATCCTTATCTCCCGGGGCATTCCCGTGGCCGCCCTCAATGGGGGTGACGGAAAGGACATCGTGGTATGGGACGACGGCGAAGGCGGCTTCGACCGGGCCGTGCGGGGCGATGACGTCGTCCTGTGCAGTTCGCAGGAAACGCAATTCGCATTCGGCGGTGGCGGTTTGGATATCCTCATCGCGAATACCGGCGGAGATCGAGATGCGGTCCTGGGTGGATTGGGCCGCGACGTTCTCATCGGCGGACGCGGGGCGGACACCCAAAGTGACGAAGTCTTTGGCGACCTGGGCAATGACTGGATTGTCGGCGGCACGGGCCAGGATTAGGTGGGATTGGTCCCATTGCGCGGAAGCGCAATTTTACGGGACACTTGGAAGGACGTTGCGTCGCGCCGGAGTGATGGGTTCGCGACGCTCCGCGACGACCGATTGTCGGCACGGAGGGGCCCGCGGCAGGGTGCGGGCCCCTCTTCTCGGCCACGCCTCTCGGGTTCGACTTTGACCTTCAGGTCCAGAGACCCGGCGTGGCCAGTTCCACTAAATGATTGTCTGGGTCTCGGAAATAGAGACTTGCTGCGCCGCTGGGCCATTGCACTCGACTTTCTATTCCAATGCCGAGTTTCGCCAGCTTGTCCTCCCACGCCGACAGATCGGAGGCTTGGATTCCGAAGCAAAGATGCAACGGACCATTGCCGTTATGGCCGGGAATGACGACATTGTCATTGAGCCGGACGGGTTGAAGGGAATGGCCGCGCAGAAAGAGCAGAAGCACTTGCTCGGTCGAGACACGGAGGGCGCAGAGGCGTTCATCCAGGCGGAGCGTCGGGCACTCGAACAACTCGGTGTAGAACCGGGCGGCGCGAGTGATGTCGTCCACGTAAAGGGCCGCTTCGGCGATGTGGGTTGGCTTGGGCATGGCAGACAGTAGGGACAGTTAACCTGGAGAATTCAACGCAGATGATTTGTGCGGAACGCGGCAGGTAGGGCGGGCGCTCCGTCGCCCGCCGCTGACCCCGTTTCCATTCTGCTTTCACGGCGCGCTCGAAGTGCGGGCCCGACCCGAGCGTGAAAGGCTGGACCGGTCAAAATTCTTTCAGCAATCGGCCAGCGCCGACGAGCGGGTCTTCGAATCCATTTTCGCGGAGCGCATACCAAAAGAGCACTGCATTGACGCCGAGGATGGGGATGTTGACGATCGGTTCGAGTTTCTCCGTTACGTTGAGCAGGCTCATGTTTGTGCCGCACTGAACGATGGCATCCAGTTTGTGCTCGTCGGTGGCCAGCAATTCCCGAATGGCGCGCTCTTTGGCTGAGTCGGGAATGTGCGCGATGTGCAGCGCGTTCGCGCAGGAAAAACCGACGCTGCCGACAACTTCAAAGCCAAGGTCTTCGAACATTTGAGTCGCGAACTGGTTCCCCCGCTGGTCAAACGGAGTCAGCAATCCAATGCGCCGGGCGCCAAACTTCTTCAGCGCCGCAGGCATGGCCTCGTGTGAGGCAGCCCAACGCAGGCGGGAGTGCGCCTCAAGCGCCACCATCGGCGCGCGGATGGCGTCCAGGCCACCCACGATGTGTTCCAAGCTCATGCCCATAATCATGTACTCAGGCTGTGCCAACGCCGCGACCTCCACGGCTGCTTTCAGGCCGCCGAGAAACTGTCGTTGGTAGTTCATGAGGTCTTCCTCGGACTCCAGTTGAGGTTTGGGAGTAACGACGTTGGCGGTGTGCAGACCGACGCCGTGCAAGCCACGTGGTCCCTGGTTCGCGAAGATAATGCTCCACAGTTCGTGCTCCATGCTGGTGTTCGTGGCGGGAATGATCAGGCCGAACTTCCGTCGGTAGCTTCGGACATCGGGATAGCCCGTCGCTGGGTCAATGCAGGTCATCCCCTCAACCTTCTTGCCGTTGAGAATCACGCCGGGCGGAGCCAACGCGGGCATTGGTGGCGAGTTCACGTCGGGTAGAGTGAAGGGTCTTCCGGACAGGATGCCGCGCTGGGTTCGAGTATTCGGCGGGGTGAAAAGCGAACGGGGAACATCTGCGCGTCGCGGCCCGTTACCGGGCTGCTTGTGCCGCGCGGCAGACTGGGTTTGACGAGCGATTTGCGCCGAGCTCCGGACGTGTGTCGTTGCATTTCGTTTGGCGTTTGTCGGGGTTGTCCTCACGGCTTTCATGCTTGTTGTGTTCGTTGTTTCCAATTTCATGCTGAAGATAGCGCGGGCCCAGCCTCGATCGGAAATATCATGTTCCTTGAGTCGTAATACCCTTCGGGTATCGTTGCGGCCCGCATGGAACTGCGTCACCTCCGCTACTTCGTTGCCGTGGCCGAAGAAGAGAATGTTACCCGAGCTGCGGCTCGCTTGCACGTTTCGCAGCCGCCGCTGACCCGGCAGATCCACGATCTCGAAGCAGAGCTCGGAGTTGCCTTGTTCGTGCGGAACGGAAAAACCATTCGGCTCACTGATGCGGGTCGCGTCTTTCTGAAGGAGGCCCGGTCGTCGCTAGCGCGCGTCGATGAAGCAGTCAGAGCGGTTCGCGACCTTGTCTCGGTCGATCGAGGAGAGCTACACGTTGGTTATGCGCCGACGCCCACGGCGGAGATTCTGCCCAGGTTGTTGAAGGCGTTTCGTAAACGATTTCCCGGCGTTCGGGTCATTCTGCAAGATCACTCGTCCCCGGAGATGTTGAGCGGCCTGCGTGAAGGTCGTTTGCATGCTGCGCTCATGATGCAACCCTCAAACCAAGCTGGTCGAGGGATCGCCTTTGGGGAACTGCAACGCTATCCGGTTGGAGTCTCGGTGCCGGCGGATCATCCTTTCGCGGAGCGCCGCAAGGTGACCTTGGCGGAAGTCTGCCAAGAGCCGGTCGTCGTTTATTCGCGCACGGAGTATCCCGACTACTGGGAGTTCGTCGCGCATCGCGTCGGGCAGACGGCCAAGAAGCTCAACGTGGTCGAAGAATGCGACAGTGGAACCAGCCTCACGGCCGCGGTCAAATCAGGCAGAGGCATTTGCATTTGCGCCTCAATTTTTGCCGCCACAACGGGGCGCGCCTTGAGATTTGTTCCGTTAGATCCGGCGCCGGCGCCTGCCGTGGTGGGAATTGCTCATCGCAGGGAGCCGTTAACTCCGACGACGGCGGCGTTGGTCCAAGTGGCGCAATCGGTGGCACGTCGGGCCGACGGACGCGCCTGAACCACGTAAAGCGCTCGCGGTACGGCGGGCGCTCCGTCGCCCGCCGTCGAACCCAGTTTTTTCATCCTTTCGCGGCCCGCTCGGAGTGCGCGCCTTGCCTTACTAAGTGCGAAAGATGGGGAAGGGGTCAGGTGCCGCTTTTCAGAATCAGCGTCGCGAGCACCCGCCCAAGATACGGCGCTGAGGTGTAGTTTTCCCCGGTGATGATTTTACCGTCCACCACCACGTCATCCGCCGTGGTGGCAGGGTTGCCGATGAGCCCGCTGTATGGGCTGCTGAACGCGCCGTTGGCGACGACTTGCTCATGCACGCCGAGCTCATTGTTCGCGAACGATTTGCTCAGGTAGACCGTCGCGGGGGACCCGCCTGGCGTGGCGCAGACCTTTTTTCCCTGCAGCGGGCTTGCGCCGTCGACGCGGGCCCAGGCCAGCACGGTTACGCCGTGGCACAGCCCGGCAACGTATTTGTCCTGCGCGACAAAGTCGTTGATCAATTCGTTTGCTGCGGCTTTGGCCTCGCCGCCGTTGCCGTTGTAAATCGAATTGGCGTAGTAGCTGTCGATTCGCCCGTCGAAGTTTGGGTCCGAGTAGGCGTATTGATACATGGACGAACCCCAGCCTCCGACAAACACGATGGCGGAGTAGTCGCTGGCGTCGACCTTTGCCACGGGCAAGTTTGGCACCACGCTGCCGTCCAAACCAATCGGCTGCCCGGAGCCGCCGGTGGGAAGGCAGCGTGACGTTGTGGCCGCGGCAACCTTGACGGTGAGGCCAGAGAGTTCGAGCGAGCGCCGGGTCTCGCTGTATTCGCGGTAATAAAAGTCCTGGTTTGCGATCACCAAGAGGACCGGCAATGGGGCGGGTTGGCTTGACGAATCTGCGGCCGTCAGGTGTGCCACCTGACCTGTCGCAAGCAAGCCGAGTACGGATAGGAACATTGATTTCTTCATGGATGTTACGGATCTAGCTCTGTGTGTGTGTACCGCTCGGGGTTTAGCCGGGGCGGCCTACAAGAGGTTTAAGAATTTCCAACCCAAGGTAACCGGAAAATTCACTTAGGTTCAACGACCGATCATTTCCGCTGCTCTTGCCACCGTGTTTTCATCTCAGCCGGCGTCAGTGGCACGATACCGATGCGTGCATCGAGCCGATGGGCCGCCATCAACTCCGCTAGACGGGTAAGTGCCTGCACTGACTCGCTGGCGGGCGAAATGTCCCACAGAAATATCTTCCCTCCATAGACGCAAGTGACGATCTCCCGTCCGTTTGGGTTCCAGTCCGCCCACACGATATTGGAGCCGTGGGGTAGCGTGGGCGAGACGGGTTCACCGGTGGCTGCGTCCCAGACTCGCGCAAATTGGTCTGCGCAGGTGAGCACCAGGCGTCCGTCTGGACTGAAGGCAAAAGCTGTGGGGAGGTGTTTATGTTCCAATCGGGGCGCCGAGCGTTGGCCTGTTTCCGAATCACAAATCGCCACCGATGTGGCGTCTTCGAGCATCAGGTGGCGGCGTCCGTCTGGACTGAATACCGCCGAATACCGGCCGGGTCCCTTCAGGCCTCGTTCGGGCGCCAACGCGCTCTGGGATCTTGGATCCCACAGCTGCGTCGCGCCTGTCTCGCGGCCTTCCACGTGGTCCCGCACGATCAAAATGCGGTTGCCATCCGCGCTCAGGGCGGCAGACATGACAGGTGAACGAAGCGCAATGGGCTCGCCGATCGGCGTGCCGTTGGTTGCGTCCCACACTCGCAAAGTTTTGTCGCTGCCGCCGGTCAGCACTTTACGTCCGTCCGGACTGAACGAGGCGAATCGAACCGGACCTTCGTGCTCGAGCGCCGGCATTACCGGGGTGCCATCTTGGGAATCCCAAATCTGCACCGTGCCGTCATCTCCAGCCGTGAGCATTCGCTTTCCGTCGGGACTCAAATTCAAGCTCCGAACCGTCGCGGCATGAGCGACGCGAAAGACCTCTTCAGCTGTCTCGCAGTCACGTACGTGCACGGTTCCGTTGGTGGTGGCGATTGCCACCCGGATGCCGTCCGGAAAAAACCGAGCCTCGGTGGTTGCGGAAGCTTCGGTCCAGGTGAGGGAAAGACGGCCGGTGCGGTTATCCCAGACTTCGATGATCGGACCGGCAAAGACCAGAAGGTGGTGTCCATCGGGGCTCAGGCGAACTTGCGGGTTCCGTAATAAAGGGCGATTGAGCACAAGTCGCTCGCCGGTGCTGCCGGGTAGCTCCCACAAGCGCGCGGTGTTGTCTTCGCAGACGGTGAGCAATCGTCGCCCATCCGGGCTGAAGCGTGCCTCGGTTACCATCGCGGCATGGTGCAGGGCCGGAAGCAGCAGGCGCCCGGTGGCGGACTCCCAGACTCTGGCTGTTCGATCGTAGCTCGCGGTGGCGAGCCGACGTCCGTCCGGGCTGAGTTCAAAGTGCGTGATTTGGCTGCCATGTTTCATCCGCTCGCTCACGGCGCGCCCGGTGCGCGCGTCGACGACCTGCGCTTCACTCCAGCCGCCCAAGGCAATCCATCGTCCGTCGGCGGTGAAGTGGAGATCGCGAGAGTGGCCAAATCCTTCGATCGTTTTCCCGACGCGTTCGCCGCGAACGGGATCCCAAATATCGTGTTGCTGCCAGTGCGCTCCGGAGGTGGTTGTGATCCGGCGTCCGTCCGGACTGAACACGGCGAAACCCACGTGCTGAAGCGGTTCACTTAACGTCCAGATGGGCCGACCGGACGGTACTTCGACGAGTTGCAGCGCGGGATTTTCTCCGCAGATGGAGGCGCTTTGGCCATCTGGGCTGAAACGCACTCCGGTTGCGCCGTCGGTTGTTGCCAGCAACGGCCCTTCGGGCTTGCCCGAGGGGAGGGCAAAAATCTGCACGCCGCCTGTCACCAGGGCGATGACCCGCCGCCCGTCGGGAGAATAGTCCACCGCATACTTGTAGAGGCGACCCGCTGGCGATTTGATACGAGTGGGGAGCAGGGGGCCGAGTGATGCGCCGGTCTGAAGATCCCAGTGTTGCAACGTTCCGTCGTGGTTGACGGTGGCGAGATAAGCGCCGTCAGGGGTGAACCAAGACCAGGTGACACTCCTTTTGGTGGGAATGATTGGCCCGGTTGGCCCGCCCGTTTCCACCTCGAAAATTCGCGGTTTTCCGTCGTCATCCCGGTAAACGATTCGGCTTCCGTCCGGGTGGAAGCGGGCAGTGGCGAAGCCGCCGGTGGTGCGCCAAAACTGTTGGACCCGGGGCGAAGTGTTGAGAATGGCCGCGATCCGGCGTCGATGAACATCCTCGCGCCCGGCATCGCCGGCTTCCAGACGGAGTGCTTCGGCGAATTGGAGCAAACCCAGAAAAGCATCTCCGCTTTCCACCATCCTATTTCCGGTCGCTACGTGCAGACGGATAAGTTCTCGGCGTCGTGCGTCGGCTGATGCGTCGGCTTCCTGGCGCGCCTCCAGTGCGCGCCGTTCGTTTTGCCGGGACTCGCTCAGCCGCTGCTGCGCCAGAGCCTCAGCCTGAGTCGCCCGCACCGCCTGCCAAGTGCTGACCGCCCCGCCAGCCAATACCAATAGTGCGATGGTAACTATCGCGATGAAGCCGATTTGGTGACGGCGAATCCATTTGGCGAATCGTTCCAAGGGCGAAACCGGCCGGGCGAGAATCGGCTTGTGCTCCCGCCAACGATCCAAATCTGCCGCCAGGGAGTCCGCTGAGAGATAGCGACGGTCCGGGTCTTTCTCCAGACACTTGAGGCAAATCGTTTCCAAGTCCCGGTCTACGTTGGGACGGAGTGCGGAAGGGCGACGCGGGTCCTGCTCCAGCACCAGCCGTACGGTCTCGACCGTCGTGCCTCCGGCGAACGGTGGAGTTCCGGCCAACAGCTCATAGAAAACGGCGCCCAGTCCGTAGACGTCGACGCCAGTCGTCAGCTGCTTTGCCTCGCCTCGCGCTTGTTCAGGCGACATGTAGCTGGGCGTGCCTAGCATCGCCATGGTGCGGGTCAGCGTGCTGTCCTTTTCAATCAATTTGGCCAGTCCAAAGTCAGTGAGGTGAGGCTCGCCGTCTGCATCGATCAGGACATTGCCTGGTTTGATGTCCCGATGAAGGATGCCGCGCTGATGCGCGTAGTGCACGGCTCGCGCTAGTTTGCTGACGATCGCAGTCGCTTGCCGCGTGGAAATCGGGGGCTGACTTTCTGCAATCCATTTCGCGAGGGACCCCCCCTCCACGAGTTTCATGCTGAAGAACGGCAGGCCGTCGTTTTCGCCCACTTCGTAGATCGGGATGATGTTCGGATGGTCCAGGCTGGCCGCCGCCTCGGTTTCCGTGCGAAACCGCTGCACGAAATCAGGCGACGCAAATTGTCCTGCCGCCAGGACCTTCATGGCAACCCAGCGGTTGATTTGGGTCTGCCGCGCGCGATAAACAATGCCCATCCCACCTCGCGCCAACTCCTCGATTAACTCGTAGCCACCGAACATTCTGGGCAACGTCGAACCGCTGCCTGCATCCCCGATCGGCAGATCGAGTGAATCCGCGCCGAGCACATCGGCTAGCAGACACTTCGTGCAAAGTCCGCAGGGCGCATCTGCCGGTGGGGCACGTCCACACCTCGGACAGGCTTCGCTGGCTGATTTTTCCGGCATGAATTGTGAGTGACCTATTTCAATGAGAAGAAGAATTGATCAATCCTTTCTCATTTTCGCGGATCTCCGGACGATCAATCACCGAGGGCGGCCAGCAAATGCCTGAGCTCTTCTTTGACCTCTCCTGGTTTCTCGACCGTATGCCCAACTTCCTCGAGGAGGAGTGCTCGGAATCGTGCCCGCATGCGGTGAATTGCGGAGGTGATGGCAGCCACGGACAGGCCGAGTTCGGCCGACGCCGCTTCGTAAGAGACGGCCCCTTTGTCCTCGAGCAGAAACGCCTTCAATATCTCGAATCGTTTCGCATCCGTCTCCGTGGACAATCGCTCCAGCACCACCGCCATCAAGGTTTGGGCCCAGCGTCGTTCGAAAAGAGTTTCCGGGGTGACCTCGTCGGTTGGCTCCAATTGATAGCGTCGGTCGGCCGCGCTGTCCTCTAATGAAACCATGCGAGCGCCGCCTCCTCGACGCTGGGCCTGGGATTTATCCCATTCGTTGGCCAGAAAATGCGTCATCGACGTCAGCAGGAAGGTTCGGAACTTGCCCAGATTGGAGTCCACTGAACGGAGATACCGTTTCTCCAGAAATTTGGCGAAGAACGCCTGGGTCAGATCGCTGGCATCCTCATGACTGTGTCCCCGGCGTCGGACGAAGGCGTAGAGGGGATACCAATAAGTGCGGCACAACCGTTCCATGGCGGACAGGGACTCCGGCGACTGGCTGTCGCCAGCGCGCACAACGACCGACCAATGCGTCGTGGCGAACACCCCGGCTCGAGGTGCCTGCGAAGTGGGCAAGCGTTCGGGCGTAGACACAGCTGAAGAATGCCCAAAGTCGCACAAAGCAAAAGGAATCTTTGCGGGCTTTGTCCACGGGCGCAAAGACCCCGGGAAGACGGACAGAAAAGAAGGCTCTGGCCTTGATGCGCTCTTTTCGCGACCTGCTTCCATTCACCGCGATCTGCTCCACACAGGAGTTGCCTTGGCGCTGGGTGTAGAAGAGTTCCTCACGTTCGATGACGGGCAAGCCGACCTCGCCAAAGCTGCCGGCCGGAAAGTGAAGCCGTGAGCAGGTTGGCGGCTAGCTGAGGCCACGCGCTCTTCGTGTCTGGTGTGCATCGGCGACAGCTGCGATGCATGCCATGGTTTTAGCGGCTTCGACCGGATAGTTGCCCATCGCGGTTTCGCCGGAAAGCATAAGGCCGTCGGAGCCATCGAGAATCGCATTGGTTATATCAGCAACCTCGGCCCGTGTCGGCCGTGGCTGCTTCATCATTGACCAAAGCATCTCTGTGGCGGTGATCGTCGGCTTTCCGGCAGCTCGAGCCCGCCGGATGATGTCTTTTTGGGTGAAGGCAATTTCCTCGATCGGCGTGGTCAGGCCCAAATCCCCCCGTGCGACCATGATGGCATCGGCAGCCTGAATGAGCTCATCCAGATGCGCGAGGGCTTCGGGACGTTCGATTTTGGCCATCACCGGAATGCAGGCCCCGCTCTTCTTAATGAACGCACGCACGACCTCAATCTCCGCCGCGGTCGAGGCGAACGATTGGGCAATCCAGTTGACTCCCGCTCGGATCCCAAACCAGAGATCATCGAGGTCTTTGGCGGTGGGAACGGAAACCGCCGCCGATTTGCCCACCACAAGCACAGCTTGACCAGACTTGATCCGTCCACCCACCTGAATCTCGCAGCGCGCCTCCCGTCGATCGGCCTGAACGACCCGCAGTTGGAGTGCTCCGTCCGCCACAAGCACCGTGTCGCCCGGAACGATTTCGGCGAGCAGTTCCGGAATGTTCATGGCGACACGTTCCGCGCTGCCGGCGATCGGCTCGGCAACCAGCGTGAAGTCAGCGCCTTTCTTCAGAAAAATGCCGCGTCCGGCGACGTTAATCATGCGAACCTTGGTCCCGGAAAGGTCTTGCAGAATCCCGACTTCTCGCCCGACGGCGGTCGCCGCGTCGCGGATGCGCTTGATGTTTTCCGCATGCTCGCGGTGGGTGCCATAGGAGAAATGGAGGCGCGCAACATCCATACCTGCGCGAATCAGCTCCTCCAAGGTGTCGCGTGCCCGACAAGCTGGCCCAATCGTGCAAATAATCCGGGTCCGACGCACTTGCTCGGAAAATGGGATCGTCTTGATCATTCTCCCGACCGCAGCTAGAGCGTTGCCATCGGTTGCTTCGGCCAGAGCTCTCATCGGTAGCAACTCGGCGCCCGCTTGAAGCGCGGCGCACGAACGGACGCCAAGGGAGATGTTTCAATTTGCAACTCGGCGCTCCCTCCCACCTGCAATCTGCATGGCTGGCCATGTGCCGCCCGCTGTGCATCTGAAGGATTCTCCGATGGCAAGGCATTAGCTTATCCACTCCCATGCACCTGACCAGAAGGCCAACCCAATCTGAAGCCCTCCAAAGTTTCACCGCAGTGAAGGTTGATGCCGACCGTATTCCAAGTGCCGCCCCCAGCCCTCAATACCTGAATGGTTATGCCCCAAGGTGACAAGTCGAGCTACACCGCGAAACAAAAGCGTCAGGCCGATCATATCGAGGAAGGATATGAAGCGCGCGGACTCGGCGTCCGCGAGTCAAAGCGGCGAGCTTGGGCCACCGTGAACAAAATCTCAGGAGGCGGAAAAAAGAGCGGATCAGGTCGGGGCAAGAAACCGAATCCCGCCCCTGCGCGCAAGGGCGGTCACCGGAGCAAGCGAGTTGGTGCGCGGAACCAAGGACCAAGACCCAGAAGGCGATTATGAGTTCAATCATCAGAAGAGGCGGGCGCTTGGAATCTCCGCCACTGGCCTGTCCAGCTTGTGGGATGGAGCGAAACAAATGGCCATCCCCTGGAGTGACGCGGGACGGTCTCACGTACTGCTGCGTTGGGTGTGCCGAAGGCACTGGCTGTACCTGTCAGGCAACCGCCGAGTCGAGTACGACCGTTCCATTCAAAGGAGACGGCCAAGTGTAAAAGAAGGGAATCGATTTATGGGCAAATGCGATACCTGCGGAAATGACTACACCGAATCCTTTCAAGTGACGCTCAACGGCAAAATTCACAGCTTCGACTGTTTTGCTTGTGCCATCCAGCTTCTGGCACCGGCTTGTTCTCGCTGCGGATGCGTCATTATCGGGCACGGCATCGCGCAGGACGGAGACTTCTATTGCTCCAATCACTGCGTTCGCCAAGCGAAGGATCGGACCAACGCATCGACCGAGGTTGGCGATGGTTCAAAAGTAGCCGCCGGGCCTTCTTAGTTTACGGAGCGACGATGCGCCCAATCTGGAAAGGGACGATTAGCTTCGGTCTGGTGACCATTCCCATCTCACTTCACCCGGCGACCCGCCGGGAGGAACTGAAGTTCAGGCTCCTGCGCGCGTCCGATCTGAGCCCCGTAAACTACAAACGGGTGGCGGAGGCGGATGGCAAGGAAGTTCCCTGGGATAAAATCGTGAAAGGGTATGAGTACGAAAAGGACAAGTACGTGGTCTTGAAAGATGAAGACTTTGCGCGGGTTGATCTAGAAGCGACCCAGACCGTGGAGATCATCCAATTCGTTAAACTTCAAGAGGTCGATCCCTTGCTTTTCTACAAGCCCTACTACATGCAGGCGGAGAAGGGCGGCGACAAGGCTTATGTCCTCCTGCAACGTGCGCTCGCGGAGTCGGGAAAGATCGGTATCGCCAAGGTGGTCATCAAAACCCGTCAACACCTCGCGGCCCTCAAACCCCAGGCCAACGGGATCATGCTGGAACTGATGCGGTTTCCCGAAGAACTCATCGATGCATCGGATTTCTCGGCTCCGAAGGCGGTCTCCACCAGCGCACCCGAGCAGACCATGGCCCGGAAGCTGGTGGAGACCATGAGCCGTGGCTGGAACCCGGATGCATTCGAAGACGATTACCGGCAGAGGTTGGAGAAGGTGATCGAAGAGAAGTTGCGGCACCCCGGCAAATCGACTGCCCAGCCCCGTAAGGCGCGAGCTCAAAGCAATGTGATTGACCTAGTGGCAATGCTGAAACAAAGCGTCGCGGATGTTGAAAAGGCTCCGCCTTCGAAACCGGGAAAAAAGGTTAAGCCTTCGCGGGCGCGGAGGCCCGCAGCTTGAGGGGCAATTGTGTCGCTGAGGGCTTATCAACGAAAGCGGGATTTTACAGTTAGCCCGGAGCCGACCGGACGCCGTCGCCTCGGGAGTAGACGCCAGCCCGCGCATCGTTTCGTCGTCCAAAAACACGCCGCCAAGCAGTTGCACTATGATTTTCGGCTGGAGTTAGGCGGAACATTGAAGTCTTGGGCGGTGCCCAAAGGGATTCCCTTCGCGAAAGGGGAGAAACGCCTGGCGGTCGAAGTGGAGGATCATCCCATTGACTACATCGATTTCGAGGGGACCATTCCCCAAGGCCAATATGGTGGAGGGACGGTCATGCTTTGGGACCATGGAACGTTCGAGCCACATGCGGATGCGCCTTTGGAATCCTTGAGATGTGGGAAGCTGCATTTCACCCTTTCCGGCCAGAAACTGCGTGGAGAATGGTATCTCGTCCGCCTCAAGGAAGAGCGCCAATGGTTGCTGATCAGAGCTGGCCACTCCTTGAAGCCAATTTCAAAGGCCGCGGATGATAGGTCCGTTGCCTCTCGAAGATCCATGGCTGAGATCAGCCAGAGCCGACGAGCCCGAACGTGCAATCGACCGTCAGAATCCCGGGCTCCCACGAGAAATCGCCGCGCGCGGAGTCGACCCCGGGCGTGGCTTGCTCCGCAATTCATTCCTCCCATGCTCGCGCGGCCGGTCTCCGCGATCCCAACAGGGGACTGGCAATTCGAGCTTAAGTTCGATGGCTATCGAGCTCTTCTCGTCAAAGATGCAAGTCGTGTCGAACTGTATTCAAGGAACGGCAAAAGCCTGCTTACCCAATTCCCCACCGTCGCGGCCGCCGCCGCCAGCTTAAAAGCCGCACAGGCCGTGATCGATGGTGAGATTGTCGCCGTGGATCCAAAGGGTCGCATCTCCTTTCAGCAACTGCAGTCTCCCTCGCCTGAAAGAGGAGGTTCCGTCATTCGGTATTTTGCTTTCGACCTACTGCAGTTGGATGGCGCGGATTGGCAGGACCTTCCATTCGTCGAGCGCAAGGCGCAGCTGGAATTGATCATCCCTCGACGGAGTGTCATTCGTTTTTCGCCGTCGTTGGGCGACGACAGCAATCGCTTGTTGGATCAGATTCGATTGCACGGGTTGGAAGGACTCATTGGCAAACGGGTGGATTCCCGATACGAGGCGGGGCTGCGCACTGGCGCCTGGATAAAACTTAAGGTGAGACGTTCCCAGGAGGTTGTAATCGGTGGCTATACCGTCCCTAAAGGAGGTCGATTGCACTTCGGGGCACTTCTCGTCGGTGTTTATCAAGGAAGCAAGCTGCACTTCGTCGGCAAGGTGGGCAGCGGTTTCACCGTTAAGTTGCTAAAATTGTTGAGGGGCAGGCTTGAAAGACTAAGCCGTAATCGATGTCCGTTCAGTAATCTCCCGGAGTCGAAGGCAGGGCACTATGGGCAGGGAATAACGCGCCAACAGATGAACCACTGTCGTTGGGTTCTACCTACCTTGGTCGGACAGGTGAGTTTTCACGAGTGGACCCGGGACGGAAAACTTCGGCAACCCGTCTTCCTCGGCCTTCGGGAGGACAAGCGCGCTCACGAAGTCACCCGCGAGGACGGATGAGAAATCGCGGCCAACTGGAGGTGGGGAGGCGCACGCTCGAGCTGAGCAACTTGGATAAGGTGCTCTACCCCAAGACCGGTTTTACCAAAGGTGCAGTCATTGACTATTACATCCAGGTCGCACCATGGCTTCTACCTCATCTGCGAAATCGACCCATTACCCTCAAACGGTATCCCGACGGCGTGGAGGGATTCTTCTTCTACGAACGGAACTGCCCGTCACATCGGCCGACTTGGATGAAGACAGCCCGAGCGCGCAAGGCGAACGGCACTATTGACTATTGCGTCATCAACGAGTTGCCAGCTCTCGTCTGGGCGGCAAATCTCGCAAACTTGGAGCTCCACACTTTCCTCCACCGGACGACTGCGGTCGACAAACCGACCGCCATCGCCTTTGATCTCGATCCCGGAGAGCCGGCTGGCCTTCGAGAATGTTGTGCGGTTGCTCTGAAATTGAGGGCTTATCTAAAACGATTGCAGCTGAAGTCCTATCCCAAGACCTCCGGAGCGAAGGGGATCCAGGTCTATGTTCCGCTCAACACACCTGCCCTCTATCACCACACAAAGGCATTTGCCCATCAGGTTGCGGAACATCTTGAACGACAAAATCCCGACCTCGTGGTCTCACGTATGATCAAGAAGCTACGGCGCGGAAAGGTGTTGATCGATTGGAGTCAGAACGATGCGCACAAAACCACCGTGAACGTTTACTCCCTTCGAGCAAAGGAGTCTCCAACGGTTTCCACTCCAGTATTGTGGCCGGAGGTTGCCGCCGCGGCCCGGACAGACAAGGGCGTATCCCTTGTCTTCCACTGGAAAGACGCGCTGTCACGGGTCAAAAAAATGGGCGACCTGTTTCTCCCGGTCTTGGTGCTGAAACAGACATTACCTCCGATTGATGGCGAAGAGTGAACGGCTGAGGGCAGGGGAACCCGGCCGTGCGAAGGGGACGAGCAAAGATGGATCGCAAACAGGCATCCGGGCCAAGGCGGCCGGTGGAAGTAGGAAATAGACGAACAATGGGGAGCTTCGACGGAAGCCTGGCGCTCCTTGCGGCGCTGAGCGCCCGCGAACCAGAAATGCCTCAGTGCAGGCAAAGCAGGTAGAGCCTTTTTCGACGGACTGCGGTCATCGTACCGTCACAATCTGAGGGCGCGTGCTCTCAATTACTGCTAACAGCTCTTTTTGTTCCTTATTGGGAATACGAAGTTTGTCCAGCGAAGCCTTCATATCCCCGATTACTGCATCAAACTCCGGATTGGTGATACGCATCCCATCATGGGTGGCTTTCAAAGCCTTGCCCTCGTAATGGACCGGCCCGCCAGTCACCAGGGCAAGAAACTGGATAATGCGCTCTTTGAGTTGAGTGACGTTCTCTGCACTCGGGAGCCACTGGGCAGATTCATCGGCTGTGCGCCAAAGCCGAATCCGCTTTCGTGTTCCCTTACGGGACCAATTGACGCGCGGATCCTGCAACGCTCGCGGCACAAAATCATTCACAATGGCCTCGAGACCTTCGCTTCCCCCCAGCCGATCGAAGAGTGCCAGTTTGCCTTCGACACGAACGGTGGGACCTCCTGCACTATTGACCTCCGTTCGCCGGGCACCTTCCGGTCCGGTGAGTTGCTCGGATTGAGCCATACGTTGCCCGGCTCGCTGATCGGCGTCGCGACTGCCTGAAGTGAAGAACTGGCGGTCTCGCTCCGCACCCTTCTGGCGCAGGCCACATCCCCCGAGGGGCTCAAGAAAGAGTAACATCAATGTCGCCACGAACACCCTCGGGCGGAGGCGGCTAAGCATTGGGTGGAGGGCACGCAATTTTTTCAACACAGGGCTATTCATGGGAGGGAACAAGTGCGGATACTCGGCAACCTGGCGTTAGGGAGAGTCGTCCGGCGAAATTGGGTCATAGTATTCTGGTGGTCCAAACGTCAACATCTCCACCGAAAAGGCCGCATCCTCAAGGCGCGGCAGGTAGGCACGGACAAACGCATTGCGCAGAACATTCCCGAGCGTGGCTAGCAGGTCCGTGGTCGTGGAGGTCGAAAGGTCCGCCACAAATGGGATGAGCGTTCCAAATTGGTCGCGGTGACGATTCCGAAGAAGCTGAGTTGCCCCCCCAACAAGCGCTTCCCAAAACGCGTGTAACCCATCGGTCCAATCATTCTTTATGCTGAACACCTTGAGATTGCGAAAGAGGGGTTTGGCATAGCCGCTCGCTCGCCCTTCCTTGGCATCCATCTCAAGCACAAAGTCAAACCAGCCGCGCTCAAAATCAAAGCCTCCATAGGCGCGGGCCAAATTGTTGACTTTAGAAACGTCCAAGCCCAGCAGGCGCACTGCCAGATGAAAGGAAGGACGGTACGACAAGGGATCAAGGGACATTCGAAATTCCAGTCGCGCCTGATCCATCGCCATCGCCGAGGCTTCCACGGTGGCGACAAGAGGTTTTAGCTCGTTTTGAAGATTGCCCAAATTGTCCACGGTAGCCTCGACCTCCGACAGATAGACATCCACTGGCGTTGGCGTGCGATACGTCTGAAAATGGACCGCACCTCGATGGATCACGGTCTGGTTAATCTGAAACGGGAATAGATCGCCTATCATCTGCAGCCATGGCGCGCCGTGTCCCGACTGAGTCTCGGCCTCATTTGCGGCGTGAACAAAGTTCAGTGTCGGCGCCTCCATCAAAACTCGGCCAACCACTCGCCCATGCGCCAAGCCTTTCCATTGGACAGCAAAATCAATTCGTTCTGCAGAGAAGAGCGGTACTGGGACTTGCCCCGTCGTTTTGCTGACGCGCACCTGGTGGATTGAATAGGCTCCCCGCCAAAGATGTATGCGGACATCACCGATGGAACCTACGTACAGTGGATGGCGGCGTAGCAAGCGGTTGACAAAATCCTCAACTCCATGCGGCAAATAGAGCCGGCCGCCAACCAGCAAAATCACGAGCGCGAGCAAACTGTACTGCATCCATCGCCAACGGGTCGACCGCCGTCTCAAGTGGGACACATTTGGGCTCGGTTTGCGCGAACTCCCTCCAATGATTCCCTTCCGCCCGAAGTTTCCTTGGAAATCTTGACGTGGCGATGACATAGGGATCACCGAGCCAGCATTGAGGGTGCCATCATGATGCCTTTACGCGACGCGCGGTAAACGCCGATGAGCAATGATCAGAACGTCCATGTCTCGGCGGCCTCTCTCGCCTTCAGCCGGCATCCGGAGCGGCCTTTCTAGAGCCGGCTGAGTCTCGAAGGCGGCAAAGCGCAAATGTGATTAGTAGTGCCGAGGTTAAGAGCATTGCCTCAAGGTTGTAGGCGCTCGATTGCGTAGATTCACAGGTCCGCAAGTTCGCGCCGCGTATGTGAAATGAGACTGCGTGAGGTGAGAAAGGGAGGCGGGTGAATCGCTGAGCCGTGCGTAACGCATGACTTTGGCTTTTGAATCGTGCGCGATGCAATCAACGCCCTTGGGTCAGACGGTGAGGTGATGGCTTATACGGAACGTTTCAGTTGGCGAGTACCCGTGTGCTTGATCGTCTTGGGATGGCCTTGGTTGTTTGCGGCTTATCCCCCATAGGCTGGCGAGAGCGACGAGGGTCCAGGCTGGTGCATCAGAAAACCATGGTTACAAAGGACCCTTGTCGTTGAGCCGGAAGTGGAGCGCACCGACTCTGGCCGCATCGTCCAGCCAGCAGATTGTCGATCTCGCGATATCGTTTCCGCGTCACCATATTCTTTGGCGAATCGGGCTCAACGCCACACGCCGGGCGCGGCCTGGCGGCGGTGCCAGAGTTTGTCGTCGGAGCCTCGCACAAAGACCTCGATTTCGCCCGCGGCGTTTCGCTCGGCGGCAGGATCGCTGCGGACGCCGGTTCCGCCTAGGTACGTCCACGTTCCCGGCCAGGACATGGTGCTGTCAAGGCGTTGAACCGAGCGATACACACCGCCGTCTTCGCCGGTCACGAACAACTCGAGCCGGTTGTCGGAGTTCGAGGCGACGCCCGGCCGGCCGGCAGACCCGCCGATGGGCGGGCTTCCGATGTCGCGCCAATCCGCGGGGAAAGTTCCCGTGTTGTCCTGGACCTTGACGTAGAGGCGTTGCCCGAAGCCGCGCACGTAGACTTCGAGTCGACCGAGCGCGTTGACGGCGGCCACCGGTGAACTGGTGGCGAATGTGCCGCGCGGGCCGCCCATTTCCTCCCAAGCGCCCCAGGCTCCGCCCGGCGAATTCTGCGCGCGGTGACGGATGGAAAGGCCGGTCCAGCGAACGAAAACGTGCAGGCGCCCCCCGCGATCCGTGAGCACGCTCGGCGTGCCCACTGGACCCGAGGTCAGGCTGCCGTCGAGGCTCGACCAGAGGCCAAACGGCCCGCCCGCGAAAAGCACCTGAGGAACGTGCGACAGCGAGCCGTCCGCGTTCGCCCCGAACAGTTCCAGTCGGCCATCCTGGTTCACGCCCGCGGCGGGATCACTGCCGAAGGTTGCGAAATCTCCGACGGCTTCCACGCCAGACCAGGCTGTGTCAATGCCGGGGCTTGTTTGAAAGATGTGTCGATAGCTTGGCTCCAGGCCCGGGCGGCGGCCGAAGACCTCGAGGCGATTGTCGCGATTTCGGGCGGCGGCCAGGTTCCCAACCCCGAATGCTGTCGGCGTTCGAGGCTGCCATGGACCGGGAAGCCCGGGCCCGAGCTGCGGGCTGTGGAGGATTTGTCCACCCAGGCCCAGCGCAAACACGTGCAGCCGCTGATTCCCATCAGCGATCACGACGGGATCCCCGGCGAACCGCGTCGGCTCGAGCACCGAGAAGGCCGGAGGCGCGCCGATCCGGACTTCGACCCCCGGCGTGTCGCAACCGATAAACCGAGCGCCGTCCCGCACGAGACGCCACTGGAAATTCTGCACGGTGCCGGCGGCAAACGGCGCCGCCACGGTGAAGTTGAACGTAAATGAAGTTCCCGGGTTGACCGTGGTCGGGAGGCGCACTTCCGAAACGCCCCACACGGAACTGTTCGCGGGATTTTGCGGACGCAAGCCCGCGCCGCCGCCGGGCCACGGTTCTCGTCCGCTGTTCCGCAGCGTGATCGAAACCGGGTACAACGCGCCGGGCGTCATCGTGTCCGGAACGGATTGCGAGACGAAGGCCGCGCCATCCGGCAGGATGGCGCCGATGAGTTTGGCCAGATCCGGCTGGCTGCCGATCGGGCGGGTTTCGCCGGAAGGCTGTGGGGTGCCGTTGTTCGGGTCGCGCAACAGCGATCGCATCGCGTCGGGCGTGAGGGGCGGCAGACCGCGTTCCCGCAGGATTCCCTGCAGGGCGAGAACGGTTCCGGCGACGATGGGGCTGGCGCTGGAGGTTCCCCCGAAGCCGGGGTTGTACCTCTGACGCGGATCGTCCCCCGCTCCCGCGGGAGTAATGAAACCGTAGCCCAGTGTGCCGACGCCCCCGCCCCACGCGTGGACATCCACCCGGCCGCCGGAATTGGAGAAACATGCGGTGGACAGATCACCGCCCCCGCTGCTCGCGCCGACGACGATGGCGCCCGAATCGCGAAAGCGCGGATCCGCCGGGTCCATGCGGCCAAGATAAGCCGGGTTCGACAAGCTCACCGATCCGTTGGCGGCGGCTTCAACCACGATGATGCCCAGACCGGTTGCCGCAAATATTGCGTCCCAATCGGCGGGAAAGAACTCCGTCGGCACATGCTCGAACTGGGAACAATTGCACGAGGGGCAGGCGCCGCCCGTGGCCGGCCCCACACTCTGAAGCTCCAGGAGAATGACGTCGCCTGCCCGCAGTGCGGAGGCGGCGTTGGCGATGGCCGCGGGCACTCCCACGCGGGTGGGCAGAATCGTCGCATCGACAAAGGCCGCGACGCCGAAGTCGGCCTCGGGAACGATCCCGGTGGCGCCGAATCCGTTGTCACAGGCCACGAGCACGCCGAGCACGGCGGTGCCGTGTTCGTCGCGGGTCTCGTCGAACCAGTCACCCGCCAGGCCGGAACGGAAGAACGGCCCGCGCAACGGCAGGTCCTCATGATCCAGATGCCAGTTGCCTTCCACGTCGATGACCCTCGTATTGCCCCCCCGGCCGCCGGGAAAACTCCAGGCGCAACGCGCGTCGATGCCGACCGGCGCGGGATTGAGATGGTTCTGGCTGATGACGAACGTGGTCACGGGTGGAATATCGCCGCTGGGGACGGTCACGATCGGTTGCGCGTAGGCGATCTCGACCGATCCGACGGCATTCAATTCGTTGATCAACGCCGACGCGGACGCGGCCGTGGCGCCCGCGCGCAAGAGATTGAAATAAAGATCCAGGTCGGCCAGCTCGTTCCCGCTGAGGCCTTCCCCGCGGGATTTCTGCTGGCCAAGAATCGTTTCGGGCAGGTCGACGACGAGCCGTTCCACAACGGTCCCCGGGTAACGTTCGAGAATGCGGCGGATCGCGCTGACGTCCGCGGCCACTTGCGCCACGGACAAGCCGGCGCGTCGCAGAAGCGCGCGTTGCGACCGGTTCAGGGAGGCAGCGTCGAACGTCAGCGCGCCCCCGCGCAATCGAATGCCGGTTCCCTCGCGAAACTTCAGCACCACCTGCTCGGAGCGGGAGCGAGCCGCGTCGACCACGGTCGACGCCGGCTTTGAAAACGTCGGACGCGGCGTCAGCGGTCGAACCAATGAGTAGTAGCGAGGGCCGGTTGGCCGGAGAATGAACATTTGGTTCTCATCACCGATCCGCGTGACGGGCCCGGTGAGAAGGGTCCACACGGGATCTTCGGGACCGAGCGCGGCGGTTTCTTGGGGGACATACCCCCGGGCAAGCGCCGACCAGGCAAGGATGAGGCCGTTGGGAGTTTGCGTCACCCGAAGTTGCGGGGCGCAGTCGCCGGTGACGGACACCTTGAAACTGCAGCGATTCGTCTGGCCGTTGCCGATGGCGGTGCATTGGACCAGCGTGATCCCCGGCTCAAACACGGAACCGGAGGGCGGGATGCAATACGCGGCCAGCTGGCCCTGGCAGGAGTTGGTGGCGGTGAAGGTGTAGTTGACCGTCGCGCCGGCCGGCGCCTCGCACGGCACGCTGATCTCGCCCGGGCAATGGAGGCTCAGGCACGACGGCACGGCCGGGCAGTTCGTGGCGACGCTGACCGTGAATTCGCAATGCGCGGCTTCGCCGTTCTCCAGCACCGGTCCCCAACACGCGACCGTGGTCACACCCGGCGGGAACGTGCCGGGAGGGGGATGGCAGGACCAGACGATCGGCTCGCCGGTGCAACGATTGGTTCCGGCGGGCTGCGCATACTGGACCACGGCGCCTTCCGGCTTGCCGCAGGGAAAGCTGAGATTCGTCGGGCAGGCGTAGTCGAGGCAGGTCGTTGCCGAGGGGGTTACCGGCAGACACTTCGAGAATTCGGAAGTGTCCCCCGACGCCTGGGTGGCGGTGGCAAGAACGATCCCGCCGGTCAGTCCAGGTGCCGCGAAGGTGTGCGTGAAGGATGCGGCGCCGGATGCGGTGGTGGTGATGATAAATCGAGCCAGATACCGACCTTCGCCGTGGCCTTTTGGATCGCAGACTTCGCTCCAGAAATACTCCACGGCGAAACTATCGTTGGGCGTGCTGGCCAGGGTGCCGGTCACGGTCAGGTTGCTTCCGTCGGACTCCGCACGGGTCAGTTCCGGGAAATTCTGAAGCCGATTGGGGCCGTCATCGAGATCGCCGGCGTCATTGAAGGTGACGCCGTCGCCGCCCAGGTCGATGCCCAGAAGGGCATTGTTTTTGAAGGAGTTTTGGTAAAGCCCGATTTCGAGTCCGGCCAGAACGTTCACACCGGCGCCCCCGTTGAACGCGATCAAATTACGTTGCACGTAGCAGGATTTCGGACCGTTGAGGAAACGCACGCCGTCGCCACCGTTCGGCAGCGGGTTCGCCCCGGTCGAGTCGGTGCCAATGCGATTGCCATCGACGCGGTTCAGCATGCCCTCGCCTTCGATGAGCACGCCTTCCTCGCGGTTGCCCGAGATGGTGTTGGAATCGGAAAACGCAGGATCCCCGATCCCGGTGCGGCTGCAGGACGACAGGACGATGCCCCGACGATTTCCCCAGCCTGGGCTGGTGCCGGACGCGTCCGTTCCCACGTGGCATCCGGTGATGATGGCGTCGGCCAGGTTGGTCATGGCGATGCCCGCGCCGTCGAAGGTCGAGATGGCGAGCGAACGAACAACGGAGCCGGAGGCGCCGGAACCGAACGTCAAGCCGTCGGCGCTGGCTCCGGCGAGTTTCCCGTCCAGGTGGACGAGCGGCGTCCCCTTGAATCCCGGCTGGGTTCTCCCGTCCAGAATCAGCCGGTCGATAATCGCGGGCAGCCTCGAGGTCGGCTGCAGGACGGCTGCTCCGGCGCCGATGGCGAACTCCACCGAATCGGGGCCGGGATTGGCATTGGCGCTCAGGATGGCCTGCCGCAGCGAGCCCGGCCCGGCGTCCGCGGTGGTGGTGACGGTGTAGGTTGCGGCGGGCAGGTTAAGCGCGCCGGCGACGAGGGCTGCCAGGGTGGCTGCTCCGATGCGTAACTTGTTTTTCACACCACCTACTAAGGAAACCGGTGGGCATCGGTAACGCGGATTTTCTCGAACCGCGTGAGGCCGTTCGTCGTCGGAGCGGGTTCATGACCGCCGAAGCTGTTGGCCGCGATCAAATAGTGAATGGAGATTTGACAAACTCCGCTATGTATAACCTCCTTGTTACACATGAAAAGTGCAACGGTTCGTCAACTCCGGCACGACTTCGGCACGGTGCTCAGCTGGGTCGAGGAAGGCGAGCCGGTCGAAATCAGCAAACGTGGCAAAGTCGTGGCACTGATTACGCCGCCTCCGCCTCCCCCCCGCGCCCGTTCCGTGAAGCGCCCCGACTTCGCCGCTCGCCTGAAACTCCGCGATGGCAATCGTGTCATTCCGGCCACGGCGATGAACGACATCCTCGACTACAACAAAGGCGCGCATTGAAAACTTATGCTGACACCAGCTTCCTGATGCGCGTCTATCTCACGCAATCCGACTCGCCCAAGGCTCTGGCCTTTATGCGCTCTTTTCGCGACCCGCTTCCCTTCACCCCGCTGCACCGGCACGAACTCCGCAACGCGCTTCGCCTCGCGGTTTTCCGAAAGGAAATTGACGCTGCCCGCAGGAAATTCGCGTTCGAGGATATTGAATCCGACTTGAGCGACAACATCCTGGCCCATGTGTCCATTCCGTGGACTGACGCGTTTCGTGAAGCCGAGCAACTTGGCGCGGTCCACACCGAACACATGGGCGTGCGCGGCATCGATCTGATCCACACAGGAGTTGCCTTGGCGCTGGGTGTAAGAGAGTTCCTCACGTTCGATGACCGGCAAGCCGACCTCGCCAAAGCTGCCGGCCTGAAAGTGAAGCCGTAACCCCCGAAGCCGGAACGATGCAGTTGAAAAGAAGCCACCGGTTGGGAATTGATTGGTGGCGTGCGCCGGGTGGAGATGTCTTCAATTCGCCGAATTACCTCCGCCACCCCGTGACTCGGTCAGTGGCCAGTAACCAAGATGTGAGGGTCAGTCTGCCGGCGGCGGATGTTCGATGCCCTCTTCGATAATGCGGCGGACGTCGCGTCGGCCATCAAGGACGCGCTCGATCGACACGGCATTCTGGCCCGCCTCGTAGTAGATGAGGTAGTTGTGGAAGCGGCTGATGACCCAAAAACGGAGGCGGATGTGACGTGTTTTCCAGCCAGGGTGCGGTCCCAAGTCCGGGTTGCGGCCAAGACTGGCCAGAGCCTTCTCGGCTTCTCGGCGGAAACGTTCGGCGGCGTCGGGATTCCGTGCGGCGACGTAGGCGTAGATACCGGCCAAGTCCTCCTCGGCCAGCCGGCTGATGAGGACTTTCATCCTTTGGCCAGCGCGCGGCCGCGTTTCCAGATGTCTTCGAGGACGTTGGCGGTAAGGGGACGGTGCGGGCTGTCCTTGCCGGCCTGGATGAGGGCGTCGAACTGGTCGGGATGATCGGGCAGTTCGTAGGCTTGGAGGATGACGAGCTTGCCGCCGCGGACGATGACGGTGGGTTTGCCTTCGATGGCCGCATCGGCAAGTTCACCCAGCTTTCCTTTCGCCTCGCTGACGGTGCAGGTTTTCATAGCGGTCTAATTCTGGTCTGGAAACGGACCGGTGTCAACCGGCGGCGCCCGGCTGTGCCAAAGCCGGGCGTTCACGGCTTGCTCGACCTCATCCGTTCCGTCCTGCAATGGGGACGGGACACCATTCTCCCCCATCGCACGGCGGGAACGAGTGGCACTCTCTATTGAGTCGCATCTAAATTATCTACAATTAAATGCCATCCATCTGCGCAGGCATGGAGCTTGTCACATATTTAGATTCGACCCCATTGCTTTACGCGCGGCGGTTTGCCGGCGAGCACGTGACCAGGCGGTGCGCGGTCACGCCGTCATTCGGCCAAGCTGTTCCCGCGTCTCAGCGAGCGGGGTTGGTGTCTTAGCGACTTTTGGACGATTTCCTTGGGCCGACGAATGCTGCGTCTGATGTAAAATGTCAAAAGTATAGATGCGACTCAATTGTCCCTCTCCCCCTCGTCTCTCTCCATTGTGCGACCCCATTGATTTTCTCAAAGTCGGCCCGATCACGCAGTGGAAGCGCCCAATTTCAGTGCTTGCAGGTCCGTCGGTTTCGGCGACAGTCGAGGTGTTCAGTCGGTTGCAGAATCGAGGATTCGCATGACGACATCGTTTACAGTTTTTCGGGCTCGGCGAGAAGGTGAGTTTCCCATCGAGTTCTTGGATCGCGGCGCGGGCCTCGGCCAGTCGGTGGAGGCGAACCGTCACCAAGCGTTTCTGTCCAATGACTGGCGGGGATTCGAGTATGCCGTTTGCGTACCGCCATCGCCATCGGCGCCAGTCGCTCACCTTTTTGGTTAGTCAGTAGGAGCCACGCGAAAGTTCAAAACAACAGTGCCGATGCTATACAGGACAAAAGATCATGTCTTACAGGGTTGAATTCACCAAGACGCTTGCCGGCGAAAACCATTTCGACTCGGCCCTCATTGATCGGTTGTCGGTGCCGGTTCTCTATGAGAACGCAATCCCCCAATTCCCGGGCGACCTGGACTTACAATTGGAGCCATTACGCTTGAAGCCCTTACAATTGACGCGACATGCGAAACTCGCGCCCGCGAGGGTTAATTGGGCATCGATTACATTCGGTGACGAAGTCGCGAGTTGCAGGGTTGGTATTGTTTGCGACGTGCATCAAAACTCGCTCGTTCTCGCCTCTCTCCTGGAACGTTTTGCCGAGGAGTCAGTCACGTTACTCTTTTGTCTTGGCGACTACAGTTATACTAGGGATCCTGATACGAAGGGTGTTCGCGCCAAGCAGCTCGAAAAGGCATTGAAGTTGATCCATCAATGGGTCTTGGGCGACCCGGTACGAGAAGCGGTAGTTCTGTTCGGCAATCATGAGATCGAAGATTGGTACTTTGGCAACGGGCCAGACGGACGCGCTAGTAAGGAGGCGGTCCGCAGCGTTGTGGAGCGCTGGACTGGCGTGGAGCGGATGCGATTCACCCGCGACCCGCTCTCGTCATATGAGATCGACAATGCGTTCGACATAACCCTTTACTATGGTCGCAGTCGGCGGTCGTTCCGTCTTTCGCACGCGGTGACGAAAGAGTTTGTGGTGGCGCTCTATATGGGAATCGACGCATCGAGGCTAGAGAAGTCGAGGGATCGCATAGCCTCCACGTTCGGCAAGTCCTGGCTTGAGGTCCAGAGCGTCGCGTATGACTCCGTGCGCTCTCGCTGGGACCGATTTCTCGCAACCACTCCGAGGACGAAGGAACGTTCCGACGTTGTAGAGGAGATTTGCGCGTATCTGCGGTCCCAAATGACCACATCTTCCTTTCTTGAATCTATTCCGAAGGCTGCCGGGGACGTTTACTCGAATGCACGAGGTTATCTCTTCATGCTTCGAGAGGTTTTGAGAGGGTGCGAGCACTCCCTGCTCGCCTTCCGTCTTTTTTGGGGACCACCGCTCCGGGTTGAGACCGAGTTTACAGACCTGGAGTTCGCGTACGATCTTCGCCGACTTTACTCAGCGCTTGGCATCGGTCGGATGTATTCGTTATGCGGCCATTTCCACGCTGATCTTGGCTTGTTTAAAGTGTCCCAGGAATTCGGCACGCACATGATCGCCGTTGGGGGCCTTCAACCGCGCAAGATTATCGGCGATTCCTTCACCGCGTATATCCTCGAATGTGGCGATGAGACGGATAAGCTGTATCGGCTTGAGACCGCAGATGACCAATCGCTCGGTGAATTCGACTGGGATTTGACATATCCAGATTGGAAGGATCTGTAAGCGGATCAGAAAGGAATAACCGATCTCGCGCAGCGGCGGCCGGAAGAAAAGTCGCTGGCGTCCATAAGTTCTTGCCAGCGGTAGTTCAATTGACCGCACAGTTTATTCGGGCTTTGCCGGTGGGGGAACGGTGTCCGGGCGAAATGTGGGAGTTAGATCAGGGAAGTGTCGACGATTGCGCTATTGTCAGTCCACGAGGTTACCTTGTGTCGACACATTGTTTGAGTTTCCAATTTTCGAAACCGCATCGAGGGAAAATATCGGACACTTGTCGTGGGTCCGGACTTTTGAAGCTCAACCTCGACGTCGTCCGGTGGTGCACCAAGTTCATCCGGCGCCGCGACCAGTCCCGCACCGGTCTGTTTTGGTTTTAGAGCGGGAGGTGCGTTCGCGAGCCGAAGAAAGTGATCCAGCCGGCGAGGCAGGCCACGTGGAGAACCTGATCGCAGCCGATGACAAGGATTGCGTGGTCCGGCGATGACTCGCACTTCTTGAAGACGCGAATCCACCACTGAAGCGGGACGCGGGTGTCGATGAGCAGGTGGGCGACGCCGAGGGTGAGGCCGCCGGCCCAGCCGAACAGCAAACCCAGCAGCACGCCGTGGATGCTGGAGTGGACCCAGGCTGCCGGATGATTCAGGCGCACCTTGTGGATGGCCATCCAGTCATTTTGCAGCAGCCAGTCGCCGATCAGATGGAGGATCAGGGCAGACTCGAATGGAGTTAGATTCATGCCGGTGGCGGCGGAGCAAAAGGCGGGCGCGGTGCGCGACCGGCGGCGACGCGAGGATCCATGGACCGGCTTATAACAGCGTGCGGAGACTTGAGGCAAGCCGACGATGATGAGTGGAATGAATCGTAACGACGAATGGGATTCACTTTAATGCCGGCCGTTATCTGGCTGAGTAGTGCTTGTGCATTGACACCCCGCGGTAGGTTCGGCTGAATGCTGCCGATTCCGTGCCGACATTTCCCGGCGACGGTTGTGGGTTGGTCAGTCTCAGAAAACCAGAATCCTAAGGTCATCAGAACGAGTCTTCTCTATGCATACGTACCGGAGCGGAAGGACATTGGCGAAATGGATTTCACTGGCAGTAGCGTTCGCGGGTCTTGTCCGTGAAGGGCGCAGCGGTTGGACGGGGTCGATGAACGGCACGGGCTATGGAGTGGCGTCCGTCAACGTCACCTCTGCGACGCTGCGGTCCAACAAGGTGTCGACGCCCGCGATGAACAACCCAAGCGCGGCCATGACCAACACGCCCACTTATTTTGTCGGTGCGCCGCTGCCGGCCGGAGCTTCGGCGGCGACGATCGCGCGGATCAAGGGGAGCGCGGGCTATGTATGGAAGGCGACGACGGTGGGGAGCAACGGCGACAAGACGGACAACGAGGCGTTGGAACGGCGGGTGCAGGTGCGTCCGGCGGACTGCGCGGTGCTGGAGATGGAATCGGCGGCGGCGATCGCGCCGGATGAAAAGTCGGGCTCGATCCTGGTGAACGCGCGCGCGACGGCGGGCACGGCGCTCTGGTTGCGGGGCTACGAATACACGGATCCGACGCCGCCGCAATCGGTCGAGGATCTGGAGACCAATCCCAACAGCGTCTTGAAATGGGATGTGTTAATGGTGGGCCCGTTTGACCTGAGCTTCTCCAACTGCACGCAGCTGACCGTGCCGTTCACCATCGATACATCCATCAGCAACCTTTATTTCGTCACCGACGGTGTGGCCAAGAGCAACCCGCTGCTGGTCGTTTGCCCGAGCAACATTGTCGTCAACTGCGGGGAGCCGGTTGCCTACGGCCCGGTGCTGTTTGCGGGCTGCGGGGACGTGCGCACGGAATTCAACCCGCCGCCGGGTACTCGGTTTGCCGTGGGGACCACGCCGGTGACCGTGACGGCGACGGACCGGGACGGCAACGTGACCAACTGCGTCTTCACCGTGACGGTCCAGGATACGGTCCCGCCGCAGGTGCCGGAGCTAGCGGTGTTGCGGGGCGAGGCGTCGGTGGTGGTGCCTGTGCCGGTGGCGCTGGACGTGTGCGGGGCGGAGACCAACGTGATCGCGGGAACGACTTCGGACCCGCTGGAGTACCGAGAGCAGGGGACCTATGTGGTCCGGTGGCGGTTTGATGACGGGCATGGGAACACGGTGGTCTCGAACCAGACCGTGGTGGTGCAGGACTTGACGCCGCCGGTCCCGCCGGTTTTGGCGGATGTGTTGGGGGAATGTTCGGCCACGGTGACGCAGCCGGTCGCTCAGGATGCGGTGGCCGGGGCGATTCCGGGCGTGACGACCAGCCCGCTCACGTTTACGACGCAAGGCACGAACCTGGTCACCTGGGTGTTCGACGATGGCCACGGCAACGTGGCCCTTCAATGGGTGTATGTGCACGCCGGTGACGCCTCCCACGCCGACGACGACCGACCAATGCGCGGGCGTCGTGCGGGGCCGGACCACCACGTCTTTCCCGATCACCAACATTGGCACCACCGTGGTGACGTGGACGTTTGCCGACGGCAACGGCAACTCGGTGACCGCGACGCAGAACATCACGGTTTCCGGGCTCAGCTTCCTCGGGTTTTACTCGCCGATCAGCGGCTCGGGCGGGACGTGTTCCGCGCCGGTGCGATCGTTCAATGCCGGCAGCGTGATCCCGATCAAGTTCGACTTGAAATGCGGGTACACCCCGGTGACGGGAGGGCCGGCGCCGGTGATCAAGATTCAGGCATACTCGAATCAATGCGCCCCGGGCGCGGAATTACTCACGGTCAACGCGGGGTATCAGAACGACTGGCACTACAACTGGGACACGACCACGTGCACGAGAGGCTTGTATCGCATCACGGTGACGCTGCCCGACGGCACGTCGCGCTTTGTGTTCGTGAAGATCAAATAATGTTCGTTTGACGGCTGCGGGCCGACCGCGTCACGATGCGGCGTCCGCCGGGATGATCTGCATCTGCAAACACGAAACGAGACGTCTACGCCTGGCCTGCTGGCTTGGTCTGGTGGGGGTATGCTCGTGGCTGGGCGGCGGGTGGGCGTCGGCCCAGGTGGTGCTCGACGGCAAGTTAGGCCCGTCTGGCGCGGTGGCGGGCCCGCAGTTTTCAATCACGGCGGGCCTGGGGTTGGTTCGCGGGAACAACCTCTTTCACAGCTTCTCGCAGTTTGATCTGGCGGCGGGCGACGTGGCGACGTTCAGCGGCCCGTCGAGCATTCACAACATCCTCGCCCGGGTGACCGGGGGCAGCGCGTCGTCCATCGATGGAACGATTCGCTCGGACATTCCGGGTGCGAACCTCTTTCTCCTGAATCCGAGCGGCATAGTGTTTGGGCCGAACGCGTCGATCGACGTGAGCGGCTCCTTCGCAGCGACGACGGCCGATTATCTGAAGTTGGCGGACGGCGTGCGATTTGCGGCGGCGCTGGATGCGGACGATTCGGGCTTGAGCACGGCTGACGTGGCGGCGTTTGGGTTCCTGGGCCGCGCGGCAGGCAGCCTGCGGCTCGACCGGACGACGTTGCGATCGGAGGCGGGCGGGAACATCAGCCTGGTGGGAGGCTCGGTGCAGTTGGATGGGGCGTCGGTGCGAACGGCGGGTGGCGAGGTTCAGCTGGCGGCGGTGCAGTCGGCGGGCGAGCTGCCGGTGGACGCGGGCACGCTGAGCCGGGCCGAGATCATGGCGCGATTCTCCGGCCTGGGGGAGGTCGTGGTGGGCGGAGGGACGCAGATCGATGTGAGCGGCGAGGCGGGCGGGCGGGTGGTCATTCGCGGTGGGCAGCTGCAGGTGGACCAATCGGTGATCAAGGCGGACACGCTGGGCGCGGGGCAGGGGCGGGGGATCAATTTGGCGGTGGCGGGCGATCTTTCCGTGGTGAACGCGGGACAGATCAACAGCGGCGCAGGCGGCGGCAGCGGGTCGGGCGGCGCGATCGAAATTTCGGCGGGGACACTCCGGCTCGACGGCGGTGGGCTGGTCGATGAGAACTTCAACCCAGTGACCCAGATCTCGACGGCGACGGGGAATGCGTCGACGGGCGAGGGGCAAGGCCGGGGTGGCGACATTCGAATTGTTGCCGATCGAGTTGAACTGGTGAACAGCGCGCAGGTGTCGTCGGCCACTTATGGTGCGGGCGATGCGGGCCGGATTGAGATCGAGGCGGACAGCGTGCATTTGGATGCCCGGCTGACCACGCCGACGCAGATCACCGCCAACACCTTGGCCGGAGCCAACGGGGGCAGCGCCGGAGATGTGGTCATACGGGCCGGGAACTTGAAGCTTGAGAACGGCGCGACCATTTTGGCGGCGTCGTTTGGTTCCGGCGCCGCCGGCCGGATCGACCTTGACGCGGAACGCGTGGAGTTGCGCAGCGGCGCGATCGTGACGGCCGGGACCTTTGGCGCGGCGGCGGGGGGTGACATCCACGTGCGCGCGGGGGTGTTGACGGTGGACGGCCGTGATCCGGCGGGTGGGCCGGATCTGTTGACGGGCCTTCAAGCGGTGACGACGAGCTCGGAGTTTGCGGCGGCGGGGGGCGGCATTCATCTGGAGGTGGGAGAGCTGGAGATGGATCACGGCGCATCGATTTTCACAACGAGCCTTGGATTGGGCGAGGGCGGGATCGTGGATGTGGTGGCGGAGGAGGTTCGCCTGGCGCACGGATCGACGTTGCGGGCGGAAGGGCAGTCCTACGGCGCGGCCGGGACAATCTCGGTGACGGCGTCGGCGGGGGTGCGTCTGAGCGGCCAGAGTGCCATCAACACCTCGGCGCCGTTGAGCAGCGGCGGAGACATCCAGGTGTCGGCCGGGTCGCGCCTGATCGTCCGGGACAGCCAGATTGCCGCGAGCGCGGGCTTGGACGGGGGCAACATCTCGGTGTCGGCACCGGCGATGATTTACCTGCGGAACAGCACATTGACGGCGGAGGCGGACTCGACCGGCAGCGGATTTGGGAACGGCGGCAACCTGGTGATCGATCCGTCGTTTCTGTTATTGAACGAGAGCAGCCTGATCTCGCGTTCGAGCCTGGGCAATGGGGGAAACATCGACATTCGGACGGACTATTTTTTCCGGTCGGGCGGAGGGATTGATGCGTCGGCGCCGTTTGGGTTGCCGGGGACGGTGACGGTGACGGCGCCGGAGGTGGACTTGAACGGTGTGCTGGTTGGATTGCCGGAGGGGATGGTGGATGCTGAATCGTTGTTGCGACCGGATTGTGCCGTGCGGGTGTCGGATACGATCAGCAGTTTGACAGTGCTGGGCCGGGGCGGGTTGCCGCTGCGTCCTGGGGGCATGGTGCCGAGCGGTCTGGGATTACCTCGTGGCGACGCGCGTTGAACATGCGGGGTGTCCGGCCGCTTGCGCGGGCGTGTGGGCCGGGGTTTGGGCCGCGTTGCTGCTGGCGTTGGGACTGGCGTCGGCGCAGGAGCTGCCGCCGTTGCCCGAGCCGGGCGGCCAGCGTCTGTCGACGGCGCCGAAGTTGTGGGTGCGTTCATTCACCTTTGCAGGCAACCGGGTGATTGGCGTCGAGGAGTTGGCGCGAGTCACGGCTCCGTTCACCAACCGATTTCTGACCACGGTTGAGCTCGAGGAGGCGCGGCGGGCCGTCTCGGCGCACTACATCAGCCGCGGCTACGTTAACTCAGGCGCGATCATCCCGGACCAGGAGCCGACCAACGGGATCGTCGAGCTGCGCGTGATCGAGGGCCAGTTGACGGGCATTCAGCTGCGGGGGAATCGCTGGCTGCGCGACGCCTACATCGTTGACCGGGTGCAACGTTGGGCCGGCCCGCCGCTCAATCTCAACGAGCTGCGCGACGGTCTCCAGGCGCTGCGCCAGAACCCGAACGTCGGCCAGGTTAACGCCGAGCTCGTGCCGGGGGCGGAGCCGGGGCAAAGCCAGCTGGAATTGAAAGTGGCCGATCGGCATCCGTTCCGCGTGGGCTTGCAAGCCGACAACCAACGGCCGCCCAGCGTGGGCAGCGAGCAAATCTCGCTGCTGGCTTCCGATCTAAACCTCACCGGGCACAGCGACCCGCTCGAGCTCCGCTACGGCGTTGCGCAGCGCGGACGATCGGGTTTGGAATTTTCCGGGGCTGACAACCTGGAGGCCCGGTATCGGGTGCCGGTGACTCGCTACGACACGACGTTGGGAATTCGGGGCAGCCGACTCAACACGAGCCTGGTCGAGGACGATTTTGCCTCGTTGGATCTGGAGAGCGTGACCGAGGGTTACGGCCTGGAGGTGCGCCAGCCATTCGCGATGGGGGCGGATCGCGAGCTGGCGTTGGGTCTGGATTTTGGGCATCGGCGCAACCAGACCTGGTTGCTCGGTGCGCCGTTCTCGATCTCGCCGGGGGCGATCCGAGGGGTGATGGAAGTGACCTCGCTGCGTTTCTCCCAGGAATGGATTCAGCGCGGGCAAAGCCAGGTTCTGGCGTTGCGGTCGACCTTCAGCTTCGGTCTCGATCTCTGGAACTCGACGGACAACGGAGTGGCCAGCGATCCGAACGGCACCTACGTGGCGTGGCTTGGCCAGGCCCAGTACATCCGTCGGCTGTTCCGGACGCAGAACCAACTCGTCCTGCGCTGGAGCGGGCAATGGACGGATGAGCGGCTCCTGGCGCTGGAGCAGTTCAGCGTCGGTGGCATGGAAACGGTGCGGGGCTACTTCGAGAACCAGTTGGTGCGGGATCGGGGCACGGCCGTGTCGGCCGAGCTGCGGTTGCCGGTGCTCTTCAACAAGGCCGGCGCCGGTCTCTTGTATGTGGCGCCGTTCGGTGATTTTGGCGGCGCCTGGAACGTGGGACGGTCGGGCACGCCCACCACGATCTCCAGCGCGGGCGTGGGCCTGCTGTTCGACTCCGGCAAGCACATCTCCGCGCAGGTGTATTGGGGCCAGCGGTTCCGGAATGTGGAGCGGCCGGAGGACTCCGGGGCCCAGGGAGCCGGCATTTCCTTTCGCTTAAACGTCCAGGCGTTCTGACCCGAATGTTTCACGGTCGGGCAGGGAATGCGCATCGCGGGGCTGCCGGCCAGGGTCCAAAGTTCAGGCCTCAGAAAAATGGGGGTAGCGGGAGGAAAATATCGTCGAGTCCAATTCCCTCTTTCGGTTCTCTGCGTTCTTTGTGTTCTCTGCGGTTTCGTCTTTTTCTTAACCACAGAGAACGCAGAGAACACAAAGATGAGGGAATTGAAGTGGGCTGTTTCATTCGCGTTTTACCCCTGAAATTCTGAGGCCCAAAGTTCCAAGGTTCGGACACCGAGTTGGCGCTTCGAGCTTCGAGCTCACCATGAATGAATCTTGCGGGCTGACGCGCAGCCCAGCGGGATCAATTCATGCGGGTGACGGCGATCAGCGATCAGTTTTGAGCGGCGCTCTTCAGCCCCACCTGCCGCAGAAGATCACGGCGCAGATCCCGCAAACTGGCCGACTCTGGATGAGCGTCGACCTGATCGGACAACGTCGCGAGGGCGTCGTACCAGATCCCGGCCTCGGCGTAAGCGTGAGTGCGGTCAGAGGGGCTGGCCTGGGTGAGGCGGGCTGACAGCTCGGGGCCCGGTTCGACGCGCTGGATTGCGCCGCTGGCGATGAGGTCGGTGGATCGATTTTCCGGATCGGTGATCAAGGCGACCACCCATTGGTATTCAATTCCCGGCTGGAGCTTCACGCCGTGGTCGGCCAGTCGGACGCGCTGGATGCCGGCGCGGTCGGCGTGTGGCGTGCGGAGGTGCAAGAGGGGTTTGGCCTGCTTGTCGCGCAGAAGCGTCAGCTCAAACCCCGCGGGCGACGGCTGGGACTGAAACCAGAACAGGGAGGGCTGCTCCTCGGTCGTTAGCCCGACCTCATCCGGGGCGAGCACCTCGAGGATGACTTTGTCCCGGCCTTCGCCGCGCGATCCTCCCGTGAGCCGGACGGCCGGCGCGCCCAGGTTGGGCCGTTGAAATTTGACGGGGCGGGCGGGCGGCGATGCTGGCACTGTGGACGCGGTCGATGCGGAGGGAGTCGCCGGTGCGGCGGGAGCCGCGGGTGGCGTTGAGGGTGGCTGCTGGGTTTGGCCGGTCGCCGAGATCAGGGCCGCGGCAAGCGTGGCGGCGACCAGCGCGATGCGTGGGGCCGGGATGCAACGGGGGAATGGAAGGAAGATTTTCATAAATGGGCGGTTTGGGCAGCATTCGGCGATGACCCGGTTGAAATCTGTGTTGTGGCTGCAGGCGCGAGCTCGGTCGCGAGCACTTGAAACACCGGCACCTTGTTGGCCTTGCCTTTGACCTCGAGCAGGCCGATCTCGCGAGTCACAAACGTGTCGTCGAGGAGTTCGTGAGTGGACGCGCCGACGAGGATGCGGCAGCGGTTGGGCAATTGGTCCGGGTTGGCGAAGGACTTGTCGTAGCTTTCGAGGCGCGAGGCGGTGTTGACCACATCGCCGATCACGGCGTACTCGAACCGGTCATCGCTGCCAATACTGCCCGCGGCGACTTCGCCGGTGTGGATGCCGGCGCGCATGCTGACGGCGGGAAGGTCCTCGGATTTCCACTCGTCGATCAGCTGGACGAGGCGGCGGCCCATGGCGAGGGCGCAACGCACGCTGCGCTTGGCGTCGAGCGCCTGTTCTTCACGGGTGAGGCGTGGCATGGGCACGCCGAACAGGACGAGGATGCCGTCGCCGGTGAACTGTTTCAGCACGCCGCCATGTTCCTGGACCACGGTGGCCATGTTCCCGAGATAACGGTTCAGCCAGAGGTAGAGGCGGTCGGGTTCCATTTTTTCCGAGATGGTGCTGAAGCCCTTGAGATCGGTGAACAGGACGGTGACGACCAATTTTTGGGCGAGCGGGCGGTGGCCTTGGAGGAAGAGGTCGCGGTTGGCCCAGGTGGTTTCAGCGATCTCCTTCGACACATGGCGGGAGTAGAGCTTCATGAGCACGGTGCGCATGGTCCGTTCCTGGTGGGACACGTAGGAGACCACGAGGGCGGTGGCCGGCACGAACCCGAGCGCGGGCGTGACCACGGGAATCCACCAACCTGCGGCGAACGATTGGGCGCTGATCCAGGCCAACGCGGCAAGGCAGAGGGCCGCCGCCAGGGCGTATCGCCACGGCGAACGCACGGCGTAGCCAAGGGCGCCGCCGACGAGGCACCAGCCCAGCAGCCACGCGGTCTCCAGCCAGTCAGGCCAGAACTGAAGCGGCTTCTCCCCGGTGAGCGCCGCCCGCAACAGCTGGTGGACCGCCTGGGCTTGCAGCCGCACGCCCGGGTGACGGGGATGCATCGGCGTCACGCGCTCGTCGAAAACGCTCGTGGTGTTGATCCCGATCAACACGATCTTGTCGCGCAATCGCTCCGGTGGGACCCGTCGGGCCAGCACGTCGCTGAACGTGTAACGGGTAAACTGGTCGGGGCATTTGAAATCGAGCAGTATCTGAAAGCCGGCGTCGTCTGCGCGGACGTAGGCGCCGTCGCTGGACCGGAAACGGCGGAGCCGGGCTTTTCCGAGCGTCAGGCTGTTCGGGTCCGCCGGGTCGACCTTGGGTTGCACGCCGCGCGCTGCGAGGTAGAGCGAGGCCACCCGAAACGGGAAGGAATCGTAGATCTGCCCGTCGGGACGGGTCCCGAAGATGAGGCTTCGTCGAACCTTCGGCGTTGTCCCGTCCACCTCGCGATCGGGCGGGAAATTGTCGTTGAACGCGATGCGGTCAGGGTCGTTTTGGAGAATGGGCGGCGCGGCGATGCCATCGAGCGTGAAGATGACCACGATATTGGCGTTCGACTGGAGCACGGAGTTCAGACGGGGCAGGCCGGATCCGGATCTCGGGACGGGCACATCCCGCCACATGTCGAGGCCGATGGCCGCGGGCTTTTCGTCGGCCAGAACCTGGAGCAGGGTGGCCATGGCCTCGTCCGGGACCGGCCAATCGAGCGTCGCACTGTGGATGTCCTCTTCGGTCATCTCGATCAGGACGATGGGCTCGCTGTTGGAAGCCTTGGGCTGCTGGCGGAGGAAAAAATCGTAGGCTTTGAATTCGAGGAATTGCAACCAACCCGGTTGCTGGAGAGCAAGGAGGCCGAGTCCGACCGTGAGGGCGATGAGCAGACTGAGGGTGGCGGGGGACAGCGTTGTCAGGCGGGCGCGGGCGGGATGGAAGGGTCCGGCGCTCATGGGCGGGCTACAGCCAGTTCCCGATGATGAGGTACGGCGACCAGTAGCAAGGATGCCGGTAACGCCGGTCGTGCAGGAGTTCGAGCTGGGCTGCGCGCAGGGCCTGGGCCTTGGTCCGGATCGGGGATTTCCTCAGCTCGCGGTAGAAGGCCGTGGTCAACGCGGCGGTCGATTGATCGTTGACGAACCAGAGGCTGGCCAGCGCGCTGCGCGCTCCCGCTTTCACCGCGACGCCTGCCAGACCGAGCGCGGCGCGATCGTCGCCCGCGGCGGTCTGGCAGGCGCTCAACACCAGCAGCTCCAACGGCCGTCCGCGGTATTGGCCCGGCCGGATTGCGAGTTCGAGATCGTTCAGGGTCAGCTTTCCGTCGTAGGTCAACACGAAGGTCCGGCGCGCGTCGCGCCCGAACTGACCGTGCGACGCGATGTGCACCACTGAGAATTGTTCCTGCGCCAGCTTCTGCCGCAACCGGCCAAGCGTGAACGTTTCGTTCAGCAGCGTCTCCCCGGGGCCGTCGGCCCCGATGTGCTGCAGCTCGCTCTCGACAAACTCCAAGGGCGCGAACCCTTGCACGCCCCGTGACAGGCCGTTGAGCAGGGTCCGGCCCGTTCCGCGATCCAGCGCCCGTGGATCGGTCAGCGAGAGCCCCGGCGCCACTGCGACGGCCATGGTCTCGATGAGGAACCGTTCGCCGTCGTACAATGCGGCCATGGGTACCGTGCGCAGGGCGCCGTCCGGCACGAAAACCAGCGTGTCGATCCCGCGCTGGTCCAGCGCGCTGCGCAGCGGCCGAACCAGCCAGTCGTATAGATCTTTCGCCGGGACGAGGTAGGAGTAAGTCGTGCGGGTCTCCAGGCTGCGCCGCAAATCCAGCGCCCTGGCCGCGAGCGCGGCGGCCGTCACCGGCGCCGTGTAACGCTCCAGCCCCGAGCCCATGCCTAACAGAATCTCGGTCCGGTCCGGCAATGGAATGAGGTAGACCACGGCGGATCGGGCATCGATCGATTCGATTCGCCGAAGCTTGAGGCGCTGCCAGTCGACGCAGTCGTCGCAAAAATAATCCTCGAGCTCGACCGCCTTGAGCAGCTCGATGGTGTCGCGCGCCTCCGCCAGCAGGGCTTGCTGCTGGCCGGACGGCTGGCCGGCCTGAGCCAGGAGCAGATCCGCCAGTTCCTGGAACAGCGGGCCCTCCGTCTCCCGGAAGCTGCGGCGCGGTTCTGCGCCGCCCCAGGCGGACGACACGTCGCTGCGGATGGACTGAAGAGTCTGGGTGGCCCGGCGATAGGCGGCGACGGCGCCCGTGAGATCTCCCTGCCGGCGCAGAAGTCGGCCCACCTGCCACTCCCAACGGTAGAGCGCTTCCGGCTGCATCGATTCCTGGGCGGCGAACACGGCCCGCTGCGCCAGCTTCAGGGCCGGGCCCAGTTGGTTGTCCTCCGCGTAGAGTCCCGACAGATAGCCCAGCGCATACGATTGCATCGGCCGATCGCCGAGGGACTCGCTGATGGTTAGGGCGCGGGCGAACAGTTTCTGGGCGGCCAAGCGGGACCCTCCGGCCGGCGCGGCCCCGGTCGATGGCGGCGGGTGGATGACCTGGCCGGCGGATAACAGCAGGAAGGCCTGAGCATGGCTGGCCGGGAGTCGGTCCACGGCCTCGACGGCTTGCGTGATCCACGTTTCCGACCGGGCGCTGTCCCCGGCGCGGCGGGCGGCGGTGGCGAGGTTGAGGAGGATCCGCGCGCGCAAATCGGAGGTGTCATCGGCCGGCAGGAATTGCAGGGCTTCCTCGAGGCTCGCGCGGGCGCTCGCTGGACTGTCTTCCTGCAGGTGCAAGGTTCCGAGGTCGTTGAGGACTGCCGCCGTGACCGAAGTTTGGCGTCGGTCTCGGGCGGCTTGGGCGGCGGATTGAAGGACAGACAGGGCGCGCGTCCGATCGGGCGTGAGGAGCAACGCGGCGCCGAGTCGCGCCTGGACAAGCGCGGTCAGATCCGAGTCGGGGGCGGCGACGCTGGCGGCGGCGGCCCGTTCGAGGATCGGGATGGTACGTCGCGGCTGGCCGACGGATTGCCAGGCGTCGGCGAGCATGAGGGCCGTGCGGACGCTGGCGTTGGTGTCGCGGGTGGTTTGAAACGACGCGGCGGCGGCTTCGAGATTGGTGATGGCCGAGCGATAATTCCCGGTCTCGAGGGCGCGTCCGGCCTGGGCGAGATGGACGGACGGAGGGGCAGCGTTGGTGTTGGCGGTGGCGCCGTCCGATCGGGCCGGGGAGGCGAGCCAGAGAGCGGCGACCGCCAGCGCGCCCAGGCTGCAGCGGCAGGCGGTGGCGGGCTTTGGCTGGCGGCGTTGGCCGGGCGAGGGCTTCGGTGGAAACTCAGTAGTCAAAAATGCTGAACTCCTGATTGCGCTTGCGCAGGTTGCGGGCGAGGCGCAGGGCCAGGTTGCGGAGCAGGACGAGCTTGATCCGCGGGTGAGTCTGGCCGAGGCGGTCGAAGTCAGGAATGGCGAGCAGGTCGCACTCGACGTCGGTGTCGGCCGTGACCTGTGCGGAGCGCGGGGACTGATCGAGCAGGGCCATCTCACCGAACGTCATGCCGGGGGAAAATGTGCCCAGACGTTTCCGCGCGCCGCTGGCCTGCTGCATGGTGGCGCTGGTGAAACCGCGGCGGAGGAAAAACAGTTCGCCGGCGGGCGATCCCGCCTCGATGAGGGTTTCGCCCTGACGATATTGCCGGCGTTTGAGGAGGGCGCGCACCGTGGACAGCTCGGATTCGTCGAGCCCGTTGAACAGCTCGTAGCGGACGGGTTCGGCCGGCGGGGCGACGGCGGGCGGGCGGTGGCGATCGAGCAGCCTGTTCTCGGCCCATTCGAGCGCGGTGTCGTTGTCTTCGAAGGCGAGGAACTGGGTCTCGAACTGTTCCTTCAACTTGAGCTTCATGAAGCGGCGGAGCTGCGGGACGCGCAGGGAGTTGGTGAACACCAGCTGACGTCCGCGTTCCTGCAGCTTGAGCAGGAGCTGATGGAACAGGCGGCAGGCGCTCTCGTTGATGGAGAGAATGTGTTTGAGATCGAGGATGACCGTGTCGAGCTGCTCGTGGGCGGCCATCACGTCGTGGACGACGACCTCGGCGGTGGAGAGAACGAGGTTGCCCTGGAGCTGGCAGATCTTGATGGCGCCGCCGTGCGCCTCGAGCAGGCGTGTTTCCTCGGGCGTGCGGATGCGGTTGGAGTTGACCTGGCTGGCGGTGAACTGCAGGCGGACGACCGACTTGCTGGTGTGCGGCGAGTTGAACAGGTGCAGGTCGAAGAACCGGGACAAGTCGTTGCAGACCTCGAGGCCGCGGACGCTGTTGAAGTGGCTGTCGAGGCGGGGCGAGAAGACGCCGATGCCGAGCTGGCCGGGGAGGACGGCGATGACGCCGCCGGCGACGCCGCTTTTGGCGGGCATGCCGACCCGGTAGAGCCATTCGCCAGCGTAGTCATACATCCCGCAGGATCCCATGACGCTCAGGACACTCTCGACGTATTCGCCGCGGATGGCCTGTTTGCCGGTGGTGGGGTTTATGCCGCGATTGGCGAGCGTGGCGGCCATCACGCCGAGATCGCGGCAGGTGACGGCCACGGAACATTGCTTGAAGTAAAGATCGACGACGGGTTCTGGAGGCTCCGTGAGGATGTCGAAATTGCGCAGCATGTGGCCGATGGCGCGGTTGCGATGGCCGGTGGTGCTCTCCGACTGGTAGACCGCCTCGTCAACGGTGACCTCGTGCCCGACGTAAAGTGAGAACATCTCGTGCATCCGGCGCCAGCGCATGGCGGGGGATTTCCCGGCCACGAGTCCCGCGGCGGCGATGGCGCCGGCGTTGATCATGGGATTGCGGGGACGCCCGGTTCCCGGCTCGAGGCTGATGGCGTTGAAGGCGTCGCCGGTGGGTTCGACGCTGATTTTCTTCAGGACCTCCGCGCGGGTGTTGTCCTCGAGGGCCAGCCCGTAGACGAACGGTTTGGAGATCGACTGGATAGTGAACGGTTGTCGTGAATCACCCACTTCATAGACGTGGCCCTCGGTCGTGACGAGGCAGATGCCAAACCACTCCGGGTCGGCCTTGGCCAGCTCTGGAATGTAGGTGGCCACTTGCCCGGTTTTCAGCTCAGCATAGCGGGCGTGAAGTTCCTGCAGGTAATCTTGGATCGGCGAATTCATCGGCACAAAGGCATGGCTCCCGCTCGGTCTGACGTTTGACACTGTCGGTTGTTCCCAGCCGCCGGTTAGGATTATGAGGGGAGCTGGTTCAAGGCGAGTGCAAAAAAGTCATGACGCGCTTTCGACGCCGTCCACCGCGCTCCCATGGCCCCGGATTGTTGACGGATCTGCCCGGCTGAATCCTCGGTTGCGGCCGCGAGGACGACGTTGGCAAACGGCGGCGCGGGGCGGCTGGCGCCAGATTAATCTCGACGTGACGCGCGCTTTTGGAAGGATGCGGCCATGAGCTCTTCCGAACTTCGCGGCATCCGAATCCTAACAGCTTTCAGCGACGCACAACTGGAGCAGCTGGCAGGCTATGGCGGGTTTCTCGACGTCCCGGCCGGCCAGGGAATCATCCGTCAAGGCGACCGGGCGGACGGCATTTATTTTCTCGTGCGCGGCAAGGCGGCCTCGTACTTCACCGATAAAGACGGGGCCCAAACGCCGTTGGTGACCTCGGAAGAAGGGTCGCACTTCGGCGAGTTGGCGTTGCTGCAGCACGGGGTCCGCACCGCGTCGGTTCGGGCGTCCACGCCGTGCCGCCTGTTCCGCATCAGCCGCGAGTCCTTCGAGCAACTGCTCAACACGCCCGCCATCGCGGCGCCCCTCCTTTTCGCCCTGGCCCAATCCATGGCGCTCCGCATGACCACCGTCACGGAACGTCTGGCCGACGCGCGCTCGCTGAAAAACGCCTGGCTCTGAACCCGGGTGGAGTCGGTGGTTGCATGAGGCCTTCGGGTCGTATCGATTCATTGTTTTCATCGCGTGTTCAGCGTTTCGGTCATTCGGGAAGATCGCTGAAGAACTGTCCCACATCGAAATTCGCGATGTCGCGTGCCAAGCTGAGTGGGTTGATCCCGTGTTTGTTTTTGCGGTTTGGATCTGCGCCTGCTTTGCGGAGTAGCCGAATAAAGTCGCCTCGGCCGTTTGACTCAAAGACCGCTCTGAAGAGGGGAGTGTTACCGTGGGAGTCGGTCGCGTCCACGGGCGCTCCGTGCTCAATGAGGAGCTTGCCCGCGTCCACGGAGTATCCTTGAGCCGCGAAGTGAAGCGGCGTCAGCCCGGCCTTGTCTGCGGCTCCGACAGCATAGCCCGCCGCAAGCAAGCGTTTAACTTTCGCGGTGTTATTTTCCATCGCGGCGTAATGCAGGTCGGTTCTCCCGCCGCGATCAACAGATGTCTTCATTGTTGTAATTCGGGAGCATTACTGAACGATCCGGCTCAATGACCCGGCGCACTGGATGAATGAATGCAATCATGAGGCTCTCGCCGGGTTCGGTGAAGCCGGCTGGTCCGGCGCCTCAGAACATCCGCATTTGATCCGGGCGATCGTGAGAATCCTTGCTCTTTGGACCTGCGGCGTCCCCGACGGCCGCCGGCGGGAACCAAAATGAATCGGTCAAAACCTCGGCGCCTTGGCGATAGGCCAGCAATGCCATACCGCAATGCGCCCAGCACCACTGGTGTCCAATTTGGTATCGTTCGGTCGTAACAATCACTTCTGTGGAATCTTCAGCCTTCACGGTCCAGCGGTCCTTTCGGGCTCGGTTCCACAACTTATCGAAATCCTTCTGCTGACTCTTGCGAAAAGCGCTCCAATCTCGCGTTAGCCACGGGAGCACCAACGCCTTGGACGCCGCCAAGACACCGCTCTGCCGATATGCTCCCCAGATGAGATCCGCATGCTGAATAGCTCTCTGGTCGTCGCCAAGAATCCAGTATTTCATCATGCCGCACCATGCGGCGACATAGAGTTCTCCATGCCCGACATCCTTGGGTCTCGACCCCTTGTCGCCAGAACCGTCAGCTAATCGTTCGGCAACAGTTTTCAACTGCGAATCACTAGAGGCGAAAATAGCGCAGTGCAGGAGGTAGAGATCGTGCAAGGCCAAGTAGTCGTAGCTCCGAGTTCGGTCTCTAAACTCCAAGCCTCGGGTAACGAATGGCTCAACCTGTCGCGACAGCAGATGCTTCTCCGCGCCCAGGAGCCACTGTCGCCAAATCCATCCCATGCAGTTCAATGCACGGTGCGCTGCGTCCTGAAGACCATTGCCCGCAAGAAACGCGAGATCTGACTCCTGAATGGACTTGCCGAACTGCGCTTGGCCCTCTGCCTTCCGTGCGGTCTCTGACAGGCCCAGCACCTTGATCCTTTTGGCTGAGGGCGGAGTTTTGAAGCCGGTCATACGAACGAACTCCTATGCCGAACGATCCGCCTCACCGACCTGGCGCCCGTGGGGTTCAAAATGAAACCAGAGCGTTTTCGCCAGGTTCGGGACAGGCGGAGTGTTCGGCTCGGTCATGTCGGTTTCAAGGTGATCCGGCTGCCATCCGGCATGTCTTTGATCTGCTGGAACACCTCGCCCCAACAACCAAAATGCTCTCGTATCGGAATGATCATGACGTTATCGGCCGCCAATCGCCCCTGAAGTCCCAACGGGGTGATAAACGAGAAACACTGACCTTGACCGATCGCCCGGCCTGAAGACTCCAGCCGATCTACAAGTGGGGCCAGGAACCACTCCGACATGTTGTCTGGATCAATGAGCCTCTCTTGGAAGTCGGCTTTGTCCTTGGCCACGACCTGATACTGAAAGCCGCTGACCTGGAGCATCCCAATCTTCCCGTCTGGCTGGTGGAAAAAGACCTCTCCGAACTTGGTCAGCAACCAAGGTATGCTCTGCCGAGGAATTAACGGCTGCCAATTTGCAAGCAACTCGGCCCAGTCGGATCGATCCGCCGGAAGGAGATATTGCTCTGGGATCATGGGTGCTGTCATACGGCCGGATGATCGAGGTGAGCGACCGGAGCCTACGGCGATGCCGGTGCGCAAACGGAGTGCGCAAATTCCCGACCCGCTTTCGAGGGAGACGCCAGGCGACGGTTCGCCTCTTCCAACTTTTTGGCCTCGGCCCGGCGCGCGATCCTGGGACTCGACGTGGAACTCACGTCTCCTCGCCGTGCCCGAGAAACTGTAAACGATGTCGTCATGTAAGAATGCTCGACTCCACGACCGACTGAACGCCTCAACTGTCGCCGAAATCCGCCTGCCTGCAAGCCGGGAAAACGGCCATCGCCAGTGTGCGGTAGGGATCAGGCCAACGAAACGGCGCACCGACCCGGTCCGCCGCCGCGAGAGAGGCGCAACAGAAACTCGTGAGTCTGACAGATTCGTTTCTGCGCTGGCGCAGTCAGCAAACCTACTTGCCCAAAACCATCAACGAGTATCACGCGGTGCGGTCGGCCTTGTTCACCTGGCTGCGCAAACAAAATCGAGCCGCCGCCAAATCCGTTCGAAGTGGATAAAACCCTTGCAAAATTGGTGAAAGTCACGGTCCGACCCCTCTTGTCACTTTGGGTCCAAAATGGGGAAATGGCGGAGAGAGGGGGATTCGAACCCCCGATACCCGGTTAAAGGTATAACGGTTTAGCAAACCTTCTCCCACTCAATAAAGACGGGCCTTTTATGAGGCGCCTATCACTTTCCTATCACTTTTTTCTGTCTTAAGCCGACATTCTGCCGATAGTGGGAGCATGGAATCGGCCGGTTCACCGCCAGAGGAAAAAGCAAAACGTCGACGCCAAAGGACGGCGCTCTGGGTCCACCAAGGCATCCGAATTCGCCCGCTCAAAAACCCGAGCGGGAATTACTCCTACCGGGTCGAAGTCCCGGAGTCCGTCACCGGGCAACGCGTCCTCAAACAGTTCAAGACGGAGACCGAGGCTGAGGCGTATGCGGAGAAGATGTTCGCCCAACGCCAGAACAGCGGGCTTCAATCTTTCACCCTCACTGACGCACAGCGACAGGATGCCGCGGACGCCATCGCGACGCTGCAAGGTGCAAACTGTCAGGTGACGCTCAAGTTCGTCGCCGAGCACTTCGTCCTCCATGCCCGCCCGGCGGCCGGCGACATCATTGTAAAGGACCTCATCGAGCGATACCGGGAAGCCAAGGAGAGGAAGGGACTGCGACGCCGCTCCTTGGCGGACCTGAAGTACCGCCTCGGTCTATTCGCCCTGACCTTTGGCGACAAGCTCGTGAAGGAGGTCCAAGCGCAAGCCATCGAAGACTGGTTGTTCGCAGACCCGTCGTGGTCAGCGCAAACCCGGCGGAACTTCCGTACGGTCTTGATGGGCTTCTTCAAGCATGCCATCGCTCAGAAGTTTCTCGCTGCGAATCCTCTCCTGGTGGTGACCAACCCGGTCGTCGAAGACACGAACCCCGCCATCCTGACGGTGGCGCAAGCGTCAGCCCTGCTCAATGCGGCATGGATGCACCCCGAAATAGAGCTATTGCCCTACGTGGCTCTGGGACTGTTCTGCGGGATACGTTCCGACGAACTCGCCCGGCTGGACTGGGCGGCGGTCGATTTAAAGTCGAATCACGTCACCATTAGCCCGCAGATTGCCAAGAAGCGGCGCATCCGCGTGGTCTCAATTCCAAAATGCTGTCGAGCTTGGCTTGCGGCGGGCGGAGCGAAGGACTCCGGGCCCATCCGCCCCCTCGGGTTTCAGCGCCGGTGGAAGAAGCTCCTGGAGATTGCGGACCACTTTGAACTCGGGCCGAACGGCAAAGAGGCGAAATCTGCAAAAGCCCTCGGGCTGATTCCGTGGCCAACCAATGCGCTGCGTCACAGCGCGGCCAGCTACCATTTCGCACTACATGCCGACTCGGCCAAGACTTGCGCGATGTTGGGGCAAAAGGACGACAACGTCCTGTTTGACCACTATCGCTCACTGGTAAAGCCGGCCGATGCGAAAAAGTTCTACGCATTGGTGCCGGCCACTCCCGGGACCAGCAAGGTCATCAAGTTGGTGGCAAACGAGTAGGTGAACTCAAATCGTTGGTTGCCGCTGCGTCATTCTCGGAGGCAATTTCGGTGATTTCCGTCGGCGACGGTTGCGGGTGGAGTCCAGCCGGTACTTCGTTTTCCACAAGGCCGGCGGCGCAGCTCTTTCCGGATTTCCCTTTGATAAGCCGGGGCGGCAGTCGTAGGTTTACCGCCACTGGATAGTTTGCGACGACCGACGACGACCAAAAGGAACAAAAGAGGCAAATCCGAATGCAGACCTGGGGGTATCGATTGGTAGTTGCGGGATTACTGACCGCGATGTTGGGATGCTCGCCGTCAGGCAGTTCTCATCATCAAATGACCCACAAGGAAATCGAGGTTCAGCTCAATGCGGTGCTCCAGGGAATGATTGAGAAATGTCGTGATGGAGAAGTCCAACAGGCACTCAGGTCGGCGGAGATATTTCGAGGGCTTCAGGGACTTCCGACGGAAATTGCCGGAATCTCGATTCCCATAGGCGCTGGCACGAATCGAGCCCATGTTTCGTTTACTCTCGACCACCTTCAGCAGACGCCGGTCGACAAATTAGTAGTGGAGGCGTTGGAGGACTTTGGAACCGCCAGGACCGCTGCAAAGAGCAGCCGAAACAACTAGCGACATGACGGCACGCACAAAGTGGTCACTTCTCGCGCTAGCTGCAGTTACGCTAGTGACCGTCGGCCTTGCCTTGCCAGCCGTGAAGCGGTCCAACTGCGGCGGAAACTCGGCGGCTTTGGCGGCATGCGAGGGTTATGTCACGGTGTTGAGTTTGTGGGCCGCTGACCATGGCGGCCGGAGCTTTGATATCAGGCAGGCCGACGCCCAAACCCGAAAACAGCTGGCACATCTACCCGGCGCGTCGTGGATTCGCTCGTCGCGGCTATTGGCCCGACCGGATGGAGTGCGCGTTGGTGATTCGGGCAGCCGGCAAATCATCCTGGTATGCGACCACCCCTACGACAACGTGCCCCGACGTGTCTTCGGAAAGTCGCCTCCGGCGCATGCGGTCGCGTACTCTACCGGCGAGACGGGCCTTGTTTCACCGGCGAGACGGGCCTTGTTTCCCCAAGCGAATTTGCTCGGCTTGACCTGAGCGGCTTTGTCGATTTGCAGAGCTTCGCCGAAGCCGAAGAGCCTGACGGCGCTACAGCCGACGGCGGCCCACTGGTTCGAAGGGATGGACAGCCAACATCACGGGTCCTGGATACAGCTCGGTGACCCGGCATTCGCCAATCGAGATGTCCCGCCTCTGCGACCAAATCAACTTGGCTCCAATCTCAAATTGGCGACTGGCTTGGCGATTGGAGCAATGGGGTTCAAGGATTCCAGAGAATCACTTGGCCCAGATGTTCGCTTTGAACGACGGGGACTCGCGTCGGGTTTGGTCCCATACAGTAAGCGCCGGGATTCACGATGCTCTTACTTTCAAGCGGGGGCTCTACTCGACGGTCGAATCGTTGCGCTTGAATCCAGTTGAGCGCCAAGAGGAGTTCAAACAACAGGGCCCCGTCGTCAAGAAGTGGCTGTTCCATCGCGGCGTACCATTCCGTCAACGTGTCTATCTCTCGTATCAGCCGGACACCGCCGTTGTGACAACCTGGAAGATGGTGATTCTATATTGGGACCTTTTTTACTATTCCATTTCGGACGACCTGACCGTAATCGACGACTCTAGCCAGTGGGCGCTCCTGTTTTTTCACGAGCACGAAGTTTTTTGGGGAAGTAAACGACGGGATGAGTAAAATCTAGGTGACGAGAGAAAATACCAGAACTGGCTCCTGTTGCGCTAACCAAGCAGACTTTAAAATCACTTGCCACGATATGACAGCCAGACGTCGCACCAAAATCGCCTTCGGTACCGCATTCATCTTGATTGCAGCCGTCGTCACTTGGTTCGGCTACGGCTTCGTTCGTGCTTGGCACAGATTTGCAATCGAGGAACGCATCTGCGGCGCATTTCACCCCGTCATTGATGCGATTTCTAAGTTCCAGGAGTCCACCGGCAAGGTACCGACGAACATCTCCCAACTTGTCCCGGGTTATATTCCGGAGATTCCGAAGGCGCCGGTCGCGGAGTCCATTGATTTACGCGCGATGCCTGACGGGACAAATTGGCAGCTTACTGTCCACAGCCGCATTACTGGCGCCCTGCGTGTTTACATGCAGCGTTCGTCGCACGAGTTCACAGACCAGGAGCGGCGGCAATCCGTGGCAGGCTTTCACGGCTGGCTAGTCTTCCGGGAGTGATATGAGCATAATGACCAATTCTCGCTTATGGGTGGTGCTTGCGATAGGGATTGCTCTTGTTCCCCCTGCAGGCACCGCCCGAGCCCAAGCTCCGTCAATCGCAGACGCACCCAAACCTATTCAGGAGTTGTCTTCCGTTGTTCAAGGTAAGCGCCCGGACGACATTCGCACAGATATCCTCAAACGGTTTGGCCCGGCGCAACGAGTCACTGGTTCCGGTTATCGAATCGAACATTGGGACATCGCGGACGGCGTTCTCACGTTTCATCCAGCCACCGGGCCTATCTTCGTCGCCCAGCAGACCAACAAGATATTCCGACTTTTAAGAACGAAAAACCTCGCGAAGGCGAATGTTCTCCAAAGCTACGAGATGACTACCCTCCCTGATGCCAATAACCACAGCACTCGTTACTGGCTGGGCAATGTCGAATTCGGGCGAGGGAAAACCTACCGCTTCGTTGACAGCGGACAGCACGCCAACCACCGTGCCGAGCAGACCAAAAACTATTTCATCCAACATCCGACCGGGACCGTAGAAGTTAAGTATAAGGCTCCGGTCAATGCCGATACTATCCTCGAATCGCTCCCAGAGGCGACAGTGGTTGCCTACTTGGTTTTTACGCCTGCCGCCAACGGAGAGCCGGCGACGTTTTACATCACCAGTTCGGAACGCGCCCGAAGGCTCACTTTCGGAGCACACAAGCCCCTTCCATTCGAGATGGACGCGTGGTGGAAGAGCTTTTGGCGATGATTTAGCGGCCCATGTCGATTACCTCCCCGACCATCGCGAGGTAGTCTCGGAGTCGTCCGTCCGGGTATTTCCGCTGGTAAACCTGCAGAAACGCATCGCGGAAAAACTCGATGTTGAAATCGTCGCTCCACATGTCCCGGGGAAGGTTGTGAAATGCGTCGGCCAAGTCTGCTGCTTGTTCTGCCTTACCGCTCCACCCCAGCAGGCGCATTTCGATGAAAGCGTAGTGCATCATCTCGCCCAGCTTTCGCCGTTGTGCGTCGTTGAGTCTCATCGGCCAAAGAATCTCCGTGGTTTGCGGGTTTCAAGCCATTGAGTAAAAGATGCCCAACTTCGCCACGATATTTCCATCCCATCTCGCCGCTCAAAGCAGTCGCCACTATCGAATCGACGCCCCGCGATGTGTTCGGCGACCGCCAAGGCGTAGTCGCGAATGTCGTAACGCAGCGGCCCTCCCATGCCTCCCGTTTCCCCAAACTCCGGGTCAGCGCGAAAGGAGAGGAGGGCCTCCACCTCGGAAGGTAACAGGAACGAAGGCGCCGCCCTCAAGGCCGCGCGTCTGATTCCGGCATCCTGGGAGCGCAAAAACTCCCGCATCCTCGTCGGGTAATCGTCGTAGCTTTGATGGAATGCCGCAAACGCCTCGACTGCCAGTTGGCGAACTTGCGAGCAAGTGTGATTCAACGCTGCTCGGATGCCAGCGGCAATAGTCGGCAGCTGTGGCTCGGCGACGACAAGAAACTCCTCCCGTTGCCGCAAGCCTTGGGCAAAGAAGAGGCCAAAGGTAACGTCGACCGGGTCATTGGAATTGAGGCACGCGAGCAGTTCGCCTACAACCGCATCATCCACACGAGCGCGGGCGACGTCTTGTTCGGCAATCCCGGATTGGCCTACGGTCGGCTTGGGCACGCGGGCGAATAAGAGTTCTCTATTCACGAAGCTTTCTTTCGCCATCGGAGTTCGTCGACAATCCGCGTAACCGCCTCGATGAACGGTCGCCATTCGGCCGGATGATTTTCCCACCAGTGGAGTGATGCGCCGAAGAAGACTTCATCGTACTTGAACTCAAAGGCTGTGCCGTCGCATCCCACCACCGTGCTACGGCCAAGGTAAAATGGAACTGGAATACCTCGTAAGGAGTCCTCCATCGCCGTGACTTTGTCATCCGTCAGCCATACAACTTCATTCTCGATGGTCGGTGCCAACCCTTTCGGATGGCGTAGGCGTTCCACCGGTGTCCGAAACTTTTCATAGTCGAGGTCGCTCCGCCAGGTGGTGAAATCAGCGAACGGCTGCTTCCCCTTGGCGAATGGAAGCGGAGAATAAACGGTGCACCTGGACGCGGGGGAAAATGACGGGAACGTCCAGATGGAGAAAACGTGCCGGTAACTTCCTGACACCGGGATTTCCTTCAACAACCGCTTCGCGGCGTCGGAGAACAGTCGGAATTCGTGTTGGAGTTCAGGTGTCATTCTGATTCGCCGTACCGTTCAACCTTCGGACCCAGTCAAACACCTCAACATAGTCCTCGAAAATCTGTCCGTAGTATGGACCTCTCCCACCGACGTCATCAAGGCGCAAGCCTGCGTGGAACATGGACTTATCAATCGCCCATCCCATCTCTCCATCGAACGCGGTGCGGTCGATGGCATCCGAAATCAGGCGCTCCATCTTAAACTCGCCGCTGCGCGCAAGCACGGCGAGAAAGGCACAGGCAGGAGTGATGGCGAGGCCGCATGGCCGCCCGAGCGACGCCTGAACGTGACCAACGAATCTTGACGGTGTTTTCGCCATCGCCAGCACATACCCTAGAATGTGCTCCCGCCAACCTCCGTTCGAAATGAGTGAGGCAACGATGTCGTCAGGAACCTCTGGCGCGATGGCCAACACCGGCGCCAACTCCTGCCGGTAGATGCCGTCTTGCATGGTCGGTCGGACAAGGCAGAGATAGGCTCCACTCGTTCGGCTGAAGACGTCGTCCTGGGTCATAAAGCTAAATCAGCCACCCTCCGGCTCCGGGCCTGGAGCCCGCCAATCGATATCCGCTCGTTGCCCACGGGATAAACGAAGCAACCAAACCAAACCGCGGGTCAGCCTCGCACCCGTCAAATCAGCATTGGTAAAGGTGCAGCCACGAAAGGTGCAATGCCGCAGGTCAGCGCCGCGCAGAACTGCCCCTCGAAAGCTGACGCGTTCGAACATGGAAGCCCGGAAATCGGCGCGCGACAAGTCTGCGGAGCTGAGGTCAACGTCAATGAAGTCGTTCCAGCTGGCGGTGGCGTCAGAAAGGTCTGAGCCACGAAACGAAACACTGCGTATCTCCGACCGGCCAAAGAAAGTGCGCGGTAACGTGAGGTAGCTCAGTTCAACGTTGGCAAGTCGAGTGCGGAAGAAACTGACACCGAGCTGAGGGTCATCATGACGCGGCGGTCGTTCCGGCAGTGCAGGAAGTCTATCGGTCTCCAAAAGCTGCTTGCTCTGGAGAACCCCGCAAGACGCGGCGTAGGAGACACGCTCTGGCATTGGTTATTTAAGCGCGTTTCTGTTGGACGAATGCATGAGCAAACCCCTCCTTGGTGTCATAGGCGGCGCCGCGATTACGGTCAACGTGATGTGCGACCTCGTGGACCAGAACGTCGTCGAGATAGAATGTGCGAATGGAATCCAGGCTGTGACGGCCGAGTTCGAACGGATGGGCGCAGAGGAACACGCACTTGCGCCAGTAGATGCCATAGCATCCGAGAGATCTGCTCCACGACCGTTGCTGCTTGCGGGTGCCAGCAAGGAGGAAGACCGCGCGAAGTTCGACAATATGTTCCGGGGGCATGCATTGGAGTCGCCGCTGGACTTCGCTGCGCTTGGCGGCGTGCACAAAATCTGGCGCGAGGGGTGGCAACGCGACAACCCGAGGAAACGCTGGCTGACACGGTAACCTGTCATCGAAACGCTTGTATGCCGATTTTGCTTCAGAAAAGAAGGGGTCATAGAGTGCCCAGTTAGTGAACTTGGATTCACTGTAAGCATTGCTTCGTGGCCCGGATGATTGGAAGTGCGCGCTCATGCGATTAACAGTCCCAATCATCGCCCTCCGGACGCTCCGGAGAGTGCAGTCGTTGCTTGGGAATACAGCAGCGCCTTTTGGTAAACGTTTTCGGTCTCGCCGCCCGTCAGCCTCTTCCAACACCAGCCGACCGGGAAAATCACGGTGTTGCTCCCGATAGAAAGTGGAAAGGTTTGCTGGCCGGCGGTCGAATGGTCGAGGGCCCAGTTGCCGCCGTCTCGGCGCCGAATCACTTCGCCGATGTAGGCGCCGTATCCGCTCGCGGTGCCAAACGTGCCCTTTTGTGGATTCTGTTTATCGACGTCCTTGGAAAGTCGGGCCAGTTCCTCCTCGATGGTCTTGATGGACTCGAATGAATAATCGAGGTCGAGCTTCCGGTCCGCCTTCACCCATTTCGTCGCCTCCTTCGCCATGTAGACCATCATCTCGTCGGTGTTGCTGAATTTCGGACGTGGCGGGCTTCCGTACATCGCGTCCATTGTCACCAGCATGAGTCCCAAGACCGCGAACCAGCCCGCGACGGTCCCCAGGCAAATCCATCCCCACGACCGCAGACGTCCAAAGCGCCTGGCGGCAGTGCCCAAGAGCAAGGCCGTGATAATCCAGCCGAAAACCAGCGGGACGAGGTTCCGGACCGGATACGTCGTCCAAGGGCCCGGGTGGCGGGACAGCAACTTGAGGCCGATGGCAACAAGCCAAACGCTGCCGGCGAGGAACGCCCGTGTGTATGGGTTCGAGAGCATCACCTTTGGCTCGTTTCCGCATCTGTAGCTAACGCCCACTGTTTATCGAAAATGGTATTGAATGGCAAGGACGAGGGGGGCAGCGGGCAGGCATCCAATCCAGCGGCTTACCGTCCACCCATTGCGGTGACCTTTTTGACGTACCCACCGGGGAGTGGTAAAGTTGGCTGTTGGTAAAATCTTAGTTTGTGATGCGCCGGTCGAGCTGCGACCAAGGAATCGTAGCTTCGAAGCCAGCGCGGGTGGCGTCGGGACAAGTAAATCTGATTGAAACTTAGCGACGCCGCTTCTCACCGTGCCCGCTCTCCGGCGGGCGAGGAAGGTGGGGTTCCGAGGACCGAGTAAGTCCCCGGCCATCTTCCCAACAAATCCAAAACATAACATCCGATGCTTCGACCCTCCGGGGCCGAGAATCGTGGACGTTTTGTCTCGCCCTAACGGGCGGTTTGATTTGTGAGCGACGAAGTTGAGAACCCCGCGCGGTCGGAATCCGACGCCACCAAGGCGATTCGGACGAACCCACCGCTGATAATGAGCCTGATGGAGGCAGCCGCCTTCCTCGGCATCTCGTACCGTAAAATCCGGGAGGACATCCAAGCCCGCCGGATTCCCCATATCCGCCTCGGCGGTAAAATCCTGATTCGACGTGACGCCTTGATGGCGGCTTTGGAGAAGCTGGAAGTTAGAAGTGTATGACCCGAACTCTGAACCCCACAAGAACCCGAGTGAACACCGACTATCGCGCGGCTTCGCTCATCGCCCTCGAACCCGCAAGGACGGAATCGACCGTTCCTGCCAAACCCCAACCGAACATTATGAAATCCACTATTACGACTTGGTCGCTCACCCGACTGGCTGAATGCGAACCAGTTCACACTCGTGCGAGATACGATGACGAGATCGTCACGATCTACCGAGACCAGCTCCTAGATGGGGATGAATTCCCCCCTGTCACGGTATTCCGTCTCGGCGCCCATCACCTTTTTGTCGATGGCTTTCATCGTGCCGCCGCCTACCGGTTGGCCGGCGTCGCGCAAGTGCCCGTGGAGCTAATAGAAGGTACGCGCGAACAGGCCATCGCCTATGCGCTGCAGCCTCATCTCCGGCCGGGATTTCCAGTCAACATGGCCGATAAACGCCGGGGCATGGAGATTGCCCTGCGGGAACTGCCGAGGTTGACCGCCCCTACCATCACAAAGCTTCTTGCCGTGAGCCCATCCCTGGCCGCCTCCCGCTGATGCGCGAGTAGCTCCTTCGAAAGTGACAACTGAACCAAGTCTTGAACATGAACTCAACCGAACAAAATTCCGACGCGGCGACCATAACCGTATCGAACGCCGACGCTCCTGCCGCCACAAGTCCGTGGCCTTTTACGGGTACCGGAAACTCCGCCACTCCGCAGTCGGCGACGCTTGAGCCGACCCTTGGAAATCCCTTCGTGGACCAGACGATGCTGCCGCTCAACCATGTGGTTACCTGGCTACACGAGACCGAGCCGACCCAACCATTGGACGAACGAGCTGCCGCCCTCGTGACCATCTTCCCAGGGGCGTTCGAACGGCTCCTCGTTGCCGGAGCGATTCAGAGGAGGGGTTTTTACAACTCCATCAAACGGTACGTTTGCGCTAAAGACCCGCGCGCACCAAGGTTTGACCGATGGGACTTCATTACGCCGCGATTCAACCACCTTTTTGGAGCCGTCGCGAAGTTCTGGGAAATAACGCAGGAATCAAGGTCTGAAGCATCCGCAGACTGCCGAACATTGAAGGGCTTCGTTGCAGACATTATCGCGAAGTCTCCTGTCGATGACAGCGCGGCGGCTGAAATCGACCGAGATATCGACCGGGCTTTTGAGACGAGAATACCGGAGGACATCCTTCGCTCAATCACCGGTTCGCCGCTGCGCGCATGGCTGGGACGCCGCTTGGCTCTTCGACTCTGTGAAGCGTTGCACAACTGGGTGCGAGCTGACGACAGAAACATAGCGGAGACACAGAAATTCATCGACGAATTTTGGGTCAACAACCCACTACCGGGGGACGGCTCGGCAAGTGCCAGACCCCTTGCCGAACTTCAGTCCGTTACGGAGGACGACCCAGATGAACTTCTCAAACACAGGTTCCTTTGCCGCGGTGGGAGTCTCTTGCTCGTCTCCCATACGGGCCTTGGAAAGAGTTCCTTCATCATGCAATGCGGACTCCAGTGGGCGCTTGGTCGCCCGGCTTTCGGCATCAAACCGCGAAAATCCCTTCGGCTGCTTATAATCCAGGCCGAGAACGACGACGGAGATATGGCGGAAATGCGCGACGGCGTCTGCTCCGGGCTAAAATTGAGCGACTCCGATGCGCGAGCGGCAGCATCGAACATCATGGTGGTTCACAGTAACTCCCACGCTGGCGCCAGCTTCTTCAGTGATGTCTTGGAGCCATTGTTGTCGCAAAATCGTCCCGACATCGTGGTAATCGACCCGTTGCTTGCCTACCTGGGCGGCGATGCGAATGACCAGTCGGTCGCAAGCGACTTCCTCCGGAACAAGCTCAACCCGTTGCTCGACCGTCACCACTGTGGTTGCATCATCGTTCATCACGCCAATAAAGGAACCAGCGGCCGGAAGAGCGCCCACGCGGACCCGGCCTACTTGGCGACCGGAAGCTCAGAGCTCCCGAATTGGAGCCGGTGCATCCTTACAATTACGCGCGTCCGGCAAACCGAGACCTTTCGCCTGACTGCCGCCAAACGAGGAAAACGACTCGGCTGGCGTTCTGAAGCGACGGAGGCCCCGACTCTGGAAAAATTTATAGCCCATGCCGAAACCGGGATATTCTGGCGCGACGTTGAAGAGAGTGTCGGAACTCAAAGCAATACCGCTGACGGCACGGCTGCGAGCGGAGGAGCTGAGCTTGAGCGGTTCCTGTCCATATTCCCCTCGTACCAGGCGGATGAGAACATAGAACCGGAATCAGCTCTGCTCACCCGGCCCCAGCAAGAAGCCAAGATGCGCGAGTTGGGCTTGCCCCGAGGTCGCCGGGATGAACTCCTCACGGCTACGCTGAATTCGGGGGCTATAAGGGTTGTCACCGGGCTTCCGAGAAACAGGAAGCTCTGGGGTCGACCCGAGGCAGTCGAAGCCTATTACGCGCGCCAAAAGGGCAACGACGGACAGGGCAATTCATCGAGACCGGGAGAACGGGTATGAACAGACCGGGTGATGAATTCAGTTTTCAGTTTTTAGTTTTCCCGATTTTCCGGGGTGATAAAAGGCTAAACACTGACCAGTTTCTCCGTTTTTCAGTTTGCACCCCGCCCTTGTATAAGGGCGGGTGCAAGCAAACTGAAAAGCAGAACGAGAACGGAGGGTGGAAAACTGAAACGGTTCTGACTGAGAAAGACATCAGTTTTGAGATGCTGAGCAGCAACTTGCCCGGCCTCTCTTGTCGGTCCCGTGGTGGAAATCATCTTCACCTTCCCGGAATCCGTGGGTCAGGTGTCAGAGATTTAATCGGCTGCGATGACTCGGCGAAAAGCATCGCCCGCCATCAGCCTGGACCCGGGAAAAGCCATCGTGGTTCGACCGTGATTACTTCTCCACCGACACGTGTACAGCCCTTCCGGGACAGAGGAGCATTCGTCACGACCGCGAGCAGACCGCCATCGATGGGATGCCGAGGGGCGGACAAGCAGCTTCCGGCAGGGATTGCCCTACTGGGCACCAGCGCCTCCGGAGTCCAACCGAATCGATATCGTGTTGGTCCCGCCGGGTGCCGCTGGACCTCCTCCGGCCGTCGGGTAATAGACCTCCTTGGCCAGCATGGCTGGCTCGATTGCGAAGCCCCGGTTCACCAGCACCTCTGGGCCGCCTTTCACACCGCGCTTGTTCCAGGCTTCCCGCATCAACGCGATGACCTCCCCCTTGATGTTGAGAATCGGGCCGCCCGAATAGCCCGGAATACCCTCCCCTTCGAACTCGATGAAATCGACGCTGGCGCCGTCGTTGAACGCGACACCCACGGCCGTCACGGTGGCCTTTGAGGCCCGGAAGGTCTGGGCCGGGACGTTCCAGCCGACGTAGACGATATCGTCGCCCGGGCGGAGGCGTCGGATATCCCCGTAAGGCAGCGGGCGCAGCCGGACCGGTGGGGCAATCTTGAGCACCGCCAAGTCATAGCGTCGAAGCACGGTGTCGAGGCTGAGGGGGACGTGAGCGCCCGCCGTGGTCACGAAATGAAATTCGAGCGCCGTCTGCGGCGCCACCACGTGGTCGCACGTGACGACATTGGTCTCCGTCCCTATCACGAACCCGGTTCCCGCGACTTGACCATTGGTTCCGACGATGGTCCCGATTGATTCCGCGGCTATGGTCAAGGTGCTCAATTTCTCGGCAGCCATCGCGCTGGCCGAACAAAGCAGCAGTATCAGTAATCCTCTCATCGGGATGGAAGTGTGGACGGTCAATCTTTGACCGCAAGGAGAATCCCCATCGGAACTCACGCGCCGAGGCCTACCTACGGAGGCATGCAAAGCCTTACGTCTTCCATCGCGGTCCGGCGATGCAAGCCGCGCATACTGGGGCGGTGTACTACGCCGGACCATCATGGTCGGATTCAACGCGCCACCCGGACCTCCCGAGGGGCATCACCTTAACTATTGCTGGTCACAAGCGTCGGCGCTCCGCTGGCGCTACCCTCCCAGAGCACGGGCCGGGAGTTGGAACGTCTAATCAGCACCCCGCGGAAAACTTTCGGCCCGACCGCCGGGGGCATGACCGCCGCACCCGTGTGTAACGTGCAGCACCTGCAAAACGACCGGGAGGATATCGAGTGATGCCGTGGCCTCACACCGGCCAGGACACGCCAGGACACCCACCCGGACGGAGCTTCGCTTGATTTTACGAGGGTTACGTCGACTCGAAATTCTCACCCTCGTGAGACGAATGACCTCCTGTTGGCGCCCCCGACGTGAATTCTCACCGATTCTCATGCGTTTGCCGCACGAATTATTAGGATGTGAGACTCGATGCATCGATCCAACTGCTTGAGAAGAGATGACTTGCGGACCGCGCCGTTGCCAGAGGAGCCTCAAACCGTCTCATCGAGACCAGCATCGAACGCGGAAGCATCCAGGTGAAGGGCTCCGCGCAAGTCTTGGCCGCGCCTGGTGCGGCAGCCTGATGGGTGCGTCACTGCCGCCAGCCAACGTAGCAATCCACGAGCGGAGATGCCCGGCCAGCACGGTGCTGAAATGGGCCCGACCATGTGCAGTCGTGCGCAGTCATTTTTAGCGATGAGTCCATTCCCGACTTGTACTCCGCTGGCGCGTGGACTAGACTTGTCGTCGTCATGAACAATCGTCTCGCGATGTGCTTAGTCGGCCCGGTGCAACTCGTCCTGCTTGAACTCAAGTCGCAACCCCGGCTCTGGGACAAGCTGGTGGCACAGCTTCGCCGCCTCCCTGAATTTGTCGAAGCCACCGACCACGCCATCCTGCTTCGAGGTCAGCTGGTCCACCGGTTCACGCCAGCCACGCTTGGCCCTCCTTTCCCGGGCGCACCGGATTCCTTGGCAGCCCACTGGGCTGTCATCGTGACGCTCTCCGGCAACGAGTGCCTTGCCATGGTGGGGACGCAGTTCCGCGACGGTGACCGCGACTACGAATGGCCGACCGACTTGCCGCTGGCGCACCTCGACTCCTTTGCGCCCTTGGTGGACGACCTTGAGAGCTTCCTGGGCCGCCTCAATGTTGCCCTGATTTCCATGGCAGAACCTCGCCAGGATATTCCTGGAGCGGCCGTGCTCTGCCTCGAACGCCTCGCAGTGGCCGCCAACTGACCCATGAATGCTGCCTCCAAAAAGCCGATTGTGACCGCGCCGCCAGCCTTCTCGACGCCTCTCGACAACAACATCGTCAACCTCGACCCGGACCTGCGCGACATCTACCGCTGCTTCGGACAGAACACCGTGCTGGTCCCGCTTCGGGATGGCAAACCTTTGGTCGACCATTGGAACACTCTCACGCTGGAGCAAAGTCACGCGGCGAAGCATCAAGCGGCCTTGTGGGGGGCGGATATCGGAGTCGTGTGCGGTCCGGCTAGTCAGAATCTCTGCGGACTACGTATCCCGGATGCCGCGACCTTCGAGCGGTTCTTAGCCGACAATCCGGCGCTCCGCGGCACCCTGATGACCAAGAATCCCGCTGGTACGACGCTTTGGATGCGGGTCACCGGGTTTTGCCCGACAACGAAACAATTCGAAACCTGGTCGTGGCTATCCGGCAGGGCCATCGGCGTGGTTTTGACCCGGGCTCCCGCCGCCCCGTGTCAATGCCTCAACGCCGCTGCTCCGGTCGCGGTGAAGCTCGATGATATCGTTTGGCCGGACTTCATCAGGCATGTCTTCATCGACGAGAAGGTCACGCTGGAACAAGGCGGCGTCGCCCTTCCCGGTAACGTGCCGCGGCTGAACCTCCATTACGTTGCGGGCTACTACCGAGAGGCGACCAAGCTTCTCTACGACCCGTACCAGCAGAAAATGTTTATCCCGGATGCGCCTCGCCAAGGATACCGCGTCGTGCACAAAAATGTCGTTATGGCTGGCCTGAACAGCATGATGGTGAAACTCGGGCGGGCGAAGGAGCTGGCTGGCGCTACAATCGACCGAAGCCCCCGGGTGCTTCGTCAGCTCGTCGAAATTCTCCAGGTCATCGCCGTCGGTCGGCTGCCGGTCGAGCAGGATTCGGTCGTTCGGTTTCTAACCAACCGGGTGGAGTCGCATCAGGATGTCGATATCACGACCGAGGAACTCTGGGGGGCCTACCAGGACTTCTGCACTCGGGACGGCCTTCGGGCATGCCCCGAGAATGAATTCCAACGTCGGATTCCCGACCTGGTGCGCGAACGGTTCGGAGTGGCCAAAAGGCACTGCATCGAACGGGACGGCAAGCACCGGCGGGGTTTTCCACACGTGCGGCTCCGAGTGGCTTAGGACGGTTAGGACGCTTAGGACGGGTCTCAGGTGCTTGCAGGTTGAAGTTTCCTGAGACGAAGACTCGTACTTAGCCGGCCAACAGGAGAAAATCACGGCCATGATAAACTCATCTGAAAACTCGGGGTCCAATCTTCCGCGTCAACCCAAGCACGCACTCCGCATGGAGTATCGCCTCGTCGTCACCGGCGCCGGCCAGACGCCAGTCGACATCGAGGGATTTGTTGACCTGCCGATGGCCTTCCGTCCCGGGACCGGCCTGGACGGGGCTGCAGCCTTCGACAAGATGTTTGACCTCTTCATTCGCGACCCGGCCACTTCGTCGGTCGCTGACCTCTATCGCGAGTTGTTCGAAGCCGAGATGAAGAAACTGCAAGCCCAGCACGCTTGGCTTCCGAGCGGCCAGTCGCCCCCGCCTGGCACCGGTGTAACGTCCACCTCGTCAATCTCGTCACCGGACGCCACGCCAGACATGAGGGCGGTAGGCTAACGGAGGCTGTCGGAAAAAGGCGATTCAGAGCGGACGCCACCGACCTGACCGGCGGCCCAAGGCTCGCGCGTGCCGATGACCGGACGGTTAGCTGATAGCATTTTGCACCCAGAACCGAAGTGGCCGGACAGTCCGAGTGTGGCGACTAGGCAAGACATCGAATAGCCCGGCGACAATCGTGACGGCCATGCGTAAGGCTTCTCGACGGTTCCTGGTAGAAGTTTAAATTAGGCCGGGGTCTCAGACTCTTGAGACCCCGGCCAGCCAACATTCTCCTGCTCAGTTCAGAGCCACTCGAACCAATCGAATGAGCATCCGTTCTTTTTGGCCCACTCATAGAGCCAGAGCCGAGTTCCTACGCTAACCATTCGTGGCGCGGCGAACACGACCAATGCCCCGTTCTTCACGAGTGTTCCCCATGCGATTCCATGGAACTCGCTAAGGTTCTCACACGCTTCGTTCATAATTTTACGAAGCATTTTGAAACGGCGACCAGTCAGCCAGCCATCCGGCCAAACAAACTGACCTACGTGCATCTGAACGAATTTGGTCAGATCGATTTGATCGCACTCGTGGTGCGCTACTTTACAAATCGATTCCAACACTCTTTTTCGCGGCATTGATGGCTTTGCGGCCTTCGCGCGACGCGAACGAACTCGGGAGCGGTTACTCCCGCTGGGAAGGTTCATACTAAACCTTATTGCACCACAACGGTGCGGGGTTTTGACGCATATGTTCACTGGAAGCGAACTATCGCGTCTCAGACAATGGGTTCCTGGTCGGCCACTAAAGCTGCCAGGTTCCGCTTGTCGTAACAGGCAAGTCGAGGGAACTGCAACATGCGGACTTAATCCTCGCACCTGCCGCACCAAACCGCTGTTCACCCTGTATTTCGCGGGTGCGGTCTGTAGCTCATCTATTTCGTTGTTGTGAACGACAGCGACCGCCAGCGTGACGGCCGGCACTAACGTCGCCGGACGATTCTGGTTGGGTCGATTTACTGTCATGGTGGGACCATCATCCAGGTCTTCGGATAGCGCTAGACGAGCAACGCACGAACCCGGGAATCCGTAATTCCCGTACCATGGCAAGTCGAATATTGGGCGACTCCGAAGCAAGCCTCAGAGTTCACTCAAGAAGCCCTTGAAGAATCGAATCCTTACGCTGGCGAGTCTGCCACCAAGTCTCACAGGTCCCGGTGTCTGAAGGCGGGAACGCCCAATTTGAGACGACGGCTGCGGACGGCCCGATAGGTCCGCTTAATGGCGACTGCCAGTTCCTTGTCCGGCAGGGTTCCGAGGGCCTTCTCCTCCAGATAGGTCCACGGCGCCGGCTGCGCCTTCGAGGGTTTGCCGGCAATCTCCAGGAGGTTGCGCTTAATCTTTACCGCCTCCACCGTCCGGCCGAGGCACCTGGCAACCGCCCGGTCGGACCGGGAGCCCAAGAGTTCAATCTCCTCCCGGGTCCATCGCCGATTGCTTGGATTGAATGGCGCAATTCCCAGGAGGATGCGTCGTCCGATTACGGAGGACCGAGAACGACCCAGCTGCCTGGCAACATCGAGGTCGGGCATGGAGCCTAAGAGCTTGTCCTCTTCGGCGCTGAAGCGGCGAAAGTGAGCTTCAACGTCGGGAATGCCCAGTTGACGTCGCCGACCCGTGACCGCGATTGCCGTTCTCCCCAGTTTAGCGGCCACCTCTGCGTCCGGGGCGGTTCCGAGCAAGGCTTCGTCGTCGGGTGTCCACGGCCGCTTCGACGGGTTGGCCATCCCGATTCCTAATTGCCACCGCCGTTCGCGGACATTCTTTTCGGTTCGATGCAGCTTCGTCGCAACGTCGGCGTCAGGACCTGTGCCCAGCATTGCCTCCTCTTCCTCGGTCCAGCGACGTTGCGGCACGGCCAGGCCCTGCTTTCGGCGTTGATGTCGGATGGCTTTGCCGGTTCGACCAAGACGCCGGGCAAGTTTGCGGTCGGGCTCCTTGCCCAGGAGGGACAACTCTTCCTCGGTCCACGGGCGGCACTTTGGGTCGTAGGGCGGAAGTCCGTTCTCGATTCTCCTCTTGCGCACGGACTCCACGGTGCGTGTGAGCTGGGCGGCCAGCACTTCGTCGCTCATCTGGCCGACCAGCTTGTCTTCCTCCAGGGTCCAGAACCGCTTGGTCAGGCCGAACGCGCGAATCCTGAGGTGTTGCCTTCGGCTGCGGACCTGGGTGACTCGACGTCCGAGTCGACGGGCAATCGCGTCGTCGCTATCGGTACCCAGCAGGGCGAGTTCCTCTGGGGTCCACCAATCAATAAGGTTACTCGCCCGCCGCGGCTTTCGACCCCGTCGCCGACTAGCTGCACGGCCGATGGCACGCCGGAGCTGCTCTGGCGTCAGCGGGGTCGGCTCCTCTCTGCCGGTGTTCATCTCTCAAAATCTGAAGCCTTCACGATTAGGCGCGGATGTTGAAAATTGTCAATTCGCGGTAAATCTCAACATCACGCCGCGGACCGCAGACGTCCCGGACTCGGCATTGCGGCGAGGCGTACCAGCGTGGCGTCAGAGGCCCGAGTTCAGGCCTTGTAAGCCTTCACCAAGCTCTGGGAAATTGCGGTTACCGTCCCGCACGTAATCAGGGATGGCTTGACCACCGGCCGACCACGGCGGTCCTTCATGGCCTCATGCACATACGCAGTGCTCCAGCATGAGCCGACCCGCTTCGAAAATGGCCGCGAACTCGGCGTCTCGAACTGGACCGATGGTCGAACCGTCATGCACCCGGCTGAACGTTTCTCCGTCGCATTTGATATGGCTGCACAAGTCACGGACTGTTTCTGGGTTCAAAGCCGACGGATTGCATTCAACTCTCATCGGTGCGGCTCGGAGTCAGGGTTGCATCACTGCACGATAGAAACGGCGCTGCTCACCCGGACTCGAATCGATGAACCGAATCGCACCGGTTGTATTGGTAACCAGGGCCAGTTGTGACCACGCCGACAAGTTTGGCGATGCTTCAATCGAATATCGACTGAGGAGCTTTCCTCGCAAGTCCAGTTGGGTTTGTCCGCCAGGAAGCCGAGTTAGGTAGAGCCTCAAATAGGAATCGTCCAACCACGTCGCATCATCTACCCAAACCTCAGCGTTTACGCCTGAGCTGCCTGGGACGATTTCAAAAGTGAGGGTACTAACGGTCCCGCGAAGCTGAGGCGGGACTTCGCATGTCATCGCTTTGAAACCGAGCGAAGACTGATTTAGCCAAACCTCATTGCCGGGCGCACCCATGACGACGTTCGTTCCAAGTTTGACCATGAAACGGTCAGCGCTTGGGGGTTGACGGGTATCGGCCTGATAGACTCGAAAGCGGAATGAAACCTTCTCCGCAGTCGAGGGAATGAAAAGCAGATTGTGGCGACGATAGCGCCGGTTGGGAAATACGGCATCACCACGCAAGCGGAGGTGCCCAGCATCGATTTGCCCTTCGCCTCCGCCACTGTGTCTGTCCCAAGCCGGCATGTCTCCGTCGGTCTGCTCAGCTCCGTGACGGAAGCCGCCGTTAAATATCCCGTCGATAATTAAGTCATGGAACGCCTCCTGTCGCGGCGTGGCGTCGAGCGGCTCCAACGATTCGTCATGGGAGATTTCCCCACCTCGTCGGGTGTGGGCGTAGCCTTCGATGATACCCTTTCGGTCTTGATACCACTGCGCCCGAGTAATCGTGACACTCGCGAGTGCCGGCTCGACAAGCATTGGTTCTTCAAACGGCAAGCCAGCGGCGGCGACGTTGGCCTTTTCCTCGGCAATCATTGCGGCCAATTCATCCTGTGTGGCCTCCGGGTCAATGGTTCCAAAAAACCAGGCATGGACCTCCGAGTGGTCGATGCCAACTGGCGTGGGAACGTCAAGATTGCGGTTACGAGAGCCAAGGACGTATTCGCCGTTGAGATAGGGAAACCCAACCCCTTCGTCGACAGTCTGAAAATAATTGTTGGCGTGCCCGACATTTGACCAAACCACCACCCCTCGATTCAGGTAGGGCAGGTTGGTGTTGGGGTCACCAAAATCACCGGTCAGGGTCGTCCCCGTTGTGTGCGGGTCAAGATACGTCACATCAACCTGCGTATCGACCGGGAAGTCAAACAGGTTGGTGTCTTCGCCGCTTCTTGAAAGGGACCGGAGTCGCTCGACTATCTCGCTGCTGACGATACATCCCCGGCTATGTCCGATGACATGAATCCGGCCTAAGAAATGGTCGTTTGGCGTCGCCTGCTGGGCTCGCACCAACGCCGCGAAGAAGGAATCAGCCGCGGCTTCCGGATAGCCCGACGAAAGGTTGTCCGACTCATCGGCCCAATTGAACAGAAAGACTTTTTCAAAGGCTGCATTGGTTCCCACCGAAAGCTCCGGCAGCCTGACAAATCCGCTACTTGCAGGCGTGTATTCATAGACCTCTCCGTTGCCCAAGCGCTCCGCGATTCGACCGCCCATCGTTCGGACCCACTCAGGCACGGAGGACCAAAAAGCCTGATACCCGTGAATAATCAAAGTACAACCATAGGGAGGATTCTCAAATGGGAGGGACCGCCCATCGGAGTTCCAACCATCAGTCAGACCACAGCGGTCCTCCGCCCCCACCGAGAAGTGAATCTGCCCACTTGCCAATGGCCAGGTGCGTTTCAAAAAGAAATGCCAAGTCAGTCTAACGCCATTGGCGATGTCGGTACGCTTGACGCTTACGGGGCTGAGAAATGATTGCAGATTAGTCGAGCCTGCTTGGACAGTTCCCGTCGCCATTTCGTAACGAAATGCTAGTGGGGTTGTCGGGTGACCGAGGCGCAGAAGACAAAATCGCAAATCGTTCACTCCTCCGTCCGGGTCGGCGTAGTCGGCGGTAATGGAATACACCGCGCCAACCCTTAGAACTGAAGGCTGTCCACTTAGTGTCGCGGCCGACGCAGTTGGCGGGCGATTGGCGGGTTGGTTTACCTCGATTTGATGGACAGCGGGCTGACTTGTGAGATAACCCGGCTTTGATGCCATGAACGTGATGTTGTAAACGCCGTTGGGCGCGCAAACTGGTACAGTCGCCGTGTAGCTAATGAGCCCGCCCACATCAGTCGTCGCCGGGCTGGTCGTGAAGCTCATGCCTATGAGAGAGTTCGTGCCAAGCACCGTTGCTCCGCTGACCGGGGTTCCGTTCGTATCGCGAACCGTCACAGTGTAGGTCACCGCCTGTCCCCAGCCTCTCATCTGCGGGCCAGATGGAGAAACGGCGGCGATGGTCAGTACTGGCACGTAATCCTCGCTAGCCAACTCGACAGACACGTTGCCTAGGTGCGGGTCGTTGCTCGGCGTCCAACTTTGAATCAGGGTGTTGTTCCCCGCATTGAAGAGGTCGAGACGAAACTCCGCAGTGCCATGACTGAGTAAATCGGAACCTGGAAAATTGCTGCATTCGATGCGAATTCCTCTGTAGTCGGTCTCAGTGCCATTAACCGCGTAAGTTGCAGTTGTCCCAAGGAGATCGTCGAAACCGAACCCACCGTCGTATTCGTAAATCTTCACATAGAACTGACCGGCGATGTTGGAATCGACGTCGAACAAGAGGTCAAACTGACGTGCGTAGCCGTCCCCATCCAGGTCAACTCGATTCGTTAATAGAACGTCGTAAAAGTAAGGAGTGAATGTCGCGGCCTTCGCGCTTGGGATGAGGAGAGAAAATACAAGAAGGGCAATGACCGCGGCAAAGTCTGTCGCGATTCGCGGAATGACGAAGAAACATTGACCATCCTTGGCCTTCTCGACTGTGGTCACGCGCATTTATTACATTTTCAACCAACCCGGACAAGCCCCTTCGACTAGGTTTCGAGCAACTTCGCGACCCTACGAACACACTTTGGTAAATCTTCACGCAACTCATAAACCCAAAATCGGCAGACCTTCCAACCGAGACTCTGAAGTTGGAGGTCTCGCCAATAGTCATCGTCCTTGCGACCACCACCTGCCGTGCGGTGAACGGATTCGCCGTCCACTTCCACGTCGATTTTTTGCGGGCTGACAACTGCCAAATCAAGGAAGCGGCCAGCAATGGGGAATTGCGGAACGGCCGTGATGCCTGCCTGTCGCAACGCATCGGCAAGCACCTTTTCCCACGGCGATTGATAGGGTTCGGCCTGCGTTCGTCGTCCAGCGCCGAAATCCGACATGGTTCGCCGAGCAAGTTTCTCGATGAACGGGACGCGACAGGTCAGCGCCCATTCTCGGTTTCCAACGACATGCAAAACCGCGCGTGCGCGGCTGACGGCAACATTGAACAAGTTCGGATTTTCACGGAGGAAAACCGTCGCTCCTTCGGGCATGTCGGGGCCACCGCACAGACTGAACAGAATCAGGTCTCGCTCGTCGCCTTGAAAGCCGTGAGCAGTGGAGGCGAGAAAGCGGACGCGCGCCATGAAGTCCGGCGGCAAAGTATCACCGGTTTCCAGCCCATCCTTGAGCCGAATCATTTGCTGGCGAAATGGCGTCACGACGCCAATCGTTCCGCGATAACCCGCAGCTGCCAGCCGCGATAACTCGCCGCGAACAGCTTCGATTTCGTCCGCGCACCATACGCCCGTCTGACCGGGTTCGAGCTTGCCGAGAATGTGTGTCCAGTGAATCCCCGGCTGCATGCCGCGCGGGATGTTCAGGCGCTCGCTCATGGTGACGACGTGGAGCGTTTTGGCGTAGAACGCCTCATTGCAGTAATCGGCGATGAGGTCGTGCGAGCGAAAATGCAAATCGAGTCGCGCACGGGCAGTGTCAGGCACAGATGCGCTGGCGTCGGCGAGGTCAAAGGCGCTGTTGACGCGATAAGTGAAGCGCTGGACCTCGGCGTCCGTGAGGCCGTGCTGCTCCAATAGTGTCTGGTCAACTACGGCGTCCAGCGTGCTTACATGCTTGAGTTGCATCGGGTCGCCGGCAAAGGCGGCGCGCTTGCTTCGGGCCAGCAACGGCACGACCGAAGGAATGTCGCACTGGCTCGCCTCGTCGATAATCACCAAGTCGAACATTCTCGGCAGAAGCGGCAGCGCACTGCGGGCGGAAAGGTTCGACACTGACCAAAGCGGGAATGCCCGCATGATTAGCGGAAAATGCCTCTTCAACTCTTTGCCAAAGCGGTCAGCCCCCCAATTCTGAATGCCGGCGCGTAGGTTTGCCAGTGCTTCGCGGTCTGATGGTGCAAGGGGATTAGGCAGGCCGCCTGCGGCCCACCGCATCCACTCGCCAGTCAGTTCTTCAATGCCTTGCTGGGCGCTTTCCATCCGGCGATTGCAGTCCTCGGCTCGCGGCAATTGCGCGATGCGCTGCTCGCAACTTCGCACGAGTGTCACCACTCGCGCCGCTTCGGCCCATGCTTTCCAGGTTGTGAAAAAGTCGTTCCAAGCGTCGCCTGTCGCGTTCGCGTCGGGCAACGCGCGGTCAGCAAATGCGTTTGGCAACGAAAGTAACGGCTCGCGTGCCGTTTTGCGCCGGGCCTCAATCTGGCTTCGCAGGAGCGCATGCCAGAGCTTTTGAAATGGACCTCTCGGCGGGGCGAGCGCGCGGCGTAATTCCTTCTCGAACCTTTCCACGCGGTCACGCTTCATTTCGCGCGGCCAGCGTGTAAGCGCATCGTCTGATTGCGCCGTAAGAGGAAGGGATTTCCTCAACCCCTCAAGCTGCGTGTTCAATACCTCATACTCCTTGCGGGCCTGCTCCAACGTTGAGATGTCGGCGAGGGCCATGCGCTGTTCACTGAACAATGCGGCAAACTGCCGCCGATATTCCTCACCCTGCGCCGCGTCCGGTCTGGGCGGGCGGGCTAGAAGGCTTTGCAGTTTAGCGAGGTAGTTCTGACGCTGCGCCAGTTCCCGGCTGGACGTTTGGATGATGAGGTCGCCTCCTTCCACCGCGCTGTTGAGCCGCGGTAACACCGCTTCCAATGCCTGGTGGTTCTTGCTGGCGAACAAAGTCGCCTGGCCTCGAAGCAACTGATTCAGCAGCATCGCCGCGACAACTTCCGACTTTCCGGTGCCGGGCGGTCCCGTCACGACGGAAACCGGCTCGGCCAAGGAATTGACGACGGCTCCTCGTTGGCTGGGATGGAGCAGTCGCGTCTGCGCGAGTTCGTCGGCAGCGAACAATGGTACAGGCTCGGTGGAATTGCCAAACGGCGGGGTTTGCGCAGCTGGTTCAGTAGGTGGTTCGTCGCTAGGAAACAAGGCGGCAAGCGCCGTCTCGTCCAATTCTTCATCCGAGAGTTTCTCGGTGATGTCGCGGAGGTCGCGCAGCAAACTCCGCGTGTAACGCAAGCGTGGGCCGAGGGTCAGGACGGCGGCGTTGTAAAGCCCCGGCTCGGCCTTTTTCCAGTCGGTAACAGTTCTTAGAACAAGAGGCTCAATGTGCTCGGCAAACCTCTCCGGGTCATGGACGTAATGGGCGGCGTCCTGTGCGAGACGGGCAAAATCCCTCGGCTCTGGCGTGGTGCGCTCGCCGTTGTCGTCCTCGCCATTGGCATCATTTAAGAAACCCATCGCACGCAGAAAGGCTGCGCGTTCGGCACGTTGGCGGAAGCGGTATTCGAGCCATGCGCCGTTTACGGCTATGGGACCGTCTGGCTCAAGGTGCAACACACCGCCGCGCCAGTCGGCTGTCATGGGCTGGGCGAAGAGAGGAACGACGAAACCGGACACGTCCTTCGGTTTCACGAATACGAGTGGGTAGCAGAGGTAAACGCATTCGTCCTCCCCGCGCCTGACGCGATTTCGCTGGAATGGCGCTTGTTCCCTGGCGAGCGAGATAGCGAAGTCGCCGCCGGCAGCCAACCGTGCCCACGGTACTTGCTGAACGGCAATCCAGGTGTCGTCCTCGTTTTCGACGTAGGCTCGCAACTGCGGGGCCTCGTCCTGCAAGAGACAATCCATGTAGTAGCGGCATATCGCACGGAACTTGGCCCATCGGCCAGCAGGTCCGGGTCGCGGTGCGATTGCCGTGGGTGCAACGGCCCTTGTCGGGGTGTTCGCAATTGTACCACTGTCTGAAGATGGAAACGGAAAGGGATTCTTTGAGGGCGGATTTGTTGCGATGCCTGCAGGCAACTTGAGCAGCCGCCAGCGAGTCCCTTCGAGGCGGACGACGCCTTGATTTTGGAGCCGACGTAATTCCTGAAGAACCTCAAACTCCTCGACTTTCAACCCGCTACGCCGCAGGGCGTCGCGTAACTCGGCGGCGGTTTGCGGGCCGGGAGCGAGGGCAAAAACGTTGAGCAGAGGGTCAGTCATCGTCATCTTCGGTTTCGATGCCAAGCAGTTGTTCCAAATCTGTGGATGTTGCCTTCTTGCTAAGAAAATTCAGCGTAGCTTTGGGAACTCCTTGAAGGCGAGTTGGCAGTCGGTGACGATGTTCTTCGTCCACTTGCTCAAGGAATCGTATGAGTTGACGCGCAACGCGGGAATCGGGCGCAAGAAAATCCGGCTCGTAGCGCCGTCGCTTAAGCAGAAACGGGATTGATTCGAGACAGTTGCCGAAAATTCGCGGCGCAAATGTCCCTCCGGAAATCTGAGTTCGCATATTGTCGAAAAGCGCGTCAACCAGATGCGTCAGCACCGTGTCGGAGATTGCGTTGGTATGAAGGGCGTGATTGCGAAAGCGACAGATATTGCGCACGGCCCGTAACCAGTTGTTCGGCTTTGCCTCTGGATGACACAGCGCTTCCACGACAAGCGGGAAGAATCTACGGAAGTCGTCCGGCGCAGCGATACCAAGGCCGATGGCGTGCAAGTCCACAGCAGATAAGGCTAGCACGTCAGTCTCGGCTGCTTTGAGTTGCGAGCGCAAGTAGTCACGACACTCGTCTGGCATCGCAAGGTAGAACCAGCCGCCAGCGCGCAGAAGGGCGTTGCCGATTTGCGAACGAGCTTTGCCGCTGCGGAGCAGCGTTTTGAACCGTTCGCCTATGGCATTGCGGAGGCCCCGTGCGAGGCCGGGCGCGGGCAGTAGTTCCAACTTTCCTTCCGAACCGATGACTCCGTAGTGGAGCATAAAATCCTTGGTCGTCGCACGGCCGCGGTTGCGCTCAACGTTATGCGCCAGCGGCCACTTGTTTAGCAATTTGATAGCGTCGCGGAGACGTTCCGTCACATTAGTGGAATTGCTCTTTTCCAATGCAGCCAAGACCAATTCTAACACGGGTTGTGCAGCCTCAAACATCTGGCGGTCTGGGAGGATGCGGGAAACGCCCGGCAGATAGGACAGAGGCGGGGGTTTTGGCTCCTCACACTTTTGCATCGTTCGCCAATCAAGCCGGGAACTAAAGACACCGGGCGTCACCGAATCGATTCGCACGCGAGCGAAGCCCTGACCGGGTTTGACTTCTACCGCAATGCGAACTGATTCATCGCGTGTCGAGGCCTTGGCGAGCTCGGTGCCAACTTGGCGAAACATTGCAGAATTGCGCAAAGACCGGCGCAATGGAATCAGCAGCCTGTCTTGAGCCTCACGGATTCGCAGGCCGGTGACTGGCTCCCGTGTCCGCCAAGACAATCCGGCTTCCACGGTTTGAGCGGCAACGAGAGGCTTCCACTGCGGAGATGGGTCGTCGTATTCATCGCGCCCCATCACATACAAATCGAGCGGAAGGAGGGTTTCTCGATAGCATGGTAGCCCGTGTCCGATGGCGGCGGCAGCCAGTGCCGCTCCGCGAGCCGCAGCCTCGTGTCCCGATAGCGACGCTTCGACTTCGTTCCCGGCGAGGCTTGCCAAGGTCAAGCCCCTCTCCATTCGCAGGCACGCGAAAGCGCCGTCAGCCAAGACTGCGCGACAAGGCAAAGAGCCTGTGCTGAGACGCTGCTCCTGTTGTGGCCAACGCTCGCCGATGACTTGCAGCAATGGCGGCCCGGATTGGAAGAAACGCGACCAGAGAGGTTGAAGGGTGGCAAGCTGGGCAAACTCCCGCCGCAAACTATCGGGCGGATTCGAGGAGCGAACCTCTCGAAGATTCTGAAGCTCTACCTGAGTCATGTCCCGCCCGGAACCAATCCGGCGGTTCAGCCAATCATCGGAGAAGAGGCGCGGCCACCACCCGAAGGTTTCGGAGCTCGATTCAGCGCGAGCCAAAGCCAATGCAAAACTGACGCCAGGTGTTTGTAGCTCCGGGAGTGCTCCCGCAAGGCGGGCACGGTCCCGAATCGGCACAAGCCAGATACGGCCGTTGTAACGGCGGGCTCGAAGTTCCAATGATTGCGCTTCCCACACGTCGAGTCCCATCGTCAATACCCGAAGCCGCCCTGTCGGTCTTCCTTCTTCTTCATCGCTAGCGACTACATCAGACACACGTCTGTCAGCGTTTTGACACCAGTTCAAAGCGACCGCGAGTGGGCGTGGCAAAAGATGCAGGCAGTCGGGTGAGATGCCAACCGCAGCGAGACTGTCTAAAAGAATCTGCTGGCCCGCTTCATCAAGGGCATCAGGCACTACGATGGCCGTCCAGCAAGTGCCGATAGGAACATTCGCAGCGGTCAGAAATGCCTTAATACTTCGCGCGAGCAAGTCACCCGCACGGGCTGCGTGCTCCCGTCCGTCCGGGCACCAATTGAATTCGTGGTCATCACGGCGGGTCATTGATTCATCAATGCCGCCGTAGGGCAGAAGTGCAGCCCATGCGGCTACCAGTGGAATGCGAGCGATGCCACAAGCCGGGTCTTTGGCAAAAGGCACCTGCGATTCGGGAGGCCAGGCGAATCCAGCGGAACGACGATGAGAAGCGGCCGCGTTGCCGACAAGCAGCGGCTCGCCCGGCATGACTGGAAGGAGTGCAACCGGTGGCTGGGAACGGAACTGACCTCGCAATTCAACTTTCGGCGGCCAGTTCGCGGCAAGAGCCTTTGTCCCAGGCGCAGGGCACAATGCGACCGTGACCAGCGGAACATGCTGGGTAAGGTCGATGCCTATTCCTGCGACCGTGCTCATTTCAGGAATTCTTCAAGAACGAGGTCGAAGCCTCCGCAAAAGTCGGTAGCAAACTTTGGCCATGCGTCAACATCGGGGGGGACACAGAGCGCATTGACCGCGCCTCCGTTTGCCAGACGCGGCCCATCTTCAAGAGCCACCGCAGGTGAATTGCCGCGCGCCTCCTTCGCGACGACGCGGCCCAAATCCGCCACCAAGAGCAATCCGCTCAACCGCACGTTGGACTGTGCGAAACGTCGCAGGTCCGAGGAAAGTGTTTCGAGAGCTTTGCCGCACCTGGCCAGCACGCCGCGCAGTCCTCCGTCGAGGTGAGAAAGCGAGGCGTGGTAGAAATGCCAGACCAACAATGCCCGGTTGAGTTGAGGCCACAGTAGGATTTGGTCGCACCCACTCGCGCCAATATACTCCGCGCCGCGAAAGGCTGGACGTTCAAGCCAGTACGTTCGTAGGCGTCCACGCGCCCCGTCAAGGTCACGGCAATCAAATATTAAGCACTCGCCGTGGCGGGTGTGGAATGGGCCCGGCGCAACGGGTGCCTCGGTCCAGCAGCCGTTGCGCGACTCGGTGCGATAAAATGGTGTGCTCACGGCTTTCGGCGTGAAACATTGGCGGAGACAACAACCAAGTAGCTGGCGACCAGTTTCTCCCCAAAGCACACGTTGCCACGCCCAGGCGTCGTCAATCTCCCTTTTCTCTTTGAGGAGACGTTGGTAGGTCTTCCAAACAATCTGATAGCGAGCTTCAAACTGAAGCGGGTAATTGGGCTGCGCTATTACCTGTCGAAGGCTGGCGACATCATGCAACCACTCGGACGCACGCCATTCGCAAGCGTTCTTCCCAAAACGCTTCACGAGTCCGACTTTTTCGTCCTTTTGAAATCCGCTGTTCTCTGAACAGAAAGCAGAGGCACGCAGCGAAAGCCGTTCCATGACCCAACATGCGACACGATTCTCTAATGTGTCGCGTTGCTCACGCCGGCGCACTGCGAGAAGGCTCTGCCGTGAGCCGGCTTTCTCGGCGGTGGTGATGCCGGGACGGCGCGCGTAGTCTCTAATGCAGGCCGGGTCAATTTCCTGGATGCGACTGATGGGAGTATTCTCGCGAAATCGCTGGAGGATGCGGCGGGGGTGCCGACTCACGGCTGCGAGCGCCCTATGGATTAGCTGTTCTTTGCAGAGCCGGACAATGAGGGAAGTGCGTGCTTCCTCGCTGCCGTCTCGAAACCACACTTGGCTTGCGGCATCCCAAGTCCGGCGCACAGTGGCGGCGCGTGTCATGGCGTCGAATTCGTCGGGTTTGTCCGGTACGTGGCCGAGTTCCTGAAATGCCCATACCTGCCAGTCAATCCAAGCATCGGCAATGTGGCCTAGCTTACGCTCATCGCCAGGTTCAGGGCGTTTCTCAGCCGGACGGGAAACTGCGTTCGCCTGTTGCACCGCAAATGCGCTGTCAGACAAGAGCACTGTTGTTAGGAAATCGTTGGTTTCCCGGTGTGAGTGAGCATCGCTTGGCAGATGAAATGCCTGGGATTTACCGGCTCCGAAAATGAACGGAAACGACGCGGTGGGAAGAGGAGCCTGTCCTGATGGAAGCACGACAAGCGGTGGCTTACTGCCTGAGTCGAGCGCAAGTCGTGGCGAGCCGGAGCCGTCGAGTTGAAAAGACGATGACAATGGTTGCTGCTCGCCCAGCAACCAACTCCAAGGCTCTGGCAGCTTTTGCGGTTCGACCATTACTCGTTTTCGTCCCTGATGACTCCACGAAACAGAAACGTGGATTGATTCTGATGGCTCGCGACGAAAGATTTTTTCAGCGGCTCATCATCGAGTTGGTCGACAATGCTTCCAATCGTTCGCAGGGCTTGCGCTGCCTCGCCTTGGTCCGGCTCGACACCACGGAGTTTTGGGAAAATGCGTTGTTCGATTTGGTCGGCCATCGCGCGCTTGTGCCAGTTGGGAACCCAACGAGGATAGTTGGCGACGTATGACCGAATGGCCCTGTCCACACGATACGCAAAAGGGCGGCCGAGGCGGTCCAGCGCACCATTGAGTTGCTCAATCCAAGCGTCCACTTCGCCAGCGTGAGTATTAAGATTCGTCAGGGGTTGAATCCAAGTCATCCACTGCTTAAATGTGAGACCGTGCGTGGGACGCGCTCTAACTGCGCCCGTGAGTTCAGGATTTGTTTTCTTCGGACGCCCGAAGCGCAGGACGCTGGCACGGTCAATCACCTTGTCAGAAAGCGACTGTGTGGACTCGTCTTCGTTCATCGTGCCGACAAAAAGGACATTGCGAGCGGGGTAGAGGCGAAGTGTTTTCTGGTCTTTCAACGAGCCGCCCATGTCGAGTTCGATTTCGGCACGGGCACGGTCGGATTGTGTTTGTTCGTCCACCATGCGGCGGGTTTCGAGTTTGGAAAGGAACTCAGAAAAGTAGTATTCAGTACGAGCAAGATTCATTTCATCGAGCAGAACCAGTAGCAAACGGTCGCTGCGGTCATCGATCTTCGCGTCTTCAAAGGCGTCCTCAAATACGCCTTGGTTAAATCGCTCGAATTGAACGAGGGCGCGAGTCAGTTCCGTGGCCTTGTATCGTCTCTCCAGATAATTGTAGAACCCGAAAAGGTCTTGCGGACTATCCCAGCGTGGCTGAACAGCAGTAAGCATGAAGTGAATCCCCATTCCGTCGGCGTAATGCCTGGGCAATTCGCTCTTGCCAGTTCCACTGATACCGGCGAGCACAACCAAGGGAGAGATGTCGCCCGCTTTGAGAGACGTGTGAAACGCATGGAGCACTCGTTCAGGAAATACCAATCCCTTGCCGCGAATGTATTCGCGGGCGCGTTCGACCGCGTGCTGTTCATCAACTGCGCCGGGCGCAGGCGGGAGCTTGGCCAAGGAAACCGGCACAAAGAGGTCCGCGTAATTGCCTTGGCCGGTAACTCCGGCGCGGTCAAGGTTCGCCTGCATACCCTTGGCGAGATCTCTCAATTGTTCGATGGACTTTTGAACTGCCGTCATTTCGGCCTTCGCGGCGTTGCAGTCAGCTCGTGCCTGGTCCCGCTCCCGCAAGGCCGCAGCCTTTTCCTGCTCGGCCTTCTCCACCTGCTGAGAGAGGGCCTTAAACCGGTTTTCCTGAATCTGAACGTCGCTCGCGAGGGTAGCGACTTTTTGCTCAAGATTCTTGCGTCGTTCTTCCAGAGCGCGGATGGCAGCTTGCAGTTCGCTGTCTTCCCTGTGAAGCGAAGCGAGCCGGTCGCGGAGTATAGGAATCTGTCCTTCCAACTCGGCCTTCTTCTGAGCGAACTCGCTAACCTCCTTGGTGATCGCATTTCGTTTCGCTTCATCTTCAGCGAGCTTTTGCTGGATAGCGGCCAGTTCGGATTTGCACCTTTCCAGGTCGGTCATCATCTGCTGGATGCGCGCCGGTGCTTCCGGGTTCGCATCCTGCCACTCCTTCAGAATCCGCAAGTGCCCGACCGTGGCCTCAAGCTGACCAATTTCGGCGCGGCACCTGTCGACTCCTTCAGTAGTCTGCCGCAGTTCATCACGACGAACCGGCAGCGTGGCCTCCAGTTCCTTGAGTTCGTTCCAGTGCGGCAAAAATCGCTCGGCATAGCGAAGCTTGAACATGGCGAGAATCGCTCCTACTCCCGCCAGCAACGAAAATCCCCACAGCGCCCATTGTAACAGTTGTGCGTTCGGCATCTTGTTCCTTTCAAATCAGGCTCATCATTTCTGTCCCTCGTCCGGACTCTTCTGGCGCTGGGCTTCCTGGCGGCCGATTTCCTTTTCCAGTGCCTCCTTCTCTTTCTTGAGCCGCTCAACGGTGGACTCCAAACGGGAGGCTTCGCGGGTCAGTTCCCCCTGCTTGACGGCGAACACCTGTAACTGAGCGCGTGCTGCGGCGAGGTCGGCATCGGCCTTCTGCGAGTCCGCCCTGGCGGCGTCGCGGCGCGCTTCCGCGTCGGCGGCATCCTTGCGTGCCTGCTCCAACTCCTTCTTTGATGCCGCGATTTGAGCGCCCGCTTTCGTTTGTTCGCCTGCGAGTTGGTCCTGCGCCGCTTGCGTTTCGATGAGGCGCTTCTGCGCGGCGGCAAGGTCGGCATCAGCCCGTAACGACGTTGCTCTGGATGTCTCCAGCCGGGCTTCTGCTTCGGCTGCGTCCTTGCGGGCTTGTGTCAGGCGATTCGTCAACTGGGCTAATTCCGACGCGGCCTTGTTGAACTTGGATTCCATGTCGCTAGCACGGGCTTCCGCCGTTGCCGATTGCTGCTGGAGCTTTGCAGCTCTTTGCTCCTCCTGCCCGATTGCCGTTTGAAGCGCCTTCAAATCCGCCGCCTTCTGGTCAAATGTTGCGAGCAGTTCTTTCTGCGTCTGAATCTGCTGGCGCAACGCGGCCAAGTCCGTGGTCAACTTCTCGCGCGTCTGGCGCAAATCATCGGCTTCCTTTTGGATTTGCTCGAAGCGCGACTGCGCGGCGGAGGCATCGGATTCCAGTTGCTTGCGGCGCGTGTCGGTATTGGCAAGGGCATTCGTGGCGGCGCTGAGGCGGCGCTCCGCTTCCTCGGTCTGGCGTGCGACTACTTTGGCATCCGTGTTCGATTTGGTGAGGGCGTCACGCTCGGCTTTGAGCCGCTCAACGGTCGAGGTCACCTCGGCCTTCTGCTTGTCGGCGTCGAGCAAGGCGCGATTGGCGTCGTCCAGCCGCTTGCCGGCCTGGGCGATGTCCGACTCCGACTGCCGCTGCTTGGCGTCGAGTGTCGCCAGAACTGCTTCTGCGGCGGATTTTTCCTTGAGGCGCTGCTGCCAGTCTGCGACTGCCGGCGCGAGAGCGTCTTTTTGCTTGGTCAGCGTCTCGACTTCGACCTGAAGTTTTGCCAACTCGGTGCGTTGTGCAGCGGCCCGCGTCGCTGCATCTTCCGCCTCTCGTTTCGAGTCGTCGAAGTGACTCAACCTCACGATAAGCACGGCTGAGAGCAGCACGTTGCCGGCGAGCGCAACGACCAGTCCAACGGGAAGCCAAGGTTTTATGACGGCACTTTGGCTGGCCGGCCTGTTGGTGCTTTTTGCAGAATCACCGTTCATGTTTTGGAGGATTTTCCGGTTCTGGGCCGTCGAGATTGTTTCGGGGCAGGGCGCTTACCTCGGGTCTTCTGCGCGGCTTGGCCGCCCTTTACCCATTGGTCAACTTCGGAGGCGAGAAACTTCCAAAGCCGCCCGACTTTGTTAGAGGGCAGCCTTTTTCGGTCAATCCATTTGTAAATGGTGCCTGGGTTCACACCCAGGTGTGCTGCAATTTCTTCGACTGAAAGCCAACGTTCTTGCATGGTACCTCCTTTCGCAACCCACAAACGGCGAACGCATTTACGAATGGGTCGAACCGGTGAGAACCTTTGGGACGGTGGCAAGTTCTGTCCAACAAAGCCAGCTAAAACCCAACAGAATCTGGTTGATACGGTATACGAGATGCAGGCGCCGGACTCGCCGGCAGCCAGCTGCAATGCAGTCATTCAACCGCCCTGGGAGGGATTCTTTTGGGACTCCGGCTTCGACAGGTCGGTGCCGCGCCCCGGCCCGATTCGTTCAACTTGCTCGCGAAGAAGTCGAATTTCTCCGGCAAGCTTAGCAATGTCGGATTCTTCCTTCTTAAGTTCCGAGTCAATGAAAAGCCGTGCGAAGAGGCCTGTCAGCACCCCGAATAGTCCAACTCCGGTGACCATAAGCACCATCGCCACGACCTTGCCTTCTACGGTTACCGGATACTTGTCGCCGTAGCCGACGGTCGTCATGGTCGAAATTGCCCACCAGATTGCATCGAACGATGTCCTAATGTTGGAGTCCTTTTCATTCTCGAATGCCAGGACGGCGATGCAGGAGAAGATAATCAGCACCGCCGCCGAGATTGCTGCGGTCCCAGCGAGACTCTTGGTCCGGTTTCGATAGAGAAACGTTATCAAATGCCGTGTCGACCGAAACGCCCGCAAGATGCGGATGATGCGAATGACCCGGACCAGTCGGCCCCAACGCAGGAAGTCGACGGTGGGTATACTCGCGATTAGGTCTATCCATCCCCATTTTAAGAAGGCCAATTTGGATGGAGCGCGGCGGAAACGGACGCAAAACTCGACAAAGAACACAATGCAGACCAAAAGGTCCAATCGGTCGAGCAGGCGGTTGATTTCAGGCGGGAGCTGAAATGCGGTTTGTAAGAGGAGCGCGCTGAGCACATACACGGACAGGACAAGGACCGCAATTTCGAGAAACCCCAGTTGTTTCGCCTCCGTATCGTATTTGCTAACTGGATCGGAATTCATTCGTGAATTGGAGGTGACCAAGCATCTGGGCGGAACTCGCTAATGCAGCGGGTAGGTCGAGTCTGCCACGGGCGTTCGATTCATCGAGCAAATCCTCATCGAGCACTTCGTCGAACTTCTCGAACATTTTCACCCGCATCTGTTGAGCAAGTTCGAGTGAGCTGCGACGGCCGCGCTGAATGGTTTGGAGATGCCCTCGCCAACGCCCAAGCCCGGTCTTTTTGTAGGTAATGGAAAGACGGTCGGTTTCGGCTGCAATACCATCGCAGCGGGCATGAAGCTCCAGGGTGAGCAGCCCCCTTGTGCCCACCCAAGGGAACCATTGGATGGATTCCTTTCGGACGATATAGCCGGGCGACAAAACCCCAGCGCGCGATGCCATCTCGCGACTTGCTTTCAGGAGCGTTAACCCGGCTCCGTCGACGTAAGATGGCTCGTCAGTGCCAGCCAGGACCGCGCGCATTTCTTCGACCACGCGTCCATGAATCTCCCCAGCAGCCCCACGAAATAGCGGTGGCTTCCCACTCGTCGCCGGGGTCACAAATACCGTCTTGGCTGTCGTCTGGATGTCCTCCACCCGCCAACGCCTCCCGCCGAGGACAAGATTCTCACCCACTGGCGGAATCAAGGTGCTCTGGAGCTTCCCAATTTCGTTGCCTTCATGACGGATGTAGTACTCCTCGCTTGCGGCAAAAGCCGCATAGAAATCACGGTCGGACGTAATCCGCTCGGCATCTGGCGCGAGAATGAGTTCGCCCGTCGGTATCTGCTCGATCAAGTCATGGTGGTTCATCGAACGAAGCACGCGGGTGAACATCTGTTCTGTCACACAGCGGAAGGCTCCAGCCTTCACCAAGACCGTGAACAAGGCCGCAGGAGCCATTCCGCCGGTTTCGCGGAGGCAGCTGAGAATCTGATGCACCAGGGTGCTCAGTTGAAGCTTCTCCTCGTCGTGTGGTTCCAGCCATTTGGCGAAGGTGAGCCGTGCGAGCGCCACGGTCCGAAGCAACTGAGGAAAAAGCAGGTCGGTCAAGGTGCTTCCCGTTGTCGGGGATTCATCGCGGCTATAAATGCACATGCGGGCGGGTTCGCCCTCACGCCGCCCTGACCTTCCTAATCGCTGCCGCATCGACGCCACGCTCCAGGGCGGGTCGAGCTGAGCGACGCGCCTCACGGACCCAATATCAATTCCCATTTCCAGAGTGCTGGAGCAGAGCACCGTTACTGGCCGACCGCTTTTCAAGAGCGTCTCCACGTCTTCCCGGACTTCTTTGGACAATGAACCGTGGTGTACGTGAAACGGGTCGTTCGGCAACCGTTCCGATTTAACGCGCAGATGCAGTCTGTCAGCGAGGACCTCCAACCCTTGCTTAGCATTGGCGAAGACCAGATTCGTGTGCTCCGAGCAGGTTTTCAGAACGTCGGTCGCGATGTCGTCCAGTTCGTCTGCGAAGCCGGCGGCGTCTTTGCCCTCAATACTAATTGAATCCTCAAAAGGGTATTGTTGCCGAGCCTGGCCTGAAGACAACAAGGCTACCTTGTCCAATGCTTCACTTGGGTGCCATCGGAAGGTCTTTCCATCCTTGTCTTTCTCGGAGCGCAAATACGCCTTAATGCCAAACTTTACGGCTTGCTCTCCCTTTCCCTGGATGACGGCCACCGAGTCGGGGTTGTCAGGCGCCAGGAAACTCTGTGCGCCTCTCACGTTGCCGATAGTGGCCGAGAGACCAACCATGCGAGGGCGTCGCCCAGTTGCTGCCGACAGCCGCGCCAACAAACTGCGGAGATGCACTCCGCGGACGTTGGAGAGAAATGAATGGAGTTCATCGATGACGACGAAATCCAATTCTGCATAGATGTTTCGAACCTGATTGCCGTAATTGATGAAATTGGATTCGAGTGACTCTGGGGTAATCAGAAGTATGCCGCCGGGCGAATTACGGAGATTCCGTTTTTCTGTGGCCGACACCGCGCCGTGCCAACGATGCACCGGGACATCCACATCCGCACAAAGCGTTTCCAGGCGCTCAAACTGGTCGTTGATAAGGGCGACGAGTGGGCCGACATACAATGCCTGCACGGATGGCCGCGGCTTTTCTGCGAGCCGGGAAATGATGGGCAGGAAAGCCGCTTCCGTTTTACCTCCGGCTGTGTGTGCGCAAATCAGGAGGTGCCCATCTCCGCCCAATATGTTCTGAATACCTTGGACCTGGATTGAATGCAGCTCTTTCCAGCCCCGCTTGAAGATGGCTTTCTGGACGCCCGGGTGGAGCAGCGAATAGGCTGCCTTACTCATTAGAGCTTGAAGGATTGCAGGTCGCCGTCGTCATCGGATGATGGAACAACACCTGCGGCGACTTCTTCTTCGACCGAAGCGGGTCCGTTCGATTTCTTAATGAAATTTTCGCCGACAAAATCCGACCAGGCACGCCCGGGATTCTGCTCCAAGACATTGAGGAGTCCCACAAACGACCGCACGACATCACGAGGCGTCTTGAAATACTCTGCTCCCAGCGTTTCGTTGGCTCGACGCAAGACCGCCAGAAGCGCGTCATCTGGCACTATGTAATTGGCTTCGTTGCCAGAGGCATGGACATGACGAATGTTGCGAAGCAAAACAAACAAATCTTCTGGCGTCAGGTTTTGCAACCGAACGACGGGCCCTGAAAAGTCGCGAACGTTTTCGCCGGCAAAGCTGTTCTCAACGAGACGTGACCGCAACGCCTCATAGCTGTGTAAGCCGCGCCGTTTGTCTTCGAGACACTCGTCGGTTCCGGCGAGTAAAAACCCGATGTTAGCAGCCCCACCCTGGTAGCAGTCGTTAATGATGGCGAGCAACGCTTCGTAATTGGCCTGGCGGGAACGAGAATTTGGAAGGCGGTGGGAGAGGACAACCAGCTCGTCCATTCCCACAACCAGCCCGCCGAACCCGGCCTTTGCGCAGAACGCCGCCATCAACTTTAGGCTGTCATAGAAGTTCTCGTCCTCGATGATTTGCCTGACTCCAAGGTCTTCGCGTGCCTCTGTCTTGGTCATGTATTCACCACGCAGCCAGCGTAGCGCGTTGGCTTGGAGCGTTTCGTTCCCGCTCGTATGGCCCTCGTAATACTTGGTTAAGACTTCGGCGAACGCGTAACCACCGACATAGTCCTGCAGGCTGCGCAGGTCTTCATGAATGCGGCGCTTCACGTCGTCATCGCCACCGCCGCCTTGTGTCACCTTGTGGTGAATGTCTGAAATCCATCCCTCGCACAAATTTCGGAGGGCACCACCATCCGGTTTGGCTTTGGTCGCCATGTTCCGCATTAGCTCCGAGTAGAGCGCGCGGGCTTCACCGCCAGTGGAACGAATCCGGCGCTCCATCGTGATGTCCGCCTGAACTACGACGAGACGCTTCTGCAACGCGAGCGTGCGAATGAGGTTGAGAAAAAAGCTTTTTCCGCTGCCGAATCGGCCTACGACAATCCGAAATGCCGCGCCACCCTGCTCGATGCGCTCGATGTCTTGCAGCAAGGCCGCAACCTCATCTTTGCGACCGACCTGCAGCAGGTGCAATCCCAGTCGGGGAACCAGCCCGGCCTGGAGGGATTGGAGAATGGCGTCTCGCTCGCGCCGTTTGATTTCTGCCATAGGCTATTTAGGTAGGATGGAAGTTTTCACGGTCACGGGGTCTTCGCCTTCGAGCAGAAAATCACCCAAATGCTCGTCGGACCATTCGTTGAGCGCGTCAAAGACTCCCAAGGGCATCAGCCTAAACTCGGCGGCGAGTTGTTGAAATTCAGCGCGAGTCCAACTCGCCCTAGAGACCATGCGCAGGGCAATTCCGTGGTACTTGGCATTTAGGCTCGCCAGCCAAGCAGGGGACGGCGAATCACTAGCTTTCGGTGGGACTGCAGCAACCGGCGATGGCCCGGGTTCAGGCTGTCGGTGAGGTTTCGGTTCGTCTTCTTGCATCACCGCCGAGAGTAGATTGACCACTTGGGCCGTCTCCTGGGAAATCGCTGCCACACGGGACATATCCAGTTTGAACGCCGGTGCCGCCGCGGGCGCAGCTGATGCCGTAGGCCGCCCGGGTAGAGCTTCCCCGGTTTCTCCTTCCTCCGCCTCTTGCACCGTGGGTTCCTCGAAACTTGCGCCCAACTGCCGGAGGATGTCTTCAAGGGCCGATGGCGGCAGAGCGAGGGTCTTGCACGCCCGGTCAAGGGCAGCCCACTCGCTCGAACTGATTTTCCCATCGGCGCCGGCGACACACACCAGCACCTCGCCGACCTTTTGCCGTTGCTCAACCGATAGGCGCTTGGCGAGTCGGGCCAGCGGTCGCCGGGCCAGTTGAGGATTTCGGCAGAGGAGACGTTCCAAGAAATGAAGGCGTTGTCGCTCGTGAGGGCTCAGCGGCAGGTTCTTGTTGATGAAATCTCGTGCCACCTCCAATTCCGCCTCGGTCGGATGCTCATCAGCTGCCGCAATCGTGACGCAGAACTGAAGCAACGCGGCAGCTCCAATGTATGCATCACCAACTTTGATATCGAGCGGCCGAAACAGCACCACCTCATCCTCGCCTCTGTACGACGGCCCTCCCAAGGCAGCATCCGGTTCGACCGCAAATCCCCGCGCGTTTACCGCGGTGGCCAGGTCCCGACTCAACGAGGCCGAGTATTTTTCCTGTGTCGGAAATCCCACCAGCGACGCCAGGGAACCAAGTTTGATAAAATGACCATCCGTCGGTTGAGAAATCGTTCCCACTAACTCCTGCCATTCATTCAGCGCCGTTTTCCCCGTACCACTGATGTCTTCCGCATGAGAGAACCTGTCGTCGCTACGATTCAGCGTCGAAATTGGGGTTATCCCGCGCAAGTCGATGAGTTTTGCCCCGGCAATACCGCCCAATGAATCAAAGCAAGCACGTGCCTCGACATTCCGAAGGTTTATTCCAGAGAATGCACCACGGCCAGCCCTGACGGACATCACATAACGGGTCTCAGTATGGCCGCTCCCGGGATTCACCGCACTCACCATCCCGTTGAAAATAATATCGTCAAACGCTCGGACCGCATCTGCCTCGAATAATTCATGGAGCGTCCGGACGGCAATTTGGCTGATGACGTCTTCGTAAAGCTGCTCGAATTGACGCTTGCTCAATTCGCTTTCAACGAATTCACCCCGCGACCGAACATATTTGACCTCCGCCAGCCGAGGCAGGTCGCCCGGCGCGGGCAATTGATACTCGACGACCAACGACTTTGCCACCGATTGATAGTCCAGTTCGAAGTTTTGAGGACAGCATTCAGGGTACTTTGATGCCGAGAGCACCATGTCGCAGTAGTCAAGGACAGCGTCTGGGTTGAGAGCCTGATAATCGTTTCGTCGTCGTTCAATCGCGGAGTTATGTTTCTCGCGGGCTTCCTCGAACGCCGTTGAACGCCGCTCCCAATCCTGTAATTGGCAAAGGTTCGTTTCGTATATCTGTTGATTCGTTGCCTCCACGGCTGCGACGGTCTGCTGCCATTTAGCGTGGTCTGCGGCGAACATTGCTTGTGCGGCCTGTTCCTTCTTCTGAGCCCCCGGGCGCCAAAACTTGTCGAGCAGGCCGAGTTGAGGCCGGTATTGGGCTTCGTCAGGCTGCGGTTCCTGTGGGATGGGGAGGTATGGTCTCGCCTCCGGCCGAGGTTGCGAGAATCGATGCAGTTGCTTGAGTTTATCCCAATCGACTCGGTCGTCTACGCGCAGGGTTGCCGACAGGATGTTACGTAATTCATCGATGGCGCTCTTTGCCTCCAGGGTCCGCTCTTCCGCCTCCGCCAATCCGTCTTCAAGTTCCTGTTTTTTCTCGGCACGCTCACGCCGGCGCTCGGCTGTCTCAAGTTTCTTTGCGTACTGCTCGGTCCAGGCCCGCTCCTGGGCATAGGCAGCGGCTTCCACCAACTGCCGGTCGTCACCGCGAATGACGCGATGTTTGCCGAGACCATCGTGGCGGACGGTCGCCTGATAGTAGTAGCGTGACATGCGCAATGCTTATATGCCCTTGTAGAGCATCAGTTTGGACTGACGGAAGCGAATCATTACCTCGCCGCCAGGATTTTCTCAAGGACGTTTGCAAACGGGCAGCTGCGACCATCTACGACCATCCGCAACGTTTAACGTTGGTTGAACTGGTACGCCGGGGCAGTTGCTTCCACAGCTATGGTGACTGTCGCACCTACTACCAGCAAACCGTGGTCGACCGGTCGCCAGTCGCCGGAGGGCGGGACCAGCGCGCGAAGAACTGAGTCGATGCCCCAGGAAACGATTTCGGTGACAGCCATGGGCTCGCGCCAATTCGGGCATTCGCCCCCATCGGGGCCTTGCGTTGCGGAGGAGAAACACTCAATCTCCTTGAAATTATCCCCTTCGACATTGCGGCGCTTGGCGGTAGTTCCGAAGGGGACGACCACCTTCTCGTGAGCGCGTTACCGTTTCGGCAGCGGTTAAGGAGTCAAGGACCAGGCGAGACGATGGTCGGGTCTGAAACCGCTTTCGCACGGCTCGCCCCGCGACGACACCCTCATCTGACATGACAGCCAGCTACGAAATACCACCGCCCCACGGGTCGCGTGCGTCATTCCGGTCAAAGCCCGTGGTGGCCTCTAAAATTCACGCCATCATTCCCACGTTCAATGATTGGGACGGACTGCGGCAGACGGTGGACAGCCTGCTCCGCCTCAATCCGTCGCCGTCCAAAATCACTGTCGTGGACGATGGTCAGTTCAAACACACGCCGGACTGGCTCAAGAACTACGGACACCGGGTGGAAGTGGCACCGCCCTACGAGGGAAATCGTGGCCCAGCCTACGCTCGTAACATTGGCTTTGGATTCCCGGCGACGAGCCATTATCGCAACGTGCTTAACCCCTCTCGTTCCGGCCCAAATTACGACCCGATGCCCCGGCGCGAATGGCGCGACGACCGGCGTCTGGAACCATTCGGGAACCCGGTCACAGAGTTCCGATGGCGGCATGACATCGACTGGTTTTACTTCACTGACTGTGGCTGCGAACATGCCACGGGCCTTTTTTCAGAATTTGAACGCGCATGGCGGGACACGGGGGATTCTTGCGTAGCCATCTCTGGCCCAATCACCGGCGACGGCGAGGGACTGATTAACAAGTTCATGACTGAGCAGGGCGTGCTGAATCCGCCGAAGGAGAAGATGATTTACGATACGATGGTGCCGCAGGCCATCATCACGGCAAACGCGCTCATCTGTGGCGTTGCGCTGAGTTTCATTGGCGGATTCGACGAGACTTTCAAGCAGGCAGCGGGCGAGGACTTGGATTTGGGCCTCCGGCTCAGGCGTTTGGGAATGATTGGGTGGGCCGAGAAGGCGGTAGTGAAGCACCGATTCCCCGAAGACCGGAACGATTTCGTTCGCCGATTCAAACGCTATGGCGCAGGGAATCGCGCCTTGGAGGTGAAGCACAATCTACCTTCCTTGCGTGCCCGAAAAGTCAAAGCGGAGTTGCCGGAACTTCAAGAATTGGCTGACTTGCAGGTTGAAGCCATGCAACAGGGCTACGATGAGGCTGTGGACGAGAAGGCGCGTGGCAAGATATTCCTCTCCGAGGACACCCGCGCTCTGTGAACGCCGTGATTACGTGACGAAGAGTTGAATGAACGCCTACATCTTCGAGTGCAACGACGTGACCGGATTCGAGTGCTTCGAGCGAAACCTGTTCGGCGCAAGTGCCGCGTGGCCATTGTCTGTCCGCACCGGCGACCTCTGTTTTCTATTTAATTACTACGGGCGCGAGAAACACGTCTTCGGTGTTTACCAAGCGACCTGCGATGGCGCTCGCGACATCGTGCCAGAGGCATGGGGCGGCAGTTACCGGAATCAAGTGCGGGTCCAACTTGTTTCCAAGGAACGCTTAGCCGTGCCCCGCGCCAACATCGGGAAAATCGTGACCGACCCAGCGTCAATGCGCGTCCGCAACAGGTTGTTTGGGGCACCCGCACAGGAGTTGCTCGGATACTTCGCCGGGAGTTACGCCCAGGGCTTTGAGGCGGGTCGGAAGATGGATGCGATGGAGGAGGATTTCCGGCTCCGGTATCCGCGCCAGTTCCACTGTTCTGACGGCCACGACGTGCGCTCGTTGTCGGAACAGTCAATAGATGAGTGGCTGGCCAGCCATCAGGTCTATCACGAGTATGAGCGCCTCGCGAATGTGCCGGAACATCTCGTCCCGGACTTCACGGTATACAGCGCCGACCGCCGTCCCGTGTTCATCGAGTTCTGGGGCATGATGGACGACCCGCTTTACCAGCAGCGGCGTATCAGGAAGTGCGAGGTCTACCACCGGCACCGTTGCGTGTTGATTGAGCTTTACCAGGACGACTTGCGGAACCTGGACTTCGCTCTCCGCACGAAATTGATGGCTCACAACGTGTCTGTGACGTGAATCTGTTCCCAACGCGCATGAGTCTGACCATTTACGAAATCAACGGCCCCGACTAAGCATGAAGTTTAACCCATCTGATGCGCAGGGCGAACAAGCTGTTGGAGTCGCAAAAACGCTCATCGCGCGGCTCGGTCACATATTCCGCGAGCAAGAACTTAACGACACGGGAATCGACGCACACGTCGAACTAGTGCAACAAAACACTCGCGAGGTAACAGGTGAAATCGTTGCTCTGCAACTGAAGGGTGGCCAAAGTTATTTCAAGGAAAGAACTGCTACCGGGATTGTTTATCGTGGTTCACTCCCCCATTTGGATTACTGGCTAAACCATCGGCTACCAGTGTTCGTAGTGCTTGTGGAGACGACCCAGCAAAGGGCGTATTGGCAAGAAATCACGGAAGCCACAGTTGAACGCTTGGACAAAGGCTGGAAAGTCGAGGCTCCCTTCACCAACGCTCTCGAATCCAACTTCATCGCCGCTGCAAGACACCGAGTTGGCCTTGAACCGGCGTCCGCCTACTACACCCGACTCAAGCTTGACGACATCAGCAACGGAACGACAAAACGATATGCAGCACACGTCCTCGTGCGGCACCCTGTTACCAAGTTACGCTTAGAAGCTGTAGTGCGACGGGCATCCGCTGAAATCAGGAAAGAAACTTTCCACAGAACAGCGCGATTGAGCGAGCAATTCCGTGACCGTGAGGCCGATGTCGTCAGCCTCCACCTCGCCGCCGACCCGACCGACGCGCCCAACGCCAACTGGCTCTGCCGAACAATGTGGGTGAATCCAAACTTACCGGGCGATAGCCGCCCGCATCCCATTGGCGGCGTGGATTTGGGTGAAGGATTGGAAGTCATTTGGAAGCCCGATTATGCCAGCACCGGTCAATTCTCGAAGACACTCGAAATGGATAAACAGACCTTTCTCGACCAAGTGCGGCTTGTGGTCGCTGAAACGGAGCGACTCGTGATGCAGACCTTCGGCAGCGGTGACAAGTGTATCGTCGATGACGTGACCGCCCGAAATGCTGTGGGTGCCATGCGCAGGATTTTTCTCGCATCAGGAGACATCGGGCTTGGGCCCTACGAATGCCGAGACGTGGCCGAACGGTTTCAAGATGTGATGACGTTCGCGGACAACGCCTTCATGGCCATTGACCCAAAAGGCGACGGAGGGCAATTGCTTGTTGAACTGGCGCTCAGAGACTACCGCGAGACCCTGGGGCATTTGATTTATGAGATTAGAAAGGTGGTTTAACTGAACCGTCACCGGTGACTCCCCATGCTCTATTTCGCATACGGCTCAAACTTGGATTGGGAGCGCATTACGCAGAGTGACCGGGCTCCGTCCGCTCAATTTCTCCTACGAGCAACTCTGCCAAATTTCACACTAGCCTTTACTCGTTGGTCGAAACTTAAGCGAACCGGAACTGCGGATGTGGTGCCAAGTCTTGGCAGCGTTGTCTGGGGTGCGGTTTTTCACATTGACCCAAGCGAGCGCCATGCATTGGATGTCGCCGAGGGTGTGAACAGTGGAGCTTACCGCCCGGAAACCGTCACGGTGTTTGCCGAAAACGATTCTCGCCGCCCATTGCTCGTGCTGACCTACACCGTCAGTGTGAAGTCAACAACGCACCAACCCCCAGCGCCGTGGTATCTAAAGCACATCACCACAGGTGCGGAGCGCTGGGAGCTTCCATCTACGTACGTCGAGGAGCTCCGCCGCATAGCGACCCAATGAACGCCGACAAGCACACCCGTCTAGCAGAGCAAGCACTTCGCTTGAAGAAAGCGTGGCTCTGTGCTGTTGCCATCGTTGGAGAAGTAGTGCGAACAAATCCGACAGATTGGAGCATTCCAGATTATCAGATGTGGGAAAACCGGCGACTGAAGCTCCACATCAAAGACCTGGAGGACGATTTTGACAGTATTGCGAAACACATGCTGCTCGATTGGAAGCGGGCCAAACTTTCACGCACAGCGCATTGGTTGGAGCAGAGATATAATCTATGGCAGCAGGCTGGATTTGGATTGCACGATTTGGGGCGGGTTAACGAAGTCGAGCAACAAATCGGCAGGTTGGGCCATTCTCGTTTCATGGATTGCCCACCTTACGCCCAGGTATTGTTGCAAGGGATGCACGGCGCCGCCATTCGCCATCCTGAATACCACTTGGCGCGTGACTTGGCTTTGCAATACAACCTTTTCTTGGATTCTGAGGCGATTCTTGACGAAGCCATGCGGCAGAGAAAGCCCCATAATTCTGAACACAGTCAATCGCTGGCAAGGAGCGTCATTCTAACTTGCTTTAATCTGTTAGAATCTTGCGTTAGTGGATTAGCTGCCGCTCGGTTGATGCAGGAGCCACATCTTGCGCCCGAGACGATTGAGAAGCTGAAGGACAACCATTGGCCGTTGAGGAAGCGTTTCGTCGAGTATCCATCGCTGATTACTGGTAAGAATGGCATCATCGATGGCACCCGTCCGCCGATTGAACCTCTTTTCGGTGAATGCAAGCGTCGGCGGGACTCCTTTGTGCACTGTGAGCCGGGCCCCGTGCCAACAAAATGGGGTTACGTCAAGGAGGCCGAATTTCACGACGTCGACGCGACAATAGTCCGGCGCACAGTCAATCTCACATGTGAAGCCATTTCCCTGGTGTGGAGGGCGATTCACGGCAAGGAGAAACCTTCGTGGTTGGCCGCGAGGGATAGCAGCGGACGCTTTCCAAGCGTCCAAGTCACACTCAAGTCGACGGATATCGCCAAAGGCGGAGCCGCCGAGTTAAAACGGAAGAGCCGGTGACAATTGGTGGTTGGTGAGCGAATGAAGCCAGAATGGTGAAGGGTCCCGGCAGCACGATATCGCCGGCGAGTCCGCCGGACTCATCCAGTATTTCCGCCCCCACGTTGGCATTCCATTATCGAGTCTTGGGGCGCCGGAGATTGTTTTCATCAACTCTCCGAGTGTGAGGCACTGGCTGAATGCCGCGCCGGGTCCGAGTAGGCGTTAGAATTCCGCCGCCGCATCCTTCGGTAGATACCCCTTCAACAAGTCAGCAATGTCTGTCCGTTTTAAGAAGTCCTTGGCCGTGCCTTCAAGCACGACAACGCTGGACGGCGAGACGTCGAGCTTGGAACTGATTTCCTTCTGCCGCTTATCCGCTTTTGCTTTGTCCGTCACGTTCCCAACAACCACAAGGCGTTTTTCTCCGTCCTGGCGCATTGCTTGAACGAGCATCTTATTGATGTGCTCGTCGCCAAACCCGTAACCGATAGTCACGATGACTCGGGCTTCCAACGAGCATCGCCGAAACTCGAATGCGTAAAACAAGTAAGGGTCTGCGGCTTCGAGTTTGAAATCTCTGCCAAAGATGACCTGCATTTCATCGGGTCGGATATTGCTGCCGGAGTAGTTGACGCAAATCAAGTTTCCGGCTTCGTCCCGCTTCCAGTTGATGGAGCCGTGCATCTTGTAGAGAAAGATTTCCGGCAGGTCCGCCTCAGGCTCGGTTTCGTCGAAGCGCTTCCATTCCCAGCGGTGGTTCTTACCGATGCCAGTGAACCCGGTTTCCACGCGGAAGTTATCGCTGGCGAGCCGCTCAACGCAGAGGTCGTAGTTGAGCGAGAAAACCTTCAACGGAAATTGCAAGTCCCCCTGAAGCCGCTTCAAGCCGGGATAGTATTCTGCGGCGTCGAGGTTCTCAGGCTGCACCCAGCTTTGAAGTGCTTCGAGAATTTTGTCCCGGAACTCACGGACGCGTCGGAAGTCCGCTCCGGCGTGGGCGATGAGACGGGAGTTCCAGGCGGCGATAAAGGGGTAAATGGGATGCTCTTCGTTCCGCTCCAGTTCGTGGAGCGTGTTCACCAGCGTTTCGATATTGTATGCGACGCTGCTGTTGAAGCGCCCCTTGATGCCGGCGGCGTAGTGAATGGCAGACTTGATTTGGTGATACAAGTCGCGAAATTCGCACCAGCCCTTTTTTCCCAGTAGTTCCTCAATGCTGCCAATCATCATCGGCGAGGACGGCACACCCGCATCAACGCTGGCCCCCGCGCCGAGTAGGAGGATGATGTCCTTGGATTTGCTTTTCATCGTGCTCAGAGGAACCAGGGCCGCAGGTCTTTGACCTCCGGTAGCGGCAGGTTGCGTTCGTGGAAGTGGCACAGCAGTTCCGCGACGATATGGCAGTAGAACACGGACACGGGCGCGCTCTTGGCGTTAAATCCACGCCAGTTCGCTCCGGAAAGATTGACGAGGTCTTGAAGAATCTGCGTTTCCCCAATCAGGGGTTGCTCACTAACCTTAAGAAACTCCAAGTGCGTTGGACCCGGAAACGCCTTTTTCACGTTTGGCTTGTCGGGAAACACGCCCTCAAACCAGAGCAGGTATTCGCGGGAGCCCAGTTGAAGGTAGGAGGCTTCGTAGGGAACTAAGCTGTTCACGGCGCGGTTGACGGCAAAGAATCGGTTCTTCTGGTTTACCTTCACGACGGCGAACTTGCATTTCTTCGATTCAGCGGCAGCCGCCGAAACAACGTTTTCAATTACCTCCATTTCGGCGCGCTTCAATTTGAACGACGTGTGGAGAACTACCTTGCTGAAGCGTGTGGCTTGCTCGCGCAGCAGTACGGCGAGATTCTTTGCAAGCTCTTTGAGGTAGTCCGCCTGCTTCTCACTCTGCCCGATGACATTGAGGCTCTGGAACAAGCCGCTTGAATCCGTGAGAACCGAAAAGGCGAAATACTTCTCCACGCGCCGGTCGTTCTCGTCGCCGACAACTTTGTGCGACTGGCTGATGCCCACAATCAATGAACTATCGTCGGTTGGCTTGACCTTCCACGGATTGCCGCCTGCCTTGCAGAATAATTGCAGGGCGATATTTGCAACCGACCACTTAAGGGCATAGTCGTCGCTGATGGTCTCGGTGGTGCAAACCTGAGTTGCTACCCCGGCATGCGTGAACACCGCCTTGTGTGTCGCGTAGGCGTCCTCATCCTTGGGCATCACGACGACGGGTATTTGAGCTACGCTTCCGTCCGGCGCTTGCAGATGCTTTAAAGCACGTTCCATCTCGGACCGCGAAAAGTCCTGGACCTCCACCGCACCAGCGATTGAAAGCGGGAGGTGGAATAGTTTTTCAAAGCCGGGGAAATTAAGTTGAGGTTCACTTCCCTTGAGGGCGCGGGCCAGACGGCGAGCGGCCTCCCGGTCCGGTTCTCGAAAGATAAACATCAAGGGTGGACATTTTGCGGGCGATTCGAGCGGCCCTGCCTCTTTCACGCCGACAAACTGGCTTCGATGCTCTCTCCGGTTGCCAACAATGTAAGTCTTCGGGCGTAGCTGACGCGCTGGAAGAGGCAGGAAGTCGGAGGCAATCGAGAGCGCCTTATCCGTGCCCGGCAACGGCAATGGGAACAATCTGCGGTGATAGCGTTGAATCCAGCCTCGGATTTTTCCGAGCCGAAAGGCGTAGTAGTCCAGGTTGCGACGGAATCCCGCGTCCAAGCTTCCGCTCAATTGCTGGATGCGCCGGTTGAACGGCACGTCGTGCTCCTTGTGGAAATGAAAATCCACAAGAAACCCGAACTGTCGCGTCGCCCCCAAGTAATACGGTCGCAGTGCGATGCGTTCCTCTCCCTCCGCGTGGGTCGCCACGCGAAACTCAACCTCCTTGATGAACGAACCGTCTGGGATATGGAACTCGTCCGCCTGACAAGCCTGCGCGCACCTAACCCTCAAAGCCTCAAGTATTACGCGGCGAGTCAGGTCAATCTTCGTGCCCGCTGAGACCTTGAACTCGGAGAAACCTTGCGCGGGTTTGAGACTGACCAAATAGCTTTTCCGCTCGCCCGCGTCGCCAAGAGCTTCCGGCAGTTCGTAGGCGAAAATGCCCCCTTCCTGGTCAGCCTTCTCATTCGGTGCCCGTTCGCGCCGATACACGGTGAGCAGTGGAATGTCGCCGAGCACCGTCAGAAAATTCAGATGCAATTCGTAGCTTGTCATCCCTGTTTGCCAATCCCTCCGCTTCGGAACGCGACTTTGAGAAACGCAGTAAAGGGCCTCCGATTTGATTCCGAAGCAAACGCAGCGCGCTTGCCACCTCTCCACGCCACCACTTTTGTCGGGACGCTGTTCTTACCACTTGGCATAACTCAGCGATTCAACTGCGCGATGCCAGAATCAGCAACGCAAAAAGCAACTGAGTCCGGGGACGCTGCCAGTTGAAAAGCTGCATCGTGTTCGGTCCACTGCCGGGTTTTTGTGTCAGCAGAAAGCGAGGAAGCGTTCGATAGATGCCATGAACTTCACGGCGCAAGCAGCGACACTGAGCTCTAAAGTGCAACCGGGGATGACCGACGGGGAATCTGATAGCTAAAAAAGAGCCCACCTCGCGGTAGGCTCTCCGGGAATGCCCGCCAGCTCAAACCGCCAATCTCCTGAATTTTGATTCAGGCGGTGGCGACGTAGCAGGGCGGGCGCGGCCTTTCGCCCACTGGCGAAGACCGGCAATGGGTTCGGCCATGAGTCTGGCCAAGGGCGTGAAGTCCGTCAGGACTTGAGCAATGTCGAGGTCGCTGGGCTCGGCCTGGCGTTCGAAGGCGCGATACATGGCCTCGACGAAGGCGGTTTCGATTTCAGCACCGGTGAACGTGTCGGTTGCTTTGGCGAGAGCCGAGATGTCGAACTCGCGCGGGTTTCGGCCACGACGGGCAATCTGGAGCGACCAGATGGTCTGACGTTCCTCCGAGGTCGGAAGGTCGACGAAGAACAGTTCGTCGAATCGCCCCTTGCGTAGCAGCTCGGGCGGCAGCTGCGACACATCGTTGGCCGTGGCGACGACGAAGACCGGCGCGGTCTTGTCCTGCATCCAATTCAGGAAGGTGCCGAACACGCGGGCGGAGGTTCCGCCGTCGCTCGCGCCACTGCTTTTGGTGCCCGCGAATCCCTTTTCGATTTCGTCTAGCCACAGGACCGCCGGGGCGATGGCTTCTGCGGTTTGCAGGGCCGACCGCAGGTTGCCCTCAGATTGACCCACCAGGCTGGCAAACAGGCGCCCGGCATCCAACCGGAGCAGCGGAACACCAAACACGTTGGCTGTCGCCTTTGCCGTGAGGGATTTCCCGGTGCCGGGCAGGCCGAGGATGAGAAGCCCTTTCGGCAACGGGAGTCCGTATTGGCGGGCCCGCTCCCCAAAGGCATCCTGACGGGTCACGAGCCAGCGTTTCAGTTGGTCGAGACCGCCGATGTCGTCCAAGGATTCGGTGGGTTCGATGATTTCCAGCAGACCGTTCTTCTTCACCGCCTGGGCCTTCTCCCGAGCGACAATGGCTGGTTCAACGGCCCGTGCCTGAACGAACGACAGAGCAAACGCGTTCTCGGCTTCGATGGTGGTGAGTCCCGAAGCTGCCGCGATGACCTTCTCCTCCTGCTCGGCCTCGATTCCGGTCAAACGGGCGGAGTCCAGGATGCCGTGAAGGACGTTCCGCAGGGCCTCCTTTCCCGGGAGCGAATACTCCATGACGACCATTTCCCGCTCCAACTCGGGAGGCAGCACCAGCCGGCATCCGAGAATGATGACCGTTTTCTGCTTCGTTTTGCCTTCCAACAGCGCGTCCTTGAGCTTGCGCAACAGCAGCGGGTTCGGGTCCTGGAGGAACAAGTGATAGTCCTTAAGCAGGAAGACCGCCCGGTCCGCGTGCTCCGAGATGGTCTGGAGGACATCAAGCGGGTCCGCGGCCTGATGGATTTGTCGAGTCTGCGTGTTGACCAGGCCGTCGGCGACAGACCAATAACAGAGCTGGAATCGCTCGGCCTCCGGGCGGCTCTGATTGAAACACTCCAGGACGTGGCGCAGCTCGGCTTCGACCCGCTGTTCTTCGGGCGAGACCAGGTAAAGACCGGGGTAGCCGGCCTGGATGTAGTGGGTGATTTTGGCGCCCGTTTCAGACAGCGAACTTTCGTTGTCCAAGGTTGGGAGCGTCGGGGATTTTTCTCTGGGCATGTTGGTTTGAGGTTGGGGTTGAGGGTTGAATGGCATAATCGGGGAAGGCGCTGCAGTGGCGGGCCGCTGTCCCCAAGTCCACCCAGCGGGTGTGCTTGCAGGGCCGGCTGCCGTTGTCTGCGACGCGCCGAGTCCAGCCTGCGCAGTTGCAGGACGTGGACCCGTCGACGTGTTGGAGTGTCGGGTATTCCGTCTGGCGGTTTGAGTCGGACCGGAACGTCCAGACTTTCAGGATGGGTTTCTGGGCCATCGGTTCATCTTTTGGTTTTCCAGGATTCGGTGGGTTGCACATGCTCGACGCATGGGTCCATGCTTCTCAAAATCCGAGGCAGCGCGGTGAGAATTCCCCGCGCGAATTGGTTAAATCTGAACTTGCCAAGGCACCGTAAAACTCTAGCCTCAGGCGGGATTAAAAAAGGGAAGGAAAATCCAGACCGTGATAGGCCGAACCTGGTGAGTCTAGTCTCAACTTTAGGTTCAATTACAGGACCGCCAGCATGTCATTTTCGGTCGCGACGACCGGGAACAAAAAAAACAACCAACCAATAAAAGGAGTCAGTATGGCCAAAGGCAAAAAAGCGAAACTCTCACTCGACCTGACTGAAGAGCAGTTGAGAGCACTGAGACCCCTGATGGAGGCGACTGGTGGGCAAGTAAAGATTGCCGGCACGGTCGACGGCAAGAAACTCAACGTCTCGTTCATTGCCTGCAATGCCGCGTTCTTGGCTTGCAATGCCGCGTTCACCAAAGCCGACTAGTGAGAGATTAGTTTTGCTCCGTGCCCCTGCGAAACAGGGGCACGGAGTCACTTCCCCATGAATCCGACAGACGACCTGCTTACGGCGTTGCGCGAGTTCTCCGATGAGGACTTGCCGCTGTTCACGGATTGCGTCCAAAGCGCATTCGAGTCGGTTGACCCCGTGTTCACGCGTCAGAGATATGGCGACTTTTTCTTTCATTGTGCAGGGACCGTTCCTGGTTGGTTATCGCGTGTCGTAATGGCGAACGCCGATGCAGAGAGCCAGGGTTCGGAGAAGTTGTTTTGGTTGTGGCGTGGCTCGGCCGCCAACGCTGAGATATCGAAAGATGTCTGGGTTCACGCCAAAGACGAGGCCCGTCACTCGCGGTTGTTTGTCTCTCTTATCGAGGATTCATTTCCCGGTTCATTTTCCACGGCGTCACTACAGTCGAAGCGAGGAGAACTGTTTGCCATTACTCCTGAATCTCGCAAGCAGGAGCGATTCGCTCTGCCCGACGAGGAGTTGATGGACCATTTGGTTCAGATGAACATGGGTGAGATTCGCACTCGGAGTCACATGCTTTTGCTCTCGCCAGTCATCTACGCGCTTACCCCTGCTGACGCCAAAGACCGCGTTCGACCAGTACTGGAAGGTTTGGTAACAGACGAGATACGGCACATCACTTACACCGCCCGGTTTATTGAGTCGTGGTGTCAGAACGGCGACCTGAAGCGGATTCGAGAGCTGTATCAGCGCAGGCTGCGTGATTTTCACAAAGTGACAATTGACCAGACTGAGGCGTCAGTCCGCGCCTACGGCGCCGGGCGTTACCCTGACTTGTTGGAGATTTGACATGAAATACTCATGGCAGCCAAAAAATGGTGTAGTGGTACGGAACCCGCGCGGTGAATACAGCCGGCACGGCACACATGGCTGAACAAGCCCGTTGCAGGTTCTGGCCCGCCCTTCTTGCCCGTGGACGAGCGCCGGATGGCCAGCTCAGTCTCGGCGCATCCTTGAACCTCATGGCTTGATTTTGAACTATTTCCCGCGCTACTCATCCAGGGTGGCGATGAGATACTGCGCACACGTCTAGCAGTAGGTCTCCTGCATTTACTTCAGCGGCGGGACGGTCTCGGGCTGGAACGGCCCGCGCCATGCGAAAGCTCGGCGTGGACAATGTCCTGTTCGATTTCGGCGTGGAACGAACTTGGGAACTTCAGGAGGCCCACTTCTTCCCGTCCGAACTGATTGCCCGCATGGGGCAGCTGGGGCTGGGAATGATTTTCTCCAGCATCCAGCTGCCCCGGGGTTAACGGTTGAAGTATTGGTGCTCCCAGGCCAAGCAGGCCGCGCGGGAGGCATTCTGATATATCAGCACACCTTCCCGGTCTCGGACCTCCCATTGCTGGGCGGCATGGTTGTATTCGATGGTGGAGGCCCGACGGATTTCCAGAGGGCCGATGACGGACAGGTCCAGCGCCTCCGTGTAGAGGCAATGGCCGGTTCCGTCCGGAGCGAAGGTCAGCACGTGGTACATCCTATTCCCCCAAACGCTGTTGCTGCCGTGCTGCTGTCCGTTGCTGGTATTCCGGCTTCCGTTGCCGGGCCTGAAGGGCACCCAAGGCTTCTTCGAGGAATCGGGTGGCCTGTTCGCAGTCGGGGCCTTTGAATCCGACAGCGTCGATTTGAATTTCGCCCGTGGGCGCGATGAGGACTTCGATGGTGGGTTTCATGGTTAAGTTCCAACGAGGATGAGCTTGATGGCGCCATTGCGTTGCGGTTGGCGGAGAACGGATAGCCCTTTGCGGCGGGCTTCCCGGCTGGCCTTGTGCACCCCGTAGAGCTGGAGGACGCGCCCGCACCCGGGCCCGACCTCCTGTTCAACGTGGCCATTGAACCAGTCGGTCGTGAGTCCGAACGTGTCGTCCGATTGGCGGCTAACGGCGATGTCGTAAGGGCCTTTGAGCCGGATGACATAATCGCCGTGTTGTTTCTGCGTGTAGTAGCCCCGCGCGTCTGCGTTTTGGAGCAGGACAAGTCCAAGCTCGGTGCACGCCGCCCGGAGGGCTTCGATGTCCCGGATTTGTGTTTTGATGGTGGTGAAGTGTGACATGGGTGGATGGGGTTGAGGGTTGGGAAATCTCAGGGCCTTCCCTGTAGTTGATTTGCGACGAGCCGATATCAAAGTGAGAGGCAGGCAGATTTATGAATGAGGTGACGGCAACTGACGGGTTCGAGTCGTTCCTTGACGAAGCGCAGTCCCATATAACGCCTCAGGATTTAGGTAGCTTTCTCAAGCTAACTCACCGAGGAAGGCTGCTCGAAGGATTTAATGAATCGAACGGGCGGCAACTCGTCGCATGCCCTTGGATTACCTATTGGTGGAGCACGGCAAAGAATAGCAGGCGCCATCCGGAGGGCATTTACATTATGCAAGATTGGTGGACTGCCGATGGGACCAATCTCCAAAAGGCCGTCTCCGAGCTCACGGACTGGCTCGATTCCGAGACTGTGCCCCGGCCAACCGACCGAACCTTTCGACGGTTACTTCGAGCAGAGGACGGCAGCCGTTCGGAATTGTCCAAAGCCGTGCGCGACGGTCGTTGGTTGGTAACGAATGCTGTCTGGGCTTTGCGCCCCAAGGCAGAGAGCGATAGGCCGAGCTCGGTAACCGGGATGTTGCCCGCCGATGTCCACAGGATGGGTTTTCGCATTTGGTCGAAACTCATCGAGCTGGTTGCCAAAAAGGGCAGAATCAAAATTGTTCTGGCCGGCGCCTGGGCAAGGAGACCGGAGAAACGGGGCAAGCCAGTGAGCACATTAATGGATTGGGCTGAATGGGCCGGCGTTCCTGATGCTAAGCGATACGCGGAACTCAGCGTTGAGTTGTTTTTTCAACCGCACCCAGCGTCATGTCAATTCAAGCGAGAATACATTAAAGCATTGATGAAAGACCATCGCCACGAGGCAGCATAACGTCTGGAAGATTCTGGAGCGGCAGGCCCGCAAGACCCGACCTGCCGCCCCGTTTGTATCACGCCGCCGCCAAGTTGAATTTGCGGCGGCCAAGTTCGCCGAATCGGTTGATGATTTCGGTCGTGTCCTGTTGTGCCAAGCGTCGCGCTTCGACCGACAGGCGTCCCAGTCCCTGGACCAGTTGCTGTCGAGCTTGGACGCTGTCGCGATACTGCTCGGCGGTCCGGGTCAGAAGCTCCCGCCGGACCTGTTCCAGTCGTTGTTCCATCTCCCTGTCGTTGGCGAAGTTCATCTGGCGAAACTGGTCGATGAAACGCACCAACCGATTGAGTGTCCGTTGATGTACGCCGGTCTCGCCGGTCTGAATGCTGTGCAACATGTCATCGCACAGCTGGGCGGTCTGTTCGCGGAGAGCGGCGATGCTTTCGCCGACGAATGATTCGACCGATGCCCGGATGCGAGCCCGGGCAGCGTCCGTCGCTTGTTGACGGGCCTCCATGAGGCGTTGCTGGTCTGCAGCCCCCACCAAGTCGAGCCCCAGCCGCTCCGGGACCGCGATTTGGAAGAGTTGCTGCTCGAACCCGAACGAGCGTTCCAGCCGGGTGACCGTCGGAAACGATTGCTTGATGGTTGCGGTCAAGCGCTCCGGGTCCGCCACAAGCCGCCGGGCCATCTGCCGCCATTCATCGACCGCTTCGTCGCGGAGCCGGCCGTATTGAGTCACGAATCGTTCCTTGGCGGCCCAGAACTCTCGTTCCAAGTCGCCTAGGCGCGCCGTGACATCCGACAAACGACCATTGGGCACGAATCGCGCAAGTCCATTGAGGAATGGGAAGGTGTTTCCCTCTATCAATGCGTGGGCCCGGGATTCGACCAAGGCAAGGGCAGCCGTCGCCTGTTTCGGAAGCAGCCGCTTGTGCCCCAGAGAAATGAGCCGGTCCGAAACCTTCCCGGCCGCCAAGCCGATGTCTTCCGGTCGGAGCTTCTTGCAACCCCGCCAGTAACGAACGCTGACGCTGATGAGGACGCCCTCACGGGTCAGCACGTCGAGTAAGGATGGAGCGTTCATGGGTCAGGCGGAGGGTGGAACATCGACCGTGGGGCCCTCGGGCGGACGGCGGAAACGACAGGTGCTTAATCCGTTCTGATACCAATGGAACAGTCCCCAGACGAGGGCGACTCCGAGCAGCACCGGCCAGCCTTTGAGGGTGACAAGCAAAACGACGACAGCGATGGATGCCAGGGTGAGTAATTCGAGTGTTAACATGACTGCCTTTCTGTGATGGGGCCGGGACTCAACGCAGCGGAGGAGTCCCAGGCCCGGGGTTGTAGGGGTTGGTGGAAAAGCGCCGCGAGACCACGGCGGTTGGGCGAGCACTGCTAACTGTTCAGGTAGCTCAGCTCGCGGAGGCTACGGAACTCGGGATGACCGATGACGAGGTGGTCCAGAACCTCGATTTTGAGGAGTTGCCCGGCACGGGCCAGGTCACGGGTGACTTTGATATCCGCCTCGGAAGGTGCGGGGTCGCCGCTGGGATGATTGTGGCAGAGGATAACTGCCGCGCTGTTGGCCACCACGGCGGCGCGGAACACCGACAGCGGAGTCACCAAAACCGTGTCGAGCGTGCCGATGGACACGAGGTGATGGCCCCGGATGCGGCGCCGGGTGTTGAGCATGAAGACCACCATGCATTCACGGTCCGGTGTGAACCACGGCGACGTCACGATATGGTGATGCCAGTAGGCAACGGCTTTGGCCGGTGTGTCGCAGAGGTGCATCGCCTCGGGAACCGGACATTCTCGAAGCGAGACGAGTTTCCATTCCTGCGGCTGACGGGCGGGACCCCGTGGACGCGGAGACGGAGTTTCCATGGTCAGAGCTGGACCTTTTGCAGTCCACGGAGGGTGCGGCGAACGGACTCAACTTCCTGTTCGGTGGTTCGCTGCTGCCGTTCCGCCGCTTTGAGCAGGCCGGCGGTATCGTTGACGTGCCCCTGCAGGTCCCGGAGAGCGCCGCGAATCTTTTCGAGGTGCTCAATGAGGGCGCGAAGGGGAGACGATGATTCGGCTGTGGGTGTGGCCGGAGGAGTGATTGTGGTATTGGGTTTGGTTGCTGTGTTTGCCATAGGGGTGGTTTCTGATTCCGTCGGGGGTTTGGCTGCGGGCTCCGACGGAGAGCCGGCAGATGTCTCGGGCTGAGACGGAGGGTTTGAATGGGTCTCCTCGCTGTGCGGTTCGGGCTCCATTGCGACGCCGACGACCAATTGACGGCCGCCGGACCGGAACACCAGGGGCGTCCGGGTATCACGAATGTCGATTTTCGACAGGCCCCACCGCAGCGCCTTCAGCAGGTAAGTTCGGTTGAGCCACACATCGCAATCCGTCCCGGAAACGTCCGAGTTTGGAATCGCGATTTCGGTCCAGGCGTCGCGTTCGCTGGCCCGATGTTGGAGTCGAAGTGTGCGTGCGCGAACCGCGAGCCCCACTGCCTGAACGTTCGGATTGGAGACCGGAAGGCGGGGCACCAAGTCGGCCAACTCGCGAACCCCTGCGTCCGAGAGATGAACGGTTGCGGTGGGTTGACCGGCCGGGGGGACGTTTCGCCAATTCGGAAACTGGCCGTCGATAGTCCGCGTGATGAGTCGCCACCGCGCACCGCTGACGACGACCCAAGCCGGCTGACCTTCGCGCCCCGCCCGCATTCCAAGGCCCCATTGACCGTCCCGGACGAATTCCGGCCAGACGAGGAATCTCTGGCCCGGCAGGATGACGGACTGCGGAAGGTCGAGCGTGAACGAGTTGGCGCAGTAAAGGTGGCGCCCGTCCGAGCTGACCAAGTGCCCCGCCTCCTTGCTTGCGTCCAGGAAGGCACCGCGCAAGGCCGGGCGGGATTCATCCTCGCCGCAACAGTCCAACGCCTCCCGGAGGGCGCGTTTAAACGTGTCGTCCACCGCAACGGTGGGTTCGATGTCCGGCTCTTTGGGCCAGTCGTCGAGGAATGGAACCTCAAACCGGCGGGATAGACGGGTCCCGGCCACCATGTAGCCGACCGTGACCCGGTCGTCGTCGTCCAGGGTCAAGTCAATGGTTTGGCCATCTTGGGCGGGTCTCACGATTTCCCTGAGCGGGGCGAGTGGAATCAAGAATTCGGCTGACGGACCAGGAATGGCCGTATCGATGTGATGACGAACGAACGAATCGAGGTCCGTGCCGTGGAGCATCACGGTGCCGTCCTGATGGCGAACTATCCGCACACAGCCCAGGGCGGGCAGGTGAGATTTGGTGGAGATGACTTTTGCGAGCCCGGGCAGCGCGGTTTTGAGCGCGGCCACCGGCATTTCGATGGTTGATTTCATTGGTTCCTTTCTGGGTAAAGAAAAGCCGACCACGTCTTTGGGGCGTGGCCGGCCAGGTGGGTGCGAACGCAGCGGTTCGCCGGGATGAGCGGTTAAACGATGGTCCGCCCCTTGGAGGGCAACCGTCGGGTGTAGCCGCGAATGAATTCCTTCAGCTGCACTTCGCAGGTGAACAGGAACTGGCTGGAGACGCGGGTGAAGCGGTGCGCCCGGACTTTCGAGGATTCCAGTGCGAACTGTCGGACCTGTCTGCGGTTGATGAGGAGGGTTTTGAGTTCGGTCCTCATGGTTCGTCCTCGTCCGTGGTTGATTTGAATTTGACCTGGGCGACCGTGCATTCCCGGTCGCCGACGTCCTGGCGACTACCGAGATAAACCGGCTGGTAGAGGCTGCCACTCTCGCGGAAGCTGTACAAGTAGCGAATCTCCACCACGGACCCGGCCACCGGGATTCGATGATTCGGGGGTATTGTCACGTTGCCGGCCGTGACCCACTGGGCGCCGTCGCGCAACCGCAGCTCGATGCTGCGCTGGGCGTTGATTCGTCCCACGACCGCCGAGAGCGTCGCATAGAACTTGTGCTTCAGCTGTGTCCCTCCGCTGGCGGGGCGGCCCGGCCGATACGGCGCGTCAAGGCGCTTGAAGACCACGCCTTCGCGTTTCTGGGACCGGAGTTGGTTCCAGAGCACCGACTTCTCCTTCGTCGTGAAGGCTGTGCCCGGATAGCGAATCCATCGCTGCTGAGCGGATGCGAGCAGGTTCAGCAGCCCGGTCAGGCGTTGTCGATACGGGAGGGGGCGCAGGTCGACGCCGTCCTGCTCCAGGAGGTCGAAGCAGATGAGAACTTCGCCGATGGACTCCCCGTCGAGAACGAAATCACCGGGAATCACCTGCAACGCCCCGACCACAGCGGCCGGGATTCCGACGACAAATCCCCGGCGATTGATTCCATCGAACGCCGCGCCCTGCTTGCGCACGAGCATCCGGCGACCGTCATATTTCTCCTGCATACCCCAATCGTCGTCCCCGAGGAGGCGTTCCGCCTCGGATTCGTCGATGGGATTCAGCAGCTGAGGCGAGAGGCCCGTCGGACGGGATTCCTGGTGCACGTAGGCGGATTCGTCGACACCGGGGCGATATCCCTTGCTGGTTTTCTCCTTTACCAACTGGTCGAAGATGCGACGGGCAACCGGATAGTCGACCGGAATGTTCGTCTTGGTCCCGGTGTTGAGCGTGGAACCGCGGCGCCCATAGGCGAAGTTCACGACAAAACGGGGGCCGGCGGGTTCGATGCGGACTTGGTATACCTTGTCCGAGCTCCCTTCCCGGAAGTGGAGCGTGATGTTTTCTGGTTCAGTTGTGGTCATTGGGTTCCTTTCGTAAAAACGAAACGAGCCGGAGGCACACGGGCGCTTCCGGCTCGTTTCGAGGTGGCTTGGGTTGAGTCAGGACTGTCGATGCATGCTCCCGTTCCCGGCCCAGACGCGGCATTCGTTAAAATACTCGCAGAACGAACACGCCAGGCCCGGCGATGGAACGAAATCCCTTCGTGCAAGTCCCTCCTGATACGACTCGATGTTGCGGAACAGCCGGGCGAGCTGTCGGTCCGTGGCCGGGCCCGCAGCCGTGATGACGACCTTGGGCGTCTTGAGCTTGACCAGGTGATGGAGTTCCACGCCGCCCTCCTGCCTTCCTGTCGCCTCCCGGTAGAGCACCGCGTAGGCGGTCAGTTGCGGCTCATGCTGGTGCAGCACCTGTTCAGCGTCCGGTGTTTTCCCGCTCGTCTTGAAGTCGACGATACGCCCGCCGGCCCGCACCAGGTCGAGGACGCCCACCAGGGTTGGAAGTCCGTGGCGGGACAGGTCGGCTTCCACCCAGACTTCTACTGCCTCCGGGCGTTCGTCATTCCGGATGGGGGTCTCGACGAAGTAGGTTTCCAGGCAGGACCACGCAGTCCGACGTTCGGAATCCTCTTCGCCGTCCCAACGAATCCGGGCGTCCTTTTGCAACTCCGGCCATCGCTGGTCGAACAGGGCCCGGAGCCTTTCCGTGCTGAACGCCTCTCGGCGCCAACGCGCGAGATTCCACGCCTGCAGGACCGCGTGGACGACGCTGCCAACGTGGAGCGAAGGCGTCGGGTCCTTCCGAATCTGGAGCACGTAGCGGAAGTAGAACTTCAACCGGCACTGGTGCCAGCATCCCAGCCGTGACGCCGAGATGGTCCGCTGCAACTCCTGAACCGGGTCCGGCGGTGGCGGCAGCACCGTGAGTTGCGGCCGTTCTCCAACACCGTTCATCGGGTCCTCCCGGTCGAGCGGCCGTTGCCGCGGTGTCCATTGTGATGACGGCCGTTGCCGCCCGTTTGCGCCAGCAGCTCGTCGATGAGCCCGGACGCTTCGAGTTTGTTCAGGCTGCGGACCGCCTTGCCGAACCGGTCCTGGGCAAGGTTTTCGACCGCGTGCTTATCGAGCCGATGCTCCTCCACGATTTTCAGGATGAGTTCGCGTTGTTTGTCCGAGCACTGCCAGACTTCGCTGGGGCCGGCGGTGCCGTTCGTTCCGGGCTGCGGCTGGGCGCCTGGCAGATAACCGGTTTGTTGGATTTCCCGGTCGACCGACGATTGCAACAGGCCGTAAAGCCGCTTCGATTCGGCTTCAACCTGACTGAGGTCCGACAATTCGCTGCGGACCGTGACCGAGTACTGATGGGATGAGTAGCCGGGCAGGCCCAGCTTTTTGCTGTAGTTGGCTTCGAGTGTGATGGCCATAGGGGGGGGCTTTCTGGTATGAGGTTTTTTTGGAGTCGAAAAAGTCGGACGAAGTACGCGTTGGCACGCCACGCGCAGACCGAGAGGCGTGCAGGAACCAAAAGACGAGCCGACGCCCGTCCTTCAAGAGCTTATAACACGCCCGGGACAGTCATTGCTGACCAAGGACCAAGGGACGATGAGGCATTCCGACCGTCCGAGCCAAAAGGCCGCTCCCACCTTCGCCCGGTGCCGTCAGCTCGTTTCAGTGTTCAAATCGCCCAATTTCCTGTTCGACGTGAGAGGCGGGAATAGGATGTCAGTGGTGATTGGGTAATGGGGACCAGACGACCAATCGCATCAAAAGAAGAACGTTGCCGCCGCTAAACTTCGTTCCTCAGGAAGGAAGCGGCAGTGCGGCCAGATTTTGCAGAATACTTCGCCCATTCTTTGCTGCGACGTTCACAACCTTGCCGGTCCATAATCCGCATCGGACCAGACAATTTGCGGCATTCTCCATGTCTTCGTCGCAAGTAAGCAGCGAATTGCAGAGCATAGCCGCGGCGACGTAACGCTCGTCATGGATATTGCCCCTTTGTTGTCGCTCGCCGCGTCGAAGCAAGCGACGCGCGTTATTGGGATGCGTGCCGATTCTTACGAGCGGAGCCCAAAAATAGTAAAGCTTGGATACAATGATATTGAAAGTGGCTGGGCAGGCTTTTAGCCGTTCCGTTGAAAGCCCGGCCAGAGCTTGGCCTATTCGCGCCGCTTCGGCGGGGTAACGGGCTCGCATCGATTGCCCGAGGGATTTGTCGAGCATCTCTAACCATAGCTGCGGGTCCTTGTCCCGCGCGAGGAATCCCGGCGTCACGAACCGACGGAAAAACTCCTTCTCGCTGGGCACGATAAAGAAAATCCTATCATCCTCGATAATTGCTTGTTCCCCAGGAAACCCTTGCGCCTTGCGCCACTCAGCCGCCTCGCGTTGCGTGATTACTCGTTCGGCGATTATCCGATGCTCTTCGGCCTCTCTCATCTTCAGGAAGGCTTGATAGTCCGGCCTGTCGGGACGTATGTGCTCCAGCCGGTCAAGAAATCGGGAATCGACAGGTAAAAACGCTCGCGACTTCTTTCCGTCGACCAATTCGGCAAATGCCCAATCGGTTTCATCGGCAATCCAGGTGTTTCGTAACTTCCATAGGTCCCTGCACATCGTCTCGACCACTTCCAGGGAAGTCTCCCTGGGCTCTCCAAGGTTGACCAATACCTCCTCCACTTGCACGAAGGGAACAATTACGGCGGAACGAGCGAGTAACTCCGACCAAGCCTGGTCATGGTCCGGCCTCCGAAGCTCGGCGATGCGCTGCAGCACCGATTTATCTGTGATTGTTGGCGGCAAAGGCGCTTTCACTTTTGGGGGAATAATAATGCCTTTTTGCCCGCAGTCCACACAGTGCGAACGGGTCTGGATTTCAGGCTGGAATCAACGGGGGGCAGCCGAATACCCCCAAATGCGCGGACGAGTCGCTACACGACATCCCTCTGTAATTTGGTGGCCTTCGGACCGTCCGGAACGCGCCTGGTTGCTCGATTATGCTTTTTGTTTGAGCTGTTCGAGCATCCAGTCCAACGATGCCTGCGCGTCGGCGATGAGTTTTTGATAACTGCTAAACTGCGTGTGCTTACCATTGTACTCCTCGCACATGGAAGAATCCGTCGTGCCACCGATGACCACAATGTCTACCGACATTTGAAGTCTGCCCTTCAACCAGTCAGCATACTTTTTGGCTTGGGCCTCATCGTCACGGCCTACATGATGTGATGGCCGTTTGAACTCAATCAGTAGGCGACGCTTGAACGCATCTTGAGCCAAAAGCAAATCAGGCCGCGTCTTGTTCGACGGGTGTTGACTGACCGCTTCGCCGCACTGCTCGGCGATGGATACCAGCTGCTGGTTACTAGCCATCAGGCTGTATTGGGTACCAAAAAGCCACAGGTTCTTCTCGATGGCTTTATGCATTTGCTTTTCAAGCGTCTCAGAGTTCCCCGCCAGCTGGTTGAGTGATTTAAGGAAATCTAGACGACTCTTGGCCTGCCGCCCCATGAAGGCGAGGTCGCAAAGCCCGAACTCAAGGAGCGCATCTGCGAGGTGCATGACGTCGGCGCGGTCCGTGTCGTGGAGCTCGTTGCACACAGCCCAATACTCGTCGTGCTCCAGGGCATCAAGTACGAGTTCGACCAGCGTGCTGATGCGTTCTTCCTTCTCCCCTTCTTGGTAGGCACGCGAAATGAGCCGGTTCATCCGTTGCTCGATGATGGTCCGGCGGTGCTCTGGAACATTTACTAAACGCCGTTCCATTTGCTGTTTCCAACGGCCTTTGGCGAGATTCACCTCCCGTGTGTGTCTGGGCGAGGCTTTCGTGGAGCTGATGTGACAGCACAGTCGCCAAGTGCTCAAACGACTTATCACTCTCGATGACGTCGCCACCGGCAGCGGTCAACTCGATGGCATCGGGCGGCACGTTCACTTCTCCGACAATCCGCCTGCGTAAGCGGTCAGAGAGTTCATCAACATTTTCCAAACCGAACAGATGCGCTCTACCAATAGTCTTTCCGCCCTGTCTCAGAACGACCCCCGCGTTTCTCGCCGGCAAGGGCTTGTCGGCAACTGTATAGGTGGCTTTGGCAGTGTGGCCATTGGGCAATTTTACATCGCACTCGAAAGTGGTACCAGGCACATCGAAAGCGAATACCCGCTCGTCGTCGACGAAGATGGCGAAGTCCGTCTCCCTCCCGTAATCTTGGGCAAGAATCTGCTTCAATCTGTCAGGCTGTGGGAGATTTAGATTCGGATTCAGTCTCGATAGCACAATCTTCGTTCCTTGCTTCTCAGCATCTGTGTCTACCGTCGTGAAGGGCAGCGCCACTAGCTCCAAGTCCTTGGCTTCTCGGAGCAGTAGCTCCTTATCTACCACGATGGAGGTTTTGATCCCCTTGGCATTCGTTTCCAAGTCCATCCGTGAAGCGAGAATCAAACCCGCAAATTTTCCGACTCCGCGGCGCCCTTTCACGACGCGATTCTTGTGTGGGGTTTTCTCGCCCTTTCGAGTCCACCGTGGGTTGGCAATGTTGAGATACTCGTCCCGGACTTCGGCCGGCTTCATGCCGCTGCCGTTATCAACGATAATGATGGGGTCGTCGGACAGAATGGTCGGCAGGGTGATTCGAACTTCCGTGGCTTCGGCATCCCAGGCATTATCAATCAATTCCTTCAGTGCGTATTCGCTACTCCGGTAGCTGTCTCCCAAGATTGAGGCGAGTCGAGGGTCGACCTTGAAATTGGCGGTTGAACTCATATTCGTGGTATTGACTGCCTTCTTGGCCATGCAATTGCGACCCATCGTATTATAAATCATTATGGGGACAATCTCGAAATGAGCCCTTGGCGCTGATGCGTAATACTGGCTGCCACGCAGTTGTACTTGTCCTGCTATGAAAGACTCAGCCAATCAGATAACCCGGGAGGAACTGTTTGACGCAGTTTGGACCAAACCAATCAAGTCGCTCGCCGCGGAGTGGAACACCACCTACGCGCGAATCATCGAAGCCTGCCAAAAGCTAGGTGTTCCCCGACCGGGCCAAGGTCATTGGCAGTTGGTTGCACGCGGACAGATTCTCGAACGGGACGCACTTCCGACGCCAGCCGAAGACACACCCCGTGAGATTGAATTGCTGCCGCCAGGACGAAGACCGAAAAAGGCCCTTCACCAGCCGACGAACTCCCGCTCCGAAACCCCCGAAAGGGACAAAGCGCCCGGCACGCTCGCCCCGAATCCGGAGGTCGAGTCAAGGGGCTCGCCGTCGGTGAACGAGGAACCCCGAACCAAAATCGACATCTTCGTCGAACGGGCGTTACTGGACATGCTTCGGCAGGCGACCAAGATAGATTTCTGGAACCCCGTCATTTCGGTGTGCCATCGGACATGGTCTCTGGCGGGCTGGCTGAAGCTCGACTTGGGTAACAATGCGCCGGAGAGCCAGCAACTGAACGCTGTGAAAAGGGCCCGGAAGGATTACCATAGTTTCCAGGTCAGGATTGAAGAAATCCGCGACCGGTACAACCAAGACGATTTCCAGCTGTCGGTAAGCATCTGCTTGCGGGATGGATTCGAATGGAAGGATGCATGGGAGGAAGCATGGTCGCTTGCAGAAAAGCCAAACCCGCACTCATTGAGTGATAACGCGCTCCGGCTATATCAGTGGGCCAAAGGCCCAAAGAATACCGGCAGAATGATGGAGATGCGGAAAATTGGAGCACAGGCCGGATTGCGGCACACCTACGACCACATCGAGGAACACCTGCGGGAAATCCAGCTCAAGGTCGACCCTGACATCAAGTGGGCGCGAGGAGAAATTGGCTGGCGCGCCCCGTTCCGAATTTGGTTCGAGACTACGAAAACGGTCCGTTATGTCTTCGGGCCATTGAATCCGCTGCTGGGTCTGAATCTGGCTTCGGTCGAGCACGCCGAACTGGAACGATTCAAACACTGGCTGCACGCCGAAGTGTTGAAGCCTGGCTTTCCGGACGAGGCCGAGGTCGTGGGCATCCTCGACCTTCGGGACCGCAAGACGGTCACGAAGGTGTTCAGCCGACTGCCGGCGGATTGCGGACGATATGGAAGGTTCGGAGAATTCTTCGACGTGGTGAGGCTCGTGGACGGCATTCGCATGCATCGCGACTTTGCCGACGGTGGCGGACCGTGGATTCTGACGTGCCAACCCAATCCGGGGCACACATGGCGGGATATCAAGTCACGGCTAACCGCCAAGGCTGCGGAAATCCCCTTGGAGCAGAAGTACAGCTTGAGTGCCGACAGCCTGGCATTGCTCCGGTGGATTCAGGACTTACGTGGTGACGAATGTCTTCAAGGGATGACGCCACCGGTGGAAGAACACCTCATCCGGGACGTCGGTATCAAGGTCGAGTGGGGAGAAGAGAACGTCAGGGCCTACCTGGAAGTGCTGGCCGAAGAAATCAACGAGAAGACCGAGTTCAATCTGAGAACGGTTCCGTGGCGCCACCGGGGGCGAGTGTTCACGCGCATCCTGGTGAAAATGAAGAGAACTGAGTTCGATGAGCTTGTTCGAGCCATTCAGATTTTTGGGCTCGGGCAAAACCAATTGTTGGATTGTGAAGCGGTGAGAATTGCGATTCGGGGTTTACTGCTATTAGGAGGACGCCCTCAGAATTGAGAGATTCACAGGTCTCGTCGAGAATGCTTCCAAGTGGAGTCAGTAGAACGAGCAGAGCCAATCTGACGTTTGGGGCGGCGGAGTTTCCGATGGCCGAAAGCCCCTCAATTCTCGAATATTACCGGGCTACCGTCTCACAGCCTTGTCAGCTTCCAATTCGCAATTCGATTCCCGTTTGACTAGAGCCCCGCAGAATGTTGTGATCTTGGCGCCGTGCGATGGCGCGGTTCGTTGATTCTCCCACCCGAGGGAGAGACGGCACAAAAGAAGTAGTCTCCACGCCCAATGTTTTCTCGAAGCACTATTGTGGATGCACTGAGTCTGTTTGAGCACAATTGGTGGAGCACAAACAGATTCGACCGGTACCTCATGCGCTTCAATTTGGAGTCGATAGCACCTCAACACTCGGGCTCCAAGCCCTCGCGAATAAACACGGTAATCGCGCATCTGATTCAATATCCTCAACTGAGCGGTCCGGGCGGCGCCCACATCGTTCTCGAAACAATCGAGTTTATCCTTTCCCAATCCGGCCCTGCTTTAGAAGTGCCCCAGTCCTTGATTCACTCCTTGGCATTGGATGGTTTTAGAATCGGCGACGACGCAAAACTGGTGGCCGTGCTGCCATCTGCAATACCCATCGCCTCCCGGCAAAACGAGGTTGAGACTCTGCTGTCGAGATTCAGCTTCAGTGTTCCCGAAGGCCACCTACAGCAGGCGCACAATGCCCACACCCGGGGCGACTGGGCTGCGGCGAATTCACAGGTTCGGACCTTTATCGAAAGCCTTTTCGACGAGTTCGCTCGCAAGCTAGTAAATCCGTTTCCATCGACGAGCCACGGTAGGCGAGAACAATTGGCCAAGTTGAATCCGCCATTCATCGACCCCTCACTAAATGAGTGGGACTTGTCAGGTAACAGTGGTTTCGTCCAGGGCTTCTGGAAGCGCCTGCATCCAACAGGTTCTCACCCGGGCCTTTCTGACGAGGACGACTGCACTTTCCGACTCCAAGTGGCCTATCTTGTGGCGCACCGATTTTTGAAACGATTCGAATCTTATCCTTAAGTGATAACAAATCGAAGCAGAGTAGAAAAACAGGTGCAGGGCATCGCCAGCAGATGACGCGAAGACTCGTGGACGGATTTGTATTGAAACCGCTTACTCGGAATTTGGATTTGTTGAGCGTCGCTCCCTCGAACCCGATTAATCGAATTGCTAATTCTGAGCGGTGAACCAACGCTACTTCGAGGCATGAACTACCGATTGATTGCCACCGAAGTGGGGGACCTCTACAAGTGGGATTCCTCCCTGAAGCAAATTGACCGCATCGCGAAGGCTATTTTTCCTTTCAGAAAAGACACTTTTCCTAACGACGCAATCTCTTCGAAGCGAGCGAAGCTCATCTATGATTGGATTTTGTCGCTCGCCCAGCACCCAATGCAGCCATCGGAGAGAAACGCGCTTCTCTTGCAGTTCTGCGTAAAGGCTGCGCCGACGGACGACCTGCGCGTTAAGACGGAGAAGGTCCTAGCTTCTCACGGCATCCAGTCAATTTCATCGGCACAAGTGACGTCCATTGCGCCTCCTGCGATGAACGGGTCACTGAAACGAAGAGAGGACGGGCTCCGTGTGCTGCTGGCGCGATTTACGGATTGCTCGAAAGCCGAGGCACAGCAAAGGGGATACGCTCTACAGGGTATTTTGACCGACCTCTTAATTCTTGAGGAAATCGAAGTCATCAGCAGTTTTACGAGGAACAAGGGTGGCGAGCAGATTGATGGGGCTTTTAGGCTTGAAGGCTGGTTTTACATCGTGGAGTGCCGCTGGCGAGAGAGGTTGGCCGACATCAGGCAGGTGGATGGACTCAAGGGGCAGGTCGACCGCTCTGGTAAACAGGCTCTTGGGGTTTTCCTTTCGATGGAAGGTTGGTCGGAAAACGTTCCAGAGCTTCTAAGGCAGAACCCGGACAAATCCATTTTCTTGATGGACGGCTACGACTTGATGTGTGTCCTCACGGGTCTTTTCACTCTTCGGGCGATACTCTCGGCGAAGAACTCGAAGCTCACTCTCGACTGCCGACCTTACTACGGCGCGGTTGAATTCCAAAAGCAACGATGAGTTCAAGCCAATCGAGGCACGGATGTGAAACCTCGCGGGTCGGTCTTCGCTTCAGCCACGGCGCCTATCACTCGCCTATCACTCGCCTATCACTTTCCTATCACTTTCCTATCACTTTCCTATCACTTTTTTGCCACTTAACGCCGTTTTTCGCCACTTTGGGCTGGGAGGGTGGAAATGCTACCGGGGGCAGTAGTGGAGTCTTAAACCCTTGTAATCAAGAAGATTGGCGGAGAGAGGGGGATTCGAACCCCCGATACCCGGTTAAAGGTATAACGGTTTAGCAAACCGTCGCTTTCGACCACTCAGCCATCTCTCCTAACCGTCGGGTTGGTGTGTCGTCGGCTCGTCCTGACGCTGTTGCCATCGTCCGGCCTTCCAACAACTTCAAACACTTTCCAACCAGTCTTACGGACTCGTGGCCACGCTGCCGCTGTGTCAAGCAGCGACTGACCGCACGAAAACCGTGCGCAAAGATTGGCTGAGGATCCGCCGACACGTCAAGGCGGGAAACTTCGATCGGGCAGTTGCCTCCTTACGCACCTTACAGTTGCTCAGTCGATCCGTCGCACGCCCGTCACCGCCCGCCCGTCCGCGCGGGGCGCCTTTTTGTCCCGTTGATTGTTCATCTGCGCTTGCGGGCGAGCGATGGGGTTTGGAGATGACGGAGCATTGGGCGATCGATGCGCTTCCCGATTCTCGTGCTTTGGCGGTCAGCTTCCGGCTCCGGGTTGTCGTTGGGCATATTGTTGGCGAAGGGATCGAACGGCGTCGGCTTCCTCATGAGGAATGCCGGGGGCTTGGAGCAGCAAGTCGAGCGCTTGCAGGACCGGAGCCACATCGCGCATCTCGGTTACGGCCACACCGAACGCCTCCTCCGGGATGCCTGGCAGGTCCCAGCCGCTGACCTCCTGATTGAGTTGCACCGCGAAGGCTCGCGCCTGGGCGTGCTGTCCGGCCCGTTGGGCGGCGACGAGGGACAGCAGCATGCAGGAACGTCGGGGCAGGTCCGGCAGTTGCGGGATCAGGGCAGCGGTTTCGTGCCAGACTTCAGCCGGATCGACGCCGGCCTTGAACTTTTTGATGGCGGCATTGAAGGCGTTCGTGGTCTCGGCCTTTGGGCTTGGCGCCTGGCGCAATCGGGCAAAGGTGAAGTCGATGCCGTGACGCTCGCATTCCTCGAGGAGCGCGAAGCGTTGCTGGAGTTGTTCAGCGGGGAGGCCGAAGTGATTGTTCTGCGCGAGAAACGCGGCGAAGAGCGCCCGGAAGTGTGCCTGCACCAGACGCGGCTCGCGCCGGAGAGCCTGTTCCAATTCGCCCAGCGACTTGGCGGAGATGACATTGAAGAATCCTTCCGCCACGTCCCGGGGCAGAGCCGGCTCCTGAGTTGGGCGTTCGACTTCGAGGAACGCGGCGTCGATTCCGACCTCCCTGCAGCGGGTGAGCAGTTGCCGATATCGCTGCAAATGGCGCGTGGTCCGTTCGTCCCCGGGTCGTTGGAGGAGGGCGTCGGCCTCGGGGCTGAGGAGCATCGAGTGTTGCCGTAGGACGGCCTTCATGGCCTCGAAGCTTCCCGCGCTCATCAGCGCGGAGAGCGCGCTGAGCAGGGCGCCTTGCACCGGGTCGGCTGGCGGATCGTCGGGAAGGCCCTGGTCGATGCCGTCGACTCGGCAGGCTCGGAGTTCGGAACACCTTCGTTGCAGAAAGGCGCGGGCGTCTTCTGTCCGCTGGATGGAGGCGATGGCCGACAACTGTTGCTCGGCTGCGGGCGTCAGTAGCTCCGGGTGCTCGCGCAAGAACTGCCTCCGAGATGCTGCATCTGCAAACCCGACATACCGCCGCAGCAATTCGGTGATCTTCGGGCCTTGGTCACCTGAACGACGCGATTCGTTTTCCGGCATAGGTGCGGGCATCCTTGGAGGCAGGCTGTCCGGTGTCAATCCGGAGCACAGAACCGGGTGTAGGGATCCCGGATCCTTAGCTAAGGAAAAAGACGTAAGATATCCGACTTGGGCTTGCCTGAAGGAGTAACGAACAGGTGACGTGCTCGCTGTGGGAAGTGGAGAACGGCTTGGCGAGCTTGATCTGCGGCGCTTTTGGGCGGTTTC
>JBGARF010000015.1:0-235407 GCA_044230345.1 Limisphaerales bacterium
AAAACCCACTGTCCGGAATTTTAGAGGGGGCAGAGGAAACGAAGTGGATGGCCTGGTGACCGTTTGCCACGATGCCCGAAAGGGCAGATACCCAGGAAGTTACTGGCCTAATCATGTTCGCGCCTCTGCTCCACTCGACGAGTTCCGCACTCGCGCTCACGGGCCCATGGGCGGTTCATGGGAAGCGGCCCGTTCCTTTCGGACCTGCTCACGAGACATGAACCAGCGGCTGCTGGGACGGACCGCGGGCTTTCAGCCCGCAGCGGCGCGAGCCGGAGACGATGCCCGATGGTTCGTTCGAGCGCCGCCGATTCCACCCGCTGCGGGCCGCAGGCCCGCGCTCCGGGGGATCGGTTCATGGGAAGCCGCCCGTTCTTTTTTGACCTGCTCACGAGACATGAATCGGCGACTGCTGGGACGGACCGCCGGCTTTCAGCCCGCAGCGGCGCGAGTCGGAGACGATGCCCGATGGTTCGTTCGAGCGCCGCCGATTCCGCCCGCTGCGGGCCGCAGGCCCGCGCTCCGGGGGATCGGTTCATGGGAAGAGCTCCTGCGCCTCGAAAGCTCAGTCCTTCCAACTGCTCGAAAAGATCGATCAATCGTTTTGCAAGAAGAGAGCTCGCCTGAAAGTTGACCTCAGTTGGAAATCGGCTGGGAGATGCGCAGGTAGGCGAAGAAGTCGCGCAGCTCCTGGTCGCTCAATCCATCCAGCAACCCCTCAGGCATCAAGCTGCGGCCCATCGGCTGCAGGTCGAGAATCTCTGCGGCTCGCAGCGTGATGTTCTCGCCGTCCATTCCACGCAGCACCGTGACTTGATGATCGCGATCCACGAAGAAGCCGCTGAGCGAACGACCGTCGCGGGTCTCGACAGTGTAATACTGGAACCCTTCGCGAATCTCGGCGTTCGGATTGACGATGCTGTGGAGGAGGGTGCCGAGGTTGTCGCGTTGGTACGGGGTAAGGTCCGGTCCGATGTTGCCGCCTTTGAAGAAGAGCTTGTGACAGGCGGCGCAGCGCTGGAGGAAGGTCGTTTCGCCGCGATACGGATTTCCCGGGGCGCGCTGGACGGCGGCGGTGATTTCGCTGAGGCGGGTTTGAAATGTGGCCGGCACTGACGTTGCCTTGGGCAGAAGGCGCGCGGCGGTGGCTCGAATCGATGCGTCTTTGCTGGAGCGCAGCCGGTCGGCCACATCGTCGGGCACGAGCGCGCGTCGAATCCGTCCGCTCTCCACGGCGTTGAGCAGCCGTTCGCTCCAGTTTGTCCGGCTGGCCAGCAGGGCGAACGCGGCGGTCTTTACCTCGCTGGGGAGCGAAGGAAGAAGCGCCGTCGCCTTTTCCCCGATGGATTCATCATCGTAAGCCGAGAGGGCGATGATGGCGGCCTTGCGCAGGGCGGTGGGAGCAGCGTTTGAGGCGACGGCGAGCAACGCAGGCACGGCGTTCGAGTGGCGTGCTTCGCCGAACGCGCGGGCGAGAAGCAGGCGATCCTCAGCCTTGGCCTTCGCATCCACCAACTGCCGCAGGCCTTCGGTGATGGCGCTCTCTTCGCCCTGCTTGATCCGAAAAACGAGCGGTGCCTGGCCTGACTTGGTGATGGCGGTCACGAGTTCGTCGGGCAGACCGGCCATGGCCCGTCCTCGAAAGGCTTCCTCGAAACCCTTCATCAGCTGGATCGAATGTTTTGGCGTCGGTGCGAGGCGGAACAGCCCGGCGCAGAGTAGAAGGTCGGCGTGTTTGCCTTCGATGGCATAGCGGCGGGCGAGTCGCGGAAGGATGTGTTCGATGACGGCGGGGTGTTGCCAGAGCGTCGACGATTGGAAGAGAGCGAGCACTTCCGCGTTGGCCGATGGAATGTGCGCTTCGAACACCCACCAGCAGAGCAGGGGAATGTAGGGGTCGCCAGTCACCTCGTCGTGCGCGATAACGGTCGCGACGAGGGGCAACGCCTGGGTGGCGTCGAGTCGACGGGCGGTGGAGGCGAACTGCGCGAGAACCTCCGGATCAGTTTCCGCGGCGGCTTGGGCGCGCAAGGCATCAAACAAGTCACCGGGAAGCAGCCCCGACGCTGATTTACGCGCGTGCTGACCGACGCCGAGATTGCGTTGCCGTCCCCATTCGTCCCCGAGCAAGCGTACGGTCCAGAGGCGCACGGACGCGGAGGCGTGCTTCAGTCCGACATGCGCCGTCGCATCGTCGAGTCCGGCCGACTGGTGCAACGCCCACAAGGCATGCAGCGCGCCGGCCCCGCGATCGTCGGAAATCAGGCTGCGCAGTTTCTCCGAGCTTGCTGCCGTGGCTGGGCGTTCGCCTAACAGTCGAACCGCCGTTACACGGTGCCATTTGTTGGGATGCGACAACAGCGCGATGAGCTCGTCCGCTGATTTGCCTTCGAGGTGAGTGTCTTTTTCGAGCGGGGCGCCCTTGCCTCGGAGCCGGTAGATGCGGCCGGTGGTGGGGTCGATTTGATTTTGGTAATGCTGACCGTGCGCGATGTAAAACTCGCACATGTCGCTCACGAACAACGAGCCGTCGGGCGCGTTGGCAATGTAGAGCGGGCGGAACGTTTCGTCGTCGCTGTGCAGCGCGGGTGGGCCGTCCACGGTTTCGAACGTGGCGCCGCGCCGGACACGGTCGCTGGTCAATACCACGTTGTGAAGCGGGTCGAGGGAGAACAGGCGTCCGGCGTGGCTCGCGGGCATTGCGGTGCCGTCGGCAAAGGCGCCGAAGTGGGTAAAGCGCACCGCGTTGTTGGTCGTGCGCATCATGGGCAGTTCGCCGAAAGCGTAGGGATTGCGCGGCGGGCCGAACTTTCCGGGTTCGACCCCTTGCATCAGAAAGAAGCCGCCCTGGACATAGTGAAAGCCGCGCGTGCCGCCTCCGTTGTGACCGGAGTAGAGCCGGCCTTGCGCATCGAACTCGAGTCCGAACGTGTTGCCGCCGCCCTCGGAGAAGATTTCGAACGCCCGCGTTGTCGGGTGATAGCGCCAGACCATGCAGCCTTCGAAATAAACTCCAGGCGAATTCGTCGGGTCCAGTCCCGGCCGGGTGACACGGCAGGAAGTCGTGCTGCCCTGTCCGCCGTAGAGCCAGCCGTCCGGCCCCCAGACGAGCCCGTTGGCCACGGAGTGGGTGTCTTCAAAGCCGAAGCCGGCGAGCCGCACTTCGGGCGGTCCGTCCGGTTGATCGTCGTTGTTGCGGTCGGGATAGAACAGGAGGTAGGGCGTGTGCATGACCCAGACTCCGCCGTGCCCGCGCACGACCGAGTTGGCCATGTTCAGCCCGTCGAGGAACACCTGGTGCCGATCAAAGACGCCGTCGCCGTCGGTATCTTCGTGGATGGAAATCACATCGGCGCCGCGGTCGTGATTCGGTGGCGGCGGCGGGATTTTGTCGTAGTGCGCGCGATAGTATTTGTCGCGGCTGAGCATGGTCAGGCCGGCGGGATACGGATACTGACGATACTGGGCGACCCACAAACGTCCGCGTTCATCGAAGCTGAAGTGGGTGGGCTGCGCGACCAGCGGTTCGCTCAAGATCAAGTCGGCGGCGAATTCCGATCCGGGCTTGAGTTTGGCGGCCGATTCTTTGGGCGGAAGACTTGGTCCATGCACCTGCGTGGTGCGGCCGAGAACCCGATTGGATTCGCGGAACTGCTCAAAGGCGGCGGTGGCTGGACGATTCGTCAGGGCGGCGCCGGGCGAATAGCCGTCACCAGGCCGGAACTGCCAGGCACCCTCGAAGCTGCATTCCAGGAAGTAATCCATGATGAACGGGGCGTCACCGAGGAAGCCGCCGGGACCGGTGCCGGTGGGCTGATCAATCCGGACGGCCACCTCATTCCATTCGCCGCGGCGCAGCGTTCCGGCGGGCACTTTGTGGCGGTGAAGCGTGGCCGGTGAGGTTGAGTTGTCGGGCACGGGAGCGGCAGCCTCGCCGATGCGCTTCGCGTTGATCCAGACTTCGTGAGTGCCGGGAACGTTGCGGACATAGAAACCGACCGATTCCTCGAACAGATTGCGCTCGTGCCGGGTGAAGTAGGAGTCCGGCACCTTGACCCACGCGCGATACCAAGCGACACCGGTGAAGTTCGTGGGGCCGGGAACGGAAGCGAATCCCCAGGCAGGCGTGGGCGTGCCTGACGCGACGTCGTCGGCTTGTCCGCCAAGGCTGGCCAGCATCAGTGTGAGGATCGCCAGCCCGGCGATCCGCACCGGTGGCGGTTGGAACTTCATGCTGAATCTGGCCATTGAAATTAACCGCTGAGAACGCGGAGAACGCACACGGTGGATCCGCGAAGACGGGTTGAACCGGAGAGTGTGCGAGAGCGTTCATGGTCGTCAAGCGTGCGTGCCCCGGCGACCCTCCGTGACAGGGGTGCATCAAGCTCATAAGCAGGTTGCTGTCATTGATCATGATCGCCGTTCCGTCCGGGCCGAATCGGGACAGACCAGAAGCTGGCCGCGAGTAGGGCGGGGTCCATCTTTTACCCGCCATCTTTTACCTGGGTTTGGGGCCACGAAGGCGGGACCTCAAGTCTTGGCCCTTGGTGTGCGCGCCGGTTCGATCCCTACCTGCCGTCGGAAGATGCCGTTTTTGGTAAAAGATGGGGGGGTAAAAGATAGGCTCTTGACCGTTCCTGGCCTGTGTTCCCGATCGGGCTTGATGCAGCCCTGCCTCCGTGATTCACGGGTAGGCCGGTAAAAAATCCGCGACCTCCGCGGTTAAAAAACTGAAGCTTTCGGCGTTAAGCGTGATTGTGGACCGGTGGTCGTCAATCCGATCTTCTGCGGCAACCTGAGATATCGGCGTTCATCCGCGTTCATCAGCGGTTTTCGTTCCGGCTTAGGCCTGTTCGCCGGCGGATTCGAGGATGGTGGCCGGAATCTGACCGCGGTGGGCGAGGTCGTGCAGGTCGCGGCGGATGGTTTTTCGGTCGACGGCGAATTCGCTGGCCAGCTCGGAGATGTTGGGTCGACCCGTGGCTCCGCGGAAGCGTCGGAGCAACTCAAGTTGGCGGGCGAGCCGTTCGGTGAAAAGCCGTTCGCGATCGCCGGCCTCGATTTTTTCCGCGTTCTCCAGCGAGCGCAGGGCGGCGACGGTTTCGGCGAAGCCGCATTCATCAAGCGCCCTTTCGACTGTCCGCTCCAGCTCCGCGATGTCGACTGGTTTCTCGATCACGTAATGCGCGGACTTGGGCCCGCTTAAGGCGGCCAGCTGGGAGCGCACGTCGAGTGTGCCGGAGATCATGATGATGGGAACGTGCGCGGCGATCTCTTTGAGGCGGGGGATGAACTCGAGGCCCGTCTCGCCGCCTTGCAGGATGTTGTCGAGCAGGATGAGGTCCGGTGGCCGATCGCGAAGGGCCGCGAGGCCCGCGGTGCCGGTTGTTACGATCGTAAGTCGATAGCCCGACAGTGCCTGTGAATAGAGTCGGATCTGTTCGGGGTCGTCTTCGATGATTAAAATGGAGGCGGCGATGGAGGCGTTCATGTCGGCTTCGGTATCCGAACTTTAGCTTCGATCGGGGTGAGAGCGGAAGTGGGCAAGCGGTGCCCACCTCCCGGAATGGCGGGCAAAATCAGCCGAAACGTGGCGCCTTTGCCGGGAGGGGAGGTCACGTCCAGGCCCCATCCGTCCTGTCGCGCGATGGAATAGACCAGGGACAAGCCGAGCCCGGTTCCGCGATGGGCGCCGGCGGTCTTGGTGGTGAAGAACGGCTCAAAAATACGGGGCAAGACGTCAACGGGTATGCCGGGGCCGGTGTCCGTGACCTCGAGGGCGACGTAAACGGGGGCGGTGCGCGCGGTCAAGACCCCGGCATGAGGAGTGGACACCTTTCGGGCGGAAATCAACAGCGAGCCTGACCCGTGCATGGCTTCGGAGGCGTTGAGCACCAGGTTGAGCAGGACTTGTTCGAGGCGGGCGGGGGAGCCGTGGATTGGGGGGCAATCCGGCGCCAGCTCCAGATCCAGGCGCAGACCGCTGAGAAACTGGCGGGAGAGCAACGCCACGGTGTCGCTGACGGCCTTGGTCACCGAATATTCCGAGACGGAATGGACTGGGCGTCGGCTGTAGCCAAGCATGGAATCGACGATGGCCTTGCCTTGCTTCACGGCGCGTTCGATGGCGTCGATGTTCTCCCGGGTGTTTCCCTCGGGTTTGGTCGCGCGGGCCACCAGCTGGTTCGACATGCGGATGATCGACAGGAGATTGTTGAAATCGTGGGCGACGCCGGCGGCGAGTGTGCCCAGGGCTTCCATTTTTTGACTTTGAAAAAGGGCTTCCTGGGCGTGAACCAGCTGCTGTTGCTTTTCGGCGGCCAAGTCCTCGGCGCGGGCGTAGGCCGCGACGGTCCGTCGTTGATGCAGGAAGAGGACCACGCCGGCCACGAGGGCGAACAGGCCTGCGGTCACAGCCGCCGCCGAGGGCAGGCTGAAGCTCCACGGCGAAGGTATGGTGCGCTTGGTGGACGATTTGGAATGCATCTGCGCGGGACCGCTTCCGTCCGGTGCGCGCACGGGTTCCGAAGGGGAATCGGACCAATTTAATCCGAGTTCGGCGAGTGCCCGGCGGACGATGGGCAGGTTCCACTCCACCACTCGCCCGTCGTTGCGAATGGCTCGCAGCAGGCAGCCGTCTTCGCTGAACGCGATCGCTTCTTTGCTGGAGATCTGAAACGGATCGGGCGGGCTCAACGTTGCCAGCTCCTTTCCAGAGGCGGCGTCCAGCAGGCGGAGGTCGAATCGATTGTAAGAGACGGCAATCGTGCGGCCGTCGGGTGAGAACGCGAAGGGTGCCGGCTGACCGACGCCGATGTCCAGCGGCACGCTCCACCGGAGCAACCAGCGATTCGATCGATTGGCGTCGAATTCCTGCAGGACGAGAAATTTCTCGGTCGAGAGGGCGAAACGGGATCCAGTTGGGCTGAAAGCGATATTCCGGTGGTTGCCCAGGTGCGTGCGGAGATTGGCATTGGTCAGATTGACGATCCATGCGGAATCCATGTGCTTCTGAGTGACGAGCCAGCTGGCATCTTGGGAAATGCTCGCGAAGTGCGCGGGAATCTTGAAGCGCCGCGGAGGCGTTTGATTCTGCAGGTCCGCAAGGATTACCCCGCCATCGAATGCAGTAATGACCAGGGTCCGTCCATCGGGAGCAAGGCTGGCGGTGTTCAGGTTCAGCGTATTTGGGCTAATGTCGATGCCTGGGAGATTTACACGGCGGGCGAGCCAGTTTGTGCCTTTGGGTTGGGACGAAGCGGGCGGCAGATCAAATTGTAAAACCTCGGTGGTCGCCACCGTGAAGACCGAACCGTCGTCCGCGGAAAAGACCGGTGAACGCCCGTTGAGGCGGCCAACCTCCCGGCCGGTCACGTTGTCCCAAAGGATGGTGTACCGGGTGTGATCGGTTGCTACGAACCGCCCGTCCTTGGAGCACGCAAAGCCGCTGAGGTTGGCGGCGGCGGGTCCGGTGTGGAGAAGGGTTTTGAATCCAGTGCGCTCAATCAGGCGTGCGGGGCCCTGTTTCCGGCCATTGTCGGTATAGGCCAGCATGCTCTGTCCGTCGGTGCTGAACCGTTCCAGTCTCATGCGGGACTCGGCCAGCAACTTTTGTCCCGTCCGGACATCCCACAAGATGGAGAAGTCGTCCCAGCTCTGCGAGAGCAACATGGATCCGTCGCGCGAAAACCATACCCCAACGACGAGGCCCACGTGACTCTCAAACGATCGGATCTGGGCCGGGTCGATCGGGCTGCCGGCCTTCGGTCCTCCAGGAACGATCGGCGAGGGTTGTCGGGAGCGGGGAAAGCCAAGTTCCTCAAGGGCGAGGTTCCAAGGCAGGCCTTCTTCCAGTCCGGCCTCCCATCCTGACGGCAAAAGCCAAACGATGATCCTCCCGGATTGTCCGCCGGCGGCGATTCGCTTGCCGTCGGGATGCCAAGCGAGGCAGTCGGCTCTGAACTCGAGCGAACGGCGAATGACGGGGCGGCCGGTGACGGTGGAGTAGATCTCGAGCTGATTGCCCTGTCCGGTCATCAACCAGTTGGAGTCCGGGCTGAATTCCGCGACCGCGCGGTTGGGGAGCGTGATCGTCGGGCGTCGATCGGCCAGCGAGTTCAGCACCAGGCCCGCCTTGGTCGCGTTGGCCAACAGGCGGCTGTCGGGCGAAAAGAAGGGGGCGGCCGCGTCGTCGCTGCGGGTGGTGCGATTTGAATAAACGATGGATTGATCGTCCGTGCGCCAACAGATCAGCACCGACGGATTTCGAAAATGGCAGGCGAAGTAGCGGCCGTCTGGGCTGAAACCGCAATTTTTTCGGACGGCGCCTTTCGGGCCGGGGAATTCGTGGCGCAGTTGGCCTGATGGATGGGCGCGAACCGCAATATGGTTGGTCTGGAAGCTTTGGATGTAGAGTTGCATGGGCGGGTCCCAGGTCTGTTTGTATTGGTTCCGCTGGCTGACCCAGATCTCGGGCGGGACCACATCCACCATCGCGAATTGGGCGATGGCCTCGGTGCGCAGGGCGAGACGTTGAGTTTCGGCGAGGGTGTTGCTCGCCGTGAGTTGTTCCAGCAAAGACCGCGCTTTCGATCGAGCCCCGGGGCCGCCGGCGACGCGGGTTGCTCGCGCCTCGGCCAATCGCGCATTCCACAGTTCGGCCTCGGCCCGCTCGGCTTGGGTTCGCGCTTCGACCGCGCTGCGGTTGGCTCGATCCGCCTCGTGGTTCGACTGGCTGGCTTTCCAGATCACCCCGAAGGTCAGGGCGGTGATGACGAAGAGCAACACTCCCCAAGCCAGATTGGCCCGGCGCAGCTCACGCCACAGGCGCTCCCGGTGCCGGATCAGGCCCGGGTCGGGCGCCCCGGATTCCGGTGGCCCGGACGATGGGGTTGCGTCGCGCGTCACACCGGAACTTTACCCGAAGCCAAGGTTCTTACGCCAAGGGAAAGACGGGTGGGCACCGGTTGCCCACCATTGCCCAACGCTGCACTTGACCCTCCGTCGGGTGCATGGTCTGGGCGCATATGCGCCCATCGGATCCATCGGATCTTGCTGAATCGTTGGACCGATGCGCCGGCGCCGGCCCCCTCTGGAATTTCCCAAGAGATCCGATTTACAATGGTTGAGGGGAGGAACAGAGTCGTTGGCATGAGACCTCATTTGGGAATTCCGATCGGACGCCTCGCGTTCGTTGGGATTTGTCTTTGGCTGACTCGTCTGGTGAGTGCGGGAGAACTTGCCACGCCGATCCTGTATCGCATTGAAGCCGGCAACTACACGATCGTGGGCGGCTTCGCGGGAACGGTGACGGTTCCCTTGCCAAATGGATCGCAGGCATATGTTGAGCTGACGACGGGAACGACGTCCGGCACGGCCGCATTGCGGATCTTGGGAACCAACGAGGCGGTTGTTTTTCTGTCGCTTTCCGGCGGGTTGGTCAGTGGCAATCAAATCACCTTCCGTGGAACCATCCCGACTCCGGGCTTTCCGTTGGTCGATGGGCAGGCGGAAGTGGCCTATGTGGTTGCCTACACCGCGAATTCGCTCTCGCTGAACGGAACGATTGCGTCGCGTGTGCCGTGCTGTGACCTTCCGAGCTCGTTCCGTCACGATGGCGTCCAGGCGTTTCGTCGTCCGGACTTATTCACGAGTCTGTTGCCATCGATCAACTTTGGGCTTTCGACCAATCGAGTTTTCTCCGGAGACCGCGTCGAGGTGCAGTGGAGCGGATACAACAATGGCACCGCGTGCCTGCTTGATTTTGGACCCTGTCCGGAGCGGTTTGGTCCCGCCCGTGGCCCGTGGCAGGACGCCGTGTCGTTGGTGAACGGGACGAATCGCTGGCTGCTCGGAACCTTGGAGTTCAATGGGGTCCTGCCGGTGGGAGGCGGCTATCGTTCGGCCGGGTCATTTCAGATTCCTGACGAATTGGCGCCGGGAATCTACGGCATTGAGATCCAGATCGATCATCGGTTTGGGACCACCAACGGAATTGTGTTGGAACAGAATGAGGGGAATAACACGGCGCGCCGGGCGGGCTTGATCACGGTCCTTCCCCGCCTTTCCATCCAGGAGGTCGCTCGCATGGCGGATGGTTCTCTCCGCCTGCGCATTCAAGCCGCGGTGACCGGGCCCTTTCGACTTCAGGCGAGATCGGCGTGGTCGCCCGGTGAGTGGACGGACAAGGCGACGTTCACCGGGGGAAGCGGTCCGCACGAATGGGTGGATCGGGAGGTTAGCGCGCCAGCGCGCTTCTATCGCGTCGTCGCTCCGTGAGTTTGGCGGCCAAAGGACCGGGAGCTGCGACTCCCGGTCGGTTTTGGTGCGGTAATCCGCCTGCGGTTTTCTGGCCGCCGGCGGCGCTCGAGTCGGGGATGCCGGGCTAACTACGGCTGACGCGGAGTTAGCACACGATAGAAGCGATTCGTCCCAGGCCGGGATTCATCCGAGACGGTCACCACCCGGTTGGTCGGATGGGCGGGCAGATCAGTCAGCTTTGTCCAAGCCGACCCGCTCAGGATGTCGGCGCGCTGGATGGTGTAGGTCCTGCCGGCGACCGCCCCGACCTGCGGCGTCCCCGCGTTGCCAGCCGGTGGCAAGGTGGCGCTCAAGAAGCTGACGGCATTCGTTGGGTCAGTGCCCGCGTTGTACTCCTGCAGGTTGGTCATCCCGTCTCCATCGGTGTCCGCGCTCGGGTTCGATCCCGTGGCGGAACCGAAGTGGCTGAGCTCCCAGTCGTCGGGCAGACCATCGTGGTCGAGATCGGGGCGGACCGTGATCAAGGCGGGCGAGCTGAGGGCGCCGCCGGGGCGGGCCAGGTTGGTGACGGCCACGCGATAGGTGTCGTTGGTCAGCAAATTGGTCAGAGTGAGAAAGCTCACGTGGTTGCTGACGGATTGGAATTCGACCGTCGCGTTGTTGCGGCGCCAGAGGTAGCCGAGCGGCAGGGTGGAATTCGTATCCACGGTGACGCTCAACGTGACTTGTCCATGAATCACGATGTCCTGGCTGATGGGATGGACTTGAATCACGGGCGCCACGTTCTGACGTGCTGAGACCGAGAAGGAACAGGAGCCTGCGCCACAGGCGTTGGTGGCGATGCAGGTGACGACGGTGGTGCCGAGTGGGAACAGGCTGCCGCTGGCCGGAGTGCAACGTTGCAGCGTGCCATTGGTGACCGCTGGCGCCGCATAATTGATCACGACGTTGGTCCCGTTGATGTTCGTGCTCTGGCTGGACGGGCAGCTTAGGGTTATCCCCGGCAAACCCGGGCCGACGGACAGGACGGCGCTTGGGCTGGTCGCGGATGCGCCGGGCGTGCGAACGATCACGCGGTATTGAGCGCGGTGGTCGGCGGTAGTTGCCGGAACACAATACGACGGTCCGTTGGCGTCGGTGATGGCAACGCCGTTCCGCTGCCATTCGTAGGCAATCGCGGCGGGTTGTCCCTGGCAGTCGACGCCCGTCGCGTCGACGCTGAAGCACGCCCAGCAGCCGTCCGGGACGGACAGGTTCACGGGAGGTTGGACGATGGCCACCTGGGCGCACGTTGGGTCGACGTAGCTGCCGAGGTTGCCGCCGCTGATGGGCCGGAGGGTGTCCGGATCGGCCGGGTCCGTTTCGAGTTTGGCGGCGACCTGACAGTAGTCGGCGCCGATCCCGGCTTTGGAGAGCGACTCGATGAAATATCGCTGGCCGGCCACCAAGGACTGCGGCGCGCTGGCATGCGCAGAGAACGGATGACAGCAGGCGGCCTCTTCAATGATTTTGATGGCGTGACTGGAGTCGCCGTCGGGACTCAGATGAAGCTCCGATGCGTCGGCGCTGCGCAGATAGAAGATCCAGTTCCCGCTGTTGGGCGGGATGAAGAAGCCGCTGATCCGCGAGCCGTAGTTCTCACGGCTGTCGTCGGGACGGACCGTGCGGGTGTCCCAAGCTGTCAGGAAGAGACGTTCGCTCGGGCTGTCGGGGAACGTGGGGTGTTGAACCAGGTTCGAAACCGCGGAACCCGGCCCGGCTTCATAGGCTTCGAAGCGGAGAAACCCAGCGCTGAACGCGAACGAGCGGAATGCAGCGCTGGCTGGATTGGGCTGAATGGAATTGCCCGCCGAATCGCGGAGGTCACTGGTCGTTACCGTGTAAGCGGTGTCTTCGGTTTGCGAAGTGGTGTCGAGCACTACGCTCATGCCGTCCGTTCCAAGGCTCACGTTCAACACTTCAATCCCTCCACTGATGGCGTAGTTGAACGAGTCGAGCGCCGTGCCAGCGTCGATCCGTTCACTGAACCGGAGGGTGATCTGCCTGAGCGAAGCATCCCCCGTGGCGGAAACCAGCTGCGGCGGTTGGTTGTCCGGCTGCACGCTGAGTGAGACAGCGGCACTGGTCAGTGCGCCGGTAGTATCGCGCACAATTACGTCGACCATACTGCCGTGATCGAGGAGTGAAACCGAACCGAGGGTGAGGGTGGCATCGGTGGCACCCGGGACCTCCGTGCCGTTCTTGCGCCATTGATAGCCCAGCGGGGCTACGCCCGTGGCCACGACGGTGAAGGTCGCATCCTCACCTTCCGGAACGGTTTGGGCCGTCGGTTGCTCCAGAATGCGGAGCGGCTCCGGGCTGCGCGGATCGGTGTGCCCCAGGAACTCCTGCAAGTTGGTCAAGCCGTCGCCGTCCGCGTCCTCGTCGGCGTCGGAGGATTCGTGCGGATTGAAGCCATGGGCGAGTTCCCAGTCGTCCGGCATGCCGTCGCCGTCGGCGTCGGTGATCGGGCCGATTTCCAGGCGCGAAAGCATCAGGGCTTCGGCTCCGACCGTTTCGACGTGCAGCCCGGTTAACCGTGCGAATGGCGTCTCGGTGGCGGTTACCACCCGCAGTTCGTTGCCCGCGTGGACAGCGCCGTTGATTTCGACTGTCACGGTCGACGAATACGGGAAGCGGTGAAGCAGCTCGTGATCGGCGCCCGCGGGCCTGCGAGGCCGGTAGATGTTCGGCAGGGCCGACACGATCACCGAGCCGGGGTTGTCGACATGGGCCACTTCGGCTCCGTTGTTCAGCACGACGACGCGTCGAATCGAGCGTCGCGATCCGGTGCTGTCCCCGGCTTCGGTCCCGAAGGCGGTGATCAACCAGTGCTCGCCGCCGGTTGACCCGAAGCTGATCCCAACCCGTCGAAGGTCAATGACTGGCGTCGAGTCGTAGCTGCAGCCCACGTTGAGGCTGGCTTGATCGGGCGTGGGCGAGAGTTGACCGAATGACGTGGGAATAATCGCGCGGAACTCATTCGTCAGCCCACGGCCGAGGGTCAGATCGAATGCCATCGGGTCGGTGCCGTAGGGGTCGAGCGCCGAGAGCGTGAGCTGACCGCCTTGGACCTGGGCCACGGTCGCGCCGGAGGTGGTGGCAAACCAGTCGAGCTCGGGGTCGATGGTGATTTCGTCGTCATGCTGGCCGTCCATGGGGTCGACCCAGCGGAGTTCCGGCGGCCCCAAGATGATGGCGTCGAAGCCTTCTGCGGCGAGCGTCATGCTCGAGAGTTGGGGCGCGCCGTTAAGCGGAATCGCCGGGAACCACTGGAGCGTGATTTCCTCCTGTCGCGCCGAATCGAAGAGACGCCAGACAAATACGCCGTCCCTGCCGTCCCAGATGCTTTGCACTCGGGTCGTGGCTGGGAAGCTGGCCAGTTCTGTGTCCGCCGTGGCCGGCACGGTGATGCTGGTCACCAAGACGTCGTTCGAGAACGTGCGCACGATGAGATTCGACACACCGGGCAAGGGGTGGCCATACCGCAAGCTTAACGTCGCGTCGTTGTTGATCAGCAGGCTTGCCACGAGCTGATCCGCCTCGCTGTCGACCATTCGATCATCCGTGGCGGCGAGAATTCTGAGTGAAGCGGGGCCGCCGGGTGTGCGGACGAGACCGAGCGGGTCGAAGTTGAGTTTGATTCCGTTTGCGGCGCCGAGCTCGAACGTGCCGGAGAAGCCGTTGGTGGACGCAGGATCCTTCAATAGGGTCCAATTCTCCGGGCCGTACACCAATTGGGCATTGGTGAGATTTAGGCCCAGCCCGCCGACGAGGTAGTTAGGCGCACAACGGCGCAGAGACAACCAGGCGAAGTCGACGCGGGTGTCGTCCTCCACCAGCAGGTCGAGCCGACGCGCCCACGGAGCTCCTCCGGCGGGAGCATTGATGTGGGGCATGATGTTGACCGGACTGCCGACGGCTTGGGGCAGCGCGTTGAGGGGCAGTTGGAACAGCCAGTTGCAGCCGGAGAGATTGCACCAGCTCCCCGGATAGAGGCCCAAAGGCGAGCCGAGTTTTCGAGTCCACGCCCAGGGTGAGCCCGGTATGCATCCTTTCAGCCCCAGCCGAATCCGGTCGTCGAGCGATCCTCCCTGGCATTTGTAGTCCTTCATCCTCGCGAACAGTTTGCCGTCGAGGTAGGTGACGAACGGAGGCAGGTTCCAGGTATGACCGAACTGGCGGTTCACCGTCGGATCATCGAAGCCCTTCCATGTGGCGGTGGGGTGGGCGTTGTTCAGGCACGGACCGCGATAGGAAGGCTCGTAGGGCCAGGCGTAACAGTCCGGCGCTCCGGCCGGGAACCACTGCCAGAAGCTTTGGTCGACCACCGTCACGGGGAAGCTGCACGTCGCCGTGTTCCCGCAATCATCGGTGCTCGTGCACGTCACCGTGGTGGTGCCGACGTGGAAGATGCTGCCGGAAGCGGGCGAACAACTGACGTTGACGCTCGGGTCGCAGGCATCGAGGGCTTTGGATTTGAAGAAGACTCGCACGCGATCGCCGCAGATGATGCGCTTGATCGACGTCGGGCACGTCAGCACCGGCGGGGTGATGTCCACCACCGTGACGGCTTGCGTGCAGGTGGTGATTTGGTGATCGCAGTCGGTGACCTGCCAGACGCCGTTGAATACCGACTGGCATGGGTTGTTGTTCACGACGTTGGAGCTGACCAGGCTGAAGGTGAGATTGCTGCAGCATCCGCTGGAGGCGGTGGGCGGATCGAAGTGCCAGGGTTGGCCGCACGGAACGGTCTTGTCGTTGGCGCAGGTGATCCGGCAGCAATTGGTGTTGGGCAGAACTTCGAACCACGCGGCTTGGCCCGGGAGCAGCCCAGGTTCAGGTGGCGTCCAGACGCCGTTCACATAGTCGTAGAGGTCGTAGATTTGGGTCTGCGGATTGAAGACACTCATCCGGGTGCCGCACTGGGGCGGGCAGCTGAACAGGTTGGTGTAGTAGGTCGGTGTTCCGGTCCCGATCCGCCCCACCAGCCACATCCCGTTTGTGGGCCCGCAGGGCGGAGGACAAGTGGGTTCGCAGCCGGAAAAGGTCAACTGATACGCCGGTCCAGGGTTGAACAACATGAAGCCGTCGCCCGGCTTGAGCACCGTGGTGGTGGGATTTCCCGTCGCGTTGTCCAGCCAGTCCATGCCATCGAAAACGTCGACCGAACCATACGTTTGGGTGGCTTCGTTCCACTGGATGACCTGGGTGTCGGCCGGGATGCTGCCAGAGGGATCGTTGGCCAGCACCTCGGTCAGGAGATTGTTGGTGCCGCGACACAGCTGGTTCACGAGGGCGTTGAAGCCTGGGTAAACCGTGATCGTGTAGCTGGCGGGATACTGCCCGTTCGGACCCGCTACGCAGTTGTCGCAGCAGTTGGTGGCACAGTTCACTTTCCAAGTGTAAACGACATGCAAAACGGTGGTGTTGAGGCACGGGTCTTTCGCGGTCACAGTGAAGTCCCGGGTGGTCACTCCGTTGACGGTCGAGTCGGCCGCGTGGGTCACACTGACGGTTGTCCCGCCGCACGCGTCCGTGGCGCTGGAGGCGGCGGCCACGCTGGTGTCATTCGGCAGCGTGACGGGATTGCAGCCGAGGTCGAGCCCCGTCGTTGGCACGGTAAGGCTCGGGCCGGTGAGATCTTCGATCCAGTGGTAGGTCACCTGGCAGGTTGCGGCGTTGCCGCAGGGATCGCTGGCGGTGAGGGTGAAGACCTGACTGCGCTGGCAGCCGTTGGCCACGATGGGACCGGGCAGACAGGTGGCCGGGATTGGACCGCTACAGGCGTCGGTGGCCTTGATCCCCAGGCTTGCTGTCATGGCGCACGTCGGTGGTGTGTTGCAGGGCAGTACGATTGGAGCAATCGGACAGCCGCTGAACACGGGGGAAACCGTGTCCTTGGCGATGGGGTACGTGTCGATGACGTCGGCAAAACCCGGGCTGGGCGGGATGGCGCCTCCGCAGAGGTTGAAGCCCGACGGATGGAACTTGAACGTGGGGTTCGCGGCGCAACCTTGAATGCCGATGATTAAATCCACGTACGCGACGCCGGGAGGCATGCCGTTGCCGGAATAAACATCCGCATCGATGTCCCAGAAATAGGTGGTTGGCGACGTCGCGGTGGGCGTTGGCAGAACCGTGCTGACGCTGTTGAACGTGACTTTGTCGGGCGAGGCCGAGTGGGAGCAACCGGCAAATGTCTTGGTTGAATGGACCAGGTGGCCGGCGGCGTTGTAAGCACTGGTCTGATAGGCGGCGCTGGAAATGCCCATGCCAGGCGGCACGGTAATGGCCAGGCCCGGGGCAAGCACCGCTGCGGCATCGATGCTGGAGAGACGCACTCGGTAGAAGTTTTCGCAGGGGCAGACGGGCTGTGGAATCAGGGGATCGGTCACCGGAATTTGGAAGACCGACATCGCCATGTCCGATTCATCGATGACCACGTCAAACGTATATGACTGCGCCGTGCAGGCGGTGACGATCGGCAGGCCGGGGATCGAGGACGGTTCGCCGGGATAGCCATCGCAGGCGAAACCGTATTGAAGCGCGATGGGGATTACCTGGCCCGGCTGGCAGCCGATCAGGACGCCGCCGAGGGCGATGTGCGCGGGGTTGGAGAGTCCCGACGGAATCGACCCCAGCTGCACGTAACCGTTGATGTCCGGCGTGTGAGAGGTGGTCGTGCCGTTCTGGGTGACGTTCACCGTGGTGATGAGGAAATTTGGCGAGGTCAGGGGAGCGACGGGAACCTTGATGAATGCATGATCGATGGTGGCTCCAGGCCAGGCCACCACTGAGTATTTCAATCCCGTGACCGTTGGGGATGTGCTGGTGATGTGCAGCGGCGTCACGGCGGCGGTCAAGGAGATGACCGGGTCGGGACTGGTGGATGGGAATGATCGCAGGTCGCCAAGGCCGAGCGGATCATCGATGGGTAGATGTTGGCGCCGGCATCCTTCGGGACCCGTGGAGTATTCCTGGCTAAAGAACGGAAACGTGAATTGGGTTAGGCCCGTGATCGGATCGGCCTGGGTCGCGGGGCAATGGCTCGTGACCGTTCCCTTGAGGATTAGATCGGTGGAGAGGCCGTCACGGTCCGGGACCTCCCAAGGCAGGACCTGACCGCTACAGCCCGATGCGTGGTAGCCGTTGAAGGTGACGGTTTGGCCCGACGGAACTGAGCCGCTTCGGGTGAAATCGACGCAGTAGAAAGGCGTTCGTTGGAGGACGGCAAAGTCTGCGGAAGTCAGGTAGACGCCGGGTGGCAGCGTCATGGAGATGGGATTCCCGGGGTTGTTCCAGTTGTCGACGGGACGGTATTCGTTTTTGAATTCGTTGTGGCCAAACGCGCCCCCGACCACGCTGGTGATGAGAAAAAAGCGCCGCTCACAAACGCCCGTGGTAAACGGCCAGCCGAGTTGTTGATTGGCGTAGTTGGCTGGCAAAATGGCGCAGTTGTAGACGGTCTGCACGTTGAACACGGTGAGGTCGGCGTTGTAGGGATCGCAGCTGGCTTGACCGGCGCCGGTGCCGCCCCAGAACTGCCCTTCGAATGGCGTGAGGACATACTTGCCGGGAGCGGGAGCGCCGGCGCCGGTCATGGGTTTCACCTTGATGCGCATCTTCAGGGTGAGGCTGATGGTCGACGAGCCGCTCTGCATGAGGCCCACCAAGGTTGGATCGGTGAAGTTCACGTACAAAGTGTTGACGGTAGACGGCGAGCATGGGTCCCAGCCGATCTCGCACGGCGGCGAACTCGGAGGCGGGAACACGGTCGAAAGATCGCCGGGCGGGATGGGCAGGGTAACGATGCCGAAGCCGGCGTCGTATTCCAGCGTGCCGCTCCCGGGGACGTAGTCAAAGAACTGGTAGTTCACACTCGGCGCGGAACCGTACTTGAATCGGAACGCCAGTTGATTGCCGGCGCGCGGCTCGATCGAGCCCGTGGCCTTGACATCGAAGACATCGCACGGATAGCCGAAGCCGAGTGAGATGTCGTCTACACCCGCGACCACGGGTTGTGTGTGATCGGCTTCCCTCATTCCGAGCGACACGCGTTGCACGGAATAGCTCGCGGTGCTTTGCGGAGGCGCGGTTTCATCCGGGTCAACGCACGGGCCTGTGCAATGGCGGTAGAAGCCGCCACTCAGGCAAACCGTGGTGTAGGCACAATCCACGCAGCCGTCGCAAATCGCCTGAACGCGCGCCGTCACGCTGTCGTAGCCGCCGTAGGGTGGATCGATCAACGGATCGCGCGGATTCGGCGGACAACGCGCCAGCACAACCTGAATCACCAACCGACCGTTGAAACCGAGGAAGGAGTTAGCTAGGACGTATTGAACCGTCCCACCCAACACGAGCGGGCCGTTGTCGTCGGTGCCCGTGGGCAGGGGAAAAGTCGTGAGCAAATCCGGCGTGCCGGTGGAGATGTAAGTCTTGGCGTTCGCGCTGCTGTTTGGGTCGGGATAATAGTCAACGCGGGTTACGTCGTAGAAATCGGGGACGTCGAGGAGAATTCGATAGTCCGTCTGGGCGCACTTAAAGAACGACGTTCCGCTGAGGGGTCCGGAGAAGGAGAACGGCGAGGGTGGCAACGGAACCGGACCGGGGTAGCCCGGGGAAATGTAGCGAAAATCGACCAGACCGGCGTCTCCGGGGAAGATGTCGATCTGCCCGGGCCGAACCGGCACAGCGCTTTCGGCGAGCGTGGAGACCTCGGCCTGATTGCGGAGATTTGCGTTGGGCTGCTCGTGGTGCGGCGCCTGGCACATGTCGAGATACTTGATGTCGAAGTAGGAGTTCGCTCCGCCGTCACCAAAGAACAGAAAGGCCGGGGCCGGCTTGGGCCAGTCGGCAAAGCCGAAACCGTTCGGATAGTCTGGAGTGGCGTAGAGCGGTTGGTACGTGGCGCTCGAGCGACACTCGAATCCGAGACCGGCAAAACGGATCGAGAAGGATTGTCCGTCCACCAGCTCATTGAAGATCCCGTTCGGAATGAAACCATCTTCCAGCGGTCCGGCGGAGCCCAGGGGTTGCGCGCCGGCCAGGCTTCCTTGGAGCGCGACAGTGAGCACATTGAAATCGAGGGACACCCTTCCCCCGCTGTAGCTGTAGAACCCTGAAATGGTCGTGACATCGACCGATGCGGACGAACCGCTTCCCTCCAAAAACACCTGGCCGACGGGCGGGAGCGCGGGGATGCCGAGGGCCTCGATCTTCAGGGGAAACGAGATCACATCCAACGTCTTCGTCGATGAGCCGAAGATCTTGTTGTCCTGAGGGTGGGTGGCGTACGTGTCAAACGGCGCATTGGCGAAGGTGACGACGAGATCGGACGAAGGAAGCAAAGAGCAGAACGCGAGATCGGGCGTGACGGTGTAGCTGGGGGTGATGCTGTTGTCGCTGGTTTCCGTCAGGATGAACCGGGTGGCGGTGTCCGTGTTGCAGGTGCTGGGCACCGCGGTGGGGCAGTCCCAGGTGATGGTGTAGACGGTGCCGATGTTGGGGGAAGGGGAACAATGGGCGACGCTGAAGTATTCCCGGACCCGGATCCGTTCGCCGAGGGTCATGAGATGGCCGGCGGTGGTGTTTCCGGTAAAGAGCTTGGAGATTCTGGCCGGATCGAAACGGAAGCTGGAACTCGCGGCGTTGCCCAGTTCCGGAAGTCCGACCGCCGAGCCGTTCGCATCAATCGCTTCGAAATCAAACTGGAGCGGCGTGATCTGACTGGGCGCGCTGTAGTTGAAGGTGAACGCCTCAATGGTCTCTTCGGTCACCGTGAAATAAAACTCTCGATAGTGCGGCGGCAACCCTGGTCCAACGTTGAGCAGCTGGGGCGGCGGATTGGGACCATTGATCCCCACGGGTGCGCCGTTTTCATCCGTGAAGTCTTCGATCATCATTTCCGGCTTGATGACCTGGAAGGGGGTGTCTGTGGCGATCAGCGCTGGGTTCTGTGGATGTGGCGTGTCCGCATTGCCGCAGATCGCCGGAAAGTAAACGTTGGGCGTTGGGTAGGTGAGAGCGAACACGCCGTTGGCGTCCGGTTTGGCATCGCACGGAATCGTTACCTCACCGTCGATCGTGCACGGCAACGTTGTGTAGACCGTGATTCTGACACTTCTGACTCCACTGCCGTTCGGGCAGGTGACCGCGGGCGGGTCGACGTCAAGACTTTGGATGCAGGGTTGCAACAGGTCGTAGGTGATGTCGCAACCGTTCGGGATCTGGAGGTAAAAGTAGTTAAAACCATTGCCGTCATACGTAATCGTCGTGCTCAGGTTAAATGTCGCCGAGCACGCGTTGACTGGATTTGGCGTTACGACGGAGGTGACCGTGATGCCGCCCCAGGCGGAAGGAATGGCGGTCAGGAGCAATGCGAAGGCGAATTTGGCGAGGGTGTGCGCCATGGACATTTGTTTGGTGAGTTTCATTTCAATCCTTCCTTGGGCAAATCGCGGAGGAGGTGCCGGGGAATTTTTGGAAATTGGTCGAGACGGCATTCCGCTGGGCAGAAGGGGGGCGCGATGCAGGCCCGGCGAAGGCGTTGCGCGTCGTTGGATGAGGCGAACAGGCTGCCGGCGGGCGTGGCCAGGAGATTTTTTTCGGAAAAATTTCGACGCCTTCAGCGATTCATTCCCAATCGATCGGTGGAACCGAAATCATCAAGCCATCGTTCACCAAACTGACTAAATTAATGAAACCGATCCTTACGTCCTGCTTCGCCGTTGTATTGTGGGCTGTCGTCGCCCTGAATCCCGCCGTGGTCCGGGCGCAACCGTACAGCGTGACCCTTCCGCCGGGCTTCAGCACGTTTGTCAATCATCTGGCTCCTGCATCCATCGATGATTTGATTGGCCCTGGCGTGGCCGAAATGCAGGTCATTTTCCCGAATCCCGCCGTGGATTTCGCCAGCCTCACCTATCAGGAGCCCATCTACTCAGACGGTGCTGGCTGGCTAGACGCGCAGGGGCTTCCTGTGACCAGGTTCATGGGAACGGGAGAAGGGGTGTGGATCTATAATCCAGGCCCGGCAGTAACCCAGAGCATTCCGTATGATCCGGTCAACCGCCCGGTGGCAAACGGCTCGATCGTCCAAGGCCCTTCAGGGTCTCTGCCCGGGGTTTATCTTCGAGGGCGAATGAACACCGGTTTAGGCACGTTTGAGTCCACCTTTGGCCGAAATCCGAGGGACTTTACTTACATTCACGTCCATCGCTTTCGCAATCATCTCAATAGTTTCGAGCAGTGGCAGTTCTTCAATGGCAATGCAGTGCCGGCGGCAAATGCGAAGTGGTTCCCGTCGGTCACCGTGCTCGAGGTGGGCGAAGCGGCATTCTTTGAACTTGGCCCGCTTGTCTCGGGTGCGCCTTTTCCGTACGGGAAAAACGGCTTTGGAGCTTTCGAGATTAGTGGGATAACCACCGCAGAAGGTGTGGATGGAATCAACCCGTTCCCGGCGGCGGGTGCTCCGCCGATTTACATCACAGGAAGTGGCTTCACAGGCTTCGATGGAGTGAGGCTTAAATCCATGGTGGCGAATCCCGACAACCTGCCGTTCTTCGATGTGTTTGATGCCGTGGTGACGCCGGTGGACCCCTATCTCATGAAGGTGGATTTCGGATTCAACCAGAACGCAAATGGGTATTTTGGCGGCCACTATCAAGGGAACTATCAGCTCCAGGTTACGCGGAATGCGCAAAACGGTTCGACTGCGCCGCTCAAGATCCTCAACAACGTCTTTCATCTAAAATCTGCCCTGTCACCCTACAAGCTCACCTTGACCGGCCCCAGTCTGATCAAGGTTGGTTTCCCGTACGCGTATGTTCTGACCGTGGCAAATACGGGTGCGACCGCATTGGGGGGCAAGTTCAAGGTTTCCGTCGACGTCAACTCTGGTGGCAATAGTTCTACGACCGCGCAGGCCAGCTCCGTCACCCAGAACGCACCACCTCCCGCTGTTTCCTCCAGCGGATCGTCCACGAAAATCTCGGCGACGATGACGGCCGGCCTGACGGCGTCTGGAACTCAGGGCGACCGGGCGGTGTATCTGATCCAACTGATGCCGAATTCGGGCCACGCCCTTAAGACCGTTGATCTGGTGGCCAGACTCAAAGCTACGGCAACGGGCTCGACCATTCTCCCCGGCGATGAAGACGAGGTCCGGCTGTCGGTTGAGATCGTCCCGTAGACGGATGGAAAGCCGCGCAAGGCTTGGCTCAATGCAGGAAGGTCGGGAGCAATCCCGCCCTTCTTGCGCTGATCTGCGTTTCTCACCGCCAAGTTGGGTCGTGTGGGGTGGGTGCAATTAAATGCGGGTGAGGGTGCAAGGCGTTTAGCTCGCGCCCCCACGCGACTCCCTCTCCCCTCAACGGGGAGAGGGCCGGGGTGAGGGGTGAGACCGTCCGTTGGATCACCCGTTTTTAATCACACCCGTGTGGGGTGATCGGTCAAAGTCAGGCTTGCTGGCGCCCGGGGACTCTCCTACGGTGCGGAGACTTGAACCCCAGCTTGCCCGTGAGGAATTCACTGACTGGCCATGCCTCGTCCTAAGGAGCAGCCGGATGCCGTCGTTGGCGGTGCGCGCGAATTTTGCACCACGCACTGGAGCTTGGTGCTGCTGGCGCGACAGGACGACACCGTTCAGGCCGGGCCGGCGCTGGCGGAGTTGTGTCGGATTTATTGGTATCCGCTTTACGCCTATGTGCGCCGGCTGGGTCGCAGTGCGGAAGACGCCCAGGATCTCACGCAGGAGTTTTTCTCCCGTCTGATTGAAAAGCGCTGGCTGGACAGGGCGGATCGGGACCGCGGAAAGTTTCGCACCTTCCTGCTGACGGTCTTCAAGCGCTTCATGGCGGGGGAGTGGGATCGCGAACGCGCCGTCAAGCGTGGCGGCGGTGAGAGGTTGATCTCCCTCGACGGCGTCGAAGGCGAGGAGCGTTACCGACTGGAGCCGGCGGACGTGCTCACCCCGGAAGACATTTACGATCGGCGCTGGGCATTGACCGTGCTCGAAGGCGCGCTGGGCAAGCTGGAAGCCGAGCAAAGACTTGCCGGGCAAATCGATCGATTTGAAGCGGTCAAGGATTGCCTGCTGGGCACGCCTTCCGACACCACCCTGGCGGAATCAGGACGTCGCCTCGGGCTGACGGAAGACGCGATGAAGTCGGTGGTGCGACGATTGCGCGAACGCTACCGAGCCTTGCTTCGTGCGGAGGTCGCCCAGACGGTGGACGACCCCTCAAGGGTCGACGGCGAATTGCGATCGTTGTTGGCGGCGTTGCGACGATCATGAACCGTGGAGCTCGCGATCAAGGATGAGCGCGTCAGCCGGCAACTGTCCGACCTGTGGCTTTCCGCTGCCGGCGGACGCACCCCGGGGCCTTTGCCCCGAATGCCTGCTAATGGGAGGCTTCGCCACTGGTGTCGCGTCCTGCGAACTGGAATCCCGCGCGTCGGCCGAAGCGGAGCCTGCGGCCTTTGTCGGAACGGCGTTGGACGGATCCGAGGCGCTCGGCCGGTTCGGTGACTTCGAGTTATTGGAGCAAATCGCCGCTGGCGGCATGGGGGTGGTCTTCAAGGCGCGGCAGCTCAGCCTCAATCGGGTCGTGGCGGTGAAAATGATCCGTGCCAGTCAGCGCGTTCAGGAGGGAGATCTCCGTCGATTCCGCACCGAGGCCGAAGCTGCCGCCAACCTCAAACATCCTCACATCGTCCCCATCCACGAAATCGGCGAGCATCAGGGCCGGCCTTATTTTTCGATGGATTTCATCGAGGGCCAAACGCTGGCCGACCTGGTGCGGGATCAGCCGCTGGAACCGGCGCACGCCGCGCGGCTGGTCCAAACCATCGCGGAAGCCATGGCCTACGCTCACAGCCGGGGCGTCCTGCATCGGGACCTCAAGCCTTCCAACGTGATGATCGACGCGCTGGGTCAGCCGCACGTCGCCGATTTCGGTCTGGCCAAATTGTTCGGCACGGCCACCGATTTTACGAACCGCAGCACTCCGGGCGCGGCTTCAGGACGGCGGAGCCGATCGTGGTCGTCGCGTGAATCAGAATCCGTCGATTCGGAACTGGCGGTCGACCGGACTCTGACCGGGCAGATTCTGGGCAGTCCAAGCTACATGTCGCCGGAACAGGCGGCCGGCAAGCACCGGGACACGACGATGGCTACCGATGTCTACAGTCTCGGCGCCGTGCTGTATGACTTGCTGACCGCGCGTCCCCCGTTTTGTGCGCCATCTCCATTGGAGACGATCGCGATGGTGGCGGAGAGCGAGCCGGTGGCGCCGCGTGTTTTTAATCCCGCTGTGCCGTCGGATCTGGAAACTGTCTGCCTCAAGTGCCTCGAAAAGGATCCGTCGCGCCGTTATGCGGGCGCGCAGGAGCTGGCCGATGATTTGGGACGGTTTCTGCGACGGGAACCCATTCGCGCCCGGCCCGCTGGCCTGGGGGAACGTGCGGTAAAGTGGGCGCGGCGCCGGCCGGCACGGGCGGGATTGATTGGGGTTTCGATCACCGCGGTGTTGACGCTGGTGACGGTTCTCTGGGTGGACGGCGAGAACATTCGGCGACAGCGCGATGCTGTCAGAAAAGAGCAGGAGACCACGGCGGAGAATCTTTATGCCGCCGATCTGTTCCTCGGGTTCCAGGCTTTGGAGCGGGAGAATCTTGGCCTGGCTCGGCGCGCGTTGATGGCGCAAAGGCCGTTGCCTGGGCGGCGCGACCTCCGTGGCTTTGAGTGGCGCTGGCTCTGGGGCGAATGTCGCGGGGACGATGTGGCGTCGCTGGTCGGCCCGGGAGAAGAGGTGAATTGCGTGGCTTTTTCGCCCGATGGAAGGTTGCTCGCGCAAGGGGGGTGGCGGACGCCGGCTCTGCTCTGGGACTGGCGGGCGGGCCAGTATCTTGGTCAGGTTCCGGATGCCGACGCTCCGCGGTCCCAGCTGGAGCAGGACCTCGGTCGCATTCTGATGAAGCGCCCGTCGCTCATGGCTCAGATCGTCGCGGCCAAGGAGACCCCGGCGTCCTTGAATCGAAAAATCCGCCCGACTCAGAGCGGATACGTGACGTCCGTGGCGTTCTCGAATGACGGCAAGCTGCTGGCGACAGGCGAGACGGATCGGTTCACCAAACTCTGGCGCCTCCCGGATCGACGGTTGCTCAACGTGTTGCCGAAGTCCGGCACCCGGGTCGCTTTTGTGCCAGGGACGAACTGGTTGGTGGTGGGACTGAATCCCTCGGACGATGGGAGCCGCCTCGCTGGGATCGGCTGCTTTGATCCGGCCACGTTCAGCCCGATGCTGATGTTCACCCAGGCCAACGGCTACTTTGCGATTAGCTCCGATGGGCGGAGGCTTGCGTTGTCGCCCCCGGGCGGCCCGGTGCGAGTCCATGCACTTCCCTCGGGCACGATTAGTGCCACGATGGAGTTTGGTGGATGCGCCATCGCACTGAGCTTTGCTGGCGACGGCCGGACCCTTGCGGTGAGTGACGCGAGCGAGCCGCGGGTGGCGCTCTTCGACGTGGGCACGGGCAAGCGGTTGGGCGAAGTGGGGCGTGGGCTGGGACGTCTCGAGCGAGTGGTGTTTTCGCCGGACGGTTCACACCTGGCCACCGGTGGCGCGGACCATACTCTGCGTTTGTGGAATGTCGCCACCCGTGAGGCCGTCGGTGTCTGGAGAGGACACGAAGCCGAGGTTCGCGATGTTGCCTTTACCCCGGACGGAAAATGGCTGGTGACGGCGGGCAAGGACAAAACCGTCCGCCTCTGGGATGCGTCGGCGCGGCGCACGAACGAGACCGTGGTGCCGGTGACCGGGGATGTCCTGTCTTCCGCGGACGGTCGCTGGCTGCTCGGGCGCGGGGAAACGTCGGGTTGGGAGCTTTGGGATCTCGATTCATCGCGGAAAATCGGGGCACCGGCGTTGCAGACGAACGAGGTGCCGCTCGGCATCGACCACGCCCAGCGCGAGATTGTTGTGGCCCGCTGGACCTCATCCTTGGTCACCAACCGTCTGCGCAGGCTCGAGATCGCGAGCGGACGAGTGAGCACGGACGTCGCGTTGGGCGGGGCCGGGTTGCTGCGGATCATGGCGTTGTCGCCGGACAGCGCCCGAGTGGCTGGCGCGCGGATGCATGGGCGGATTGCGCTGTTCGATGGCGCAACGGGTGTCCGCGAGCGTGATGTGGCTTGGAGCGGGATTGTCGAGGCCACCGCGCTCCGGTTTTCACCGCGCGGCGACCGCTTGCTCGCGGTGGCCGGGCCGGACCGATTATCCATGTGGACCGTGCCAGAACTTGTCCAACTCTGGGAACTTACCAACTCAAGTCCTGCGTCCTGGGCGTTCAGCGCCGACGGCACAAAACTCGCCTTGGGACAGGAGGACAATCTGGTGACGGTGTGGAACGTCACCAATGGCGCTCCGCTCGCGGCGTTTGGTGGGCACAAGCAGCGCGTGAGCCGGGTGTGCTTCACCCGGAACGGGGCAACCCTGGCTTCGGCGAGCGCTGACGGACAGGTTCGATTTTGGCACCTCCGCACCTTGCGCGAGCTGGGTGCCTGGGCGGAGCGCGGGGACTGCGATTTTCTGAATTTCGTTTTGGGCGACGACGCGCTCTGCGTTGGCCGGGCTGGATTGGGAGTCCGCATCCGGCGGGTGCCGACGCTGGCCACGGCCGATCAGGAGGCCGCTGGCCGACCTGAGCGTGCGGGTTCAAAAGGATTTTCCGCGGCCGTATTTCAACCCTAAGCCATTCGAGATCTGTCCATGAGAAAACTACTGTCTGTCTGCCTCGTTGCGATCGGTTGGTCGCACGTGCCCGTCGTGTTCGGCGCTGAGGCGATTTTGTATGCGGGCTCAATCCATTCCCCGCTCGGACAGGCTGTGTTGACCAACACTGAATCGGGACTGTTGCTCACCAATCTTGGCCTCTCCGGGCAAGACGGCATTACCGTCCCAATCGGGACGACGTCGGGCTACAAGCTGCGTCTGGCGCTTCCACCCACCTGGGCCCCGGGCGCAAGTCTGACCGTGGCTTCGGAAGGGTACGCGGAGATCGAGAGCGGCTTGGTGCCGACCGTCGCCGGCGTGGCGTTCACGCAGCGGCTGGATGGGACCAATCTGATGACTCCGACCTACAGCCAGTCCGGGTCCAACTACTGGGTGACGCTCTGTCGCGGAACGACGCCGGTGACGCCTGGAGCCGTCTGCCTATCCAATGGAACTTCGCTGATTATGGGCAGCTACGGCAGCAGCGTCTGTGTGTCATGGATCACGGATTCGGCGACCAATGTAATCGGCCAGACAGTGAGGTATGGCGAATTGATGAAGGTCACCATCCCCGGAGCGGGGACTTACACGGCAGACACCGTCAAAACGATTTACAATTGTCGTCCCTACTTTGCTCCCAACTCTTCCTGGACCAATCTCGTGGTGACCGGGGCTGGACTGCCGTCGGTCGAAATCACCGGCGAATGGCTGGTCAGGTCGGGGGCAGGAGTTCTGGTTTCGTCTGCGGGCAACAGCACTCTGAACGTTGGTCCCCACGGGATCGCCGTGGGCGGCCTGGGCGCGACGGGCTCCAATGGAATCACGCTGCACTTGAGCGACGGGCCGCCCGAAGAGCCGGTGGAATCGGTGCAGGGCCAGCTGGATCCGCTTGCGTTGATCGGCCCCGGCCAAACTTTCTCGCTCCTGGCTACCGGGATGATTTCTTCGCGGCAGCCCCTGTCGCTGGGTGTCGTGAAGTTGACCCGAACAGCCAACCGCGTGGAAGTGATCTGCGACTTCAGCGCGCTGGGCGCTGGGGGAACCCGCTTGGAGGTGTACTCGAACCGTCTGTTCGTCGGGCGAATGCTGCTCTCCAATGCGCCCATCGGCTTCCTTTCCGGCGAGGCGCCGCTGAACGGTTTCAGCCTCTCGGGACCGGGCGCTCCGGGTTATCGCCTGGAGTTTGGCGCGCCGTTTACGTTCACCGCCAACGCGGGAGATGGAGGGACCCTGGTGGGTGACGAGCTTCGACTGATTGCTCCTGCGCCTGCGAATGAAATCGTCACGTTGACGGACTTGACCCTGACGGCCGGCGGTGTCGCTGAGTTTACCGTGCGGGACGCGAGCCGCGCGCTCTCCTGGATTCAGTTTGATTGCCCGGACTCGATCTCGGGGGTCGCCACGAATCCGCTGGGAGCGGAAGTGAGCTACAGCGCGACAGCCGCGAGCACGTGCGACGGCGAAGTGGGCCTGAATTGTTCGCCTGCCTCGGGCAGCCTGTTCCCGATCGGGCGCACCGTCGTAACCTGCAACGCACTGAACCAGTGCGGCGCGACCGCCGAGTGCAGGTTTGTCGTGGATGTCGGCGAAGAACCGGTGAGACTGCAAATCCGGCGGGCATTTCCCAACGATGCCATTGCCTGGCCACGTTCATCGCCTGGCTTCAAATTGCAGTCCACACCCACCCTCGCGCCGTTGGAGTGGACCGATGTGACGCTGCCCGTGGAAGTCGTGGGGGAGGAAAATATGGTCACGGTGCCAGGTCCTCGACTGGGCTCGATGTACTACCGGCTGGCTCGGACGATGGCCGGAGGCAATCGCAGTCGGGTTGGCGTTGGCGTTTGCACATCAACCGCGCCGTCTTCGATCGCGATCCCGCCTGGAGCGAGCCTGCTTTCGTTGCCGGCGGCGCCGCTAGGCTTGGCGGGCTTGGCAGCCGTCGATGGCGACCGTGCTTACTTCTGGAATCCCGCCCTTGCGCAGTGGAACAATTCGTCGTCGGTGTTCGATGCTGGTGCGTGGACGCCGTCGCTGCCGGCGCTCCGGCCGGCGGAAGGATTCGGCTATTTCCGGTCGGCCGCCACTGGGTCGAGCTACAGCAATCAGGCCGCGGGATTCGCTCCTGGGTTTTGGGGTTCGTCATCGGCGCTGGTTGGCCGGACCTACCTGCTGGGAGGCGGGGGGCTTTCCGGGGCCACCTTCGAGCGGATCGTGGATGAGCTTCCCCACTTCTACCAATACGTCGTGGTCAGGCGATTCGATACCGCCACGCAAGCCTACCTGGCGCCGTTTACGTTTGCTGACGGACGATGGAGTCCCGAAGCGCCGGTGCTCGACGCGGGCGAAGCCGCCTTCTTCCGGTTTGGACCGGGGACGGGTCCCGCCGCAAGTATTCAGATTAGTGGCGTGACGCCGTCCATGGTGACGGGTGGCCTGACGTCTACCGCGGTCGAGGTGGTTCTGACGGGTCGCTTCCCGGGGGGGCTTCCGACGCTTCAGCTGAGCAAGTCTTTCGCTCCAAACGCTGGAGCCATCCTGACTCCCGCGTCGGTTCAAATGAGCGCGGACCGGCGGGTGGCTTGTGCGGTTTTCGATTTCAGCGCGGCGGGATTTGGCGACTACGACGTGCAAATCAATTGGCCGGATGGGCCCGGCGCCGTCGAGATGCGACGAGGTCTCCGCCTGGTCGATCCCGGCGCGATCCATCATGCGGTGATTGGGGAATCCGTGCTGGCCAACAACCCTCGCAACCTGACCTACACTTACGCTGTCACCTTGCACAATCCGGGAGTCGCCACCGACGTTGCGGTTCGCTTCCATGCGGCGAGTGTGGCGGCTAGAAATCCCTCAGGAAACACGGGGCAGAAACTCAGTCGCTTTCTCGACTTTGGCCCGGCCAATCTGGGGGTGCTCAGCGGCCCGACGGGTTCCGGCACAGCGGCGACCTGGATTTACACCAACATCGTCCTGGCGGCCCACCGTTCGACCGTCTTGGCCGTGCCGATCACCGTCAATTCCTCGGCTGTTACTCCCTATGAGCCGACGCCCTCGACGCCCAATCGCTTGCCGTTGGCTTATGTTTTGGAAGTCAGCGTCCGGGTTGACGACAGCTGGAGTGACCCGGTGTGGATGCCGTCGTTCATCGTTCACTAGCCCGACTTGGATCGCTTTTCTGTCGACAGAAGCACCGAAACTTATGGGTGCATTAGGGCGGCCTAAACTTGTGAAACATTTCACAATGTTTCTTGCCACGTTACGGACCATTCCGGTAAACAACGCGGCGCGCGGCGAAGAATATCCAGGCGATCTGTGATCGCGTGGGGTTTTTGACTTGTTGCTTTGCTGGATGAATCGGGTCGACTACGGAGCAATCGGGTCCGGACTTTAACTGCGCCGCCGGCGGGTGCTGCTCTTGGGCAGCGTTCGGACGGAGCCGTCGGGCTGGGCCGAACGTTGGTTTCTGGCCTCGGGGCGGAGTGGAGTGGGAGTGGAGTTGGCTTGGTGGGTAAACCAAGAAAACAGTTGACGGGTTGCCGTGCTTCGGAAAGAACACCGGCCTTGCCGAAGTTGGCGGCCGGGGATCAGAAGTTCATCAGACGTTCAAATTTTAACGCGCGCGATCAATGCACATGACCGGCGCCAGAATCAACGCGCACAAACTAACGCACTGAGATGCCAGCTATTTTTCCGAAATGGACCAATCGGCTGACCCTGGCCTTGATCGCGGGCGGGGTCATGTCCGCCGGCGGCGTGGTGGCCGGCATTTGGTATTATTTCACACCCAAATACACCCGAGTCGGCTACCAGCCCGTCCAGCCGGTGCCCTTCGCGCATTCTGTCCACGTTGACCAGCTCGGATTGGACTGCCGCTATTGCCACAGCCATGTCGACAAGGCGTGGTATTCCAATGTGCCGGCGGCTTCCACCTGCATGAATTGTCACAATCAGGTGCTGAAGGACGATCCTCGTTTGGCTTTGGTCCGGGAAAGCGCAGCGACCGGCAAGCCGGTGCCGTGGGTGCAGGTGCACAAGGTGCCGGATTACGTTTATTTCAATCACTCTGTCCACGTGACCCGGGGCATCAGCTGCGTGCATTGCCATGGCAACATCAACAAGATGGATGAGGTTCAGCATGCCAAGCCGTTGAGCATGGCCTTCTGCCTCGACTGCCACCGGAACCCCGCTCCGAACCTTCGCCCCCTGGACAAGATCACCGAGCTGGATTGGGAACCTCACCAGCACATGCCGGCCAAGTGGTTTGACCAGACCGCCAAGGACATGAAGGTCGAAGCCGGCCAGAGTTGCTCCGTTTGCCACCGATGAAAACCATTCCTCCTTCCTGTCCCGAGCCCGAAGGCGGCCAGAAATACTGGCGCAGTCTCGACCAACTGGCTGAGGCGCCCGAGTTTCGTCAGTGGCTGGAACGCGAGTTCCCCGACGGCGCCAGCGAGTTCGGCGATTCTGTCTCTCGCCGGCATTTCGTGAAGCTGATGTCCGCCTCGTTTGCGTTGGGTGGACTCGGTGTTTTGGGCTCCGGCTGCCGCCGTCCCGAGGAAAAAATTCTCCCGTTCGGCAAGGCCCCTGAGAACTACATCCACGGCGTTCCGCAGTTTTATGCGACGGCCATGCCGACGCGAAATGGGGCGGTTCCGCTGCTGGTTAGGTCGAATGACGGTCGGCCCACCAAAATCGAAGGCAACCCGGATCACCCGGATAGCAATGGCGCGACGGACACGTTCGCCCAGGCTTCGCTGCTTAGTCTCTACGATCCTGACCGCGCGCAAAAATTTCGGTATGTCGGCAATACCATTTCCCGTGCGCAGGCGGTGGATCAGCTGGCGCTGATCGTTGGCGGCTTTGCTCCGCAGGGCGCGGACGTTGCCTTTGTCCTCGACCAAAGCAGCTCGCCTTCTCGCGCGCGTCTGGCCACGGCGCTGCAGTTCAAGTTTCCCCAGGCGAAATGGGCGGTGCACGAAGCGGTGGACTTGACGGTTGGCCGTCAACTCACGGGCAGCACGCCTTATTACAAGCTCGATCAGGCCAAGGTGATCGTTTCGTTCGACGCCGATTTCCTCGGAGCCGAAGCGGATGCTCACCGCTTGATTCGCGGGTACGCCCGCGGGCGCAAGCTGGAAAAGTCCACCGACTCCATGAACCGCCTCTACTCGGTGGAAGGGCTGATGACGGTGACCGGCATGAACGCCGATCATCGGTTGCGCGTGCCGACGAGCCAGGTGGCCGCCGTCGCCGCAGCGATTGCGGCAAAGATCGCTCCCGGCAATCCGACCGTGACCCAGATGGCGGCCAAGTTGCCGCTGCCGGCTGTCTTCAAGGATCCGGATCCGAAAAAGGCGGAAGAGCGGCTGAAGTTTATCAATGCTTGGATCGACGAATGCGCCGCTGACCTCGCGGCCAATCGCGGCACGTCGGTTGTGCTGGCCGGGCATCGTCAGCCGCTGGCCGTGCACGTGCTGGCCAACCTCATCAACTCTGGGTTGGGCAACAACGGCAAGACGGTCTTCTTCTCCGAGATCGCTCAGGTCCGTCCGAACTCGACCTTGGAAGCCATTGCGGCCGGACTGAAGGCGAAGTCGATCAAATTCCTCGTGGTTATCGGCGGCAACCCGGCCTTGGACGCCCCGGCGGACCTCGACTGGGCTGCGGCGCAGGCCAGCGCCGTTGATGTCATTCGCTTGGGCTATTTCGAGGACGAAACCTATTCGGCGTCGTTCGGGACGACGCTGATGTTGCCGCAGGCGCACTATCTCGAATCCTGGGGTGATGCCCGGACCAGCGACGGAACGGTCGTTCCGGTGCAGCCGTTGATCGCGCCGTTGTATGACGGCATGACCGATCTCGAATTGCTGGCGCGTCTGGCTGGGGAGACGACCGTTCGGCCGCATGACATCGTTCGGGAAACATTCCGCACGATCGCGGGTGTGGCGTCGGGCGACGAGGCGTGGAAAAAGTTTCTGCACGACGGTTTCCTGGCGGGTTCAGCTCCGCGGGCGGGTGGTGCGGCAGTCACGAGTGATGTCGCGGCGGCCGCCCTGGCGGCGGTCAATCCGACGACGGTGTCGAAGGAGAATCTGGAAGTTGTCTTCCATCGCGACTATCGCCTCGACGATGGGCGCTGGAGCAACAACGGCTGGCTGCAGGAGTTTCCCGACCCGGTGACGAAGATCACTTGGGACGGCTTGGTTCTGGTTAGTCGCAAGACGGCTGAGGAACTGGGATTGAAGCGGCCGGTGACCGAGAGCTCCAACACGGACACGGAGATCGTGGAGATTGAAGTGGGCGGCCGCAAAGTGCGCGGTCCGCTCTGGATCCAGCCGGGATTGGCTGACTACACGGTGGCCCTCGCGTTGGGCTATGGTCGTCGGAAGGCTGAGAAGGGCGGGACCGGACGGGTTGGGCATGAGGTTGGTCTTTACAACGCTTATGCGTTGCGCACGACCGCGGCGCTCAACTACGCAGGCGGCGGCAAGCTGCGCGCGACCGGCGAACGTTACAACCTGGCTCTGACCCAGGAGCACGGGTCGATGGAAGGTCGTCCGATCATCCGCGAAGCCAACAAGGCACAGTACGAGAAGCAGCCCGCTTTCGCCGCACGTTTCGATTTGGAGTCCGAGTGGGAGTTTGTTGCTCGCTACACTGACCCGAAGGATGGCCCGGTGGGGAGGCCCAAGGGAATTTACGAACATCCCTACGAGGCCTTTGAGAAGCGCAAGAGCCAAAACGGTGTCGACCTGAGCAAGCTGCACGTCAAGAGCGAGATCAACCAATGGGGCATGGTCGTGGACCTGAATGCCTGCGTGGGTTGTTCCGCCTGCGTGCTGGCCTGCCAGAGCGAGAACAACATTCCGATCGTCGGCAAGGATCAGGTCCGGCGCAATCGCGAGATGCACTGGCTGCGCATTGATCGATATTTCAGCGGCGCAAAGGACAAGCCCGTGGCCGAGCAGGTGGACGACCCGCAGGTCGTCAACCAGCCGATGATGTGCCAGCACTGCGAGAACGCCCCCTGTGAGTCCGTGTGCCCGGTGAACGCCACCGTGCACGACGACGAAGGGCTCAACGTGATGGCCTACAACCGGTGTGTTGGCACACGGTATTGCTCCAACAACTGTCCGTATAAGGTTCGTCACTTCAACTTCCTCGACTACAACAAGCGGTCGCTGGAGCAGTTGAAAGGTCCGTTCTACTCCAGCCCGTTGGTCAGTACCACTGAAGGGGAGTGGACGCTGAAACGCTGGTGGAAGAATCCGGATCGGCCGATTCGTCCGCAGGAAGAATGGGACTTGCTCAAGCTCGTCTCGAACCCCGATGTCACGGTCCGCATGCGTGGCGTGATGGAAAAATGCACGTTCTGCGTGCAGCGCATCGAGCAGGGCAAGATCAGCCAGAAGGTTCGGGCTGGACAGACGGGCGATGTGCGTCCGGCGGACGGCGCCATCAAAACCGCCTGCCAACAGGCGTGTCCGGCCGAGGCCATCGTCTTTGGCAATCAACTCGACGAAAAGAGCCGCGTGGCGCAGCTCAAGAAGTCGGATCGCAACTACGAAGTGTTGGGCTTCCTTGAGACACGCCCGCGGGTGACTTATCTGGCGCGCATTCGGAATCCGAATCCGAAGATGCCTGACTACCGGGATATCCCGTTGAACTTGAAGGATTATGTCGATCACCAGCACTCCAGCCCCTATGAGCCGAAACACGGCAAGCCGGGCGCCGCGGGTGACCATGGTGAGCACGGCGCGGCCGTTGAGGCCGGCAAGAAAGGAACGCACTAATGGGTGACCATGTGACAACGGCGGCGCTCCCAGTGGTGCCGATTCCGCCCAGGGAACTGCAGCGCGAGCCGCTGGTGCTGAACAAGCGCCCGCTCGGCTGGATCTCGGATCAAATCGCCGGCATCGCCGAGGGCAAGACTCCATTCTGGTGGTGGGCTCTCTTCATCCCCAGCGTGATCATCATGTGCGTCGGCGCCTCGATGATCGCCTATCAAGTCAGCACCGGTGTCGGTGTCTGGGGTTTGATGGTTCCGGTCGCCTGGGCGTGGGACATTACGAACTTCGTCTGGTGGATCGGTATTGGCCACGCCGGAACGCTGATCTCGGCGATTCTCTGCCTCCTTCGCCAGCGCTGGCGCACTTCGATCAACCGCGCGGCCGAAGCCATGACGATCTTCGCCGTGATGTGCGCCGGCATTTTTCCGGCGTTCCACGTCGGTCGCGTGTGGTTCGCCTATTGGCTGTTCCCAATCCCGAACGCCAACGGCATCTGGCCTCAGTTCCGGTCGCCGCTGCTCTGGGACGTGTTCGCCGTCTCGACCTACTTCACGGTGTCGCTGCTGTTTTGGTACATGGGCATGATCCCTGACCTGGCGACGATGCGGGATCGGGCGAAGACGAAAGTCCGCCAGATCATGTATGGCATCTTCGCGCTGGGCTGGTCCGGTTCGAACCGACACTGGTGGAACTACGAAAAGGCCTATCTGCTGCTGGCTGGCTTGAGCACGCCGTTGGTGCTGTCCGTGCACTCGATCGTGTCGTTCGACTTCGCCGTCTCGCAGGTGCCTGGCTGGCATACCACGATCTTCCCGCCGTATTTCGTTGCGGGCGCGATCTTCTCCGGCTTCGGCATGGTGTTGACCCTGCTCCTGCCGTTGCGTTCGATCTGCAAGCTGGAGGACGTCATCACGGTGCGGCACGTCGAGTTGATGTGCAAAGTGCTGCTGGCGACGGGATCGATGGTTGGCTATGCCTACGGGATGGAGTTCTTCATCGCATGGTATGGCGGCAATCCTTACGAGCTCTATGCGTTTCAGAACCGCGCCTTTGGGCCTTATTGGTGGTCTTACTGGGCGATGATTTCCTGCAACGTCATCTCCCCGCACCTGTTCTGGTTTAAATGGTGCCGAACCAAGATCTGGTTCGTGTTTGTGATTTCGATCGTGGTCAACATCGGCATGTGGTTCGAGCGGTTTGTGATCATTGTGACTTCGCTTCACCGCGATTACATGCCCGCCAACTGGGCTTATTTCACCCCGACGTGGGTTGATATCTGGACCTACATCGGAACCATGGGCCTGTTCATGACCTTGTTCCTTTTGTTCGTGCGCTTCCTGCCGCTGATCAACATCGCGGAAGTGAAGGCAATCACCCCGCAGGCCGATCCGCATCATAAGCTGGGCGGCGCAACCGGAGGGCATCACTGATGGCTACCAACGGATCCAAATACGGCTTGCTGGCGGAGTTCGACACTCCGGCGTCGACGATGCACGCGGCCTCCAAGGTGCGCGACGCGGGCTTCCGGCGGTGGGATGTGTTCACGCCGTATCCGGTGCACGGGATGGATGACGCCATGGGCTTGGGCAACTCCAAGGTCGGGTGGTTCACCTTCTGTCTAGGCTGCACCGGGTTTACCTGCGGCATGCTGATGATCTGGTTTATGAACGCCTACGACTACCCGCTGGTCGTTGGTGGCAAGCCGCTCTTCAGCCCGATGTCCTCGTTCCCGGTTTGTTACGAAATGACGATTCTGTTCGGCGCGTTCGGTTCCCTTGGGGGCATGCTGTTCCTCAATCGACTGCCGCGCTGGTACAATCCTCTGTTCAACTCCGACCGGTTCAAGAACGCCACCCACGACAAGTTCTTCATCTGCATCGAGGCCGGCGACCCGAAATTCAATGACACCGAAACCCGCAAACTTTTGGAGTCGCTGGGCAGCCGGTATATCGAGGAAGTGAGGGAACCATGATTCGCTATATTTTCCTCGCGCTCGGCCTGGTTGGAGTATCAATCCTGCTCGTGGCGGGAAAACGCGGTGACCTCTCCCGCCGCCCCCCCATCGAACTGTTTCCGGACATGGATCGCCAGCCCAAGCTTCGTCCGCAGGCGGGGACGGATTTGTTCGGGGACGGTTTCACCTCGCGTTTGCCGGTCGACGGCACGGTGGCTCGGGGTTCTGCCTATCAGGACACGCCGTTGAACACCGGGAAGATTCCCGGGACGACCAATTGGGTGGAAGCCATTCCATTGCCGGTCACGCAGAAGTTGATGGCCCGGGGTCAGGAGCGCTACCAGATCAACTGCGCGCCCTGCCACGGCTTGCAGGGTGATGGCAAGGGAATCACCACCAAGTTTGGCATGACGGTGATCGCGGATTTGCATGACGCGACCACGCGAAAGATCGTCCAGCAGCCGGACGGGCAGATTTTCAACACCATTTCCTACGGTAAAACCTTGATGGGCGGATACGCTGCGAGCCTCTCGATTGAAGATCGTTGGGCGGTGGTGGCGTATGTTCGCGCGCTGCAGCGCAGCCGGCTGGCGACGGAAGCTGACGTGCCGGCTGACAAGGTAGATCAAATTAGAAGGCCCATGCCGCCTGCGGCTGCGACCGCCACTCCGAAATAAGCATCATGAGCGCATCTGCATCCGACACCTATTCGCCTGGCGCTCCGCTGGATCTCAAGAAGTGGAGCAAGGTCCCGATGCTCCTGATCGCAGGAGGCGGCGTCCTCGCCTTGATTGGCGCTTTCACCAACCCCAAGCAGTTTGGGTTTTCCTATCTGCTGGCGTTCATGTTTTTCCTGAGCCTGGGCTTGGGAGGATTGCTCCTGACCATCTTGCATCATCTGTTTGATGCCAACTGGTCCGTGGCCACCCGCCGCCTGACCGAGCACCTGGCCTGGCTGTTGCCGGTGATGGCGGTCCTCTTCATCCCGATCGCGATATTGGCCAAGCAGATTTATCCGTGGATGCTGCTGGATCCGCACGAGGACCATCCCTTGGGCGCCAAACAGCCCCTCTTTACCATGCAAGGTTTCATGGGGATCGCGGTGTTCGTCTTCGCCGCCTGGACGTGGCTGGCCTGGAATCTTCGGCGTCATTCGCTGGCTCAGGACAAGACCGGAGCGGCGTCGCACACCTTTGCCATGCGTTTTCATTCCGCCTACGGCATCTTCGGCTTCGCTGTTACGCTCACCTTGGGCGTGATTTTCTGGGTGAAGGCGCTGGAACATCAGTGGTACTCCACGATGTACGGTGTTTACTATTTCGCTGAGAGTGTCTGGACCACGGTCGCGACGCTTTGGGTGATCACGAGCATTCTGACCCGGACTGGACATCTGAAGGGCATCGTGAACAAGAACACGATGCATTGCCTCGGGCTGCTGTGGTTTGCCTTCACGGTGTTTTACACCTACGTGCATTTCTCCCAGTATTTCCTGCAATGGAACGCGAATCTGCCGGAGGAAACCTTCTTCTACATCAAACGTCAGCAGGGCAGTTGGTGGCAGATTTGCCTGATCATCATCTTCGGGCACTTCCTCCTCCCGTTCCTGACCTTGCTGCGAATTGACGCGAAGATTAACCCGGCCGTGACCATTCCGTTGGCGGTCTGGGCTTGGCTGATGCACTTCTGTGACATGTCATTCAACATCATGCCGGTGCTGCATCCGGACGGCTTTCGGATTCATTGGATCGACCTCGGTTGTATGGCCTTCATCGCGGGTGTTCTATCCACGATGTTCCTGAAATACCTGAAGGCCCATCCGGTTTATCCGCTGAAGGATCCCCGTCTGGGTGAAGCGTTGGGTGTGCACGGGCCGCATCCGGTGACTGAAAACCACTAACCTGAACGCAACATGAGCGAATCCTCCGTTGGACAAAAGTTCCTCTCGCTGGTGGGCGTCGTGGGCGCCTTCCTGGTGGTGGCGGTATTGGTGGTGGTGATGAAGAATGCCGTGCCGGCCCCGGCGTTGAACGAGGCCCGGATTAAGGAGCGCAAGGCGGCGTTGGCGGAAATCCGCGACACGAGCACCAAGGCGCTGGGTAACTACGAAGTCTTGGACGCTTCGAAGAAGACGGTTCGACTCACGGTTGATCGCGCGATGGAGTTGACGATTGAAGAATATCGGAACCCGTCGGCGGCGCGGGCTGATTTGATCGCGCGTGCGGCCAAGGCCAACGAGCCGCCACCGAAGGCTCCGGAGCAGCCGAACAAGTTCGAGTAACCATCGTCTCGGATGAGCGACCCCCATTCCACGTCACCCGGCTCCGAGAACGCCGGCGATAATTCCTCCGCCGTTCGGGCAGGGGAGCACATCGCCACGCCTGAGATTGACGCATCTCTGCGCTGGCCCCTTCTGGCCATGTTCACCAGCGCTGCCTTCTGGCTGCTGGTTGGAACCGTCCTTTCGCTGCTGGCCGCAATCAAGATGCACAAGGGCGACTTCCTTGCCGATTGCCCGTGGATGACTTTGGGCCGGGTGCGTCCCGCGGCGATGAACGCCTTTCTCTACGGGTTTGCCTCGCAGGCCGCGCTTGGAATCTCCTTTTGGCTCCTCTGCCGGTTGGGGCAGGTCCGCTTTGCGTATCAAGTCGCCGCAGTCATTGGAACCAAGCTTTGGAACCTCGGTGTGCTGGTGGGAGTTACCGCGATTTTGGGTGGTGCATCGACCGGTTTTGAATGGCTGGAGATGCCGCGCTACGCCGCGGGCTTGCTGCTTGCCGCTTATGCGGTGTTGGGCGTTTGCGCCGTGAGCACGTTTCAAATGCGGAACGTGCGCGCCTTGTATCCAACCCAGTGGTTCATCTTCGGAGCGCTGTTTTGGTTTCCCTGGCTGTTCACGGCCGCCAACTACCTGCTGGTGATCGACCCGGTGCGCGGAACGCTTCAGTCCGTGGTGTCGGCTTGGTACGTCGGGGGCCTGGCTCAGCTTTGGCTTGGCCTCCTTTCCCTGGGAATCATCTACTACTTTGTGCCGAAACTGAGCGGTCAGCCGCTGTTCAGCGGCCCACTGGCTGCGTTCTCTTTTTGGTCAATCCTGTTTTTTGGAAGCTGGGCCGGAATGGCGTCTCTGCAAGGTGCGCCGGTCCCTCGCTGGGTGCCCGCTGCGGGCGTGGCCGCGACGCTTTGCCTGCTCGTGCCGCTGGCGAGCAATGTCGTGAACTGGGCCAAGACTTCCTGCCCGATGGAGCTTTTTAAGAGAAGTCCGGAGGCACGATTCATTTCATTCGCGCTGGTGTGCTATTGCGTGAGTGGTGTGGCCGATCTAACCCTCGCTTGTCCCGCTTATCAGAAAACGCTCGGTCTGACTCTCGCTGGACAGGCCGCGCGGGCGATGGTGGCCTACGGTTTCGTGGGTTCAGCGTTGCTCGGGGCGTTGTACTACATCCTGCCGCGGTTGGTACAGGTTAAATGGCCAAGTGAAGGGTTCATCCGGACGCATTTCGCGCTGCATGCCGCCGGCGCAGTCTTGGTCTTCGCCGGCCTGGTCGTGGGCGGGATTCTGCAGGGGGGCAAGCTGGCCGACCCGACGGTGCCGTTCCTGGCGATTGCCAAGGGCTCGGCTCCGTTTGTCGGCCTGGTGACCTTGGGAGTTTTCCTGATGCTGGTCGGGCACGCGATCTTCGCGTTCAACCTCGGCAAGTTGGTGAAGGGATTTCTGGAGCCCCTGGCTCGCAGTTGCTGCGGCGAACTTTGCGGCTGCAGCCCCATGGGCAAGGCCAAAGCGGGGGTGAAGCCATGAATAACGGACCGCTCCTTTTCTTCGGCGTTCTGGTGACTTTGGCGACGTCGTTTTGGGGTTTGATTCTGGCCCCTCAGCTGCAGTTTGGGCGCCAGCAGCCACGACTGATCGAAGCCACGGGCGAATACTATCCTGCTGCCCGACCCGGCTTGGCGGCCAAAGGCGCGGATGTCTATCGATCGCTCGGATGCGTCGAGTGCCACAGCCAGCAGGTCCGTCAGACCGGTGTGAATTTCGATGTCTGGGTGACGGACTTGTCGACCAACATCGCTGCCATCGTTCCGGCCGTGGTCAAATCTGGAATCAACCTGCCTGAAGCCGAGTTGTTCAAGCTGCTGTCCAAACTGCCCGCTCGCATGAAAACGGGGCTGTCCGTGAACGCGGCCCAGGCCCTGGCCAAACAGTTGACCGACGCAGGCGCGAAATCGGAGGCGGTCTTGGTGACGCTGGGCTCCGATATCGAACGCAAGTGGGGCCGGCGCATGAGCGTTGCTCAGGATTACCTCCGGGACTATCCGGTGCAGCTCGGTCAGCTTCGGCTGGGACCGGATTTGGCCAACTTTGGATCGCGCCAGTCTCCGGCCACCGCTGCCCTCGTCCTCAAACATCTCTACGAGCCCGCGTTGACAATGCCGGGTTCGATCATGCCGCCGTATCGCTTTCTCTTCAGCCGCCGTTCGTATGGCGAAGGGGAGACGCTGCCTGAAGATGCCGTCGTCCTGAAGGCTGCCACCAAGGAATTGCCGGGCGAAATCATCGTGCCGAACGACGACGGACGAGCGCTGGTTGCCTATCTCTTGAGTCTCAAGTCCGAGACGTCGCTGTTTGAAGCTCCCGTCGGCAACGCACCCACGCCGGTTGCGGCGGCTCCTGCGCCATGAAGAAGCCGAAGAAGAACCAACCGAAATCGTCTCCAGCCTCCGTTTCCGGGGAGTCTCGCGACACCTCGTTCGTCCGTGCGGCCGGCACCCCGGCACCGAGGTCTTCGGCCAAAGTAGTCGTCGGTGAAGTCGGGCCTGAGCCCGTCGCGGGCCGGGCCAGCGTTCCGGTGCTGTTGATCGCCCTGCTGGGTTTGCTGGTTTATTTCGGGGACATGTATGTGGTGAACCATGGGGGTGAATTGGACGCACGCGTTCATCAGCCGTTCCACATCGTCCGCGACCTGGAAGACCTGCAGCCGAAGGGGGCGGACGACATCCTGAAGGCGAAGGGGCAGAAAATTTACAAACAGTACTGTTCGGCGTGCCATCAGGACGACGGCAACGGCAATCCCTCGGCGGGCATTCCGCCGCTGGCCGGTTCAGACTGGCTGGTTCCGAAGGATCCGAGCCGCATCATCCGCATTGTTTTGAACGGTTTGTCCGGCCCTATCGTGGTCAATGGAAAGCAGTGGGGCCAGGCCGCCATGCTGCCGTGGCGTGATGCGTTGACGGATGATGACGTTGCGGCTGTCCTGACTTACGTGCGGTCCGGTTGGGGAAATAAAGGACCCGCGGTGAAGGCGGAGGATGTTAAGAAGATCCGCGACGCGACCAAGGACAAGGGTGGCAACTGGACGGGTGACGAACTTCTTCAGATTCCGTTGAAGGACTGACGGATTGCCGGCAGGTGGCTCTTGGTTTTCCGCGCGCGCCCTTCCCCGAGTCCCGCGTACGATTGAAAAACCGCAGATGGATTCAGATGAACGCGGATAAGGACGGGGCTTTCGTCGAACCTGCGTCGCCCAGTCTTTATCTATACGTTGTCGCCGATCCCAGTCCTCGATCGATGTTCCGAAATCTGCGTCCATCGGCCTGAATCTGCGGTTCAATCGTTTTTTTTTAGGAATGTTACGTGTGGTTTTGGGCCCTGCCTCGCTGGTTGGGCCAAGGGTGTGGGCGAGGGAATCTCCAGGGGACCGGAGGCGGAACTTTGAACCTTTTCCGGGTTTCCATCCCTCAACCATTATGCATTCGATCATCCCCGTTGCTTTCCGCATTCTTGCCCTCCACCTCGCCTTCGGGTGGCCTTTCAATCCTTTGGGAGCAGCCGAACTAAAAGGCACCCCGGAGGAACTCGTTGCGCACCTTGCCGGATTGCCGCAGATCGTGAGCGTGGTGGGTGAAAGCGAAGTCAAGGTGGCGGCCGACAAAGCCGAGGTGACGATCAAGGTCGCGACCGAGGACAAGTCGCTACCGATGGCCCTCCGCCAAAACCAGGAGATTCGCGGCCGGCTGTCGGCGTGGCTGAAGGAAAACGGAGTGGCGGCTGACCAGATTCAGGCCGCGCGGTTCTCGACTACTCAAAAACATGGTCCCTTTGCCGAGAAGGCAAAGAGTCACCGCATTGATCATTTTCTCAAAATCACGGTGAGGGATGAAAAGGAGTTTCAAGCGGTGGCGGTGACGGTGGATCGCTGGCCGGAGGTTCAGTTCGTTGGGGTGGAAGGCGTCCATTCTGGAAAGGAGGCGGTAAAAGCCCGGGTGCAAGCCCAAGCGCTGGAGAAAGCGGGAGAGCGCAGGAAAGTTTACGAAGAAAAGCTGGGTGTGAAGTTGGTCGTGAAGCGGTTTACGGAATCCTCCACCGAACCTTCCTCCGGGGAGCGCCGTGCCGCTTACTACGGCCTGCAGTATTCGAGCGCTGGGGCTGGATTCGACAAAACCACGAGCATCCCTGCCCGCGGCGGGTTGTCGACTGAGTCAGCCGCGGCGGGGGACGGTTTTGGCGAATTGGTCTTCACCGCCCGGGTCACCGTCGATTACGCCGTCGAGACCCGCTAGCGATAGGTCAGCAAAATCTGAAATCGCGAATCGAAATTCGCAAATCCCATCATCCGTAGCGGCCCTCGATGTATTCGGCCGTCTTTGGATTCTTCGGCGTGAGGAACAGGTCCTCCGTGCGGGAGTGTTCGATCAGTTCGCCCATCAGCATGAAGATGCATTCATCGGACGCCCGGCGCGCTTGGGCCATGTTGTGGGTGACAATGACGATGGTGTAGCGGCCTTTGAGCGCGAACATGAGCTCTTCGATGGCCCGGGTTCCTTCGACATCAAGGGCCGAGCACGGTTCGTCCATCAGGATGATCTCGGGTTTGAGCGGGAGCAGTCGTCCGATGCAGAGCTTTTGCTGCTGCTCAAGTTGCAGCCCGGTGGCGCGGGTCTGCAGGCGATCCTTCAGGTCTTTCCACAGGCCGACTTCCGTCAACGCCTTCTCCACGGCGTCGTCGAGGTCCGATTTCTTCAGCCCTTGATCATCGTGGATGCGCAGGCCGAAAACGACGTTCTCATAGACTGAGATGGGCAGGGGATTCGGGCGTTGGAAGACCATCCCGACGCTTTTCCGCAATTCGATCAGCGAAACGTCCGAGTCGTAGATGTTTTTGCCGAGCAGCTTGATCTCGCCCTTCGTGGTGACGTAGCCGTAGCGTTCGTTGACCCGGTTGAAGCAGCGCAGGAGGGTGGTCTTGCCGCAGCCGCTCGGGCCGATCAGCGAGGTGATGATGCCCTTTTGAATGTCGACCGTGACATTCTTGAGCGCCTGGAATTTGGCGTACCACAGACAAAGGTCGCGGGTGCTGATACCAAGGGTGGCCGTGGCGGATGCTGCAGGGTTGGCGTGGAGCGTGTTCATGGCCGGGCGATCATCCGAAGATTCCATTGACGTATTCGTAGGTTCGCCGGTCCTTGGTCTGGTCGGAGAAAATGACCTCGTTGTCGTCGAGTTCGATGACGTCGCCGTTCCAAAGAAACATCGTCCGCGAAGCGAGGCGACGGGCTTGCTGCACGAGGTTCGTGACCAGGATGATCGTCATCTCGCGCTTTAGCTCCTTGAGCACATCTTCGATGCGCATCGTGGTGACGGGATCGATCGCGATGGAGAACTCGTCGAGGCAGAGAATCTCGGGCTGATGCGACAGCGCCCGGGCGATGGTCAGGCGTTGTTGCTGGCCGCCGGAGAGTTTCGTGCCGAGCGAGTCGAGCCGATCCTTGACCTCATCCCAAAGCGCGGCCTGGCGCAGGCACCGTTCCACATGGGAATTGAGGAATGATTTGTCCTTGATGCCCGCAGCCCGGGGGGCAAACGCGACATTGTCGTAGATGGTGAGGGGGAGACCGACGGGAAGCGGGGCGACCATGCCGATTTTGCGGCGGAGTCCGTAGACATTCCTGGTTTTTTGGACGTCCTCACCATCCACCTTGATCGTGCCGGTGATGCGGGTTCCCGGGGTGAATTCCAGCGTGCGATTGATGGCCCGGAGGAGCGTGGTCTTGCCGGACTGGGCTGGGCCGATGATGGCGAAGATTTCGTTGGCGCCGATGTCGAACGAGATGCCGTGATGGACCTCCTTGGCGCCGTAGTAAGTGCGGAGGTTGGCGACTTCGATCTTTTTGGAGGCAGGCATGGCGCAGGTGGGTTCCGATTACCATTTCTTGCGGGAACGAAGGTAGACGCGGAAGGCAATGGCGGTGGCGTTGACGAGGAGGACGACTCCGATCAGGACAGTGGCGATGGCGAACGGCGTGGCCTTGGGAACATTGTTGGCCTGGGTTGCGATGTAGTAGAGATGCATCGACAGCGCCATGCACTGGTCCTTGATCGGGTGGTAAAGGAAGAGCCCGGTGCTGTCGAGCAGCTTGTAAGTGGCGACGCCGGTGAGCATGACCGGGGCGGTTTCGCCGGCGGTGCGCGACACCTGGAGGATGACGCCGGTGAGAATGCCGCTGATGGAATTGGGCAGGACGATCTTCCAAATGACCTGCCAGCGGGTGGCGCCGACGTTCCAGCAGGCCTCGCGGAACTGGCGGGGAACGGCCGAGAGCGCTTCCTTGGTTGAGGCGATGATGACGGGCAGGGTCATCACCGCGAGCGTCAGCGCGGCGGCGAGGATCGACTTTTTGCCGTCGTTGAAATTGGCGAAATAGACGAAGGCGCCGACGCCGAAGAGGCCGTGGACGATGGAGGGGACGCCGGCGAGATTGACCACCGCCAGATTGACGATGCGGGTGAACCAGTTTTCAGTGGCGTATTCGTTCAGGTAGACGGCTGCGAGCACACCGATGGGCGCGGAGAAGGCCAGCGAGAAGAACACGATGTAGATCGTGCCGACGAAGGCGGCCCAGATGCCGCCTTTGGCGCCGCCGCTGCGCGGGTTTTCGGTGAGGAACTCCCAGGAAATGGCGGGAGCACCCTGGATGACGATATAACCGACGATCAAGAACAGCGGGATGACCATGGCGGCGGCCATGCCGCCGAAGAAACATTTGGCCAGCCATTCGGTGCGCTGCTTTTTTCGGATGAAAGGAGTTTCCGTAAACATGGGTGCCTCGTTATTTCTTCCGAATCCCCTTCACAATGAGATCCGCCGCCAGATTGACCACGAAGGTGATCGAGAACAGGACGACGCCAATGAGGAACAGGACCTGATAGTGGGGCGAGCCATGCGAGGTCTCTCCCAACTCCGCTGCGATCGTCGCCGTCAGGGTGCGGACCGGGTCGAAGATGGAGTGGGGAATGTTGATGGCGTGGCCGGTGGCCATGAGCACCGCCATCGTTTCGCCGATGGCACGGCCCACGCCGAGCAGCACGGCGGCCAGCAGCCCGTTTTTAGCCGCCGGAATCAGCACCCGATAGACCAGTTGCCATTTGGTCGCACCGAGCGCGATGCCGGCTTCCCTGTAGCTGTCGGGAACCGCCTTGAGGGCGTCTTCCCCGATGCTGACCATGATGGGCACGCTCATCAGCGCGAGCAACAGGGCGGCATTAAACAGATTGACGCCCACGGGCACGTGAAACACGGCGATAATCACCGGGCTCATCACGCTCAACCCGATGAACCCCCAAACCACGCTGGGAATCGCCGCCAGGAGTTCGATGACGATCTTCAGCGTCTCCTTGATCTTGCCGGTGCAGAATTCCGAGACGAAGACGGCGGCGCCGAGGCCGAATGGGACGGCGATGAGCATGGCCAGGATGGTGACGCTCAGCGTGCCCACGATGAGCGCGCCAATGCCATATTTTGGCTGCACTGAAGAGGTGGGGATCCAGTCCTTGCTGAAAAAGAACTCGGTGAAGTTCAATTTGGCGAGAAACGGGGCCCCTTCCTTGAAGACGAAGAAGAAGATCCCGAACACGAAGAGAATCGCGCTGATTCCACAGAGGTAGATCAGGATTTCGATCGCGCGCTCGCCGGCGAGGGCGAGCGGACCCCGGCCGGCCGGCCGGCTTCGGCGCGGGCCGACCGCGGCGACAGCTTCGATGGACGATTTCTGCGTCATGTTCGGTCGTGGGTGCTGCGGCCGGGGACGCCTGGGAGGCGTCCCCGCCGCGGGCTGGTTAGGCTATTTCTTCGGGAGCGGGACGTATCCGATTTGCTCGACGATCTTTTGCCCGGCGTCGGACAGCGTCCAGTCGATGTACTTTTTGACCGGTGGCGTGGGCTCTCCTGCGGTGTAGAAGAACATGGGACGCGCGATTGGGTAGGTCTTGTCGTGAGTTGTTGCGATGCTGGGCGCGACATACGGATCGCCCTTTTTCTTGGCCACCTTGACCATCTTCACCGAGGCGTTGGCGTAGCCCATGCCGGAATACCCGATGGCGTTGGGGGTCTTGCCGACCAGTTCGACGACGTCCTTGGAGCCGTTCATGTCGAGCGAGCCGAGCTTGAACTCGTTCTTCTTTCCGACGACCGCCTCTTTGAAATACTCGTAGGTGCCGGAGTTGTTCTGGCGGCTGACGCGGATGATTTCATCGCCTTTGCCTCCGGGGATGCTCGTGACGCCGAGCTCGCTCCACTTCGTAATTTTGCCGTCCGAGCGGTAGATTTCGCCCAACTGTTCCATCGTGATCTCATTGAGCGGATTGTCCTTGTGGACGTAGATCGAGAGGGCGTCGAAAGCGACGGTGAACTCTTTGGCGTCGAGCTTTCGTTTTTCCTTCAACTCGGCCACCTCTTTCTCCTCGATGTGCCGGCTGGAGTTGGCCAGTTCGGCCGTGCCGTTGAGGAGGCCCTTGATGCCCACGCCTGAGCCTCCGCCGTTGACCTCGATGACGACCGACTTGTCGATGGCGCCATACGCCTCCGCCCAGGCTGCGGCCAGGTTGACCATGGTGTCAGAGCCGATGTTGGCGATGGACGTTCGCTTGCCAGAGGGCGCGGCGCCGCCGCCATGCCCGGCTTCGCCGCCGGACTCGGATTTGCCGCAGCCGCTTAGAAACAGGCCGGCTGCTGCGGTGAGTGCAATGGCACCCGTGCGGATGCCGAGTTGGATGTTGGATGTAGTCATGATGTCTTGGTTTGGGTTTAAAGGTGGTGCGTGCGTCGGACGATCACTCCTCATCGCCGAGGACGGCCTCGACCAGATCGTTGATGTGTTCGTGAAGGAACTGGTAGGCGCTTTCGTAGGCGGCTCGGACCTGATCAGGATTGCCGCCCACGATGGACGGGTCGTCGAGCGACCAATCGAGGAACACGGCCTTGCGGGGTTTGATGGGGAACGCTTTCTGGGCTTCCTTGGCCAGGGAAACGATGACGTGATAATGGTCCAGATTTGGAATCTGCTCGATGGCTTTGGAGGACAGGTGGCTGGTATCGAGTGATTTACTTTTCAGGAAGTCAATCGTGCCTGGCGCGATGGGGCGCGGGCTGACGCCGGCGCTGCTGAAGATGAACTTCTCCTGGTTCAGCGACGACGCGATGGCCTCGGCCAGCTGGCTGCGGCAGGAGTTATGATTGTCGACGAAGAGCAGGCGGTAAACTTCCTTGCCCTGATGGCGGGCATACTCGCCGGTGCACATGTAGAGCACCTCCATGCAGATGTTGCGCGCCTGGTCGGACACCCGCTCGAAGCGCCGGGTAATCATCATCAGTGGGTTGAGTGCCTCAAAGGGCAGCTTGCTGTTCCGGAACAGCTCGACCAGATCCTTGTTCAGCTTGCTCTTGAGCACGTCCACCGCGTCTTCCGTTTCAATCGTTCGGCGCGCCAACTCGGCGTCCTGCCGGAGAAACGAATCGATGGCGTCATGCAGCATGGGAATGGACAGGTTGGCGAGTTCCTCGATGCGTTCGATCGGCAGGGGAACGTCGAGGGGCATCAGCTTGACGGACTGGCGCGCGATGCTTTCGGCATAGTCCCCCACGCGCTCCAGTTCCAGGTTGATGCGGATGGTGCTGTAGGCGAAGCGCAGCTGTCCGGCCACGGGCTGCTGACGCACGATGAACTCGAGGCAAAGGCGGTCGATGTCCTTTTCCAGTTCGTCGATCCGCTTGTCGCGCAGGATGACGGAGTAGGCGGTTTGACGGTTGCGTTCGCGCAGCGCCGTCGTGCAGTCCTTTAGGGCTCGATCGCACAGCGAGCCCATCTCGCTGATCTTGGATCGAATCCGGTCGATGTCTCGCTGCATCGATGCCTCGTAGTGCGTGCTCATAGGATTGTCTGGGGTTACAATGGTGGCGGGCTGTTACGGGCAAATGTCATGAGAGTGACGATTCGGTGACGAACCCGGCGGTTGGCGCGATCAAATCAGAATTTCACCGCGAACAGATCACGCCGAGCAGAGTGCGCCGGAGTTTTTCTTTTGCTGACGATGCCTTCGCGGAAGGGGAGGGGGCGGGGCCCGTCGTTCCGCCGGGCTTGGTTTCGATATGCGCCAAAATGGTCTGAATGCCCCGAAAAATTCTGATGCCAGAACTCCGGTTTTCTGGCAATGATTAGGCTCAATTCAGATGCAGTCCCGAAATCGACGTAATCCTATGAAGCGTATCTCTTCCCTTGGGGTCATGGCCTGTTCATTCTCAATCCTCGCCTCGATTCTCATCGTGCCGCGGAGCCTGGCCACGCCGTATGCCAGCCACCTGACGAATGACAGCGGCACGGTGTCGTTTCGCCTGAACGAAGCGGCGGCTAGCGTCAAAGTGCGCTGGAATGGCGGCGCGAATGAAGTGGACCTGGGGCCGCGGCCTGCGGGGTTGCAGGTCGCGAACGTGGGCGCTTCGGGGGTGTTTCAAGTCGTCGTCGAAAACGTCTCCGCCGTGGGTTTTGCGATCCCGACGGGTCGCAATCAATCCGGCGTGAACCAAATCAGTGTGGACGGCAGCCTGGTGCGTTTTTCCCAGCCTCGAGGGGTGGCCGTGAATACCGATCCTGCCAGTCCTCATTTCGGCCGGGTCTACGTGGCGAATGGAGCCGCCGGGGCGATCACCGTCACGAACTTCCCCGGGACACGCTCCGCGGGCGACGGCATTTACCTGTTGAACCCGGATTTAACGGATGCCTTGGGCGATGGCGACGTTGCCCGAACTGGAGGATTGGATTTCACGACGGGCGCGACGGTGGCGCCGTATCGTTTGTCGCTGGGAGCGGACGGTAACCTGTATGTGGCCGACTGGAGTGATGGAAATGGTTCGCTCTACGTGGCGGATGCGGATGTTTCTGCGGGCAGCGGGGCCAATGTTCTGGGTGGTCCGGTGGGGGGACCGTTTCCCGTCACAGCCACCCGCTTTCACGGCAGCATTGCGGCGGCAGTGGTGGAAGGCTCATTGGCGGCGGGGAATCTAGTGGCCTATGTGATCGATGAGGATCTGCAGCCGAACACGGCCTCGACCACGGCTAACGCGCGCAACAGTCTCTGGCGGCACGAAATTGGCGGGGCGTTGCCCGGGCCGGCGGCCTTGCCAACCCGGCTTGGAACCACCACACCCTGGATCAACTCGGTTAGCCAGACCATGGACTTGAGCCGCGGTCCGGACGGAAAGTTTTATGTAAACAACTATCGGTCGGGCGGAACCGATCGGGCGGGGGTCTATGTCCTGGACGCGACCGGAGCGGAACTGTGGAACTCGCTGGCCGCGTCGCGGGTGTTGTTGGGCGACCCGAACGCCCCGGATCTGTTGCGTGCCACCGGCGGCGGGGCGGTTTCACCGGACGGCGCTTACCTGGCGGTGGTCAATCTCGAGACGAACGGAGTGACGGTGGTTCCGTTGGTTGACGGCCTGCCCGACCTGGCGCGGCGTTTGGTTTTCGACGGGATGGGGACGGCGGCGCCACAGGGGCGCGATCTCGCCTTTGATCGGGCGGGGAATCTTTATGTGGTCAGCCAGGGAGCCCAGTTGCTAAGGACCTTTTCGCCAGGTGGCGCGACGCTCGCCACCACGGGTTCCGACGGGACCTTCGCCGTCAGCCGTCCGCAAGTGCTGGTTTCGGCTTCGGTGATCGATGATCTGGGGGCGGAGGGTGGGGCCGATGCCGCAATGTTTTCCATCAGCCGCGACGGTGACATCGGGGTCGAGTTGACCGTTCATTTTTCACTGACTGGCCAGGCCGTGAACGGGGTGGATTACCCGACCGTGCCGCTGGCGGTGACCATCCCGGCCGGATCGGCCGGGGTCGAAGTGGTCATCACGCCGACGGACGACAACGAAGCGGAGTTTGCCGAAACCGTGGTACTCGCGCTGACGGGCGGGGCTGGCTACTCCGTGGGTTCCGGGTCCGTGGCGTCCGCCGTCATCGTGGACAACGATCGTGCCTCCATCAGCGTGGCGGCAGCTGATGGCAGCGCTCAGGAGCGGTTTTCGAACGACACACTTTCATTTGTGATCACGCGCAAGGGAGAAACGAACAGCGAACTGTTTATCGATTACCGGGCCACCGGCGGGACGGCGACTCCGGGGGCGGACGCGGACGAATTACCGATCCAGTTCTTCCTGCCGGCGGGTGCGGTGACGTTGACCCAGGTTGTGTCCGTGCGGGACGACCTGGAGGCGGAAGGAAACGAGACATTCTGCCTCGCGGTGGTGCCGGGATTCGATCCGTATGATGTGGGCACGCCGAGTTCGGCGTGCGGCACCATCCTCGACAACGAGAGCCTGCCTGCGCCGGTTCTGTTCAGCGACGACCTCAATGTTGATCGATCTGCGGACTGGCTGGTTCGATTCGGAGCGAACAATCAGATCTATGACGGCAGTGTCGTTTGGGCCTACGACTACTCGACGCGAGGAATTCCGGTGGCGCCGAGCACCCTCGACGGCACCACGTTGGGCGTCTTCGTGCAGGTGAACAAAACCAATGCGGCCGTGGCTGGTGCAGCGGGCATCAATCTCTATCCCGCGGGCCAAACCTTCAGCGGCAATTACGCTCTGCGGTTCGACATGTTCCTGGCGTATGGCAGTGCCTCGACCACAGAGCATGCGATGGCTGGATTGAATCATTCCGGGTTGCTGACCAATCGGGTGACCCAGAGTGCGACCGACACCAACAACACGACTCGCGGCGGCGACGGCATCTGGGCGGCGATCGAGACCGATGGTTCCAACAACCGGGATTACACCTTGTACGCGCCGACCAACCAGGCGGCCGTGCCGGCCACTGTGGCCAGCCGCACGGCGGCGTCCCTGGCAGCCGTCATCCCCGCGCCGCCTTATGCGGTGGCGGGTTCACCCGGGCGTGCGTGGTCTCAGATCGAACTCAGCCAGTTCGACAACGTGATTTCGCTTTCGGTGAACAACAATCTGGTTCTGCAATACACCAACACCACGGGCTTTCGCAGCGGCACGGTCATGCTGGGTCATTCCGATCAGTTCGACTCAGTGGGCAATGCTGATAACTTTGTCATCTTCGACAACATCCGGGTCGTTCGTCTCGACTTTCAAATCGTGCACTATGAACGACTCTCGGAGGATCGGGTTCTGCTCGAATTTGCCTCGCCTCGTGGCGGGCGGGCGGACGAGTTCCGCCTGCAGGCCGCCTCCAGTTTGTCCGCGGCGGATTGGACGGACGTGGCCGGCGTGGCGGAGGCGGTTCCGAACGGGTTTCGCATTGTGGCCGCCCGGGCCGCGAATGCGACGTTCTACCGCATTAAGCGGCAATAGGGATGCGGGCCACGGAACGAGGACGGGTGATCGGGAAGTGCGAGCGGAAGTACAAGCCGTGCGATTGAGTCCGGTCGTGGGTCGTGAAGTCCGGTCGTGAAGTCCGGCGTGGATCTAGTCGGCGTAGACGAAGAACTTGTACCAGCAGAAGTTCCAGACGAGGCCGGCGGAGACGGCCATGGCCTTGCAGGTATTGCGGGAACAGACGTCTTCGTCGAGCCATCGCTGCAAGCGGAAAGAGCGGACGAGATACAGGGCGGTGTTGACCGGGCCTTTCCAGCGATAGGTGGTGAAATAGAGAATCGCGTTTTGGAGCACGAACGCTGAAAAGAGGGTTGTGGCGAGAAAGCGCCCCGCGCGTTCCAGCCACTCGTGGCCACCGGGCTGGAAAACGATCAGCCAGTTGGCCAGGAACGACCACGCCATGGCCACGGCCACGGAGACCACGTTGGCGGGGATCCGCCCCCAACCCACCGCCCGCCGCGTCAGCAGGTTGAACACGCCGAAATCAATGGCTGTTGTCGCCACGCCCACGAGGCAGAACACGAGGACTTGTCGGGCTTCAGGCATGCTCATCGAATGGCTATCGCACGACGAATCTGCGGGCTGTCTCGTCGCGTGACAACCTGAAACCCGCGACGTCCGCCAGCGGGCGCGCGCGGCTTAGCCGGGACGATTTAGTTGGCCAGCCGCCCAACTGAATCGTCCGGGCGTAGCCGGAGGCGGGTGTCCACGCGTCTCGCGAAGGCTCATCGCCGCCGGCTCTTCGGCGGTGCTTTGAGTTGGACGCACCCGGCGCTGCCGGGCGGTGCCGCTGAGTATGCGTAATTTTTCTTGAGCCTGACCCGGTTTTGGTGCTCTCTCTCGCCTTTCCCATCACTGGGAATTCCCGACCGATGAAGCATCTCTTGAGCATCGAACAGATGACGGTGGCCGAGATCGACGCCATTCTTGCCGCGGCGCCCGAGCTCAAACGGACCCGCGGACGTCATGTCACTCAGCCGCTGGCGGGCCAGACCTGGGCCCTCATTTTTACCAAACCTTCCACGCGCACGCGTGTCTCCTTTGAGGTTGGGATTCGCGAATTGGGTGGACAGGTCATGTTCCTTAACGCCGGTGACATCCAACTCGGCCGGGGAGAACCGATCAAGGACACCGCGCGCGTTCTTGGTCGCATGATCCACGGCGCGGTCATCCGCACGTTCGCGCAAAAGGATGTCGAGGAGTTCGCGCGGTTCTCGCAGCGCCCGACGATCAATGCGCTCACGGACGACGAGCATCCCTGCCAGATTCTGACCGACATTTTCACCTATCAGGAAAAGCGGGGTTCGATTCGCGGGAAAACCGTTACCTTCATCGGCGATGGCGCCTGCAACGTGCCCGTCTCGTGGATCTTTGCGGCGGGCAAGCTGGGCTTCGAGCTGCGTATCGCCGCACCCAAGGCCTTTCAGCCGAAGGCGGATTTGATCGCCCGCGCGGGAGCGCGTGTCGTGCTCACGGAGGACACCAAGGCTGCGTCGGCAGGATCTGATTTGATCTACACTGATGTCTGGGTGTCGATGGGCAAGGAGGCGGAATCGGCGGATCGCATCCATCAAATGTCCGGCTATCAGATCAACGCGGGGTTGCTTGCGGTGGCCAAGCCGGATGCGCTCGTCATGCACTGCCTCCCCGCCTACCGCGGCAAGGAGATCGACGAGGCCACGTTCGAGCAGCACGCCGGGACGATCTTTGACCAAGCGGAAAATCGATTGCATGTGCAGAAGGCCATTCTGGCTCGCTTGACGGATTGAGCCGCCTGCCTGCGGTTCCGAGGCTTCGGGACGAGGCCATTTCTGAGGAACAGGATCGGCATGAGGTCGGAGAAAACTCGAGCCTGCTGACGGCGCCCCGCTGAGACCGTTTGGCGCGGAAACGACCGGGGTGCGACTGGTGCCGACCTGCGGAGTGGGTGGCAACAGTGCAGGGGGATGCTGATTCTGAACCAATTTCCGACCGAATTTTGGTGTTTCCTTCCGCCTGATCCCACCTATGCTCGCGTCCAGAAAGCACCTTGCCTCCGAAACAAAACGCCCGATATGGCCATCATGGTTTCGGTCAGTTCAACTGGCGTCCGGCTCGCCGCCCAATGCGGGGCGATCGCGCTGCTAACGATTTCATTCCTTTGCGCTCACGCCGGAGAGTCTCCTTCATCGGAGGGCGTCGATGCCGGGCTGGGTAAAGCGTCGTCTCGCGACGAGGCTGCGCGCAAACATTGGTCCTTCCAATCCGTGCGGCGGCCGAAACTTCCCGAGGTTCGGGATCGTAGGTGGGTGTCCACACCCCTGGATGCCTTTGTGCTCGCGGGCTTGGAGCGGGCCGGACTGGAGCCGGCGGCGCCGGCGGACAAGGCGACGTTGCTTCGGCGCGTTTCGCTGGATCTGATCGGGCTCCCGCCCACTCCGGCGGAGGTGGACGAATTTCTGGCGGACTCCACGGCTGGGGCATACGCCAGAGTCGTCGAACGGTTGCTGGCCTCGCCGCACTACGGTGAACGCTGGGCGCGGCACTGGCTCGATTTGGCACGTTATGCCGACAGCGAAGGTTTCAAGGCGGACGAAACCCGGCCGTACGTCTGGCGCTACCGGGATTATGTCATTCAGGCGTTCAACGAGGACAAGCCATACGATCGATTTGTGCAGGAGCAGCTGGCAGCTGACGAACTGTGGCCGGCTGATCGCAGCGTCCAGGTGGCGACGGCCTTCAATCGCCATTACCCCGACGAGAGCAATGCCCGGAACATCATGCAGCGGCGGCAGGAGATTTTGAATGACATCACCGACACCGTGGGCTCGGTCTTTCTCGGGCTGAGCTACGGCTGTGCGCGTTGTCACGATCACAAGTACGACCCCATTCTGCAGAGCGATTACTACCGGCTGCAGGCGTTCTTTGCGAACACGGCGGCGCGCGACGGCCAGCCGCTGGCGCCGGGCGAGGCTGTGCAGGAGTATCAGGCGCGACTGGCGGTGTGGGAGGAGAAGACGCGGGAGCTGCGAGCGGAGATGGAATCGATCGCCGCGCCGCATCGTCGGGCCATTGAGAAGGATTACCGCGAAAAATATCCGGACGAAATCCGGGAGATTCTGGCGAAAGCTGAGGGCGAGCGTACGCCATTCGAACGGCAGATGGCTTGGAAAGCCCGGCAATATCTCGATCCGTCCTCGCACGAATACATCGCTGACGACAATGCGGTGGCGGGCCGGTTGAAGGGGGCGACCAAGGCGCGATGGGAAGAGTTGAGGAAACAGGTGCAGTCGTTTGCCGGGCTGCGGCCGGCTGAGCTGCCGCGGGGATCGCTCATGACGGACCTCGGATCCGAGGCCCCGGCGACGTTTGTTTTGAACCGTGGCCTCTACGACAAGCCGGGGCAGGAAGTGCAACCCGGTTTGTTGCAGGTCTTGTTTCCGGAGCCGGCGCGGGTCTGGGCGTCGCCGGGCGAAAACTCAACCGGGCGCCGGTCGGCTTTGGCGCGGCTCGTAACCGATCGGGCCAACCCGTTGACCGCCCGGGTCATGGTTAATCGCGTCTGGCAGTATCATTTCGGGCGCGGCTTGGTGGGAACACCGAGCGATTTCGGTTTCAAAGGCGAGGCGCCGACGCATCCGGCGCTGCTCGACTGGTTGGCGGATGAATTTGTCGCGCGCGGCTGGAGCCTGAAGGCGTTGCACCGAGTGATGGTCCTGTCGTCGACTTATCAGCAGGCTTCGACTCACCGCGCGTCCGCGGCGCGATTGGATCCGGAGAACAAGCTCTGGTGGAAATACCCACGGCATCGGCTTGAAGGCGAGATCATCCGTGATGCGGCGTTGCATGTGTCAGGACGCTTGAATCCGAAGATGGGTGGGCCGAGCGTTTTCCCCGAGCTCCCCATGGGAATGCCGGTTCCTCGCGGTGGGTGGAAGGTGAGTGCGGAGGTCGAGGAGCGGGATCGGCGGAGCGTCTACGTGTTCGTCCGCCGCAACACGCGCTATCCGATCTTCGACAACTTTGATCAGCCGGACCCGCACGAAAGCTGTGCTCGTCGCAACGTGACGACCAGCCCCTTGCAAGCGCTCACCTTGTTGAACAGCCACCTGACCCTGGACTGGGCCCGCAGCCTGGCTGGGCGGGTTCGGCAGGCCGCGGGCGATGATGAGGCGCGGCAGGTGGAAACGGCTTTTCGCCTGGCTTATGGACGGCTGCCCGATGCGGCCGAACGCCGGATGGCAGCAGAGTTTTTGCGTGTGCAGGGCGGGTTGTTGGCTCGGCGTGCCGGGGCGGGGACTGGTGGGGGAGATGCGGGTGGAGCCGAAGGCGTGGGCTCGGCCTTGGCCGACCTCTGCCATACGCTCATCAATGCCAACGAGTTTGTTTATGCGAACTGAGGTTGCCACGCGCCGTGAATTCCTTCGCCAGGCGGGTGGAGGCTTTGGCGGACTTGCCTTGGGCTGCCTGCTGGCGCGGGATGGCTTTGGCACCAAGGCGCTGGGCGGAGAATCGCCGGCCAATCCCATGTTGCCGCGCCCGGCGCATCTTCGGGCCCGGGCCAAGTCGGTCATTTGGCTTTTCATGGAAGGCGGTCCGAGCCATCTCGACTTGTTTGATCCCAAGCCCGAGTTGGATCGCCTGGCTGGTCAGCCGATGCCGGCGTCTTTCGGTCGGCCCATCACCGCCATGGGCACCGCCGGCAACACGTTGATGGGGACCAAGCGCAAATGGCGTCAGCATGGCCAGAGCGGGTTGTGGATTTCCGACTGGCTGCCGCAGACGGCTCGACATGCGGATGATCTTTGCGTGATACGATCGTGTTGGGCGGACGGTTTGAACCATGTGGGTTCGGTCTGCCAGATGAACACGGGCGACATTCTCGCCGGGCGCCCGGCGATGGGAGCGTGGGCGATCTACGGGTTGGGCTCGATGAACGAAAATCTGCCATCGTTCGTGGTCCTGACCGATCAGGGCGAGGTGAATGGAGGGCCCAAGAACTGGAGCTCCGGCTTTCTGCCCGCGATTTATCAGGGAACCCAGTTCCGGAACGAGGGTGCGCCCATCCTGCATCTCGCTCCTCCCGGAGGCATGACCCCGGAACGTCAGCGGAACAAGCTCGATCTGTTGAATCGATTGAATCGTCGGTTTGCCGAGGACAAGGCCGAGGACTCGGAGCTGAATGCCCGGATGAATTCGTATGAACTGGCCTGGCGCATGCAGTCGGCCGCCCCTGAGGTAACGGATCTTTCGGGAGAAACCGCGGCGACTCGCCAGCTCTACGGACTGGACGACCAGGAGACGGGGAAGTTTGGGCGCAATCTGCTTTATGCACGGCGTCTGGTCGAACGCGGGGTGCGCTTTGTGCAGTGCTATTCCGGCAGCGGCAATTTGTGGGATGCGCACAACGACATGGAGGGCAATCACACCAAAATGTGCGGGCAGGTTGACCGGCCCATCGCCGGACTGCTGACGGATCTAAAGGCGCGCGGGTTGCTTGACGAGACGCTCGTCATCTGGGGCGGCGAGTTTGGCCGCACGCCGTTCAATGAGAAGGGCGACGGGCGCGATCATAATCCGTGGGGGTTCACGATCTGGATGGCGGGTGGAGGAGTTCGGCCGGGGACTGTCGTGGGATCCACGGACGAGATTGGATTACGGGCCGTGACCGAGCGGGCGCACGTTCGCGACGTGCACGCGACGATTTTGCATCAGCTGGGATTGGACCACGAAAAGCTTCTTTACCGACACAATGGGCGGGAGGAACGACCGACTGTAAACACGGGTGAAGTGATTCGCGGCGTGCCGGCCTAAGGGTTGGTTAGTCGTTTATTTTGGCCGCTTCGCGGTGTTTTTTGACAATGACCACGCCGTTGGCGATCGGGCGTTCACGACCTTCCGACGGGCTGCTGACGGTGTTGCCAAAGAGCCACATGCTGGCTGAGCCGCCGCCGTCGAGGTTGACCGCGGAGGTGCAGCCCAGCTTGACGAAGTAGTTGGCCAGTTCGGTGAAGCTCATACCCACGGAGAGCCCGGGTTGCCGGCCGTCGACGAGCAGCAGGTAGAGGTGATCATCGTTCCAGCCGATGGCGGTGCGTGGATGGCGATCGTTCGGCGAACGCCAGCCCCCCAATGGCTTGCCGTTCACCACCAGGCGAGGGCCGCCGCCAATCGCCGTCCGGCATCCCGTCATGTCCGGCAAGGTTGCCGTGGAAATTTCAATCACCTCGCCGGCCTTTAGTTTTGGAGCTTGGTTGTCGTTGACCAGCGAGGGGCCGAGAGAGAGGACCATCGTATTGGCCGCGAGCGTGGTGTTGCCCTGTTCCCGCACCTGCCGCACGCGGGCTTTGCAGCGCGTTCCGATGCGCAGTGGCAGCCAGTTTTCGTTGGATTCAGCTTCCAGGATGTATTCGCGCCCTCCGGTCGTGCCGGTCGAGGCGCCGAGTCGCGGAGTGTAAAGCACGGCCGCATCCTTGGCCCTTTCCTCGTTCAACCCTACTTTTAAACTCGTGCCGTCCGGGCTGATGACACGGAACATGGATTGCACCTCATCCGTATGCGGCCGGCCGGCGGCGTCGATCCAAAAGCACGCCTTGCCTGACGGACCCGAAACAAGTTCCCCATGCGTAATCTGGATGCCTTCGGGATCGCCGTCGTAGTTGCGACCGCTGCGATAAAAATCGCCGTTGATTGCCCCGACCGGCCGACCGGAATTGGTGGGCCACGACTTCACCTGTTCGGTCAGGGTCTCCATTCCCACAATCGTTCCCCGGGCCAGCGTGGTGTCGACCTCGTATTCCTGGCTCAAGCGGTCGAGCTTGAGCAGGTGAACGGACCATGGACCCGTCGGCACATTCTCATGCTGATAGGAAAATGGTTTCCCCCGGCCTTCCTCTTCGGCCGCCGAGTCAGCTGGAAAGCCGCTGGCTAGCAAGAGGCTTATAGCCAGGCACTTGAGTGATGTGGATCGGGTGAGGGTGGCGCTCGACGCGCGGGCGCCTTGCCTCCGTTGGTGAACTGTTGTGATCCACATAAATTCGAGCCTTTCCGACCAGCTTTGGGCTTCCGGTTGGGAAATCTTCGCCCCAAAGCCAGCTATACGACACCCGAAGGCCCTATTTGTTTCGGAATTATTTTCGTTCTTTCTTGGGGGTTGGTGAAATTCGAGCCGTAGTTGAGAGCCAAGACCTGCGTCGTCGCCTGCTCGGCTTCATCGCGTTCGGTCAATTCGGACTTCGGGATTGCCAAGGCACATCCGGTCGGGGCTATTGTCGGCCCGCCTATGCCAACCAATCTTTCCCGACAGTGGGTGATCATCACCGGGGCGTCCGCAGGCTTTGGGGCCGCCGCCGCGGCAGCTTTTGCACGCGAAGGCGCCCGCCTAATCCTGGGTGCGCGTCGCGTCGATCGACTCGAGTCCGTGGCCGCTGCCGCCCGCCAGGCGGGTTCACCGGACGTTCGCGTGCATGCGCTTGACGTTACCCAAACGGCCAGCGTCGACGGCTTTGCCAGCTGGGTCCGAACCTTCACGGACCGCGTTGACGTGCTGATCAACAACGCCGGCGGCGCGAAGGGCATCGAAACCGTCGCCGACGGCAAGGATGAGGACTGGGAGTTCATGTTTCAGGCCAACGCCCTGGGTGTGTTGCGGGTGACGCGCGCCTTTCTTCCGGCGATGGTCCAAAGCCCGGGAGCTTCCATCATCAACATCGGTTCCATTGCCGGGCGGGTGGCCTACGAAGGCGGCGCCGCCTACTGCGGGGCGAAGGCGGCCGAATTGCAGATCACCAAGTCGCTTCGCCTCGAGCTCTGCGGCACCGGCGTGCGGGTCACTTCGGTCGATCCCGGCATGGCCGAAACCGAATTTTCAATCGTCCGCTTCAAGGGCGATGAAGCCCGGGCGAAGAAAGTTTACGAAGGCGTCGAGCCGCTCACGGCGGAGGACATTGCCGAAACGCTCGTCTGGGTCGCCAGCCGGCCTCGGCACGTTTGCATTGATGAACTGGTCATCAAGTGCACCGACCAAGCCGCCATTCACAAGGTGCACCGCCGGACCGCGAAGTAACCGGATCAACCATTCGGAATTTTCGCTTTGCCATTTGAGATTCACCACGCGCGGCGGGTTCACGAGGAACTTTCACGAGTTCCGAACTCGTGCCCTTTGGCCTGTGAACCGGGGACTGCTCCACCTCTCCCGGTTCCGACCTCGCCCGGGCGAGCTCGGAACCTGCCCTCCTCCCCGCAGAGCGGCGGAGAGGGTAACGCGGTCGGCGGCTTACGCTGTAGGCTGCCGAATCTCCGCGTCGCGGGCTTTCTGGTCGATCCTCTGGTTCATGGGATGGCTCCAGGCATGATTTGGCGCCGCCGTGCGCGACCATTTGGCCGCGCGTTTGCCGCGCTGGTGACGGTCGCCTGGCTGCTTGCCGGGCGGGCGTCCGTCCCGGCGGCGACTCCGGCCAACTCGCGCTTTGCCGTGCAGGTCAAGGAAACCGACGATGGATTGCCGCATCCGTCCGTCATCGCCATGACCCAGACGCGCGACGGATATTTGTGGTTAGGCACCTTGAACGGGCTGGTTCGGTATGATGGATTCAGTTTTCGTGTTTTCGACGAGAACAACACCTCCGGTCTGAACAGCAGCCGGATTGTCTATTTGTTCGAGGATAGCCGTCGGGTGCTTTGGATTGGCACGGAGACGGCCGGGATCGTGTTTTGGAAGGATGGGCAGGTGGTGGCGCCGCCGGAGCTGGCGCTCGGCGGCGCCGAACGTCGTTTGGTCGCCGCCTGTGAAGATGCCGATGGCGCTGTGTGGCTTTGCAATGCAAGTGGGGAAATCTGGCGTTACCATCAGGGCCGGTTTACGCCCTTTGTCCTCGCGCCAGTCGTCCCGAGCAGCCGCCACCTGCTGCTGGCGGAGCCGTCGGGGCCGGTATGGGTGGGAACCGATCATCGGCAATCGGCCATTGGACGGGTGCAGGAGCCGCCGGGTCCGTATCTGCCGGTTGCCTATGAGGTGCCGGTGCGCGGTTTGGATTTTCTCCTGCCCAGCCGTCGGGGTGGCTACTGGCGGTTTGAGGGGGGCGTCATCCAGCGGTGGACTTCCACCAACCGGATGGAGGCGCCGGCCTGGCCGTATCGTTGGGGGCAGGCCCGCATCACGGCGGCTTGCGAAGATGCCGCCGGCAATCTCGTGGTCGGCACGCTGGGAGCCGGGGTGTTTTGGTTCGACGAACGAGGCAATGCGATCCGGCTTTCGACCGAGGAGGAACTTTCCAACAACTACATCTTGTCCCTCGTTATCGATCACGAGGGGACGCTCTGGGTTGGCACGGATGGGGGCGGACTGAACCGGGTCAAACGCAAGCTGTTTGATCTGCTGCCCGCCACGCAGGACATGGTGGTGCAATCCGTGGCTGAGGACGGCCAAGGCCTTTGGATCGGCTCCAACAACCGGGGGGTGGGACAGTGGCGCGAAGGAAAGTTCGTCCCGGATTCCCTCCTGGCATCGGATGCGTCCATCCGGTGCGTATTCGTGGATCAACGTCAGCGGGTTTACCTCGGGACTCCAGGCTTTGGGCTTTTTCTCCGACAGAATGACGCGTTCCTCCCGGTGGTTAGCAGTGTCGCGATCAATCCCTACATCAATGCCCTCCAGCAAAGTCGATCCGGGACACTTTCGATCGGGACCGACGGCGGCTTGGTCCAGTTCAACGGCGATCGATGGACGCTTCTGACCACCGCCCAGGGGCTTTCCGCCGACGCGATCACCGCCGTCGCGGAAGACCAAACCAGCGGTCTTTGGATTGGGACCCGCGGTGGAGGCCTGAATCTGCTGCGCGACGATCGTGTGACCATCTATCGCAAACGCGACGGCGAACTGCCCAGCGATGACGTCTCATCCATTGCGGTGGATTCAGCCGGCACCGTCTGGGTTGGGACCAGCAGCGGCCTGGCGCGATGGAAGGACCAGCGCTGGAGCCGGTATTCAGCGGCCGATGGCTTGGCCAGCGACAGCATCACCTACCTGCTTGACGACGAAATGGGCAACCTGTGGCTTGGATCGAACAAGGGGCTCATGCAGGTCGCGCGTCGGCAGCTGAATGACTTTGCCGAGGGGCGAACGTCCTTTCTTTCCGCTCGGGTTTACCGACGGGAGGACGGACTGCCGAGCGCCAATTGCACGGCCGGGTCGCAGCCGGCGGCGGGACGCACGCGGGATGGGCGCCTGTGGTTCCCCACCATCAAGGGGCTGGTTTCGGTCAATCCGTCCGACCTGCGGCCCAACACCAATCCTCCGCCGGTCATCATCGAATCGGTGCTGATCGAGGGTGGTCCGTCGGTGGTTCCTGCGCCGGGGGGGCGGGTCACGGTGCCGGCCCGGCGCGAGCGCGTGGAGATTTTCTATACGGGGCTGAATCTGGGCGCTTCTGAGCGTGCCCTGTTCCGTTATCGCCTGAATGGATACGAGGCCGACTGGACGCATGCGGGCAATGTTCGCGTGGCCCGCTATCGCAAGATCCCGCCTGGCGACTATCGGTTTGTGGTCAGTGCCTGCAACGAGGACGGCGTTTGGAATGAAACGGGGGCGTCGCTTGACCTGACCGTCCTGCCGCCTTACTGGGCGACGTGGTGGTTCCGCACCTTGGTTGTCCTGATTGCGCTGGGCGTGGTTGGCAGTCTGGTTTTTTACCTTTCAACCCAGCGCCTGCAACGCCAACTCGCCGCCATGAAACAGCAGGAGGCGCTGGAAAAGGAGAGGGCTCGCATCGCGCGCGACATTCATGATCAACTCGGCGCGAGCCTGACCCAGCTCGCCTTGCTTGGGGAACTCGTCGAGACCGACAAGGATTCGCCGCCGGAAATCGAGGGACACGCCCGCCAGATCTGCCAGACTGCGCGCGACACGACACGAACGTTGGATGAGATCGTCTGGACCGTGAACCCTTCGAACGACACGCTCGAAGGGGTCGTTAACTACGTTTGCAAATACGCCCAGGAATACCTTGCCATCGCCGGTTTGCGCTATCGTCTCGAGATTCCTCCGGCCCTGCCCGAGGCGTCCATTGCTCCCGAGGTGCGCCACAACATATTCCTCGCCGCGAAGGAAGCCGTGACCAACATCGTTCGTCACGCGCACGCCACCTCAGCCTGGCTTCGGCTGAATCTTGAGCCGCATCGGTTCACGCTGGAGATTGCCGACGACGGGCGGGGCCTGGCCGGTATGGATGCGGCCCGGGCGGCGACGCGGAATGGACTCAGCAACATGCGGCGGCGGATGGAAGATGTGGGCGGCAGCTTTGAATTCGTGCAGCGGCCGGAAGGCGGCACGCTGGTGCGCTTGTCTGCTCCCATCCGGGTGGTTTGAACAGGTCACTGGAGTCCTTGGCGGACAAGCGGGCAAGTTCCCGCTTCCAAATTTGAGCCTGCCTGCGTATGGAAAGAGAACGAAGGCGTGATCGTGGATCGTGGATCCTCGCGGGGATCCAAATTCACCAGCTTGGATCGGTGCTGGTGGGGAATCGCGAAGACGCTTCAGGAACTGAAGCTCGATCGAACCGTGTGCGAAATCCGTATGCGTAGTCCTAATCAGTCCAGCGGGTCCTCTGCCAATTCCCCGGTGTGGCCTTGGGGTCGAGCCCGAGTCAACATGGTCGACTCGGTCTTTCGATCGTTCCGAGGATCTCTCCGCTCCGGCCTGATGGTTTCGGTGGCCGTGATGCCGGCCTGTTTGTTGCCCGCCGAGACGCCGTCAAATCTGGTCGAGCCCGATCAGGTTTCGAATGCCCGAAGGAAAACTGCTTGGGAAGGTCCGGCGAGGTTCGGTCAGATCTGGGAAACGGAACCTGGCCACGGGTTCAGTCGTGCGGCGCAAACGTATAATCTCTCGTTCGGAGCGAACCTCGGATTACCCATCCTCGGCGGGCGCAACTCGCATCATTTGGCTCTGGCGAGCTTCTCCTATGGGAACATGGTGGGGCCTGTGGTGGGCGAGGGCCGCTGGTTTCGCGGCAACTGGGAGTTGAGAGGCGAGATCTTCGGCGGATCGGAGTTTTCTCCCGAGACGGAGTGGCTGGTCGGCATTGCGCCTCATCTTCGTTACCATTTGGCGACGGGAACCCGGTGGGTCCCGTTCGCCGACATCGGCGCGGGACTTTCCGCCACCAGCATCGGACCGCCGGACTTGAGCGGCGTTTTTGAATTTAACCTCCAAGGCGGTGTCGGGCTGCAGTGCTTTCTTCGGGAGAATGTCGCGCTAACGCTGGAAACTCGTTTTTTGCACCTGTCCTGCGCCGGAATCAACAGTCCCAACCTCGGCGTGAACGGGATTGTCGGGATGTTTGGCCTGAGTTTTTTCTTCTGATGACGGGGCCGTGCCGCGATCGCGGTGGAGTTTCTGCACGTCGCGATGACGGCCAAGAGCCTTTGCCCGTCGATCCAGCAAGCGGCTGCCGGCCAGCCGAATCGGCTCGGCGCAGCGATTGCCGATTGCGGGCCGTTGAACCATCGATTAAAACCCGCCAGTGACCAAAACAGTTCGCACCACTTGCACGATGGACTGTCCGGATTCCTGCGCGCTGGACGTGATCGTGGCTGACGGAAAAATCAGCCGTATTCAGGCCGCGGCCGGCGAAGGCAGGGCCCAGCCCACGCTGCATCCCAATACCCAGGGATTCATCTGCGACAAGGTGGGAAAGTTTGCCCGCCGCGTTTATCACGAAAGCCGCGTCCTGCATCCGCAACGACGGGTCGGCGCGAAAGGAGAAGGGCGCTTTGAACGCATCTCGTGGGACGACGCGTTGGCGTTGGTGGCGGAACGGTTTCGCAGCATCATCGCGAAGTGGGGCGCAGAGGCGATTTTGCCGTATCACTACGATGGTTCGAATGGCCTCTTGAGCCACGAATTTCTGGACGCCTATCTGTTCGCCAAGCTCGGAACATCGCGCCTGGCGCGAACCTTGTGCGCCGCTCCCGCCGGGGCGGTCGCGACGGGCATGTATGGCAAAATGCCGGGGGTAGCCTTTGAAGATTATCCGAGGGCCAAGGCGATCCTGGTCTGGGGAGCCAATCCAAAGTATTCGAACATCCATCTCGTGCCGTATTTGCGCGAGGCGCGCAGGAACGGCGCGTTCGTGGCGATGATCGATCCGATCCGCAACTTCAACCCGGGCGAGATCGATCTGCACCTCCCGGTTTATCCAGGGGCGGACCTGCCGGTGGCCCTTGCGATGATCCGTCGGTGGCATGACGCCGGTCGCCTCGATCGAGGGTTTCTGTCGCAACACGCCGATGGCCTGGAATCACTGTTGGCCGCCGCCAGCGAATGGTCGATCGCCCGGGCAGCCGCCCAGGCGAGGGTTCCGTCGCGGGACATCGAAAGGTTGGCTGACGTTTTTGCGGCGGCTTCGCCCGCGGTGATTCGGGTGGGCTGGGGGACGGAGCGCAATTTGAACGGCGGCCAGGCCCTGGCCGCGGTCATGGCCATGCCCGCGTTGCTGGGCAAGTTTGGCGTGCGCGGCGGCGGCTACACCCTTTCGAACAGCGGCGCTGCAAAGCTGGATTTGGCGAAGGTCTTTGGCGCTGATGCACCGCCGATGCAGTGGAAGACGCGCGAGTTGAACATGAGCCAGCTGGGACAATTGCTGACTGAACCGCTCTCGCCGCCGATCCAATCGCTGTTCATCTATGACTGCAATCCGGTGGCCACGGCGCCGGATCAAAATGCGATCCTGCGCGGCCTGGCCCGCGAAGACCTGTTCACCGTAGTGCACGAACAGGTGATGACCGACACAGCCCTTTATGCCGATCTGCTCCTGCCAGCCGTGACGTTTCTCGAGCAACGAGAGATCAAACGGTCTTACGGGAGTTATGTCATCGGTGGCGTGCAACCGGCGATTGACGCCTGCGGTGAGGCCCGCCCCAACGAATGGGTTTTCGCCCAGCTGGGCCGGGCACTCGGTTTCAACGACGAGCCGTTCAGCTGGGACACTGACACCTGCATGCGGAAGGTGTCTGGTGCGCTGAGCCTGTCCGGCCGGCCGTGCGATCCCGGGCCGGCCGGGAAGGGCGAGGTGCAGGGATATGCGTTCGAGGGAGGCGGCCCGGTGCAATTTGGAGACGTGAAACCGCTGACGCCCGATGGTCGGATTCACCTCGCGCCGCCGGCTTTGGGGCCCGCGCCGTTTCAGTTTCAGGCCGAGCTGCCGGGCTCGGCGGGATTTCCGCTCGCGCTGGTCAGCGCCTCCAACAACAAGATGATCTCCAGCACGCTGGGCGAGTTCAACTATCCGGAACTCTGCCTCACGCTGAATCCGGTCGACGCTGCGGCGCGGGGGATCGCTCATCGCGATCTGGTGCGTGTCTTCAATCCACTCGGCGAGGTGTGGTGCCGGGCTGAAATCAGCGATCGGATGCGCGAGGGCGTGTGCGTCCTGCCGAAAGGCGCCTGGCGGAAATCCTCGCGCAACGGACTGACGTCGACGGCGCTTTGTCCCCAGCATGTCAACGTCGTCGGGGGAGGCGCGTGCTACAACGACGCCCGGGTTGAGGTCGAACGGGTTTCGAGCTGAGCCGGAATCGCGGATCGGTCGCGCCTAAAAATGGGCGAACCATCAACGGGCGCCGAGCGATCGTCCGGTTCCCCTCCATTCCCTTGGTCAGAGGCTCGGTTCTTCGGTGGCGCGGTGCCGTCTTCCGCCGTCCCCGGAGTCTGCGGACTGGACTGAAGTCGCGCACCGGCCGTGCCGATATTTCCGGGAATGAGTGTGAGTGTGTTGGGGAAGTTTTGGCGCGAAGCCGCGCGGTGGGTGGTGCTGGTGGCCGCTAGCGTTGGCCTGGGCGGGATCGGTGAGGGAGCTGAACTCGCCGCCGAACACGCTTCGCCGCTCCACTTCACCAATGCGCAGGACAGATTTGCCATCACGCTGCCCCCGGGTTGGACTCAGATGCCACCGATCATGGCAGAGGGTCTTTCCGATCCGGTGCCGGGCGCGAAAGGAGGCGGAGTGGGCGCCTACGGTTTTGAGCCGGCTTCAAACACCAATTCGCTCAAAGCGCCGTGCGTCACCATCCAGGTCGTGCGGGCAGGGCGCATGGGCGATGGCTTTGTGCGGATGTTGAACAACCCGGAGATTCGCCGCCGTGCCGTGCTGGACCTGGTGAAGAAGGATGGGTTGGACGAGCGCAACATCGTTGACGTGAAATTTGAAACCAACCGTTGCCGGCTGAGCTTCAGCGCGACTCAGACGGATGAGCGCGGCGATGAGCATCGGCTCTGGCATGCCATGACGTTCACCGAACGAGGAACGATTAACGTGTCCTGTCTCGCCGACGAGTCGGATGCTCAGAATTGGGAGGAGTTGTTCGGCGGTGTACTCGATTCACTCACGGTCGATTCGTCCGTGGCCTACCAACCACGCTTGGCCGGTGGGAACATCGAGGGCGCCAAGTTCCGTGCCTCGAGCGTGCTGCTGATTCCGGGAATCATGGTTGTGGTGGGGCTGGGGCGACTCGTGAGCCGGCGTTTCGCGGGCGATGTGATGAGCGACGAGGTCTGAACCAGATCTGAAACCACCTTGCAGGCTTTATGAAACGCACCTCCTACTTGGCACTCTGTTCACTGGCGACCATCGGCGGATTGCTGTGCACCGCGCCCTTGGTTCAAGCGGGCGATCGCTTGGCCGGCAACGAACTTGACGGGGTTGAAGTTCGAATCGAACCCAGGCGACCCTCAACGCCGTCCGGAGGAACGTCCTCGGCGGCCCCGGTGACGTGGGCTCCGCCTGGAGCCAAACCGGTGCGGTACGACTCGCTCCAACTCAAGGGACTGTCCGGCTCTTCCGCCGCGCGGCTTGCCCTCATAAATAACCAGACCTTTAGGACGAACGAATCGGCTCTGGTTACGCTCGGAGACAAGCGGGTTCGCGTCGAGTGCCTGGCGATCCGCGATCGGTCCGTCTTGATCCGGGTCGCTGGCGAAGCCCAGCCCCGGGAGCTGAAACTCCTGTCCCAGGCTCCGATTCCGGCGTTGGCACCGGTGGCCACTGGCGATTCCGTTAAGAAATAGAAATCGCCCGCCCCGGCCCACTCCAGCCAGCCGCAGGACGGAGCCCGGTCAACGGTTGTCGGCCAACGGATCGTTGGCGAAGCCTGCGGCGTGCCTTGCGTGAAGCCAGCTGCCGAAGACGTTTCCACACATTGAGGCTTGGATCCCCCTGAATTCTCGAGTTTATTCTGCCGAAATCCTATTCAGCAACATGTCGTTACGTCGTACCTTAGTTTGGGCGCAGGCTTCGGATTCCGGCCTGCTTTTTGTTAGGTGGTCAGGTGCACTTGTGCTCGCGCTGGGCCTGTCGATGCTGGGGGCTCCGCCGGCGGCTGCCCAGAGCTCGAACGGCGTGCTGCGCGAGGTATACCTCAACATCGGCGGAAGCGCGGTCAGCGATTTGCTCAGCGCTCCCAGTTTTCCGGCGAGCCCAACGCTGGAGACCATCCAGCCGACCTTCGAAGCGCCATCCGAGTATGCCGAGAACTACGGGCAGCGCATGCGCGCGCTCGTCGTGGCTCCCGCCACCGGCAACTACACCTTCTGGATCGCCAGCGATGACGGCAGTGTGCTTTACCTGAGCTCAACCGAGAATCCGGCGCAGAAAGTGCAGATTGCGACGGTCAACGCCTGGACCTCGAGTCGCGAGTGGACCAAGGAGCCGAATCAGAAGTCAGCGCTCATTCCCCTGACGGCGGGCCAGCGTTACTACATCGAGGCCTTACAGAAGGAAGGTGGTGGAGGCGACAATCTGGCGGTGCGCTGGCAATTGCCGGACGGCACGATCGAAGAGCCGATACCGCAGAACCGGCTGATTGTTTTTGGGCTGGGTCCGCCGATCATTACGCAGAATCCAACCAATTTCAGTGTGATTGAAGGCGGCGCCGCGCGTTTTGAGGTGAAGCTCGCCCGGATGATCGGGGCAACCTTCCAATGGTCGCGCAACGGCGTGCCGCTGCCCGGAGCAACCAACTCCATCTACAGCTTCGGCCCCGTTGCCTTGGCGGATACCGCCAGCCGGTATCGTTGCGCGATCGCCAACTCACTGGGCACGACGAACTCATCCGAGGCGACCCTCACGGTGGTGCCGGACACGACCCGGCCGACAGTGACGACGGTCGGCAATCTCGGCGAGGACAGCGTGTTGTTCATTGCATTTTCGGAGGCCGTAGAGGCGGCTTCGGCCACCAACGTCGCCAATTTCGTGGTGAGCAACGGCGTTACCGTGCTGCGGGCGACGTTGGGGCTTGATGGGCGCACGATTATTCTGACCACGACGCCCATGCCGGCGGGCATCACCAATCTGATTACCATCAGCAATGTCCGAGATCGCGCGTCGACGCCTAACTCCATGCTTACCGTTCAACGCACCTTCAGCATTGCGACACGGCCGTTGGACGTTGGGTATCTGACGCCGCCGTTTGAGTTGCTGGGGCCGACTACACGCCGGCACGGAGTCGTCATTTCCGAAGTCATGTATCATCCGACGAACCGCGTGGACGGCCGGAACCTGGAGTTCGTCGAGATCTACAACAGCCAGCCGTGGTTTGAAGATCTCAGCGGCTGGCGTCTCTCCGGCGCCGTTGATTACACGTTCCCCAGCAACACGACCCTGGCCTCGAAGGGGTTTGCCGTGGTCGCGGCCAACGTCACCGATTTTCGCGCCGTTTACACCACGGTGCCGAATGTCTTTGGCCCGTTTGTCGGGAGCAACGCGCTGCAGAACAGCTCGGGCACGCTGCGCTTGCGCAACAAGGCTGGCGCCGTGGTCTTCGAGATGAGCTACAGCGGCGACGCGCCGTATCCGGCCGGCGCCGACGGTGCGGGACAATCCCTGGTTCTGGCCCGCCCGAGTTTTGGCGAGCGCGATCCCAGGGCGTGGGCGGGCAGCTCGGCCACCGGCGGCAACCCCGGTACCGCAGACACGCTCAGCCCCGGCACCTATCGGAATCTGGTCATCAACGAGTATCTGGCGCACACCGATCTGCCGGAGACTGACTTTGTCGAGCTCTACAACTACAGCAATGCGCAGCTCGGCGTCGGGGGGGTCATCCTGACGGACGATCCGGAGACCAACAAATTTGTAATCCCGGCGGGAACGACCATTCCCGCGCGCGGGTTTCTGGTTTTTACCGAGGCGCAGCTGGGCTTCGGCCTGGCGGCGGGTGGCGAGACGATCTACCTGAAACATCCTTCGGGCCGGGCGGTGATCGACGCGGTGCGGTTTGAGGCTCAGGAAAATGGCGTGGCCACGGGCCGGACGCCCGACGGGGCGCGGATGTTCTCGCGTTTGGCGGCCGCGACGCCGGGCGCGGCCAATGCGCTGCAGCGGTCGAAGGCGATCGTCATCAATGAGCTGCAATTCGATCCCATCTCGAACGAGGCTGACGACGAGTATGTAGAGCTGTTTAACCGCAGCGGTGCGGCGATGGATTTGGGTGGCTGGCGGCTGCGCGGTGGCATCTCGTTCAATCTTCCGGCGGGCACGACGCTGGCCGCAAACGGTTATCTGGTCGTCGCGCGCAATGCCGTCCGGCTGCGCAGCCGTTACCCGCAGCTCAACGCGGTCAATTGCGTGGGCGACTACAGCGGATCGCTGGCCAACGGCGGCGAGCGCGTTGAATTGAACAAGCCCGACGATCTTGTTTCCACGAACGCGCTCGGACAGCTGCGCACGAATGTCATCCATGTCGCCGTCGACGAGGTGACCTACGGTGCGGGCGGACGCTGGGGACGGTATGCGGGCGGAGGTGGCAGCAGCTTGGAGCTGATCGATTCGCACGCGGATGGCCGGCTGGCCCCGAATTGGGGTGACAGCGACGAGTCCGGCAAGAGCTCGTGGGTGACGGTCGAGGCGACGGGGGTGATGGACAATGGTTGGGCCGATGCCTATCAACTCCACGTCACCTTGATGGGCGCGGGCGAAGCCTTGATCGACAACATCGAGCTGATCCCGGCGGGTGGCACGAATGTCATCGGCAACGGGACTTTCGAAAACGGAGCGGCTGGCTGGGTGTTTCAGGGCAACCACAACGAGACCTCCTGGGAGCCTGGCGCCGGCTTCAATAGTTCGGCGTCGTTGCACCTGCGGGCGGTGGGTCGCGGCGATGCGGGAGCCAACCGGGTGCGGACGCAGCTTCCGTACACTTTGGCGCCTGGAACCACGGTCACCTTGCGGGCGCGCGCGCGCTGGTTGAAGGGCAACCCGAATCTGCTGCTGCGGATCCGGGGCAACTGGCTGGAGGCACCGGGCTATCTGCTGTCGACGGACCAGCTCGGCAGCCCGGGACTGCCCAATTCACGGGCGCGGGCGAATGCCGGGCCGGCGATCACTGACGTGCGGCACTATCCTTCGCTTCCGGCTGCCAACGACCCGGTGTTGGTGGTGGCCAAGGTTCAGGACCCCGACGGCCTCGCGTATTTGGCCCTGAATTATAGGGTGGATCCAGACACGAACTTCACTGCGATCGCCATGACCAACAATGGCGCCGGATTGTTCTCCACCGTCCTGCCCGGGCGGGCCACTGGCGTCTCGGTGGCGTTTCACCTGCAGGCCATCGACAATTTTGCGCAGCCGGCCGCGACCAGTTTCCCGGACAATGCTCCGGTCCGTGAATGCGTGGTGCGTTGGGGTGACAACGTCATTCCGGGCACGTTGAGCACGTATCGTTTTTGGGTGACCCAAACCAACGTCGATCGCTGGTCGACGGAGGAGAAGATGAGCAACAAGCCCAAGGATGTGACCTTCATCCTGGGCACGAACCGGGTGATCTACAACGCCGGCGCCTGGTTTCACGGCAGCCCGTACCATTCGCCCAGCTACGATTCGCCGGTGGGCGGCAGCTGCGACTACGACCTGAACTTTCCGGATGACGATCGGTTGTTCGGTGAGACAGATATCAACCTGTTCCGGCCCGGGAATGGGGGAGGGGACGGCACAGGCCAGGCCGAGATTCAGGGCTATTGGTTCGGTGGCGAGTTTGGAATTCCGTTCCTGTACCACCGGCCGGTTTTCGTCTTTGTCAACGGCCAGCGTCGCGAGACCACCTTCCACGACGCGCAGCAGCCCAACGGGGATTTTGTTGATCAATGGTTTCCGGACGACGCCAACGGGGATTTGCACAAGATCATGCTCGGCTTCGAGTTTGGCGACCTGGCCACGGGCGCGAACGAAGCGGGCTATTCGGTGGTGGGCGCGAACCTCGCGGCCTACACCACGACGGGGGGCGCGTTCAAGCAGGCGCGCTACCGGGCCACCTGGCCGCGTCGTTCGGCGTCCGTGCAGGAGCTCAACGACTATACCAATATCTTCAATCTGGTGAGGGTTTCGCTCACCAATGCCGCGATTGGCAGCGAGGCCTATTCCGCGGCGCTGAACGCGGCCACCGATGTCGAAGAGTGGTTCAAGGTGCATGTCACCCAGCATCTCTACAACAACCCGGACAGCTTCTCCTATGGCGGCGGACAGAATGCGTTTGCCTACAAGCCGGAGCGCGACACCTGGAAGCTTTTCCTCTGGGACGTTGATTTTGCCTTCGGCGGCTCGCCCACCGACGCCAACCTTTTCGGCATCGGCGGCGCTGACCACGGCCCGCGCAACGATCATCCGCCGTTTCAGCGGATCTATTGGCAGGCCCTCATCGAAGCGGCCAACGGCATGATGACGGCGACGCGCGCCAACACGATTCTCGATGCCCGTTACAATGGGATGATTGCGGGGGGCGCGGCGGTCGGCAGCCCACAGGGGATCAAGGATTTCATCGCGGCGCGGCGCAGTTTCATTCTCAGCCAGATCGCGGCGAACCAGTCGCCCTTCGCCATCACGTCCAACGGCGGCGCGGACTTCACGACCAACCGTAACCTCATCACCTTGACCGGCACGGCGCCCTTGGACGTCCGCACCATTCTCGTCAATGGCCAGGCGTATCCGGTCACGTGGACGTCCGTGAACACCTGGGTCCTGCGGGTTCCGCTGCTCAGCGGAACGAATGTGCTCAATGTGACGGGTGTCGATCCGCGCGGATCGGTGGTGTCGGGTGTGACCGGATCAATTCGCGTAAACTACACCGGCGCCAACGAACGGCCCGAAGAACGGATCGTGATCAACGAGGTGATGTATCATCCGGCCCGTCCAGACGCTGGTTATGTGGAACTGTTCAACACCTCGGGATCGAACGCGTTCGATCTGTCCGGCTGGCGGTTGGATGGCGTGGACTTTGATTTTCCGAACGGCAGTGTCCTGGAACCGGGCGCCTACGCGCTGGTGGTCGAGAACGTGGCGGGATTCATCGAAGCTTACGGACCGTCTTCGGCCATCATCGGTGTGTTTGGCGGGCGTCTCGACAACGGGGGCGAAACCCTGACCCTGCTACGGCCGGGCGCAACGGTGGGGGCGCCGATGGAGATCGTGGATCAAGTCACCTATGATGATGCGTCGCCCTGGCCGGCGGCGGCGGACGGCCTGGGACCGTCGTTGCAACTGATCGATGCGAGCCAGGACAACAATCGGGTGGCCAACTGGGCAGCGTCCGCGGCGGCCTTGACCAACCCGCCGCAGAGCATCTTCCCGATCACCCGCGTTTGGCGTTACAGCACCAACGACGCTTTCAACGACACCGCGTGGACGGCGCCTTCGTTCAACGACGCCTCGTGGCAGTCGGGTGGTGGGCTGTTGTACTTTGAGGACGCTGCGTTGCCGGCGCCGAAGACCACGCCGATCGCGCGCGGTCGGACCACGTACTATTTCCGCACCAAGTTCAACTTCAGCGGTCCGACGTCCGGGGCGGCCTTGCAGATCTCCGCGCTGATTGACGATGGCGCGGTGTTTCATCTCAATGGCCAGGAGGTTTATCGCCTGCGCCTGCCCGCTGGTCCGGTCAACTACAGCACCTTTGCGGCGCCTGGGATTGGGGATGCCGCCTATGAGGGGCCGTATCTGATCCCGGCCCCGAACCTGGTTCAGGGCGAAAACGTTCTCGCAGTTGAGGTCCATCAACAAAACGCCACGAGCAGCGATGTCGTCTTCGGAATCACGCTCGACATTGTTTACTCCTCCGTGGCGCCGTATACGCCAGGTCTTGCCAATTCCGTCCGCGCCAGCCTGCCGGCGTTCCCGACGGTGTGGTTGAACGAGATCCTGCCGGAAAATCGTTTGGTGGGAACGAACAGCATCACCGATCGCTTCGGCGACCGGGATCCGTGGATCGAGCTGTTCAACGGCGGGACGAACGCCGTCAACGTCGGCGGCTGGTTTCTGGCCGACAACTTCACCAATCTGGCGCAATGGACAATCCCCGCGAATACCGTCCTGAACCCCGGGCAGTTCCGGTTGATCTGGCTCGATGGCGAGCCGGCGGAATCGGATTTGAACGAACTCCATGCCGGGTTCCGGCCGGCGACCAATGCCGGAGCCATCGTGCTCAGTCGTGGCACCAATGCAGCAGACGTTCTCGACTACCTGAACTTTCAAGCGCCGGTGGCCAGCCAATCGTATGGCTCGTATCCTGACGGTGCGGTCAGCCGACGGCGGACGTTTGTCATTGCCACGCCGGGTGGGACCAACAATCCGACTCAGCCGCCCATCGACGTTCGCATCAATGAATGGATGGCGGACAACACCGCGACTTTGGCGGACCCGGCCGATGGCAACTACGAAGACTGGTTCGAGCTGTTCAATCCGGGGAAAACGCCGGTTGATCTGACCGGGTGCCATTTGACCGACAACTTGGCGATCCCGAGCTTGTGGGCGGTGCCGGACGGGACCGTTATCCCAGCAGGGGGACGGCTGTTGATCTGGGCGGACGGTGAAACCGGCCAGAACAGCCCGGAACAGGTCGATCTGCACGCCGGCTTTTCGTTGAGCCGAACTGGGGAAGCGTTGGCGCTCTTTGCGGCCGATGGCACGCTCGTCGATCTGGTCACCTTTGGACAGCAAGCGTCCGACGTCAGTCAGGGCCGATATCCTGACGGAGCGCCCACCATTCAATCGTTTGGTGTCGCCACCCCGCGGTTGCCGAACTTCGTCGCGGCGGCGAACACACCACCTTCATTCAGCGCGCCGCTGCCCCGGTCCATCGATGAGGGCGCTTTGCTGACGTTCGGTCTGGAGGCATCTGATAGCGATCTGCCGGCCCAGGATTTGACCTACGCGATGTTGGCTGGGTCTCCCGCTGGCGCCTCTTTGAATCCTACCAACGGCGTCTTTCGTTGGGTTCCGGCGGAGAACGATGGGCCTGGTGTTTATAACATCGTGTTTACCGTGACCGACAATGGTTCGCCGAGCCTGGCGGCCACCCAAGCGGTCGTGATAACGGTCCGGGAGGTGAACAATCCTCCGACCCTGTTACCAGCGAACAGCGTGACCATTTCGGAGGGCGGTTCGTTGTCGATGACCAATCGTGCGACCGATCCGGATTCGGGTGGACAGCAGTTGACCTTCAGCCTTGAACCCGGTGCGCCAGTTGGGGTGGCCCTGGACCCGGTGACGGGAGTTCTGACGTGGACGCCGACCGAGGCTCAAGGCCCGGGCACCTACATCATTGGACTTCGAGTGACCGACAATGGTGATCCAGCGCCGCTGTGGGCAGTGGGCAGTGTGACGGTATTCGTCACGGAGCAAAACACGCCTCCGACTTTGGCGCCGATTCTGGATCGGACGGCTGAAGTCGGTGTTCTGCTGACGCTGGACTTGGGCGCCAGCGACCCTGATTTGCCGAGGCAGACGTTGACCTACTCCATTGTCCCGCCCGCTCCGGCTGGGCTGAACCTGGACCCGGCGACGGGACACTTGGAGTGGGTGCCCACCGCGGCAGCGATCGGGACGAATCGATGGGTGTTGCAGGTGTCCGACGACGGAGTGCCGTCGCTCTTTGATTCGAAGAGCGTTCAGGTAGTTGTCCTGGAACAGCTTGTCATTTCGATTCGCCGGGAAGGAGCCGTTGTCTCGATCACGTTCAACTCGTTCCCAGGCGTGGTCTATCAGGTGGAACGGACGTCAGTCCTGCCCGCGCTGGAGTGGGGAATTGTTGGCTCGGCCCTGACGGCGACGGGACCGACTTCGACGGTGGAGGTTCCAGCGTTGGAGGGGGCGGGCTCGTTCTATCGGGTCCGACGCCTCGCCCCGGTGGCGCCCTGATGGATGGAAGGCGTTGGCGAACCATATCCGCCACGGAGGGGCACCTGGGGAATCCCTGGCCAGACCGGGGTGGTCGAGCTCGGGACCGGTGGGTTTCCAAGGATTCTAACGTTGCAATTTCGTAACACGTTCTGCACCTTAACCGCGCAACCCATGCAGAAAGCCGTAGCGTGCCACGCGTCAGGTGTTTTGTCGTACCTTCGTCCGAAGTGTTCGAGCTTCTCTCCTATTTTGACGGTGTGGCGGCCATGCGGCTCCCCACGGCCTGGGATTCAACCTGTAGAGTCGGAAGCCCCCCCGAAAACATAGCTGTCTATGAAACACGCCTTGAGCAAAACCACCTTTCTGGCCCTGACAATTCTTGCGTTTGTCCTGGGCCACGTCAGCCGTGCCGCCGCCGATATATTGGTGCCAACCAACTCGTCCTGGAAATATCTCGATAACGGGACCGACCAAGGCACGGCATGGCGTGCGAGTGCCTTCAATGACACCGCTTGGGCCAGCGGTTTGGCCCCGCTGGGTTACGAAGACGCGTGGATCGTCACCACGAACAGCTTCGGGCCCGACGCCAACAACAAATACGTCACGACCTACTACCGGAAATCGTTCAACTTGGACGACGCTTCCGCCGTCACGAACCTCCTCCTGCGAGTGCAGCGCGACGACGGGGTGGTGGTCTACCTGAACGGCACCGAAGTTTTGCGCAACAATCTTCCGTCGGGCGACGTCGCGTTCGGCACGCTGGCCCTGACCGCCATTGGCGGCGTCGATGAGACGACGTTCGTAAACGCCAATCCGTCGGCGTCATTGCTCGTCAACGGCGCGAATGTCCTGGCGGTTGAAATGCACCAGAGCAGCGCCAATAGCAGTGACCTCAGCTTCGACCTCGAGCTTAGCGGCAACTTTACTCCAGTGAATCCCGTCGTGGAGATCACCAGCCCGGCCGACAATTCCACGGTTTTGGGTTCTGCTGTCAGTTTGACCGCCACGGCCGGGGACGTGGATGGCGCCATCGCCAAAGTCGAGTTCTATCAAGCCAGCGTGAAAGTCGGCGAAGCTCTGGTTGCGCCCTATCGCTTCACCGTCACCGGCCTCACCCCAGGCTCCTACACCTTCTCGGCGCGGGCCTATGACACGACCGGCCTTTTCACCGATTCCGACGCCATCTTCGTCACCGTGGCGGCCGCTCCGCCGACCTTCATTGATCTGCTGGGTGCAACCTGGAAATACCTGGTCACGCCCACCGCGGCGCCGGCGGACTGGACGCAGGCTTCCTTCGACGACTCAAGCTGGTCCAGTGGAGCGTCGGAACTTGGTTACGGTGACAGCGACGAAGCCACCGTGCTTGGCTTCGGTCCGGATACCAACAACAAGTATCCCACGACCTACTTTCGCAAAGCGTTTACGGTGAGCAACCCGTCGGCTTACTCCAGCATCTCCATGACCGTGCGGTATGACGACGGGTTTGTGGTTTATCTCAACGGCACGGAGATTCGGCGCGTGAACATGCCGGATGGTGCGCCGGCCTACAACACCCTGGCCACTCAGGCCGCCGACTATTCGGACGACGTGAGCACCGTTCCGACCAGTGCGTTCGTGGCCGGTAACAATGTCATCGCGGTGGAGATGCATCAGGGCAGCGCCAACAGTTCTGACATCAGTTTCGGCCTGCAATTGCAGGGTATTTTGCCGCCCACGGTCGCCATTACGTCGCCGGTCAACGGCGCGACCCTGAACTCGCCGGTGAATTTCAACCTGGAAGCGACGGCTTCCGACGCCGACGGCACGGTGGCCAAGGTGGATTTCTTTGATGGCGCCACCTTCCTTGGATCCGCGGCTGCCGCTCCCTTCCGCGTCGGCGTCAGCAACCTCGTTGAAGGCCTGCACGTGCTGACCGCCGTCGCCACGGACAACAGTGGCTCCTCGTCGACCTCCACCGCGGTGACCATCAACGTTGTGGATCCAAATCCGCCCGTGCTGGTCTCGGCGTCGGCGACGACGAACAAAATTACCGTGGTTTATTCCAAACGCGTGCTGGCGCCGTCGGCCACCGCCATCGCCAATTACGCGATCACGCCCGCCGCTTCGATTCAGGGTGTCCAGTTTGGATCGACTGAGAATATCGTCGTCATCACCACCTCTTCGATTCTATCGCCGGGGGTTAACTACTCTCTCCGGGTCAGCAACGTGCAGGGCTCCGGCGGCACGACCATCGCCCCGAACTCGACCATTGGATTTGAGGTGATCGGCTTCACCTTCGCCGACATTGGCGGACCGGCGCTGCCCGGCTCATCGGTCATCGTGCCGGGAGGGCTGGATGTGATTGGCTCCGGTACTGACATCAACGGCACGTCTGACCAGTTCCAGTTCAGCTATGAGGCCAGCCCGCGCGTGGGGGACTTTGATGTGCGCGTTCGGGTGGCGGCGTTGGCCGGCACTGACCTGTGGGCCAAGGCCGGGTTGATGGCCCGTGAATCGCTGACGGGCGGGAGCCGCTACGCTGCTGCCTTTACGACTCCCGGTATGAGCGGCTCTTTCTTCCAATACCGGTACACCAACAATGGCCCGACGTTCAGTCTGGGTGGTGCGCCTGCTACCTACCCCAATACCTGGCTCCGATTGAAACGCGCGGGTGATTCATTCACCAGCTACACCAGTCTTGATGGCAATACCTGGATGCTCCTCGGTGGTTTCAACTTCCCGAGCAATCCATTGCCATCCTCGGTTTACGTCGGTCTGGCCGTGACCAGTCGCGACAGTTCACGCAGCGCCACAGGCCAGTTCCGCGAGTTTGGCAATGTCGTGGGCGGAACGGTCTCCGGCCTGGTTTACGATCGCGAGCCGCTCGGTCCGTCGGCGCGCCGCACGGGCCTGATTTTCTCGGAGATCATGTACAATCCGAAAACGACCAACGCGCACGAATACATCGAGATCTACAACTCCAATCCGTTCTTCGAGGAACTCACCGGCTATCGCCTGAGCGGCACCATCAACTATGCGTTTCCCGCCGGCACCCGCATTGAAGGGGGCGCGTTTCTGGTCGTCGCCCGCGATCCTTCCGCGCTGCAGGCGCAGTATGGTCTGACCGGTGTGCTTGGCCCGTGGGATGGAGCCTCCACCAATGGCCTGCCGGCTCAGGGCGGACTCATTCGCCTGCGCGGCGAAGGCGGGGCCATCCTGTTGAACGTCGACTACGGGACCCGCGCGCCGTGGCCGGTGGCGGCCGATGGGACGGGTCATTCCCTGGTGCTTGCCCGCCCGTCCTACGGCGAAGCTGATCCCAAAGCTTGGGCGGCCAGCGACAGCATCGGCGGATCTCCGGGGCGCGCGGAACCGTTCTCCGCTGACCCGCTTCGCAATGTCGTCATCAATGAATTTCTCGCGCACACGGATTTTCCCCAAGAGGATTACCTGGAGCTCTACAACCACGGGAATCAGCCGGTGGATTTGTCGAATGCTTACCTGACCGACGATCCGACCACCAACAAGTTCCGCATCCCGGCTGGCACCATCATTCCGGCCCGCGGATTCGTCTCGTTCATTCAGACGACCCAGACGTTCGCGCTCAGTTCCACGGGTGAACGGGTATTCCTCATCAACTCGAATGCCACCCGGGTGATCGATGCGGTCAATTTCGGTCCCCAGGAAAACGGGGTTTCGACGGGCCGTGTTCCGGATGGCGCTCCGGCGTTTTATCGCCTCGCCACGCTGACGCCGGGTGCGGCCAACGGTCGCATTCGCTCGGAGGCTGTGGTCATCAATGAGATCATGTATGCGCCGATCTCCGGCAACAGCGATGACGAATATGTTGAACTTTACAACCGCACGGCCAGCCCGGTCAGCGTGGGACGCTGGCGGTTTGTGAACGGCATCGATTACACGTTGCCTTCGGACGCGGTGATTCCGGCGAATGGCTATTTGGTGGTGGCGAAGAACCGGACCAACCTTTTCGCCAAGTATTCCAATCTGAACACGAACAACACGGTTGGAAATTTTGATGGCACGCTTGCCAACGGCGGCGAACGCCTTGCCATCGCTGCGCCGGACTACAACGTCACGACCAACTTGCTGACCGGTGTGGTGACGACCAACATTGAGCATCATATCGTCAATGAAGTGACCTATGCCGACGGGGGCAAGTGGGGCTGGTGGTCGGATGGCGGTGGCAGTTCCCTCGAACTGAAGGATCCCAATTCCGACATCCGGCAGCCGGCGAACTGGGCGGATAGCGACGAGACCAGCAAGGGCATTTGGACGACGGTTGAACTCTCCGGCACGCTGGGTGAATCGCTTGGCAGTCCGATCAACGACAACCTCCAGATCTTCCTGCTGGGGGTTGGTGAATGCCTGATCGACGACGTCGAAGTGCGCAACGGTGGCGGAACTGGCGCCAATCTTCTGACGAATCCGGGCTTCGAAACGGGCACGGCCGCGCCGATCACCACGGGCGTCGATTTCGGCGGCTGGATTGCGCAAGGCTCACATGATCAATCCAGCTTCGAGAACACCGGGTTCAGCGGGGCCCGCAGTTTCCACCTTCGCGCTGGTTCGCGCGGTGACAACGGCGGCAATCGCGTTCGTTCCACCACCATCGCGGCCACCAGCCCGGTCCTGATCCGGGCCAGGGTGAAGTGGCTGCGGGGCTGGCCCGAAATACTGTTCCGCCTGCACGGCGGAACGTTTGAGGTCGGCAGCCGCATGCAGATTCAGCCGAATCTCGGCACCCCGGGTGCCGCCAACAGCAAGCGCATCAGCAATGCCGGACCGGCCATTTATGACGTGGCGCACTCCCCCATCCTGCCGGCCGAAGGCGAGGCGGTGGTCGTGACGGCCAAGGCGTCGGATCCCGGCCAGACCTTTAGTCTCGCCGTCAAGGTCCGTCAGGATCCGGCCACCACCTACACGACGACGACGATGAACGACAACGGCACGGGCGGAGACGCCATCGCGGGTGACGGCATTTACAGCGCCACGGTCACCGGTCGCCCGGCGGGCACGACTCTCGCGTTCTACATTGAGGCCACGGACAGTCTGGGTGGAGTAAACACTTTCCCGCAGGAGCTGTTCCCCGTGGCGCCGGTGGCCCGCATGTTTCCGCTGGATGCGCCGGCGCGCGAGGCCGTGATTCGCTGGGGCGATCGCATGATGCCAGGCTCGTTCGGCAATTACCGACTCTGGCTGACGGCGGCGAACACTGCCCGCTGGAATGCCCGCCGGCCGGTGCTGAACAACTGCCCGAGCGACGGCACCTTTGTCTATAACAACTACCGGGTGATCTACAACATGCACCCGCAATTTGCCGGGAGCCCCTGGCACCGCGGGTCCATGCAGACGGGTCCCGATGGAACGCTGCGCGTCGATTTCGACATCGAAATGCCGGTGGACGACAAGTTTCTCGGCACCACCGACTTTGTCTGGAACAACCCTGGCAACCCGGGCGGCACCAGTACGAGCGATACCAGCTGTCAGTCCGAGCAGACCTCCTACACCATCTTCAAGGAGATTGGGGTTCATTATAACTACCGCCGCTATGTTCACGTGTTTGTGAACGGCAACCAGCGGAGCACCACCTCGGATCGGCCGGGCAACTTCATTTTTGAGGATTCCCAGCAGCCCAACGGCGACGTTATTGCCCAGTGGTTCCCCGATGCGGACAACGGCGATCTTTACAAGATTGAAGACTGGTTCGAATTCCCGGAGAACGGCGACGACTTTGGAACCAACAATGACGCCGACCTGCAGCGCAGGACGGTGCAGACGAACGGAGTGCCGACCCTGCAGACGTCCGCGTATCGATTCATGTGGCGCCTGCGCTCCCGCAGCGCTGGCAAGTCGGCCAACGACTACTCGTCGATGCACGAGATGATCAACACGGTCAGTCCCACCGACAACACCTCGGCCGCCATCAATGTTCCGGCCATCAACAACGTGCTCGACTATGAGCAATGGATGCGGATTTTTGCCTGCCAACACACCTGCGGCAATTGGGACTCTTACGGCTACAACCGCGGCAAGAACGCCTACACCTACAAACCCAACGGTGGGCGGTTTAACCAGTGGACTTGGGACATCGACTTTACCATGGGCATTGGCGGCGATGGCGCCCAGACGGGTCTCTTCGGCGCGAATGACCCCCGCGTGGTGGCCATGTTTAACACGCCGGAGATCAAACGTGCGGCCTGGCGGGCCTACATCGACATCATCAATGGCCCGCTGCAGAACTCGTTCATGGATCCCATCCTGGACGCCAAAGCTGCTGCCTTGACCGCCAACAACGTCAACTTCAACCCGGCGTCGGTCACCACGATTAAGAACTTCATCCGCGATCGCCGGGCTTACATCGCCGGGTTGGTGGCGGGAAATCTTTCCAACGCGCCGTTCGCCCTGCGCACGCCGTTGACCTTCACCACCAATGACAGCCTGGTCACGGTCTCGGGCATCGCCAATGTCCGCGTGAAGGACATCTTCATAAATGGTCAGGCCTATCCGGTCACCTGGACGTCTGAGACGAACTGGACTGCGCGCATCGTGCTCAACCCCGGCGACAACACGAACGTGTTCGTCGGCGGCGGCGCCACTCAGACCATGAACATCACGTTCACCGGAGCGGGGGCCAGCCCGGTGGGGTCGTTGGTGATTAATGAAATCATGTATAATCCGGCCAATCCGGACGCGACGTTTGTCGAGATCTTAAATCGGGCCGCCACACCGTTCCACATCGGTGGATGGCTCCTGAATGGCCTGGATTACACCTTCCCGACGGGCACCATCATCCTGCCCGGTCAATACGTGATCATCGCGAAGAATCTGGGCGCTTTTGCTGCCGCGTATGGCAGCTCGGTTGTCCCGCTTGGCGTGTTCGATGGGAGCCTTGATCGCGACGGCGAAACGATCGCGCTGGTCAAACCGGGATCGAATGGCGGCGAAGATCTGTTTGTCGATCGCGTGCGCTACGAGGCGCAGGCGCCGTGGCCCATGGATGCGGTGATCAACAATTCGGCGCTCCAATTGATCGACTCATCGATCGACAACAGCCGCTCGAGCGCCTGGGCGGCTGGCCTTGACTGGCGTCAGGCCAAAATCACCGGCAACATGGGCAGTTCGACCAACGCCCTGCGCGTCTATCTTTATCTCGATACGCCCGGCAACATTTACATCGACGACGTTTCCTTGGTGGAAGGCACGACCGCGGAAGCCGGGGTCAATCTGTTGCAGAACGGCGACTTCGAGTCGGACCTGGTCGGACCTTGGGCGGTCAGCACCAACAACACCGGCTCGGTGATTGATACCTCGGTTTCGCACCGCGGCAACGCCTCGTTGAAGTTGATTTCGCTCACCGCGGGCTCGGCTGCCATCACCCGCGCCTTGACCCAGCCGGTCGGCACGGCCAGGACTAACACCATCTACACCCTGAGCTTCTGGTATCTGCCCACGGCCAGCGCCAATAACATCACCGCCCGCACGGCACCAGGCAGCGCCATTCAGGTGGCCGCCAATGTCCGGCCTGTCCCGGCCAGTCCCGGTGCCGCCAGCACCCTGGGCGGTAGTCTCCCGCCGTACGATTCCGTCTGGATGAACGAAGTTCAGCCGGTCAACGTCAACGGCCCAATCGACAATGCGGGCGATCGCGAGCCGTGGATCGAACTCTTCAACGGCGGCGCCACAGCGATCGACCTGAGCGGGTATTACCTCGCGAAGAGCTACACCAATAACTTGACTCAATGGCAGTTCCCCGCGGGCACCTTCATCGGTGCGGGCGAATTCAAGGTCATCTGGGCCGACGGCGAAACAGCCGAATCGACGCCGACGTCGCTGCACACCTCGTTCCGGGTTGATCCAGGTTCGGGCACGCTCGCCCTGGTTCGCCTCGTGGGTGGCAAGCCGCAGATCACCGATTACCTGACCTACACCGGAGTGCCCAATGGCGCGTCCTACGGCGACTTCCCCGACGGCCAGCCGTTCAATCGACTGACGATGTTCGGCGCCACGGCGGGCACGACCAACATCGGCCGCAGCGTCGACGTCTACATCAATGAATGGATGGCCAGCAATCCAAGCTTCCTCGCGGACCCGGCCGATCAGGACTTCGACGACTGGTTCGAACTCTACAACGCCAGCACCAACACGGTTGACCTCGGCGGGTTCTATCTGACCGACGATCTCGGCAACCGCCGGAAGTTCCGCATCCCGGCCAACGGCCAGTATACGATTCCGCCTGGTGGATTCTTGCTGGTTTGGGCGGATGACGAAACGGCGCAGAACACGGCGTTGCAACCGGACCTGCACGCCGCCTTCCAGCTCGCCCGCGGTGGCGAATCGCTCGCGCTCTTCGCCCCCGATGGCAGCACGGTGATCGATTCCATCACCTTCGGCAATCAGACCAACAATGTGACTCAGGGACGGTTCCCCGATGGCACGGCGAACGTCGCGTTCCTCACCACGCCGACGCCCCGCGCGGCCAACCAGCTCGGTGGCGCCGGCAATACCGCTCCCACCCTGCAGCCCATCGCTGATCGGGTCATTCTGTTCGGCCAAACCGTCAGCTTCACGGCCCAAGGCAGTGACAGCGACGTGCCAGCCCAGACGTTGACTTACTCGCTAGCACCCGGAGCTCCGTCCGGCGCGTCCATCGTCGCCGGCACCGGCGTGTTTACCTGGACGCCGACGGCGGCCCAAGCCCCCGGGACCAACGAGATCACGGTCCGGGTGACCGACAGCGGCGTTCCCCCCATTACCGTCAGCCGGACCTTCACGGTGATCGTGCAGACGCCGACCGCGACGTTCTCGATCTCCGGCAACAACCTGCAGATCGCGTTCGGATCGGTCAGCGGCAAGAACTACCGCATCGAGTTCAAGAATTCGTTGGGTGACGCCACCTGGACGCCGCTGCCGGGCTCCGAAAACATTGTGGGCAACGGCGGCACGATCAGCGTCAACACGCTGGTCACCGCCAATCCCCAGCGGTTCTTCCGCATCGTGCAGTTGAACTAACTGGGCCAGAACAATCCCATTGCCTGCGGCACCGCCCCGGAGACGACAGTCTCCGGGGCGTTTTGCTGATGGCGCTCGGTTGCGGTTGGTTTTTTTCGAACTGTTCGATTGCATCCCGCACCGCAAGCTGAGAGCCTTTCTGCACTCAGCCAAGGTCAACCGTCGTCGGATCGTTGGCTCGATCCGGCGAGCTTGGTGCTTTCGTAAACGCCGTCGGCGGGTTCGACGCAACTGCTAACCTCAAATAAAGGAAGTATCCCGTATGGAAATATCCCGGATCTATCGTTCCCGCGTTCTTGTCGTTCCTGCGGTCGCGTGGCTTGCGCTGGTGGCGGGGACCTTGAACCTTCGCGCGGCCTCTGTCGGTTCGGGCGCGTATCAAGCCGATTTCGGCGCGCAACCGCTGGCCGCCGACTGGTCGACGCTTTCCCTGGCGGGAGGCGTAACGGACTTTTCCGGCGCGGCCGCGATGGACGCGGCGGTGCAGGGGATCTCGGCCTCCACGGTGACGTCGCAGGTCGCTGCGGATCCAGCCCATCCGGCGCCCTCGCTCGCGACCGCGACTTGGAGCGAGTCCGGCCTCTATCTGCAGACCCGTCCCGCCGGGAACGGCGCCAGCGTCCTGATGTGCACTCTCGTTAACGCGCTGGGAGCGAACGCCGCCTCCGCGACCATCAGCTACGACTTCGCCCGGCTGGTCCCGGCCGCCGAGGAGTTGGAGGGCCATCGGGCGTACTACAGCCTGAGTGGGGAACCCGGCACGTGGATCTTGATCCCAGAGTTGACCGCTGCCAATCCCGGCCGCCTGACGGTCACACTGAATGTGGACTGGATCAGTGGAGGAAATCTCCATCTCCTCTGGGCCGACGACAATGGGTCGCCGGCCGAGGATGCCGCCCTCCAAATTGACAACTTTACGGCGATCATCACGCCGGCACCGCAAACCGCGGCGGTCTTCACCGCGGATCCCCAGAGCGATCTCGTGACGGAACTGCGACCCGCCCGGCTGACGGTGGGGGTCAGCGGCAATCCGCCGCCCTCTGTTCAGTGGTACACGAATGGCGTGGCTGTCCCCGGCGCGACCGGCCTGACTTATTCCGTCGCGTCGACTCCGCTGGCCTTCGATGGGATCAGCTTCCGGGCGGTCGCAAGAAACATCGCCAACTCCACCTCGCACTCGGTCACCAGTGCGGTGGCGACGCTCACGGTCAACCCTGACCTCGTCCGTCCGGTCTTGTTGGGAGCAGTGGCCGCCGGCCCGGTCCAAGTGGTCGCTTCTTTTTCGGAAAGAGTGACGGCGTTGACGGCAACGAACTTGGGGAACTACGGGCTCACCGGACCGGGCGGGGCGCTCGCGATTTCGAATGCGTTTTTGGACGGTTCCCAGACGAATGTTGTGCTGACGGTCGCCAGCATGACTCCGGGGGCAGTTTACACCTTGACGGTCAGTGGCGTGCGGGACCAGGCGGTGGCCGCCAATGCGGTCGTTGTGAACAGCCAGGCGCAGTTGGTGGCGGCAACCTATGCGGCCGGGGACATCGGGAATCCTGCGGGTTCCGGCGGTGCGATTGCCGTCGGCAACGGCTTTGATGTCACCGGCGGCGGGACCAATGTCCTGGGCAACTCCGATCAGTTCGCCTTCAACGCGCGGCCAATCACTGGGGATTTTGATCTGAAGGTGCGCCTCGACGACTTCGCCGGGACGAACCCGTGGGCCAAGGCCGGATTGATGGCGCGTGAAGCGCTGGCCGCCGACAGCCGGCACGCGACGGTTTTTGCCACGCCGAATTTCAACGGAGTCCATTTCAGTTTTCGCCCGGGCAATGGCACGAACACCCAGCAGGCCGGAGCTTTTCCCGTGGCCTATCCTAACACCTGGCTGCGCCTCCGACGGGCGGGCGCCGTCTTCACGGGCTTTGCCGGCGTCGACGGACAAACGTGGGTCCAGTTGGGCACGGCCACGTTGACCAATCCGGCGGCGGCATTTCAGGTCGGGCTGGCGGTTACCGCCGCGGCTGCGAGCGGCGTGCCGGCAGACACCGCGACTGCACAATTCCGCGATCTGGGCGATGGCTCGGGCGGGGTCGTGGCCGGAGTGCCGCTGCCCTTTGAGCCCGTTGGGCCGAGCTCGCGCAACACGGGGCTGATCATTTCTGAGATCATGTATCACCCGAAGGCCGGCAACACCCTGGAATTCATCGAGCTGTTCAATGCCGGGCTTATCGCCGAGGATCTCGGCGGCTACCGAATCGCCGGCGCCGTGGATTACGTCTTCCCTCCGCGCACCCTGCTTCCGGTGGGCTCGTTTCTGGTGGTGGCCCGCAACCCGGCCGCGCTCCAGGCGGCGGCTGGAATCTCCGGTGTGCTCGGCCCCTGGGCCGGCGCCACCACAAACGCCCTGCCCGACGACGCGGGCAACGTCCGGCTGCGCAACCGGAGCGGCGCCATTGTGCTGGAGGTGGGCTACGACAGCGAGGCCCCCTGGCCGGCCGCGGCTGACGGCACGGGCCATTCTCTCGTGCTCGCCCGGCCGTCCTATGGCGAGGCGGATCCCCGGGCGTGGGCGCCCAGCGATCGCGTCGGCGGATCACCCGGCCGGAGCGAGCCTTACGGCGCCGATCCCCTCCGATCGGTTGTCATCAACGAGTTTCTTGCGCACACGGATCTCCCGCTGGAGGACTACATCGAACTTTACAACCAGAGTGGTGCGCCCGTGGACATTTCAGGCGCTTACCTGAGCGACGATCGCGACACCAACAAGTTTCGCATCCCGGACGGGACCATCCTGCCGGCGCGAGGATTTGTTTCGTTCACGTTCAATGGCGGGGCCTCCGGCTTCTCGTTGAGTTCGGCCGGGGAACGAATTTACCTCGTGAACCCGAGCCAGACGCGGGTGCTGGACATGGTGGTGTTCGAAGCCCAGGCCAACGGGGTTGCGTCGGGCCGGTTTCCGGACGGCGCGCCCGGTTTTCAACCCCTGGTCGGACGTACCCCGGGCGGCACCAACGCGCCCGCGATGGTTCCCGACGTGGTCATCAATGAATTGATGTTCAACCCGATCTCGGGCAACGACAACGACGAATACATCGAACTGCATAACCGGAGCGGCGCGCCCGTCAGCGTGGGCGACTGGCGTTTCACTGCCGGCGTCAGCTTCCGGTTTCCAGCCAACACGATCATCCCTGCCAACGGCTATCTCGTCGTGGCCAAGGACAAGGCCCGTCTCCTGTCCAGATATCCCCAGCTGAACGAAGCGAACACGCTGGGAAATTTCGGCGGAACGCTCGCCAACGGCGGCGAACGGGTCGCTCTCTCGCGCCCCGATTATTTTGTCGTGACCAATAATTCGGTCGTCGTCACCCAGGCAAACTTCGTGGTGGTGGACGAGACGACCTACGTCGATTCCGGGCGCGCCGCGCGCTGGGCTGACGGCGGAGGCAGCAGCCTCGAACTAATCGATCCCTTCTCCAACCATCGTCTGCCGGCGAATTGGGCCGACAGCGACGAAACCGAGAAAAGCGTCTGGACCAACCTCACGGTGACGGCGGTGGCCGATCACGTTTATCCGGTCGACACGGCTGGCGCCGCGATGGACGAGGTGCAGGTCATGATCCTGGGCGCAGGCGAGGTCCTGATGGACGATGTCGATGTCCATGCCGGAGCCAGCGGGCCGACGTTGGTGGCCAATCCGGGCTTCACGTCCGGCACCAACGGCTGGACCATTCAGGGCAATCATGTCCGGTCTGTCCTGGAACCCGCCGGCCCGAACAATCCGAGCCCCAGCCTGCGCATCGTGGCGAGCGCCGGCGGCGATAACGGCGCGAACCGCGTCGAGTGCAACCTCAACGGCGCGCTCGCTGCCAACACGCTCGCGACGATCGGCGCAAAGTTTCGCTGGCTGCGGGGCTTTCCGATCGTCCTGATTCGTGTGCACGGTGGCGGTATTGAAGCGGTCGGAACATTGCCCACGCCGCCCAATCTCGGCACACCCGGTCTGGTCAACAGCCGGCGGGTGGCCAATGCCGGCCCCGCCATCTTCGATGTCGTCCATGGCCCGGTGTTGCCGGCGGCCGGTCAGGACGTTGCGCTCACCGCCCGGGTCAGCGATCCCGATGGGGTGGCCAATGTGCAGGTGCGGTATCGGATCGATCCGGCGGCTACGGTCAACACCGTGGCCATGCGGGATGACGGAACGGCGGGCGATCGGGTGGCGGGCGACGGCGAATACACGGCGATCGTGCCTGGTCAGGCCGTGGGCGCGACGATTGCCTTTCGAGTGGAGGCGACGGATGCACGGATCTCGGGCCCGGGAGCAGCCACGAGCCTGTTCCCGGCGCCGACGGCCGGCGAGGCGCTCATCCGATTCGGTGAACCTGCCATCTTCGGCGGGCTTGGCGTTTATCGCATCTGGATGACCGCCTCCAACCTCAACCTTTGGACCGTCCGGGAACGCCTGAGCAACGAGGCTCTCGACGGCACCTTCGTTTACGGGAACTTCCGCGCGATCTACAACTCCGGTGCGCGCTATCGGGGCAGTCCGTTTACGCGCAATCCCACCAGCCCGGCCGGAGTCGGCGTGGCGGCCAATTATGTGTGGACCTTGCCCGACGACGAGCCGCTGCTTGGCACCGACGAACTGAATCTCGACTGTCTCGAGCCCGGCGGCAGCAGCAACGTGCGCGACGTGACGGCACTGCGCGAGGTCACCGCCTTCGAGCTTCTCAACCAACTGGGGCTTCCTTTCAGCTACCAGCGCTATGTCCATGTCGTCATCAACGGAGTCACCAGTGCCAGCCGCAACATTCCCGTCTACACCGACAGCCAGCAGCCGAATGGCGAGTATACCGCGATGTGGTTTCCGGACGGCAACGAAGACGGGGATCTCTACAAGATTGACGACTGGTTTGAGTTCAACGACACCCCCGCCCGCACGGGCAACAAGAGCGCGAGCCTCGAGAATTTTACGACCACGGGCGGCGTGAAAAAGCAGGCGCGCTATCGCTGGTCGTGGGAGAAGAAGGCTAATCGGGGTCTGGACGACGATTACAGCAGTCTTTACGGCGGGGTGGACGCGCTCAATGCGGCGGACGCCGTCTACGTGCGCCAGGTCGAAGAGAACTTCGACATTCGCGAGTGGCTCACCGCGCTTGCCCTGAGGCACGTCGTGGGCGACTGGGACGGGTACGGTTATCAGCGCGGCAAGAATCAGTTCTGTTACCGGCCACGCGGCGGGAAGCTGGCGATGCTGATGTGGGACCTGGACTTCGCCCTCGGCTGCAACTCGGGCCACGCCCCGAACCAGGACCTGTTCACGGTGTCGCTCGGCGGTCAGACCGGTTCGGACAACATGCCCGAGGTGAACCGGCTGTACACTCACCCGCATTTCCGGCGCATGTATTTGCAGGCGCTGCAGCAGGTGGCGGAGGGCCCCCTCCAGGATGCAAACTTCCTGCCGGGCCTCGAGGCCCGTTACCAGGCGCTGCTCGACAACGGCGTCGTCGGCCTCACCTCGCCGTTCGTGGGCAGCGGCGCCCAGTCCATCTCCATTCCGGCGTGGATGCAGCAGCGACGGAATTTCATCACCAGCAGCAACTCGAATCCCAACCGGATCAGCCTGTTCACCAACACGCCCTTCCAGGTGACCAGTCCGACCACCGTCACGACCGGTGGCGATGTCCTCCAGATCACCGGCACGGCGCCGTTCGGGTTTCGCGAGATTCTGATCAACGGCCTGGCCTGGCCCGTGACCTGGACCAGCGTCACGGGATTCACCGCCCGCGTGGTTTTGAACCCGGGCCTGAACGAGATCGCCATCGCTGGCCGCACGTTCGGCGGCGAAGTAATCCCTGCCGGGCCTTCCGTCAGCGCGACTTATACCGGCCAGGCGCCGTCTCCGGTTGGTTTGATCGTGTTCAACGAGATCATGCCGTATCCGACGGTGGAGGACGCTGAGTTTGTCGAGATCGTGAACACCACGGCGTTCTCCTATGACCTCAGCGGCTGGCGGGTGAACGGGCTGGACTACACCTTTCCAACCGGCACCATTCTGACCAACGGCCAGTATCTCGTCCTCGCCAAGAGCATTTCCGCCGTGCTCCGCGCCTCCGGCACCAACACGCCCAATGTTTTTGCCGAGTTTGACGGCAATCTGGACCGCGACGGCGAGACTCTCACCTTGCTCAAGCCGGGGACGGGTGGTGCGCCTGATGTCGTTGTCGACCAGCTTCGCTACGAGGCGCGGCTGCCTTGGGTCGAGGCGCCGATTGGCACCTCCTTGCAACTGGCCGATCTGGCCGAAGATAACTCTCGTTCCAGCGCCTGGACGGCGGAGCCCGGGGGCGGGCCGCGTCCCGTGCCCACACCGTGGCTGCAGGTGACCCGCACGGGCAATATCCAGGCCGGGACCAATCTGGTGTTCTGGCTCACAACGGCCGGGACATGTTTTCTCGACGATGTCTCGCTCGTTCAGACCAATCCCGGCTCGCCTAACATTGTCGTCAATGGCGACTTCGAGAATGGCTCGACCGCACCCTGGATTCTCGGGACGAACTATGCCGAGTCCGTGGTGGTGGACGGGGTCAGTCGGCCCGGAAGTTCGGGCACTCGATCGCTGCTGGTGAAGGGGGCGGCGCCGGCGAGCGGAACCGTGCTCGCGGCGACGGTTCAACAATTCGTTGCACTTCATCCCAGTTACCTGGCCAACACGAACTACACGTTGAGCTACTGGATCTCGATTGCGACCAATCCAATCACGATGGGCATGCGCACGTTGCTCGGCTCCCAGTTGTCCACCTCCGGCTCAACCTTCGTTCCCGTGGCGCCGCCGACGCCAGTGGTTGCGTCGCCAGGCGTTGCCAACAGCGTCGTGGCCACCAATCTCCCGCCGTATGACCCGGTGTGGGTCAACGAACTTCAGGCCAGCAATGTCTCCGGTCCGGTCGACAATGTGGGCGAACGCGACCCGTGGATCGAGCTCTACAACCGCGGCTCCAACCCGGTCAGCCTGAACGGCTACTACCTGGCTGCCAACTACGACACCAATCTGACCGAATGGCCGTTCCCGGCCTCGGCGATCATCAATCCCGGGCAGTTCCTGGTGATCTGGGCCGACGGTCAGCCCGGGCAGACCTCCGGCACCCAGTTCCATACCAGCTTCCGCCTGAACAGCGTCACGGGCAGTGTCGCCTTGGTGCGCATCGCCAACGGACTTCCTCAGATTACGGACTATCTCACCTACGCCAATCTCGGCCCGGGCCTTTCCTACGGAGACTTCCCGGATGGCCAGCCGTTCCAGCGGATGACCATGCAGGCCACCTCACCCGGCGGCACCAATGTCTCCCGGGGCGTAAACCTGTTCATCAACGAATGGATGGCCGGCAATACCAACTTCATCGTCGATCCGGCCGATGGCGGTTACAGCGATTGGTTCGAGATTTACAACGCCGGCGATGCCGCCGTGGATCTCGGAGGCTATTACCTGACCGACAGCCTCAATAATCGGACCCAGTTCCAGGTTCCGACGGCGGGACGCTACGTGGTTCCGCCCGGCGGCTTCCTCCTGGTCTGGGCTGACGAGGATTCCGGGACGCAAAACACCGATGACTCGCCGGATTTGCATGTCAACTTCCGCCTCGGCGGAGGCGGTGACTCCATTGGCTTGTTTGCGCCCGATGGCAACACGGTCATCGACTCGGTCACGTTTGGCCGCCAGACCAACGATGTGAGCCAGGGCCGCTTCGCGGATGGCTCGGCCAATATTGTCTTCATGACCAGCCCAACCCCGCGCGCTGCCAACCAGCTTGGAGGTCGGAACACGCCGCCGTCGCTGCAGCCCATCCCCAATCGCACGATCCTCTTCGGACAGACGGTTAGCTTTACTGCGGTGGGCAGCGATTCCGACCTGCCCGCCCAGACGCTCACCTACACGCTGGGGGCTGGCGCCCCCGCCGGGGCATCCATCGCCGCGGGGACCGGTGCGTTCACCTGGACGCCCTCCCAGGCCCAGGTGCCCAGCACCAACCAGATTTCGGTGCGTGTCACCGACAGTGGAATCCCGCCCATTACCGTCAGCCGCACGTTCACGGTCGTCGTGCAAACGCCGTCGGTCGCGTTCACCCTCAATGGTAGCAACCTCCAGATCGCGTTTGGATCGGTCAGCGGCAAGAACTACCGCATCGAGTTTAAGAACTCGTTGAGCGATGTCACCTGGACGCCGCTGCCGGGCTCCGAAAACATTGTGGGCAACGGCGGCACCATCAGCGTCAACACGCTGGTTACCGCCAATCCGCAGCGGTTTTTCCGCATCGTTCAGTTGAACTGAACCGTCGGACGGTCGACGACCGGATGCACGAGCCGCCCCGGGATTAAGGTCCCAGGGCGGCTTTGTTTTTTCCCAGGTGCAATTAATTAAATGCGGGTGAGGGTGCAAGGCGTTTAGCTCGCGCCCCACGCGACTCCCTCTCCCCTCAACGGGAAGAGGGCCGGGGTGAGGGGTGAGACGGGCCGTTGGATCACCCGTTTTTAATCACACCCTTTGTCCCCGTCGGCGCGCCCCCGCGCTTGCCTCCCGCCATCGCCCGCCGTATGGTCCCCGCCCTATGTTCGATGTCATCAAGGCCCAGTTGACCGCCGCCACCGACAAGCTTGCCCACTTGCGGAGGTTTCTTTGACGTCGCCAAAATCAAGCAACGCCTCGGCGAGCTGGACGGCCTGATGGCCGCGGAGACTTTCTGGAACAATCGCGAACAAGCCCAGAAACTCATCGACGAAGCGTCGTCGCTGCGTCGCAACCTCGATCCTCTGCTCGACGCCGAACGCAAGCTGGAGGATTTGAAGGTCATGGTGGAGCTGGCCGAAGCGGAGCCGGAAGCGGCCCAGGCGAAGCTCTTGGCGGAGCTGCGTCGCGACACGGATGCCTTCGTTCAACAGTTGGAATCGATGGAGCTGCGTGTCCTCCTCAAGGGGCCGCACGACCGCTGCAACTGCATCTTTAGCATCAACGCCGGCGCTGGCGGCACCGAAGCCCAGGACTGGGCGGAGATGCTCTCCCGCATGTACCAGCGTTGGTTCGATGCGCGGGGCTGGGAATCCGAAGTCACCGATGCGCTGCCGGGCGAGGGCGCCGGACTGAAAAGCGTCACTTACCTGGTCAAGGGCGAGAACGCCTACGGTTTTTGCAAGGCCGAACGCGGCGTGCACCGCCTTGTGCGCATCTCCCCGTTCGATGCCAACCAACGCCGGCACACGAGTTTTGCCAGCGTTGATGTCGTCGCTGAGCTGGAGGACAGCGACATTGGCGACATTGTGCTGCCTCCGTCCGAGCTGCGGATCGATACGTTCCGTTCCGGCGGCAAAGGCGGCCAGAACGTGAACAAGGTGGAAACTGCCGTCCGCATCACGCACCTGCCGACCGGGCTGGTGGCCGCCTCGCAAGCCCAGCGTTCCCAGATCCAGAACCGGAATTCCGCCATGACGCTGCTCATCTCGAAGATCTTCGCGTTGCGCGAGGATCAGAAGAAGGCCGAGATGGAGCGGTTTTACGGCGAAAAGGGCAGCATTTCCTGGGGAAACCAGATTCGCAGCTACGTGTTTCAGCCGTATCGCATGGTCAAGGACCTCCGCACTGGAGTCGAGACCAGCAATGTCCAGGCGGTGATGGATGGCGACTTGGACGCCTACATCAACGGCTGGCTCCGGGCGGGCTGTCCGCTCAAGCGCATGCAAGGCGTGAAGGACGAAGACGAATGAATATTCTCGACAAGATCGTCGCGCAAAAGCGTCTTGAAGTAGCCCGCCTGCCGGCGACGGCGATCACGGCCGAGGTCCTGCAAACGGCCATGGCCCGGCGCGGGACTACCCGAGATTTTCTGGCCGCCCTTCGAAAGCCCCGGGTTGGTGACGTTGCGCTCATCGCCGAAGTCAAGAAAGCGTCACCGTCCGCCGGGATCATCTGCCCCGACTTTGATCCGATTCGGATCGCCCGCGAGTATGAAGCCGCTGGCGCGAGCTGCCTTTCCGTCCTTACAGACGAACAGTTTTTTCAGGGCTCGCTCGATTACCTTCGCCAGATTCGCGCGGTGGTGGCGCTGCCGCTCCTGCGCAAGGATTTCATTATCGACGAACGCCAGATCCTCGAAGCCATTGAGTGGGGTGCCGACGCCATTCTGTTGATCGTGGCCATCCTGGACGACGCTTCGCTGCGGCGGTTCCAGGAGCTCGCGCAAGCGGCCGGACTGACTGCTTTGGTGGAGGTTCACGACGAAGCCGAATTGGATCGGGCCGTGGCAGCGGGCTGTCGTCTCATTGGGGTGAACAATCGCAATCTGAAAACATTTCAGGTGGATCTCGGCACCACCGAACGATTGGCCGCCCGACTCCTGGCCAACTCCACGGCGTCGGAAGGTTCCGCTCTGCTCGTGGCGGAGAGCGGCATTCACACGCGGGCAGACGTTCAACGCCTGCACGCTTGTGGCTCACGCGCCATTCTCGTTGGCGAATCGTTGGTCAAAAGCGGCCGCATTCACGATCAGGTTTCAGCGCTACTCGGGCGCTGAACCCCGCCAGACCCGGCGACCGGGGAGTCAGCTCTTGTGATTTTCCGCCGCGCCGAGGCGGATGCTGCCGGTGCCGCAGGCGGTGAGGAAAACAGCGAGAATGAGCAGCAGGGCGCCAATGGGCACGAGGACGATCCCGACGCCGGGGTCACCAGAGTAGATGCTGAGGCCGCCGAGGAAAAAGCCGGCGGGAACGAGGAGAGTTGCGCCCCGGAGGCAGGCTGAGGCAATGCCGCGTTCGCGTGCGGCCCACTCCGGCAGGAGCCGGACGCTCAAGGCGAATAAAACGTGGAGCACACCGAAGAGCGTTCCGTGAGCGTGCGCCAGGGTCCACATCAGGCGGCGGGTTTCGTTCCGTGCGCCCAGGTAGGCCCCGGATTTGAAGCCATGGAGTCCTTCCAGGACAAGCCCCACTACGATGAAAACCAACAGCGTCCACCACCCAATACGCAGATGGCGTTTGGACAGGACCATGGGGTCGTGGAGAAAACGGTAGCGACTGGGATCTGAAGCGGGTTTGGTCATTCGAGCAGTTCCATTTTTCGATCGTTGCGGAGCCCGAGCTGGGCGCGAAAGGGAGCCTCGTCAAGGGAACCGTCCGGGCGGATGAACACCGCGCTGCGTCCGGGTTTGGTCGCAGAGAGCGCGTTCACCCGGCTGGCCCGTTGCTGGTTCCAGAGGTGATGCACGCGTTGTCGCGCTTGCTCGCGCTGTTCGACGGGCCCGAGGTAGTCGTAATCGACATGATCGAAGCCGGGCAGTCGTCGGAGGGAGCGCTGGGCGATGTAACGCACGACGGAATACGGGTCGACCAGCAGTTCGGCCAGGTAAGGTGCGAGCCACTCGTCGCCGGCCGCGTGGATCGCTTCGCTCCAGCCGGCATGCCACGCGATCAACGCGCGCTGTCCGGCGTCGCCGCGCAGCAGCAGGAGCGCGGCCGAGGACGCGTTGGTCTGGGTGACGTCCAGCGATGACGTCGGTTGCCTGTACCAGGTGGCGAGGCGCTCCGCCGTCCAGGCCAGCGGTCGATCGAGATGACAGAGATTGCAGGCGTTGGGACGACCGGTTTCGATGGTTTCGCGGACCGTGGGAGAAGTGATCTTGTGACTGCGGATGGCCTTGAGGAGGCCGTAGCTGGTGTGAGGCATGTGGCAGTTGAAGCAAAGACTGCCGCTGGAGCCTGGGGAGTGATGCGTGTGCGCTTCGAGATCGGTGCCGGTTTTCTCGTGGCATTGCAGGCAGGCCGCGTTGGACTCCATCGTGGGCGCCAGTTGATGGGAGGTGCTTTGGTAGTTGTGCAGCGAATGGCAGGACAGGCACGAGAGCTCGCCCCGCTGGTAGCATGGCGATGCGGCCAGGCCATTGAAGTCACGCCCAGAAACGCGCACCTGACCATCCTTCCAAAAGCTGCCTTCCATCACGGAACGCTTCCGGTCCGGGGTGCCGGGCGCAGTCGGATCCTCGTAGTGGACAAGCGGCGCGCGGGCTTCAAGATCCTGACCCGCTTGAAAGCCCAGCCCATGCTGGAACCAGTCCGCCGAGTCCACCTTCAGGCGGATCGCGTGGCACTGGCCGCAAGTCTCCGAGGCTTTCACGTGGTCGGCCTGGCCCGGGTTGAAGATTGTTGAATCCGCGACCGAAGGGTTCCCCGACGAAGGCGCGATCGGGCGCGCGCGGCGCGATGCGCTGGCCCGCGAGTGCTGGGTGTAGCGGCGGATGGGCGATTGGTTCGCGCGGACGTGCTCGCCCCCGGGGCCATGACAGGCCTCGCAGGAGATGCCCAACTCCGCCGCCTCGCTGTCGAGCTGTTTGGTCTGCGGGTTCTGTCGGGGCTGACCGGCGGTGGCGTGGCACGTTAGGCAGACCGTATTCCAAAGCTGCATGGAATAGTGCTTGTCCGGGTTCAGCAGAAAAACGTCGTGTCGCGGGGCCCAGCGTTGTGACTCGAAGACGTAGGTGAACGGCAGATTGAACTGGAGATTCCCAAACCGGCTCGGCACCCAGTACGTCTGCATGTGATGACTGCCGGTCATCAGCGTGATCGGAAGGCGCGCCCGGGGCGGGTTGGGTTCGGGGATCACCGCCGGGCCGCGGCCTTCCCGGTGCGCTGCCTGCTTCAAGAGCTGCGAATACTTCCAGTCGGGATCGACCATCTCCACCCAGTATCCCTGTGAATCTTTTTCCAGATGATAGCGATCGCCATCGAACTGCAGCGTTACGCGATCAAAGTTGCCGCGGACATTCTCCGCCGATGGATACTGGGTCATCGTGCGGTGATAGGAGTCGTGCCAGCTGGTAAACTCGTGGGGATGACACGCCCGACAAGTGCTGGACCCGACGTAATTTCCGGGCGGACTTTCGCGCGGCGCTTTCTCCAACCGTTGCATTCGGTGCGCCTCGTTTTTCAGCCGCCCTTTCTGCCAATGCCATGCGCCTGCAACCAGTGCGGCAACCAGCAGCAGGAGGACGGCGCGGGTCGCGCCGGAACGGAGGATTGTCGCCAGCGGGATCAGGCCGACGATGATCAAACCGAACGTGATGATTAGCTCAACGGACATCGTGGATGGGATTTGCGCCACGTGGACATTGGGATAGATGCCGCCGAAACTATCGGGTGTGAGTTGGTCGAACAAGCTGAAAGACCTGGGAGTTGGGTGGGGCCAGGGGTGCATCAAAGTCGCAAACAAGGTGCTGGCATTGATCATGATCGCTGTTCCGTCCGAGCCGAATCGTGATAGACCAGAAGTGCCTATCTTTTACCACCCATCTTTTACCCAAGCCTTGGGCCACGGACGCCGGAACCCCAAGTTGTGGTCCTTCGTGTGCGCGCCGGTTTGATCCCTGCCAACCGTCGGAAGAGGCCGCTTTTTTGGTAAAAGATGGGAGGTAAAAGATAGGCTTTTAATCGTGCCTGGCTTGTGTTTCCGTGCGGGCTTGATGCAGCCCTGGGGTGCGGCGGTGTGATCAAAAGAGGGTGAAGGCAGGGCTGACGTTCCGCAAGCGTGCGGACGCTATGCGCCGGGTCTGGCCGGGCCGGGCTTAGTTTTGAGCGCCGCGCGAGCTCGCGCGTGCTCCATCCAAAGCGGTGCTGCGCCCCGCACTCCACGACGCTGGCGCGACTGCTCGGACCGCGGGCTTTCAGCTTTCGGAACCTGCCCTCTCCCCCGCACCCCCGCAGGGTGGCGAAGAAGGCTCCTCCGGAGGGGAGGTTCAGGGGATGGGACCAGACGCCGATGCGGTTCGAATGAACGCGCGGCGGCTTCTGACCGTCGGGAGTAGCGGCATGTTGCCAACGCTTCAGATGCCGGGTCGCCGGACGCCGAGATGCTCATCCATCGGGTTGGCCCTCTTGCGGTGGACCCTGATCGGGCGCATTGGGCTCTCGACGGGTTGGGCTGCGGCGGCACCGGTGGTCATTAACGAAGTTCACTATGACCCGGCCGACAAACGATCGTTGGAGTTCGTTGAGCTGTACAATCGAGGAAGCACGCTTGTCTCGCTGAAAGGGTGGACGCTGGAGAAATTTGGCTTTCCCGATGAGGCTGTTCTGCCTCCGCACGGGTTCGTCGTCGTGGCTCAGGACCCGGAGGCGTTTACCCGGGAGCATGGTTTTCGGCCTTTCGGCCCGCTGCCCGGGCGGCTCAGCAATTCCGGGGAAAAACTGACCCTGCGCAATCCCCGGCGCGAAGTCGTCGATGCCGTAAGTTATCGGGCAGGCTTTCCCTGGCCCACGGCCGCCACCGGCGCGGGATCTTCGCTGGAACGGATTCATCCTGGACTGCCGTCCGATGATCCGGCGACGTGGCGCAGCGCCGGCTATCCGGCCGTGGCCGCAACAGCATCGGTTGGGACGATTTTTATTCCCGCTGGCGATGCAGGTTGGCGATGGCGTCGAGGGACGAACGAGGCCTCCCAACCGGCCGAAGTGTGGCGAGGGAATGACTTCGTGGAGGATTCGTCGTGGAGCCGGGGGCGAACCTCGATCGGTTACGAGGATGAGGACGATCAAACCGTATTGACCGACATGCGGGGTCGATACGGGTCCGTGTTCCTGCGCCATGCGTTTGTCGTTGGGGAGAAAACTCCGCCGGCGTTGCTCCTCCGGGTGCGGGTGGATGACGGTTGCGTCGTCTGGATCAACGGTCGCGAAGTGGGACGTTGGCATGTGAAGCCAGGGCCGTTGACCTTCAAGACCCTGGCGGAAAGCCACGAGGCCACGGACGAATTTGAAGAGACCTTGATCGACGCGCCTGGAGTTTCTTTGTCGCGAGGAACCAACTGGCTGGCGGTGCAAGCGTTCAACGCCTCGCTCGGGAGCAGCGACTTCACGATCGACGCTGAACTTCGCACCCCCGACGGCGCGCCGCGGGGACGAAGGCCGACGCCGGGTGCAACCAACTCGGTCTTCAGCGAAGCGACACCGCCTTCGATCACGGACGTTCGCCATGACCCGACATCACCGAAGGCCGGACAGAGCGTGAAGGTGACCGCGAGAGTCAAGGATCTGGACGGAGTCCGATCGGTCATGCTGCGTTTGCAGACCGTGGACGCAGGAGCGTACGTGCGAAAATCGGACGTGGCATATCGAACGAACTGGGTGAGGATGGAGATGCGAGACGATGGCCAGCTGGGGGATGCCCCATCGGGCGACGGAGTGTACACGGCGGTGGTGCCGGCTGAATTCCAGGTGAACCGACGGCTGGTCCGCTATCAGATCGTTGCGGAGGATGGCGCGGGATTGTCGGTTCAAGTGCCGTATCCTGACGACGGTGTGCCCAACTTCGCTTGGTTTACCTACGATGGTGTGCCGAGTTGGACTGGAGCCAGTCGGCCGGGGCAGGGGAAGGCGATGACCTTTTCTGCGGAGTTCCTTCAGGCGATGCCGGTTTACCATTTGCTGGCGCGCAGTGAAGACGCGGCGCGAAGCCAATGGGATGGAGGGGCCAATCGGCGCCGATTTTTGGGGACGATGGTCTACGAAGGCCGGGTCTATGATCACATTGAGTTTCACAATCGCGGTACGGGCAGTGCCTATATCTCGGGCAAGAACAAATGGGGTTTCAAGTTCGGCCGCGGCCATGAGTTCGTTGCCCGGGACGTGCGGGGCCGGCGGTATGACCATCCGTGGGACAGCCTCAATTTGAATCCGGGCTTGTCGACGCCGTATCTGCCGGTGCATGCCGGCATCGCCGGGTTGGATGAAGCCGTGTCCTTCCGGGCCTATCAGCTGGCGGGTGTGCCTGCGGCCAACACGCACTGGGTCCACTTCCGCGTGGTGGACGGGCCGGCCGAGACCTCTGCGACCAATCAGTACGAGGGAGATCTGCATGGCCTGTATCTGGCCATTCAAGACATGGACGGCACGTTGTTGCGTGAGCGTGGCCTGGCTGACGGGAACATCTACAGCATTCAGAGCGGGCGGAAACATTTGGCGCGCGGAGCGGTGCTTGACGGTTCGGATTGGAACGCATTTTTGGAGGGTGTGCGTGGCGAGAGGCCGGAAGCGTGGTGGCGGGCGAATCTGGATCTGCCGACTTACTACAGCTTTCACGCCATCAGCCGGATCATCGGCAATGTCGATCTGCGGCCGGATGGCAATCATGGCTACTATCGGCGACCGGATGGACATTGGGCGCCGTTTCCGTGGGATCACGACATGATGCTGGTGCCGCGGGTGCATCAGCCTGGGCACATTGATGCGATCCGTTGCTTAAACGTGCCGGCGTTAAAACTGGAATTTCGCAATCGCGCGCGCGAGATCCTCGACCTGTTTTGCGCGGATTCAACGCCGAATGGGGGACAGGTGGGGCAGTTGGTAGCGGAGTTATCGGTCGTGCTGCGGCCGGCGGGCTTCACCAACGATTGGGGGCGTTTGGATGAAGCCGTTTGGAACTGGCATCCGCGGCAGAATCAAAAAGGCGTGTTCTATGTGAACCCGGCGACCGGCCAGCATTTTGGCGGTGAATGGCGTCGAACCCTGGAGACGCCTGATTTGGCCGGGTTTGAACGTTACATCGTTGGCTTCTGCACCGATTCCCGGCCGGTCAAAAATTATGCGCCCAATGACGGAGATCAGCGTGGGTATGGCTACGGCCATCTCTGGGCTGAGTCGAAGGACGCGCGCATTCCCGAGCGCCCCGCGATTGGCTACACCGGCGCAGCGGGATTTCCGCCAGGGATGCTGATATTTTCCGTCAGCCCGTATGTGTCGCCGGCCACGAACGAATTTGCGGCCGTGCAGTGGCGGGTCGGTGAGATCGCTGCGCCGGGCCGCATTGGTTTTGTGGCCGGGCAACCGTGGCGTTATGAACTTGAGCCGCGGTGGCTGAGCGCCGAGTTGCCTGAGGCCAAGTCTGCATTCCAGTTGCCGGATAAGATTTGTCAAAAAGGGCACACCTATCGAGTGCGGGCGCGCTACAAGGATCGCACGACCCGGTGGAGTCACTGGTCCGCGCCGGTTGAGTTCGTGGCGGGCCGCGATCCATAGGCGTTTCGCGACTGGGATGGACCGTGGCGTTCGCCGGGATCGGAGCGCGTGCCCCGCATGAGGGGCACGCGGCCCAGCCAAGCGGCCAGCGGGTCATGTCTCGTCAGCACCCCAAAAACCTCTTCGCGAACTTCGTCGGCAGCCCAACCTCGTCGAATCCTTCCGATTAGGTTTGCGACGAAGTTTGCGACCAAGATCTCTCCCGGTGAACCTCACGGTTCGGCCAAGGAGACGGCGCCACCTTACCGTGAAGGTTGCTTCTTACTTGAGCGTTTTCAGGTAGGCGAACAGGTCGGTGACGTCCTTGGGCTGGAAGGCGTCGAGCAGGCCCTCGGGCATCATGCTGAGCTTGGTGTACCAGGCGCGTTTGACCGTGCTCTGCGGGAGACGCAAATCTTCGAGCCGTTGGCGTCGGAGAACGATGGCTTCGGCATCTTGGGAAACCAGCAAGCCGTCTTGGAGTTCGCCGTCCTTGGTTTCAACGCGGAACGCGCGGTAGCCGGGTTCCATCGCGGCGTTGGGAGTGAGAATGTTTCGGAGCAACGCCTCGACGCCCAAGGCGCCGGCACCGTTCAGCACTGGACCGATCTGACCGCCGCGCCCGGCCACGGTGTGGCAGCCCAGGCACGCGGTGGTGAAAAGGCCGGCGCCGCGTTTGGGATTTCCCTCCTGCTCGGCGAGCTTGCGAAAGAACTCGAAACGATCGGCCATTGCTTTGGCTTCGGCGGCCGTGAGCAAGGTCGGATAATCCTGCGATTTCTGGATCTTTGCGCCCCCGTGAAGCTTGCCCCAGTTCGTGCCGGCGAATAATCCAACCAACTCAAGTGGACGTTGCGTGGCGTTCGTGCCGCCGCCGGGGCCCGCGTCGACAAAGGTTCGGTCGAAATCCGCCCGAATCTCGGACGCCGTTCGGGCCCGGTTCCAGATGCGAAACTCGCTCAGCCAACCGTGTGTGCCCTTGGCCGGCGCGGTCCAGCCGATGCGCACGTTCTCAAATTTCTGCGGGACGGGCTTGGAGTCGGCAGTGTCCAGCTCACCGTTCTGGTAGATCCGAAACAGTCCTTGCGCGTCGCGCGTCACGGCCAGATGAGTCCACACCTCCGGGACGGTTTTCTTCTTCGCCACGATGGCGTCGTGGGTGCCGCCGCCGACCCAGACGCGGAACTGACCGCCAAAAAAGTTCATGTCGAGGGCCTCGGGTGCTCCGAGCAGCCCATCGTTGTTATCGATGCCCGACTCGAGCCTTACCCAGGACTCAACGGTGAAAGGACCGTCGAGCGTCAGGCCTGTCTCAGTCCAGGCGTTGTCCTCGCCGTTGAGGCGCAGCACGGGGCGGAACAACGACGCCATCTCCTGCATAAGCGAGGTGAGGGTCGGGTCGTCGCCCAGAACCGTCTGGAGTTTGTCGAAAGTCGCGCCGTCGAGATCTTCGCGGGGAACATGTCCGGAGCGCACGGCTTGGACGAGCGCCTGGGCGCCTGCTTTTTGGCCGGAGAGCCCGGACAGCGCCGTTTTCCGTGCGGAAAGGGGCAGGGACGGATAGAGCAGGGCGAGGAAAGGAACGCCTTTACCGTCGCGGGCGGCGGCCAGCGCGGCGACGGCGGCTTCGCGGACTTCCGGTTGGCCTTTCTCGGCCAGTCGCGCGAAGGACTCAACTCGATCGGATTTGAGTTCACGCAACGCCCGCAGGGCGGCTACGGCCTGTGGTTGCAGGGTCAGAACGGGCTGTGCGGGATCGCTGCCCGCGGAAGCGACGGTTCCGGCGTCCAGCACTTTGGCCAGGTCCGGTTCTGTTTCGTGGAGCTGAAACGCCGACGCCAGGCGAAGGCCAAGATCTGCGGCCGGCCCGCTCTGGTTGAGCAGTTGGCGGGCGGATTCGGTCAGCAACGGCGTCAGTTGATTGGCGTCGAGCTTGGTGCGGACGCGGAGCAATGACTCGAGCGCACCGGTCTGGGTCTCCGGCTTTTGGAGCACCGCCTGGAGCGCGCTGGCGGCGCCGGGCGCTTCGATCGATTGCGCGAGGCGCAGCAGTTCCTCGTCGCCGGGTGGTCGATTCAACTGGGGCAACAGGCGCGCCACTTCGGCGGCGCTGGCCTTGGGTTCGAGGGCAAGGGCGGCGACGAGCCGATTCTCCACGGGCAGAGATTGCGCCGCGCTGGATTGAAGATACGCCGACACCGCCCCGGGATGCGCCTCGAGGAAAAGCCGTGCGAGATAACGTTCAAAGTCGCGCTCGTAGGCGTCGCCGGCCTTGATCATCTTTCCCGTCGACGTGCTCTTCATCGTGGGGAAAGTCAGCGGGGCGCGGGCGGAACGCGCGAGCAATCCGACGGCGGCCAGAGCGTTCGGCGTCGATCCTGCCTGGACCGCGCCTGCGCGGTAGGCACCGCCTAGAATGCGTCCGGCGGTGCGCGCCGCTTCGCTGCGCACCTCGGGATCCGGATCGTCGACCATCGCGGCGAAGTCCGTCACCTGCGCCTGCGGCAGTTCCGCCCAAGCCCGCAAGGACTCGCGCCGAAGGTTGCGATCGGGCGAGGTCAACAATGGTTTGAGCACTGCGGGATCCACGGCCTTCAGGCCTTCCAACGCCCAGAGCGCGGCCAGACGCCGTGGCGTTGGCAACGCGGAGTCGGTCAGCAGCTTTTTCAATTTGGGAGTGAGCTCGGTGAGTTGCCGATCCGTGATGGCCTGCCACGCGAAATGGCTTTGCAGAAGGGACGGATCGCCGAGCTTGGCCAGCAACGCTTCCGGAGAAAGCTTGGTGAAATCCGGCACGGAAAAAGGACGTGTGCCCTGATGTTTTACGCGCCAGATACGCCCGCGTTTTTTGTCACGCTCCGGATGATTCCGGGGCACTTCGTTGTGCGAGATGATCTTGTTGTACCAATCCACGAAATAGAGGCAGCCGTCGGGCCCCGTGCGCAACGCGACGGGGCGAAACCATTCGTCGCTGGAAAGGACGAAGTCGGGCTGTTTCTGGTAGCGAAATCGATGGCCGTCGGGCGTGACTTCCATGGCCTGGATTTTGCGCGTGATCGGGTTGGCGATGTAGAACGAGCCAGCATACGGCTCGGGCCAGAGGCCGGCGGCTTTTCGTGCGGAGGCAGGCGTTCGTGGAAAGGCACCATCGGTCAAAGCCAGCCCGCTCAAGCCGGTGCCGCCCATCGCGAACTCGGGGGCAGTGCCGGGAAACTCCGGCGCATAACTCTTCCATTGGCTGCCCGAGCATCCGGGATAGTTCGCGAATTCATGGAAGGGCATCATCGGGTAGCCGAAGTCGTTCGCCTCCTGGATCCAGGACTGGCCATTGCCGTCGAGCACGAAGCCCCAGATGTTGCACGGCCCTTGCGACGTGATGTCGAACTCGCTGCCGTCGTAGCGGAATCGGGCCATGCGGGTCTGATCGAACTGCAACTCCGCGCCCTGAGTGGTTTTGACCTTGCCGTAATTGAACGCGCCTTGCGCAAACCAGATCCAGTTGCCGGGCGCACGAGAGAACTGATGGGGGAACAAGTGCGAATCCTGCACGCCAAATCCACTCAGGACCACCTTGCGCTGGTCGGCCCGCCCATCTCCGTCGGTGTCGCTGAGAAACACGATCTCGGTCCCGTGCTGCACATAGACGCCGTTCTTGTAGGGGAGAATTCCCAGGGGAATCGCCAGGCCATCGGCGAAGACGCGCGGGCGTCGGGTGTAGCCCGTCGGCGAGACCGGGTCCCGGTCGTAGACCAGCACCTTGTCGCGGGCGCGGCTGGCGTAGAGTTCCCGGGCCACCGCCGGGCTTTCATTGGCGTCCACCGGATACTCGAGTGCTGTCATGGTCCAGAGCCGGCCTTGCAGGTCCCAGTCGATGGCGACGAATTTTCCCAGGCCGGCGTCGGTATCTTCGCTGGCCACGAGCTCGAGCTCGAATCCGGGCGGTAGGGTGAAGCTGGCGTGTTCCTCCTCCGGGGTGAGCGGCGACGCCTTCGCGCCGGGCTTTGGCTTGGGCGCGCCTTCGAAGCGGGGGCGCGCTGGCAGCTCCTGGATCTCGATGTCCTTCACCTGCACGACGGCCTTGCCGCCGCCATGGACTTGAACGCCCAGTTTGCCCCAGTCGTAGTTGGGAATGGTCAGGTCAGGTTCGTGGTAGTCCACGCCGAGCACGCCGTTGATCCAGGTGGTAATTCTCGGGCCATCGGCGCGGATGACATATTCGTTCCAGTCATCCTTTTTCAGGACGGGCCGGAGGGTTTTCATGTCCGACGACGCCATCAACTTGTTGCGGCGGGACTCGTCATAGACGCAGCCGTACCAGGATGGCTCGCCGAAGTCGCACTGATAGCCGGCCATCTCGGAATTGTTTGGCACGCGCTGCGAGCGGATTTGGAAGCCGGAGTTGATGAAGCCGTTCGAGCCGGTCAGCTTGATCTGGAGGCGGATGATGAAGTTCGTGTAGTCGCGGGTGGTGGCGACGAACTCATTTTCACGGACGGTTTCAGTATAAGAACCGCCGGTGATGCAGCCGTCTTCGACGCGCCAAATCTTCGGATTGCCCTCCCAGCCGGCGAGGGATTTTCCGTCGAACAGGCGGACTGGCTTGGTCAGCCGGGGCGGTTTTTCTGGACCGGCGGGCGCGCCGGGAGCGGTGAACGCGGGGAAGGTGAGGCTGGCAGTGAGGCTAAGCGAGAGCGCCCAGGCGGAGAGAATGACGTGACGATTCATGTTTGGGTCCGAGTTGTTCGCCAGAACTGACGAAACTCGCCCTCGTCTCTATCAAACCCACCGCGGCCTGCCTATCACGGAAAATTCAATTCCGTGGCGGGGCCCGGCTAGGCTTGGCGCCGTTCCGGGACTGCGTCCATCGCCGCGACCAACTGTCCGAAGTTCGCCAGGCCGGTGGACGGAATGATGATGTGATTGCGGCGACCCACGACGCCTTCGGTGATGCGGAGAAACTGGCCCCGTTCGTTTTCCATGAGGGTAAAGACAAATGACTTTCGCTCGATCTGCAGAGTTACCGTCCGGAGCTTTTCGTCGTGGGATCTGGAGGCTCGCTGGGCGTGGCTTGACGCGAATGGGTCACCTGCGGTCGCCTGGGGGGCGACCGAGAGTTTCGGACCCGCAACCTCCTCTAACTCGGTTTTATTCATATGCTTTAAGATCGGGCGACCGAGGGTTTTGCCCCATCCCAAGAACTAGGTAGATCTCGGTCGCAGGTGATAGGGACCGGGCAACGAGCCTCGACGGGTCATGCCAAAACACTTGAATCGTTCTGGGCGCTGCCTGAACCTGCGGCCTGAACGCGACGCTGCCGACGAAGCAATGATTTGCCGTGACCGAACCACGTACGACTGAAATCTCGGTTGATTCCGACCCGCTCCTGTTCCAGCGGATGTCGCTGCCTCAACTGTATTTTGCCCTCGTGGGTCGGCGGTTGATCGGGGCGGTTCAAGCCGTGCGCGGGATTGGAGCGTTTGCCCTGATCACCCTTGGGGTCATGCTCACGAAGTTTCGCGTGGCCCGGCGGGTCATTCATCCGATGACTATCCGTCAGATCGCGCGATCCGGGTTGTTGCTTCTGCCGATGGCGGGCTTTCTGTCCTTTGCGCTCGGGCTGGTGGTGATTGGGCAGACCGTTTCGTTGTTGTCGAGGGTGGGGGCGACCCAATTTCTAGGGACGATCATGGTCACGGCGGTGGTGCGTGAGTTGGGGCCGTTGCTGGCTGCCCTGCTGGTGCTCTGCCGGTCGGGTGCGGCGAACGTGGTCGAGTTGGGAACGGCGCGGGCTACGGGCGAGGTGGAATCACTCGAAGTCATGGGGATCGATCCGGTCCACTATTTTGTGGTGCCCCGCGTCATCGGGATGGCCGTGGGCGTGCTGGCCCTGACCGTCTATTTGATCCTGGGCGCTCTGATCGCGGGTTATTTGTGGGCCTTTGTGCAGGATGTGCCGCTGACCCCGATGGATTACCTCGGGCAGATGGTGGGTGCGTTGCGCGGCCTCGACTTTGTCCTGCTCGGCCTCAAGACCGTTGGATTCGGCTTTATCATCGCCGTGATCTCCAGCTACCACGGCCTCGCGCAACCATTGTCGTTGTCCGAGGTCGCCCGATCCACGGTGCGGGCGGTGGGCCAGAGCATCATCGTGTGCGGCCTGCTCGACGCGTTAATTCTGATCGTTTATCTCGTGACCTGACGCATGACACCAGACCGTGCCAGCGAGGGAACGGGGGGGCTGAGAGCCGAATCCGGGACCGAGGCGGGGCCACTGCTTGAATTGGGCGAAGCCGCCATTCCGTCCTTGCGGGACTATTCCCAGGCGGTTCTCGAAGGGGTGTCCTGGCGGGTTTATGAGGGCGACTATTGGGCGATCGCGGGCCTGGCGCGGACGGGTAAGACCAGCTTGATCCTGGCGGGTGCGGGCGTGTTGCGTCCGTTGCGAGGCGTGTGCCGCCTGTTTGGTCGGGAATTCACCGCGGGTTACGAGCAGGAACACTTGGCCGAGCGACTGAAGATCGGCGTGGTGTTCGACGGCGGTCAACTGTTGCAGCACCTGACGTTGATCGAGAATGTAGCTTTGCCTCTTCAGTATCACGCCGGTCCCGGTCTGGCCGAAGTGGAGGCGGAATGGCGGCTGCGGGAACTGATCGAGTTCACCGGTTTGGAGCGCTGGGCCACGGCCCGGCCGCACGAGGTCAATCGCAACTGGCTGCAGCGTTTCGGCCTCGCGCGGGCTTTGGCGCTGAAGCCTCGCGTGTTGTTACTGGATAACCCCCTGTCCGGCCTCGATCCGCGTGATTTGGGCTGGTGGCTGGAAACACTCGACGCTCTGGCGGCGGGTCACCCTCTCGCCGGGGGGCAGCCTTTGACCTTGGTGGTCACCGGGGACGACCTGCGTCCGTGGCGACAGCGTGCCCGCCAGTTTGGCCTGGTCACGGATGGGGCTTACATCAATCTCGGCGGACGCGCGGATCTCAACTCGCGCGGGGAACCTTTGTTGCGGGAATTGTTGCACTGAACTGACCATGGCCCTTCATGATTTGACTCCGCAGTTGCGCACCCGGCTGAGCCGCCTGGAACGGGTGGTGGGCCTGTTCGTCGTCGTCGCGGTGGTGCTCCTCCTCGTCGGATTGGCGTATTACGTCTATCGCGTGGCGGAGCGGAAGGGATGGTTTGTGCGGAAAATGCCCTACTTCACTTTTGTCGACAATGCCAGCGGCCTGCGGGTGGGCGATCCGGTTCGGCTGATGGGCTTTGATGTGGGCGAGATTGTTGAGATCAACGCCCAGCCGCCTTTTGATTATTACGATGTCTTTGTGGCCTTCGTCGTGAAGGAGGAATTCGTCGGCTATCTGTGGGATGACTCGCGCGCGGTGGTGGCTTCCTCCGATTTCCTGGGCAAACGTTCCATCGAGGTCACGAAGGGCACAAACGGACCGCCGACTTACTTGTTTCATCCGGTCCGTTCGGTCGCCGGAAAAGACCTCGTCTCGCTCCGAACCAACGCTGCGGTCCACGTCGCTCAGGGGATTTATGATGACAGCGGCAAAACTCTGCTGGCGCCGGCCTATCGCAAACTGGCTGAGCTGAGCGGATCAGCGCTCGCTTCCATTGAGGCGAGTGCAGAGGTTTTGGTTTTTGACTCCAGCACGAAGACCAAGGGCCCGGCCGCAGTTTGGGACTACGAGAATGCCCGGTATCGGCCTTTCCCGGGCGCGCAAGAGAAGGGCTTTTTCCTGCCGCCGCGTGAGGCTCCGGCCTTGACCGTGCGATTGGAGCAACTGGCGGACACGGTGGAAGCAGCGCTCCCCAATTTGCTGGGCCTGACCAACCGCGTGAATCGAGTGCTCGACCAGGCCGTGGATACGGCTCGGAATGCGGACACTTTCCTGACCGACACACGCCCGTTGCTGAGACATCTGACCCGGATCAGTGCGAACCTCACGAATTCGCAGGGTGCGCTGGGCGACTGGGCGCTCCCGCCCGATCTACGCCGGGAAATCAACCAAACCCTGACCAGCGCACGGACCTTGCTCATCAACTCCGACCAGCGCGTGGACGGCATTTCGGCGAATGCGAACGTCGCGTTGACCAACGTCACCACCGTCTTGCTCCAGCTTACCGCGCTGACGAGTAATCTGAATGCGCAGGTGGAAGCCAACAACACCATACTGGCGGAGATCTCCAGCGCCGTGACCAACGCCGATCACCTGATGCAGGGGTTGAAACGACACTGGCTGCTGCGGTCCGCCTTTAAGAAGAAGTGAGCGAAGGAGGGAGTTGGTGAGTTAGAGATTTAGTGAGGTGCCTCAAGAATCACTCACTCGCTCATTCACTAATTCACTGACTTTTTCCTACGCTGCGGCGGTTTCCTCGCCGATTTTCTCAGGGCCCTTGAAGTTGTATTCGTTGAGCTTGTTGCGAAGGGTGCGGATGCTGATGTCGAGCATGCGCGCGGCGTGGGTGCGGTTGCCCTTGCTTTCGCGGAGCGCCGTGAGGATGTGGCGTTTCTCCAGTTCGGCGAGGGTGGGGAATTCTCCGCCCGCATCGATGGCAGCGACGCCGAGCGCGCCTTCGACGGCGGGGCGGGGGGCAGTGGGGATCTCGACGCCGGCGACGTTCATGCCGAGGTGAGCGGGTTCGAGCACGCCGCCTTCGTTGCAAAGAATGACGGCCCGTTCGATCACGTTCTGGAGTTCGCGAACATTGCCGGGCCAGGAGTGATCCATCAGCATTGACTGGGCGGAAGCGCTGATGCCGTGGACCTCCACGCCATGTTTGCGGGCGAACCGGCTGCGGAATTGGTCAGCCAGGACCGGGATGTCCTCTTTGCGTTCCCGCAGGGGCGCGATCAAGATGGGAACGACATTGAGACGGAAATAAAGGTCCTGCCGGAATTCCTTGCGGCTGACGCTGTCTTCGAGGCGGCGGTTGGTGGTGGCGAGGACGCGGACATCGACCTTGACGGTGCGGTTGCCGCCGACACGTTCGAATTCGCGTTCCTGGAGAACGCGCAGCAGCTTGGCCTGCACAGTGGGGGAAATCTCGCTGATTTCGTCGAGGAGAATGGTGCCGGTATGGGCGAGTTCGAAGCGGCCTTCGCGTTTGTTGATCGCGTTGGTAAAGGCGCCCTTTTCGTGGCCGAAGAATTCACTCTCGATCAGGTTTTCCGGAACGGCCGCGCAGTTCAGCTTGATGAACGGCGCGGCGGCGCGCGGGCTTTGCCGGTAAAGGGCCCGGGCTACCAATTCCTTGCCGGTGCCGCTCTCACCCTGGATCAACACCGTGGCTTGGGTGCGGGCAACCTTTCGTATCAAGGCCCTGAGCTGTTCCATCACCGGGCTCTTGCCGAGCAATTCGTAGCCGGTTTCCACATCCTCACCGTGGCTGAGGAACTGGTTGACCTTCAGCAGCTGGGTGTGTTCCTCCGCCTTTTTGAGCGTGACCGCCAGCTGTTCCGGGGAGAAAGGCTTGGTGAGAAACGAAAACGCGCCGTTGCTCATGCAGTCCACGGCGAGATCCACCGTGCCGAAGCCGGAAATCATCACCACGAGCGGCCGGGTGGGGCGGGTCTGCAGTTGCTTGAGGAGTTCGGTGCCGTCGCCGTCGGGCAACTTCACATCCACAATCATCAGATCGAAGTTGTCCTTCGACAGGAGTTCGTTGGCGCCGGCGATGTTAGCCGCCGAGGCCACGTCGTATCGCCGGTAGCGAAGCTGTTGTTCAAGACTCTTCCGGACGATCAGGTCGTCTTCCAACACGATAATTTTCTCGATCGGCACGAACCCTTCCTAGCTGCGGGGCCAGACGGTGAAAAGGATGTTTTGGTCCGTATTCCTACGACCTTGTCAGCCCCTCCTGAAAATGATGGGTCCAAAAAGACGAAAGCGGGTCTTGGCGCACACACAGAAGGATTCGCCAAAACCCGCCGCCTTCCCACACGGGAAGGACTGGAATCAGGTTCGAGCTTTTTTCCGCCCGAACGACCGCTTCCAATGATGTATTACGAAAAACGGGGGGCGATCTTACAAGAAATGTTAAGAACCTGATACCTTTGTCGATGGCCTGGCGTCTGGTGCCAATGTTGACCATGAAGACGCCATCGCAGTTCAGTCCGGAATACATCCGCAACCATTTTCCGGCTCCTGAGTCCCTCCACCGGAGCCGACGCGAGTTCCTCGGTCGCTTTGGGTTGGGCCTGGGCGCGCTCGGCCTGGGGACCCTCTTGGCGGATGAGGCGATGGTCCCGGCTGCTCGGGCGGAAGCCAGCCTTCATCCGCTGGCGCCGCGTCCGCCCCATTTTCGGCCGCGGGCGCGGCACGTGGTTCATGTCTTTGCCCAAGGCGCGCCGTCCCAGGTGGACACATGGGATCCGAAACCGGAACTGGCGCGATTCGAGGGCAAATCCATTCCGGGTTCGAGCGGTGTGGCGTATGCCTCGCCTTTCAAGTTTCGCCGGTGCGGCCGGTCCGGGATCGAGGTGAGCGAGGTGTTCTCCAAGCTGGGTGAGCAGGTGGATGATCTGGCGATCATCCGCTCGATGCACACCGACATTCCAGCCCACGACACCGCGACGATCTTCATGAACACCGGGTCGCTGCGCCAGGCCCGGCCCAGCCTGGGTTCCTGGATCCTTTATGGGCTCGGCACGGAAAATCAGAACATGCCTGGGTTCATCTCGCTCCGGCCAGGCAATGCGCCACCGGGTGGCCCGGCCAACTGGCAAGCCGCGTTCCTGCCCGGCCTTTACCAGGGAACCAGCATCAACACCAAGAATCCCGGGGTGGAACAGATGATTGAGAATATCCGCAATCCGTTCCTGGGTCCGAAGGAGCAGCGACATCAACTTGATCTCGTCGGCAAATTGAACGCGGCCCACAGCCGGAACCTGCAAAAGGACGAACAGCTCGAGGCGCGCATTGAGGCTTACGAGATGGCTTACCGAATGCAAATGGAGGCTACCGATGCCTTCGACGTCCAGCAGGAGCCCGCCTGGATGCTGGAACGTTATGGCGCCACGAACCAAGGGCGTCAGTTGTTGATCGCGCGCCGGTTGATTGAGCGTGGCGTGCGCTTTGTCCAGGTCTGGGCCGGCGGCTGGGATCATCACAACGACCTCGAGGATCGCCTGCGCCGCAGCGCGAATGAAATCGATGCGCCGCTGGCGGCGTTTCTGCAGGACTTGAAAGACCGAGGGCTGTTTGACGAAACCCTGGTCGTGTGGGGCGGTGAGTTCGGACGCAAGCCCACCCGCGACCGCAATGGTTTTGACAATCCCGGCCGCGATCACAACAACCGCGCGTTTACCACCTGGCTGGCGGGTGGGGGCGTGCGCGGGGGAACCGTCCATGGCGCGACCGACGAGTTCGGAGCGAACGCCGTGCAGGACCGGGTGCATGTCCACGATTTGCATGCCACGCTTCTGCATCTGCTCGGCTTTGATCACGAAAAGCTGACCTATCGTTACAACGGCCGCGACTTTCGCCTCACCGACGTGCACGGCAGCGTGGTCAAGGGGGTGCTGGCATGAAAACGCGGATCGCACTCCTCACCCTGGCTGGCGCCCTGTCGTTAGGCTCATCGCACGCCGCACCCAAGGCGGGCACGAAATCGAAAGCCTCGGACGAACCGGTGCATTGGGCGTTTCAGCCGGTGACGCCGCCGACGGTGCCCCCGGCGAAAAATCTGGCGGAGCCGGTTACGGCGATTGACGCGTTCATTCTCGAAAAGCTGGCGACGAAGGGGCTGAGCCTGTCGCCGCCGGCCGATCACGCGACGCTCATCCGGCGGGTGACTTTTGATCTGATTGGGCTGCCGCCCACTCCGGAGGAAGTGCAGGCCTTTGTCGACGATACCTTGCCCGACGCCTTTGCCCGGCTGGTTGACCGACTCCTGGCGTCGCCCCGATACGGTGAACGCTGGGGGCGGCACTGGCTGGATGTCGCGCGTTATTCCGACACCAAGGGAGAGATCAAGCGACAGCGCGATACCCCGGTGTATCCCTATGCCTGGACCTATCGCGATTACGTCATCCGGGCCTTCAACGACGACAAACCTTATGATCGGTTCATCCTCGAGCAAATCGCCGCGGATCAGTTGCCCCCGACGGGAGGCAACGCCGCCTTGGCTGCCCTGGGCTTTCTTACTTTGGGAGAGCGTTTTCAAAACAATGAAAACGACATCATCAACGATCGCATCGACGTGGTGACGAAAGGTTTTCTGGGCCTGACCGTAAGTTGCGCGCGGTGCCACGATCATCCGTTCGATCCGGTGCCGACGAAGGATTACTATTCGTTGCACGGTATCTTCGCGAGCAGTCTGGAGCCGCGAGTGCGGCCGATCCTGGGGAGCGACCCGTCGCGCAGCCCGCAATATGCGAGCTATTACGAGCAGCGCATGGCGCTTGAGCGTGAATTGGACGGGCTGCGCCCCAAAGCCCGCGAAGCGCAGGGCGATCAAAAACAGCGCCGAGAGCTGGTGCGGGAGCGCATTGAGTTGTTGAACCGCATCGACGCCCTGGATTTGACGCATCCCGGCGCGCCGCCACGGGCCAATGCGATGGTGGATAGCGCATCGCCGCAGGATTCACGCGTGCATCTGCGCGGCGAGGCGGAGAACCGCGGGCCGGTCGTGCCCCGGCAGTTCCTCGAATGCCTGTCTGGTCCGGTGCGCAAGCCGTTCACCACGGGCAGCGGCCGGCTCGATTTGGCGCGGGCCATTGCCAGCACGAACAATCCGGTGACCGCTCGTGTGATGGTTAATCGGGTCTGGCAACATCATTTTGGCGAGGGCCTGGTGGCGACGCCCGATGATTTCGGCTCGATGGGTGCCGCCCCGACTCATCCGGAGCTTCTGGATTACCTGGCGAGCCAATTCATGCGGCACGGCTGGTCGGTGAAACAACTTCACCGCGAGATGCTGCTGACCCGCGTGTACCAGCAGGCGAGCGCCAGTCAACCGGCGGCGGAGGAGGTTGACCCGTTCAACAAATTGCTGTGGCGACAAAACATTCGCCGGCTTGAATTCGAGCCCATGCGCGATCTGTTGCTGGCGGTGGGCGGGGCGATTGATACGAACATGTTTGGGCCGCCGGTGCCGCTGGCCAGCACCAGCACCGGGCGCGGGCGCCGGATAACGACCGTGCTGACCCCGACGCGCGATCCCCGCGACGTTGGCTACACCACCCGGCGCACGGTTTATGGCTATATCGATCGCGCGGATCTGCCGGAGGTGTTCAATCATTTTGACTTCGCCAATCCCGATCTGAGCAGTGGACATCGGCATCGCACCACCGTGCCGCAGCAGGCCCTTTATCTGATGAACAGTCCGCTCGTGATCGAACAGGCGCGTCGGGTGGCGGAACGTCCGGATGTCGCCGCGTGTGTCACCGACGAGGCTCGGGTTGAACGGCTGTATGGCATTATTTACCAGCGCCGTCCGACTGTTGACGAGGTTCAGATGGGGATCGCCTTCGTGCGGGAAGCGGCTACGCCCGAAGACTCTGCTCCGGTGACCCTGGCGGCCGAGCGGGTCCGGCCCGGGCGGGGACGAATCCAAGAACAGTTGCGGAGCAAGCGCGAGGCCTTTGCCGCCGCCCGGAAGGCCGGAGTGCGCGAGATGAAGCCGCTGTCGGGATGGGCCGAGTATGCGCACGCGCTCCTGATGGCGAACGAAGCGGTATTCGTGAATTGATGTCTTCGCCGGTTGTGGCAGGGTCCGTAGCCGTTGATGACTGAGTTCACCCACCTTGCAGCGTCTTGGCCGGCTCCCATGGTGGAGATTGGTCCGCTCCGTCAGCGATTGCTCTCCTTTGGTCATGGACCGCACTTGCGCGGCACGATTCTGTTGAATCCCCGGGGGATCCGGTTGTCGGTGGCTGCCCCATCAGAAACGATGGCCGTCCTGCTGCAGGAGATACGATCCTTGCCCGGGCTGGCCGACGTCGATCCAATCCTGCGGCCGTTGGGACATCAACCGTTCAAAAAACTTGTCGTCCGAGTTTTGCGCGACGAAATCGCCTGGCGGGAGGAGCCCCTTGGGAAGGCTCATTTCGACGAGCCGGATGGTCAGTCTGGATGTCTCCAGTGCCTTGCCTGGCTGCTGGATCCTGGTCACAGGGAGGCACGTTTGGAGTCCGCGCCTCGTCCAGAGCAGGTTTGTCCGAGTTGTGGCGGTCGGCCCTTTGCCCGGCTCGCCGCATGCCTTGAGCGCCGGCACGCGTGCATTGCCCGGGTGATGACGCCGTTGCCGGGTCGCGAGCCGTTCGACAATTTTAAGCCCGTTCGAATTCCCGCCGAATGCAATGGTGCGACCCTGCTCGAGGCGCTCTGTCGCCTGGTTCAGCATTGGTCGGCGGCCGAGTGGGCGAGCGAATGCGCGCGCGGCCGAATCCTCAATGGCCGCCATGAAACGCTGGCGGCCGACCATGTGGTTCGAGCCGGTGATCATTACTGGCACAAATTTCCGGCGGTTCTCGAACCGGACGTGAATAGTCGGGTGGAAATCCTGCACGAGGACGAAGCGCTGGTGGTGCTCAACAAGCCGGCGCCATTGCCCATGCACGCCGGGGGCCGGTTTTTCCGCAACACCCTGCAACACCTGTTGGGCGCAGCCTATCATCCCCAGACCCCGCGTCCGGCCCACCGATTGGACGCCAACACCACCGGCCTTGTCCTGGTGGCGCGCACCCCGTGCATCGCCGGCTTGCTCCAACCCCAGTTTGCCCGGGGCCACGTTCGGAAACAGTATCTCGTCCAAGTGTTTGGTCAGCCGGAGTTCGACCAGTTTCATTGCGATGCGCCAATCAGTTCGACGTCGGGCCCGCTCGGCTCGCGGGAGGTTGATCCGGTGGCGGGCCGGTTGGCCCGAACTGAGTTTCGCGTGTTGGAGCGAAGAAAGGATGGTACGACCTTGTTGGAAGCCCGGCCGCTCACCGGCCGGACGCATCAGATTCGCGTGCATCTCTGGCACCTGGGCGTGCCGGTATGCGGCGATCCGGTCTATCGACAGGACCATCGGCGGGGGGAGATGCAGACCCTTTCGATGAACGAACCTCCGCTGCGCCTACATGCCTGGCGGATGGAGTTTGTGCATCCGTTGATCGGACAGCGTGTGGAGTTTTCCGCGCCGCTTCCGCCCTGGATCAATCTGCCGGTCGGTTTCTGTCCTACGCCGGCCTAGGCCAACGGTGAAACGGGTCAGGCTCGCAATTCTGCGGCGATATCGAGGCGTTCGAACAGCTTGCCGAGGCCGGCCATGCCCAGTCCGGCCTCGACGAGCAGCAAGCTGGCGGCGGCTGCGCCGGCGATGGGGACGGCGATGACGGTCGGCAGGGTCAGCGTGGCGAAGAAATAGGCGCCCACGGCAGCGACGGCGCCTGGCACCAGCGCCAGGCTGAAGACGAGCAGTTGACCGAGCAGAAAGATGAGGCGTTGTCCGGTTGCTTCGATGCCTTGGGGTCCGCCGGGGCCGGTTTGTAACCAGGCGGGAAAGAGCAGGAGGGCGGCGTTGGGGACGAGCAACGAGATCAGGTTCAGGGCCGGGCAAACGAGGGCGGCACCCGTGGCCATCGAACTGCGGGTGGACCATTCAACCGGACTTCCGCCGGGAATTCCGGTGAACAGAATGGTGAGGAGGATGAGCAACGTCCATTGGATGGCCGTTAGGATCACGGCTGGAGCGAGCAGTTCGCCGAGGATGATCTTCCAGCCGGGCAGGGGGTAGAGCTTGAGCAATTCGGCGGAGCGCAGGTCCTGGCGGAGATCGTGCCGTAGCAGTTGAGGGCCGAGGAGCACTGACCAGACAAGGGCCATCACCAGAAGGAGCGGGATAACGTCGAAGAACTCGCCGCGGCGCGCGTTCAGGCCGATGATGACAGCGGGCACGCCGAGAGAGAACGTCAGGAGCAGCCACATTCGAGGCGTGAAAAGGCTGCCGGCGTAGATGAGGTTTTTCCAGAGGAACGCCACCGCAGCCGGGCCCTGCGGTCGGAGGGCAAACGGCGCGCGCGTGGCGCGCTCCGGGGTCAGCCGGCCGGGCTCACGGCGCAGCGTGGCGAGCTTTTCAGCTCGCCGACGGGCTTGTTCAAGCGAAGCCTCCTCAAAAGCGACAGCCGATCCAATTACCCAGAGGTAGTGCCCTCCCAGGATCAGCAGGGCGGGCCCAATCGCGCGCAGGAATTCGCCGAATGAGGCTGCGAGGCCGGGCCTGACCATCCAGCGGAACGGCGAGAGCAATGCGGCCAGGGGCTGAGTGCTGAGGAATTCTCGGAACTGGCCCAGCACAGCTTTCAGATCGGCGCTGGTGCCGGACAATTTGGGCGGCGGCGGCAGATGAGATCGAAGCCACCAAGCCGCGGCCAGGCCGGCAAGCGCGAGCGCGCCCAGGATGAGCCAGCGTCGGGTCCAATGTCCGATGCCTCGGTCCAGCAGGCGGGAACGGGCAAACGACGCGCCGATGAAATGGAGGTTCATCGTGGAAAGAACCAGCCACCAACCCACGAGGGCATACGGTGCGCCGTGGTCGATTGAGCCGCGGCTGAACCGCGTCGAAACCAGCGCCATGATTATCGTCGAGAACAGGATGCTGGCTTGCGATCGGAGGAGCTTGAAGTGAATTAGCGTGCGGCGCCGGACCGGGGCGGGAAAGAGAAAGGCGGCCTCGGCTTCAGAGAAGGACAACGCGGCGCGGGTTTGTGGTAAGATCCAGGCACCCAAAACGACGATAGCCAGCACCACGGCAGCGATCAGCTCAAAGTGTCCCGTGAACGCAGGCCACATGGCCGTGGGTCGACCCGGGGTGGGAGGCCGCGCAAAGAAGATGGGGCGGATAAAATAAAAAAAGAAGTAGAGGCCGCCAACGAGGAAGCCCGCCAGATACTTGGGTTTTTTGAGGCGTCGAAGCCGGGCCACCAGCTGGTTCCAGGTGGACACCACCTGAAGGTAGAGAAGGGCTTGAATCATGGCAGCGCGGGCGGGCCGTCGGCTCCGGTGGCGCGAAAGAACACTTCTTCCAAGTTCAGGGCGCCAGCTTGCCCGGCAAAACGTTGCACCACTTCCGCCAGCGGCCCGTCCACGATTTTTCGTCCGCTCTGGACGATGATGACGTGCGAACAGATCTCTTCCAGCAGATGGAGCAGGTGCGAGCTGATCAGGATGGCGGCGCCATCCGCCGCGCGTCGCCGGATGGTCTCCTTCATGCGACGAATGCCGATGGGGTCGAGCCCGGTCAACGGTTCGTCGAAGAGGATGACCTTTGGCGAGTGCAGCAGCCCACAGGCGATGGCCAGCTTTTGCTTCATGCCGCGGGACAATTCGCCCGGAAGTGATCGGATTTTGTCCGCGATCTCCAGCTCGGTCAGCAGCGGCATCAACTTTTCCCGATAATCGGTGACCTGGTAGATCCGGGCCGTGAAGGCCAGGTGTTGCTCGACGGTGAGGTAGTCAAACAGTCGCGGTTCATCGGAGAAAAACGCCAGCGTCCGTTTGGCGGCCACGGGATCCAACGCGAGGTCGTGGCCGTTGAGCCGAACCGTCCCGCGCGTTGGGGGAATGATTCCGGAAAGGCAGCGAAGTGTCGTGGTTTTGCCGGCGCCATTCGGGCCAACCAGGCCGACGACTTCGCCGGGTTGCACCACGAACGACATGTCGCCGACGGCGACGAAATCGTCGTATAGCTTGGTCAGTCCTTCGACTTCAATCATGCTCGAGTTCCAGCCGGTGGCCTCTTCCGGGGAGCGCGCGGTGCCGTGCGTTTGGAGAAGTCAGAACTTGCGGTCCCACTCGGTTTGGTCGTGACCCCGGCCAAGGTTAATCCATGGTGCACAAGCATTTTTACGATACTCTGTCGGAGGAAATCGCCGTTACTTGACCGGCGAAGTTTCAGTGGCGGGCTCGCCGGGGGCGGGTTTGCTGCGGATGTAAACCTTGCCTTCGCGAATCTCGAGGCTGTCCAGGCGCTGGATCACCTTGGAAGCCTCGGGGTTGTTGCGGGTTTCCCGGGCCAGATCCACCTTTTTCAGCTCGCTAAGAATGAGGGGAGGCAAGGGTTTGTCGTGGACGGAAACCTGGTCCAGACGGATGTCGAGCTGCCCGTTGTTGAGGGAGACTTTGAAGGCGGCGGCTCCATTCAGAAAGCGCCCTTTCAATTTGAGCGGTCCCAGGTCGGGCAGAGGTACGCTGATCTGACCCCTGACCTGGTCATCCTCGATGCGCACGAACACTTTTCCTTTAAGGTCCCGATTGGCGGCGATCATGGCGTTCAGGTCGTCGGCCGTGAGGACGAGCTCCACGGGTTGGCCACCACCCTTCTCAACTGATTGCTGAAATGCGCCCACCCGCTGCTGCAATTCGCTCATCTTGGGTTCGGGGTAGACGAGTTCCTCAATCTTTTCAGGAGTGACGGCTGTGTAATCGTTGACCAATGTATCGACCGTCCGCTTCGCGAAATAGACGCCGATCGCGACGAAAATGGCGATCATGAGGGCGACCACGGACAGGGACAGGCAGCCGTAGAACAGACATCCTCGTTTTTTGGCGGGGCCGCTTGGGTTCGACATGGCCGGAGTCTGCCGGTCGTTTGGGCAGATGGGAAGCCGGAAGGCGCGATGGTCTGAAGGTCGGAGGGAGGGGCGGTTCTGAACGGCGCGCAGAGGGCGCCGGAGGTCCCTCCGGGGGACGGGGGGCAGACGTGAGACACTTTTTCAGGACAGTCTTCGCCGGGGGCGTGCGGGGTGTCTGAATTCGCGGAGACTTTTCTTGCACTGACTTTGTTGGATGTTACGATGGCGATAATCGTAAATACTTAATCACAAAAGATCCGTACAGCGCGTTAGTTAGTCGTAATACTCGTATCAAGGCGGTTCATGAAAAGGTCATCCCTCGCCATCCCTGTGCCGTTCCGCTTCAGTGCGCGGCGGATGTTTCACCGGGCGAAGGCTCAGGGATTCAGGCCGATTACCGGCTGTCGGACGCAGGAGCGAATCATTGCCCTAACCTTTGATGACGGCCCGCACCAGGAATACACCCCCCGCATCTTGGAGGTGCTCGAACGCCTGCAGGTGGTCGCCACGTTTTTTGTGATTGGCGAGCATGTCAGCCGGCATCCGGCGCTGGTTCGGCGCATTGCGGGTTCGGGGCATACCTTGGGCAATCACACCGGATCGCATCGCCGTCTGGTGGGGCAAACCGTGCGCACGGTGGCGGACGAGCTGCGGGCTTGCGAGCAGGCCATTGCGTCTCACTCGCAAGTCCGGACGAACCTGATGCGTCCGCCGTTTGGCGAGTATGATGTGAAGGCGTTTCTCACCATTCGCAGCATGGGTTACCAGGTAATCAATTGGGCTTCGGCTGGGGAAGACTGGCGGGGGGATGCGGCTGGGAGGGTTGCGCAGCGCGTGATCGACGATGCGCAGCCCGGGGGAATTGTGCTGCTCCATGACGGCTGCGGAACGTTTCATCCGGTGGCCGGCGGGCGGGGGGTCACCGAGGATCGCATGCCGACGGTGGAGGCGCTGCCCATCATTGTCGAGGAACTGCGCGCGAAAGGGTTTCGTTTTGTTTCCATTCCTCAGTTGTTAGGCGCCGGGCCGGCCTTGCGCAAGGCGTGGCTTGCTTAGCCGGAACGATTCAGTTGGCCGGCGGCCGTTTGCTTGATCCTTCGTTGCTCGTCGCTTGCGTATTTCATCTCAATACGCGCACTCCTCACGCCTCGGTCTTCGCAAGAATCTGCAGCGCAACCGGCCGCCGCCCGACGGAATCGTTCCGGCTTGGCCGCAACGATTCGGTGGGCCCGCACCCGTTTGCCTGAGCTCCTTGCGAATGCCTTTGGCGGCCGGTCTGGACGCTTTCGCGATTGGCGCCCGTGCGGCGCGCAGAGACCGCGCGCCGCACGAGGGCGTCCAGCGCTCAAGAGCAGGCTAACGCAGTTGGACGATGCGATAGAACCGTTGGGGCGTTGCGCCTAGGTTGTCTTGAACCGTGAGCGCGTTGCCGGGCGCAATTTCCGCAGGAGCCAATGGCGTCCAGTCCGGATCGGCAAGATTGGTCTTGTAGTCGACCCGATATTCCCGGCCGGCAATGGTGTCGAAGGTCAGCGCGAGCAGGCCGGGACCAGTCTGAACCACGCCAATCTGCGGCGGCATGCGGACCGCGATGGTCAACGTCCGGCTGGCGCTGAGGGCAGGGATGCCATTGTCGGTTACCCGGACCGTAATGACGTTGGTGCTGGGGGCTTGAAGGGGCGACGGTGTCCAGGTGAACTGTCCGGAGGCGGCCCCGATGGTGGCCCCGGCCGGGGCCCCGGCGTCGAGGGAGTAGAACAGGGCTTGAGCCGGCGAGTCGAAGTCGACTCCTTCCGCCGTGAAGGTGACCGTTTGGCCAAGGGTGATGGTGGAGTTGGCGATCGACGCCAGGCTGGGTGCAGTATTGCCGCTGGCCCCGATGGTGTTGGCCCCGCGCGGCGTGGGCGTGGTCATGAAGTAGAGCGACGCCGCGCCGTCGGCGAAGCGTCCCTGGCTGACGTTGTTGGTTTGCTCTCCGAAGGTGACGGCATCAATGCGCGTCTGGCCGTCTGGAGCAAACAACCCAATGGCTTCGCCGGTTCGGGAGAGTTGAAAACTGGCGTGAAGATCCGGGCGATCCGGGGTGTTTTGACTCGGTTCGTTGTCGGCCCAGACGAGGAGGAACCCTTGGGGAGGAATGACATATTGGCCGTTCGTGGGAATCATGAACTGATTGCCGTTGGCCAGATTGTCGGTGAGGAAGTAGCCGCCCAAGTCGACCGGGAGATCGCCGGCATTGTAGAGCTCGAACCAATCGTCAAAGTCCTGATCGGCGGGGTCGGAAAGGTAGTTGGTATTGCTCGCCATCCACTCGTTGACGAACACGTTGATATTACGGGCGACGTTGGTGGCGCCGGGGGTTGGATTGAAGAGGGTCACCCGATTGAACGGCTGGCCGTCCGGGGCGGAGCCGAACGACAGATCAGCGCCGAGGCTGGGATAATTCAGGTAATCCGTGATCTGCGGACGATTGTTGACGAGACGGACCAAGGCAATTGACCCAGAGCCGGGGCCAAGGCGGAAGCTGGCGTGGAGCGCGGACGGCGTGCTCTGGGCGGGTTGGGCGTCGGCCCAGATCACCTTGAAAGATTTGGGGGCGATCGTTGTGCCGGCCGGGATTGGCCATTCCGTCAGATTGTTGGTGTAGCTCGTGGCGAGGTAGTAACCACTGAGGTCGACGGTGGAGTTGCCTGCGTTATAGAGCTCGATCCAAGGCTCGCGCTCGCCGCTGTTGTCGGTGGAACCGGAGGCGTTCTCGGTTTGGACCTCGTTCAACCAGACCGGGTCGTAGGCGGGCAGAGAGCCGGCAGCCGCGTTGATCGTGCCGGGGGTCGCGTAAATAGGCCGGACATTGGCGGTAGCATTGATGGAACTGCCCGGCGCAGTGCGGATGGTGAGATTGTTGCCGTTGGTCGTGGCGAGAAACCAATAGCTCAGCGTGTAGATGATGTTTGTCCGCGCGTCGAAGACATCCTGGAACACCGAGCGATTGGTGGCCGCCGTGCCGCCGGTGAGGGCGATGAAGCGGAAACTGGCCGCGCCCGAGTGGGACTGGCTGGAGACCAGAGTGGAACCTGCGTTATTGGTGCTGATCACCCAGGCCGGACTGAGTGGCGATTCGAAGTCGCCGTTGCGAATGAGATTGGGGCCTCCTTCGGCCACGGTGCCTTCGCACAGCCAGATATCGTCGAGCAGAATGTCGCCGCCCAAACCGTCGAAAAAGAGGTAGGCCCGCAAGTTGTTCGTCGAGGAGCCGAGGTTGCCGGTGATTTTGGCCTGGCGCCACACTGGTTGATCGGTCCAGTTGCTGACCCGGCTGTTGTCCTGGCTGGCGTCGATGAGTTGCAGGGAGGGACCAAAACCGTCGGCATTGCCCGGCCAGGGGGCATCGTCATCGTAGCGAACCTTGTCGATGGTCCGGTAGGCCACGTTCGTGGCAACGATGGCACCGTTGGTGGTGACGAGTTCAAAAGGTTGCTCAAGGCTGAGAGTTTCGCCTCCGTTGTCGAGACGGCCCTGATAGGTGCCGAGGACGGGAGCGCCGGGGAACGCTTCATTGAACCCTCGGGCGTTTTGGACCACGACCAGCGATTGTCCAGCGGCAATGGTGGATCCGGAGGGGAACGTGAAGTCGACTCCGTTCAGGCGCCAGCCGTCGAGCCGGAAGGATTGCGAGGAGCGATTGAGGATTTCGACAAAAGATGCGTCGGGCGTGATGGGGTTGTAATGAATCTCGCTGATCACCAACTGTCCTTCCGGGCCGGGCGCCACGCCTGAGTTGTGCACGGTGATCGTGACGGAAGCCCCGGGGATCACGTTCCCCTTGCGGTCGACGGCATCAATGGTCAGCACCGTATCGCCCAGGGCGACGACGTAACGGGCCTCCCAATTTTTGACCCGCGTCCAAATGACCGGGACCCGGGTGCCATTGATTTGGAGGTAAGCGACTTCAATGGGCGCTTCACCGGTGATGGTGAGGAGGTTGTCGGTCGTCGTGACTTCGTTGGTGCTGGTGATTTTGAAGGCGTTCCCAGCCTCGTTCGAGACGGTGTTGAGAATGGCAGTCCGCGCCTGGTTGATAAAAGTTTTGACTGTATCGAGGGCGGATTGAGTGATGTTGATTCCGCTGGCGAGGAGCGCGTTATGTTTGGCGTCGAGGTAAGCATTGGCGCGGGCGGGTTGCCAGGGGCCGTTGCAGATTTCCTTGAGGGCCTGGAGGTACATGCGCCGGTATTTGGGGCTGAATCCAACGGTGGGGGAGCGCCCGGCGAAGATTCGGGGCATGATGTCGTCCTGCGTATTGATCTCGAACAAATTCTGGCCGGCAGCGGACGAGCTGCTGTTGCCCAGCACGATATTCATGTCCCAAATCAACAGTTTCCAGATGCCGTCCTTGGTGACGTAACCGTACATGTTTTGGGAATTGCGGCTGCCGTAGTGATCCCAGTCGCCGACGGAGTGATGAATGGCGCAGATGCGCATCCACTCCTCGATATCCGCCACGGATTCCATGGCGGCGTTCCAAGTCTCCCAATTGTTGGTCGAGGAATTGGCGGCGTCGACGAGGCGGAAGACCGGGTCGTAGACATTGGCTGTCGTGTCGGGAGACCGCACCAGGTAGTTGTGGCGGTAGCGTGCGGCCTTGTGAACGGTCACGCCGTTTGAAGTGGTCAGAAACCGGTTGAGGGAAGCCCAGGCGACATTGCGGAAGCCCGTGGAGCCGGTGGCGATATCATCGGTCTCGAACCAGGGCTGAATCTTGTAGAGAGGACCGTCTGGATCATCCGGGAATACGGAGTTCAACACGTCGGCGCCGGGCGTTTGCGTATCTTCCATGATCGAGGTGGTGCCGCCGCGGCGATTGCCATTGAAGAACATGTTGACGAAGCGCCGGTAGTTGTAAGGCAGCCCGAGCTGTCGGGCCATCCAGTAGCAAAACTGTTCGCGCTGGGCGGCCGCGTCGTCGAACGGGCCATTGCCGGGCGCATGGATCTTGTTCAGGTTCGCCGTGCCCAGGAAGAGATCGTCGGGAGGGATTTCAATGGAATAGTGCGCGGCGGTGGTGACAGGCGAGCCGGTGAACTGGTGGTAGGGGCTGCCGGACCATTTGGCGCTGGTGTTGTAGATGACGCGAAAGTTCCCATACACGAACGTTTCAAAAACCCGCTCGTTGCTCAGCGCCGGCCGGTTTTGCCAGTCGTTGACGTTGTCCTGCGTCATCCATTGGCGGTAGGTGCCAAAGCTCGACGCTGCCGTTGGCTCGCCGAAGCGCACCAAACACTCGAACGGGCGCGCGTAGGTCGGATTCGGCAACGGAAACAGACGGGAAGCGCCGAGAGTGTCCGTCGCTGTCACCTGGAATGCCACCAGCGTGTTGGTCGGTTGGCCGGGGATCGCGCCCGTGAACACGCCGTCGCCGGCAATGGCGTCCAGTCCGGTGCCATCGTCGCGCATGGGCAGGCTGGTCTGGGTCGGTGACGGGTCCAGCCGGTAGAGCAGGGTCAGATTGGCCACGCCGTCCGGATCATGCACCCGTGCGGTCACGGCGACGGGTTGATTGAGTTCGGGGAGGATTGGGTAATGGGTCACATCGGAAATGGCGGGCGCCGCGTTGGCCGCTGCGCGGCTGTTGCGGGCGCCGGGCGTGCCGAGATTGGCCGGCAAGGTCATTCGCGCGAAGTTTTCGAGGTAGTTGCCGTGGGTGCGGAGAACGATCTCCGGCCAGCCGCGAAGCCAGCGAACCTTGGCGCGGATGGTGCCCGTCCCACCGACCGGCAGGCTGGCGGCGAGCGGTGTGCGCAATCGATTCATGATCGAATCGCCCCGCGCGTCGGCCCGGACTTGGAGCGCCCGCCCGCCGTTAAATCCGGCTCCGACGGCCGTGATGGTGGAACGGACATGGTCGCCGCGGGTCAGCCAACCGGCCAACCCTGCCTCGAAGCTTCCGTTGGTACAGACATTGGCGCCACCGTTGATGGTCGGCGACGAAACCTGGACATCGTCGAGCAGACATTCTCCTTCGCCGAGGAGGAAACCTTCGAGGGCGGCCTGGTTCTCGGAGCCGTTGTCGAGCAACCCGGTGAACTCGACATTCGTCCAAGGCGCCTTGCTGGTTTCATCGCTGTCGGCCCAGTTGTGGGCGAGGCGATGGTTGGAGCGTGGGTCGATGAGTTCGAGACTGCTGCCGCCTTCGTTGGCCCAGAAGCCCCAATTGCCGCCGGTGCTGTAGGTGACTTCGTCGACCACCACGTAGACCGTATTGGTGCGGGGTTGGCCGGCATTGTTGGTGGAGACGTTGAGATCGGGCCGGGCCAGGGCAACACGCTCGCCGCTGTTGCCGAGCGTGCCGCTATAGTTTCCGAGTGTATTCGCAGAAGTGAGGTTGGGGTATTTCGCGAGCAGATTGGTCGCGTCTCGCGCAATGACCAGATAGCCGCCCGGGGGCAGAACCAGGTTGGAAGGAAAAGTGTAGGCAATGCCGGCGGTGAAACGCCAGGCGCCCAAGTCAACGGCGTTGGTGCCGCGGTTATAGAGTTCGACATATTCATCCGCGCTGTTCCCTGAGATGGGCTTGTACATCAACTCGTTGATAACGACATCGGACACGACGATGGTTCCATTCGGCGCTCCCGGCGTGCGGGTGACCAGCGGGTAGAAATCAGCGGCGCCGTCCGGGGAGCGACCGAAGGCCACGCCATTGGCCTGGGCCTCAAATTCCACTGCGTCCACCACCACGTTCTCCGGGCTGCGGAAGTAAATCACTTCGCCGGCGGAACTGAGGCCGAAGCCAAGTTGATTCTGGTCGAACGAAACAAAGCCGCGTCCGGGTATGATGGTGCCGGGGGGCACGATGAAGCGGTTGGTCGTCGCCAAATCTGAAAGGAAACAGCCCGAGATATCGACGGGCTGATTGCGGTGGTTGTAGAGCTCAACGTAGTCGAGCAGCGGCAGGTCGGTGTGAGCAAGAAACTCGTTGATAACGACACTGTGAAGGCCGCCGATACGCGCGGTGTCGTGTCGGCCCGGAGAGCCTCCAAGCGCAGCGCTGATTGACCAAGCCTTGGGGTCCTCCTCTCCGTACGAAGCCCGCGTCAACACGAGCGAGTGACCGGTGCGGTCTGCTCCGATGGGCCATGGATTGTGGCTCGAATACGGGATCTGGAGCATGACGGAGCCTTCCTTGTTTTTCAGCCGGAGGGTGCCGTCACTGGCCAGGGAATTGGTAAACGGCCCGAGCGCGGTCAGCCCGTAAACCGACTGGAAGGCGGCGGGATTCTTGGCAATCAGGAGATAAGCGTTGCCGGCGACCTGCATGCCTTCGGGGAACGTGTAATCGATTTCTCCCGTGAGGCGGTAACCGCCGATCTCCTCCGGGAATGGATTCGAATTGTAGATTTCGACGAACTCGACCTCGTTCGTAAAGGGCGGAGCGGGACTGTGCATGATCTCAGTGATGGCAAATGGCCCCGTCCGCCGGGAAGGCCCGGGCGGTTCAATGGGCATTTGGATTTGCGCGACCGTATTGCCGGTGGCATCGGCAAATCGCTGGAACTGCGCGGTGACAGGTTGGGCGGCCTGGCTGGCGGTCGCCAGACCGAGCGACACGGAGGCCGGCATGGGGTTGGTCGACATTCCCACTGGCGCCCAATTCTCGCCGTCGAACGAGGCGAAGCCGGTGAACAGATTGCCGGCACGTTGCAGACGCAGCCACGTATTCGGGTAATTGATGGGGAAACTTCCGGTGAACGATGCGGCGGAGACTGCGCTCGTTCGGTAACCGAAATGGATTCCCCCGCCCTGTGAAGCAAAAGTCGCGGCGAACGCACTGTTGGTCTCCAGCGTGGCGCGGGCCATCAGACCCGCCCGCGACCACGGATCGGTCGATCCAAAGCCAGCCAGCCGGACCTTCACGTCGAAGTCTCCGGTCACCGACGCATGGCTGAACCCAAACACATCGTTGGTGCCTCCGAAGGCACCGCCGACCGTCATGTCGAGTCCGCCCGGCGTGACGTTGGCGGTGAGCGCGGGATTGGGCGCGCCAACGTTTACTGGCGTGAGCGATCCGAGTTCGGCTGCGGTGGCTGTTCGAACCCCGGAGGCCAAGCATAGAACCGCGAGCACGCAGGCATTCCTGAACGATCCAATGTCACCGTTGGCCGGGTGACAAGAGGCGGCGATCGGCATGGGAGTGTTTTTCATTGTTACGAAAATGTTACGACGAAAAGGCGCAAAAATAATGGTTTGGAAGTTCTGAGATTTCACGGAAGGTGACTGATCTTCAAGGCGCCGGGTTACGCTCGTTGGCCCGAGCTTCCTTCGCGTTGTGGAATGAAGGCAGTTGAGACTGGTACGACATTGGTGGACGCCGGGACAGTAATTGAGCATGACCGAAAGTCCAGTCGGTTTCCGCTGGAGTCGTTTCGGCTAATGTCGGTTGGGAGTGCGCCCGGTCGGTGCGGATCAGGGGGCCGGCGGCTACAGTTTGGGCTGCGGAAACGCACCGGGTAGCCGGCGAATCTGGATGTTGCGGAGTGCTGCCGTGGTGGACCATGACGCGATGCCGAACGGTTTTGAGAGCTCCACCTCCGGTCGGATGGACAGCGTTCTTCCCTTGGTTTCCAAGTTGACCACCCGGTCTTTGTCGATCCAGGCCTCGATTCGAGTGGGGGTTACTTGCACCCGGATCTTGAACCATTTCCCATTCTCGAAATTCATGTAGCTCGTGGTCTCGTTGTGCGCGGCGTCCTCCCCGTCAACGCTCGACAGCCCAACCACGCCGCCGCCCCACCCGCCCACAATGAAACTGCATGGCTCTGAGTTCACGGGGAAGGTCAAGGCGCAGAAAAAATCGCTCCCGTCTACTCTCATGGCCTCCAAAGTGACCTCGTAGTTCATCTTGGGGAGGTCGTTTGTCCAAGTGATGCCGGTCATCACACCTGTTTCCAGAAGGATTCGACCCGCGTCAACCTTGACTGGGCCGCGTCCGGCGAAATCCGTGACGCTCCATCCATCGAGCGATTTTCCGTCAAACAGCGACTGTGCGTTGGTGGCGGCAGGATTTGAGGGGCGAACGGGCGTTGGAGCGGGTGCTTTTTGTTCGGCTGCGGGCGCGGAGGTTTGGAGTGCCAACGCGCAGTTCGCGGTCAGCAAGAAAAGGGCTCGGCGCAGTCTGGAATTCGGGTCCAATTTCGTGGGGGTCATCATGGGCTTACGTTGCGGGAAAGACCGGACCGGAGGCAATTGGAAATCCGGCGTAACCTTGGCCGATCTCGGTGCGTCGATTGGAAGGTGTTTTCCATGTTTTTGCCGCAGATTTCATGGCTTTCTCCGGGGCCTCCGCAGGCATTGATCGGGGAGAGGTGAACCGGGGTCTAGGGGAATCTACGGGAGTCCGTACTGGAACGGGTTTAACGCTTGACCCTCCCCTTGGTTTGCGGCACAAATGGGCACGGTTTTCCAACCACCGAGGTTTTGGACCGGCGACACGGATGCAGCTGGGATTGCTCATGGTTGAGACGCGACACTCTCGCAACGGACGGAGGGATGTCCATCGCATGGACGGCGATCAGAAAAATAACCAAATCCTGATGAGAAGGCATAGGGCGTGCTCTTCCCAGGATTGCAACTCGTGACTTTTTAATCGTCGGGCAGTCGGTCGGTTTTCGGCTGAGCTACACCGGGGGATTTGGGTGTGGGTTGGTTAGGAAACGGGTGATTGTCGGAACTATTGCGTGAAAACATTGGGCACAGAGATTCGAAAACCGGCCGGTTTTGGGGTGGGTCGGCAAGCGGAAGTGGAAGCGGGCGGAGCCTCGGTTCAATTTGAGGCGGTTGTTCCGAAGTGGAAGCGGGCTTTGGATTTGGCCATGATCGCGGTGACCGCGCCGGTTTGGGGGCCTTTGATGTTGCTCCTCGCGGCGGGAATCAAGGTGGTTTCGCGCGGGCCAGTGCTATTTCGGCAGGAGCGGGTTGGCTTCGGCGAGCGCAAATTTGTCTGCTTGAAGTTTCGGACGATGCGGATGAATGCCGAGACGACGACCCATCAGAATCACCTTTCCTCGTTGCTGGATTCCGATGCCCCGATGAAAAAAATGGATCACGTCGATCCTCGATTGATTCCGGGCGCTTGGATTATGCGTTCGACGGGTTTGGATGAGTTGCCCCAGCTTTTCAATGTCATCCGCGGCGACATGAGCTTGGTTGGTCCGCGTCCGTGCACCGAGTATGAATTTGCCAAATACAAAGCCTGGCAGCGCGAGCGGTTTTACGCCCTGCCCGGCCTTACCGGCCTTTGGCAGGTGAATGGCAAGAACCGGACGACGTTCTCCCGGATGGTTGAATTGGACATACATTACGTCCGGACGAGCTGCCTTTGGCTCGATCTGGGCATCATGTTCCGCACGTTCCCGGCCTTGCTCGGGCAGTTCATCGACAACCGCTTGGAGCGCGCTTTCCTTCCCGCTGTGCCGCAGCGCGCCGCGTCAAAACAGACGGATCTCCTAAATCGCAGCTTGAAAGTCAACGGCGTCGCAAGGTAGGTAGTTCCCAGGTTCCGATGGATGGAACCGGCATAAAATGTCCAAATTGATTACCGTTGGCGTGGTGGGATGCGGTTATTGGGGGCCCAATCTCATCCGAAACTTCCGTAGCCTGCACGATTGCCGGCTGAAAACCATGTGCGATCTGAGCAAGGATCGCCTTAAACACATGAAGTCCCTTTACCCGGAGGTTGAAGCCTCCTCGGACTTCAGCGGGATGGTGAAGGATCCGGAGATTAACGCGGTGGTCGTGGCCACGGCCGTCCGTTTCCATTACACCATGGCCAAGGAGGCTCTTCTGGCCGGGAAACACACCTTCATCGAAAAGCCCATGGCGGCGTCGGCGGCGGAGTGTGAGGAGTTGATCCAGATCGCGATCAAGAACGGCCTGACGCTGATGATCGGCCATACCTTCCTCTACTCGCCCGCCGTGAAGAAGGTGAAAGAGATCATCACCAAGGGCGAGATCGGCGATCTGCGCTACATCAGTTCGCGACGTCTCAACCTCGGCTTGTTCCAAAAGGACATCAATGTGACGTGGGATTTGGCACCGCACGACATTTCGATTGTCCTGCACGTTTTGGATGAGGCGCCCATCAGCGTGAACTGCCGCGGGCATTCTCACATGGCCAGGGGTGGCGTTGAGGATGTCACCTCGCTCTGCATGATGTTTAAGAAGGGTAAGTTCGTCACCATTCAGAACAGCTGGCTGGATCCGCGCAAAGTGCGGGAGATGACTTTTGTGGGCACCAAGCGGATGATTGTTTACGACGATGTCGAGCCCTTGGAGAAGATCAAGATTTACGATGCGCGGGTGGAAGTGCCACCGCACTACGACACGTTTGCGGAGTTCCAGTACGCCTATCATTACGGAGACATTTACAGCCCGTATATCAAACAGGAAGAACCGCTGAAGGTGGAATGCCAGCACTTCCTGGATTGCATTCGCACGGGGGCCACGCCGATCAGCAGCGGGCATCAAGGTTTGCAGATGGTGCGCATCTTGGAAGCGGCGTCGGCTTCGCTCAAGCAGTCGGGTGCGGCCATTGAACTCAGCGGAGACACTGGCCGGATCAGCCGGCGCTCGGCATGAGCACCAACGCCGAGATGTATCAGAAGATTGCACCCAACGTTAAGTTGGGCGCCAATGTCAAGATCTTCGCCTTCGTGAACCTTTACGGATGCGAAATCGGCGACGAGACGAAGGTAGGCACATTCGTGGAGATTCAGAAAGGCTCGCGGATTGGCAAGCGATGCAAGATCTCGTCCCACACGTTCATCTGCGAGGGAGTCACCATTGAGGATTACGTGTTTGTGGGCCACAACGTGACCTTCATCAATGACTTGATGCCCCGGGCGACGAATACGGACGGATCCCTGCAGACGGAAGCGGATTGGAAGTGTGTGCCAACTTTGGTGAAGAAGGGGGCTTCAATTGGGTCGAGCGTGACCATCCTCGCGGGAGTTACCATAGGGGAAGGGGCTGTGGTTGGGGCGGGCAGTGTGGTCACCCGCAATGTGGAGGCGCATACGGTCGTTGCGGGCAACCCGGCCCGGTTTTTTCGGAGAGTTGAGCCGAAGTGAGCGTTTACGGAAGACACGGCTGGGAAGTTTGGCTCAAGGACACGAGCCCGCACCCCGCCGCGAAAACCGTTCAACCTCTTTCCCTTCCGTGCCGATGAACCAGATATGCAAGTTCCATTCCTGGATCTAAAAGCGCACCACCAGCCTCACCGGCAGGAGTTTCTCGACGCCATCGCGGAGGTCATCGACCAAAGCGCGTTTGCGGGCGGACCCCATGTCACCAAATTTGAAGACGAATTCGCCCGCTACTGCGGTGTTCGTCACGCGGTCGGTGTCGGCAACGGCACGGATGCGCTTTGGCTCGTTCTGTTGGCCCTGGGAGTCGGGCCAGGCGACGAGGTTATAACCGTCCCGATGACGTTCATGGCGACGGCGGAGGCGATCTCGTTCACGGGTGCCCGGCCGGTGTTCGTCGACATCGACGAGACCACCTGCACCATGGATCCGTCGGCGTTGGAGAAGGCGATTACGCCCCGCACCAAGGCCATCATTCCGGTTCACCTCTATGGGCAGGTGGCTGACATGGATCCCATCCTGGAAATCGCCAAGCGCCACGGTCTTCCGGTTCTGGAAGATGCCTGCCAGGCGCACGGAGCCGAACATAATGGTCGGCGCGCGGGCTCGCTGGGTATCGCGGGCGCCTTTAGTTTTTACCCCGGCAAGAATCTCGGTGCGTTTGGCGAGGCGGGCGCGGTGACGACCAACGACCCGGTCTTGGCTGAAAAGGTCAAGGTCCTGCGGGAGCACGGGCAGCCCAAGAAATATGTGCATTCGCACATCGGTTGGAATGCTCGTATGGATGGCATTCAGGGCGCCGTGCTGCGCGTCAAGCTCAAGTATTTGGAGGAATCGACGGAGCGACGACGGGCGCATGCCGCGCGCTATCGCACGCTGCTTTCTGGTTTGTCTGCGGTGAAGCTTCCGACTGAGGCCGCTGGCCGCCGGCACGTGTACCACCTCTACCCGATTCTGTGCGACCGGAGAGATGAGGTCATCGCCGAGATGGGACGGCGAGGCGTGGCGTGTGCCATCCATTACCCGATCCCGGTGCACTTGCAGGAGGCCTACCGTTTTCTCGGCTGTGGTCCGGGTTCCTTTCCGGTGGCCGAGCGAGTGGCGGCCAGGTTGGTGTCGTTACCGATGTTTCCTGAACTTACCGCGGACCAGGTGGAAAAAGTGGCCGCAGATCTCAAACTGGTCATGGCGGCGAGGTGATGACCGTCACCTGTGTGCAACCCGGAGGCCGTGTCTTGATCCCGACGAACCGATCCGCGACGGGGAAGGGAGCGGTGGCGGCTGTGCGGGTGGAGGTGTTGGACGCTGCCCGCTTTGACGAGTGGAATCGGTTGGTTGCCGGGGCTGGGAGAGGCAGTTTTTTTCATGGCAGCGGATGGATGGAAGTCCTCCGGGATTCGTATGGATTTCGGGCCGTGGGTTTGGTGTTCCGGCGTGGCGAGTCGGTGGTGGGCTTGGTGCCGCTGGTTGAGGTGCTCAGCGCGTTTACCGGGCGCCGGGGAGTCTCATTGCCGTTCGCTGACGAATGTCCTCCGCTCGTGCCGGAGGGTGCGGCGCCGGTGAATCTGCTGGGGCCGCTGGTCGAGTTCACCCGCGCACAGGGCTGGGACTACTTTGAGGTCCGCGGCGTTGGTGAGAGCTTACGTCCGGACGTCGCCTCAGTTGGGTTCTATGGACATCGCATTGAGCTTCCGAGCGATCCGGCGGTGCTCTGGGAACGGTTAAAGGGTCCGGTCCGAACGGGAGTGAGAAAGGCGGAGGCCGAGGGTGTTGGGACCGAGATCTCGACGTCCATCGAGGCGTTGCGTGAGTTCCATCACCTGTATCGATTGACCCGGCAGCGTCACGGTTTGCCGCCGCAACCATTTTCCTTCTTTGCGGCCATCCACGACCGAATCATCTCGCGTGGTGCGGGGCGCGTTGTCCTGGCTCGGGGCGCCGGCCGATGCCTGGCAGGAGCGGTGTTTTTGGAACATGGCGGTCGTGCCTTGTTTAAATACGGCGCGTTTGACGCCCGCTACCAGCACCTGCGGGCGAACAATCTGCTGTTTTGGACGGCGTTCCGGCATTATATCGGCAAAGGTTTTGGCTATATCGATTTGGGTCGCACCTCTCTGGATAATAATGGCTTGCGTCGGTTTAAGCAGGGCTGGGCTTCGGAGGAATATGCCTTGCAGTATGCCAAGTATGATCTCCGGAAGGATTCGTTTGTGAAGGAAGCGGATATGACGGCGGGTTGGTACAATTGGGCATTCCGTCTGGCCCCGCGTTGGTTTTCTGCCGTCGCCGGCAAAGTTTTGTATAAACATTGGGCCTGAGTCAGCCGAAGTCTTGGGAAGGAACCGGGAATGAACGCGAACCGAAGCCAAGTGTCTGCACAACGTTGGTGAATTGAAATTGATGCCACCTAACCCATCACAACCAGGTAGTTTTGAAGCCGATCCCGCGCCGGGTCTGCAGGTGGGCGATATTTACTACATTCTTTTCCGCCACAAGTGGAAGATCCTGCTGTGTACTCTCGCGGGCCTGATCGCAGCCGGCGTTCTTTATAAGCAGCGCTCGCCGTTTTACAGCTCCCAGGCCAAACTGATGGTGCATTACGTGGTCGACCCGCGGGTGCCCACGACCGCCGGTGGCGAGGCCCGCGCTCCGGATGGCCGCGGGGAGACTCTGATGAACGCGGAGATCGAGATTCTGACGAGCTTCGACGTGCTTCAGGAAGTGGCGGCGGCGGTGGGGCCAGCGCGGATCCTGGGTTCGGACGGGATGCGTGAGGCGGCCGGAGCGGCCAGCAGTTCGACCAATGCGATGGGGTTGGAAGCCAGGGCGGCCGGGCAGATTAAAGACCGTTTGCGGATCGCGCCGCCCGGGAAGGGGAATGTGCTCGCCGTGGAATTCTCTCATGCCGATCCTCGCGTCACCCAGGATGTGCTTAGCAGTTTGATCAACCTCTATTTTGCCAAGCACAACAAGATTCACAATCCGCTGGACTACGAGAGCCTGGCCAAGAACGCCGATGCCTATCGCGCGACCATCTCTGACATCGAGGAGAAACTGCGCACCTTGAAAACGAGCGCCAAGGTGGTCTCGATCGAGGATACGATGAAGGCCCATCTCGAACGGATCTCGTCCATTCGGACCGAATTGGGTGCGGCGCGGGCGGAACTGGCCGAGAAGAACGCCGCCGTGATGAGCCTAACCAATCGCTTGCGGACCACTGCCGGCACTACGGCCACGAACTCGGCTCCGTCCCCGCTGGCCAAGCTGGATGAATACCGGCGTCTGGTGGGGCAGCTGGAAGTTTTCGTCAAGCGGGAGCAGGACTTGCTGAGGGATTTCACCACGAACAATCCCGTGGTGCGCGAGCTTCGGCTCAAGGTGGATGAAATGCAGCGGGAGAAGGGGCGGCTTGAGCAGGAAGACCCCGGTCTCGCCCGGGCGCTGGCCTTGGGGCCGGCCGGCCCATTGGGGCCCACGGCGTCGGCCGCAGATCCGGCCGCCATCGCGCTTTTTCAAGACACCACCCGGGTCGTTGCCCTCACGGCCAAGATCGCTGAGCTGACGAACCAGCTGGCCATTGTGCAGAGCGAGGCGGCCGCCGTGGAAGAAGTTGAGATCCAGATTCGCGAGCTGCTCCGGCGGAAGGAGATTGAGGAGACGAAGTACAAGTCTTACTCGGAGGCGATGGAAAAGATGCGGACGGCCAATGCGTTGGGCCAGGGGCAGCTGCCCAACATCAGCACCATTCAAAAGCCGACTCCTCCGGGGACGGATTCGTCCAAGTTTCTCAAGAAACTGGCCATGGTGGCCGGCGGTGGCCTGGGTATCGGTCTGCTCCTTGCCTTCCTCATCGAGCTGTTTCTGGACCAGTCGGTGCGTCGACCAAGCGACATCTCCCGGAAACTGCGCCTCCCGATTTTCATCACCGTGCCGCGTCTGCAAAAGCTTCGCGGCGCCCAGCGCAAGCAACGCGCGCTCCCGGCGCCCAACGGTTCTTCCACCAGCCTGCCCGCACAGTTGCCCGCGCTGCAGTCGATCACCGCGACCAGCTCCGTCGTCCAGCCGTATTGCGATGCGCTCCGCGATCGGCTGATCCACTATTTCCAGCGGAATAACATGAGCCACAAGCCGAAGCTGGTGGCGGTGACGGGTTGTCGGGACGGCTCCGGGGTGTCGACGCTCGCGGCTGGGTTGGCGGCTTCGCTCTCCGAAACCGGTGATGGCAACGTGCTGTTGGTGGACACCAACGTGACCGAGGGAGCGGCGCATCCGTTCTATCGCGGCAAGCTGGCGTGTGGATTGAACGACGTTTTGAAGGAGGACCTCCGGGGAGGGGCCCAGGTCCAGGACAATTTGTATGTGGCGAGCGCGAGCGAGTCCGACGGTGCGCTGATCAAGGCGCTGCCCAAGCGCTTTAGCCAGCTCGTGCCGAAGCTGAAGGCCAGCGACTACGATTACATCATTTTCGACATGCCCCAGATCACCCAGACCAGCATCACGACCAAGCTGGCTGGCTACATGGACATTGTTCTTCTCGTGGTCGAATCGGAAAAAACCAGCCGATCCATTGTGTCCGAGGCGGCGGAGTTGCTCCGTGAGTCGCGGGCGAACGTGGCCACCGTCTTGAACAAGAGCCACCGTTACATCCCCCGCTGGGTTCATCGGGAGTTCGAGTGAGCGGTGGATTCTTTCCGGTTTTCGGGTCGTTTCTTCAACGCGGTTAAATGCATGGAAGCAAATTCTCTCCATTGATTTTCCCGCGGGAATGCCGTTAAGCATTCCGGGAAAGGGGCATCCGCCCCGCTCCACACGTTGGCGTGCAGCCAGCCTATAGCCTAGTTCAGTCGGGTGCCTCTCCGAGTTTCGGATTTGGGCAAGGACGGCAGTCTGCCCTGAGTTTCTGATGCTTCGATCTCAGTTCAACCGGCTCTACTACGCATTCAAGCCGTACCTGCCCTGGCGACTTCGGTTCGGGGTGCGCCGGTGGTTTGCCCTGCGCAAACGTCAGCGCATGGCCGCGGCTTGGCCAATCTTGGAGGAAGCGGGGCAGGCGCCCGAGGGCTGGCCGGGCTGGCCCGAGGGGAAGCGCTTTGCCTTTGTTCTCACCCACGACATAGAGGGGCCACTCGGGCTGGATGGGTGCCGGAAACTTGCCGAGATTGAGATGAGATTGGGCTTCCGCTCTTCTTTCAACTTTGTGCCTGAAGGCGGCTACGAAACCCCGGCGTCGTTGCGGCACTGGCTGGGGCAAAATGGATTTGAAGTCGGCGTGCATGATCTCAATCACGACGGCTGGCTTTATGAGGGACGCGAAGGCTTCCGTCAAAAAGCCGCAAAGATCAACCGATACCTGGCCGAGTGGCAGGCGGTCGGCTTTCGCTCCGGGTTCATGCACCACAACTACGACTGGCTGCATGATCTCGATGTGATCTATGACTCCTCCAGCTTTGATACGGATCCGTTCGAGCCGCAGCCGGACGGTGTGCGGTCGATTTTCCCCTTTTGGATGGAGAGCCCGGCACCGGCAGTGCGGCCCGGTTATGTCGAGATCCCTTATACCCTGCCGCAGGACTCGACGCTTTTTCTGCTTTTCGGGGAACCCGATATCGACATCTGGGTTCGCAAGCTCCGTTGGATCGCGGAGCGTGGCGGCATGGCTTTGCTCAATGTTCATCCGGACTACCTCCAGTTTTCCGGGATGGAACCTTCGGCGAAGGGCTTTCCCGTCGCGCTCTATGAGAAGCTCCTTTCCCATGTGAAGTCCGAGTACACAGGCCAGTACTGGGCGGCCCTGCCGCGCGAGATCGCCCACTGGGTGAAGGAACATCACCAGGTCTGCCGGAATCCGTTGTTTCCTTCACGCGACGAGCGGTCGAATGCGCGGCCGGCCGACAGCGGCGGAACCACTGCTCCCGACAACGTTCGCCGTGGCACGGTCGCCCCAACCCGGCGGACCGCCCGATAACTGAGGACGTTCGATCGTGTACGAAGCTGAACTCAACCGGAAGTTCGAATCCGTCGAAGGGCTGCCGCGCGACGTGCGCGCACGCTTCGCGGAGTATCGAGCGCAGATCGTGGCCCGGACTGCCTTGCCTTGGGGCGAGCATTGCACCGAGTGCAACGCGCCGTCCTGCTACTCGACCTGCGACCTTTACACACCCCGCCAGGACGCGGGCTGTCGGCTCTTTGTCGACGGCATGGTCCGGGTGGACGATGACTCCTCGGTCAATGGCTACCTGTTCAAGGTTCAGTTCAAGCGCTGGGGCAAGCTTTGGACGGTTGGAAACGTTCGTCTTCATTCTCTCGAAGAGGCCGGTCGGCGGGAGCGCAACAACCAGCTGGTGGGCGCCGTGGCGCGGACCGTTCCGCTGCCGGCGAAGCTGAAAGAACGCGTCTTGCGCAAGGTGTCGTATCTTCGCCGCCGCGATGCGGAGGAGGCGCAGCCGGGGCCCCGTGTGCCCGACGCGTTCGTGGCCGAGATTTTCAACCCCAACGCCGAGGCGATCGAGCTTACGCTCGTCATTCGTTCCAGCGGCGTCGGATCAGCCCAGCCGTTTCAACATCGGATTCGGGCCGTGCCCGGCTTCACGCGCGAGCGGATCCCCTATGCCGACATCGCCCGGCGGGTGAATCCGGCCGCCGCCTTCGGGATCGAAATCGTGCCTAACCAGTGCGAGAACAAGACCCTCTACTTTGGCCTGCTCGATTTCGTGCAGGAGCTCGCCCCGGTGGCCGCTCCCGCCTCCGCCGCGGAGGTCCGCCCGGCTGCGGGCAAGGAGAAGAAGTGGAAGTGCGTGGTGTGGGATCTCGACAACACGCTGTGGGAGGGGATTCTGATCGAGGACGGCCCGGAAAAGCTCCGGCTGCGCGAGCGCGCGATCGAGGTGATCAAGGAAACGGACGCCCGCGGCATCCTGCACTCCATCGCGAGCAAGAACCACCCCGAGCCGGTCCTGGAGCTGCTCAGCCGCTGGGGCATCCGCGATTACTTCTTGCACCCGCAGATTGGCTGGCGGCCAAAGAGCGAGTCCGTCGCGAAAATCGCGCAGGCGCTGAATATTGGCGTGGATACCCTGGCCTTCGTGGATGACCAGCCGTTCGAGCGGGAGGAGGTTCGCTCCGTGTTGCCTTCCGTCGCAGTGATCGATGCGGCCGAGCTGGGGGGCATTCCCGAGCGGCCGGAATGCCGGGTGACGGTGACGGAGGAGAGTCGCCAGCGGCGCGCGATGTATCAGCAGGAGATTCACCGCACGGTGGCCCAGGATTCGCACGGCGGCGACTACCAGGAATTTCTGCGCTCCTGCCGCATCGTGATCAACCTGTCGCCTTTGGATGACAGCACGATCGATCGAGTTTACGAGCTTGCCCAGCGCACCAATCAGATGAATTTCTCGGGGAATCGCTATCCCCGGCCGGATCTTGCGGCGCTCGTCCGATCGTCCGCCCATGAAACCTACGTCATCCGCTGCCAGGATCGCTTTGGCAGCTATGGCATCGTGGGCTTCGCCGTCGTCGAGGTGGCGGGACCGCGGTTATTGGATTTGATGTTCAGCTGCCGGGTTCAGGCCAAGCGGGTCGAGCACGCGTTCCTCAGCCATCTCCTCCGCCGTCACGCGCGCGAACAAGGGCGCGACTTTTTTGCCAACTACCGGAAAACGCCGAAGAACAGCGACTCCGGCAAGGTGTTCGAGGAGGTTGGCTTCAAGCCGGTCAGCGAGACGGACGGGCTGACCTCGCTGATCTTCCGGCGGGATCAGCCGCTGCCGGACGACGGCATCATTGAAATCGTCACCGGAGGGCCGGCGTGATGCTGGGCAATCTTTTGGAGCGGGTGGCCAATCGATACCAGAAGACGGTGTCGGGCATGTTTTATCGGCGAGCGGTGCCGATGCGCCGGGGCGGAGCAGTGGTTTCGTTCACCTTTGATGACTATCCTCGCTCCGCTTACCGGGTCGCCGGCGACATTTTGGGCGAGCACGGCGCGCGTGGCACCTATTACACCGCCTTGGGTTTGATGGGGAAGGAAGGGCCGGTGGGAAAACTATTCACGCTGGAGGACTTGGTGCAGACGGTGGACGCGGGGCATGAGCTGGGATGCCACACCTACGCGCACTGCGCAGCCTGGGAAACGCCCGCCGCGACGTTTGAAGAGTCGCTGGTGGAGAATCGACGCGAACTGGCCCGATTGCTTCCGCGCGGTTCGTTTCCCACCTTGTCCTATCCGATCTCGTGTCCGCGTCCGTCCACCAAGCGGCGGGTGGGGAAATACTTCAAGTGCTGCCGGTCGGGCGGGCAGCGTTACAACGTGGGAACCGTGTCGGCCACCAGCGTGCACGCTTACTTCATCGAGCAGGCCCGCGGCAATGTCGACGCGATGAAACGTTTGATTGACGACAATGCGCGCGCCGGCGGTTGGCTGGTGTTCGCGACGCACGACGTCGAACCGCAGCCGACGCGTTATGGCTGCACGCCGGAGATTTTTCGCGCGGTGGTCCGGCATTCGGCGGCATCTGGAGCGAAGCTGCTGCCGGTGGCGGAAGCGTGGACCATGGTTACGGCGAGTTGATCTGATTCGAACCTCATGAAAGTTGTCACCATCGTCGGGGCCCGTCCCCAATTCATCAAGGCGGCTGCGGTCAGCCGCGAGTTGCGCCGCAAACACACGGAGATATTGGTGCACACCGGCCAGCATTATGATCACTCCATGTCGGGCGTCTTCTTCGAGGGCCTGGAGATTCCGGCGCCGGACATCAACCTTGAGGTTGGGTCGGGGGATCACGGCGCGCAGACGGGCGCGATGCTGGCGGGAATCGAGAAGGCGCTGAAGACGGCCCAGCCCGACTGGCTCCTGATTTACGGCGACACCAATTCCACCCTGGCGGGCGCGCTGGCCGCCGCCAAGCTGCACATTCCGGTGGCTCATGTCGAAGCCGGGTTGCGCAGCTTCAACCGGCGCATGCCCGAGGAGGTCAACCGCGTCGTGGCTGACCATGTTTCCCGTCTGCTCCTTTGCCCGAGTCGGGTGGCGGTCGACAACCTGGCGGCGGAGGGCATCAAGGAAGGGGTGCACGTGGTGGGCGATGTCATGCTCGACGTCCTCCAATGGGCCCGGCAACGGAGTGAGGAACGCCCGACTGGGATTTTGCAACGCTTGGGCTTGGGCGCGGGCGGGTATCTTTTGACCACCATTCACCGCAGCGAGAACACCGACGATCTGGTCCGGCTGCGGGGCATTTTCGAGGCGTTGAACGCCCTTTCTGAAACCATCGTTTTTCCCATTCATCCCCGGACGCGCAAGGTGATCGCGGCGTCGGGGCTGAAAGTTGGCGCGAACATTCGGATGATCGATCCGCTGGGCTATTGCGAGATGGTCGCCGTCAGCGGGGGCGCGCGGTTGATTCTCACCGATTCGGGAGGTTTGCAGAAGGAGGCCTATTGGCTGGGCGTTCCGTGCGTCACGCTGCGGGACGAAACAGAGTGGGTGGAGACGGTGGAGGCAGGTTGGAACACGCTGGCCGGGGCGGTGACGGAACGAATTTTGGATGCGGCGGCGAAGGCGCGCCGCCCGGACGTGCAGGGGGCGCTTTACGGCGAAGCGGGGGTGGCGGCGCGTTGCGTGCAGTTGATGCAGTAGACGAGTCCGGCCGCGCTGGCGGGTGCGATGCGAGGAGCGATGCATCGGCCAACGTGGCGGCTGGCCTTCAGACGAAAGGAAAAGTTGTGGACAAGACAAAGCAGCATGAACCGACGGCCCGGGTGGCCGTGGTGGGAATGGGATACTGGGGCAAGAATCTCGTGCGCACGTTTCATCAGGCGGGCGCGTTGCATACGGTGTGCGATTCCAATCTGGCGGTCGAATCCACGCTGGAAAAAGACTACGCCGGCGTGCGTTTCGTCCGGGATTTTGGCGCCCTGTTGGCCGACCCGGAGGTGCAGGCCATCGCCCTGGCGACGCCTGCGGTCAGCCACTTCGAGATGGCCAAGGCCGGGTTGCTGGCGGGCAAGGACGTTTACGTCGAAAAGCCGCTCGCAGTCGACGTGGGGCAGGGAAGGGAACTGGTGGACCTGGCCGGGCGCTTGAAGCGGGTGCTGATGGTGGGACACATTCTCCATTATCATCCGGCCGTGGTGAAGTTGCGCGAACTCATCGACGCCGGCGCTCTCGGCAAGATCCACTACATCTACTCGAACCGACTCAACATCGGAAAAATCCGCCACGAGGAGAACATCCTGTGGAGCTTCGCGCCGCACGATATATCGGTGATGCTGGCCCTGCTCGGCGAAATGCCCAGCCGCGTTTCCAGCCAGGGCGGCGCCTACCTCAACCGCGATGTGTTCGACGTCACCGTCAGCCAGCTCGAGTTTCCGAGCGGCGCCCAGGCCCATATTTTTGTCAGCTGGCTGCACCCCGTGAAGGAGCAGCGCCTGGTGGTCGTGGGGTCAGAGAAGATGGCCGTGTTTGACGACACCATCGACGAGAAACTGGTGCTCTATCCGCACAAGGTGGAGTGGAAGAATCGCGTGCCGACCGCGGTGAAAGCCAAGGGCGAGGTGGTGCCGTTGGTGATGGTCGAGCCCTTGATGGCGGAATGCCGGCATTTTGTGGAATGCGTGGCGACGCGGGCGATGCCGCGCACCTCCGGCGCCGAGGGCCTGCGGGTCCTGTCCGTGCTGGATGCCTGTCAGCGTTCGCTGTTGGGACGCGGCACGGTGGTCACTCCGGCCAGCGAGACGGCTCCGGCGGAGAAGAAATATTTTGCGCACGAGACGGCGTGTGTCGACGAAGGCAGCCACGTGGGCGCCGGCACCCGGGTCTGGCACTACTCCCATATCCTGAAAGGCGCGCGCATCGGCGAACGCTGTTCGATCGGGCAGAACGTCAACGTCGACAGCGGCGCGGTCATTGGGAACAACGTGAAGATTCAGAACAACGTTTCTGTCTACTCAGGCGTGGTGGTCGAGGATGACGTTTTCCTTGGACCCTCCTGTGTGCTGACCAACGTGACCAACCCGCGGTCGCAAGTGAACCGGCATTCGCTCTACGAAACGTCGGTGCTGAAGCGTGGTTGCACGATTGGCGCCAACTCCACCATTGTGTGTGGAGTGACGGTGGGCCGCTACGCCTTCGTGGCGGCGGGCGCGGTGGTCACGCGCCACGTGCCCGACTACGCGCTGGTGGCCGGCAACCCCGCCCGGTCCCTCGGTTGGATGAGCCGCCACGGCCATCGTCTGGGCAAGCCCGATGCCGAGGGCATCATGCGCTGTCCGGAAACGGGCTACCGCTATCGCGAAGTCTCGCCCGGCGTCCTGCGCTGCCTCGATCTCGACGAAGAAGCCCCGTTGCCGGCCGATTTGACCAAAGGCACCAAGAGCTACAAGCAACTCAAGCAACCCCAATCCCGATGAACGTTCCACTCCTCGATCTGCACGCCCAGTATCAGGGCATTAAAACCGAAGTCGAAGCCGCCATCGCCGAGGTGCTGGCGTCCCAGCATTTCATCCTTGGCCCGAAAGTCGTCCAATGCGAACAGGCCATCGCGGCCTACAGCCGCTGCGCCCACGGCATCGGCATGTCCTCCGGCACCGACGCCCTGCTCATCTGTTTGATGGCGGAAAACATCGGGCCGGGGGACGAGGTCATCACCACGCCCTACACCTTTTTCGCCACCGCCGGGGCCGTGGCCCGCGTCGGCGCGAAACCAGTGTTCGTCGACATCGACCCGTCGACTTACAACATCGATGTCACGCGCATCGAGGAGAAGATTACGCCCCGCACCAAGGCCATCATCCCGGTCCACCTCTACGGACAGATGGCTGACCTGGATCCGATCATGAGCCTGGCGACCAAGCGCGGGCTGGTGGTGATTGAAGATGCCGCCCAGGCCATCGGCGCCGAATACAAAGGTCGCCGCGCCGGCAGCATCGGTCACTATGGCTGCTTCTCGTTCTTCCCCTCCAAAAACCTCGGAGCCGTCGGCGACGGCGGCATGGTGGTGACTCAGGACAAATCCCGGGCCGAAAAACTGGTCAAACTGCGGGCGCATGGCTCGAGCCCCAAGTATTACCATCAGATCATTGGCGGCAATTTTCGGCTCGATGCGATCCAGGCCGCCGTGGTCACCGTCAAGCTGGCGCATCTCGACGCGTGGACGGCCGCGCGCCAGTCAAATGCCCGGCGCTATGATCGGATGCTGCAGGAGTCGGGCTTGACCGTGACGTTCAGCGCCAAGGCGCACGCTGGTCCGATCCAGCCCCATGAAGTCGTGCTGCCTTCGCCGTGTGCCGATCGCCACATCTACAATCAGTATGTCATCCGGGTGTCCCGCCGGGACGCGGTTCGCAAGGCACTGACGGAAAAAGGTGTGAACACGGAGATTTACTATCCGGTCCCGATGCACCTCCAGGAATGTTTCGCCTATCTTGGGCATCACCGTGGCGACTTCCCGCAAAGCGAAGGCGCGGCCGACGAAACCATCGCCTTGCCGATTTATCCGGAGCTCACCGATGCGCAGGCGGCGCATGTGGTCCGGTCCCTCGTGGAGACCTTGCGCGCCTGAGGTGGGGCGCGGTTGCCGGTTTATCGACGCATGATTGCCGTTGTCGCAGGTTCGCACCCCCTCTGGGCAGTGGAAGAATTCTTCCAGCTGTTCAAGACGCCGTGGGAACATTGGCGTCCGGGCGGTTCGTATGACGTTGTGCTGGCGGCGGGGAGCGAGGTGCCCGTCGACGCCGCGCCGCTGGTCATTGTGATGGGCGACAAGCCCCAGCCGATTGACGTGCGGCTGGGATTGCAGGTGTCGGGGGCGGGCAATGGCGGCGGGCGGTTGCTAGCTGACGGCGAGGATCTTCTTCCGCTCTACGCGCCGACGGCCACCGTCGTTTCCCGGCAGGGGTTGGGCGAGCGGTTGGGAACGGTGGGCGATCAGGGGGTGGCGTTGCGGTTGCGGCCAACCGGGCGGAACAGCACGGTCATCCGGTTGGGCTACGATCTGTTCTCCGAGTTGCGCCAGATCCTCGTGGTCGGACAACCGGTGGAGCACGCGGCGCGGCCGACCCTGGATTTGCATGTCAACCGGCTGCGACGTTGGATGCGCGAGGCCGGGCTGGCGTTTTTGGAGATTCCGCCGGTGCCGCACGGCCATCGGTTCATCGTTGCCCTGACCCACGACATCGATTTCATCGGAATCCGGCGCCACTGCTGCGACCACACGATGTTCGGGTTTTTGTTTCGAGCCACGGTGGGTTCGGCTCGTGATTTTTTGCGCGGGCGGCTGGCTTGGGGCCGGCTGTGGCGCAACTGGCTGGCGGCGGCGAAACTGCCGTTGGTTTACCTGCGGCTGGCGAAGGATTTTTGGGAGCCCTTTCCCTGGTTGCTCGAGGTCGAGTCTGGACTGCCCGCAACCTATTACCTGATTCCGTTCAAACGGCGTCCGGGCCGGAACGTGAAATCCGCGCATCCGGAGCGACGGGGCACGGCGTATGACGTGACCGACATGCCCGAGTGGACGCAGGAACTTCGTCGCGCTGGAAACGAGATCGGCGTGCACGGCATTGATGCGTGGAACGATGTGTCCGCGGGTCGAGAGGAGCGGCTGCGGGTCGAGTCGGTTTCGTCGGTTCCAGTGCAGGGCATCCGCATGCACTGGCTGGAGTTCGACGAGAACAGCTACCGGGTGCTGGAGGAAGCGGGATACGCCTACGACACGACGATGGGATATAACGAGACGATCGGATACCGGCATGGGACCGGGCAGGTGTTTCGTCCGCCGGGTGCGGCGTCCCTGCTCGAAATGCCGATGCACATCCAGGATGGCGCGCTTTTTTATCCGACGCGGCTGCATTTGTCGGATACGGCGGCGCGTGAGCGCTGCGCTGAACTGGTGCGGCACGCCGAGCGGGATGGCGGCCTGTTGACCGTGCTCTGGCACGATCGCAGCCATGCGCCCGATCGCCACTGGGGCGAATTTTACCGCGGCTTGGTGGGCACGTTGAAACAGAGCCAGGCGTGGTTTGCCACAGCCGGCCAGGTGGTACGCTGGTTTCGTCAGCGGCGCGAGTTGCGATTTGTAGTGGAGGAGGAAGGCGGGGTGCGGATTGAGGGTGGCGGTCTGTTGGAAGCCGATGGGGCTGCCTTTGTCGTTCGGCGGCACCGTGGCTTGGAATGGGTGGATGCGCGGTTGAACCGGGAAGGGGGCCGCCTGGACGGGCGGCCCGATCGTTCCGGAGGAAAAGAACACGAGCCAGTGCCGGCGGGGCCGCCGGGTGGAGGCTGATATGGAAAAACCTTTCAACCAGGGACGTCGGGTATGTGTGCTGCTCCAGGGCCACTACGACGGGGACATTCGCGTCCGTCGCAAAGCGGAGGCTTTGATTGGCGCGGGGTACGAGGTGGACGTGCTGGCGCTGAGGAAAGAGGGAAGCCCAACGGCGGAGTACGAACTCAACGGAGTTCGCATCATCACCTTTTCCCTCGGCAAAAAACGTGGCTCCCTCGGACGATACATCTACGAATACTTTGCCTTCCTGTTCTGGGCCCGGCGCCGCCTGAACGAGTTGATGGTCCAGCGCCGTTATGCCGTGGTCGACGTGAACAATCTTCCGGACTTCCTGGTCTTTGCCGCCGGCAAGGCCAAGAAATCTGGAGCGCGGGTGGTGCTCGACATGCACGAGATTACCCCGGAATTTTTCATGTCCAAGTATGGGGTTGGCGCGGGGCATCCGCTGGTCAGGTTGATGCGCTGGCTGGAGAAGATTAGCGTCCGGTTCGCCGATCACATCATCACGATCAATGATCCGCTCCGGGATGTGCTGATCAGCCGGGGGCTGCGAAAGTCCGAGTCGACCATCATCATGAACTCGGTCGACGAAGCGCTCTTCGCGGCCGGCCTCAAAGCGAATGTGAAGGGTGTCGCCACGGAGTTGCCGCAGCCGAAGTTTTTGATGATGTATCACGGCACGCTGACCAACATCTACGGTTTGGATATTGCGATTCGCGCCTTTGCCCGGGCCCAGCGCGACATGCCAGGCGCAGAATTCTGGGTGCTTGGTGGCGGCCCGGAAAAAGATTCGCTGGCGAATCTGGCGCGCGAGCTGGGCATAGGGAACCAGGTCCGCCTGCTCGGGTCGGTTAAACCGGACGAGATCCCCGTGCTGCTTCGGCGTTGCGACATCGGCGTGCTCGCCACCCGGCAGGACGTTTTTCTGGATCTGTCGTTCTCCAACAAGCTCTCGGAATACATCATCATGGGCAAGGCGGTGATCTCGTCGGGCTTGCGCACCATCCGGCACTATTTCAGCGACAATGCCCTGGCGTTCTTCCGCCCAAACGATCCGGAGGCGCTGGCAGAGCAGATGGCGCGATTGTATCGCGACGAGGCCTTGCGAGGCCGGTTGGCGGCGCGCGCGGTTGAGGAGTACCGGGTCATCAACTGGGCGGTGATGAAGCAACGATATCTGGAGCTGATGGACGCCTTGACCATGAGCGGGCGTCCGCCCGGAGCGTCAGCCGTGCCGGAGCCCCGGACGGTGGCGCCGGAGCCACGCGCTTTGAAGGTTGGTTGACCAGCGGTTGGAAGAACGCGACAGCCTATGGGGCACGATTATCAGGCGGCGACGCTGCGGTTGTTGGAGTACTGCCGGTCTCGCGACTGGGCGGGGCACGATCCGTACGATGCGATGAACAGCCGGTTGTTCGCGGCTTTTCCGGTGCTGGATCGGCGTCTGCCGCGGCTGGTGCTCACGCAACTGCTCAAGCGCAGCCCGATCAACCTGCGTCCCTTGCTGCTCATTCCGCCGACGCAGAACGCGAAGGCGATGGGCTTGTTCCTGACTTCGACGCTGAATCTGCACAAGGCGGGCCTGGCCGAGGAGGCGGCGGTGCACGCGATGGCCGAGAAGGTGGCGGGGTTGCGATCGGTGGGGACCACGGACTGGTGTTGGGGCTACAGCTTTGCGTGGCAGACCCGCACGCTCATTGTGCCGCGCGGGGTTCCCAATCTGGTCTGCACCACGTTTGTTGCGAACTCGCTGCTGGACGCCTACGAACACTTTCGGACGCCGCGCTATCTCGAGATGGCGGCCAGCGCGGCGGAATACATCCGGCGCGACCTGTACTGGGAGAGCGAGACGGAAGCGGGTTTCTGTTATCCGTCCGCCAACGTGCGGACGCGTGTGCACAACGCGAACTTGCTGGCAGCGGGATTGTTCTGCCGGATCAGCCATCACACCGGTGAGAAACGATTTCTCGATCCCGCATTTCGGGCGGCGCGTTACAGCGCCGGGCGGCAGGCGGCGGATGGCTCCTGGCAGTATGGCGAGCTCCCGACGCAACAGTGGGTGGACAATTTCCACACCGGCTACAACCTGAGCGGGCTGCGGGCGGTAAACCACTACGCGGGCACCAACGAGTTCGAGCCGCACATCCGGCGCGGCTTCGAGTATTATCGGAATCACTTCTTCCGCGAGGACGGTGCGCCGCGCTATTTCCACAATGCGACCTATCCAATTGACGCGCATTGTGTGTCCCAGAGCATCCTGACCCCGCTGGAGTTTCGGGATCTGCATCCGGACAACGTGGCGCTGGCGGCGCGAGTGGCCGACTGGGCGCTGGACAACATGTGGGACGAGCGCGGGTTTTTCTACTACCGCATCCTGCCGTACTGCAAAATCCGCACTTCCTATATGCGCTGGGTGCAGGCCTGGATGTTGCTGGCCTTGACCGCCTTGGTGGAGCAACGCAAGGAGGCCCCGGCAAAGCCCGCGCCCGCCGCGGCGTGAAGAATATCGGTCGGCGGCCGGTGCCGCCCGTGTCATCAATCCTTAACCTCAACCCAGGTTGACGATGTCACTCAACTACCTGCTGATCACTCCCGCCCGCAATGAGGCGACGTTCATCGAACAAACGCTGCAAAGCGTGGTCAGCCAGACCCGGCGCCCGCTGCGGTGGGTCATTGTCAGCGACGGTTCGACCGACGGCACGGACGACATTGTCCGCCGGTATACAGCGCAGCATGACTGGATCGAGCTGCTGCGTATGCCCGAGCGAACGTCCCGGGATTTCGCGGGGAAGGTCGGTGCGTTTCATGCCGGCTACAACCGCGTGCGGTCCCTGCCGCATGGAGCGGTTTGCAGCCTCGACGCGGACATCACCTTTGATTCCGAATACTTCGAATTTCTGATGGGCAAGCTGGAGGCTGATCCGACGCTGGGGTTGGTTGGAACGCCACACGTGGAAGACAACCGGACCTACGACTTTCGCTATGCCAGCGTGGAGCATGTCTCAGGCGCGTGCCAGTTGTTCCGCCGTGAGTGCTACGAGGCCATTGGAGGTTACCGACCGATGCCGTATGGCGGGGTGGATCTGGTGGCCGTGATGCTGTCGCGGCTGCGCGGTTGGAAGACGCGGACTTTTCTGGAGAAGACGTGTCATCATCATCGCAAGATGGGCTCGGCCACCAAGAGCGGGCTGGGTGTGCTGCGGCACGACGGCTACAAGGATTACACGCTGGGGGCACATCCGGTCTGGGAGATTTTTCGCTGCGCCAACCGCATGTTGAAGCCGCCGTATTTCATCGGCGGACTTTCGCTGGCGTATGGCTATTTCGCGTCGTGGATCACGCGGCGCCCAAAGTCCGCACCCGCTGAAGTGGTGGAATACCGGCGCAAGGAGCAGATGACCCGTTTTCGCGCCATCGTCGGCCGGATCTTCCGACGCCTGTTTCGGCTGGGGCGGGCGGAGCCGGCCCCGGGGCGTTTATGAGTTCCGGCCTGCTGATCATCAACGCGGACGACGTCGGGCGCTGCCGGGCGGAGACCGACATTGCCGTGGCGTTGTTTCGGGAGCAGCGGCTGACTTCGGGCACCTTCATGATGTTCATGGAGGACACGGAGCGTGCGGTCGGACTCGCGCGCGAGCATGGCATGGGCGCGGGGCTGCATCTGAATTTGAGCCAGGCGTACAACGGGCGCGCACCGTCGGCAGCGGCCCGCAAGGCGCACGAGCGCATCGTGCGTTTTATGCGACGCTCGAAGTTCGCCGTGCTGCTGTATCATCCTGGTCTGCGGGCGGCGTTTCGCGATGTGTTCCGCTCGCAGGCGGAGGAATACGAGCGGCTCTTCGGATGTGCGCCGCGTCATGTCGATGGGCACCAGCACCGGCATCTCTGTGCGAACATGCTTTGGGAAGCGGTCATTCCGCGCGGGTGCAGCGTGCGACGAAACTTTTCCTTTTTTCCCGGGGACAAATCGCGCATCAATCGGGCCTACCGGCGGTGGGTGGATGGACGGCTGGCGCGCTGGTATCGGTTGACGGCCTACTTCTTTTCCCTGGGCGAATGCCTGCGCGGTCAGCGGATTGGTGTTCCGGCGCAGTTGGCCCGGGAGCATCCGGTCGAGATCATGACCCACCCGATTCATCCGGAAGAAGCGGCATTTTTGCGCGGGCAGGAATTTGCCGATAGGTTTACAGGCGTGCAGATGGGCAACTACGGATCGATTTGACGGGTAGAACAATTTTGGGGCTGTAGCTCAATTGGCAGAGCGCCGTGCCGCAAGGCATGGAGATGGAAGTTCAACTCCTCCCGGCTCCACCAGATTCATGAAGATAGAGAATGTGCACACAATGGTCCTGGGGGCAGGGCCCTCGGGTTTGGCCGCAGGTTACACCCTGGCCAAGGCGGGAATGAAGCCGGTGGTGTTGGAGAAGGACAACGTGCCGGGGGGGTTGATGCGGTCCATCCGGCATGGGGACTTCATCCTCGATATCGGGCGGAAGGAACTCTACAACCGCCTCGAAAAGGTGGACAGTTTCTGGGCCGAATTGCTCGGGTCAGACTACCGCGAATACACGCATCGCGGAGGGCTGCTTTACGACGGGCGCATCCTGGACATGTCGGCTGCGTATGCGGGCATCCGGCGCGGGCTTTCCATCCCGCGGTTCGCGGCGTGCGCCGCGGATTTCCTCTGGTGGCGGATGAAAGGCGCGTTCGTCAAACCAAAGAATCTGGAGGAGTTCTGGTATCTTCAGCGGGGACGATTGATCACGCGGTATACGAACCAGGGCTTTCAAGAAAAGCTGGCGGGCCGCCAGTGGGCTGACGTGACCCTTCCGGAGAATGTCGGCCAAAGCGGCGGTGCGGGATTCTTCGCGACGATGGGCGCGGCCGTCCGGCGGACGTTATCGTCGAAGGAAACCAACACGTATAAGGGCGTCTGGCGCCATCCGGCCAAGGGCACGGGTCAGATTTGCGAAGCGATGGCGGACGGCATCACCCGGGGCGGTGGCAGCATGCGTTACGGGGCGAAGATTCTGAAGATCAACGGCGGAGCGAACCGCGTTGATTCGGTGGTGGCCGAGATTGGCGGCGAAACCGTCCAGTTCAATGTTCAGCATCTCATCTCCAGCACGCCGGCCGAATTTTTGGCCAGCCATTTGATGCCGGGGCGGCAATCTCAGGCGGCCCAGAAGGTCACCTCCGAGCGCCGGCGGGTGGTGATTCTCGTTTATCTTTTTTCGAACGGGCCCACCAAGTTTCCACATTTCTGGCTGCAGGTGACCTGCCCGTCGACTCCCATCGGTCGCGTGGCCAATTTTTCGGCTCTGAACGCGGACATGCTGCCCAAGGGCAAGTCCTGCATTTGCCTGGAGATTTACTGTTTCGGGGACCATCCGCTGTTGAAGCTGGACGACAAGGCGGTGGCCGAGCAGGCCTTCGAAGACAGCGTGCGGTTGAACATGGTCGATCGCGCGGCGGTCTTCGACAAGCTGGTCTTTCGGTTTCCCGGCGCGGATGCCTCGCAGAACCGGCACAACTGGCTGAATTCCGGCCGCCAGCAGCTGCTCGTGGAGCTGCGTCAGTTCGGCAATCTGTATTCGGTCAACCGCACGGATCTCGACATCGCAACCCTGGCGGGCATCGAGTCGGCGGAGGCGGTCATCTCAGGCGATCGGAGCAAATTCGATCTGCACATCGATCCGCGGGAACTGGGCATTCGCAGCGAGTCCAAGCCTTTCGAGTTCAGAAATCCGCCCGGGGTGACGCTCTGAGTCAGGGGAAGAGGTGAAAAGCACAATGAAGCCGACCCAAATCGACGGTATCAACGTGGTGGTGGAGGGCAGGTTCCCGCGAGTTGCGCGCTTGCAAGATGAGTACTTTGCCTTTGCCCCGTCGCCGGAGCAGTTTGGCCGGAGCCTGGCGCAGCGTGGGGTGAAGGCTGACGTGTTCACCTTTTTGCAGGAACTGCACGATCGCACGCCGCACTACCAGCATCTCCAGACGCTGGATCAGGTGGCGGTGCTGCCGATTTCGACCTACGACCACTGGCTGAACAAGCAGATTAATTTCAAGCCGAGGAACAAAGTGCGGAAGGCCGCCAAGGCGGGTGTGGAGGTCAGGACGGTGGAGTTTAACGACGACCTGCTGCGCGCGATCATGGAGGTTTACAACGAGTGTCCGATTCGCCAGGGGCGCAAGGCGTGGCACTACGGAAAGGACTTTGACACGATCAAGCGCGAGCACTCGACGTTTCTGGATCGAAGCGAGTTCATCGGCGCGTTTCACGGCGGACAGCTCATCGGCTTCTGCAAGGTGGTGCATGGCCCGAACTACTCGGTGTTCATGAACATCATGTCGATGATTGGCCAGCGCGACAAAGCGCCGACCAACGCTCTCCTGGCGAAAGTGATTGAGAGCTGCGCGAGCCGGAAGATTCCGTTTCTGAAATACGGGGTGTGGGGGCGGCGCGGGCTCAACGATTTCAAGGTGCAGAACGGTTTCGAGTGCTTTGAGATTCCCCGTTACTTTGTTCCGCTGACCTTGCGAGGCAAGGTGGCCTTGGGCCTCGGCATGCATCGGAAATTCACGGATCGCCTGCCGGAAAGCTGGATCAACAAGGCGGCGGATCTGCGGGCCAAATGGACCGCCTATCGCTACGGAAACTCGACTCCCAAAGGCGGCGGGGGAACCCCGGCGCTTTCGACCAAGAGCGGCGAGGCCTGATTGGCCGCCTGACCTGCGGCGACGAGAGCGTCGCCGACCCTCCATGCCCGGCATTTATGGCGTCATCACCGCGCAACCGCCTGAGGTTGCGCGCGAAATTCGGGACCGCATGTCCCGAGGGTTGAAGCATGAGGCGGATTACAGGGCGGGCTCGTGCGAGCAGCCCGCCCTCGGTCTGTGGGCGGGATGGACCGGGCTTCCGGGTGCTTGCGCCGACAGCCCGACTTGGAACGCGGATCGGACGGTGGGAATCATCTTCACCGGGGAATGTTCGGTCACGGGTTCGGGAGCGGGACAGGGAGCGGACCTGGTTGCCCTCTACGAGAAACACGGCCTGGAGTTTTTGCGGCATTTGAACGGTTGGTTCGCCGGGCTGGTGCTCGATGTCCGCGCCGGGCTGGTCATCCTGTTCAATGACCGGTTTGGCTTCAGCCGAATCCACTGGCACGAAACTGCGGACGGCTTTCATTTCGCGAGCGAGGCGAAATCCCTGCTCAATGTCCTGCCCGAAACCCGGCAGCTGGATCCGGTGGGTCTTGGCGAGGTGATCTCGTGCGGTTGCGCCCTGCGCAACCGGACATTGTTCAAGGGAGTCAGCCTCCTACCCGGCGCGGCGGCCTGGATGTTTCGACGGGGAAAACCCGAGCGTCGAGATGCGTATTTCAAGCCGGCGGAATGGGAGAATCAGCCGCGTCTGTCGGGCGCGGATTACTCCGAGCAGTTGTCGGCAACCTTTGGGCGGATCCTGCCGCGATACCTGGAGGGTCCCCGGCGAGTGGGCATGTCCCTGACCGGCGGCCTGGATGGCCGGATGATCATGGCGTGGGCGAGCCGGCTGAAGGCATCGATTCCTTGTTACACGTTTGGCGGGATTTATCGGGAGTCGATTGATGTTCGTCTGGCCCGCCGTGTTGCGGAGACATGCGGTCAGGAACACCGGGTGATTCCGGTGGATCGGACTTTTCTTCGCGCGTTTCCCGACCTCGCCGAAAAGACCGTGCTGGTTTCAGACGGGGCGATGGATGTCACGGGCGCGGCCGAGATTCACGTCAACCGCGAGGCGCGTCGCCTGGCGCCGGTGCGCCTGACCGGGAATTACGGTTCGGAGATCGTCCGGGGATTGGTGGCGTTCAAGCCGGATGATTCTCTCTTGGACCTCCTTGAGCCTGAGCCACGGAAAAACGTGGAGCTGGCGGCAGGCACGTATGCCGAGGAAAGGCGGGGACATCCGCTCTCCTTCATCGCCTTTAAACAGGTGCCCTGGCATCACTACTCCCGGCTGTCCGTTGAGCAATCGCAGATCACGATGCGGTCGCCCTTTTTGGACAACGAATTGGTGGCGCTGACGTATCAAGCCCCGGACGAATTGGCGGTGAGTCGGGAACCTTGCTTTCGGCTGATCGAGAATGGGAATCCGGCCTTGAACCGAATCGAGACCGACCGCGGGCTGCGGTTCCGTCCGATCCCCGGCTGGAGTCCGCTGCGCCATCTCTGGCAGGAATTCACCTTCCGGGCGGAATACGCCTATGACTATGGCATGCCGCAGTGGCTGGCGCGGATGGATCATGCCTTGGCCCCGCTCCACCTTGAGCGCCTTTTCCTGGGACGGCACAAGTTCAATCACTTTCGCGTCTGGTATCGCGATGAGTGGGGGGATTATCTGCGGGAGATGTTGACCGGGCCGTCAACCCGGTGCCAGGCCTACTTCCGAACCGGCTCGGTGCGGGCGATGGTCGAGGCGCATCTGCGGGGGGTGGAGAATCACACCTCGGCGATTCACCGGATGCTTTCGCTGGAGATCGTTCATCGCCGGTTGTTGGGAGATCGTTAGGCTTTTTGACGGAACGGCTGGTTTCCGCGGCGTTGGGTCGTCCGTGCAGATGCTGACGGGCGACGATCAAGAATCTGATTGACTGGTCGGGACGAATCGATTGAATGACCGCGGTTTTTGGAGAGGTGGCTGAGTGGTTTAAGGCAGCTGCCCGCAAGGGACGCTATGCTTTCGCAAGAAGGCATCGGAGGTTCGAATCCTTCCCCTCTCCGCCACTTTTGCAGCGAGTGCCGGTTCCGATGAGTGCCGGTTCCGATGTAACTTATCCCGATTCCTTATCCCGATTCCCGGCCGGGAGACCTTCCGTCCCGGCTGGGGTCGAAACAATCCTTGAATGAAAACGATCACGAAAGACCAGTGTAAAGACACCGGCATGGCCATGGTGTTGATCGGGCTGCTTTTGGCCGCCCTCCACAAAAAAGACGGCCACGCCAACCCGGTTTACATCGTGGCAGCCATTGTCCTGCAGGTGATCAACATGACCGCCCCGCGGGTTTTTCACTGGCCAGCCGTGGTGTGGTTTGGCTTGTCCCATATTCTGGGCACCATCATGTCGAAGGTCCTGCTCACGCTGGTGTTTGTGCTGGTCGTGACGCCCATCGCGATTGCGCGCCGGCTGATGGGCAAGGACCCCATGCAACTCCGGAAGTTCAAGACCGGGTCGGAGTCGGTCATGATGGTCCGGGATCACACCTTCATCGCTGCCGACATTTCCAAGCCGTACTGAACTTTCGTCAACCTCAGGAGCCATCATGGAATTTCTCAAAGATCTCTGGAGCTTTCTTAAAGAGCGGAAAAAGTTCTGGCTGCTGCCGCTGATTGCCGTCCTTTTGCTGTTCGGCATCTTGATCGTGCTGACCAGCGGATCCGCCATCGCGCCTTTTATCTACACGCTGTTCTGAGTCTGGAACTGGCGCCAGGGATGGGCGGGGAACAAGAGCTGGCTTGGACCACTCCGCCGTTAACTTCAGCGATCTCGAGCGGCAACGCTTGCGTCGGCTGGCGTCCGATTTCGTCGGTCAGTTCATTCCGCTCCGCCGGCGGGAACCGGGCCGGCTGGGGATCATTCGGCTGCGGGGTTCCCGCATGAAGGAGCTGGCTTGGCTTGCCAACGAAGTGCGGGAGCGGCTCTGGACCGCAGGCGAGGGCCGGGTGGCGGTGGTTGTCGCTGGCGTGGGCGTTGGCGATGGGCCGTGGTCCGCACCGGGGATTTACACCATTGAGACAGACTATTTCTTGAAGGACTGAATGCGGGGCCGGAGAGGCCCCGCCCGGACTGGCCGTAGGGACAAAGGACCTGTTTTAAATTATGCAACGATCGGCAATTCTAGGCATTTCGGCGTACTACCATGACAGCGCGGCGGCCCTGGTGATTGACGGGCAGGTGGTGGCCGCAGCGCAGGAGGAACGTTTTACCCGGCGGAAGCACGATCCAGGCTTTCCGACCTGCGCCGTTCGCTATGTGTTGGCCGAGGCCGGACTCGAATTCAAGGATCTGACAGCCGTCGCCTTCTACGACAAGCCCTACCTGAAGTTCGAACGGTTGCTGGAGACCTATCACGCGTTCGCGCCTCGCGGTCTGCGCAGCTGGCTTCCGGCCATCCCGGTCTGGATCAAGGAAAAGCTGTTCATGAAAAAGATGCTGCGCGAACACCTCGCCGAGATTGGCGAAGGCGACGTGCCGCTCTTTTTTCCCGAACATCATCTTTCCCATGGCGCCAGCGCTTTTTATCCGTCGCCGTATGACGATGCGGCCATCCTAACCATCGATGGCGTGGGTGAGTGGGCGACAACGACGATCGGACACGGGACCGGGAACACGATCAAGATGCTGCGGGAGCTGCATTTTCCGCACTCGGTCGGCCTGCTCTATTCAGCGTTCACCTATTACACCGGGTTCCGTGTCAACAGCGGCGAGTATAAGCTGATGGGGCTCGCGCCCTACGGGAATCCCGGCTCGGCCCAGGTCGAAGACATCAAGGCGAAGATTTTGGAGCATCTGATCGACTTGCGCCCGGACGGATCGATGCTGCTGAACATGGATTACTTTGACTACGCCACCGGGCTTTACATGGTGAACCATGAGCGGTGGACGAAGCTCTTCGGTGTGCCGGCACGCGGCGCCGAGGCGGAGGAGATTTCCCAGTATTACATGGACATGGCTTTGGCCATTCAGCAGGTCACCGAAGAGATTGTCCTGCGCCTGGCCAAAACGGCGCGAAAGTTGACCGGCAGCAAGCATCTGGTGCTGGCCGGCGGCGTGGCGTTGAACTGCGTGGCCAACGGGAAACTGCTCAAGTCGGGGATCTTCGATGACATCTGGATCCAGCCGGCGGCCGGCGACGCCGGCGGCGCATTGGGCGCGGCGTATGCCGTCTGGCATATCGTCGAGAACAAACCCCGCCGTCCTCACGGGCCTGGGGATGCCATGCTCGGCTCGTATCTGGGGCCGGAAATTCTTGATGCCGACGTCGCCAGGGTCATTGGCAAGACTGGCGCGGTGGCCAAGCATTTGCCCAATCTGGCGGATCTGACGCGGGAAGTGGCGGCGAAGCTCGCCCAGGGCAATGTCGTCGGGTGGGTGCGCGGCCGCATGGAGTTTGGGCCGCGGGCACTCGGCAGCCGCAGCATTCTGGGCGATCCGCGCAATCCGGAGATGCAGAAAAAGATGAACCTCAAGATCAAGTATCGCGAGGGGTTCCGCCCGTTTGCACCGTCCGTGCTGGAGGAGGACGTCAGCGAATACTTCGATCTCGACCGGCCGTCGCCCTACATGCTGTTGGTCACTCCGGTCCGCAAGGATCGGCAGCGCGCGTTGCCGGCCGACTATCACAACAAGCCGCTTTATGATCGCCTGTATTTCCTGCGCTCGGACCTGCCGTCGATCACCCATGTGGATTACTCTGCGCGCATTCAGACGGTGAGCCGTGCCACCAATCCCAGCTACTGGGAGTTGATCAGTGAGTTCAAGCGCCAGACTGGTTACGGGGTGATTGTGAACACCAGCTTCAACGTGCGGGGCGAGCCCATCGTTTGCACGCCTGCCGACGCCTATCGCTGCTTCATGCGCACGGAAATGGACTACCTCGTGGTGGGGAACTATCTTTTCGCCAAAGCGGACCAGCCGAAGCTGGCGGCCGATTCCGACTGGCGCCAGGAGTTCAAGCTCGACTAGTGGAGCTGCCGATTTTTGAAACTTAAAAAGATCATTCTGAACAGCGTGCTGCTGGCGTTCTCGCTCGGCATCGCGCTTTTGTTGTGCGAGGCCGCCGCGCGGCTGGTGCTGAAGCCGGTGGATTATTTGTCACCGACCCTGGTTCGCGACGACACGCTGGGCATTCGCTTGCCCCCGGGCTCGAGCGGCCACGACGAGTGGGGGTTCCGCAACGATCGGGTGCCGGCCACGGCGGACATTGTCGCGGTTGGCGATTCCCACACCTACGGCAACTGCGCGCGCATGGACGAATCCTGGCCGGCGCAGGTCGCCAAGATCAGCGGCCAATCCGTCTACAATCTCGGGATGGGCGGCTACGGCCCCAACCAGTATTTGCATCTGCTGCGGACCCGCGGCCTTTCGCTCAAGCCCAAGACGGTGGTCTGCGGCCTCTATTTTGGTGACGATTTTGACAATGCCTTTCGCATCACCTACGGGCTGCCGACCTGGGCCGCCTGGCGCAAAGCGGACGTGGGCGTGGTCGAGGCAGACATCTGGGAGGCGCCGCCGGCGGATCCTTCCTGGCACAAGGGGCTCCGCAACTGGCTTTCTGGTCACAGCATTGTTTATCGCGTCATCGTTCATGGCGCGCTGGCCGGATTGAAGGGATCGGTCCAGATTCGGGCGGCGGGCCAGCCGGCGTCCGGCGCGGTGACCTTGGTGGATCCGGCCAAACATCTGGAGGAAGCATTCCGGCCGGTGGGCGTGTTCCGGGGATTGAAGCAGGACGAAAAGAGCGTGCAGGAGGGGATGCGGGTGACCTTCGACCTGCTTGAAACGATGAGCCAGCTGTGTCGCTCGAACCAAGCGCGGCTGGTGGTCGCCGTGATTCCCACCAAAGAGACCGTGTTTGCGCCACAGTTCACGGCTCGGCCGCCGGGGGAATTGGGTGTGGTGCCGGAGTTGATTTCGAACGAGGCTCGCGCGCGCGCGGCCGTTTTCGCCTTTCTGAAGGAAAAGCAGATTCCGTCCGTGGACGTTTTGCCGGCGCTGCGCGAGGCGAGCACGCGGGAGAAGCTGTATACGCCGAGCGCGTTTGACATGCATCCGGGCAAAAACGGGTACCGGGTGATCGCGGAGACGATTGCCAGCGCGCTGAAAACGCTGCCATAACGGCCTGGGTTGGGCTTTTGGAATTCACACCTCGAAGTTCGATGCACATCACCGCCTGCATCTGCACCTATCGTCGGCCCCGCTTGCTGGGGCTGTCGTTGGCCACCCTGGCCCGACAGGAGACCGGCGGGCGTTTCACCTATTCCGTGGTGGTGGCGGACAATGATCCGGCGGGAAGCGCCCGGGTCGTCGCCGAGGAATTTGCGGCGAAGTCAGGGGTGCCGGTGGCCTATTGCATTCAACCCGAGCAGAACATTGCCTTGACGCGCAATGCCGCGCTGGCGCAGGCCACGGGCGAGTATGTGGCGTTCATGGATGACGATGAGTTCGCCGAGCCGCGCTGGTTGCTGACGTTGCTGGAGACCTGCGAGCGGTTCAACGCGGCGGGCGCGTTGGGGCCGGTGCGCCCGCATTTCGAAACTCCGCCGCCGTCGTGGATCATTCGGGGCCGGTTCTGTGAGCGGCCTGAGCATCCCACCGGGATGGAGATGCCCTGGCGCCTGACGCGGACGGGCAACGTGCTCTTCCGGCGGTCCATCGTGGAAGGGCTGGGCGAGCCGTTCGATCCGCGGTTTGGCAATGGGGGCGAAGACCAGGACTTTTTCCGGCGCATGATCGAGCGGGGTGGACGATTTGTCTGGTGCAACGAGGCGCCGGTTCATGAGGTTGTGCCGCCGGAGCGGTGGCGACGGCGTTACATGCTAAAGCGGGCCTTGTTGCGGGGACAGAATGAACGCCGGATGCTGACTTTGGCCAGCGTCCTCAAGTCGCTGGTGGCGGTTCACCTTTACGCGCTGATCCTCCCGGTGCTCGTGTTCTTTGGTCAGAGCGTGTTGATGCGTTACCTGATCAAGTTCTGCGATCACCTCGGGAAATTGCTGGGTGCTCTGCGCTTCAAACCAGCCGGGGAAGGTTATCTGTCGGCCCCGAGCGAGCCGCGGGCCCGGCCATCGTAGATGTCGTCCCAACTCGCATTGTGGATTTGCATTCTCATCATCGGGTGGCTGATGCGGCGGGACATCCGTCGCCGGCCCGGCCTGTCGGGCGGGCTTTGGCTGGTCGTGCTGTGGGTCATCATGATCAGTTCGCGCTCGGTCTCGATGTGGTTCAACTATGGCGGCTACACGATGGAGGCGGAGTCCTACGACAGCGGGAATCCGATCGAGCGTGCGACCTACTTCCTGTTCATTGCGATCGGGGTCTACATTTTGTATCGGCGCCGCCTGGGCCTGGGCGAGGTGATCCGGGCCAACCGATGGATCTTCGTATTCTACGCGTTCTGGATGCTCAGCACGCTTTGGGCGGACAGCACCCTGATTGCCTTCAAGCGTTGTTTCAAGGACATGGGCAACGTGGTCATGGTGATGATCGTGCTCAGCGAGGCGAAGCCGACCGAGGCGATCAAGGCGGTCTTCGTGCGGTGCGCCTACGTTCTCGTCCTCATGTCCGTGCTTTTCATCCGATACATTCCGGAACTGGGGCGGACCTATCACAACTGGTCGGGCGCGATGATGTATACGGGGGTGGCCACGCACAAGAACACCCTCGGTGTTCTCGCCCTGGTCAGCTGTATTTTCCTTTTGTGGGACATGCTGGATCGCTGGTCGGCCGCAGATCGTGCCGTCCGGTGGAAGGGGATTGCGCCCGACGCCTTGGTGTTTCTCGTCTCCTTATGGCTGTTGTTCACTTCCCACAGCGCGACCTCGCGGTTCTGTTTCGTCATTGGGGCCGGACTGTTTCTGGCCTTGAGGCTGAAGGCGGTTCAGTCGCGGCTGCCGATGCTCGTGCGAACCTGCATCGTTGGCGCCGCCTTGTTCCTGCTGCTGGACGCGGTTTTCGGCATCCGGGAGGCGCTCACGACGGCGCTGCTGGAGATTCTTGATCGGGATCCGACGCTGACCGGGCGGACCGACGCGTGGTCGGTGCTGCTCAAGGAGCTGGACAATCCGATTGTGGGCGCCGGCTTCAACAGTTTTTGGACGGGTGAACGCATGACGCGGATCTGGGAGGAATACGCCATCATCCAGGCGCATAACGGCTACGTGGAGACCTATTTGAACGGAGGCGTGGTGGGCCTTTGCCTGTTGGCGGGTCTGCTGTTGTCGGCCGGGCAGCGGGTCAAGAACGCGTTGTATCGCGGGCTGCCCCTCGCGCGGATCCAGTTTGTTTTCTGGCTGACCGTCATCCTGCACAATTTCAGCGAGGCCTCCTTTTCCAAGTTGTGCCTGCTGTGGTTTGTGGCGTTGCTGGTTGTGGCCGAGCCGCCCTGGCGTCCGCAGCTCCGGCCCAGCGCGGCTACCGATGATTTTGGAATCGACGAGACAGTTGGCGATTCGAGCGGGGCTTTCACCGCGCAGTTTAACAGACCGTGAGTGTGGAAAAGAAACCCGGACGATTGGTGGCCCTGGATCTGGTGAAGGGGATCCTCGTTCTGTTGATGGTGGTCTATCACTGGCTGAATTACTTCCGTGGCCCGCAGGGGGAGTATTACAAGTATCTGCGATTCATCACTCCCTCGTTCATTTTTCTCGCGGGATTCCTGGTGGCGCATCTTTATCTGCGAAAATACCGCGTGGACGATCCCCGGCTGCGGTGGCGGTTGTTCCAGCGTGGGCTTCGATTGATGCTCGTCTTCGTGGCGCTGAACGTGGCGGCGCTCGCCGTGCAGAAGGGCGTTTCACGGCTGGGAGCGGAGGTGGTCGCGTTTTTTGGCAATACGCAGCAGGTCTTTCTCGCGGGCAACGGCAATCCTGGCGCGTTCGCGATCCTGGTTCCAATCAGCTACCTGCTCATGTTTCTGGCGGGGTATCTGTGGCTGACGCGAGGCCGGTCGCGGCCGGATTTTGGTTTGTGCTCGGCCTTGTTCGTATTGATGTATTTCCTGCGGCAGGCAGGCGGACTTGCGGGCTATCTCGAGCTGTTCACGTTTGGGATCCTGGGTCTGGTCTTTGGTCGTTTGACGCCGGAGATGCTGAACCGGTTGGGCGAGCTTCGATTTGAATTGGTGGCGGCGTGGGTTTGCTATCTGGTGTGGGTCAGTGAATGGAACGAGATCCTGCCAATGCAGGTGGTGGGAGTCGTGGCGACGCTGGGTTTGCTGTACGGATGGGTTGCCCGGTGCGATGGGTCCAGCTGGGTTCAGCGGCGGTTGATTGTCCTGGGCAGCTACTCCTTGCCGGCTTACATCGCACAGATTGGCATCCTGCTGGTTTTGCAACGCTTGTTGCCGGCGACCATGGGCGACGCTAGGCTCCCGGCGTCATTCGTGGCCGCCGTTGTGCTGACCTCATTGGCGGTTGAGTTGACGGCGTGGCTGCGGCAGCGGTCCACGTGGGCTGATGCCACCTACCGCTTCGTCTTTGGATGAGACTGTCCAGTTTTGGGTCGGGTGGGCGCGAGGACGGCGGGTTTGGTTCGGGTGACGGATGTCCTTCGGTGCCAGCGGAATGTTGGACCCGGGCTCAGGCGGGGATGGACTGGCAGGTCGGGTGCTAGAATTGCTTCTATTGAATGATGAAAATCGAGACGTATTGCCTCCAGTTGGTGAGGCTTGGAATTTTGGCGGCAGTTGGATGGCAGATGGTCTTTCCCGCCGCGGCGCAGATTATCCATCCGACGAACCGCATCGAGTGGGCGAATGTTGCCGGCGTGGAGGGAGGCATACCGCGCCGCCCGGTCTATACGAACTTGACCGGGCTGGATCGCACCGGGGTGAACAATGTCTTTCGTGAACTTCAGCGAGCCATCAGCAACTGCCCGCCCAACCAAGCCGTGCTTTTGCCGACCGGGACCTTCCGGGTGGATGGCTCCCTGCGGATGAAGAGTCAGGTGACGTTGCGGGGCTCCGGGCCCGGCACCGTGCTTAAGACCACGCAGCAAATCATTTTTGTCGACGGTGGCGGGCGGGTGACCATTCCGGTTGTGAGCGGTTGCAACCGGGATTCAACCAACATCACTCTGCAAACTGTCCCTCGCGAGCTGACCGTTGGTTCAACCATTCTGCTCAATGAATTGAACGACTGGACCTTCGTTTGTCCTTGGGGCTATGAGATTGCCGGGGCGCCCCGAATTGCGACCTACCTTGATGAACCCGATGGCGGCACCCGCGTTCGTGGACAGTTTGTGCGGGTGACTTCGTTGTCGGGTGCCAACGTCGGCTTCACGCCTCCGCTGCACAGCAGCTTCGGTCTGACCCGTTCGCCCCGGATCGAATACCGGACCGTCATCAGCGGATCCCGCAATGTGATGGCGTTCGCGGGCCTGGAGGATTTCACGATGGAGAACAACTCGTCGACCTTCGTGAAATTCGAGTATTCGCAGAACTGCTGGATCTCGAATGTGGTGTTCAACATCAAGACCCTCGACACTCCCTCCGTGCAGGGTTTGTGGACGCATCGCATCAATGTTCAGCATTGTACTTTCAACGGCTTCACGCCCTCCGCTTCCGCCGTGGTGCCGTTCGTGAAGAACGAAGGCTGGCTGGTCGAGAACAATATTTTCAATCAGGTCAACCAGTCGTTCATCGTCGTGGGGGTAGGCGGTGGGCACGTGTATGCCTACAATTACACTCACTCCATCACCAACACCACGACCGCGATGATCGGCGAGATTGGGGGCCACGGCGCCCATCCGCAGTTCACGCTGCTCGAGGGAAATGTCATGTGGAAGTTCCACGCCGACGCCATTCATGGCTCGGGCAGTCACTGGACCTTGTTCCGGAATCAGGTCAAGGGTCGCAAGCCGGGCAGCACGTTTGGCCACGGCATGATCTGGTTCGATCAGACCAACTATTTCTCGCAGACCGTCGGCAACGTGCTGGGCTATGCCGGAATTGTGACCCGCGATTTTGGCTGGCTCTACGATTATGAAAGCAAGCCGGGCGGGCCCGCGACGCCGAACACGATCACGTTGTATCGATATGGTGTCTGCGGTTACAATCAGCACACGGCGGATCCCAAGGTCAAGGCCACGACTCTGCGCCATGGCAACTACGACTACATCCGCAATACCGTGGAATGGAATCCCAACATCCCGGACCGATCGATCCCCGCCAGCCTTTACCTTTCCCGCAAGCCGGGATGGTTCGGAAACCTGCGGTGGCCCTCGTTTGGGCCGGACGTGGATGGCTACGTCAGCATGATCCCGGCGGAATACCGCTTTTTCAACCAGGGCGCGGAACCTCCCCCGGATGTCGAGGATACCACCCCGCCCTCCGCCCCCGGCGTCCCCGTGGCCCAGCCTTCAAACACCAACCGAATCAACGTCACTTGGCCGGTTGCCGTCGACAATGTGGGCATTGGCGGATATCGGCTGGAACGATCGCAGGGCGCGGACTCAACCAACTTCACCCAAGTGGCCTCTCCCGGCGGAACGAGCCATGCGGACGGTGGCCTGACTCCAGGCGCGGTTTACAACTATCGCGTCCGGGCGGCCGACACTTCTGGCAACCTCGGGGCGTATTCCTCCGTGGTCACGGCAACCACGCCTCTGACCCGGTTGGCGACACCGTCGGACGTGGTGTTCGCGACGTTCACCGCCTCGCCGGAGTCGGGGACAGTCCCGCTCCAGGTGGCGTTTGAAAATCAGTCGACCTGGGGGACCAACGTCGTTTTTGACTTTGGCGATGGCACCAGCCTGACGGCGTCCAATGCGCTGCATACTTTTGCTGCGCCTGGCGTTTACACCGTGACCATGACCGTGCAGGGACCGGGGCGATCACTCAGCGTGGCCAACCGGGTTACGGCCCGGGCACCCTAGCACAGCACCGTCCCTGACGAGGAGGCGTTGCGCCTTCGCCAGAACCTGTGCCGCGATTGCGGCTGCTACCCGCGGTCACGGCGGCAACAGGCCTGGCCAGGCGCACTTGGTCGGCCGACGCGCAGGCGTCTGGTGCAATCTCATTCCCACGACGGACCTCAAGTTCCAGCTCCCCGGCTTGCATCCCGGAGAACCTTTCCAAGACAGCGATGAACAACGGATTGGAAGTCAGCGTTGACGCCATCAGCCCGGCTGAATGGGCGGCGTGCCTCGACGAGTTCGCGGACGCGAACATTTTTCAGACTTGGAGCTATGGCGCCAAGCAGTGGGGGGCGGCGAATCTGAGTCATCTCGTGCTAAAGCGGGCCGGTGTGGTGATGGCGGGAGCACAGTTGAGAATCGTTCGCGTCCGCCGTCCGAGCATGGGGATTGCTTACCTGAGATGGGGTCCGCTTTGTCACCGCAAAGGAACGGAGTTCGACCCCGGATTGCTGGCGACGATGGCCGAGGCGTTGATGCAGGAATACGTTCGAAAGCGCGGCCTCTTCCTGCGGATCTTGCCCAACTCATTCATTGGCACACCCCGGGGCGACGCTTTCGCGGCCGCCTTTCGATCGGCCCGGGCGGAGAAGTTTCGGGACGGCGACTCCTATCGGACGATCGTGATGGATCTGTCCGACCCGCTGGATGTCCTGCGCAAGCGTCTCGATCAGAAGTGGCGCAACCAGCTGAACAAGGCGGAAAAGATGGGGCTTGAGGTGGTGGAGGGTGCAAGCCAGCACGAGTTCGACGACTTCGCCGCCGTGTATGACGAGATGATCTCGCGGAAGCAGTTCGCGGCATCTTCCGACGTGCGGGACTTTGCGAAGATGCAGGAGACCTTGCCTCCGACCCAGCGGTTGCGGGTTTTGCTTTGCCGTCACGAAGGACGCCTGGCGGCGGGCCTGGTGGGCAGCTGTGTCGGGGACACGGGGAGTTACATGTACGGGGCGACCAACGAAGTGGGCATGAAGTGCAAGGCCGCCTACTTGTTGCAGTGGCGTCACATCACACGGCTGAAGGAGATGGGAATTCGTTACTACAACCTGGGCGGGATCAACCCGGTCCGCAATCCAGGGGTGTATCACTTCAAGTCGGGAATGTCGGGCGCCGACGTGCTCTATACGCCTCCCTTTTCCGCCTGTGAACGCCTGACGAGCACGGCGTTTGCCCGTCTCGCCTGGACCATGCAGGGCCCGGTGCGCCGGCTTCTGGGCAAGGTCCGGCGCAAGCGCTGAGTTGTGCCGCCACTGGTTTCCATTCTGATCCCGGCCTACAACGCCGGGCCGTGGATCGGCGAGGCCATCGAGTCGGCGCTGGCCCAGACCTGGTCGCGGTCGGAAATCATCGTTGTCGACGATGGCTCCTCCGACGGGACTCTGGCCGTGGCCCGGAAGTATGAATCGGCCCGGGTACGGGTGACCACGCATGCCAACCAGGGCGCGAGTGCAACGCGGAATCGCGCGCTGTCCCTCTCCCAGGGGGAGTATGTGCAGTGGTTGGATGCAGACGACATTCTCGCGCCGGAGAAAGTCGCCATTCAAATGGCCCGGGCGGCCGAGGTGGGGCCCAGGGTTTTGTTGAGTTCCGAATGGACCCGTTTTTTTTATCGATGCGATCGGGTGGCGTTTGTGCCGGGGCCGTTGTGGTCGGATCTGTCCCCGGCTGAATGGCTGCAGACCAAGATGGAATCGAACACCTTCATGGCCATCGAATCCTGGCTGGTGAGCCGATCGTTGGCGGAGGAGGCGGGGCCGTGGGATGTCCGCCTGAGCGCCGACGACGACGGCGACTATTTCGCCCGGGTTGTGGGGGCAAGTGAACGAGTGTGTTTTGTGCCCGGGGCGCGATCGCTCTGTCGGCTGGCGAATCCGAACAGTCTCAGCGCGGGGAAACGGTCGGCGCGCTGGCTCGGGTCACAGTTCCAGGCGATCGTAAATCAGATTACCGCCCTGCGTCGGTTGGAGGACAGCGAACGTTCGAAGACCGCCTCCCTGGCCATGCTGCAGCGCTGTTTCATCCACTTTTATCCGGAGCATGCGGAGTTGGTGGCACGGGCTCGTCAGCTGGCAACAGAACTGGGCGGCGCCCTGCAGGAGCCGGAATTGGGTTGGAAATATCGTTGGATCCGATCGGCCTTCGGCTGGCCGGCGGCGAAGCGGGCGCAGGCGGTGCTGCCGTCGTTGCGAGCGTGGCGCGATCGGAACTGGGATCGGCTGCGGCATTCGGCGGGAATTTGAGCGGCGGGATGCGGGGCACGCGGTCGCAGTTTGGTGAATTGTGACGGGGAGAAAGGTGACAGGACGATGAATCGAGATATGGGCATACATTGGTCGGCAGACAGCTGGGCCGCGAAGGTTTACCTGGCCTACTGCCGTTATTTTCCCCAGCACCGTGGCAAGCGTCGCGTCAGCGAGGCCATCGCCGCAACGTTGTTGGGTGGAAAGCTTCCCGTCCGCACCGAATCCGGGGCGCGGCTGCGTCTGGACCCGCGCGACTGGATCGGGCGGACGATCGCGTATGAGGGAAGTTATGAGGCGAAGTCAGTTGGCCTGGCCGCGCGGATCATGGGTGGAGGCGGGGCATTCGTTGATGTGGGCTGTAATTTCGGGCTCTACACGTGTGCGGTGGGCGTCGTGCCAGGCGTGCGGTGCATCTCGATTGATGCCTCCTTCAACGCACTGACCAAGTTGTCCGAGAATCTCCGGCTTAATCCGCGCGTGGACGTTACGGTGGTCAATTGCGCACTGGCGGGCGACAACCAGATGTATTGCTTTGACGTCCCGCAGGACGGGAACTTGGGCACCACCCGGGTGACGCAGAATGAATCTGGCGTGAGCGCGAGCCGGTTCTGGGTCTTGGGGACACGGCTGGATGCCGTGCTCAAACGGGTCAATGCCGGTCCGGTCAAGTTGCTCAAGATCGATGTCGAAGGGTTCGAGGTTTCGGTCTTTCAAGGTTTGGATTTCGACGGCCCGTTCCGCCCGGCCAACATCATCGTCGAATGTGATCCACAGGGGTTTGAGAATGCGGGCGAGTGTTTCAATTTTTTGGTGTCCAAGGGATACACCCCAAAAACGGTCGAGGGTCAGGCGGTCGCGAATTGTGCGGATTTGCCGGAGATGAACGTGTGGTTTTCCGACGCGCGGAAGAAGGGCCCGGGATGAGCTCGATCGTGGAAAGGGGCCGGAGTTCGGGGCCCGCTCGGGTGAATTGAATTCATGCGCGTCGCTGTCAACACGGCCAGCCGTTACGGCAACCAGGTCTTCAGCCTGGCGGTCGGAGTGTTTCTTCCGCCGTATCTATTGTCTCATCTGGGGGCGGAGATGTTGGGGTTGCAGGTTCTGGCGATGCAGGCGCTGCAGTTTTGTCTGATGATTGGAACGGCGTATAGCCGGGGGTACACGCGGTTTGCGGCCGTGCACCATGCGCGCGGCGACTACGCGGCGATGAACGAGACCTTGGGGCGGGGCGTGACCCTGACCTTGTTGGTGGCGGGCGTGGGCGGACTTATTACGCTGGCGTTGGTCACGTTCGCCGATCGGGCGCTGGGTTTGAACGGGGAGGTGTTGCGGGTGGGGCGCTGGGTCATTCTGATTGTGGGCCTTGGCTATGTGTTTGATCAGGCGATGGAGCTATGGGGGGCGATGCTCTTCATGGCGCAGAAGTTTTACGTGCAGGCTGTGGCGCAGATCGCGGCCCGGGCACTGGCGGTGGTGGGAGTGGTCTTGTGGTTTGAGTATGGGCAGCCGTCCATGATTGGCTGGGTCATACTGACTGTCGGGTCGACCATGCTGGTCAAATCTTTGCTCGTGGTGCCGGCGGGATGGCGGGGAGTGCCGGAGGCAAAGCTGCGACCGGTGGCGCCACGGGGCGAGGAGTTTTGGGAGATGACCCGCTTCAGTGCTGCCAGTCTGGTGGCGGGTCTTGGGTTTTTGCTCTATTACGGGTCGAGCGCGATCATCATCACGAACCTGCCGGAGTTGGGCTCCGGCAAGATCATGCATTACAACTTCGGGCAACGCTGGGACACCTACATCCGGGACGGAGTGCTGGCCTTGGCGTCCGCCGTCACCCCGGTTTTCACCAGTTTGTTTGCCCGCGGCGCGACGGTGGAATTGCGGAAGGCGTTTTTGCGAACCAGCCGTCAGGCCATGCTGCTCGGCCTGCTGCCTTGCGTGTTGATGTTCTTCTTCGCGGAACCGTTCATCAACCTTTGGGTGGGGCGGGCTTATGTGGCGGAAGACCCCTTGATGGGGCATGCCTACGTCGCCGAGACAGCGCTGATTCTGAAGATTTCCATGGTCAATGTCTTGATTTCGATTCCCGCCATTGTGGGGTTCGAAGCGTTGCTTGGCTTGGGACGGATTGGGAAGGTGGCCTGGATGACCGTGTTTGGCGGGTGCGCGAACATTGTTCTCTCGATTTTGTTGGTTAAGGCGGGAATGGGCCTGGCGGGAATTGCCGTGGCGACGCTCGTGACGTGGGGTGTGGTGACGTGCCTTTACATCATGGGACTGGTGGGCGCGGCGCTGCGGGTCACGGTGCGCGAGTTTGCCAAGGAATCATTGCTGCGGCCGATCCTGGCCGGGCTGCCCCTGGCCGCGGGTGCCATGGCGTTGCACTGGCTGCGTCCGCCCGCCTCGTGGCCGGCTTTGTTGCTTGAATGGACCGCGTGCGGTCTCGTTTACTTGGGTGCGGTTTACGGACTGGGATTAAATCCATCGGAGCGTGCGTCCCTGACCCGATGGTTGCAAAAAGGCTGGCGCAGCTAGAACCGCCAGCTTGGATTCGGGCGGCGAATTCGACGAACAGGACGAAACAGGTGCAGGGAATGGTCCCCTCCGCCGGGAAGAACGATTGAAGGAATCGGGCAAGCTCGTCAGCATCATCATCCCGTGCTTCAATGGTGAAGGCTTTGTTGCCGACGCCATCGACAGCGCGCTGAATCAGACGTATCCACACAAGGAGGTGATCGTCGTCGACGATGGGTCGACCGATCGCAGCCTTCAGGTCATCCAAGGCTACGGGGAACGCGTGCGATGCATCGCCGGCCCGAATCGCGGTGGCTCGGCGGCCCGCAATACCGGGCTGCAGGCGGCCGCCGGGGAATTGATTCAGTTTCTGGACGCAGACGATCTGCTTCATCCCAACAAGCTCGAACTCCAGGTGCCGCTGCACGCCGACCCGGCGATTGACGTTGTCTACTCCGACTGGTACCGGTGCGTCCTGCGCCGGCCTGATCGCCGGGCGCTCTGCCAGGTCATCCCGGTTTCTGACGACCCCGTTTTGTTGGCGCTTGACCCGCAGAACATTCAAACCGATTCCCCGCTGCACAAGCGCGCCTCGCTTTTGCGCGCGGGCGGGTTCCGGCCGGACCTGCCGTGCTGTCAGGAGCGCGAGCTGATGCTGCGGCTAGCCACCATGGGCTTTCGTTTCAAATACTTGCCCGAAATTCTCCACTCGGTTCGATTACATTCGTCCGGGGTGTCGGCAGACCAAAAACGGATCGGGCAATGGATGAAGAAGGTGCTGATGGAACATTATCTGAAGCTGGGTGAGCAGGGCGCACTCGGCTTGGAACGGCGCCTCGCATTCTCGCGGCTGATTATGCGCGAGGCCCGGGTTCAGTTTCGGCTCGGGAATCGCGATCTCGCCTGGGAATGCGTGGGCGCCGCGCGGCAGATGGAGCCGGCCGGGATCGCCGGGGCTTACAAGTCCATGGGATATCTCGCCATGCGGGCGCTGGGTCCGGAGCGGGCGGAGGCGGTGCTGAACGTCTACAAGCGGATCGTCACCTCCTTGCGCGGCGAGGTCTCGCGCTGAAACCGTGGCCGTTTTGTTGAACTGCATCTCCCGATGGCGCGGGCGGGGAGCGCAGAACGTGACCGAGGCGGTGCTCATGGCCGGTTGCCCGGTTTCGCGCTGCTGAATCAAGGAACGTGCCGACCACCGCCGGCTTCGCCCATTCATCACAGTGGAAAGTCCTTCTCTGAGTGTCGGATTGCCGGTCTTCAACGCGGAAGCCAATTTGCGGCGAGCCGTGGATTCCGTGCTTTCCCAGGATTGGGAGGATCTGGAGCTGGTCATCTGCGACAACGCTTCGACGGATGCCACCCCCAAGCTGTGCGCGGAACTGGCGGCCGCCGATCCCCGGGTCCGGTATTTCCGCAATGAACGCAATATCGGAGTCAATCCGAACCATGACCGGGTGTATCACCTGAGCCGAGGCCGGAATTTTTTGTGGATGGCGGACGACGTGGAGATGCTGCCCGGGATGCTGCGCCGCTGTGTATCGGAGCTTGAAAAAGGCGCGGGCTCGGTGGTGTTGGTGCATCCGCTCTGCGAGGTGATCGAAAACGGCAAGCCGCTGCCGCTCGCCGAGCAGGGTTCGGTGGCGTGCGCTGATCCCCGTCCGTACCGTCGCTTGACCGCCGTGATCCGCTGGATCAACCGCGTCAATCAGCTGTATGGCGTGATGCGTCGCGACGTGCTGGCCAAAACCCGGCTGACCGGGCTTTATCCTTCGTCCGATTACGTTCTCCTGGCGGAGTTGGCCATGCTGGGCGAGATCCGCGAGATCCCGGAGGTGCTGTTGCGACGCCGGGTCGACGCCGGACGCGGAACGGCGGCGGTCTACGGCGACGCCCGGGCCTGGCGCCGATGGCTGGCTCCGGAGGTCGGACGGCGTGGACTCGACTGGCTGCCCATCGGCGAGCGGGTTGCCTTGGAATATGTGCGATCAGCCTGGCGACTGCCGTTGCCCTGGCCCGACAAGTTGCCGTGCCTGGTCACCGGCCCCGCCGTTCACTACTGGAGAATTCTTTTGCGGTTTACCGGGCCGATGCGACACCGATGGCGGCGTCAGCTTGGAAGGGCGGAGGCAGGGCAATGAGGTCGAGCCGCAAAGCCGGTCTGTTCTACGGCGTCATGATTGTCCTCGCGCTGGGGCTGATCGAACTCGCGCTGCAGGCGATGTGCATCGTTTCGCGACGCGTGAACTGGATGTTGAGCCCGGCGGGCGAGGTGGCAATTCCCGATGCGCAGCTCGAGTTCCGTCCCAATCCCCTCTTTCCAGAGCACGATGACCATGGGTTCCGCAACGATCGAGTGCCCGCGCAGGCGCACGCGGTGGCGTTGGGCGACTCGCAAACCTACGGCGTTGGCGTCAAGGCGCACGAGGCTTGGCCAGCCCGTCTGCAGGCTCTCACGGGGAAGACCGTCTACTCCCTGGCCTTCAGTGGCTACGGCCCTGGGCACAGTGTCTTGCTCTGGCCTGCTGCCCAGCAGTTGCGCCCCACGACGGTCATTGAAGGCTTTTACTCCGGCAACGACCTCTACGACGCATATCATCTCGTGCACGACCGACACGTCTTGTCCCAGTTGGGCACCACCAACGCGGACGAGTTGCGACGGATTCGAGAGGTGGAAACCAGCGATCCGCTGGCCGCCAAGATCAACCGCCTCTCGCCGGTCGGGGCTGGTTCCCGTCCGCCCCGACGCGGTGCCATGGAACTGGTCTCAAAATATTGCCGAACCTACGGGTTGCTCCGGCTGGTCAAGCGTGCCGTCAACAGCCGGTCTGGAGGGACGGGGACCTCGGACGAAGAGGAATGGCGCCTAACCCTTGCCCGAGCCCGGCAACCCGACTGCCCGCCAGGGTGGGAGGTGGTCGACACCGGCCGCTTCAAAACCGTCTTTCGTCCGGATTATCGTCTGGCTGCCTTGGATCGCGATGATCCGCGGATCGCGGAAGGCTGGCGGATCAGTCTGGCCTCAATCCTCGAACTCGATCGGCTGGCCAAGACGAATGGCGTCCGCTTCCTGACCCTGTTGATCCCGACCAAGGAGCTCGTGTTCCAAAACTACTGGACCAATCCAGTCCCGGCTTTCCAACGCTTGCTTCAGCACGAACACGCTATGTGGGAGTCAACCCGGGCTGTCCTGCGCATCAATCGGGTCGAATTCCTGGACGTCCTGCCTGTCCTTCGCGACCAGCTCGCGCAAGGAGTTCAGCCCTACCCGGTCACGGAGGACGGACACCCCAACCGGCGCGGGCACGAGGCCATTGCTGCCGCGGTGGCGGCGCGCTGGGCGGCGGATGTTGCCGGCGCCGGCACCGGCGCAAAGCCAGCTGTGCCGTCGGCGAGCCATCCATCGACCCCATGAAAGCTGCCACCAAACCCGACGTCAGCGCCGAGCTGGGCGGAGTCGCCGGTGGATCCCTCCGCCGCGCGACGATGCGGGCGGGGACGGAGATGTTCATTGCCCAATGGGTGAAACTGGTCTGCCAGTTTGGGTCGACCATGATCATGTCTCGATTGCTTGCCCCGGCCGACGTGGGCCTGGTGGCCATGGTCACGGCGGTGACAGGCGTGTTGCAGGTGTTTCGCGACGGTGGTTTGTCGACGGCGACGGTGCAACGCGAGGAAATCACGGACGCGCAGGTTTCGACTTTATTTTGGGTTAATGCCGGCTTGGGGCTTCTCTTGACCGCCATTTGCGTGGCGATGTCGTGGCCCATGGCGGTGTTTTATCATGAGCCCAGGCTGACAGCGGTTACGCTGGCATTGTCCTTCACCTTTTTGATCGGGGCGTTGGGGGTTCAGCACGATGCGTTGTTGCGGCGGCAGATGCGGTTTCGGGCCCTGGCGGTGGTGGAGATTGCCTCAATGCTGGCCGGCTCAGGCGTGGGGATTGGCCTGGCGTGGTCTGGCTGGGGCTACTGGTCGCTGGTTGGCCAGCAGTTGGCGATGTCATTGACCTGTCTCGTCGGGCTGGCCATCGCCATGCCTTGGCGGCCGGGCAGGCCGCAGCGGGAGGCACGCATTTCTTCGATGCTTCGATTTGGCGGTTTCCTGACCGGATCGGAGCTGATGAACTACCTGTTTCGCAACATGGACAATGTTTTGATTGGCTGGCGTTGGGGCGCGGGGCCGCTCGGCTTTTACGCCAAGGCCTACGGCCTTTTGATGCTGGCCATTACTCAGATCAACGCCCCGGTGGCGCGAGTGGCTGTCGCGGCGCTCTGCCGCGTGCAGCAGGAGCCGGAGCGCATGCGCAGATATTTTTTGAGCGGGTACGGACTGGTCGCGGCCATCAACCTTCCAGTGATGGCGGCGCTCGTCGTTTTCGCAGAAGAGACCATTGCCTTCGTTCTGGGCCCCCAATGGTCTGAGTCGGTGACCTTGTTTCGGGTGCTGATGCCCGCGGCCGTGAGCGGCGCGTTATTGAATCCCTTTGGCTGGCTGTTCATGGCCACCGGCCGCCCGGATCGCCAGATGCGCCTGGGCATGGTCTGGTCTTCACTGCTCATCATCGCGTTTTTCGTAGGGCTGCCCCATGGTCCCGCCGGCGTCGCGCTGGCTTATTCAACGATGTCGTGCGCCATGGCCTTGCCGTTGTGCTTTTACGCCGTCCGCGGAACCGCCGTCCGCGTCACGGACCTGTGGCTGACCATTCGTTGGCCGGCCGTCGCTGCGATGGCCGCGGGTGGGCTCGGTTATGCCCTCAAGGAAGTGTTGCCGCTGGACTGGCCGGTGGCGGTGCGGGCGATTGGCGGCTGCGGTTCGGTGTGCGTGGCTTATGCGCTCGTGCTGCTGTTGGCGTTCGGCCAATGGCGCCACTATCGCGAACTATTGGGGCAGGTCCGACCCGCCTGAACCCCGGTTGGCCGGCGCCTCCGTCGCGCACTTGATCGGAGTGACCCGGGTCTGGGAAACATGGCGGTCGTTGGATCGGGCCAGAAAACATTTTATCAAGCTATGAAAATCCTCCTTACAGGACACCAGGGTTATCTCGGGTCACTCGCCGGCCCGGAGTTGTTGCGTGCTGGTCACGACGTGGTCGGGCTCGACGCGGGGTTCTATGCGGACACGGCCCTTTACACCGACGATGATCCCGTGCCGGCCACCGTGGCCCGGGACATTCGAAGGGTGACGGTCGACGACTTGTCGGGGTTTGATGCCGTGGTTCACATGGCCGAGCTTTCGAATGATCCGCTGGGCCAACTTGCGCCGACGATCACCTTTGAAATCAACCACGAAGGTTCGGTGCGTCTCGCCCGTTTGGCGCGGGAGGCGGGCGTGCGTCGTTTTGTCTACATGTCGTCGTGCAGCGTCTATGGCGTGTCGGACGCCGAGTTCGTGGATGAGACGTCGCCGGTCAATCCGCAGACGACCTATGCGGAATGCAAGGTTCGGGTTGAGCGCGACGTGGCGGCGTTGGCCGAGGAACGGTTTTGTCCAACCTACCTGCGCAATGCGACGGCGTATGGAGCTTCGCCTCACATGCGCTTCGACATCGTTCTGAACAATCTTGCGGGGCTGGCGTGGACGACGCGGGAAATCAAGATGACCAGCGACGGCACTCCCTGGCGGCCGCTGGTGCACGGCCTCGACATTGCCCAGGCCATTCTCGCCGTGCTGGAGGCGCCGACGGAGTCCGTGCACAATCAGATTTTCAACGTGGGCGATACGGGGCACAACTATCGGGTCCGCGAGATCGCGGAAATTGTCGCTTCGGTTTTTCCTGAGTGCCGCGTGTCGTTCGGCCCGCCCAGTCCGGACAATCGAAGTTATCGCGTCGCATTTGGCAAAATTCAGCGGCATCTGCCGGGCTTCAAATGCCAGTGGGACGCCGCCCGGGGCGCGGGGCAGTTGCTGGAACTCTTTCAGCGGGTGCAGATGACCCCGGACCAGTTTCAGCATCGGGCCTTTACCCGGCTGCGGCAGTTGGAACACCTGCTGCGGACTGGTTCGATTGACGAGAAATTCTTCCGACGCGCGGCCTGACCGGGATGAAGTTCATCGAAACGGTTTTGCCGGGGGCGTTTGTGATCGAGCCTGAGCCGTTCCAGGACGAGCGCGGGTTGTTCGCGCGGACGTTTTGCGCCCGGGAGTTTGCGGCGCGCGGGTTGATCACGACGCTGGCGCAGTGCAGTACCTCGTTGACCCGGAAGCGCGGCACCGTGCGAGGCTTGCACTACCAGTTGGCTCCCGCTGTGGAGGCGAAGCTCGTGCGTTGCACGGCTGGGGCGATCCACGATGTGATCGTCGATCTTCGCCCCGGTTCCGCGACCTACCTGCAGCATGTTGCGGTGGAATTGACCGCTGCGAACCGCCGTTCCCTCTACGTGCCCCCATTGATGGCACATGGCTTTCAATCCCTGGAGGACAACGTCGAGGTGTCATACCAAATCAGCGAATTCTACGTGCCGGAGAAGTCCACGGGCCTGCGACCCGATGATCCCGTCCTGGGCATCGCCTGGCCGCTGCCCGTGACCTTGGTTTCCGAGAAGGACCGCCAATGGCCGTTGCTTCAGCGCTCCTGAAAAGTCGTTGATGAACTCTGGCGCGCCCTCTCCGTTTTCGGCTCAGCTGCACGCGATGGCAGCGGAGCTTTTTCCGATCTGCCGGAGCATCACGGGCGACGGTGTGCGGCGCAGCCTGGAGATCCTGTCGCGGTGGGTCCCCTTGCAGCGTCATGAAGTTCCCACGGGCACGCCCGTTTTGGATTGGGAGGTCCCGCGGGAATGGAATTTGGTCGAGGCGTGGATCAAAAACTCGGCCGGCGAACGCCTGGTGGACTCCCGGGTGAACAACCTGCATGTCCTGAACTACTCGATTCCGGTGCCGCGGACGAAACTGTCGTGGGCGGAATTACGGCCGCATCTCCACGCGCGGCTGGATCGGCCTGACGCGATTCCCTATCGGACGAGCTACTACCGGGAGGCCTGGGGATTCTGCGTGACGCAGCGCCAGCTGGAGGCGATGGAGCAGGCGGGGGGCGAATATGAAGTGTGCATCGATGCCTCGCTGAGGCCCGGCGCGTTGACTTATGGCGAGTATTTTCATGCCGGCGAATGTCCGGATGAGATCCTGTTCTCCTGCCATGCCTGTCATCCGTCGCTGGCCAACGACAACTTGTCAGGCATGATCATCATGGCGGCGCTCGCCGGGGAGTTGTCGGGATGGCGGACGCGGTATTCCTATCGGTTCGTCTGGGTGCCTGGGACGATTGGGGCGATCACCTGGCTGGCGCGGAACGAGGCCGGGCTGGGGCGGATTCGGATGGGGGTGGTGGCGTCGTGCCTGGGCGATGCAGGGATGTTCACCTACAAACGCAGCCGTCGTGGCGGCCTGCACGATGAGTTGGTGGAGCGGGTGTTGGCGCAAACGGGCGCGGCCTTCCAAGTCCGGCCCTTCCGTCCGCTCGGATACGACGAGCGTCAATATTGTTCGCCGGGTTTCAATTTGCCGGTGGGCTGCCTGATGCGAACGCCGCATGGTGAGTACCCGGAGTATCATACTTCGGCCGACGACCTCAATCTGGTGACGCCCGCAGCGCTGGCAGAGTCATTGGAGGTCTTTCGGCGGATCGTTTGTGCGGTGGAGGAAACTCCGTCGCCGCTGGCTGCTTTCGGCAGCTCGGGCCCGGGGGCGCCGCTCCGGGCGGTTCCCGATCTGGGCCCGACTGGACAGCGTCGCTATCTGAACCTGCATCCGAAAGGAGAGCCCCAGTTGGGGCGGCGCGGATTGTATAGCTCGACGGGAGGAGGCGCGAGGACTCCGGCGGCAGAGGCCGCCTTGTTGTGGGTTTTAAATTATTCCGATGGCCAACACTCGCTGGCTTCAATTGTGGGGCGGTCCGGGCTGGGCGAGGACGAAGTGTTGAATGCGGTGGACCGGTTGGTGGCGGCGGGACTATTGGCTCCGTTGCCGGGCGACTCGAGCAAAACGACGAAGGCTTACCCATGAAGGGCAGTTCTGAATTGTGTGCAGGTGACTGGGTGCAGGTGCGATCAAAGGAGGAAATCCTCGCCACGCTCGACGAGCGCGGGTGCATCGATGGGCTGCCGTTCATGCCGGAGATGTTGCAGTTTTGCGGGAAGCGATTTCGGGTGTTCAAACGGGCGCACAAAACGTGTGACACGGTTCACAAGACCGGTGGACGACGCCTTCCCGAGGCGGTGCACCTCGACGAATTGCGCTGCGACGGCTCTGCGCACGGGGGGTGCCAGGCCGGTTGCCTCCTGTTCTGGAAAGACGCCTGGCTGCGGCCTTTGCCGTCGGCCGGGCGCGGGGATGGCGGGGTGTCCTCCGGAGGCTGTCCGGAGGAGAACCTGCAGCGGTGCGCCCAGGAAGGGAGTGGGCCGACCTTGCGTTATCGGTGCCAAGCCACGGAGCTTCCGGCTGCCACGACGCTTCTTCCGCGGTGGGATCTACGGCAGTACTGGGAGGACTTGAGATCGGGAAACGTGACTGCGCCCGAGATGGTGAAGCCGGTGCTGTTTGCACTGTATGACTGGCTGATGAATCTCGGCGTGGGTTGGGGTGGGGCCATGCGGTGGTTCTACAATCGCGTGCAGGGATGGCGGGGGCGCCAGCCGTATCCGCGGGCGGACGGGCGGATCCCGCCCGGCAAGCCGACTCCCGCCGGCGAGTTGAACCTGCAGCCGGGCGAAACGGTGCGGGTGAAGAATCTGCCGGAGATCCTGGAGACCTTGAACCAGGAGAACAAGAATCGGGGGCTCTATTTTGATGCGGAAGAAGTTCCCTTTTGCGGCCGTGAGTTCACGGTGCTGCGACGGGTAAAGCGCATCATCAACGAGCAGACCGGCGTGATGATGGAATTCAGCTCTGAATCGATCATTCTGGCCGGGGTTTACTGCACTGCCCGCTACAGCGACAAACGCCTGTTTTGTCCTCGTGCCATCTACCCGATGTGGCGCGAGGTCTGGTTGGAACGAGTCGGGCATCCGACGGACGATGCGTCCTCGCGTTCGGCGCCAAAGTTGACAGAGGTGTCCGGGTGTGCAGGTCGGGAAGGAAATTGAGGGGTTGCCATGGCCGAGCAAGGTTTGTATAAGTGTGCGCTTCAAAGATCGTCCCCCGAGGATAGGGGGGTGGTGTCCTTGGTCTTGTATGGTGCACTTCGAATCACTTGTTTCGGCCCGCCGGAGCGTCCGGCAGGAATCAAAATCGACGATGCTCCTGGCACGGAATGGGTTTCGACCTTCATTCCTCCGGGTGTTCATCGCTCTTCTTGCCGGGTTTGTGCTGGCTTTGGCTTTGTCGACCCGAGCCGGGGCGGCGTCCTTTCCGCTGCGCGCCAGTCCCAACCAACACCATCTCGTCGACCAGGCCGGTGCCCCATTTTTTCTTCACGCGGATACGCCCTGGTCGTTGATCGTCGCGCTGACCACCAACGAAGTGAACGTTTATCTGGAGGCGCGCCGAGCTCAGGGCTTCAACGCGATCATCGTGAATTTGATCGAGCACCTCTACATGGGGGCCGACAATCTGAATGGTCCGCCGCGCAACCGTGCGGGGCAATCACCGTTTCTCGTGGCCGGCGATTTCGCCAAGACCAACGAGGCTTATTTCGCGCATGCCGACTGGGTTTTGCGGCAGGCGGCGAGCAAAGGCATGGCGGTGCTGGTGGCCCCGTGTTACATGGGATATCCCGGCAACGGCTCGGGCTGGTACGAAGAGGTCAAGGCCAATGGAACCGCCAAGTGTCGTGAGTATGGCCGGTTCGTCGGGCGCCGGTATCGCAGCTTCACTAATCTGGTCTGGATCATGTGGGGCGATCGAAATGCGGACGACTCCACGCCGATGGTGGAAGCCATGGTCGCTGGCTTGCGCGAAACCGATCCGAACCATCTCATTTCCGCCCATTTTCAGCGTACCGTGTCGTCCCGCGACTATCTCATCACCGAGCCGTGGTTGACGCTCAACGGGGCTTACACGACGGACATCGTGCATCCGATGTGTCTGCGTGAGTATCGTCGCACGCCGTTCATGCCGTTCTTTCTCATCGAGGCCCGCTATGAAAATGAACACGGCATCTCCACCGCCGGGCTGCGGCGGCAGACCTACACGGCGATCCTGAGCGGGGCCGCGGGGCACGCTTTCGGGAATTACCCCATCTGGCTCTTCGACCGCGGATGGCAGGCGGCATTGCAGAGCCCAGGCTCAACTTCGATGATTCACGTTCCGAAGCTCTTTCAGTCTCGCCCGTGGTCTTCCCTGGTGCCGGACGACGCGCATCAGGTGGTCACCGCGGGCGTGGGAGCGGATACCTACTACGTCGCGGCGGCACGGGCGGCGGATGGGTCCACGGCCATCGCCTATTTGCCGGTGGGCGGGACGATAACGGTGGATCTTCGACAGATCAGTGGCAGCCAAGCCAAGGCTTGGTGGTTCAACGTCCGCGATGGAAGCTCCACGACCATTGGGCTCTATCCGACGACGGGCGCCGTCAATTTTTCCGCGCCGTCTTTGGAGGACTGGGTTCTGGTCATTGACGATTCTGCCCGCGGATACAGCGCGCCGGGTGTGGTGCAAACGTCCACTCCCAGCATCACGGTGGACGCTGGTTTGGATCAACGGCTGAGCTGGCCGGTGGCGCCGGTTCAACTCGGCGGCAAGGTTTTTCGAAACGGACAACTGGCAAGCACCGGCACTGTGTCGCTGCGCTGGACCTCGACCGGACCGGCACCGGTTACCTTCAGTCCGTCGGCCAATGTTTTGTCCCCGGCGGTTACGCTGCCGGTCTCGGGACGCTATGATTTGCTCCTGACGGCTTGGGAAGGAACCGTGACCAATTACGACACGGTGGTCATCGTGACCGAATCAGATGATCCGCCGCTGCCGCCGAGCGGGCTGAGGGTGGATGGTCAACTCAATCCGACGGGCCATCGGAACTTCACGCCGAGATTTTCCTGGGAGTTTGCGGATCCGGATTCTGGCGACTATCAGGGCTCTTTTCGGGTTGAGGTATCAGCTTTCAACGGCGGAGTGACTTGGGACTCCGGCAAGGTGAACGCGATTCGCTCCTCGGTGGATTACACCGGCCCGGCGCTTACGCCCGGCGTGACCTATCAGTGGCGGGTTACCGTCTGGGATCAGTCGGGCCTTTCGACACGGTCGACGGAGGCGGCCGTATTGACCATGGCGACTATGTCGTCGGAGCTGTTGACCAACCCTGGGTTTGAGACTGGCGACGCTCGTGGCTGGAGCCAGGCGGTTCCGGGCAGCATGGTCGTCGGAGCGCAGACACCGTTCGGTCGAAATGCCCCTCGGTCGGGTTCTTATCATGCTTATTGGCTGGTCTCCTCCACCTCGAACTATTCGAGCCAGCGGGTGGACCTGTCCAGCTATGCCCAAGCCATCGATACCGGTGCGGCGTGGGTCGACGCGACGGGTTGGCTGGTCTCGGATGATTACCGGGCCAACCCCCCGTATGATCAGTTCAATTTCCAGGTTCGTTTCTACAACCAGCAGGGTGCAGAAATGACCGGCTTTCGCTACGATACCGGGAATCAAAATGTTCCCAGTTGGGGGCAGTATGGCCTACGCGCCAACCCGATTCCCTCCGGGGCCCGTACGGTTGAAATCCGCTTCAACGCCTGGGAGTCCGGGTTCGAAGCGGGATCCGGGGATGACTTTTCCGTCAGGGTTTATTCCATCCCGACGCCGCGTATTACCCTGCAGCCGCTCACGCAGAACAAGGAAGACATGGAAGCCGGCTTTTGCGTGGGGCTCACGTCCACCCAGCCCGGGAGGTATCGAGTGGAATCGTCCACGAACATGTTGAACTGGACCTCGCTCTCGGACGTGGATTATTCGGGCGGCACGCTCTGGCTGGTTGATCCGCAGGTCGATCTGATTTCGAACCGATTCTACCGGGCTCGACGCCTCACGCCCTGATCCACGCCGTGTCGCTCTCGCGGTCGCAGGCGAGGTCGGTCTAATTCCCGTCGCCGCGGGCGGCTTTGTGGTCGACTTGGCTCCAAGCCGTCTCCGTGGATGGGATGGGTCGGGCCGGGACGAGATGTGCTTCAGGGCAAATGGGGCACGACGTTGTCCCAGGCTGATTCCGGGTGGTTCCATTGCCCTGAAGGTTGATCCTTTCAGGTTCGAGGAAGTTTCTGTATCCCTATCTCCCGTCTGATGCACCAACCAAGAAGATTTGATCGGTCCCGCGCTATGCAGCAGCGGTTCCACGAGTTGATCCCCGGGGGCGCACACACCTACGCGAAGGGTGACGATCAATTCCCAGAGGAGATGCCGGTCTACATCGAACGCGGCCGGGGCGCGCGCGTGTGGGATGTCGATGGCAACGAATACATCGAGTACGGATCCGGCCTGCGCGCGGTCACCCTTGGCCATGCGAGTCCGCCGGTCGTTGAAGCGGTCCGGAGGCAGTTGGAAAAGGGAACCAATTTTGTCCGGCCGAGCCCGTTGGAATTGGAGGCGGCCGAGGCGTTGCACGCCATGATCCCGTGCGCGGAGATGGTCAAGTTTGCCAAGCACGGATCGGACGCAACCTCGGCTGCGGTCAAACTGTCGCGTGCCCACACCGGACGCGAATTGGTGGCGATTTGCTCCGATCACCCATTTTTCTCGGTCGATGATTGGTTTATCGGGAGCACCCCGATGTCCGCGGGGATTCCTGAGGCGATCCGGGCGTTGACGGTGCATTTTCGCTACAACGATCTGGAGAGCTTGAGTGCGCGCTTTGCGGAGCACCCGGGCCGCATAGCGTGTGTGATGCTGGAACCCGAACGGACGGTGCCGCCCGCGCCTGGCTTCCTTGAAGCGGTCCGCGACTTGTGTCATCGCGAAGGGGCGGTTCTCGTTTTTGACGAGATGATCACGGGTTTTCGCTGGCACAATGGCGGCGGGCAAACCTTCCACCAAGTGCGTCCAGACCTCGCCTCATTTGGGAAGGGCATCGCCAATGGCTTTTCCGTCTCGGCCTTGGTTGGCCGGCGGGAGATCATGCAGCTCGGTGGGCTTAACCACGATCGGGAACGGGTCTTTTTGCTCTCCACGACGCATGGGGCCGAAACCCACGCTCTCGCTGCGGCGATTGCCACGATGCGGGTATTTCGCGACGAGCCGGTCGTGGCCGCACTCTGGCGCCAGGGCGAACGCCTTGCCCGCGGGGTTCAGGCCGTGGTCGAATCGCTGCGTCTGACCGACTATTTCACGCTCAGTGGACGACCTTGTTGCCTGTTGTTCGGGACGAACGATGCCGCCAAGGCGCCTTCCCAGGGATTTCGGACGCTCTTCCTCCAGGAAACCATGCGGCGCGGTTTGCTCGCGCCATCCTTTGTGGTCAACTACGCCCATGCAGACGAGGAGATCGATCAAACCATCGACATCGTCGCTGACGCCCTGAAGGTCTACGCCCGTGCCTTGGAGTCTGGGCTCGATCGTTTCCTTACCGGCCGTCCGGTCCGGCCCGTTTTTCGTCGGTTTAATTGAGCAGCGCGGCTCGCCGCCATTGTCCGTTTTTGGTCCCGTCAGTGTCCGTTTGCGGGCGTTCAGTCAGCCCGCAGCTTCCAAGCAGCAAATACCCGTCGGAAAACTCTCATGAATGTCCCTCTTCTCGGTGCTCCCTGTCGTCTTTGCGGCAGCCCGCTGGCGCATACTTTCGTCGATCTCGGGCTGTCTCCGCTGTGCGAAAGCTACGTCAGCCCCGAACAGCTGAACCAGATGGAGCCATTTTATCCCCTCCGCGCCCACGTCTGCGATCAATGCTGGCTGGTCCAGTTGCACGAGTACGTCCGGCCGGAACACATCTTCTCCGAGTACGCCTATTTCTCGTCCTACTCCGATTCCTGGCTGCGCCATGCCCGCAACTACGTCGACGGGATCACCGAACGTCTTGGTCTCGGGCGCGACAATCTGGTCGTCGAGCTGGCCAGTAACGACGGTTATTTGCTCCAGTATTTTGTCGCCAAAGGCATCCCCGTGCTGGGCATCGATCCAGCCGCCAACGTCGTCAAGGCGGCGGAGAAAAAGGGCGTGCCGAGCCTGGTCCGGTTCTTTGGGTGCGAGACCGCGCGGGAGCTCGTGGCCATGGGAAAACGGCCGGATTTGTTGCTGGGCAACAACGTGCTCGCCCATGTGCCCGATCTCAACGATTTCGTTGCGGGGATGAAGATTCTGCTCAAGCCGGGTGGGGTCATCACCATGGAGTTCCCGCATCTTCAGCGTCTGGTGGAGGGCAACCAGTTTGACACGATATATCACGAGCACTTCTGCTATTTCTCCTTTCTCAGCGTTGAGACGGTGTTTGCGCGGCACGGGTTGGTGGTGTTCGACGTCGACGAGTTGGCGACGCACGGAGGTTCTCTGCGGGTGTATGTGCGGCACGCGGAGGACGAGACGCGCCCGCGTCAGGCGTCGATTGCCGCCTTGCGCGAGCGCGAACGCCGGCTCGGGTACGACCGGCTTGAGACCTACCGGGCCTTCGATGAACAGGTCCGGGAGACCAAGCGGGCGCTGCTGGAGTTTCTGATCGGAGCCAAGCGCGCCGGAAAATCGGTCGCAGGCTATGGCGCGCCGGGCAAGGGAAACACGCTGTTGAACTACTGCGGCATTCGCACCGATTTCATCGACTACACAGTCGATCGCAATCCCTACAAGCACGGCAAATTTTTGCCTGGCACCCGTATTCCCATCCATCCACCGGAGAAGATCCGCGAAACAAAACCGGACTATATTTTGCTGTTACCTTGGAATCTCAAAGATGAGATTGTCGCCCAGCTCAGTTATGTCCGGGAGTGGGGCGGACGGTGCGTCGTGCCGATTCCCCGGGTCGCCGTGGTGGAATGAGCCCGGCGCCCGGATTAAATGAATGTCCCGGGCGTGCGATGGTTTGAAAGGACTCATGAAAGTGGTTCTGTTTTGTGGCGGGTTGGGGATGCGGATGAGGGATTTCTCCGAGGCGATCCCGAAGCCCTTGGTGCCGTTGGGGGCCAGCCCGATTCTATGGCATGTGATGCGGTATTACGCCCACTACGGCCACAAGGAGTTCATTCTTTGCCTCGGCCACAAAGCCAACGTCATTCGCGGATTTGTTGATGGCCTGCAGGGGCGCGTCTCCCAGGAGTTTGTCGCCGCGACTTCAGGCGTGCATCTCGAGCTGCCCGACGAGGTCAACGACTGGCAGATTACGTGCGTGGATACCGGCTTGGATGCGTGCGTTGGCCAGCGGTTGCGGGCCGTTCGAGATCTGGTGGCCGGGGAAGAAATGTTCCTCGCCAACTACGTCGATGGTCTCGCCGATGTTCCACTGCCCACCGTAATCGACCAGTTTCGGGCCGCGGGTAAGACGGCATGCTTTGTCAGTGTCCGACCCCAGGCAACGTTTCATCTGGTGTCCGCGCGCGAGGACGGGGTGGTCGTTGGACTGGATCACATCCGGTCCGGATTGCATCGCATCAACGGGGGCTACTTTGTGCTTCGTCCATCCATCTTCGACGTGCTGAGGGAAGGGGAAGATTTGGTGGAGATGCCATTTCAGCGGCTGATCAAGGCGGGGCAGTTGATGGCCTACCGGCATGATGGCTTCTGGGCCTGCATGGATACCTTTCGGGAGAAGCAGGTGCTGGAGGATTTGTATTCCGGGGAGCATGCTCCTTGGATGGTGTGGAAGCAGGACTGACGCAACGACCGGGCGAATCAACCCCCATGCTTTTCGCGAACAACAAGCCGGTGCAGCGTGTGCTCTGTCTGGGTGCGCATGCGGATGACATCGAGATTGGCTGCGGTGGCACCCTGCTGCGATTGATCGAGGCGAACGCGGCGGTCGAGGTTCACTGGCACGTCTTTAGCGCCAAAGGTCCGCGGCGGCGGGAAGCCCGGGCGAGCGCAGCAGAGTTTCTTTTTGGCGTGCGGCGGAAACGGGTGGTGGTCCACTCGTTTCGCGAAAGCTATTTCCCGGAGGAATGGGCTCGGATCAAGGATCAGTTCGAACAGATTCGACCGGCCTTTGAGCCAGACTTGGTTTTGACCCATTGGCGGGAGGATCGACATCAGGATCACCGGGTGCTCTCCGACCTCGCCTGGAACACCTTTCGCCAGCACTTGATCCTGGAGTACGAGATTCCCAAGTATGATGGGGATCTCGGCCGGCCCAACCTGTTGGTGGCGTTGGACGATGCGACGGTCGATCGAAAGCTGGGCATCTTGCTGAAACAGTTCCCCACCCAGCGCGGTCGCCATTGGTTCACCGAGGACACGTTGCGTGCGATTCTGCGGTTGCGGGGCATCGAGAGTGGGCCGCGGACCCGGTATGCCGAGGGCTTCCACGGCCGGAAACTGGTCTTGTGAGTGCACCATTTGATTTCGCAATCGTCGGCGGAGGCATCGTGGGACTGTCCGTCGCGCATGCGTTGCTGCAGGCGTCGCCCGGAGATCGAGTGGTGGTGATCGAAAAGGAGACGACGCTGGCTTCGCACCAGACCGGGCGCAACAGCGGTGTCATCCATTCCGGCATTTATTACAAGCCCGGCAGCCTCAAGGCGCGGTTCGCGCTGGAAGGCAGCCAGCGAATGGTCGAGTTCTGTCGGGAGCATGGCATCCCGTTCGACTTGTGCGGCAAGGTCATTGTGGCAGCGGACGACGCCGAGGTGCCGCGGTTGCAAGGGTTGTTCGACCGGGGACGTCAGCACGGCCTGCGGGTGGAGTTGCTGTCGCCGGAGGCGGTGCGGGAGATCGAGCCGCACGTGCGGTGCCGGGCCGGGGTGCGGGTGCCGGAAACGGGCATCGTTTCCTATTCAAGGGTGTGCGCGCGGCTGGCCGAACTGGTGACACAGGCCGGCGGCACGGTGCGACTGGGTGAGAAGGTGCGGCGGGCGTCCTTGGTGGGCGGTCACCACGTTCTGGACACCACCCGGGGCGAAGTCGAAACGCGGTTCCTGGTCAACTGCGCCGGGTTGCACTGCGATCGTGTGGCCCAATCCACCGGTGGTGAATCGGCGGCGCGAATCGTCCCATTTCGAGGCGAATACTACGAGTTGACGCCGGAGCGCACACCGCTGGTTCGAGGCTTGATCTATCCCGTGCCCGATCCGGCCTTCCCCTTCCTCGGCGTGCATTTCACCCGGATGATCGATGGCGCGGTGCATGCCGGGCCCAACGCGGTGCTGGCCCTAAAACGGGAGGGATACATCCGTTCCGATTTCAGTTTGCGGGACACCTGGGACACGCTGACCTATCCGGGTTTCTGGAAGCTGGCGGGTCGGCATTATCGCGACGGTTGGCACGAGGTGCTCCGGTCTTTCTCCAAACCGGAGTTCGTCCGCAGCCTGCAACGGCTCATCCCCGAGGTCGTTGAGGACGATCTCGTGCCTGGAGCGGCCGGGGTTCGGGCGCAGGCGCTGTTGCCGAACGGCGGGCTGGTCGACGATTTTTTGCTGGTCCGCGCGGAACGAGCCATGCATGTGCTCAATGCCCCGTCGCCTGCCGCGACCGCCTCCTTGTCCATCGGATCAGAGGTGGCTCGTCAACTGACCGGAAACTCAAAGCGCAGCTCAGGCGCTGCGTCGGCCGCGTGAGCTGGAAAGGATGAGTCGTTTTCCCGCGGGGCGGGGCCTCGGTCGGAATCGGGTGTTGTTTCATGATGTGATCCCAGAACCGGCAGGACGGAGCGACGCCATTGCTTTTGTGGGCACGGTTCCGAAGCGCGCCCGGGATCGGGTGGAGGCGTTTTTCTACTTCAACCCGCGACAAGGCGGTCTGCTGCCGCAGATTCGCCAGACGGTGGAGGAGACGGGTTCGCCCTTCATCGAAGAAGAGAACCAGCGGATTTGGATTGGAGTTCCGGGTGGAACGACGCAGTGCCTGTTTGCGTGTGTGCCCGTGGATCGACCGGTCGGGGTGGCGCTTTACTGTCGTCCGACCAGCGAACTGATTCGGATTGTGCATCTGGCCGTGGAGACATCGACGGGTGGAAAGCGGCGGGATGACGGGCGGGTGGCCGGGGCGTTGGTGGAAAAGATTCGCTCCATTGCCGCGCGGATCAACGGCGTGCGCCGGGTGCAGTTGCCGTATCGGGCGGACTGTTTTCTGCGGGTCTTGGCCTCGCGATGAACGTTCGCACCAAACCCCTCGGTTTCACGGGAGTGCCGATTCCTGAGATTGGGCTCGGCACCTATCTGTATCGGGGTTCCTCGGACCTGCTTCGGCACGGCGTTGAACTTGGTGCGGCGTTCATTGATACGGCCAAGTATTATGGGAATGAGGACGTGGTCGGGCGCGCGCTTCGTGGTCTGCGCGATCGGGTCTTTGTCGCCACCAAAGTGCATCTCTGGCGGCGCCGGGAGGTGTTGGCTTCAGCCGACGAAAGTCTCCGCCAGTTGGGCATCGACACCATCGACCTCTATCAGCTGCACTGGCCGAATTCTGCCGTGCCGATCGAGGAAACGATGTCGGCCTTCGAGGACCTCGTTGACCAGGGCAAGGTCCGGTTTATTGGGGTCAGCAATTTTACCCTGCCAGAGTTGAAACGGGCCGAGCGCGCGTTGCGCCGGCATCGACTGGCGGCGAATCAGCTTCGCTACAGCATTGTGCATCGGACGATTGAGCCGCACCTCTTGGCCTATTGCCAGCAACGGGGCATTTGCGTGATCGCGCACAGCCCGCTGGCGCATGGCTTCCAGGCGCTGCTGGCTGCGGATCGCCATGGGACCATCGCCCGGATCGCGCAGGAAACCGGGCGGACCCGGGCCCAGGTGGCTTTGAACTGGTGCCTGGTGAAGCCCGGGGTGGTGGCCATTCCGAAAACGGAATCAGCCGAACACATGGCTGAGAACGTCGCCAGTTCGGACTGGCGACTGACCGACGATCAGGTGAGTCAACTGAACCGCGAGGTGAAATTCGAACGGCGTGGCCGGCTGGAACTGGCGCTCCGCCGGTGGGCCCGCGGCTGCATCCAATATCGCCGAGCCTGGCTCGACCGCCGCCGTCTGCCCGCGGCTTGAACTGGTTCGCTTCAAGCCGACCGTCGACCGTCGACCGAAGATTGAGCACTGAGCACTGAGCACTGAGTTCCCCGCCATGGCCATCACCAACACCAAACCTGCATTCATCCGTGGCATCACCTCGTGTGTGCCCAGCCGTCGATTTGACAACCTGTCCGAAACCACCGCCTTCGAAGCCGAGGAGGTGGAGAAGGTCGTCAAGATGGCCGGGGTCAAGACCCGCCATCTGGCGGGCGATCACGAGTGCAGCAGCGATCTGTGCGTAGCGGCTGCTCAGGATTTGCTGCAGGGATTGAACTGGGATCCAACCACGGTGGACGCGCTCGTTTTCGTGACGCAGACGCCGGACTATCTCCTGCCCTCGACCTCTTGTCTGGTCCAGCGGCGTTTGGGAATTGGCGATACCTGCGCGGCCTTTGATGTGGGGTTGGGCTGTTCGGGTTATCCCTATGGGCTTTGGCTGGCGGCGATGATGCTGCAATCGCGCGGCTTTCGTCGTGTTCTTGTGCTGCACGGCGAGACCCCGACCCGGTTCTCGGATCGGGGCGATCGCGCGGTGGCCTTGCTGTTTGGCGATGCGGGATCAGCAACGGCCTTGGAGGCGGCGGGGGATGGGCCGGATGCGCGTCCGCCCTGGTGGTTTTGTCTGCACACCGATGGGGCGGGGGCGGACGACCTGATTCTGGCGGGCGGTGGATTCCGGGAACGATTTCCAACCGACGCGCGGCGTTCGTCGGTTTATATGAACGGCGCCAATGTTTTCAACTTCACGATCAAGCGGGTGCCGTCGTTGATCGAGGAGACGCTGGCGGCGTCCGGAGTGTCGCGTGACGCGGTTGACTACTATATCTTTCACCAGTCGAATCGTTTCATCATTCGACACCTGATGAAGAAGGCGAGCGTGCCGGAGGCGAAAGTGCCGATGACCATTGCGGAGTTTGGCAGCGTGGGTGGCCCGTCGGTGCCGTTGACGATGACGCGCGGTGATCTGGTGCGGCCGGCCGACCGGGCTTTGCGGTTGATGTTGCTGGGATATGGGGTGGGATTGTCGTGGGGATCGGCCCTGCTGGATTTGCCGCCGGAAGCGCGGCTAAACCACCTGGTTCTCCCGGGCGGGGGGAACCCGGTATCCGGGTAAACCCGGAGTTATCAGAGGCCGCGGCGGGTCGAGGGGCGAAGGTGGCGACGAAGCCGCTTTTCTTTTCCCGCCGGATACCGATACCGTGTGGTGTCCAGGCGCGTTCAAGACCGCGCCGGCGATGAATTATTATGGGCGAAGTTAAATCGATGGGGATGACCGAGGGCGAGGTGCTGGCGTGGCTGGCCGATGTCTTTCAAGAACCGGCGGGCAAGCTGACGGCCGAGACTCCGCGGGAGGCGATTGCGATGTGGGATTCCCTCGGGGTGCTGACGCTGATGGCCGAACTGGACGAGCGGTTTGACTTGGTGGTTTCCGACCAGGACATGCGTGCCATGGCGAAGGTGGGCGATGTGATGTCGCTGCTGCGCCGGCATGGGAAGCTCAACTCGTGATCGCTTGTGCGCTTCATCCTGGTTGATGCCATTCTGGAGTTGGTCCCGGGCCAACGCATCAAGGCGATCAAGCACCTTGGGGCGGGCGAAGATTTTTTCCGCGATCATTTTCCAGGATTTCCGGTGGTGCCAGGGGTGTTGTTGACGGAGATGATGGCCCAAGCCATTGGCAAATGCCTCGACTCGGAGGATCCGGCGCGGGGCAAGGCCATGCTGACACGAATCGTTGATGCGGGCTTTCGGGAATGGATGCGCCCCGATGAAACCGCCGTGATTTTCGGCGAGGTCAAGAAGAGCCGGCCGTCTTATGCGACCGCCAGCGGGCGCATCGAAGTCGGCGAACGCCTCATTTGTACCGCCGATCTCATGTTTTCGTTTGTGGCTCGAGATCGATTTGCCGGGGGCGGGCGGGACGAGGTGCTGGAACGTTATCTGGCGGGTGCGGCATCGGGCGCGGCCAAATCCGGCTGACTGCCTGCGGGCAGGCAGGTGACCGGGAGTTCGCGCTGGCCAATGCACGGCGGGTTTACTCTAATCGTTGCTCATGAGCGACTGTTTCTCCCTGCGGGACAAGCGAATCGTGGTCACGGGCGGCACCCGGGGCGTCGGGCGGGCAATTACCCTGCAGCTGGCGAGAGCCGGGGCTCGGGTGATGGCCAACTACGTGCGCGATGCCAAGGCGGCAGAGGAATTGCAGGCCCAAGCCGTTCAGGAGGGGCTCTCGATTGAAACGGTCCGGGCCGATCTAACGAACGAGAAGGGGACCAGTCGGCTGGTCGAAGCGGTCGGCGAGCGCTTCTCCACCCTCTCCGCCTTTGTGCATAGCGCCGCGACGGGTGTGCACCGCCCGTTTGCAGAGCTCACCCTGCGCCATTTTGACTGGACCTATTCCCTCAACGTCCGTGCCTTCTTCGAACTCGCCCATCGTTTGCTCGATCGGTTTGAGCCGGGCTCCAGCATTCTGGCCGTATCGTCGGATGGTGCCGTGCGGGCTGTGCCCTACTACACGCTGGTCGGTTCCTCGAAAGGCGCGCTCGAGTCCCTTGTGCGACACCTGGCCGCCGAGTTGGGCCCACGTGGCATTCGAGTCAATGCGATTGCCCCGGGCACAGTCCTGACCGACGCCTGGAATGTCCTGCCGGACCGCGATCAGCGGCTGGCCGAAGCGGTTCGCCGGTCGCCAACGGGACGTCTGGTCACGCTGGCGGAGGTCGCCAGTGCCGCGCAATTCCTCTGCTCAGCCGCTGCCAGCGGAGTCAACGGACACACTCTCGTGGTGGACAGCGGAGCCCGAATCGTCGGATGAACCGCATGCTGACCGAAAAGCCCCGGTTTCCAATCCGCGAGATCCTTCTGGTCGGACTGTTGCCGTCCGCCCTCAAAAAGATGGTCTACCGGTGGCGCGGCTATCGGATTGGCCGGGCGGTCACCCTCGCGATCGGGTCTGTCATTTGCGGTGACGATGTGACCCTCGGTGACGGCGTTTCCGTGGGATTCTTCAGCGTGATCCGCGGGCGCACCATTCGGATTGACCATCATGTGCAGATTGGAGCGGTGACGTTTCTCGATACGCCTCACCTGGAGATCGGAGAGGGCACGAAGATCAACGAACAGGTTTTTGTTGGTGGTCTGCAATTCCCCGACTCCAAACTGATTGTTGGGCGCAATTGCCAGATCATGCAGATGACCTTCATCAATCCGACCCGCACCATCCGGATTGGCGATGACAGTGGAATCGGTGGCGATTGCCTGCTCTTCGGCCACTCTTCCTGGTTGAGTCGGTTCGAGGGGTATCCGGTCGAGTTTGATTCCATCGAGATTGGCCGGAGCGTTTCCCTTGCGTGGCGCGTCTTTGTGCTGCCCGGAACCAAGATCAACGATGGAGCCGTCATTGGGGCAAACTCCCTCGTGCGGGGTGAGATTCCCGCCCGCTGTCTGGCGGTCGGGTTCCCCGCCCGGGTGGTTTCAAAGCCGCCGGAGTTTCCGCGCTCGCTCAGTGACGCGGACAAGGAGGCGATCCTGCGGGAGATCATGGTTGAGTTGCAGGCGCATTTGCGGGAGGCCGGCCTGGTCTGCACCGAGGGCGCAGGCGGCCTGACCGTCCGGGAGTCGCGGGGGCGCGGATGGTTTCGCCGCGCACGCTCGTGGCGGCTGAACGTCCGCTATCAGGCGACCCGCGGCCGCGACGAAGACGCCGCCGATGTTCTGCTGAGCCTGGCGACAGTTTCAGCCGAGGAGCGGGCCGCGATTGTAGCGCGGGCCGGCATGTGGATCGACCTGGAGAAGAAGCAGCGGTCGGATTCCGGCAATGATCTGGGGGAAGAAGTCGTGCAGTACCTTAAACGGCATGGCGTGCGTTTTGAGCGCGTTCGGTTGGCCGATCGCGGCCCGGCTTGGGCCCGGTCCGGCGAGGGAATCCCGGGTTAAGAGAACGGCTGGAACGATGAACTTGGATTGGCTGAAGATTGATGCGACGGCGGAAGTGGAGCGGATCACGGCGCGTCTTCGGGAAATTCTTTCCCGCGATCTGAAACGTCGCGGCTTGGTCCTCGGGCTCTCCGGTGGCATCGACAGCTCGGTGACGGCCGCTCTGGCGGTGCGCGCCCTGGGGCCGGGCCGGGTGTTTGGCCTGCTCATGCCCGAGCGCCATTCCGAAAGCGGAACCTTGGAGCTGAGTCGAACGGTGGCCGAGTCGCTGGGCATCGAATACGCGCACGAGGACATCAGCGGGATCCTCGACGCGGTCGGGTTCTACCGGCGTTACGATGAAGCGGTCCGGCTGGTGGTGCCGGAGTTCGGCGCGGGCTGGAAATCGAAGATCGTCATCCAAGGTGGCGGGGGTGAAGCCGAGACAGCGGGTTTCAATTATTTTGAGCTGGTCATTCAAACGCCGGCGGGCGAACTCGTCCGCCACCGTCTTCCACTCAAGGCTTACCTGGCCATTGTCGCCGCCACGAACTTCAAGCAACGCATCCGCAAGCTGCTGGAATATTATCACGCCGATCGGCTCAATTTTGCCGTCGCGGGAACGCCGAATCGTCTCGAGTATGACCAGGGCTTTTTCGTGAAGAACGGCGACGGTGCCGCGGACGTGAAGCCGATCGCGCACCTTTACAAAAGCCAGGTCTACGAACTTGCGGCGTCGTTGCAGGTGCCCGAGGCGATCCGGCAGCGCCCGCCCACGACCGACACCTATTCGTTGGCGCAGGGCCAGGACGAGTTCTACTTCCTCGTGCCCTATCGCCAGATGGACCTTTGTCTCTACGGCAAAAACCACGGGCGCAGCCGGGACGAGACCGCCCAGGTTTCCGGCCTGTCGCCGGCCATGGTGGAGCGGGTCTGGGTCGACATTGACCGCAAGCGCGCCGCCACGCGGTATCATCACCTGCCGCCGGTGTTGGTGGCAGCGGTGGAGCAGATTTCGATTGTATGAGTGACATGAAGGACAAGGTTCGTGGTTTTGTGGTCGAACATTTCCTGTTCGGGCAGGGGGCAGGTTTCCAGGACGCCGCCTCGTTTCTTGAACAGGGCATCATGGATTCGACCGGTGTGCTCGAATTGGTCGGGTTTCTGGAAGGTAATTTTGGCGTCAAAGTCGCCGATGACGAACTTGTTCCGGAAAACCTCGACTCCGTGGATCTCATCTGCGCGTATCTGGAACGAAAACGCGGCGGCACCTGAACCTCGGATGAACTGATGCTCGTCCAGGATTTTCTTGCCCACAACGCCCGACGGCGGCCGGAGCGGACCGGATTGGTCTGCGCCGGGCGCCGTTTTTCGTTTCGGGACCTCGACGAGTGGTCGAATCAAATCGCGTGTGCGCTGCGCGAACGCGGCGTTGTCCGTGGGGATCGCGTGGCGATCTACCTGCCCAATTGTGTCGAGGCGGTGGTTGGAATCTTCGGCGCCCTGCGCGCCGGGGCCGCTTTTGTCCCGGTCAATTCCACCATCAAACGGGAAAAGCTCGACCGCATCCTTCACGACAGTGGGGCGACCGCCCTGCTGACGGACAGTGGCTTGCTTTCGCATTTTGATCCGGCGGCGCATCCCGGCATTCGGGCGGTGATTCTGCGTGAGCGCGGGGAGGCAGCCCGCGGGGAAGGCGGCGCCGGCACGAGCGCGGTTTCGCCCGGCGTGTCGGGGGCGGGATTGACGTTCGCCGCTGTGCGAGCGAACTGTTCCCCGGTGGCGCCGCCGCCGGTCAACATCGACCTTGATCTGGCTTGCTTGATCTACACTTCCGGCAGCACGGGCGAAGCCAAAGGGGTGATGTGCGACCACAGCAACGTCGTGTTCGCAGCCCAGTCAATCGTCGAGTATCTCGAGAACCGCGAGACCGATGTCATCGTGAGCGTGCTGTCCCTTTCGTTCAGCTACGGGCTCTATCAGCTGATGACGGCGATGGCGAGCGGCGCCTGCCTGGTGCTGGAGGAATCATTTACCTTTCCAGCGGCCGTGCTGAAGAGAATGGCGGTGGAGCGGGCGACGGGCTTTGCCGGAGTGCCCACAATCTACGCCATCCTGCTGGGATTGGATTTGGCTGCGTTCGACCTGTCGAATCTCCGTTACCTGACCAACGCGGCGGCGGCATTGCCCGTCGATTATGTGCGTCGATTGCGCGAGCGCCTGCCTCAGGCCGGGCTGTACCTGATGCATGGCCTGACAGAAGTGGCGCGAACGGTTTACCTGCCGCCGGACCAGGTCGACGCCCGGCCCGAGTCTGTCGGGCGCGCCATCCCGGGAACCGAAGTCTGGCTGGAGGACGAACATGGACAACGAGTGGCCCCGGGTGAGGTGGGCGAGATGGTGGTTCGTGGCCGGCACGTCATGAGGGGTTACTGGAACAAGCCGGAAGCAACCCGGGCCCGATTCCGACCCGGGCCGATTCCTGGGGAGCGATTGTGCTACACCGATGACTTGTTCCGGGCGGATGCGGAAGGTTTTCTGACCTTCGTGTCGCGCCGGGACGACATCATCAAGTGTCGTGGCGAAAAGGTGGCACCGCGGGAGGTGGAGGACGTCCTGTATGGAATCGACGGAGTGACTGAGGCTGCGGTGATCGGTGTGCCAGACCCGATGTTTGGTCAGGCCATAAAAGCTTTTGTGGTTGCGCCGGGCCGTGACCTGACCGCCCAGCAGGTGCAGGCCCATTGCAAGCTGCACTTGGAGGATTTGCTGGTTCCAAAATTCGTCGAGATTCGATCGGAGTTGCCCAAAACCCACACCGGCAAGATTCGAAAGGCCGACCTGTCATGAATCCGTCGTGCCTTTCGCCTGGCCTTTGGCTGAACATCAGGGCGTCCAGGTTGCTAATCGGATTGCTCCGAGTCGCCTGCAGCCCCCAACCATTCACGTTCCTGCGTCTCCCGGCCACCCAAGCCGGGAGTGAAAGTGTGGCCGTCTGATGTGTGGCATCGCTGGCATTCTGGACGTGAAGATGGCCCGGCCCGAGCGGGAGGCGATCGTCCGGCGCATGCTGGGGGCGATTCGACATCGCGGCCCTGATCAGTTCGGAGTGTACCTGGATCGCTCGGTGGCCCTGGGCAGCGCGCGGTTGAGCATTGTCGATTTGGGAGGCGGGCAGCAGCCCATCAGCAACGAGGATGGATCGCTCTGGGTGGTGTTTAACGGCGAGATCTTCAATCACGTCGAGCTGCGGGCCGGGTTGGAAGCGCGCGGCCACCGGTTTTCCACCCGGACGGACACCGAGGTCATCGTTCATCTCTTCGAGGAATTGGGACCGGCGTGCCTGGACCAGTTCAACGGCCAGTTCGCGCTGGCCATTTGGGATGTTCGTCGACACCGCCTCTTCCTCGCCCGGGATCGCCTGGGTGTCCGCCCTCTCTTCTACACCCAAACGGAAGGCGCGTTTCTGTTCGGGTCGGAGATCAAGTGTTTGTTCTCGGATCCGCGTGTTCGCCGCGCCATCGATCCGGTGGGGCTGGGCCACGTTTTTACCTTCTGGGCATCCCAACCGCCGCAGACGGCGTTTCGCGACATTCGGGAATTGCCGGCCGGCCATTGTCTGGAGCTGGCGTTGGATCGCGCTCCGATCGTGCGCGCCTGGTGGCGAATGGAATTTGGGGACGGCTCACCCGCGACGGTTGACCGCGGCCGGTCGGAGGCAGATTGGGTGGCCGAATTTCAGGCGACCTTGATCGATGCGGTGCGGATTCGGCTGCGGGCGGACGTGCCGGTGGGCGCCTACCTGAGCGGCGGGCTTGATTCCTCCACGATTGCCTCGGTGGTGCGCCGATTTGCGGGCAATCGGCTGTCGACGTTCTCCATTGCCTTCGACGACGCCAACTATGACGAGAGCGCGTTTCAGCTGCGCATGGCCCGGGAGTTGGGCACGGAACATCAGGTGGTGCGGGCGACGCACGCGGAGATTGGCCGGATTTTCCCGGAGGTGATCTGGCACGCCGAGGCGCCGCTGCTGCGCACTGCACCGGCGCCGATGTTTCTGCTGTCGAATCTGGTCAGGAAGTCGGGTTACAAAGTGGTGCTGACCGGGGAGGGGGCGGACGAATTCCTGTGTGGCTACGACATTTTCAAGGAGTCGAAGATACGCCGGTTTTGGGCGCGGCATCCGGACTCGCGCTGGCGGCCGCTGCTGCTGCAGCGATTGTATCAGGACATCGCCCGGCTGGCGCAGAGCGGGGGCGCCTTCCTGACCGCTTTCTTCAAAGAGCGCCTCACCGACGTGGATTGCCCTTGGTACTCCCACTTGATTCGGTGGCGGAACACGCGGCGCTGTGCGCGCTTCCTGTCGCGGGCCGCACGGGTCGGTCTGAGCGAGAGTCTCGACGACGCGTGGAGCGGTTGGGATGAGCCGGCGGGATTTGCGCGCTGGGGCCCGACCGAGCGAGCCCAGTATTGGGAGATATTTACGTTTTTGTCGCCGTACCTGTTGTCGTCGCAGGGCGATCGCATGGGCATGGCTCATTCCGTGGAAGGACGGTTCCCATTTTTGGACTGTCGCATGGTGTCCCTGGCAGCGCGGTTGCCCGCCCGCTTGAAGCTGCGGGGATTGCGCGAGAAGCACATCTTGCGGGAGGCGAGCCGGGACTGGCTTCCGGCGGAAATTCAGGAACGCCCGAAACGTCCGTATCGTGCGCCCATTCATCGCAGCTTTTTTGGCGGGGCCAAGCCCGAGTATTTGGACGATCTGCTGTCGCCGGCGGCCGTCGCGGAGGCCGGGTGGTTCGAGCCGGCGGCAGTGGAGCAACTCGTCAAGCGCGCGGCGTCGGGGGCGGGCTTGAGCGAAACCGACGACATGGCGGTGGCCGGGATCATCTCGACCCAGCTGTTGCATCGCCGGTTCGTGGCGGACTGGCAGGCGGTGCCGCCGGTGGGCGGAAACGACGATGTCAAACGTTGCGTTCAGGATGCGGATTGAGCACTCTGGCGGGCAACCGATGAAGAAGACGGCATGACCGTTTACGAACAAAGGCTGGAGGCACTGGCCCGGGAACCGCGGATCTGGGCGGTGACCGGCCTGGCCGGTTTCATTGGCTCCAATCTGCTCCGACAACTTCTGATGAGCGGCCAGCGGGTGGTTGGGCTCGATAACTTCGCCACCGGCTATCGCCACAACCTGGCCGAGGTGGAGGCCGAGGTTGGCCCGGAGCGGTGGGCGCGCTTTCAATTGATCGAGGGGGACATCCGTGATCCGGACGTTTGCCGGCAGGTGGTGGCCGGGGCTGACTATGTCCTGCATCAAGCAGCCCTTGGTTCGGTGCCGTTGTCGTTGGAGCGGCCGGAGGAGACCCATGCGGTCAACGTGACCGGCTTCATCAACATGCTGCAGGCGGCGCGGGACGCCCGTGTCCGCCGGTTTGTGTATGCTTCGAGTTGCGCGGTCTATGGGGACGACCCGGCTTCACCCAAGGTGGAGGCGCGCATTGGGCGTTCGATTTCGCCTTATGCCACGAGCAAGCACATGAACGAGCTGTATGCGGACGTGTTCGAGCATTGCTACGGCGTGTCCACCGTCGGGCTTCGCTACTTCAATGTTTACGGTCGCCGTCAGGATCCCCAGGGCGCGTATGCGGCCGTGATCCCGAAGTGGATTGATGCCCTCTTGCTGGGTGAGGCGGTGAGCATTTTTGGAGACGGCCGGACGAGCCGTGATTTTGTGTTCGTGCAGGACGTGGTTCAGGCCAACGTGCTCGCGGCCACGGCGGCGCCGCGGACGGAACCGGGCGCGTTGGTTTGCAATGTCGGCACGGGCGCCGAGACGAGCTTGAACGAGCTGTTCGTCGCGATTCGAGAGGTCGCCCGACGGAGCGAGCCGCGGTTGAGCGCGGTTGAACCCGTTTACGGCCAGCCGCGTCCCGGGGACATCCGCCATTCCCGGGCGGACATCAGCCGCGCCCGGCAGTGGTTGGGTTTCGAGCCAGCCTACGATCTCACGCGGGGCCTGGCTGAGGCTTACGAATGGTACGTCGGGTACGTCGCCCAGCAGACGACGGCGGTTGACTTGAACAAATGATGCATACTCAGACATCCCACTCCGCGGCGCGGCCGGTAGGGCGCGCCGGGCAGCGTCGGAATCATCGGCCGCGAACCTCCCGCTCGATGGCACCGGAGCTGGCCGGGTCCATGACCTGGACGCTGGCCGCTCTCGCGATAACGTCGAACGCCTCGGGGCAGGAGGTTTTTGCGCCGCTGGTTCCGCGGCAGTCGGAACAGGCGGCCGCGAATTTCTTTTCGACCAACGGTGCGACCGCCGAATCCATTCTTTCGGCCGCTGCGCCGGACCCGAACAGCCAGCATCCGTTGAAGTGGGGCCCGTTTGTGGCTCATCCCCGGATCAACTATCAGTTCATGCGGGCTAGTGGCGTCCGCCAGGGCACCAACACCTACACCACGCTGCAGCATTTGATTAACCCCGGGTTGGGACTGCAGATGGGGCGTCAATGGCATCTCGATGGCGGTGTTTCCTACGGAAACTACAGCCAGCGCGCGCTCTCGGACACGTTTGGTTATAATGTCGGGGTCAACGGTGCCGTTCCGCATGGGGACTGGACGTTTGGCGTCGGGGCTGGCGCGAGTGCGTCCGAGGTCAGCCAGACCGAGACCGCCATCCAGACCAAACAACAGAACTACAACCTGGGCCTGACCGGAGTGTATCGCGGCTACGGCCGAACCACGCTGGAGCTTGGGCTGAATCAAAACATCGGACTGAGCAGCGGCTTCAACGATTCCTACGGCTGGTCAACCATGAATTGGCTGAACTATGCCGTGACGCCGAAGACGTCGGTCGGTTTCGGGCTGGGCGCGGGCTTTACCAAGATTGATGCGGGCACCCTGACCCTAACCAACTATGCGATCCGGGTTCCGATCGATGATCCCAGCGCCAATGTCTATCGATCTGATCTCGGCACCGATTCCGTCAACGAACAGGTGCAGGGCCGGCTGGTTTGGAATCCACTTCCGAAGTTAAGCTTCAGCTTCGCCGGCGGCGTGCAGATTCAGCAGTTCCTCCTCGACCAAGGCGCTCGTTCCACCGCGAATCCCATCTTTTCGATCAGCTCGGGATGGTCGCCCGTCGAAGGGACCTCGTTCTCGCTCACCGGGAGCCGGACGATCGGCAACTCCATCGCCTCCGACGAATACACCACCGCGACGTCGCTCGCCTTTGGGTTCAGTCAGCGCTTGTTGCGAAGGTTGACTCTGGGCATTACGCCGACCTTGGACATGACGGAGTATCAGTCGAGCTCGGATCCGGGCGCGGCGCCTTCGCGGAAGGACGATGTCTTTTCGGTCAACGTGTCCCTGTCCACGGTGTTGTTGCGGAAGGTGAGCGTTTCGGCGTTCTTCCGTTACATGGACAACAGTTCTGACCTGGCTGCCTACGGCTACGAATCCCGGCAGGTTGGCTTCCAGCTCGGCTACCAGTTTTAAATGGGCAGTCCTGAGACAGCTCCGCCGGGCAGGGCGAAGACCCCTTCGGCCGCTGGCGATTCCGTTCATTCGGCGAAGGGCTGGAAGCAATTCTGGATTGGCGCGGGCCTCGTGACGCTGCTTTGGTCTCCCTGGCTCGTTGCCTGGGCGCGGTTTGCCTGGGCGGACGAGCTGGCTTCCTATGTTCTCCTGATTCCCGTCGTGGCGGGGAGTCTCTTCCACAAGGCAATGGCTTCGGCACCACGGCCGACGGGAAGGTCTCTCATTCCTGCGATCCTCGCCTGGGCGGGGGCGGCCGCGCTTCTTGTCGCGGCGTGGAATTCACGGGGCACGTCCGATCTGACACGGAACGATTTTCTTGGCCCGGGGATTCTTGCCTATGTGCTCGCGCTGGTCGGCTGCGCATTTCTAACCTTGGGGCGGGCCGGGGTCTGGCATTTTGCATTTCCGCTCGGGTTCCTGGCCTTTGCCGCGCCTTTGCCGAGTTGGGCAGTGAACGGGCTGGAGATCTTTTTTCAGCATACTTCGGCCGAGGTGGCGGCCTGGATGATGCAGGTCGCGCAAATTCCGAACCTGCGCAGCGGGCTCATCTTTCAGCTCGCCGGCATCACCATTCAGGTCGCGCAAGAATGCAGTGGCATTCGTTCCAGCCTGGTGCTCTTCATCGTCAGCGTCTACGGCGGCCACATCATTTTGCGCAGCCCGGTGCGACGCTGGGTTCTGGCGCTCTTCGTCATCCCGCTCGCCATCGCGCGCAATGGCTTCCGCATCGTGACGATCGCCGCACTGTGCACTCACGTCAGTCCGCGCATGATCGATTCCCCCATTCACCACCGCGGTGGACCAATCTTTTTCGCGCTGTCCTTGGTTCCCCTTTTTCTCCTGATCTATTGGTTGCGACGGGGTGAGAAAAAGTCGGGCCAAAGCTCTGCGCCGGATGTTCAGAGCACCGCGGCTATGAAGCGGACCGAAGCTGAAATCTGACGGAACGCCCGGGCCCAACCCGCGGTGAGAGAAATCTCAGTGGAGCCGACCAGCGTCTTGCCGGTCGGCTTTTTGTTCTGTTCCCGCGGCGAGTCAGGCGGCGGACGCGGTCGTGCGACGGAGTTCCAGCGCTGCCCGGAAGCCCGCGACCAGGCAGAACAAAGCCCAGCCGTGCAGGATCAGGCCAACGATGGATCCTCCGAAGAACACGGCCAGGACGTTGAGCAGCGTATCGAGTCCGTAAATCGCTGCGCCCACGGCAAAGGGCCACGCCAGCTTTCGGCTCGTGGCGAAGCCCAGCGCTCCGAAGCCAATGGCCACCGAAAGGTCGACGCTTAAGACGAGCGCACGGACGGCGATGGGTGTTTCCGCCACCGCATAGTCCAGCGCCTGCAGGGCCGATATCCCCAGGTAAAACCCCCATTCACTGTGAAAGAATGCCGCCAGCGAATTCAGCAGCGTCAAGGCTCCAATCCAATAGAACCAGCTGCCGTGTCGCTTGATCTTCTGCTCGAGCTCCGCGGCCTCCTCGGGGTCGACGGCCGGTCCACGTGAATTTGTTCCGGCCAGATTGTCGCGCAGCCCAAGCTCCGGCAGGTTTGCCGCGGTGGTCCATCCTTCCGCATCCGAACGCATGACGTGGGTCATCGAGTCAACTCTCCCCTCTGTGACCCAGTTCTTGAAATCCGACAACCCAACCGGCCCGTACTCAACCCCATCGGCTCCAATGATTTTGTAGGTGGCTTGCATGTGACGTGTTTTCGCCGCTTCCTTGGCTGCGTTGCGGCAGAAGTTTGATCCCGGCGCGCCGCCGCACGCGCCTTGAAGAGATTATCGACCTCGGCCCCGACAATCTTGAGCCCGGTCCTCCCGATAAACCTCCCCTCAAGAACGCGGATCCCGCCGACGCGGGATCCGCAGCGGGTGGAATCGGCCACGCACAAACGAACCTTCAGGCGTCGTCTCCGGCCCGCGCCGCTGCGGGCTGAAAGCGCTGAAAGCCCGCGGTCCGTCCCGCAGTCAGCGGTTCATGTCTGGTGAGCGGGTCAAAAAAGAACGGTCGGCTTACCAAGGGCCTGCCCCCCGGAGCGCGGGCCTGCGGCCCGCAGCGGGTGGAATCGGCGACGCTCGAACGAACCTTCAGGCGTCGTCTCCGGCCCGCGCCGCTGCGGGCTGAAAGCCCGCGGTCCGTCCCGCAGTCAGCGGTTCATGTCTGGTGAGCGGGTCAAAAAAGAACGGTCGGCTTACCAAGGGCCTGCCCCCCGGAGCGCGGGCCTGTGGCCCGCAGCGGGTGGAATCGGCGACGCACGAACGAACCTTCAGGCGTCGTCTCCGGCCCGCGCCGCTGCGGGCTGAAAGCGCTGAAAGCCCGCGGTCCGCCCCAGACTGATCAGCGCGTGCCGGGCCGCCACGACGGCATCGCTTCGGGCCCGAGAGTCGGGTGGACGAGCGTTGCGCGGATGAGCTCGATCGGGATGGCGCCCATCCGCAGCACCGCATCATTGAATTGCTTCGTCGTCATCCGGCTGGGGACGAGTTCGTCGTGCAGGGCCTTCAGCTGGAGGCCTCCAATCATGTAGGCGCATTGGTAGAGCGGGGAGTAGGCGCCGCCGATGAACCGCCGGACTTCGCTGGTCGCCCCAAGGCGCTCGTGGCCGACGCGGTCGACGATGAAGTTAACCATCTCGTCAGGGGACATCTGGCCGAGGTGAAACTTGAGGCTGACGATAATGCGGGCGCACCGGTGCATGCGCCAGAAGAGCATGCCGATGCGTTCCTCGGGTGTGCGTCCATAGCCGAGGTTCCAGAGCTGCATCTCCCAGTAGAGCGCCCAGCCTTCGACGAAGAACGGCGTGCGGAAGGGCCGTCGATATTCCCGATGGCGTGCGGTCATGAAGGCCTCGAGGTGATGGCCGGGAATGAGTTCGTGAGGAGTGACGATGCGGGTGAAGTGCCGGTTGTTCCCGCGCATGGCCATCACTTTGTCCTCGTGCTTCATGTCATCGCGAGCGAAGGCGACCAGCATGCTGGGGCCGCTATAGGCGGCAAACGGAAGGGTCTTCTGTCCCTCGGTCGACAGCATTGCCGTTCGCCAAAGCTCTTCACAGAGGGGCGGCACGGTCACGAGATTGCGTGACTTGACGAAGTCGATGGCGAAGCGGGCTTCCTCGGTCACGATCTGATCTTGCTGGCCGGGGGCCGCGTGGGCGTCCTTGACCCGCGCGAGCGCGGCTTTCCAATCGTCGCCCAACCCCATTTCAGCCGAGGCCTTCTTCATCTCGGCTTCGCACCACGCGAGTTCCCGTTCGCCGATGCCGAGGAGATCCTCCGTTGACCACGCGAGCCATTCGGCGGCGAGATCGTCTTTTAGTGCCTCCCGGCCGATGGGATCACCGATTAAGGGGTCTTCATCCTTGCCTTTGCTTCCGGCCACTTCCTCCCGAAGGTACTTGGCATACTCGTCGAGCGCCGTGAGCGCGGATTCCTGGGGCTTTTTCAGCCACCAGCCGAACTCGGGGAGAAATCCATCGTAATACGAGGCCCAGGCCTTGAGCGCCTTGGCGAGATCTTGAACGGCACCGGCGGTGCGTTGGGCAAGTGCCGGGTTGATCGTGTGAGGCAGCGAAGCTGTGGCGTTGGTGGACGAGGTGGAATCCGCCTCGGGCTTGCCCTTGACGCCGTCGAGGGAAGGCGGCGTGGGCTTCGTCTCTTTTTTTGCTCTAACCTGCTCGACGGCTTTTCGGGCCGCGCGCACGAGAGTGGGGATGGTGGAGACGGTTTCGGCGGCCTTGGCAGGGTCCAGCTTTTCCATGCGCAGTCGGGCAAGCTCCAGTGCGTGGATGGCATTCATGAACGGGAGCAGCGGCTCCATCTCAAGGCGCCGGGCCTGTTGAAGCTTCAAGCGGGACTGTTCCCGGGTGAGTTCGTTACGCAGGAGGAGGTAGTCGATCTGTCCATCCGGATCGAGCTCGGCAAAGGTGACTTCGCGCAGGCGAGTGTTCCAGGCGCGGAGATGTTGCTCGAGGCGATCGTGACGTTCCTTGGACCAGGACAGGTCGTAAAAGCGACTGAGGTTCTGGCGATCGGCGTCGTAGAGCCGGATCAAGTCAGGCAACGAAATAGCGGACGACGGTTCGGCGCCGGCCGCCGTGGACCAGGCGGGCCGGAGCGCAAGGCAGACGACGAACAGCAACGCGGCGCGGTGAAAGGCGAGCATGGGACCAGCGTTCATGACCTCGCATATAGCAGCAAGGTCATTTTCCATTCGGTCGGGCCCGCAGCTGATCCGGCAGGACCGCGCCGGACGACGTGATGCCCTCCGTGATGACGAAGTGTCCGGCCAACCGACGATTACCGGTGCAATCGATAGAATCGCGCGCCGGTGCCGCTCGGATCGACCAGGAAGGGCGCCTGGCTGGCCACAGGTGACCAGGGACCGGTGACGGACGGTGCTGATTCCAGGCGGAAATCAGTCGCGCCCCAGACGAGCAGCAAGTCTCGTCCGAAGGGGCGGACTTCGAGTCGGGGGGGCGGCGTGGCGCCCGCGCCGGTCAGTTCGAAGTTGAACGAGAGGTCAGAGCTGGTGGAGGACTGCTGATGGATCTCGACGGCGGCAACGTTGAGGCCATTGACCAGGGTGGCCGGTGTGATGGTGGCCAGATCGATCGAATCCTCGCCGGTGCTGGTGGCGAGGGTGTCGAAGAGAATGGCGGTCGGGCTGGCCGGAAGATTTGGGCTGCGAAAAACCTCAGTGCCATTGAGGTAGACCACCCCGGCATCATCGCGCCAGAGCCAGAGTCCCAGGGAGGCGAAGGCCGTGCGGTCTGCGACGTTGAAGGCATGGCGGAAATAGGTGGTTAGGATTCGCGCTCCGCTTGCGTTGGTGCCGCGGATGACGGTCGCTTCACCGCCGTCGCCGAAGCCCAGTTCCGCCGCGCCCGATGCCCAGGTGGAATCGTTGAACGCGGGGGCGCGCCACGCCGTGCCCGCGTTAACTCCGGTGTCGAGGTATTTCCACGTCGAGCCGCGCGCGATCAGGTTGGTCGAGGCCGCCTGGGGCGGAGACGGGAGATTGAGATACCACGCTTCCGTCAGGCCGGTGATTTCCGCTGAAGCAGGATGATGCAGGCTGACGCGGATGGCTGCAGTGGTGGAGGGCAGGGCGGGAGTGATTGGGATGTGCGCGACCGTCTGGCCGGGTTCGAAGTGGAGCGAGCCTTCGGCGATGGTCCCGGCCGGTCCGGAGAGGGTGTAGTTGACCCCTGCCATTCGCGGGGAGAAGGAGCTGAGGCGCACGGGGATCCCATTGGTAACTTCGTGGAGGGGTTGGACGGGCGACCAAAGGGCGAGCCCAACGCCGACATCGGCATCAAGGGGCGTGCGCAGGAACGGTTCCAGGAGCGAGCTGTGACTGGCGGGATCCCACACCGTGTTGTCCGGGTGAATGGGGTTCCGTTCGGTCAGGTAATTTGACCGGATGTCCATGCGGTTGCTGCGATAATTCCACGTGTCATCCCAGACGCGCCCCCAGACGTCACGGTAGTTGTGCAGGACGAGCGAGTTGGTCAGCCAGAGGAACCCGGTCTTGAGGCCGAGGCCCGTGGTGCCGGTGTAGTTGTCCCCGTAGCGGGCGCCGACTGAATTGCCCGTGCTCAGCAGCCGTTCGGCGCGGCAAAGGGGGCTGTCTGCGCCCGTGCTCCAGCCGCACTCGATACCCTGGCCGTTGTTGATCAGGATCGTGTCGTAAGTCCAGGTTTGCCGGCCTCCGCCGGACCAGGCGAGCCCTTCGTGCAGCGCTGATTCGACCCAGCAGTTGGAGACGACAACCGTCCCGGCGCCGCCCGAGCCTGAGTCGATGGCGTCATCCTTGGCGAACCCGAACAGGCTATTGAGGAGGAGGTGAGTGCCTTCGGTGAAATAGATGCCGTCAAAGTCCGCGTCGGCGATGGCCGCACTATAGACGTTGTCAATCGACGGAAACTCGATGAGGGCGGAATGGTTGACTACGATTGTGCCGCCGATGTATTCGCCGGCGGTGATGGCGCGCTGGAGAAGGCAATGGTCGTAGGTGATGTCGGCGTTGTAGCCGTTGGCGATTTGCCCCGATTGATTGATGGCGTAGCAATTGGTCAGTTGGACGCGGGTGCCGGCCTGGGCCAGAAACAGCGCCTGTTCCGAGCGATGGCTCGTGCTCGGGGAAAACGAGAAGCTGGCCGCCGCGCCCGAGCCGGTGAAGATGGCGCCTTCGCCCACGATTTCCGCGCCCGCATTGCGCATGACAAAACCGCCCCAGGCGCCCGCGCGGACCTCGGGAGCGACACGGTTGGTGGCGGTGAAAACGATGGGAGCCGAACGGGTGCCTCGAAGCACGATCCGTCCGTTGTTGGTGATGTTCACTCCGGGCAGCAGCCGGACGATGGTGCCCGCCTCAATCTCCAGTTGGCCTCCGGCTGGCACGGTGAGATGGCCCGTGACGGAAATTCGGGAATCTTCGGTCCACGAACTCAGCGCCGGGAGCACTCCGGACACACCGGACCAGGCCGCTGGGCTGACCGTGACCGTCTGGTCCACGCTGAGCGGAGCGACGGTGGCGCGGAACGGAAACACTCCGCTGTTGGTCAGGCGGCTGAAGCCGAAGCCGACGCCTCTGACCAGACGAAACGAGTCCAGCTTGGAATCGTTAAACGTGACGGTGCTGTTGACCCGGCGGGCATCCCCGGCGGCATCCTTGACCAGCGCGATGAAGGGCAAATCCAGATCGGGCGTGTAGCTGGCCGGATGGATGATTTCCAAATGTCCGCCCGCGAACTCCCCGGATCCCGACGGGATCGGCGGGAAGGGAACCCACTTGATCAGGCCCGTCTCTGGGCTGCCGCGGTCGGCGTCGTTGACGATGAATTGCAGGAGCTGGGAAATCGGGGTTCCGCCGGCGGACGGAGTGGCGGTGACTTGAAGTTCGTAGTGGTCCATACGGTCGACCACCACCGGCGCTCCCACCGGAACGGCAGCGCCATTGAGGGTGGCTTCGTAGTTGTAACCGGCTTGTGGCACCACTCGGAAGGTTGCCTGATCGGTGTAGATGGTTCGATCGGCCACCCCGGTGACGGAGATTTGGGCCGAGACCTGGTGGATGCAGCTGAGTGCGGCGAGGAAGAGGGCGAAACGACGAAAGGTATTCATGACGTGAATTCGTGGGGACTATAGCTACCGCGGTGGCTGATGCAATTGACGGTTCTGTAAATTCCGGTTCGAGGCCGGGTGGGGGGTGCGACACGCGTATGTCGGCCGGGGGGCGCTTGGTTTGCGATGGTCCCTTTCTTGACGCGTCTGCAGCAAGAGGCGGTGGACGTGGGTTGTCGGCGGGTGGTGAGTTTTTGCGGCGAGTGCGGAAGGGGCCTCGCCGTGGGGCTGTCCGGCGGAACGAGGCTATGCTTTGGCCAGCGTTCCGGCGGCGGCTGGGATGGTGAAATGAAACGTCGTGCCCTGGCCTGGCTTGGACTCAACCCAGATGCGTCCGCCGTGGCGTTCGACGATCTTTTTGCAGACGGCGAGGCCGATGCCGGTGCCCGCGTATTTCTCCCGGCTGTGGAGGCGCTGGAAGACGATGAAGATGCGCTGGAAATCCTCCGCGGCAATGCCGATGCCATTGTCGGCCAGGGTGAACTCCCACTCTTCGCCGCGGAGGTGGGTGCCGAGATGGATCTCGGGCGGACGGCTGCCGCGAAACTTGATCGCGTTGCCGATGAGGTTTTGAAAGAGCTGGGTCAGTTGCACGACGTCGCCGTTCACAATGGGAAGCGGTTCGTGGGTGACGCGGGCACCGGATTCCTCGATCGAAAGGCTGAGGTTGGCCATGGCGCGGCGGAAAGCGTCGAGGCAGTCGACCTGGGCGAAGTCGCGTCCGTGAGTGCCGACCCGGGAATACGTCAGCAAATCCTGAATGAGTTCGTCCATCCGTTTGGCGCCGTCGAGGGCGAAGCCGAGGAATTCATTCCCCGCGGCGTCCAGCTGGTCGTGATAACGCTGGCGCAGGAGCTGGACGTAGTTCCGAATCATTCGAAGTGGCTCCTGCAGATCGTGCGACGCCACGTAGGCGAACTGCTCAAGGTCCTCGTTCGAACGCTTCAGCTCGACCGTCCGTTCGAGCACCCGTTGCTCAAGCTCTTCGTTCAAGGATTTCAGCTCGCCCTCGGTCCGTTGCAGATCGCGCACACGTTGTTCGAGGGCGGTCGCCATGTCGTCGAAGCTCCGCGCCAATTCGCCGACCTCACCGGGGCCATGGGGGACACCCGAGCGCGTGCGCAGGTCGCCCGCGCTCATTTGCCGCGCGGCGGTAACCAGGGCGCGGAGGTGTCGGAGGACGAGCAGGTCACCGCCAATCCAGGCGGCACCGAGTGCCATCACGGCGACGAGTCCCAGGAAAAGAAGGTTTTGGGCCAGCATCCGGTTGGCCTGGGCGTAGGCGACATCCACCGGCACGCCGACGATCACGTAGGCATCTGCCAGTCCGCCGGTCCGGCTAAGCGGAGTGGCAGTGTAGAGTCGTTCCACTCCATCCAAGCCGGCTCCAACCCATGAGAGATCCGTGCTCTGTCGGATCCGCGTGCCGCGGCGATGCTGGTCAACCCGAGTGCCGACCCAGTTCTGGTGTGACTCCGGGATGGAGTATCGGACCAGAACGGTTCCGGTGCGGTCCACGACCGTCAGGGTAGAGCCGTGCGCCAAGTCCAGCTTGCCCGCCATGCCGGTAACCCACGCCAGATCGATCGACACGGCGATGACGGCGATCAATTGCCCGGTCTCCGCGTCGCGCACGGGCTGGGCCAGATCGAGCGCGGCGCCGCGCCCGGCCAGGTCCACCCGATAGTCACCCACTACAAATTTCAGGTTGTCCCGGGCTTCGCGAAACCAGGCCACGGCGCTGTAGTCGAGGTTGTCGCTTTCGTGGAAGCCGGGAGGCTGGGCTCGGGCAAAAGGACGTCCGTCCGGTGCGATTGCCACGATCTCCGCGTAGACCGGATTGATCGCGAGCAAATTGGTCAGCAGCGTTTGACAGGCGGCGGCCCGGTTCGGCCGGACCTCCTTGAGTTGCGCGATGGTCTGCAGCAGTTGGCGGGTGGCTTCGATGTGCTGCTTGTGGTTGGCGGCAGCCAATCCGACCAAACGTTGTCCCGCCTTGATCGCTTCGAGTTTGGCGTCGTTCCGAGTTTCCACCGCGGTGTAGACGACGAGAAAGAGCGCAGGGAGAATGGCCAGCAGCACCAGGAGAAACAGCCGGAGGCGCAGGCTGGCCAGATGCCGTTGGAGCGGGCGCCGCCGGGGAGATTCGGCGGGCGTCGCGTCCGGCTGCAGCGGAGAGGGCATCGTCACGCGGGAAATGGTCGATCGGGCGATGGCACCAGCGCCGTCCCGATCCAGAACCGGTCCAGGCATCGAATGGCCCGCTGGAAGGCGTCGAACTGAGCCGGCTTGCGCACGTAACAATTGGCCTTCAAATCGTACGCTGCCGTGACGTCCGACTCGGCCTGGGAAGTGGTTAGGACCACCACCGGCAGGTGGCCGAGGACGGCATCGGACTTGATCTCGGCGAGAACTTGCCGGCCGTCCATGCCTGGGAGGTTCAAGTCCAGCAGGATGAGATCGGGCCGTTCAGCGCCGGCGTGGGCGCCCGTCTGCCGAAGAAAACTCATCGCCTCCGCCCCGGTGGCCACATGCGAGATTCGGGTCCCCGGCCGTGATTCCTTGAGCACTTCCGCCGTCAATCGGGCGTCGGCAGAATTGTCCTCCACCAGGAGGATGTGGAACTCGCGTGCGGCCATGCACGGCTTATAGCCAAACCGGAAGCGTTTGTCACACGCAGAATCCTTGGCGGCCAACGCTAGCCCAAGGCGGCGCGCATCGCGGCGAACCGATCCTTGCCGGCGTCGGCGGCGACCGGCGCCTTCCGTCGCTCCGCCGCATTCTCCACCAGGTCCGGGGGAAGCTCCTTCAGGAAGGGGGACGGATGACAGGGAACGGTCTCGCCATACTTCTTGCGACCCAGACAATAGCTCAGGGACAGCGTCTGCATGGCTCGCGTGATGGCGACGTAGAACAGACGGCGCTCCTCGTCGAGCGTGCCCTCGACCTTGGATCGGGAGTGCGGCAGCAGACCGTCCTCAAGTCCGACCACGTAGACGTGCGGGAACTCGAGCCCCTTGCAGCTGTGCATCGTGATGAGCGTCACGGCGTCGCCCTTGGCTTCCTTGTCGTCCTCGCGCTCGCTGTCGAGGGTCAGGTTTTCAAGGAACTCCTGGAGTCGTTCCACGGGCGGTAGCGACGGGTCGGCGTCGAGATCAGCCATCAAATCCCGCAGATTGCGCACTCGATTGTCGGCGGTTTCCACGTTCTTCTCCGAGCGCTTGAGCTCGGCGATGTAACCGATCTCGTCGAGGAAACGCTGCGCCCAGCGCTGAACCGTCCCGGCGCTGGCGGCCGCCTCTGCGCCGGACGCTTCGGCCGCGCCAGCGGCATCGGCGATCGCCGGAGGTGGGGGCGCGGGCACGTGAGCGGCTGGCGCATCGGTTTCCGCCGCCTGCAGTTCACCGCGCACTCGCTCGATTAATTCGAGGAATTCTCGAAGGCTCTCCCGTGCCCGGGGTGCCATGGCCTCCTGGACATCGGTGTGCCGCATGGCCGCGTAAACCGAACAGTGCCGCTCCTGGCTGGCGGCGAGCAGTCGTTCCATGGTGACGTCGCTCAGGCCGCGCGCCGGCACATTTGCGATGCGCAAAAGACTGATGTCATCGTGCGGGTTGATGAACAGCTTGAGGTAGGCGAGAAAGTCGCGGACCTCGCGCCGGTCGAAGTAGCTTTGCCCGCCGATCAGATGGTAGCGGACGTTGGCCTGACGCAGCGCCATTTCCAGCGCGCGGGCCTGCAGGTTGGTCCGGAACAGGATGGCCTGCGCGCCCCACGGAATGCGTTTGCCGTTCCGCAGAAACTCGATCTCCTCAACGATGGTGCGCGCCTCCGCCTCGTCGGTTTCAAATTCGTGCAGCAGGATGAGCTGGCCGTCGCCTTTGTCCGACCAGAGATGTTTCCCACGTCGGCGCGCATTGTTTTTGATCACCGCGTTGGCCGCGTTGAGGATGGTGCTGGTCGAGCGATAGTTCTGCTCCAGCTTGATCACCTTCACCTCGCCGAAATGCTGTTCGAGATCGAGCAGGTTGGAGATTTCCGCGCCGCGCCAGCCGTAAATGCTCTGGTCATCGTCGCCCACGACGCAGAGGTTTCGATGCTGTTCGCAGAGGAGTTTGACCAGGCGGAATTGCGCCGCGTTGGTGTCCTGATATTCGTCCACCATGACGAAGCGATACTTTTCGCGGCAGGCTTCGAGGACGGCCGGATGTTCCTCGAAGAGCCGGAGGGTCAGCAGCAGGAGATCGTCGAAGTCGATGGCATTGCAGGCGTGCAGGGCGGTTTCGTATTTGCGACGAACGTGCTGGGCCAGCGCCCGCACGTTCGGGTCCGCAAACGCGGCGGAGTCGGGCCCGGCGTTTTTGAAGCGACTCAGCAGGTTCAGGATCACTTTCGGATCCGCGTTCTCACCCTTGGTGGAGATCTGGCTGAGGATTTTTTTGATGGCGCCCAACTGTTCCGCTTCGTCGTAGATCACGAAGTTTTTCTTGTAGCCGAGCGACTCGATGTGCTCGCGGAGGATGCGGGCCCCGAGCGAGTGAAAGGTGGCGATCGTCGGGCCGTCGGGTTTGGCCTTTTGTCCTTTCTCGCGCTTGCGGAGGCGATGGGGGACCAGTTTGGTCACGCGCTCGCGCATCTCCTTGGCGGCCTTGTTGGTGAAGGTGACGGCCAGGATGTTGGCGGGGGCGACCCCGCGTTCGATCAGGTGGGCGATGCGGCAGGTGATGACGCGCGTCTTGCCGGTGCCGGCGCCGGCCAGGATGAGCACCGGCCCGCGGAGTGTTTCCACGGCGAGGCGTTGCTGCGGGTTGAGCGAGTCGAGATCCAACATCGGCGGCGGAGTCTAGCGGTGGTCGGTTCGAAGGCAACACGGAAGGAGAAACGCGCGCCCGATCGATGCGTTGCTTGAATGATAAGCCCGTCAAATGTTGCAAATGCCCCGGGCTACGACTGCGGCGGCCGGATTTCCGATTGTGATTCCCTCCTGTCTCCGCTAGAACCGCTGTCATCGAGTCGGAATGCACTTGGACGGCCTGGCGCGAAGTTCGATGGCGCGGCGGGCCGATGAATACCCACATCGATCACGAACAGCACCAACATGGCCTACAAAGACGTCACGCCGCCCGCCGGCGGCAAAATCAGCATCCAGGGCGGGAAACTCAATGTCCCCAACAATCCCGTCATCCCGTTCATCCGCGGCGACGGCACCGGGCCGGACATCTGGGCCTCCAGCGTGCGCGTGTTCGATGCGGCCGTGCAGAAAGCCTACGGCGGTCAGCGCAAAATTTCCTGGTTCGAAGTGTTCGCCGGCGAAGATTCCTTCAAGCGATTTAACAACTGGCTGCCGGACGACACGGTCGAAGCGTTCCGCGAGTATCTGGTCGGGATCAAAGGCCCGCTGACCACGCCCGTTGGCGGTGGCATCCGTTCGCTCAACGTCGCCCTGCGCCAGATGTTGGATCTTTATGTCTGCCTGCGTCCGGTTCAGTGGTTCACGGGCGTGCCGTCGCCCGTCAAGCACCCGGAGAAGGTCGACATGGTCATCTTCCGCGAGAACACCGAGGACATCTACGCCGGCATCGAGTATGCCGGCGGTTCGCCGGAAGCCCAAAAGGTGCTGGATTTCATTGCAAAAGAGTTTCCGAAGGATGCGAAGAAGATTCGCTTCGGCACGAAGGAAGCCATGGCGGAGTACATGAAGCTGGCGGCGCCGGACCACGATGCTTCACACATCCCGATCCAAGTCGGCATCGGCATCAAACCAGTGTCCAACATGGGCACCATCCGCCTCGTCAAAGCCGCCATCGACTACGCTCTGCGCAACAAACGCCGGAACGTGACCATCGTGCACAAGGGCAACATCATGAAGTTTACCGAAGGCGCTTTCCGCGACTGGGGTTATGGCGCGGCTGAACGCATCTTCGGCGACAAGGTGTACACCTGGGCCCAATGGGAGCGGACCAAGAAGGAAAAGGGCGAAGACGCCGCCAACGACGAGCAGAAGGCGGCGCTCAAGGCCGGACGATTGCTGGTCAAGGACGCCATCGCCGACATCACGCTGCAACAAGTGCTGACGCGACCCGACGACTTTGACGTCATCGCGACGCTCAACCTGAACGGCGATTACCTGAGCGACGCCCTGGCGGCCCAGGTCGGCGGCATCGGCATCGCGCCTGGCGGCAACATCAATTACGTGACCGGCCACGCCATCTTCGAGGCGACGCATGGCACCGCGCCGAAGTATGCGAACAAGGACATGGTCAACCCGGGCTCGGTCGTGTTGAGCGGCGAGATGATGCTGCGGCACCTGGGCTGGATCGAAGCGGCGGATTTGATCTTGAAAGGCTTGAACGGCGCGATTGGCAGCAAGCGCGTGACCTACGATTTCGCGCGCCAGATGGAAGGCGCGACGCAGATCAAGTGCTCCGAGTTTGGCGACAACATGATCGCGCACATGTAGCCCGCCGTCGCAGCCGGCGGGAAATCCGAAGGGCGAAATCCCGAAACCGAAATCCGAATGCGCCACGTCCGCCGAAGGGTGGACGTGGCGCTGTTTTTTCGGCCGTGCCTTGGATTATCGGACGGTTGCGGTTTGGTTTTTCGAAGATTCGATGGCCTGGACGGCGTTCGTCGCGGCCTCGCGCACGGCGCGCCAATCATCCGTGAACTGGTTTCTGAGGCTGGGGAGCGCTTCGACGGCGGCGGCGCCCAGCATGCTCAATGAACTGGCGGCTTGACCGCGCAGGACGGGGTTCTCGTGGTTTAAGTGTTGGATGATGACTGGGACCGTGCGTTCGGATTCGCTCCTCAACAAACCGAGGATCTGGAGAGCCATCCATCGATTGGGAAGAGCTTTGTGGCGCTGGGATTTGATCTCCTCCACCGTAGCTACATTGGGTGGCGGAGGCGGCGTCAGCGCGGCGAGGCACCAATCGGCGAGCTCGGGTGCCCGGTCCCGGCAACTCGGCTCCAGCGACAACGCCTTCCACTGTCGGGCGATCTCGTCACCGGAAGGGTCGATTCCGATCAGAGTCTCCACCAGGTAATCCTGATGGAAGCCGTTGGTCGGGCTCAAGGCGGACAGGATTACCGAAATGGCCGACGAGGCCGGTGGGCCGATTTTCCCAAGTACGCCAACGATGGGGCGACGCATCTTGACGAGTTTTGGGTCGTTGCTTTGGTAGGCGCGCAGCAACGCCGGAACGGCCGGGGTCGCCGCGGGACCAAATTGCCTCAGAAGATTAAGGCCGGCCGAAAGTGCCTTGTCGCGGTCCAGGGGCGAGGGCAGAAGCCGGCTGACGTCTTTAGGCAATTTCGCGTACGCCTGAACATAGCGTTCGCTCATCGTGGAATGGCAGTCATCCAGCAAACTCGCCAGCGCCTCGACGGAGGCTCGAGTGCCGAGCCGGTCGAGTTCGGCTTGAGGAAGGTTGTCCGAAGACAGGTGCCCTGTGGCTACCTCCCGGTAAATCTGTTTCGCTCGGCCGATCGAGGGATCGGAAAGCAGGAACCTGGTCACGATCGCCAGGAGGCACAGCGCAAAAATCGCGGCCCAAACCCAGCGCGGATGGCGCCGCGAAGCAGTGTCGAGGTTGGTCGGCTCCATATCCGGAAATCGCGGTCGTCTTCACCGGCTCGAATGCGACGAGTTCGCCGCGGCCTTTCGATTTCCGTTCTGACAGAATACTCGGTGGAGTCGTTCAAATTTGGTGAGCACCTGGGAAACTCTCTCGAGTTTCGCACTCGTGCCAACGGGCCCATGAACCTCGCACTTCGAGTAGGGCGGGCGCTCCGCCGCCCGCCGCCGAAGCGGTGCCCGAATGTTTCGGCGGAGCTCGGTCGATGGCGGAGTGGTCCGCTTGGCCGGCGCGCTGCGGAGAGCGCGCCCTACCTTCCGGTTCATGGGGACGTAGAGACGAGGTCTCGCCAATTCAAAGCCTCCAGAGCCCACCTCGAAGACCGGAACAAAACCCTACGGCAACGACGCGACTTTGACAGGGACTCGCGACGGGGCGATGGCAAGCCCGCCTGGGCGATAGGCGTAGGTGCCCCAGCTCCAGATGGAGCCGTCGGCGGAGAGGGCGAAGACCGCGTCATACGAGCTGGTCACGGCGAGCCAGTCCTGCTGTTGGCTGAGCCGCGTGAGTTGAGGACGTTGGTTCCAAGAGCTCACGTCGAGCTTCCAGAGGGAGCCGTCCTGCTTGAGGGCAAGAGCGGAGCTGTTGTTCGCAGCGATGGCTTTCCACTCGGCACCCGCGTCGAGTTGGTCTTCGGTTTGGTTTCGATTCCACGACAGGATGCCAAAGGCCCAAAGCGTTCCGTCTGCTCTGACCCCCAGGTCGTAGTTACCGACGCTCGAGAGCGACCGCCAATCGGTGGGCTTTCCAGCCCAACTCTCAACGGGTTCCAAGCGAAATCCGAAATCGAGAGCGCGGACGCGACCTGGGGACAAACGGCGGATGACTTGATTGAGGCCCCAGATTTGGCCGTTGGTGGTCGACAGGTAGACCCTATGGCCACCGGCGACGATCGACGCCCAATCCGAATCGGTGCCGAGGCGAGTCGGTGTCGCCGCAGTCAGGATCGAGACGCGATTGACGTGATTGGTGACTCGCCAGCGCCAAAGAGTGCCGTCGCTCTTGAGCAAGAGAACTGAGCGGCCGGCCGCGGGATCGCGGACCACGCTCTTCCAATTGTTGTCCGAGCCGAACTGGGCCAGCGGCGCTGGCGGTTCGATGGGCTCGTCGGAACGGGTCATGTTCGGCCGGCCGAACTCGGAGGCCCAGAGCGTGCCGTCATGGCGAACGGCGACGGTCTCAAAGTATGCAGTGACCTGGCTGGTCCAGTTGGAGCCCAACGAGGCCTGCGACCAATGCTCGGAGAAAATGGCCGCGTTGAACCAAGCCCGGGAGCGCGCACGCCATACCTGGGGGAAGACGATGATTTCACCCTGCGGGCTGAGCGCCGAGAGTTGGCCGTCGTGACGCAGTTGCGGAGCGCTCGCCTCCTTGAAACGGGCGGGCCCGTGGGCCGGATCGGACTCGATGAATGTCTCCCAGGCTCGGTTGTAGATTCCGGTGGCGGTCAGCGTGGTGGCCACGAACACGGCGCAGAGGGCGACCAAATTTTGGGCCCAGCGGCGGCCTGTGATCGACGGATGTCTGAAGTTCCCGGCGGAGAGAAGGACCAGGGCCAATCCGACGGAGGGATAACCCAGGATCAGCCCGAGGTTGCCCTGCCAGAGTGCGCGATCGAAGAAAAGGTCGGGCCGTTCCAGGGCGTTGAAGAGAAGAGAGCCGAACAAGGCCGACAACGCCGCGAGGCCCAGGGCTTGGAGGGTGTTGCGCGCGAGACTGGAAGCGTGAAACGCAACCAGGGCGATGCCCGCGGTGATGTTCCCAATGGTGAGCCAGTGGTCGTAGGGTGTGAGAGCGTTCGCGGAATCAGGGCGAGTGAAAAAGCGCGGAAGATGGTCTGCTGATTCCAGGAGGCAAGGCGCGACGGTGCCGAGGACGACGCCGAGGAGCAGCGCGACGCTGAACTTCGCGAACCATTTTCGCCGGCGTCCCACCGGCAGACAGAGCTGGCCTTCCATCAGGCCGAGCTTGCGTTCTTCGGCCACGGCGGTGGCCCCGACCAAGGCGGGCATGAGCAACCAAAGGCCCCAGAATGTCCCGAAAACAATTTCCATCAACGGTTGCTTGGTCACTTCAGGCATCCAGTGACGGAGCAAGACAATTCCCAGATGCAGCAAGAGGACAAGCGCGGCCACGATCAAGGTCGGTTGATGCAGCTGCAATTCCTTGCCCAGGAGGGCGCGGAGCGGACGACGTTGGCGAAGTCCCGGCTGGTCGCCCTGGCGCCTCAGCCAGGAAAATGCCGGCAGGCCGACGGTGCCGCCGGTCCATTGGGCGTCTTCCGCTCCCAGAAACAGACGCCACGCGAGGAGGAAACCGCCGACGCTGTAGGCCAGCATCAGCAGCACCAGAATGGTGTCGTGGACCTCGGTGGAACGGATCAAGCGCGGCAAGACAGCATCCGCGCTGGTCAACAGAGCGAGGGGCAGAAGCAACACGAACCAAAGCGCTGCCGCCACCTGGCGAAAGGCGAGAGTGGTCCACAGGCCGCCGGTGAGGACGACCAGTAGAAAGAGAGCCGTGGTGGCCGGGGTGATCTGCGCGTCGCCAAACATATAGACGACTTTCGGCCAGTGGGCGCCACAGACGGTGACCGAAGCCCACCAGACGCCATAGAGTGACGCCATCGCGGTCGCGAGCACGCCGACCTTGGTCCACCACAGCCGGCGGCGGGTCACCGGCAGCGCCAGCAGATTGGAAAACGTGTGGTTGGCGAACTCGCGTCCGAAGGTGCTGAGCGCGATTACCAGGGCCAGAAGCGCCCCACCTGCGAGCAGCCACAGGAGTTTGGGCGAGTTCAGCGCAAAGCCCGCCAGGGCCGGGGTGGCGGCGAGCGCGACCGCGGCGGCCCACGTGGGCAGGAGCAGGCGCAGTTCTTTGCGGACAAGCGTGTTCATGACCTGTTTTGCGTGAGGGTTCGGGAGGCGACGAAGATTTCTTCGAGCGACAGCGCTTCGCGATCGAGAGACTCAGGCGCTGCGGCGTGGATCGTGGCGGTGAGGCGTTCGGTTGCGCCGTTGGCGAGAATCTCCAGTTCACGTCCAGCCGTGCGAACACTGAGCGCGCCAGTAAGATCGAGGTTGGGTGGCGCTCCACGGAAGCGAGCGCGAATCTTGGTGAAGCGCGACCGTGCGCTGTCGGCATCCATGGTCAGCAGCTCGCGGCCCTGATCGATGATCGTGAACTCATCGATCAATCCTTCGAACTCCGAGATAAGGTGCGTGGAAACGAACACCGTTCGATGCTCGGGATCTCCGGATTGATAGGCGCCGATAACGGTCTCGATGAATTCGCGTCGGACGATGGGGTCGAGGCCGGAAGTGGGTTCGTCGAGCACGAGCAGTTCGGGTTCGGGACAGATCGCGCCGATAAGCGCGACCTGAGTGCGTTGACCTTTGGAGAGCGTGGTGGCTTTCTGGCTCGGATCGAGTTGGAACCGACGAAGCAGGTCGGCTTCGAGCTCGCGATTCCAGCGTGAGCGAAACGAAGCCAGATACTCGAGGGTGCCGGCCACCGTCATCCACGGGTAGAACGCCACGGCATCCGGGACGTAGGACAGGCGCGATTTGATGCCAACCTCGTGGCGCTGGGGCGAGAGTCCGAAGACCTCCAGGGTGCCGCTGGTGGGGCGCAGCAAATTGAGCAGGCACTTGATGGTGGTCGTTTTCCCAGCGCCGTTGCGACCAAAGAACCCGTAGCAACGGCCCGGGCGAACCGTCAGGTTGAGGCCGTTGACGGCGTCGAGCTGGCCGTAGCGACGATGCAGACGCTCAACGTGGATAACGGGCTTGGGAGGAGTCATGGGATTTGCGATTTGCGGTTTTAGATTTGCGATGGGGAGGAGCGGGCGCCGTGGGCGGGGCGAGTGCTGTTCAAGATCTAGGCTTGGCGTCCTCGTTTTTGTGTTCGAAGTGGTCGAGACGTTCTCGGACGAGTTCGAGAAAGGTTTGGCGATCGACGTGGAGGTGATGGGCGGCGACGACGGCTTGATCGATTTCCTTGATCAAGATTTTCTCGCGGACGGGTTTGGTAAAGACGGGAGCGGCCTCTTTGATGAAACTGCCGCGGCCGGGCTGGGACTCGACGATCCCGAGCGACTCCAGTTCGGTATACGCTTTGGCCACTGTGTTTCGATTGACGCGGAGTTCCTCGGCCAGGGGCCGGATGGAGGGCAGGGGATCTCCGGCCTGTAGAACGCCGGACGCGGCTGCATACCGCACCTGATCAACCAGCTGAAGATAAACCGGCTTGCCTGACTTGAAATCGATCTGAAAGTTCATCGGCGTCTACTGTCATAGGACACTAGGACAGTAGGGGTGAGCGTGTCAAGTGGGCAATTGCCAATTTTCAATACCAAATTCCCGATGTTGGATCGGGGGGATTTGGAATTGGGAATTTGGGAATGGTGATTGGTAATCGAGGGCGGCAAAGCGGACAGGTCGGACTCAAATTGCCGTTAACAAATTTTCAATATCAAATTCCCGATGTTGGATCGGGGGATTTGGAATTGGGAATTTGGAAATGGTAATTGGTAATCGAGGGCGGCAAAGCGGACAGGCCGGACTCAAATTGCCGTTAACAAATTTTCAATATCAAATTCCCGATGCTGGATCGGGGGATTTGGAATTGGGAATTTGGAAATGGTAATTGGTAATCGAGGGAGGGGGCTACGCGACCTTCTTCTTAAACAGGCCGGAGGGGTCGGCCATGTTGAGCATCGAAAGGTCGAGACCCTGGTTGGGGGCGCGGTTTTGGGCGACCTCGAACTGGGCAGCGATTTTTTTGATCGTGTCGGTGGCGTAGTATTTGACGGCGCCGACGCTGAGGTTGGCCTTGAAGATGACCGCGAGGAGGGAGAATTGGTCGATGTTGTTGACAAGCAGGCTGTAGGTTTCGCCCTGCTGATAGACGCTGCTGAAAGTTTTCTCGCCGATGACCTGGGCGATGCCTTCGGTGGCGGCGTAGGAGGCGGCGGAGAGGGCCGCGAGGGTCATGGTATCGAAGTCGAGGCCGCGACCGCACTGCGTGATGATAAAGCCGCCCTTGTCGATGATCAGAGTGACGCCGGCGTCGCTTTTGATCAGGAGTTCCTGCAGGGCGCCGTTGAGCTCGCCAATGTCCTCTTCGATGAGTTGGGGTAGCGTCGGCATAGGAAGCGAGAGAGGTGGTGGGGCTCAGGCCGCCTTGCGCTGGCTTTGGGCGATGAACTTCTGAAGAAGCAACCGGGTGATCATGTTCAACGTCTCAAACACCCCTTCCGTCTTGTGCGCGCACGCGGTGAACGACGGCACCTGTTCTTCCCGATTGTTGAGCAAATACTCCATGAACTCGACCGGCGCGACGTTGGGCAGGTCGCGTTTGTTGTATTGCAGGACGTAGGGAATGTCCTTGAGGTTCAAGTTCAGGCTTTTGAGGTTGTCCTCGAGATTCTGGAAGCTCTTCACGTTCTCCTCCATTTTGTCGTATTGGGAGTCGGCGACGAAGACGATGCCATCGACGCCGCGGAGAACGAGTTGGCGGGTTGTGTTGTAGATGACCTGTCCGGGGACGGTATAGAGCTGGAACTTCGTCTTAAATCCCTTGATGGCCATGGCCTCGATGGGGAGGAAGTCGAAGAACAACGTCCGGTCCGAGCTGGTGGCCAGGGAGACGAGTTTGCCCTTGTTTCCGGCGGCGGTCTGCACGTGATCGTGGACCTGGACCAGATTCGTAGTTTTGCCGCCGAGGGCGGTGCCGTAGTAGACGACTTTGACCTGAAGTTCCTTGGTCGCCTGATTGATAATGGCCATGTGTTCCGTTTCCTTACTTGGTGTGTCGGCTGAGTTCGGCGGCAATGAGTTGAAGATCCTGGATGGGGAGGTTTTCCCCGGGTTTGCTCAGGGCCGCAAAATAGATGAGTCCGGCGTTGTAGATCTGGAGCGTGCCGGCCGGGATGGTAAAGCTGGTGGCGGTGGCATCGCCGAGGTTGAGTTCCTTCGAATATTGGTTCAACCGACCGAAGATCTGCGGCACGAATGCGGCGATCATCTCAATGCGCAGGTTGGCGGGCAGGCTGCTGGCCACCAGCAGGCCGTCCTGCAGGGCGATGAGCGCGCCGGCGACGCCGGGCAAACGGGTGGAGCGCTGGACGATTTCGTTCGGGGTCCACGATTTCTTGGTCGGCTCGCCGAAGAGCTCTGACAGGTTGGTGGGAGCGGGCCGGGGCGCGGCGGCGGCGGCGGCGGCAGGTGTCTCCGTACGTGCGGCCGGCGCAGCGGGTCGGGCGGCGGGGCTGGGCGCGGCTTCGGCCACGGGCGTGGCTTCGGCGACCGGGGCAGGCGGGGGAGCTTGGGGCACGCCGGCGGCGTTGAAAAGATCGGGAATGTCCGACATGACCGCGGCCTTCCGCCGATTGGCGTTGGGGCGGAGTTTGATGAACAGCGGGCCGATGAGCTGAATGGGCAGCGTGAGCCTTTGCTCTCCGTTAATTGAAACTTGGACGGTCTTGGAGGGCGGGTTGAGCCACGCGCATAGCTCGGCCCAGGCGAACTCGATCTTGCCGGAGCGCAGTCCGGCATCAAGCACATCAACCGGAATATCAAGCCGAGCGTTTGCCAGACCGAATTGGGAGATGTCCTGCTTGACGGCATCGGGCCAACTGGAAGCCAGGAGGCTTACCGGAACGCAGAAGAGTCCGTTTTCCAGCACGACGTCGCCAGGGGTCGCCGCGACGGATGAGGCCGCCGGCGCGACGGGGACCGCTGCCCTGATTGGCGCGGCTGCCGCGGGGGCAGCGGGCGGGGGCGTGGCAGGGGCGACGGCGGGAGCCGCCGCCGCTGCGGGGGCTTCCTGCAGCAGCGACTGAAGGACATCGACGGAATTTCCTGTGGACTGTTCCGCACGCCGGAAAAACTCTGTGATGTTGTCCGCGGCGGCGGTCTGGCGATTGACCGGATTCTCGCGAATGAACTGAAGGAACGAAGGGGTCAGAGTGCGCAGGGGCAGCTCCAGAATGAGATCGTCGTGTGGCGAGGGCGCGGCGTAGAGGGGAGTGGGCTGGATCCAGGAGCGAAGCGTTCGCCAAGGATATTGGATGCGTCCGCGTTTCAGGCCTTCGCAAATGTCGACGGGCGGCAGGGCTACTTTCGCTTCGGGTATTTTGAGCTGAGCAAGCTCTTGGCGCACCGCATCGGGCCATTGTTCGGCCAGCGCATCCAGATCGATGGTGAAACTTCCCTGGGCCAGCGGACCGGCGAGGGGGACGATCGGTGCGATTGGGGTGAAACCGCTGGCGGCGGCGGGTGCTGGTGCTGGGGCCGGGACCGGAGCTTGCGCTGGACTGGGTGATAACTTGGGGAGCGGTCGGGCGCCGGTGGTCGGAGCCTTGGGAATGGGCGGCGTTGGCGATGTCGGCGCCTTGGGTGCCGCTGTTGGCGTTCCCGTCGGGGCGCCTGGGGCTGCAGGCAGTCGAATGGGAGCGGCGGGGGCTTGGGCCTGGGCCGTTGCGGGTGCCGGAGCGTGGGTCGTCGCTGGCGGTTTTGCCGCGGGGACGAGGGGAACGACGTTGGCGGGCGTTGCGGCCGGCGGCACGACTTCGGCGGGAGCCGGCGGTGGCGTTGGTTCGGGGGCCGGGGGCTTGGCTCGGGCAATCGGACTGGGAGATTTTTGCCGGGTGGCGACCGTGCCAGTATTGCCAACCTCCTTCTTTTGCATCACCCGGACTGGAGCGCCGGTGGCTCCGTTGGCACCGAAGACATCAGGAACTTCCTGGTCAACGTGGACGGCGACCTGGTCGTGGCGTCGGGAGTAGGCGTCAGGGTGAAGTTGGGAAAGAATCTCGCTGAGGGGCAGCTCAATGAGGCGGTTGTCTTCGGCGGGAGAGTTTAGGAAGACTCCGCTGGGAGCGCTTTTGCGCAGGTCGCCGAACTTGACCTTGACCGCGCCGGTGGCGAGTTGGGCGACAGCCGTGGCGCGGTCGATGGAGAATTGGTGTCCGGCCACACCTGCGGGCGCGAGTTTGCCCCAAAGCTCGTTGGGAATGAGACGGATGATCGAGGCGTACGGGATGGAAATGGTTTCGCCCTGGCCCGAACTGGGGCTGGCTGGCGGGGGAGTTGACACCACTTTGGACACTCCGCTGCGCGCGGGTGTCTCATTCCGGGACACTCCCTTGGACGCGGGGAGCGTCGCCGGGCGCTTGGCAGTGGGGCTAGGTGAGGCGGCCGGAGGCGGAGCCGCCGCCGACTTTCTGAATAGTTTTGAGATGGCGCCGAACATGTGCACGAGAGGCGTAGCAAACGACGAGCCACGATTTGTGTTTGGCGGAAAAACAAATTGTCGGGCGATTCCTTCTAATGAGGATTCGATTCCTGCCGATGGAACCTGTGTTGGACTCTTGTCCCGAGGCCGAATTATTAATGCCCACGTTGCCGAAAATCCTGCTCCTGGATGATGATCAGGACTTCCTGGATCTCTACCGGGAGATGCTGAGCCAGCATTTGCCGTGTCAGCCCGAAGTGAAGTGTGCCACCACCGGCGCGCGGGCGCTGGCCATTCTTGAATCGGAGACGTTCAGCCTCATCATCGTGGATCTGAACATGCCGAAAATGGACGGCTTGCAGGCGATCACGGTGATTCGCCGAAAGTATCCCCAGCTGCGGTTGGTGGTGCTGACCGCGATCCGCGATGAACAATTCCGCACGCGCGCCTACGGAATGGGGGTCGACCAATACTGGATCAAACCCGAATCGGATCAGGAGATGGGTTTGTTCATGGAATCGATCGATGCGCTGCTTTCCAGCGAAGGACAGCAGGGCTTTCGCGGAGTGCAAAGCAAGAGCTTGGTCGACATCATTCAGCTCGAATGTCTGTCCCAGGCTTCATGCACGTTGAAGATTTCGAATGGCCCGACGGAGGGCCGGATTTACATTCAGAATGGCGAGGTCGTGGATTCCGAAGCGTCAGGTTTGAATGGCGAGCCGGCATTTCACCGAATTCTGACCTGGCGCACCGGCACGTTTGAAACGTTGCCGGCGGATCCGAGTCGGACCCGGACCATCTTCACCTCATACCAGGGGCTGCTGCTCAACACGGCTCAGGCGATGGACGAGGCCTGCGCGGCAGAAGCGATCGCCGCAGCCAATCCGCCGGACCCGAATGCCGCCAGTTCGTCGACGGCGACTCCCGGCGCACCAGGAGCGAAAGACTGGTCCGAGGTGGAAGGAGTGGAATTTGTCCTCGCGGTTCCGCCCGCACGCTCGGCTCTCACCTCGTGGGGGCTCGACAACCCGGAGCCGGTTGCAGAGTTCACCCGGGAAACGCTGAGTAATTTTCGTGACCTTGGCGATCGCCTGCAGTTCGGTGAACTGCAGCAAATCCTTGGCAGCGGGCCGCAACGCAAGCTGGCCGTAACCACCTGTGGCGAATCGGAACTCTGCGTGGGGTTCCCGCCGTCGACGGGCCCCGATCAGGTACGTGATTCCATCAAAAGCATTTTGTCCAAATGGGCCTCCTAAGTCGTTTTTTCAAGCCCAGCCATCCTGGACTGTTGCAGCTCCCCGCCGGGAGCTTCACGCTCGATCGGGAGGGGGTCATCATGACCTCGACGTTGCCTCAGTCCTTTCCCTCCGATCACGCCCGGGCCATTGGCGATCAAGTTCTCGAGGCATTCCGCCTGGCCAAGAAGGCCCAGATGCCCCTGTCCGAGATCGTCATTCAATACGCCGCACTCAAAGTCCTGGCCCGCGAGCTGCGCGGTGGCGCCATCGTTTTCCTCATGCCGCAATCCCTCAGTCCCCGACTCAAGAAAGGTTAACGCCGCAACCTCCCCTCCTATGAGCAAGTCCAACGTCGAACATTTGATCCTCCGGCTCGAGAACTACCTGGAATGCTGGAAGCAGTTCAATACGTTCATGAGCATGGCCCGGTCTAAGAAATTTTCGCAGGACGACGAAAACCAGTTTCTTGAGATCAAGAGCGTCATCACTCAGGAATTGGAGCTCATCCTTTCCTCCATCGACTGCGGTCCGGTCACCCGCGAGGATGTCCACGGTTTGATCGGTTCAGCGCCATCCATCCGCTACCTCAGCGAGCTGAACGAAAACGCGGTGAGAAATGTCGAGAATAGCTGGCACAAGCTGTTCATCAGCCTTCAGTCCCTCCTCGGCCAGCTCAAGGTCAAGCAAGGCCAGATCGAGTCCAAGTCCATCGTCAACTCCTGGTTTGGCCGCAAGGCTGCCTGAACATCAACGGCGGCCTCACGGGCCAGACGGCCCGCGTCGACGAACATTTCGAACTGCTGCGCCGGCCTACCGGTAGTCGATCGTCAGACTGACGTATTCTCCAGGCACCAGCGGAAAGCCGGCGGGAACACTGACGAGAATGGGCAGGCCAACTTCCATTCGCTTCGTTTCCACGGAGAGAAGGGCCGGGTTGATAAACTCGAACTGCGCTCCGATCCGTTCGATATTCCCCTTGCCGACGACCTGCGGAGCGGTTCGCTTGAAAATCCGGACGGTGTCGTTCGTGGTGGGGAGGAGATCGACCGGCTGGCGGATATAGCCAATGATTCGGCGGGCTTGGGGATCAACCACGGTGGCAACGGAATCGCCGCGAAGAATGCGCTCTCCCTGACGGCGATGCACCATGCTGATCATGCCGTCCATGGGCGCGCGGAGGACGCTGGGCTTGAGCATCAATTCCAACTCGCGCACCTTGTCTTCCATCGCCTTGTCCACTCCCCTCGGCTCATTCAAACTGCCGTTGCGCAGTCTGGTGATCGATTCATCCAACGTTGCGATCGATTTTTCGCGTTCGACGATTTGCGTCGCCGTGGAATCAAAGGCGGATTTGACCCGATCAAAATCAGCCGGCGAGATCACCTTTTTCGCGAACTCGGCCTGGCTGCGGAAGAACTCGTTGGACTTTAACATCCATGTGTCGCGCGCGGTCGCCTGCTCCAACCGGTAGTCGAGCAGCTTTTGCTGGGCATCGATAATGTTTTGCTCGACGCGGATTTGGTCCATCTTCAGGCGGTCGCCGGTGAGCTGCAATTCGGACTGCACCGAGGCCTGCTGGGCCTTGATCAGATCGGGAGTCGTGCTGGCTACCACCGCGATGGCCTGACCCTGAGTCACCACTTGGAATGACTCTACGTAGAGTTGCTCGATCAGCCCATCCGTCACGCTGGTAACGTTGACCTGATTGGTCTCGGCAAAACCGATGACACCGATGGGTTGAACGTAGTTCTTCCAAAGGATGACGATCCCGATGACAACGGCGGTGAACATCACGAAGGGAAGGACCTGGATGCGGAATTCGCGCCAGCGTTGAGAAGCTGGGGTCGGAATTGGAGGGAGCTTGTCTTTGGTATCCATGACTCGGGGGATCGGATCGATCAAAAAAGGGTCAATTCGGGATTAACACTTGGTGCGAACACTTGGTGCGCTCGATATATCTGGCTCAGAGTTCGGATTCGTCCTCGGCCAACATGCTGGTCACGCGGGAAACACCCGTCACCTGCCGCAATTCCGTCAGCAAGTCTTCCACCCGGTTGGAATCGCGCAGGAGTAAACGGTAGGAAAGATCCGTGCCCTCGTATCCTTCATGCGAACGCTGGCTGGCCAAATGCGCCTTCCACGAGTGCCGATCCAAAATCCGTCGGAGATCGCTCAGTTCCTTCACCGACCGGGCCCAGTGCATGTTGACGATGAGGTCATACCGATGGCGGCTGCCGAACGCCGTATACCACAAATAAAGCAACGCCAGGGACGAGAGGCCGGTGCCAAGGATGGCGCTCGCAAACTTCTGCGTGCCTGCGGCCATGCCCAGTACGATTACGATCAGAATGTAGGACGTATCGAGCGTGTCGCGGAGAATATTGCGGAACCGGACGATCGCGAAGACCGCCATCATGCCGAAGGCGGTGACGAGGTTGTTGGAAAGAATCATCATGACCAGGCTGGTCACAAGCGGCATGATGATGAGGGCATTGACGAACGACCGGGAATACGACAGGCCGGAGTGAGTCATCATGTAAACCCAGGCAATGACCTGGCCGCCGGCGAATGCCACCAGCAGGCCGAGCATCATGGCCGGCCAATTGGGTGGGGCAGAGCCAAAATCACCCTGTACGAACCATCCCATCCAGTCCGAAGGAGTATGCATCGTGTCGTCTTAAAGATTGAGTGCGATTTGCGAGAACCCAGTGTGGCGATTCGGTGTCGGCTTGTCCAGCCCTTGATTGTTGTTCGCGAGGGATGCCGCTGCGCTCCGGCCGTGCGGTCCACTGCATCGTCAATCACCCCCGTTTGAAGGTCTGAGGCTGATGGCATTTTCTTCTGGCCGGCCGCAGCCCAGCTTTCTTAACCTCGCCCCCTTTATGAGTTCCAACGTGTTTAACGTCGCAGCGCTGGCTGGAGATGGCATCGGCCCCGAGGTCATGCGGGAGGCCATCAAGGTGCTGCGCTCGGTCGGCCAACGGTTTGGTTTGCAGTTCAATCTCACCGAGGCTCCGGTCGGCTGGGCGGGCATCGACGCAGCCGGCAAGGCGCTCCCAGACGACACTTTGGCGCTTTGCCGGAAGTCGGACGCCATCCTGTTCGGGTCGGTTGGCCTGCCCGATCGGGATCCGACCATTCCCAAGGAAGAACGCCCGGAACGTGCCGCCCTGCTGAGGTTGCGCAAGGAGTTCAGCCTCTTCGCGAACTTGCGTCCGGTCAAATTGCCCAAGGAACTTTCCCACGCCTGCCCGCTGCGCCCGGAACGACAGGGCGACGGTCTCGACATTCTCGTCGTGCGCGAACTTACCGGCGGAATGTATTTTGGCCAGCCCAAGAAAACCGAGCAGGTGTCGCCCGGCGTGCTGCGAGCCATCGATACCATGGTCTACACGACTCCCGAGATCGAACGGATCGCCAAGGTTGCGTTCCGGGCTGCGCAAACGCGGCGCCGCAAGGTGACGAGCATCGACAAGGCGAACGTCCTTGAAAACGGCGTGCTCTGGCGTGACGTGGTCACCACGGTCGCAAAGCAGTACCCCGACGTGGCCCTTGAACACATGTTCGTGGACAACGGCGCGATGCAGCTTTTGCTCAAGCCCACCCAGTTCGACGTGATCCTTTGCGAGAACATGTTTGGCGACATCCTCAGCGACGAAGCCGCCGCCCTGGCCGGCTCGCTGGGCATGCTGCCGAGCGCCAGTCTCGGCGCCACGACCGGCGGCCGGACTTTTGGTTTTTACGAGCCAGCGGGCGGCACCGCGCCAGACATCGCGGGCAAAAACCTGGCCAATCCCATCGCGCAGGTGCTTTCCGCCGCCATGATGCTGCGTCACAGCTTTGGGCTGGAGGACGCGGCGAAAGCGATTGAAAACGCAGTGTCCAAGGCGATTGCCCAGGGCCTGCGCACCGGCGACATCTTCAGCGCGGCCGAGTCCGGCGCCCGCAAGGTGGGCACCCGCGAAATGGGCGATGCGATCGCGGCGGGGATTTAGCCGCCCAGGGCCAGGGAAGCTTTCACGAGTTCTTAACTCGTGCCAACTGGCCTATGAACCGGGGAACGTTCTCCCTCACCCGGTCCCGCTTCGCGGGCCCACCCTTTCCCTCCCGCTTTGCGCGCTTTGCGAGACCGAGAGGGTCACGGATTGTTGGTCATTGGGAAACGATCCGTATCAGTTGCCTCCCCGCGATCACCAATAACCATTTCTCAATTCGAAATTCCAAATGCGGTTCATGGGAAGTTGCACCCTGCCTTTCTGCCCGCGAATTGGGGCCATGAACCCGCGACTGCGCCACCTCATCCGTCCCGCCCTTTGGGCGAGACACCTTCTCCCCCGCAGGGCGGCGGAGAAGGCTCCTCCGGAGGGGAGGTTCATGGGAAGCCACCCGTTCCTTTTTTGACCTGCTCACCGGACATGAACCTTTAATCTCCCCCTTGCTCTTAATCCTGCTCTTGCGCTTGCTCTTGCGCTTGCTCTTGCTCTCTTTGGGAGGAGCAAGAGCACGATTAAGAGCAAGAGCAAGAACCGAGAGGTTCATGGGAAGGGCGCGGTTGGAAGCGGCAGTAAATGGTAACGCCCGCATCCTGCGCGCTTCAAGAAACCGCTTCGCCAACCCGGCCTCGATGCAGGATGCGTCGCCATCGGCCCGCAGGATGCGGGCATGGCAGGCCGCGTCATGTTGCACTTGGCCTTCGCTTCCACCCGCACAATCGGCCCGGGTGCGGTTAAAAGCGGGTGATGGTTCAATGCGTCAAGCTCGCGCCCCACGCGCGCCCGCCGGCCCACGAACGCCCGCCGCGCCTCCTTCTCCCCTGAACGGGGAGAAGGCCGGGATGCGGGGTGAGACGGTTCGTTGGATCACCCGTCTTTAATCACACCCAATCGGCCCCTGCTTTCGCTCCGCGCCTTGTCACCGTCATCCCGCTTCGGCATGCTTCGTGGCCATGGCTTCTGCGAATTCACACCGGCTGGCGACCTGGATCCTGATTGGGTTGGTCGCCGGTGTCGTCATTGGGACGATCGTTCTTGGTCTCGGGCAGTCAAACCCAACATTGCTCAAGGGTGCCCAGAGCCTCTCCACCAGCGTGCTCGACCCGCTGGGAAAGGTCTTCCTTCACCTGCTGTTTTTTGTCGTCGTCCCGTTAATCTTCAGTTCCCTGGCGCTGGGCGTGGTGCAGTTGGGACGGCTCGACCGCCTCGGACCGCTGGCGTTGCGGACGTTTGTCTTGTTCACGCTAAACATGGCGGTGGGCGTGGCCATCGGGCTGGTGCTGATGAATCTGTTTCATCCGGGGAACGCCCTCGATGATTCGACCAAGCAGACCATGATTCGCGAGTTCGGTGGACGCGCCAAACAGGCGATGGAATCGAGTGCCACCCAGCCGGCCATCAGCTTCTCGCTGCTGGTCGACATGTTTCTTCCGCGTAATCTCCTCAAGTCCGTGGTGGAGTTCCAAGTGCTCCCACTGATCGCGTTTGCCCTCCTGCTTGGCGCGGCGGGAACCCAGCTGTCGGACGCGCATCGGAGGCAGCTGCAGACGGGCCTGGAGATTGCCGCCGAGCTGATGACCCGCATCGTGCACTACGCGCTGATGCTCGCGCCGGTGGCAGTTCCGGCCATGATCTTCAGCGTGATCGTCAAGGTCGGAGTCAATGTGCTTTTTGCCCTGCTGGGATTCGTCGTCCTCTGCCTCGTGGCGATGACGTTGCATCTGTTCGGGACGATGTCGCTTTGGATCAAACTCCTGGCGAAACGAAATCCGCTCGAGTTCTGGCGGCAGACCCGGACGATTTTGATCACGGCGTTTTCGACGAGTTCCAGCAATGCGACTCTGCCCACCACCATGCAGGTGTGCCGGGAGGAGTTGAAGATATCGCCCAGCGTGACGGGATTTGTCATCCCGCTTGGGGCCACCATGAACATGAGCGGCACCGCGCTCTATGAAGGTTGTGTCGTGCTGTTTATCGCGCAGATTTACGGCGTGAACCTGGCCATCGGCGCCCAAGTGACCTTGCTGTTGCTGGCGGTGCTCAGTGCGGTGGCCGTCGCCGGAATTCCCGGGGCCTCCTTGCCCCTCATCGCCGGGCTGCTTGCGACCTTTGGCGTCCCGCCCGAAGGCTTGGCCATCATCATCGGAGTCGATCGCCTGCTCGACATGGCTCGCACCACGCTCAATGTCGCCGCGGACGTGGTGACCGCGGCGATTGTCGATCGACAGGTGGAAGAAGCTCCCGCAGCAACCCATTCGCACTGAGCGCTGAGCACTGAGCACTGAGCAATGCCCCGTTCGGTCGTCTGATGCCCAACTGAATCGTTTCGGTTTAGCCGGTCGCCTGCACCTTGAGCTGATACGAGGCGCGTCGGGTGGGAATGCCCTGGGAATTGAACTGACGTTCGAAGTCGGTCACGACCGCGATGAGTTCAGCGGTCGGTTCGACGAGTTGAAAACGCTGGTCGGGGTCGAGCACGGATCGCATCTGCTCGAAATAGTCGGCGTCGTCGGTGCGAAGATGAAGCAGGCCGCCCGGGATCAGGACGCGGCTCACCGCCGTGGCGAACTCGGCGTTGACCAGGCGGTTCTTGCGGTGTTTTCGTTTGGGCCAGGGATCGGGGAAATAGAGGTGCAAGGCGGATACGGAACCGCGCGGGAGCAGGTAACTGAGAAAGTAAGAGGCTTCAATGCGAAGGAGGCGGACATTGGTCAGCCCAAGGCGCTGCGACTTGCGATCCAGCTTGCGCAGGCGACCCAGGAGACGTTCCACCCCGAGAAAATTTCGGTCGCGATGCGCTGCGGCCCACTGGGCGAGAAATGATCCGTCGCCGCTGCCCAGCTCCACCTCGAGGGGTTGTTCGCTCGGAAAGAGCGGCTGGATGGGCAACGGATCGACCCAGGATTCCGGACGAAAGATGACGGAAACAGGCATGGAGGGATCATGATTTTAGATTGCCGATTTGCGATTGGCCAAAACGGCGAACCGGGCGCGCTCGTTTCTGATGGGGTGAGCGTCGCCGCCGACCCAAAATCCAAAACCTGCAAATCCAAAACCTAGAATGCCACGGCTAGCTTTCGATCACGTTGATCTCGACCGGCTCGACGTTGATCCCGGTCTTTTCGAGCCACGCGACGGCGGCGGCGATCTCGGTGCGCGAGCCGTCCAGCTCAAGGCACAGGATCCCGATTTCATCCGTCACGCTCGCCTGCCGGACGTTGGTGACGATTTTGAACCGCTGGCCGAGCTCCCACAGGATAGGCGTCTTGATCATCCGCGGCGGATACATCAGCCAAAACCGGCTCGTGCCGCCGGACGGAGGTTTGGCTCCGGCCTGGGCGCGGGGTTTCGCGGGTTTTGACTTGGGCGCGGCCTTCGCCGGGCGGCGGGCTGCTTTCTTCCGTGAAGTGGCCATGGGTTAACCTCCGGCAATCGCCGGGATGATGCTGATTTCGTCGCCGTCTTTGAGCGGGGTTTTTTGGTTCTCGAGGAAACGGATGTCCTCCTCGTTGACGTAGACATTGACGAACCGGCGGACCTCGCCGGATTCATCGATGAGCCGTTCCTGGATGCCGGGAAAGCGGGATTGGAGTTCGGCGATGGCGTCGCCGACGGTGCCGGCCTTGACCTCGATCAGCTCCTCATTGTTGGTGAGCTTGCGCAGCGGCGTGGGAATTCGGACTTTGGTGGGCATGGGCGGTTTCCGATTTTAGATTTGCGATTTCAGAGTTGCAGTTTGCGTTTCTTCGCCGCGCTTATGCCGTCACGGCCGCGCGTTCGCTGGCGGTGAGCATGGATTCAAACTCGCGCAGGCTGGGCTTGATTTCGCGGGGTTGACCGCAGTGCCCATTGACGGCGTCGAGCGTCTTCAAGCCGTTGCCCGTGATGCACAGCACCGCAGAGTCTTTGGCTGGAATGCGGCCGGAGGCAATGAGTTTCTTGGCCACCGCCGTGGTGACGCCGCCGGCGGTTTCGGCAAAAATTCCTTCGTGTTCCGCCAGGAGCCGGATGCCTTCGCGGATCTCGTCGTCGGTGACGTCTTCCGCGTGCGCGTTGCTTTCCTTCATCACCTTCAGCGCGTAAAAACCGTCGGCGGGCGTGCCGATGGCCAGCGACTTGGCGATGGTGTTCGGCTTGACGGGCTTGAAGAAGTCGAGCCCCGACTTTTGCGCCGCCGAGATGGGGTTGCAGCCGGTGGCTTGGGCGCCATGGACATGCCAGGGCGTTTCCGGGGTCAGCCCGAGCTTGGCCATCTCCTGATACGACTTGTGAATCTTGGTCAGGAGCGAGCCGGACGCCATCGGTACGACCGTGTGTTGCGGGATGCGCCAGCCGAGCTGTTCGATGATCTCGAAGCCCATGCTCTTGGAACCTTCGGCGTAGTAGGGGCGCATGTTGACGTTGACGAACGCCCACCCGTATTTGCCGGCAATCTCGGCGCACAAACGGTTGACCTCGTCGTAGTGCCCTTTGATTCCGACCACTTGGGCGCCGTAGATGAGCGAATTGAGAATCTTGCCCTGCTCGAGATCCGCGGGGATGAAGACGTACGCTTTCAGGCCGGCCGAGGCGGCGTTGGCGGCGACGGAGTTGGCGAGGTTGCCGGTTGACGCGCAGGCGACCGTCTTGAAGCCGAGTTCGCGCGCCCGGCTCAGGGCCACGCTGACCACGCGGTCCTTGAAGGACAAGGTCGGGTAATTGACGGCGTCGTTCTTGACCCAGAGCTCGCGGATGCCCAGCGCCTTGGCCAGGCGATCCGCCTTGATCAAGGGAGTGAAGCCGACTTCAACGCCCACCGTGGGTCCTTCCGCCACCGGCAGCAATTCGCGGTAGCGCCACATGGTTTGCGGTCTTGCTTCAATCGCTGACCGGGTCAACGCCTTCTTGATGAGCGCGTAGTCGTAGGCGACTTCGAGCGGGCCGAAGTCGAACTCGCACACGTGGGTGGCCGTTAAAGGATATTCCCGGCCGCACTCGCGGCACTTGAGGGCCTTCATGAAACCGTGATGTTGCATAGCTGTGTTCAATCGTTGCGTTCTGGCGGGCTCCAACCATCGCGCACCTTCGTGGACGGGTGCCGACAGCAAAAGCCCGTGCTCATCGAGTGACCGGCTGGTCACGAGTGAGAAGAGGAGAAGAGGCTACGAATTCACACGGCTCTTCTCATCTTTTCCAATGCTCACGCATCGGCTGGATTTGGCACCTGGTCGTCGCAATTGCCTGCGACCGGTTGCCGTGGTTTCGTCGGGCCAGTCCCTCTACCACTCTCGATGAGTCCGTCTACCAATCAACGGATGCGGATAGATTGATGTTTAGGATGTTTTTGTCAACGGGTTTTTCAAGGGCATATCCGCGAGGGGGCGCAATTAAATGCGGGCGAGGGTGCAAGGCGTTTAGCTTGCGCCCCACGCGACTCCCTTTCCCCTCAACGGACTCAACGGGGAGAGGGTGAGACGGTCCGTTGGATCCCCCGTTTTTAACCTGTCTTCGCGGATTGGAGGAGATGGAAAAATATTTTTGGGTGCAAGCCGCTGAACTCCAAGCCGGGTAGGGGTCGAATGGGGCGAAAGTGGCTGTAGTGAAGACCTACCCCGTTCCCAAGCGGTCCGGCGGCACGCAT
>JBGARF010000058.1:0-9453 GCA_044230345.1 Limisphaerales bacterium
CGGCGAGCCCGGCACTCAAACCATCTGGCTGGGACTTCAACGCTTGGACGACATGACCGCTATGTATCGCGTCTTCCGCTCCAAGTCGCCGGGACAGATCGCGGTGCCCAGCAACCATGACTATGGGTAAAGACCAGCCCGGGGAGAGGGGGAACTTCAGCGGCGTCGCCGCGAGACGCAGCGGCGTCGACCGCATCGAAGCACTTCGGCCAGCAGGTGGGTCCGCGCAACAAACGTCGGCGCGCAGCCCGATCGCGACGGGCTTCGGCACTCCTGGCCGGCCACGATCGTTCCTCCCTCTCCCCGGGGGAAAGGGTTGGGGTGAGGGCGAATCGCGCCAGCCGTTCGCATTCCGCTTTCGCGGCGAGGTGTTCGGTGCTCACGTCGACAGTCAGGATGGTGTCATCACTGGACATATTCAATGCGCACCACCTGGGCGTCCGTATTGTTGAACCAGGCCGTGCCCCATTCGATCAGGTAGAGCGCGCCATCGGGCCCGAATGACATCGAGATGGGGCGCTTGAATTTCATCGCGGAGAGGAACGGCTCAATCTTTTCGAGGCGCCCTTCTGCGCTCAGGCGAACGGTGCAAATCCAGCCGCGTTCCCATTCAAAGATGAACCAACGACGATCAAACTCAGCCGGAAACTTGCGGGACGATTTGAGTTCGGAATTGAAATGATAAACCGGGCCGGCCATCGCCGAGCGCGCGCCCGAACCCATCGCCGGAAAGCGGGTCGACAATCCGGGCGGATACCAAATCAACGCCGGCTGTGCCGGCGGCAGCGAGCGGACGCCGGTGTTGTTGGCTGAGTCGTTGACCGGCCGCGCTGGATCGAAGGCGTCGCCAGTTTCGCTGCGGGCAAAGTCGTATTTTCGATAGGCCTTGTTGTCGGCCAGAAAATAGGGCCAACCGAAATTGCCCGCCTGTTTGGCGAGATTGAATTCATCAAAGCCGGCTGGCCCGCGTTGCGCATTCGGTTCCTTCGCATCCGGCCCGACATCGCCCCAGAGCAGCCAGCCGGTTTGTTCATCCAAACTGAACCGAAACGGATTCCGGCAGCCCATGATGTAAATCTCCGGCCGCGTGCGGGCTGTGCCCGGCGGAAACAGATTGCCTGGAGGAATGGTGTAAGTCCCGTCGGGCTCCGGGTGGATGCGCAGGATCTTGCCGCGCAAATCATCGCTATTCGCGGCCGTGCGTTGGGAATCGTGCACCTCGCGACCCGGCCGTTCATCGAGCGGACTGTAGCCGCCGGAATCGTTGATGAACGTGTAGTCGCCCGTCGACGCATAGAGATTGCCAGACGCATCGAAACCAAGCCCGCCCCCGGAATGATTCGGCTTCTTCGCCAGCGTCGGAATGCGCAGCAAAACCTTCTCTGACTCCAGCGACAACACGGCACCGTCCACCGTAAAACGCGAGACGCGATTCTCCAAGATTCCCGGCGTGGAATGAAAGACGTAGAGCCAATGATTGGTCAGGTGTCCTGGATCCAGCGCGAGCCCAAGCAGCCCATCCTCGGGTCCCGTAAACACCTTCAATTGTCCGAGCGTCAACGTCTGCTGGCTGTCCGGCCTCCAAACCTTGACGGCACCTTGACGTTCGCCAAAGAACACGCGCCCGTCGCGGGCGATCGACAATTGGATCGGTTCCGTCAGGTTGGTCGCGAGGATAACCTTCCGAAACGAAGAATCGGCGGATGCCGAGACGGCCGACGCCAGCGCCATCGCCGGCAACGCCGCCAGAAAGCAGCTCAGGGCACGATAGTTTTTCGGCAGCGGCATGGCTTTGTATCGCTCATGGTTTCAGATAGAGAAACATCGTGCGCGGCGGCGCGTATTGCCACGTGTCGTCCAGGAAGGAAACGGTGCCGACCTGCGAGTCGGCACGATAGCCGCCATGCACCACCATCTCCGATCCCGTCCAAACAGCGGCATGTTGAGCTCGTGCTGGCGACGCGTTTGTTCCCTGCTGCGTCGACGTCCAAACGTCGGTCAGCGGATCGTAGAGCCCACCGCTATTGAGAAATCCGGCCGCATCGGCACCGCCCCAGACGATCATGCGGGTTCCGTCCCAGATCGCCGTGTGTTCCGCGCGTGGACTTGGCGCGTTGTTCGTGGTTAACGGCGACCAAACATTAGCCGCCCGCTGATAGCGCCCGCCGCTATTGAGGTTGGTGGCCAGGTCGGTCCCGCCCCAGACCAGAAGATCATCGCCGGTCCAGACGGAGCGGTGGGCGGTGCGGGCGGCCGGCGCGTTGGCCGTCGGAAGATTGGCCCAACTGTTGTTGTTCGGATTGTAGCGGGCGCCGGACGAAAGTGGGAACTGGGCTGCAATCGTGCCTCCTACACCACCCCACACCAACATCTCGGTGCCCGTCCACGCCGCAGCCGCACCGCTGCGTCCGGCCGGCGCGCCCGTCGCCGTGATCGCCGTCCATGCATCAGTCGCGGGATTGTAGCGAGCGCCGGTGTTGACGAAAGCGCCGTCAAGTCCGCCCCAGACGACCATCTGACTTCCGCTCCAAACGGCCGCGTGGCCATTGCGCGGAGTCGGGGCTCCGTTGGTGGTCACCGGGGTCCAAACGCCTGTGACCGGATTGAAGCGGGCGCCGGTTTGGAGAAAGTTCGGACCGACTCCGCCCCAGACGATCATTTCAGTGCCGGTCCAGACCGCGGTGTGCGTGCTGCGGCCGGAGGGAGCGCCGTTGGTGGGAATGGCCACCCAGAGGTTCGATGCCGGGAAGAAACGCCCGCCCGTGTTGAGGAAGCGCTCACCGTCAAACCCGCCCCACACCAGGACTTCCCGACCCGTCCACACGGCGGTGTGACCACGACGCTCGCTGCGTTCGCCTGTCGGCGACGTGGTGATCCAGGTATCGGCCACCGGATCATAGCGCCCGCCCAAATCGCGCAGAAACTGATTGAACCCACCCCACACAATCATTTCGCTCTCCGTCCAAACGACAGTGTGTCCGCTTCGACCCGCCGGCCGTCCCAGCGAGGTCAGGTTGCTCCACGTGTTGATGGCCGGAAAATATCTCGCGCCCGTCTCGAACAAATTAGTGCCGTCGGTCCCACCCCAGATGACAAGACGATTACCGGCCCAAATCGCATCGTGACCGCCTCGGGCCACGGGCGCACCCGCGGTCGCGATAGGCGTCCACGTATTCGCTGCGGGATTGTAGCGCGCGCCGTTGTTGTAGTTGGACCGAACCACGTCAAGCGAACCCTCCGCGTAACGTCCGCCCCAGACGAGCATCTCCGTCCCGGTCCAGGCGGCGGAATGTCCGAACCGTCGGAAGGGTGCCCCAGCCAGCGAGACCGGCGTCCAATTGTTCGCCGCCAGACTGTATCGGTAGCCGTCGTTGAAATTGGTCTGGGTCGTGATGAAGCTCCCGATGGAATCGCGCCCGCCCCAGATGATCAATTCGGTGCCGGTAAACACCGCGGAGTTTTCGAAGCGCGGGCCGGGTCCACCAGCGGTGGGCAGGAAGGTCCACATGTTTGCCGAGGGATTGTAGCGTGCGCCGTCATTGCGTGGCTGAAGGCTGCTTCCGAACACGCCCGAGCTCAGCACGGTCCCGCCCCACACGATCATCTCCGTTCCGGTCCAGAAGGCGGAATGATCCTGCCGCGCGCCGCCGCCCGCTCCGATGACTGTCCACGTGTCTGTGACTGGATTGTAGCGCGCGCCGGTGTTGGTCACGGTGCTCCCAAAAAAGCCCGCCGCGAGACCGCCCCAAACGATCATTTCCGCGCCCGTCCAAACCGCTCGGTGCCCGGTTCGTGGCGTCGGAGCATTCGTCGTATTCACAAGGGTCCACGTTCCCGCGGACGGCCGGTAGCGAGCGCCGGTATTGAGCGGCACCCCGGCCTCGTCCAGTCCGCCCCAGACGATCATTTCCGTCCCGGTCCAAACCGATGAATGCCCGCGCCGGGCCAACTGGGGAGGCAACCCGATCGGCCCGGGGGCCCGTTCCTGCCAGGCTTCATCGATCAAACTGGCCCGGCCGATTTTGGTGTAGCCCGCGCTCAACAATTCGGTGGCATTGAACTGCTCCGACAGCACCACACCGCCGCCGCCCACGGCGCTGAGGCCCCCGGCCGCCAGATTGGCCGAGGCCACGCCCGACGCAAGTTTGGCCGCGGTGATGGCTCCGTTGGGGACCGTGCCCGCTGTGGTGGCATACATCGCATACGGCGTCGGCAGCAGCGGCTGGCGCGGCGACAGGGCCGTGAACTCGCCCCCCGCCCCGGCCGGGCGAACCCCGATCTCCAGCCAGCGCGCCGCTCCGCCAAACACCGCTCCAAAATCGAGCGTCACGGCGAACAGCCCGTTGCTGACCGCGACCGCCGAGTTCGTGCGCGAACCACCCACGACCGTCCCGCTCCCCGGCCCAACGGCATCGAATAGCGTGAATCGGAAATCGTAGCTCCCTTGGGCCGGGGTGGAGGCATCGTTAAGTTTCCCCTGATAGATAAAGGCCGTGCCCTGGCCGTACACAGCTTCGCTCAAATCGCCAAGGACCAACCCTAGCAGGAACAGAATCGTCTTCTTCATGGATTCAATGGCATCCGAACGTTTTACTGGCTCGGCAAAAAACGACGGCAATCCAGGCAGGCTGTCCGACCAATGCCCGCCTTGGTGCCGTTTGAGTTATCGATTCACGACACAACGTCCACGAGGCCTCAAGGACTCGGGATTCTTCGCATCGGAACGGCGCGGAGTCTACAAGGCCACCATGAATTGCCAAGGTTGGGTTGTTTGGGTGCAATTAAACCCGGGTGAGGGTGCAAGGCGTTTCGCCCGCGCCCCATGCGACTCCCTCTCCCCTCAACGGGGAGACGGCCGGGGTGAGGGGTGAGACGGGCCGTTGGATCACCCGTTTTTAAGCACCCTTTTCCTCGCATGAAACCGTTGTCCATCAAAGCGGTCTTACCTATTGCTGCCGGCCCCGGCGACGGGGATGCTCGGCGAACCAATCGAATTTATGGCACCTCGCTCCTTTGCACTTTCGCTTGCCCTGACGCTAACGTCGCTCGCGGTTGACGCCCAGGCCCAACCCACGACCCAGCCCGCCGCCAAGGCGACCACGGCTGCGAATTCCGCGAGCGACACGACCAACGCCGTGGCCCGGCGGATGGCCCGCAATGCGCCAAATTCAAACGACGTGTTCTACACGCTCGGCCCCGATTCCCAAGCCCGGCCCGGCGTACCAAAGGGTCGTTACTCGGACGCCAAAGTTCTCCCGAGCACCGTCTTCCCCGGCACCCAGCACACCTACTGGGTTTATGTCCCGGCTCAGTATGACCCCTCGCAACCGACGGCAGTCATGATTTTCAACGACGGGCAGGCCATGAAGGCCGAACCGGGCGACGTGCAGGCACATCATGTGCTCGACAACCTGATCTTCCGACGGGAGATCCCCGTGATGCTCGGCGTGTTCATCAATCCCGGCCGTCGCCCCGATCAGCCGGAGCCGACCCCGCGCGACTGGGGCGATCGCAACACCAACCGGCCGGATGAATACAATCATCCCAATGAAAACTATGCGCGGGTCATCGTGGACGAACTCATGCCCGCCCTGCGCAAAGACTACAACCTTTCGCCCGACCCGGATCTGCACGGCATCATGGGCGCGAGCTCCGGCGGCATCGCAGCCTTCAGCACCGCCTGGTTTCGCCCGAACGATTTCCGGAAGGTGATCACGTTCGTCGGCAGTTTCACGGACATTCGCGGCGGTTACATCTTTCCCGAGCTCGTCCTTGCCAGCGAACGAAAGCCGATTCGCATCTTCATGCAGGACGGACGCAACGACAACCGGCGCCCCGACAACCTCAAATGGGATTGGTTTTACCAAAATGTCCGCCTCGCCGAGGCGCTGACGAAAAAAGGCTACGACCTGAACTACACGTGGGGCATCGGCAATCACGGACAAAAACAGGGCGGCGCCATTTTCCCGGACATGATGCGCTGGCTCTGGCGCGATCAACCGGTGTCCAGCGATCCCAACGACAAGATCGAACGCTCCTTCCGGCAACCGCCCGCTTCGAACTCAACCGCCGCCGCTTTGCCCGCGCCAACTCCATGACCAACCTAACCAACCGTCCCTGCTGGTTTCCGCGCGGCACGGTCGCAGCCACTCCGCGCGCCCATCGCTAATCTCCGAATCTCGATCTGCCATGCAACCCACTTCTTTCCCCCTTGCCTCGATGACCCACACCCGAATTCACCACCGCGCTTTGCTGGCCGGAATCGTCCTCTCGACGCTCGTGCTCAAGGTGAGCTCGGCACCAGCCGCCCAGCACTGGCCTCAGTGGCGTGGTCCGCTCGCCAACGGGGTCGCTCCAGAGGCCAATCCGCCCGTCCGCTGGAGCGAAACGAACAACGTCAAATGGAAGGTCAAGCTCCCCGGGAGCGGCACAAGCACGCCCATCATCTGGGGCGATCAAGTCATCGTCCAGACCGCCCTCAAAACGGGCAAGAAAGTCGAGCCCGCGAAGCCTCAAGCCGCGCTGACTGCTCAACAGTTTTTTGGTCAGGTGCCCGCCACCCCCAACCCCAACCCCGACCCCGCAAGCCCCCGCCCCGGCGACGGCCCGAGAAGACGTGGCCCCGGCGGGGGGCGCGGCGGAGAGAAACCCACGGAGGAATACGAGTTCGTCGTCCTCTCCATCGATCGCGCCACCGGGAAAACGCAATGGCGGAAGACCGTGCGCACGGAGGTTCCGCACGAGGGTCATCATCGGGATCACGGCTTCGCCTCGCACTCGCCCGTGACCGACGGCGAACATATTTACGCTTACTTCGGCTCCCGAGGACTCCACTGCCTGACCCTCCGGGGCGACGTCGTCTGGCAAAAAGACCTTGGCCAACAACGCACCGCCGCCGGCTTCGGCGAGGGAGGTTCGCCCGCGCTGCACGGCGACACGCTGATCGTAAACTGGGATCACGAAGGCGAAGATTTCATCGCCGCCTTCGACAAGAAAACCGGCCGGGAGCGATGGCGCAACGCGCGCGACGAAAGGACCACCTGGTCGACGCCGCTGATCCTCGCCCGGGACGGAAAGGCCCAGGTCATCGTCACCGCGAGCCAGCGCACGCGCAGCTACGATCTCGAAACCGGCAAGCAGCTCTGGGAATGCGGCGGCATGACCGCGAACGTCATTCCCACCCCGGTCAGCGATTTCGGCCTCGTCTACGCCATCAGCGGATTTCGCGGCAATTCCCTGCAGGCGATCAAACTGGGATCGTCCGGCGATCTCACCGACACCGACGCCATCGCCTGGAAACACGGAAAAAGCACGCCGTATGTTCCCTCGCCGCTTCTCTTCGGCGAACGGCTCTATTTCATCGCAGGCAACAACTCCCTGCTCTCGGCGTTCAACGCGAAATCCGGCCAAGCCCTGTTTGACGCCGAACGCCTGGAAGGCCCCTCCGGTTTCTACGCGTCCCCCGTCGGGGCCAACGACCGCGTGTATCTCGCCGGCCGCAATGGCATCAGCCTGGTGATCAAGAACTCGGACAAACTCGAGATTCTCGCCACCAACACGCTCGACGAAAAATTCGACGCTTCGCCCGCCATCGTCGGGCGCGAACTTTTCCTGCGCGGCCACGAATCGCTCTACTGCATCGCCGAACCTTGAAGCCAGCCGCGGCCGGAGGCTACCACAAGTCTGAGCCAGCGTTCGACGATTTCCCCACCCACCAACGCGACGCAGGGCGAGACCTGACTCACCTTCCCGGCGGGCGATTGTGATGCGGGCGTTCCCTGGAATTTCAGCGCCGCGAGCGCAGAAATTCTTTGCGTTCCCGAGGTAGTTTTGCGAGTAACCACGGCGATGAAAGAAGTCGTGCCAACGCTGCCACCGCCGCCGCCCATTGTGCGCAATCAGTTCGAGACGATCCGCGAACTGTTCAGCCGCCACGTGGTGCCAAGCTACGCCCGGTTCGATCTCGCGCTCGCGCGCGGGCGCGGCTGCGAAGTCTGGGACGTCAACGGCCGACGTTACCTCGATCTGGGCGGCGGCATCGCCGTCTGCTCCCTCGGCCATGCCCATCCGGAAATCACCCGCACGCTGGTCGAACAATCCGAGCGCCTCCTGCACGTCTCAAATCTTTACTATCACGAACCGCAGGGGCGCCTCGCCGAGCGCATCGTCCGACATCTCGCGCCCGGCAAGGTTTTCTTCTGCAACTCCGGCGCCGAAGCCAACGAGGGCCTCTACAAGCTGGCGCGAAAATTCGGGCACACCGAGGGCCGGTTCGAGATCCTCACCGCCATCAATTCGTTCCACGGCCGCACGCTCGGAGGTATCGCCGCCACCGGCCAGGAAAAGGTCAAGAAGGGCTTCGAGCCGATGGTCTCGGGCTTCCGCCACGTGCCCTACAACGATCTCGACGCCATGCGCGCCGCCCTTTCGCCAGCGACGGTTGCCATCCTGATCGAAGGCGTCCAAGGCGAAGGCGGCATCACCCCGGCCACCGCGGATTACCTGCTCGGCCTGCGCCGCCTTTGCGACGAGAAGAAGCTCCTGCTCCTGATTGACGCCGTCCAATGCGGACACTTTCGCACCGGACGTTTCCAAAGCTTTCAGCGCACGCTCGAATCCATGACCGGAAGCGAAAGCTTCCAACCCGATGGCGTTTCGATGGCCAAGTCGTTGGGCGGCGGATTTCCCATGGGCGCATTCTGGATTCGCGACGCCCACGCCGACTTGCTGGGACCAGGCACGCATGGAACCACATTCGGCGGCACTCCGCTGGGCTGCGCCGTGGCGCTGACCATCTTCGATGTCATCGAGCGCGAGGCGCTGGCCGAAAACGCACGAGCGTTAGGCGACTGGCTGAAGACCGAGCTGCAACGGCTGGTGAACACCTATCCTGGCGTCCTTCGAACCGTGCGCGGCCTCGGCTTTCTGCTCGGGCTCGAGCTCGTCGAGCGCGAAAAAATCCCGGGCTTCGCCGCCAGCGACAAGCCGTCGTCACTCCAATTCGTCAACCGCCTGCACGAAGCCGGCCTGCTCACCATCCCTTCCGGCAGCCAGGTCATCCGCCTCCTGCCCGCCCTTAACCTGACGCGAGCCCACGCCGAGGAAGGCGTCGGGATCATCGAAGCCGCGGTCCGGAAACTGGCTTAGCCAACGATTCAGTTGGAGGCAGACGGCATCGGGGGTTTTCCTCGGATACCGCCGCTTCAGTGGAGCAGTCCTGTCGGATGCGATCCGCAATGCCCAATGCCCAATCAGCAATCGCTGAAGGATGAGGCGTGAACGTTGCAGCAAGACGTGTCAGCGGATCCGCCCCCCCCAACCCTCTCCCCCGGGGAGCTGGTCTTTACCCATAGTCATGGTTGCTGGGCACCGCGATCTGTCCCGGCGACTTGGAGCGGAAGACGCGATACATAGCGGTCATGTCGTCCAAGCGTTGAAGTCCCAGCCAGATGG
>JBGARF010000016.1:0-217732 GCA_044230345.1 Limisphaerales bacterium
GTTTGTCTACGAAAAAGTTTTGAGCGGAAGAGAAAATGTTCTGAGTCGAAGGGTGAAGAGGTGGCCCGAAGGCGACGAGCGAGCGCGAGATGCGCAGCATCTCGACGCCGCCCGTCGCGGCGGCTGAGAGCGACTCGAAGCAAACTGACGCGTTGGTCGGACGACGCGGCTGAAGCGTTTCAACGGTGGCGGACCAGTCCAATCCCCCACTCAAAGCAAATCAGGGCGCTGGTTCTTCCACCCCGTGAGTGCTGGCCAGGGTTCCGTTGGGCGGTGCCGGTTGAGGAGAGACTTCCTTTGGTGGCATCTTTTTGTGCGGATTGAGCACGTAGGTGCGTCCGGTCTTAAGGGACTGGTAAACCTTCTCCCGCAGTTGCTGACGGGTTTGCCCCATCTCCTTGAGCGCCTTGGGCCCCACGTTGGTGATCATCTTGGACACCTTTCGGGAGGTCCGCACATCGATATCCTCGACCGGCGTTTCGCGCCCCATGAGCAGATACCAGAGGGCCACCGTAAGCTTGCGGGCGACGGCGGCCACGGCCAGATTGACACTGCTCTTTTTGGCCAGCAGGCGCTTGCCCCACCGAGCCAGGGGATGGTCGGTGTGCAGGATGGATTGGGCGCACTCGATTAACACTGAGCGCACGTCCTTGCGGCCGTGGCCGCCGATGCCGCCACTCCAGGTCTTCTCGCCGCTGTCATCAAAGGCCGGATTGAGCCCGAAGTATTTGACCAGTTTCTTGGGTGCGGCGAAGCGATGGATATCCCCGATGATGGCCCCAATGGTGAAAGCGGAGATGTCGCGAATGCCGCACAGCCGCGTCAGCGACAAAAGCACCGGGTCGTTGAGGACTTCCTGGGCCATGACGCTGACCCAATAGGCGCGCTGTTTCTCGGCGTGCTCCAACTCCATCAGCAACCCTTCCACCACCTGCCATTGCCGCAGCGTCCATTCCTGGGCTTGCCGCAACTGGGGTCCATCGGTGGGCTGCACGCTCTGTTCCCAACGGACGCCCTGGTCACTCAGATAGGACTGCAGCCGGTTCTGGACCTGCGTGCAACGCTTGACCGTCTTGCGATGAGCATGCATCCAATCGCGCCGTTCCTGGGTCAACGGATCGGGCACCCACACTTCCTTGGCCGTTCCGGCCAGAAACGCCTTGCCGATGCGCACGGCGCTGATGCGATCGTTGTTGGCGTGCGCTTCCTTGAGCTTGCCCATTTGCACGCTCTCCAGCACCCGCGCATCCCGGGACAGGGCCCGCAACCGTCGCACCACGGTGAAGCTGTTCCCGGAGGCTTCCAGCACCAAACAGTCGGCGGCGCTGGTGTTGGCCTCCGTCCAACTCTTCAACTGACCAATCGGGATCCGGTTGCAGATCTTTTGCACCTGCGCTTGGGCCGGCGTCGCTCCGACGAGGATCGCCGCCGTAAACGTGTCCGGGTGGACATCCAGGGCCACGACTCGGCCCGTCTCTGACGCCGACTTCGTCTCACTCACACTGAATTTTGTGGTGTTTTCTTTCATGAGGTTTGAGGGTGATGCAGGCGGACGGAACCGGGTCAGGCGCTTACATGCACTCAGGTATGCGGGGCGTGCCCATGTAGGTGCTTTGCGCCGTAGCTCATTCACAGATACGGAGAGTTACTCCGAAGGTTCATCGACGAGCCTATCCGTAAGCCCGCCTGCTGATTAGCATGACCAACAGGCCCTTATGGTGACCCGGGTTCCGTCCGTCCTGCAATGCTTCCTGAGCGTTTCAGGACGCCCCGTCACGAACCTCATACCAACGCAGATGAACGCAGATAAGGACGAGGCTTTCGTCGAACCTGTGTCTCCAAGGTGTTATCTATTGGTTGTCGCAGATCCCAGTCGTCGATCGATGTTCTGAAATCTGCGTCCATCGGCGTGAATCTGCGGTCGAAGGTATTTTCGCGGGATCAGGGAGAACGCCGGGCGTGGACTCGTGCCGCGTCCTGAGGCATGCTCTGGCCCAATGAACTGGCAGGAATGTCCAACGCTGGAACTCGCGCTCGAGACGCGGGCGGATCGTCGCGCCGCGGCGATTCCCGAGTCGCTGGCGGTGCCGGCGCGGGCGTTGCTGGCCGCGGTGAGCGCGGGGATCCCGCCACGGTATCGTTTTCTCGCCGACCTCGCACGGGTGCGCACGGGCGGCCGGTTCCAGCCGGAATTGAACGGCTACGCGGAACGCCTGAAGGTGGGCTGGCGGGACTTGATGCTGGCCAATGTTTCCTACGATTTGCTGCTGGCGACACTCGGGTGTTCGACGGTGGCTCTGGCCACGCCCGCCGGTCCGGTGCTCGCGCGCAACATGGATTGGTGGCCGGAGGATTTGCTCGCCCAAGCCAGCGTGGCGACGAGTTGGAGCCGGGCTGGTCGTGTCTCCTTCGCCGCCGCGGGTTGGCCAGGTGCGGTTGGTGTGGTCAGTGGGCTGTCAGCCCGCGGATTCGGTCTGGCGCTCAATGCCGTCAGTACCTTGGAAAAACCGGACCCGTTGGGCTATCCCATGCTGCTTTTCCTCCGTCGGGTCATCGAGGAGGCCGGGAACTTTGCGGAAGCGTTGGAGATGCTGCGCGGTGCGCGTCTGGCCAGCCCGGGCATGATTACTCTCGTGGGAAGGAGCAACGAGGAGCGCGCCGTGATCGAGCGCGGCCCGCGCCAGGTGGCGGTCAGGTCGCCCAACGGTGCCGATCCCCTGGTCACCACCAATGCCTACCAAGTGCTCGAATGTGGACGCGGCGAAGTGAGGTCTCTGGTCGGCACCGCGTGCCAGCGATACGATGCGCTGCGGAGATCCGCGTTGGCCAGTGGAAGTGAGGAGCGCGAGATCGGCGACGCCGAACTGTTATACTGGCTGACCGCAGGCGACGTGGCGCAGAGCATCACCGCGCAGCACGTGATCATCCGGCCGGCGGCCGGGTCGACGGGAACGCTGCGGCTCTACGTGCCAAAGCGGCTGTTGGCGACCGAGCAATGAGCACTGAGCAATGAGCACTGAGCACTGAGCACTGAGCACTGAACGCCGCCACCCTCATTTCCTCGCTTCCGGCGTGACTGTCAGGGTTACGCGTTCGCCGTTGCGCAGGACCACGATTTTCACCGGCTGGCCGATTTTCACGGCGTCCATCGCATACGTGTAGTCGTAAATGTTGACGATCTTCTGGCTGCCTAACTCCACGATGACATCGCCGCCTTTGAGGCCGGCCTTGTCGGCGGGCGCGCCGGCGCGGACGCCGGAGATTTTCACGCCGGCCACTTCGGTCGCGTAATCCGGAATGGTGCCGAGGTAGGCCCGCAGGTTCTCCCGGCTGCCGCCCTGATCCGTGCGGGCCACGGCGAGATAATCGGGCCGGTCGGCACCCTTGACCAAATCCCCGATGATGCCCTGCGCCAGTTTGACGATGCGTTCCAGCCCGGCGTAATCCAACGTGTCAGCTTTGTCGGTCGGGCGATGATAATCGTCGTGGCCGCCGGTGAAGAAGTTCAGCACGGGAACCTTCTTCGGATAGAACGCGGTGACATCGGTCGGGAGGTAAGGGTCGTCCTGGAGCACGACGTTGAAGCCGGCGGCGACGTTGCGTTTCTCGATCAGGCCGCGCCAGGCGCCGGAGGAGCCGACGCCCTGCAGATTCAGCTTGTTGTCCCGCAGGCGGCCGACCATGTCGAAATTGACGTTGGCCACGACGTTCGAAAGCGCGAGAGGCGGGTGTTCGGCGAAGTGGGACGAACCGATCAGGCCGATTTCCTCGCCGGACCAGAGGGCGAAGATGATCCCACGTTTGAACTGCGCCGGATTCTTCTGCCGTTCGCGGGCGAACGCCGCGGCGAGTTCCAGCACGGCGGCGGTGCCGGAGGCGTTGTCATCGGCGCCGGGATGAATCTGTTGCTCCTCGCCTTTCCGTTCCATGGCCGTGCCGGTCTCGCCGTGGCCGAGGTGATCGTAGTGCGCGCCGACCAGAACATACTCCGCCGGGTCGCGTTCAGAGCCAGGCGGGAGTACGGCGACGACATTGCGATCGGATTTCTTGATGTGTTCGACGGCGGCGGAGAGCCGGACCTTGACGTTGGGCAGACTGAATCCGGATTCAGCGTGCGGATTCTCGCGGTCCAGCGCGGTCTGGAGTGTCTTCAGGTCCTTGCCGGAACCCGCGAGCAGCATGGCGGCGACGTTGGTGGTGATTGAGGCTGCGGCGATGCCGGAGCCGCCGACGCTGCTGTCGAAGGCCAGCCCGGCCAGTTCTCCGGCGTTGGGCGAGTTGGGGCCGGTGACAAACAGGATGGCGCTGGCGCCGTGTTCGCGGGCGCGCATGGCCTTGTAGCGAAGGCTGGCGTAACGGTTCAGTTCGGCGCGACGTTTCGGTTCGACCTCTTCCGGCACGTAGCGAAAGGCCAGGGCGATCTTATTGGTCAGGTCGACGCCGGCGTACGAATCGTAGCCTTCGCCAGGTTTGCCGGGCACCGTCAGACCGTAGCCCACGAACACCACGTCTCCCGTCAGGGCCGCGTTCGCCGTGAACGCCAGGGGACGGAAGTCCCGTCCGATCGTGAACGCTGTTTCAGCGCCGTCCTTGGCTGAGATGGCGAGCTGGTTCTGATTCGTGACGACGCGGACGCCGGCGTTGAATTCGAAGGCCTGCCGGTAGTCTTTCAAACCGGGCGCCGGCTTAAGGCGATCATGCTGGAGATGTTCAACGATGTAGTCGGCGGCGAGTTGCGACCCTCTTGTGCCCGTGCCGCGTCCCTCCAACCCGGGCGACGCCAGATAATAAACGTGGGCCATGAGATCATTGGTCGCAATTTCAGCGGAGAAACGCCCGAGCTTCGGGCGGGCAACCGTCGCGGGCTTTGCGGCTGGTGCTGCTGGGTTCGGAGTTTTAGTCACGTCGTGCCCGGAGTGGACATCAGCTGAATGGGGGTGCTCGGCGCCGTGCCCTGACACGGTTGCCGGCGTCACGGACGACGAGGACGTGGTGCGCAGGGGTGCTTTCGCGAGCGCGGCGAGCGCGGCCGCGTGGTTCCAGTTGGCGAGGAAAAGTTGTGACTGTCCGTTCGGAGTCCGGGCGGTCGTCCAACAAAGTTTTTTTCCGTCCGGTGAGAACACCGGCAGTCCGTCGAATCCGTCCGTGTAGGTCACGCGCACCGGTTCGCGGGCGCCGGCCGCGTCAACCACGTAGAGCTCGAAGTTTCCGAACCCGAGCTTGTTGGCGGTGAAGATCACGTATTGTCCGGAAGGGTGAAAATACGGCGCCCACGACATCGCTCCGAAGTCGGTCAGGCGCCGGGCATCGGAGCCGTCGACTTTCATTGTTTGCACGTCCGCGACCGTTCCTTCCTCGTTGAAGTGTCGCCAGACGATCCGGGTTCCGTCCGGGGAAAAGAACGGGCCGCCGTCATACCCCGGCGCATGCGTGAGGCGTCGTTGGCCCGAACCGTCGGCGTTCATGATATAGATCTCGCCGAACCAGGCGGGGTCGGTCTCCAGGCGCTTGAGTTGCTCCGGGGCGAGGCGGTTGGTGGGGTACGCATCGCGCAGCGAGCAAAAGACGATCTTCCGGCCGTTGGGCGAGTAAGCGCCTTCCGCGTCGTAGCCCGGGCTGGTCGTGAGGCGACGGAGTTTGGTGCCGTCGCGGCGTGCGGTGAAGATGTCCATCTGGTCGTCGTAATCCCACGCGTAGCGGCGTTGTTGGCCGGAGGCGCGGAATTCGATCTCGGCCTTCTGCTTGTCGCGCGCCTGCGTATCGAGGTGGGTTGAGGCGAACAGGACCTCGTCGGCGCCGGGACGGAAGAACGCGCAGGTGGTCTTGCCGAGGCCCGGGGACACGCGTTGGCTCTCGCCGCTTTCCAGATCGAGCTTGTAGATCTGGTAGAACGGGTTGCCCGGTTCGCGTTCGCTTTGAAAAACGAGCGCCTTGCCGTTGGGCGAGAAGTAGCCTTCGCCACTGCGACGGCCTTCGAGGGTAAGCTGGCGGGTGTTTGAGAGAAAGGTGAGTTCGTCGATCGCCGACGCCGAAGCGGAAGCGGCAGGGGCCGCGGCGGCGTGCGGGTCGGCGTGCGGGTCGGCGTGGGTGGGGGAGGGATCGGCAGTAAATCCTGGCAACGCCAAGAGAAGAACTACTGGTAGAGGGGCTACATCCGGCAGGGGCGGTAGCGGTGGACGAGGGCGGGCGAGCGCTGGCGAGGGTGCGAACAGACCCGTCGCGAGACAACACATTGCAAAGGTGAATAATTTCTGGGCCGTCTTCATACCTATCTCGGTATTCGACTCTTGGTTTTGGTTCTCAAGTTCACGCTCCACCGGCTGCAACAGAACTCGTTGCCTCTTGCAAAAGCGAGGTGTGGCCCTGCCATAACATCTGCGGCGGATGCCTTCGCGTCTTGAATATGAACTGCCCGAGGGTGGTGCCAGGTTAGGTCCAGCGGCAAGAAGGATTTACGGAATCCAAGGGCCCGTTCAAGCGCCACCTTGCATGGGAGGCAGTTCGGAGGCAGTAAACCTCCATGCGATTTCCTCGGATCGATTTCGGATTCTGCGTCGCCATTGGTTTGTTACTGGCCAGCGCGATCCGTTCAAACCCCCAAGGTGTCCCGGACATTGTGTGGAAAGCCGGTGCTCACTCCGGCGCCGTAACTTCGATCGCCTTTTCACAAGACGCCAGCAGGCTCGCCTCAGGTTCCCAAGACACGACAGCGATAGTCCGCGAGGTTTTAGATGGTAGTTTGGTCCAGTTATTTGCCGCCGACGAAAGGATCTTGTCCGTGGCGCTATCCTTGGACGGGACTCTCTCGGCGTTAGGGACCGATGAAGGCCGGACTGGTGTCTGGCGCGTCGATGACGGCACTGATCGCCAGTGCGGGCGCGGTAATGCGGTGCGACTCTGGCGCGTGAGCGACGGAACGGAGGTCCGCGTCATCAACTCCAGCAACTGCAGTGTCGCCAAATTCTCGGCCGACGGCCAGCTTCTCTTTACGGTCAATGGAGGGCCGATCAACGTCTGGCGGGCGTCAACCGGTCAGTTGCTTCACACCTACGCGGATGCCGGGGCCGGTCCGTTGGCCATGGCCTCGGCCCAAGGTCAGCTCTACTATCGCGTGCTGAGCTTGCCCAATCCGTACGGGAAGCCCTGATCCTCACGTAAAATTTTTTGACCGCAGATGCACGCCGATAAACGCTGATAAAAAGGGCGAACCTCGATCGTGACAACCCGCACGATCATCTACAGGTGGTCGGCAATCAGAACTCTTATTCGATATCGAGATATCTGCGTCTATCTGGGTTTATCTGCGGTTTTCAATTCCGATCAACGTCGTTACGTGCGGTTTTGGGGGCCGGGCTGGCGAAAATCTTCCGGTTGGCAAATTTTTGGGCTTTGATGTAGTTAACCCACGTGAACGTTTCCCGAATGAAAGCACACGAATCTATTCTTTTGTCAGCGACCTGCGGCGCACGGATGTGGAGGGACGGAGTGCGGCTGATGGTGGGGGCGATGTTGACGGCGTTGCTGATGCTGGCGGCGGCAGGGCCGGCCCAGGCACAGATCGTGATCAATGAGATTTTGGCCAACAACAAGACGATCGCGGCGTCGCCGGACAACCCCGATTATTTTCCGGATTACGTCGAGCTCTATAACAACTCCGATGTGCCGGTGGACCTGGGCGCGAACGGTTGGCGGATCGGCGACTCGGGAACCAATTTTGCGTTTGCGGCCGGGACCATCATACCGGCTCGCAGCGTTCTGACCGTTTACTGCGACGACGACCTGACCGTGGCGGGCGTGCATACGGGCTTTGGGCTGAACGCGACGGAAGGCGATACCGTGTATCTGTATCGGAACTTTGCCGTGATAGAATTTGTGCCGCTGGGCATTCAGGCACCGGACTATTCGGTGGGCCGCGTGCCGACCGGCACCGGCAGCATTCAGCTGAACGTGCCGACCCCTGGTGACACCAACAACATCGCGGTGGTTTTGGGCAACCCCTTTGTCCTGCGGATCAACGAATGGCTGGCCACCAATTCGGCTGGGGCCGACCGGGACTGGTTCGAAATCTACAACCCTGACACCAACGCCATTTCGCTCAGCGGGATGGTGTTTGCCGATCGCGGTTCGAGCAACCTCGTGTCGTTCCTGCGACCGACGCCGCCCAACTCCTTCATCGCCCCGTTCGGCTTCGTGCAGATCTTCGCCTCCAGCAAGGCGAATGACGCGGACGAAGTGGACTTTTCCCTGAGCAGCACACTAGGTGACGACATCTGGATGTTTGCCAGCGGCAGCCTCACTGGTGTCGTGGATCACATCTCGTTTGCGGGCGGCCAGCAGCGGAACGAATCCGAGGGCCGCCTGCCGGACGGCGGCAGTTACCAGGATGAGGCGGGCAACAATCTCAAGCTGAAGAACCTTTCGCCCGGCGACAGCAATTTCGGAAGCATCCCCGAGATTGTCATCAATGAGTTTCTGGCCCACGTCGACCCGCCGTTGGAGGACGCGATTGAGTTGCACAACCCGACGACAACCAACGTCAGCGTGGGCGGCTGGTGGCTGAGCGACAATCGCAACAACGCGAGGAAGTATCAGATTCCGTCTGGGACCATCGTTCCCGCGGGCGGCTTCGTCGTGTTTTACGAATATCAATTCAACGGGCCCAGCGCGGTCAATCCGTTCAACTTGAACTCGGCGCACGGCGGCGAAATTTATCTGTTCAAGGCGAACCCAGCGGGCGATCTGCTCGGGTTCCGGCGCGGCGTGACGTTTGACGCGAGCGAAAACGGCGTTTCCTTCGGCCGTTGGGTCAACAGCCAGACGAACGTCGATATTGTGCCGATGGCCTCGTTGACCTTTGGCACGTCGGTGACCCGGACGAACGATCCCGGCCTGACCAATCTTTTCCGCACCGGGTTGGGCGCCTCCAACAGTTATCCCAAGATCGGGCCCGTTGTGATCAACGAGATTCACTATCATCCCACCAACCGTCCGGGGGCTCCATTGACGGAAGACAACTCGCTGGATGAGTTCGTGGAGTTGCGGAATATCACCGAGCAGGCGGTGCCCTTGTTCGACACGAACCTGTATTCGTATCAGGGCGAGCCTTACGCCGATGGCCGGACGAACACGTGGCGGGTTCGGGGCGGCATCAGCTACAACATGCCTTTGAACACCACGGTGGCGGCGTCGGGCTATCTGTTGCTGGTGAACTTTGACCCGTTGACCAACGCCACCCAGTTGACGGCGTTCACCAACAAATTCGACATTCGCGGTTATCCGGACACGGTGGGAATCGTGGGCCCGTACAAGGGCAAGCTCAGCAATGGCGGGGCGACGCTGCAATTGTACAAGCCGGATCCGCCGCAGGGTCCGCCCCTGCACGATGACGAACGGGGTTTCGTGCCCTACATCCATGTCGATTTGGTGAAATACAACGACAAGGCGCCCTGGCCGATCTCGACCAACTCGATTGGGCCCGACGGTTTTGGCCAATCGTTGCAGCGGATTGTGATGTCTGACTATGGCAACGATCCGGTGAACTGGACGGGCGCGAATCCGACGCCCGGTCGGGCCAACGGATCGAACGGCCTGGTTGCGCCGTTGATTTCGGTCGATCCGGCTCCTGTGACCACTGTGGACGGAACCTCGGCGAGCTTCACAGTGGAGGCGAGCGGCGAGTCGCTTCATTACCGCTGGCAGTATAATGGCGTCCAAATCAACGGCGCCACCAATGCGACCCTGACGCTGGAGAGTGTGACGGCGAGCCAGGCGGGCGCTTATCGGGCGGTGGTGATCAACGCGGCCGGGATCGCCTTCAGCGCCGACGCCGAGTTGCAGGTGCTCGACAGCGGGACGGTGACCAATGATCACACGGCGCCCACCGTGGCGTTTGTTTCGCCGATCAGCGGTTCGCAGGTTTCGGATCCCGGGATCAATGTCCGGGGCACGGCGACTGACAACGTGGGGGTGGCTTATGTGGAACTCGCCATCAATGATGGCGAGTTTACGCGCGTGGTGGGAACGAGGATTTGGAGCGTGGATCTGGAGCTGAACCCGGGCTTGAACACGCTGCGCGTGCGGGCGACCGACCTCAACAGCAACCAGTCTGCGGTCGTGACGCGCACGATCACCTACACCACCAACACCGTAAACCTGGTCATTCAAGGGCAGGGCACGGTGCAAGGGGTGACCAGCACCACGCCGTTGGTGATTGGCCAGAATTATACGATCAAGGCCAAGCCCTCGCCGGGATGGGTGTTTCTGCGCTGGGCCGGTGATGTCTCCAGCACGGAAGCGACCCTGACCTTCCGCATGGCGACAGGCCTGGATATCATCGCCGTGTTCGTTTCGAATCCGTTTGGAGGCGGTGTTTCCGGCACTTACAACGGCCTCTTTTATGAGGGAGCTCCCCATGGCGTGCGCACCGAGAGTGCCGGGTATTTCACGTTCGTCCTTTCCGCACGCGGGGCGTACACCGCCCGATTGAACTTGGACGGCAAGCGTTACACCTGCCGTGGAACGCTGGATCTGGCCGGGCAAGGCAGCAATCTGGTGGTGCGGCCGTCGCCGTTGCCGCCGCTGGACATTCGCTGGCAGGTCGATGTGGACGGCGGCACCGATACCGTGGGCGGGACGATGGCCACGCCGACATGGACCAACTCCATCGTGGGCGATCGGGCCACCTTCCATGTGCTCTTCAACCGGGCCTTGCACGGTGGGCGCTACACCTTCGCCATCCCCGGGACCCCGGGTTCGACGAACAGTCCGGAGGGCGACAGCGTGGGTGCGATTCAGGTCGGCAGCAACGGGCAGGTGATCATGTCGGGAGCGCTGGCGGATAATACGAAATTCACCCAAACGACCTGGCTCTCCAAGAACGGTGACATTCCGGTCTATGCCAATCTCTATCGTGGCCGCGGCCTCTTGCTGGGCTGGATCAACCTCGGACCCAACGCGCCGACGAATCGCTTCTCCGGCACGCTCTCCTGGATCAAACCGGGCGGCGCAACACCCGGCGGCGGCGGACTCGAGAACCGGACGTTTTATCCGGCGGGCTTCACGAATCAGGTCAGCGTCGTGGGGTCGAGTTACGAGATACCAGTCTTCAATACGCGGATGCTGAACGTGCCACAGGGCGCGCTGACGTTTGACTACGGTGAATTCGAGCCCAGCCTGACTTACGTCGTTGACCTGCTTTTCGGCGGGTCGGTCTCCTTCACCGGTCTCGACAAGCTGTCCTTCCGCGTCTCGAAGTTCACCGGCCAATTCAGCGGGCGGCTGACCAAAGCCGGAAACCCCGCGCCCGTCTTGTTCAACGGCGCCTTCCTGCAATCGACCACCAACGCGTTCGGCTTTGCCTACGGCAGCAACCACGTCGGGCGACTGACGATCGAAGCGGATCGTTAATCGTTAATCGAACGGATCGCTACTCCGTCAACAGCGGTTCCATCGCGGCGGTCAGCACTTGCTCGACGTCGGGCGAGACGTTTGATGAGCGCGGCTCGGTTTCGTAGCCGCCTTCTTCATACGCTGCCGCCGTCCCGATATACCACGGCGCATAGTCGCCATAGGCGGCCACGGCCACAAATTGATCGGGCCGCCGGGCCTTCGCGGCCAGTTGATATTCAACGAACAGCTCCCCGGGCAGATGCAAAATCCGGGCCCGGCCAAGCCGGAGGCAGCCCAGATCGATCTTGTGACCCGCCTCGCAGCGGCGCAGCCAGGCAAGGCGGGAGGCATGACCTTCCAGCGTAAGACGCGGGTCCCTATTCTTAACCTCGGCTTCCAGGTTGGTCGCGATCAGATGACGCGACACCGGCAGGGCGACCGCGCGGGAGATCCAGCGGACGTCGGAGGCCTGAATGGGTTCACGGCGGGTCTCATTCCAGGCTTGTTGCATGCCTCGGGCCAGGCGATCGGCGAGGGCGAGGCGGTTGGTGGGCGTGCCATCGTTATATTTGCCCGCGCCGATGTTTCCGCCGGCGCCGGTGAAGTGAACGTGTAACGCGGCCGGTATGGCCAGCTGCCGCAGGAATCGGGCGACGCCGGGAAAATCCGGGTTCGGCAGGCCCGTCCGGTAATAGCTCTGCGGATGCGTGGCGTAATAGCTGAGCACTGCCAGCGTTTTTTCGCCCTGCCAGAAGCTGACGAGTGATACGATGGGGTCGATGGTTCCCTCGGGCTCGGCGCGCAGCGCGGGATCTTGGGAACTGGAGTAACGCACGGCGCGGACCTTCCCATCGGGCCCTTGAATGCGCCGGTTGGACGCCACGCCCTCGACGCGGCCCTGGCCCAGGCCGACGTGGGTTACCGGTTGGGCAAGGGTGATCGCTTTGCTCACGGCCGTCGCCAGATTGGTAATCACCTGCCGCTGGAAGCTCCCCTCATACTGGCGCGGATCCATTCCCGCCTCGCGCAGGATCCGTTCGGCCGAGAAATCGCAGTCCGGCGAGTCATGCTGATGCAACGTATGAACCGACACGCGATCCTTCGAAGTGCCCGCTGCGGCGGCCAACGCGCCGCGAAACGCATCGTGACCCTCGTTGGCAATGCCAATCCAGTCGACGGCGCACAACACGATGGGCTGTCCGGCGCCGAGCAGCGCGATGCCGCGCGCGCGCAGGCCCAGGTCCCATCGGTTGGTCACCGGATCGTAGGCGAGGTGTGATCCGATGGGCGGAGTGGCATCGAGGTCGAAGGTGGCCAGCCGCAGCGACGCGGGGTCGGCCGCACCGCAACTGGTGGGTGGGGTCATCGCGAGGGCGACCGCGGTGACGACGATCCCGGCGATGCGAGCGGGAAGGGCGAAGGAAGCAGTGGGTGACATGGCGGCAAGTTAAACGAACCGCTCGGGCGCCGGCAATCGTTGACCTGTGGCTCTGCGGCCCAAAACCACGGGTAACTCGGAAGAACGGAATTAATAACCGCTGATGGACGCAGATAAACGCAGATATCGGGATTTGATTATGGCCTTGGACCATCACCTGTAGATGATGCTTCTGGTCATCGCGATCGACTACTGCCCCGTCTTTATCAGCGTTTATCGGCGTGCATCTGCGGTTCTCTTTTCTGCTTCGCCGGGTTGCCGGGTCGCGGGGCAAAAAACGTTCAGGTTCGGTTAACCCAGGAACAGTCTGTCGCGTTGAAATCCTTGCCGGCTTTCCCATGGATTGGTCATGCTCTGGCGGCTGGCCGTGGTTTGGCTGCGACCGGCCCTTTTAAACTGAACTTGAACTCTGAACTGAAACCGCTCCATGAATTCTGAACTCGTCAAACTGCTCGGCGACAAAGCCGATTCATTGCTCCAACACAAGTCCAAGACCGTGCCGAAGGAGTCCCTTCACCTGCCGGGCCCGGATTTTGTTGATCGCGTGTGGTCGCACTCGAATCGAAACAACCGCGTCCTGGGCAACCTGGAGCGCCTGTTCCGTCACGGTCGCCTGGGCGGCACCGGCTACGTTTCCATTCTTCCGGTCGACCAGGGCATCGAACATTCCGGCGGCGCGAGCTTTGCCAAAAACCCGGCCTACTTCGATCCCGAAAACATCGTGAAGCTGGCCGTGGAAGGAGGTTGCAACGCGGTGGCCTCGACCTATGGCGTGCTTGGCGCCGTGGCACGCAAGTACGCCCATCGCATTCCGTTCCTGGTGAAGATTAATCACAACGAACTCCTCACCTACCCGAACAAGGCGGACCAGATCATGTTTGGAACCATCAAACAGGCGGCGGACATGGGCGCGGCCGCCGTCGGTGCCACCATCTACTTCGGCTCCGAACACAGCGGCCGGCAAATCGTCGAGGTCGCGCAGGCCTTTGCGACTGCGCACGAATACGGCCTCGCCACGGTGCTCTGGTGCTACCTCCGCAACTCAGAGTTCAAGAAGGACAAGGACTATCACGTCAGCGCCGACCTGACCGGCCAGGCCAATCACCTCGGCGTGACCATCGAAGCGGACATCATCAAGCAGAAGCTCCCGGAGAACAACGGCGGCTTCAAGGCGCTCAACACCGGCGGCTCCAGCTACGGCAAGCTCGACGAGCGCATCTACACCGAACTCACCACGGATCATCCCATCGATCTCTGCCGATATCAGGTGGCCAATTGCTACATGGGCCGCGCCGGTCTGATCAATTCCGGTGGCGCCTCCGGCAAGAACGACTTCGCCGAGGCCGTCATCACCGCGGTGATCAACAAGCGCGCGGGAGGCATGGGCCTGATCTCGGGCCGCAAGGCGTTCCAACGACCGATGGCCGATGGCGTCAAGATCCTGAACCTGATTCAGGACGTCTACCTCGACCGCGACATCACGGTCGCGTGAGGCTGCTGACCTGATGGCGGTTGTCCCAGGCGCCTAACGAATGGAACGACGCCCGCGCATACATACCCCTCTTCGTCCCGCGCCGGTGTGGGACTGCGGGACGGAGAGGGCGCGTTTCGACTCGTGCAGGTCCCGCAGTGCGCGCATGGCAGGATCGGAAGGTGGAGCAGTCCGCAGGTTCAGCGCTCGTTGACCAGGTCCCGCCCCATGGGTGGGCTGGATGGATCTCCGGATTTTTAACCGCGGAGGCGCGGGGAACGCGGAGGGCGCGGAGAAATTGAACTCGTTCCTCCGACCGATTCGACACCCCATGCCGGTCATTCTCATCCGGTCAGAATTCGGCTGAAGGACGGGCTCCCTCCGCGATCTTTTCTTGAGACTTTTTCATCGGAACGATGATCCGGATCCGCGGTTGAAAGGACGCGCGCCTGCGTCGGGGCCGTCGAGGTGTTTCCGGATTTTTGCGGAGCTCCATGCCGGGTGGTCACGGCGGGATTGAACCCGGTTTTGGACTGGCCGCGAATCGGTTGCCGGTGGAGGATGCCTTCGGGCCAGAACGATGCGGACCGCGTGCCTTCGCCCCAACCTGGCGTGGCCATGGTTGGGGGATTCAAACCAACGCCGGGACGCCGGGGCCCGGAATGTATGAGCAACAACGCCAGACTACAGATTGGAGATCGCCACGTTGAGCTGCCGGTGGTGACGGGCACGGAGGGGGAAGTGGGGGTCGATGTTTCCCAGCTGCGCGCCCAGACGGGGTGCATCACGCTGGACGACGGCTACGCCAACACCGGCTCGTGTTCGAGCCAGATCACCTTCATCGACGGGGACCGTGGGATCCTGCGCTACCGCGGCTATCCGATCGAGGAGCTCGCGGAAAAATCGTCGTTCATCGAGACAGCCTACCTGCTGATTTACGGGCATCTGCCCAAGAGTCCGGAGCTGCGGAAGTTCTCCGATCTGCTGACGCAGAGCGAGATGTTGCACGAGGACATGAAGTTTCATTTCGAGGGCTTCCCGCCTAACGCGCATCCGATGGCGATCCTTTCGGCGATGATCAATGCGGCCAGCTGTTTTTATCCGGGCCTGACCGAAGGCTATGACCCGGAGAGCTTCGATGCGCAGGCGGCGCGTCTGATGTCGAAGGTCCGCACGATCGCGGCCTTCGCGTATCGCAAGTCGCGCGGCCTGCCAATCATCTACCCGCGGCCGACCTTGAAATACACCGCCAACTTTTTGCACATGCTCTTCAGTCATCCGTACGAAGAGTATCCGCTGCGACCTGAAGTCGTCCGGGCGTTGGATTTGATTTTCTTGCTGCACGCCGATCACGAACAGAACTGTTCCACGTCGACCGTGCGCATGATTGCCTCGAGCCGGGCCAATCTGTTTGCCTGTGCTGCCGGCGGCGTTTGTGCGTTGTGGGGGCCGCTCCATGGTGGAGCCAACCAGGAGGTGATCCAAATGCTCGAGCGCATTCACGCCGACGGCGATGACGGCTCCCGCTTCCTGTCCCTGGTCAAGGACAAGAAGGCTGGCCAGCGCCTGATGGGCTTTGGGCATCGGGTTTACAAGAATCACGACCCGCGCGCCCGCATCATCAAGGCCCAGTGCGACGCGCTGCTGAAGGTGCTCAAGATTGACGATCCCCTCCTGGAGATCGCCCGGCGCCTGGAGGATACCTCGCTGCGCGACGCCTACTTCGTGGAGCGAAAACTGTATCCCAACGTGGATTTCTACAGCGGCATCATGATGCGTGCGATCGGCATCCCGCTGGAGATGTTCACCGTCATCTTTGCCATCGGTCGCATGCCGGGCTGGATCGCGAACTACAAGGAGATCATGGATCAACCCGGAGCGCGCATCTCCCGTCCGCGCCAGATCTATCAAGGCTCAACCCAGCGACCTTACGTTCCCCTCGATCAGCGCAAGTAGCGCCATTGGCGCAGGTAAAGCCGGGTTGCGCCCGTTCTCCGCGCCCTGCTAGACTCTGGCGCATGGCAAACACGTTCGGTCATCTGTTTCGCATCACCACCTGGGGCGAATCCCACGGGGGCGGCGTTGGTGTTGTGGTGGACGGCTGTCCGCCCCGCCTGAATTTGACCGAAGCCGATCTTCAGCCCGATTTGGATCGTCGTCGCCCCGGCCAATCCAAGATCACCACCCCGCGGAAAGAGTCCGACACGGTTAAAATTCTGTCCGGCACCTTCGAGGGCAAGACGCTGGGGACGCCGATCAGTCTTTGGGTGAAGAACGAGGATCAGCGTTCCGATGCCTACAACGAGATGGCGGAGAAGTTCCGGCCGTCGCACGCCGACTACACCTACTTCGCCAAGTTCGGCATCCGCGCCTGGCCGGGCGGCGGACGCAGCAGCGCGCGGGAAACCATCGGTCGCGTGGCCGCCGGGGCCATCGCAAAGAAGATTCTGCGCGAGCGCTATGGGGTGGAAATCCTCGCCTATGTCTCGCAGGTCCATCGACTGCGGGCCGACATCGATCCGGCCCGGGTGAAGATCCGCGACATTGAAGCCAACATTGTCCGATGCCCGGATGCCGCCATGGCCGAGCGGATGATTAAGGTTATCGAGTGGGCCCGGAAGGGCGGCGATAGCGTGGGAGGAATTGTCGAGGGTGTGGCCCGCGGCGTGCCGGCGGGATGGGGCGAGCCGGTGTTCGATCGGCTGGAGGCGGATCTCGGCAAAGCCATGCTCAGCCTGCCCGCGTCCAAGGGGTTTGAGATTGGCTCGGGCTTTGGCTGCGTGCTGATGACCGGCCGCGAGCACAACGACGCCTTTCGCTCGCGCCGAGGAAAAGTGTACACCGTGACCAATCGTTCGGGTGGCGTGCAGGGCGGCATTTCCAACGGCGAGCTCATCCATTTCCGCGTGCCGTTCAAGCCGGTGGCCACCGTCATGCACGAGCAGGACACGGTCAACATCCGGCTCAAGAACACGACCCTGAAAGGACGCGGACGCCATGATCCGTGCGTGGTGCCGCGTGCGGTGCCCATGGTCGAAGCGATGACGGCCCTGGTGCTCGTCGACCATGCCTTGCGCCACGAGGCGCAGTGCCGCACAAGGTGAGGCGGGGCATGAGGTGTCGGGAGCGACGTTGAGCGATGGGGCTGCCGACCAGCATGAGGATGCCTGGCTGCGGATTCGACGTGGAAGGGATTTATCTGCGCGCGACCTCATCTTTTACCCCTTCATCTTTTACCTGTCTGTGGTCTGGCCTCCGAGTTCGCCGGAAGGTTCAATCGATGTATTTGAGGTAAAAGGTGGCTAGTAAAAGATGGGATTATGAGCCGCGTTTGCGACCTGGGAACGTCTGTGATGAACTTTGCGCATGGCCACGGACGACGATTCCAGCGCCCTCCGGGAGCAGCCTGCGCCCTACGCGCCGCCACCGGCGACGCAGCGGCTCATTGACGAGTTGAAGTCGTGACCACAGCGGTCGGTTTCGATGCGGCCTTCGATCCGTACGAGCGCGGGATCATTCAATAACTCCGTCCATCGCCGCAGGTTGAAGGCCGTTTGAGTCTTCTGCGATGGCAGTTGGAGCGTGAGTGTCGGCATGGCCTTATCTTAATACTTTCTTACCAAGAACGTCGACGCACCCGCGCGATTCCGCCTTATCCCTGCATCAGTCGGCCCATGGTGCGCATCCACCAGTCGAGGAGCTGGGGGCCCGTGAACATCCAAATCACGGCGGCGGCAGCGATGTAGGGGCCGTAGGGTAGGCGGCTGGACCATTCCTGTCGGCGCAGCACGATGAGAATGAGCCCTACCGCGGCGCCGAGCATCGAGCTGATCATCAAGGCGAAGCCCGCGGCTTTCCAGCCAAGGAACGCGCCGATCGCGCCCATGAACTTCACGTCGCCGAAACCCATCGCTTCGCGTGGGAGCACGATGCGGTCGGCCACCACCTCCATGTGCGGCACCTTCTCCGGGTCGAACTCGTCCTCGCCGACCTTGAGTCGCTCGGGGCTCAGGCGAACGGCGCAGGCGGGGTATTTCCGATCCTGGGGCTGAACGGCTCGAGCGTCGGTCAACTCGACCGAGCTGGCGTCGATCATGATGACATCCGTTTTGCGATAGAGCACTTCGCCGTAGGGAACTTCGCGATCCGGCAGGCAGAGGGCGGTTTCGGTGAAGATGATTCGGGTGCCGGGCGGGAGGTCGATCTTTTCCCGACCGAAGAGGAGCTTGCCGATGCGGACCACGGCGTAAACGATCCCGGCGCCGAAGCCCATGCCGACAAAGCTCCAGAGCAAGGCCATGGCGCGGGAAGAAGTCTCGTGGAGCTGCGGCACGGCAAATGAGCAGAGCACTCCAGCGACCATCCCGCCGATCGTGATCTCGTCGGGAATGATGTAATGCTCAAAGTCGATGAACGTGGCGACGATGAAGCCGGCCAGGATCAGGCAGTAGGCCAGGGCCAGCGGGGCGGAAGTGCGCCCGACCGCCAGCCAGGCGGAGAGAAAAGCGAGGCCCGTCAGGAGTTCGACGAAGAAATAGCGGGACGGGATGGCGACGCGGCAGTTCGCGCAGCGTCCGCGGAGCAGGAGCCAGGTGAAGAGCGGAACGTTCAAATACCACGGGATCGAGTATTTGCACTGCGGGCAATGGGACGGGGGTGAAACCACGCTCAAGCCGAGTGGCATGCGGTAGATGCAGACATTGAGGAAGCTGCCGACGATCGAGCCGAAGGCGAACAGGACGGCCGACCAGAAGTGGAACGGCACCGCCGCCCAGACTTCCGGATCAAGAAATCGGTTCATGCAGGATAAACATTGCGGCGCAGCGCTTCACGCATCACTTCTATCGGCGCGTTTCGTCCGGTCCAAAGCTCCAACGCCCGGGCTCCCTGATACAACAACATCCCCAAGCCGTTCGCCGTCCGGCATCCGGCCGCCCGGGCGGCGCTTAGAAAACGCGTTTCGGCCGGCCGATAAATCATGTCGTAGACAGCGCGCGCGCGTGCCAGCGGAAGCTTGGCTGCGTCGAAGGGCAGGGGATCGTCGGCCTTGAGTCCCAGTGACGTCGCGTTCAGCACCAGATCCACGCGGCCGCTGGCGGCATCCGAGGGATCGGGATAGCCGACGGCGACGCAGACCTCGGGATGGCGGCGACGAATCTCGGTTGCGATCTCCTCGGCCTTGGCCCGTGTGCGATTGACCAGAAAGAGCGCGCCGACCTTCTCGCCGGCCAGTTTCAGCGCGGCGGTACGGCCGGCTCCACCAGCGCCAAGCAGCAGGACCCGTGAGCCGGCAAGCTCAAGGCCCAGATCTTCGCTGATCGATCGAGTGATGGCGTCGGCATCGGTGTTGAATCCCTGGCTGCGCAACGCATCCGGAACGGTGTCGCCAAACTCGATCAGGGGGCGCCAGACGCCGTCTGCGTCGCGTCCCTCGAAACGCACGGTGTTGACCGCGCCCCAGCCGCGGGCGCTCTCGTCAACCACATCGACGATGTCCAACGCCAACAACTTGTGCGGCACCGTCAGGTTGAGCCCGATGAACTTCATGGCCATGGCACCGGTGATGGCTTCGCGGAGCCGGGCGGGTGGGACTTCGAAAGCGAGGTAGCGCCAGTTCAACCCGAGCGCGGCGAGCCCGGCGTTCTGCATGGCGGGCGACGCTGAATGCTTGATGGGCTGGCCGTAGACGGCGCAGTAACGGCTGGTGGCGTTGATTGGAGTGGCGAACGGCTCGGACACGCGGCCGTTATAGAACGGGCGCCGCGGCCGCTTCAATCTTTCCTTCGGGGCAGGACTTCGAAACGGCTGGTGCCGTCGGTTTGAAAGTGGATGATGACGCTCCTCTTCGGGTCCGACTTGCGCAACGCCTCGTTGAACTGCTTCACCGACCCGACCGGCTTTTGGTTGACCTCGGTGATGATGTCGCCGGGACGCAGGCCTTGCTTTTGGGCGACGCTGTTGCGTTCCACTTCGGTAACGATGACGCCGGCGGACCGCTTGACGTTGAAATGTTCGGCCAGATCCCGCGTGAGATTCTCGACCTTCAGGCCGAACGAGGCGGGTTCCTCGGGCGGTTCGGACGATTCCTTGGCGGGTTCGCGGCGGGCGATGACCTTGGGTTCGTCTTGTTCAGGCCACGCTTCGGGCCGGACGGCTACCTTCAGGTTTTGCCCGAAGCGATGCACTTCGAGGGAGACTGGCGCGCCGATGGTTTTGCTACGGATCTCGTTGCGGAGTTCCTGGGGTGAAGCCACCGCGTGGCCGTCCACGGCCAGGATGATGTCGCCGGCTTTGAGTTCGGACTTGGCCGCCGGACTGCCGGGCGGGATGGCGAAGACCACGACGCCGTCCTTCACGTTGGGGATGGAATCGCGATACTCCTCGCTCTCGCGGAGGCTGTGAATCCGCACGCCAAGATAGGCGCGCGTGAAATGTCCGCTGGCGATCAACTGGTCGGAGACTTCGCGGACAAGATTGGCCGGGATGGCGAAGCCGATGCCGGTGCGGAGGCCGCGGATCAGCGTGTTGATGCCGATGATCTCGCCTTCGAGGTTGACGAGCGGGCCGCCGCTGTTGCCGGGATTGATGTTGGCGTCGGTTTGGAGGAAGTCCTGGTCCAGGGAGGGATCGTTCAGAATGCGCGAGCGGCCCTTGGCGCTGATGTGACCGAACGTGACGCTGTAGTCGAGGTCGAGCGGGGCCCCGATCGCGATGGCGAACTCGCCCACCCGAACGGAATGCGAGTCACCGAAACGAGCGACGGTAAGCGGTTTGGTGCCAGGTTCAATTTTGAGCACGGCCAGATCACTTTGGACGTCCATCCCCCGCACCGTGGCGTCAAACTCCTGGCCGTCGACAAGACGGATCTTGACCTTGTCGGCATCTTCCACGACGTGCCGGTTGGTCACGATGTAGCCCTCCTTGCGCACGATCAGGCCCGAGCCTTCGCCGTCGAAGACGGGTTCCTGGGATTCGCGCGATTCCTTCGGTTCCGATTTGGACTCCGGGCGGGCTGAGTCGTTGGGTTCGCGTTGGGGGGATGGTCGCTGGTCTCTTCGCGGCGGTCGGCCGCGGCGGCGTTCGCCGTTTCGTTCCGAGTTGTCCCGCGGTTGGCGGGGTTCGCTGGGTTCCTCCAGTTGTTCGCGGAATTCCTCGGGCAACATCTCGAAGAAAGGATGATTCTCCAGGCTCAGCTGACGCTTGGATGGCCGGTGCGCCACCTTGACCACGACGACTGCGGGGGTGACTTGCGCGGCGACATCCACGAATGCCTGGTTCAACTGGCGGGCGAGATCAAGGGGCGACGGCGTTGCCTTCCCGTTCGAACCGGGGGCGTCGGCGGCCTGGATGGACACCAGCGAGGCGGCGAGCAAAAACAGTGCGGGCACGCGCCCGGCGATTCCGGAGTGCGGCGGACGAGACGGCGAGAATGTTTTTGGGCTCATGGCAGGTTCGGTCGACGGTCGCATACGGCAATGCGAGACTGCCATACTATCGGGAGAATGCCAGAGGGATTGAGGATCGGAAGAACCGACAGGCGCCTCCATGAACTCCCCAAAACTTCATCGCAAACTTCGTCGACCGTCCAACCTGTTCGAATGTTCACGATTAAGTTTACGACGAAGATTCGACCCGGAGGTTGCCGTGCATCTCGAGGTTGTTGGCAATTGTTGCGGCACGGCCGGCCGGGGGGTTTTCCCCGCTGAAAGCCCGCAGCGGCTCGGGTCGGTGACGTGGCTCGAAGGTTCGGACGCGCGTGGTCGAGTCCACCCGCGGCGGATCCCGCAAGGCGCGCAAGGCGGGATCCGCGCTCCGATCCAACAACTTCGAGCTGCACCGCGGAGGTTTTCGGACTTTCCGCTTGAATCGACGGGCGGCTCCGTCAGGATGCGACAGTTCTCAGCCTAATTAGTCGCCGCTGAGATGCGTGACACGGGTGGCTTTGAGACAAAAGGATGTGCCCTTGGCTTCCTGGAGCAGCGCGGACTGAACGCGCAGAGAATGTGTGTCCAACAGTTCCAGGTGTTCCTTTTTTCCAATTATGAAAGCCTTTAATCGTGCCTTCGGACTGATGATGTTTGCCCTTGGTTTGGCCGCCCACGTCCAGGCTGCAGCGCCCAATGTGATCTCTTACCAGGGCCGAATCCTGGTCGAAGGTCTCCAGTTCAACGGCGACGGCAGTTTCAAATTTGTCATCCTGCGGGATGGCACGGTCTGGTGGCGCAACTCCGCCGACGCCAATGGCGACGGGGAGCCGGATTCGGCCGTTGTTCAACGCGTGACGAACGGGGTCTTCACCGTTGGTCTCGGCGATACCGCGATTCCGAACATGGCGGCGTTGACCTTCGTGGATCCGACCGATCCGCAAGGCGCAGGTTCGTCGACCGCCCCGCCGTTGTTACGCATCTGGTTCAATGATGGCGCGGCGGGATTTCGACAGCTCTCGCCCGATCAACCGCTCAACTCCGCGCCGTTCGCACTTTTTGCGGCGCGCATTGGAGCCGGCAGCATTACCGAAAACCAGCTGGCCAATGGCGCAGTGACGGCGGGAAAATTGGCCGCGGGCGCCGTGGGCAGTTCGGCCATCGCCCCGAGTTCGATTAACTCCTCGCACCTGGCGCCTGGGGCGGTCACCGCCGCCGATCTGGCCACGGGCCTTCGCTCATCCATGGACGCTCCCGACGGGAGCCCCACCAACGTGGTGCGCGTGGATCGCGCCGGGCTGGTGCAGGCCGGCGTCGCCGGCGAGACCAACACGATCGTGCCGTCGTCGGCCACAGTCCATTTGTGGGGCGCGGCTCGGTCGGTGGTCAGCCTTGCGCCGTCCGACTCATTCGGCGGCTCCCGCATCACCTCCGGACAGAACTCCGGTGGGTTCGTCGCGGCGCTCGATGGAGCGAGTGATTTGAAATTGGTCGGAACCACCGCCTATGTCGTGGCCCGTGATGACAATGCCTTTGCGATCATCAACAACACGGACAACACCGCGCCGGTCATCATTGCGCAACTGCAGGACGGAGTCGGTGGCGTGACTTCGCTCTCGTCCCCGGAAGCAGTGGAGGTGGTCGGCAATTTCGCCTATGTCGTCAGCCGTGGAACAGACAACGCGTTCACGATCATCAATATCACCAGCCCCAGCTTGCCGACGGTCTCGGCGGTGCGTTCCGACGGCGTGAGCGGCTTCAATGACTTGGCGAGCCCGAGTGATGTGGCCGTGACGGACAACGGCAATACAGCGTTCGTGAGCTCGGAGACTGACGATGCCGTCACGGTGATCAATGTCGCGACCAAGACAAATCCAGCGCTGCTCGCCGTCGTGAAGGATGAGGTGGGAGGGGTGACGACGCTGAACGCGCCCCGGCAATTGCTGGTCGTGGGCTCGCGTCTCTACGTTCGCTCCGCCGAAGCGATTACGATCTTTAACATCGCCACGCCCGCCGCGCCGACCGTGCTGGGGACCATCAGCGGCAGCAAGCGATCGATGATCGTCATCGGCAACATCCTGATCGATTCGTCCAGTTCGGAGCTCGAGACTTGGGATGTCAGTGGCGCGATTCCGGTCGCCCGAAACCGCGTTTCGTTGCGCGACTTTTTTCCGGAAGGCAGCGTGAGCTATGGCGTCGACAGCATGTCGGTCGATGGTACCAATCTTTGGGCCACAAGCTTTGCAACGGAGGGCCGGGAGCGAGTGATGGTGTTCGATGTAACGACGCCCACGCTGCCCGTCGTTACGCAGGTGGCCAGCGCTGCGGCGACCTTTGGGAGCTATATCTTGGAGCCGTTCATGACCCAGCCGCGGAGGGCGGTGGGTTACGGCGGCAATTCCGCCCTCGTGTTGAATTCGACCCCGGGCGCTTTGGTGAATCTCCGCAAAGCCAATCTGGCGACCGGCGTTAGTTTGACGACCGAAGGGAATGTGGGCGTCCGCACGAGCAATCCGATGGCGCCGCTTCATGTCACCGGTGGAGCCCTCATTGAGCAGGGAAATCTGATCGTCGGAAATGGCGGGATAAATGCCTTTAGCGATGGCAGCTTTTCCGTCGGACGTAACAATATCATCCGGGCCAGCCACAGCGCCGCTCTGGGGGAAGGTTTGCTGTTGGGAGCGAATGAGACGTCCTCTGGCCCGGAGGTCGCTGTGGGCAAATTCAACGTGCCTTCGACGGCGAACAACACCATCCGATTTGCCGTGGGAAATGGGGTCTCGGGGGCGCGGACCAACGCGCTCACCGTTACTGCGGGGGGGCGGATTGGGCTGAACGGCGTGGCAAACCCCACCCATTCCATCGAGCACGCCAGTGGCGCGCACCTCACCGCGGGCGGCGTGTGGGTCAATGCCTCGGATCGCAACCTGAAGGAGAACATTGCGCCGGCGAGCAATCCTGACGTGCTGCAGAAGCTGGCGCAGTTGCCGATTTACACCTGGAACTACAAGGCCGAATCCCCGGATCGGAAGCATCTTGGCCCGATGGCCCAGGATTTCCACGCCGCCTTTGGCTTGGGCGATGATAATCGATCCATTTCCACGGTGGATGCCAGCGGCGTGGCGTTGGCCGCCATCCGAGCCCTGATCGAGGAGAATCGACAGCTGAAGGCGCGCCTGGAAGCCGTCGAGCGGCGGTGGCCAGAGCATGCACCGGCTCGATGATGCAGTGGACCAAGGCTGCGACTGACGCGGAGCCAGTCCGCGCCAAATCTGCGGCAGGTCTGAAGGAAGCGGCAGGACGAACGGTCTTGCCGTCGCTGACTTTTCCAGCTGGTGCTGGCTGGGCGGGGAGGGATGAATGCATCTGAATTTTTGAATGGGCAGGGCGGGGTGGGCTGTTAGATTGCCGTGCATGCGCACGGTCATTTATCCAGGCAGCTTTGATCCGCTGACGAACGGGCATCTCGACATCGTGATGCGGGCGGCGCGGTTGTTCGATCGGGTGGTGGTGGCCGTGGCGAGCAACGAGAGCAAGAGCCCGTTGTTCAATGTGAAGGAGCGGTTGGCGCTGATGCGGGAATCCGTGGCGGACCTGGCGAATGTGGAGGTGGACTCGTTTAACGGGTTGCTGGTGGACTACGTCGTAAAGCAGGAAGGGCAGGCGGTCATTCGCGGACTGCGGGCCGTTTCGGACTTCGAGTTTGAGTTTCAGCTTGCGCTGATGAACCGGAAGCTGAACGAGCGGGTGGAGACCATTTTCATGATGCCCAAGGACACCTACACCTTTTTGAGCTCGCGGATTGTGAAGGAAATTGCCCGTTTGGGGGGGGATGTGGGGGCGTTTGTGCCGCCTCGGGTGGTCTTGGCGTTGCGAAAGAAATTTGGTTTTTCCTGACCTTTTGTCCTACGCTGCGCTGCGGTCGCCGGTGGCCCCGGAGAAACAGAGGCTGAGCCCGGCGACTTGGGGATGGCGGGGCTGAGCCGGGGGAACGCTGGCGGAACGGTCTTTCGCTCAGCGGCCTGAGGCAGACGGGTTGACTATGATACCAACGATCAATTTGCGGCATCTGGAAGATGGTTCGCTTCATCTGACGGGGGAATGCACGGTGGCGGAACTCGATTTGGAGAGCGGCGACGAGCTGATTCGGCTGGATCAACCGTTGCAGTATGACCTGGAGGCGCAGCTGATGGAGCAGGCGTTGCTGGTCCAGGGGCGGTTGGAATTGCCGATGGAATGCGAGTGCGTGCGCTGCCTGAAGCGGTTTCCGCAAACCCTGATCATTGGGGATTGGGCGTGCCATTTGCCGCTGGAAGGGGAAGAAAAGGTGTCCTTGGTCAACGATTGCGTGAGCTTGACGCCTTATATCCGCGAAGATATTTTCCTCGCCTTTCCGCAGCACCCGCTGTGTGATGTGAACTGTAGCGGGCTGAAAAAACCGAAGAAAAGTGCGGATCCCGGACCGGCAGTCGGCAATGATGCGGCCGCTGGGGCGGGCGAAGCGTCGCCTTGGTCTGCTTTGGATAAACTGAAACTTTGAAATTGAACTGACGATTTATGGGTGTTCCCAAGCGAAAACCATCGACGAGCCGTCAACGCATGCGACGGGCTTATAACAGCGTGTTGAAACTGCCGCAGATCAGCAACTGCCCGCAATGCGACGCCCCCTATGTTCCGCACCGGGTTTGTCCGGCCTGTGGATTTTACAAGGGTCGTCAGGTTCTCACCGTCACGGCCGGAGCGTAATTCCAGAGAGCGCGGTGGGAGAAACCTCCAACTGCGCTCTTTCCGTCTATGCGCATCGCGGTGGATGTCATGGGGGGCGATCACGGCTCCCCTGTGGTCATCGATGGAGTAAGGATGGCCCTGGCGGCGCTGCCGGGCATCACCGAGGTCCTGCTGGTCGGCAAGCAATCCGAGATCGAGTCGGGCCTCAAGCAATTGGGCTGTGACGACCGTCGGGTCACCGTGGTGCACGCGCCCGATGTGATCACGATGGACGACAAACCCCGCGAGGCCGTCCGGCGCAAGAAGGACTCCTCGATGGTGCGCGCCATCGATCTGGTTCGGGATGGCAAAGCCGAAGCCCTGATTTCACCGGGTAACACCGGCGCGTTGGTGGCCAGCTCCACCCTGCGCATCGGCCGCCTGGGCCCGGTTGAACGCGCGCCGCTGGTCGCTGTCATGCCCTCGGCCAGTCGCGACTTCGTCATGGTGGACGTCGGGGCCAACCACGAGTGCACCGCGATGCACCTCCTGCAATTTGCCATCATGGGCGCCGTCTATTCCCGCGCCATCCTGAAACAGGCGCGACCGCGCATCGGTGTCCTCAGCAACGGCACTGAGGAATCCAAAGGCACGGAACTGACCCGTGAAGCCTCGCGCCTCTGTCGGGAGGCCGATCTGGGAGCGCTGGGCTACGACTTTCTCGGCTACGTGGAAGGCCACGATTTGTTTGCTGACCAGGTGGACGTCGTGGTGACCGATGGGTTTGTCGGCAACATCGTCCTCAAATCGATCGAGAGCATCGCCAAGGCGATCTTGGGCACCGTCAAGCGGGAGTTGATGGCGAGTCCCGTGCGCCGCGTGGGGGCGTTGCTCGCGAAGGGCGCCTTCCGCGGGCTCAAGCAGCGGATGGATCCAGATGTCTACGGGGGCGTCCCGTTGCTGGGCTTGAACGGGCTGGTGATCAAGGCGCACGGATCGGCGCGCGAACGGGCCATTATGAATGCCATCCGGGTGGCGACGGAAACCATTCAGCATCGGATCAACGATTCCATTGTCAGCGAAATTTCCCGGGCTACGGAACGCCTGGGCATGACCAAGACCGCTGTTCACGCCCCAACGGGCGCGGAAGCATGAGCACGACACAACTGTTCAAAAATCCACGGGCCGCGCACGGCTTCAAGGGTCGCACCTGCTCCATCGCAGCAGTCGGCTCCTACGTGCCGGAGAGAATCCTCACCAACGCCGAACTCGAAAAGATGGTGGACACCACCGACGAGTGGATCACCAGCCGCACCGGCATCAAGCAGCGGCGGATTGCGGCCGAAAACGAGTTCACTTCGGACATGGCCGCCAAGGCGGCGCGCCGCGCGATGGAAAAGGGTGGCATCACTCCCGATCAAATCGATTTGATCATCGTGGCCACCATCACCCCGGACATGCTCTTCCCGGCCACCGCGTGCCTGGTCCAGCACAAGCTGGGCGCATCGCGCGCGGCCGCGTTCGACATCGAGGCGGCTTGCTCCGGCTTCATCTACGCGCTCGAGATCGGCCAGCAGTTCATCATGTCCCGCGCTTACAACACCGTTCTGGTGATCGGCGCGGAACGTCTTTCGTCGATCGTCAACTGGAAGGATCGCAACACCTGCGTGCTCTTTGGCGACGGAGCCGGGGCCGCCATTCTCCAGCATCGACCAGACGCGCACGGGCTCCTGACGGCATGCATGGGCGCCGATGGCGAAAAGGCCATGCTGCTGTGCATGCCGGGTGGGGGCAGTCGCATTCCCGCCACCGCCGACTCAGTTGGGGCGGGGTTGCATCATCTCCAGATGGACGGCAAGGAGACCTTCAAGAACGCGGTCAACGCGATGTTGACCGCCGCGCAGGAAGCGCTGCGCCGCTGTGAAATCGACATCTCCCAGATCAAGCTGATGATTCCGCACCAGGCGAACCGGCGCATCATCGATGCGGTCGGCGAACGTCTCGGGGTCAAGCCGGAGCAGGTGTTTGTGAACGTCGATCGCTACGGCAATACCAGCGCGGCCAGCGTGGCCATCGCGCTCGATGAAGCGGTCACCGAAGGTCGACTCCAGCGGGGCGACCTGGCCCTGCTCGTTGTGTTCGGGGCGGGTCTCACTTGGGCCGCAGCCGTGGTCGAGTGGTGAGGCCGGACCGAGCGTTCGGGAGCCCGCTGCTGTCATGGACCGGGAAGTTGGCCCGGTGGCCACGTGCTCAGACTTGGCGCCCGCGAGGCCGTTTTTCTGGCTTCCCTGTTGGCCGGCGGTCCCCCATCGTTCCGACATCATGAATCGATTCGGCTTTTGGACCATCGTCTTCTCGGCCGTCCTCCTGGCCTGGCCTGGACGCGCCGACTTTGTCGAAGCGGACGTCTGTGTTTACGGCGGGACTTCGGCGGGCATTGCCGCGGCCGTGCAGGTCAGCCGCATGGGCAAGACCGTCGTGTTGGTGGAGCCGGGGCCCTATTTGGGAGGACTGACGACCGGCGGTTTGGGCGCGACGGACATCGGCAACAAGGCGGCGATCGGCGGGATTTCCCGGGAGTTCTACCAGCGGATTGCGCGGCATTACGCAAATGACGCGGCCTGGGTGCGGGAATCGCGCGACGACTACTTCGCCAAACGCAGTGCCGGCCAGAACCGGTCGACGGACCTGAATGCGGAAGGGGCGACGATGTGGACGTTTGAGCCACATGTCGCCGATCAGGTCTTTGCCGGTCTGCTCAAGGAGGCTGGAGTCACCGTTTACCTGAATCAGCGCTTGATGAGCGTTCGCAAGGACAAGGCCCGCATCAACGAATTGGTGATGGAGGAATCCGAGGTGTTCCGGGCGAAGATGTTCATCGACGCGACCTATGAGGGAGATCTGATGGCCAAGTCGGACGTCTCAAATACGGTTGGCCGCGAGTCCAACCGCGAATATGGCGAGACGTTGAACGGGGTGCGCGCCGAGACGCCCAAACATCAATTCACGGTTGCGGTCGATCCCTACGTCAAGCCGGGGCAAACGAACAGTGGATTGCTCCCGTTCATTCAGGCGGGTGACGGCGGCAAGCCGGGGGCGGGCGATGACAAGGTGCAGGCCTACAATTACCGGTTGTGCTTTACGACGAACGAGGCCAACCGGTTGCCGATCGATCCGCCGGACGACTATGACCCGGCCAAGTTCGAACTGCTGGGCCGCTACTTTGAAGCGCTGGTGGCCGCTGGAAAAAAGCCCGTCCTGGCTGATTTCTGGAACCCGCTCTGGATGCCGAACCAGAAGACCGACATCAACAACAACGGCGGCTTCTCCACCGACCTGATCGGAGGCAATTATGCCTATCCCGAGGGCGACACCGCCGCGCGCGCCCGCATCGCGACCGAGCACGAGACTTACATTCGCGGCTTCCTGACCTTCCTCGCCACGAGTCCGAGGGTGCCGCAGAATATCCGGGACGAGATGAAACGCTGGGGGCCGGCTCGGGACGAGTTTACCTCCACCCGGGGTTGGCCGCGTCAACTCTATGTGCGCGAGGCCCGCCGGATGGTGTCGGACTATGTCATGACGGAAAGTCATTGCCGTGGTCGGGTGGTCGCGGAGGACGCGGTTGGCCTGGCCGCTTACAACATGGATTCGCACAACTGCCAGCGCATCGTGAAAAACGGGCGAGTCGAAAACGAGGGCGACGTGCAGGTGCCGCCGATGGCGCCGTATCCGATCTCCTACCGCGCCATCGTGCCCAAACGGAGCGAGGCTGAAAATCTCCTCGTGCCCGTGTGCCTGTCCTCGTCGCACATCGCCTACGGCTCGATTCGCATGGAGCCAGTCTTCATGATTCTCGGGCAGTCCGCGGCCACCGCCGCAGTCCTGGCGATCGAAGACAAGTCCACGGTCCAGAAACTCGACTACCCCAAGCTGCGCAAGGCGCTGCTGCGAGACCGGCAGATCCTGGAATGGCCCGTCGCAACGGATCGGGTCAAGAAGCCGAAGTCGTAACGGCTTTGGGAGACGTCGCACGGTGCGTTCGCGCCTTCATTTCGTCGCTCCTTCGCCAGCGCTGTCGCAGCACGTTGGCTGACGTACCAAATTTCCGCTCCGCATTCGGCCTCAAGGGCGCGCTCTGGCCGGGCACCGCCGCCCTCACCAGTGACAACTCCGTCCTCCGCCTGTCCTGCGTCTTCCTCCCCCGGTGGCGCGTGAAGGTTCCTAGGAGGGTCGATCTCTTCTTTGGAACCTGATGCCTTTCAGTGGGATGCGGCGCTACTTGACATCGTGTCTTTCTGGGCGATGGGTTCTCCCGATTTTTCAGCAGCGGGCTGAAGGTCATTCGGAGGGTGACGGGAGATGATTCATGCGGATGTGGAGTGGGTCCCTTCGCGTTCTTCCCCGGCCTTTCGCACGGTGCACTCGACTCATGAAACGACAACTGACCTCGCGGCGCGCTGGCTTGCTTTTCCTCACCCTGATGGCGGTCGCGCTGGCGAGAATGACCGCCGCGGGAGCCGATGGCCCAGGCGACTTTTGGCTTCGGCACTACGGGCTGCCTAATTGGGCCTGGGATTTCGACCAGGATGGCGATGGTTTTACGACCCGCGTGGAGTATGAGTTTGGCACCGATCCGAAGACTGCTTCCTCCCGGCCCCCCGCGGTGACGGCTGAGCGACAGGGGACCTTGATGACCTTGTCGTGGACGTCACGAATCGGGGCGCGGTATCAGGTGGGCCGTTCCGCCGAACTGGACGGATGGAATGTCGGTCCGGCTCTGACCGGTAACGGCGGGACGCTGAGCGTCAGCATTCCCATGGCTGAAACGCAGGATTTTTTCCGCCTTCGGGCGGTGCAGCCAGACGATGCCGATGGCGACGGTCTTTCATCGGTGGAAGAAGCGATATTGGGTACCAATCCAGGTTTGGCGGACACGGACGGCGACGGCCTGAGCGACGGCCGGGAAGTGTTGGTGACCATGACCAACCCGCTGGTGGCGGATCCGGAGGGTGGGAGCATCTCGGGAAAAGTCTCCACCGATCCGAATGGAGACGGCGACGTGGCCGATGGCGGTCCGGTGAGTGGGGCGGAGGTTTTCCTTGATCTTGATTTTGATGGGCGTCTGGGGGCGGACGAGCCGCGCGTGCAGACTGGTGTGGATGGGAGTTTCAACTTCAGCCGATTGCGGCCCGGGGCGTACCATGTTCGACAGGTTCTGGCGACCGGCCAGTTGCAGACACTTCCTGCGCCGGGCGCGTCTCCGGTGTTGAATCGGCTGCCCGACCAGGTGGTTGGCTACACGGACGGGGTGGACGGGGCGATGGCGGGGCCACACGGCATTCTGGCGGACCCGGCGGCGATTGTGCCCCAGATCGCCTTCCGGCCGGTGGTGTCGGTGGATCCGAGCATTCTACTGAAGCCGATTGGGCTGCGGGGAGTGCTGCCGCCAATCGCGGTGTGGAGCTACAACGAATTCATGATCCTGCCCCGTGACGCATCGGTGCTGTTGCGTTTTGACGAAGTGATCGTGGATCGCGCGGGGCCGGATCTGGTCATTCACACCATCACTCAGGGCATAGGCGAGGAGGCCCGGCTGGAGCTTGGGTTGACACCGGAAACCCTCGTGAACGCCGGGACGATCACCGAGCAACTCGGCGCCTTGACGACCAGCATCCCGATCGACCTCCAAGCCGTTGGCGTCACCGGAGCAGTTCAATACGCGCGCATCACCTCGTTGACTAATGCCGGGTCGGCCGTTGGCTTTGAACTGGTGGGAGCTGAGGCGATTCATTTCGCGCCACCGGCGGCCGAGGCCCGGCTTGTCGTCGTCACCGGGACGGAAGCGCACCCGGGACAGGATTTTGCGCGACATTTTCGCGATGATCCGCCGAACGTGTTTTTGGCGGTGAGCGGCGGCGATTTTCGCGCCGGTTCCACCGCGGTGGTCACGGTTCAGGCGGACGACGATGTGGCCGTGGCGGCGCGCACGCTGACTGCCAATGGAGTGGCCGTCTCCCTCGACTCGGCCGGACGAGGCTCCGTGCCACTGGTGGCGGCGGGCACGGTTACTCTGGTGGCGACCGCGGTGGACAGTGCCGGACAAGCCGCGACCAATCGCGGAACGCTTTACGTGAACAACGCGGATGGGTCGTCGCCTTTCAATCCAAACCTGACAGGTGCGGCTGCGGGTGCCGGCTATCTGTTGCGCTTCGTCACGCCCGCCGCGGGAGCCATCCTCGAAACCAACATCCCGGTCGTGGCGACGATTGAAGGTCTGGAGACGCCGCAGTGGACGCTGGAGTATGCGCCGATTGATCGGATCGATCCCTATCAGCTGGACGCACCGGATCCGGACTGGGTTGTTTTTGGGAGCGGTTCCGGTTTCTTGCAGAATCAACCCGCCGGCGTTTTCCCGGGCGGAAGCGTGTCGAACGGAGTCTATTTTCTGCGCCTGAGCGCCACCCCGGCCAGCGGCGGTGCCACCACTTGTTCGGGACAGGTCGTGGCCAAGGGCGTTGTACGGGAGGAGATCGAGCCGCGCGTGGTTATCACTTCGCCAGGGCAGGGAGCTGCGGTGTCGCTGACCGCTGACATCCGCGGCAGCATCCAGTCGGCGCGACCCTTGAAGGAATGGTATGCCGAGTATGCGCCGGCGGCGGAGGTCGACGTGAATAACCTTGGCGCGAGCGGTCCGGGCTGGACTCGATTCGCCTCGGGAACGAACACGGTGGACAACAATCTGATCGCTCGATTTGACGCGTCCCTGGTTCGGGACGGCTCCTATCTGGTGCGGGTTGTGGCGTGGAACGACCTGCGTCTCGGCTGGGCCGAGCCGTTACCCCTGGAGGTGGTGAATGGCGGATTCAAGCCAGGCCGGCTCCGTCGCGAATTTACCGATCTGAACCTCTCGGTGGGCGGCATTCCTTTCGTCATCCGCCGGATTTACGATTCATTGGACGCAACCCGCGATCAGGGGCTGGGCTTCGGGTGGAGCCTCGCGTTCTTCAATCCTTCGATCAACGAAACCGTCGCTCAGACCGGCGTCGGGCTGTTTGGCGCCACTCCCTTCCGGGAAGGCACCCGCGTCTATCTCAACACGCCAGACGGCCGTCGCATCGGTTTCACTTTCCACGCGGAACCAGTCCTCGCGAGCTTCCTTGGCACGGCCTATCGCGCGGTGTTCAACCCGGATCCTGGGGTCTATGAAACGCTGGAAACCCCGGAGGGAAGCGATCCTTTCCTGGCCATCGATCGCGACGGCAACGCCGCGCATTTCTTCCTCGGCTTCGCGTGGAACCCGTCGGTGTATATCCTCACCACGAGAGACGGGGTCCGCTATACCTACGATCAAGCCGCTGGCTTCGTGGACGCGCGCGACCTGAGCGGTAACACGCTCACGGCCACGCCCGAGGGCCTCCGCCACAGCAATGGCGCTGCCGTGAAATTCGTCCGCGACGCGCGGAATCGCCTCGTTCGGATCCTTGCACCCGACGGCGTGACCGTTGACTACGCCTATGACAGCACGGGCGATTTGACGTCGGTCACAGACGATGATGGACGGGTGACGGGCCTGACCTACTACTCCGAGCCGGCCCATTATCTGAAAAGTGTGACCGACCCGTTGGGCCGGGTGGGGACGAGTTATGAATACGACGCTGCAGGCCGGTTGGTGGCGACGGTCGATGCCGACGGCAAGCGGTCCTTGCAGGCATGGGACCCGGCGGGTTTCACGGGCACGATCACCGATCGCAATGGGCGCGTCACGTCCCTGGTCTATGACGCGCGTGGCAATGTGCTTTTTGAAACCAATGCGTTGGGACAGGTCACCAGCTATGCCTATGGGGACCCGGTCAACCCGGACAAACAAACTTCGCGGACGGATGCCCTGGGGCAGACGACAACATGGGGCTATGACGCGCGGGGCAACATCACGGTGACGCGCCGTCCGTTGTCCTTATTTGAGGAGTATCAGGCCACTTATTCGCCCGCGGGCGACAAGCTGACCGAGCGAACCTACGACGGAGAGTATTCGACCTGGACCTACGACGAACGTCGCCGGTTGATTCGGCGCCAGGTGGCCGGCGAATCGCCAACGGACCTCACCTATTCATCCGACGGACTCCTGGTGGAGGAGTCGATCTCGGAAGCCGGCGCGGTCTTGCCGATCTTCCGAACGCAGTGGACTCACGATGCTGAAGGGCGCGTCGCGAGTGTCCGTCGGAGCGACGGATTCTCCGCGCAAACCGCCTACGCCGCCAACGGGCGGCTGCTCAGCGCGGTCCTCGCGGGCGGGCCGGCCTACGCGTTCACTTACGACGCTAGTGGCGTTCCCACGGGGGAGACGGATCCGGCAACGAATCGCACGAGCTCGGTTCGGGAGGCGGACGGTTCATTGCGCTACACGGATCGGCTGGGAAATGTGCGGCGCACGCGGATCGCGGCCGATGGCAAGGTCGAGCGCGTGACGCGGCCGGACGGATTGTCGACGGTGCTGGAGTATGACAACGAGAGAAACCTGGTGTCAGCCACGGATCCGGCCGGCAACGTTTCGCGGTGGGAATTCGACGAGCTGAATCGTCCGGTGCGCTTCACTGATGCCGCCGGCGCTGCGTCGACCTGGGCCTACGATGCCGTGGGCAATGTCGTTGAGATGGTCAATCGAAACGGTCAGCGACGCACCTTTGTCTATGATGCCAACCGCCGAATGACGCGTGAGCGCTGGCACGGGCCGGATGGTGCGGTCGTGCGTGAGTTCGTCTATGCCTGGTCCTACGGGAAGCTGGAGAGCGTGACCGATGGGTTGGCCAGCTGGGGCTTTCTCGGAGCTTTACCCCGGCCGTTTTCCGTGCGGGTGACCTATCCCGGTCAGGTCGCGAGGACGATCAGCTACGGGTGGAATCGCAATGGAGTGGCGGGACCCGGGGGTGCCGGCAATTGCTGTGGCAACAGCGAAGGGACGGTCGGAGGAAGTGCGGCTCCCACCGAGATCACCGTGACGGGCGGCTTGGACTTTTTCCGCATCAACGCCACCTACGACGGCCTGGCCTTGCGGCGCCTGGTGTGGTCGCCGCCGAACGACTTTTTTGGCGGCCCGGATATCCAGTTCGTGCCCGATGCGGTGGGGCGTCTGGCCGAGGTTCGTCGCTATCGCGGCGCGCTGGTGTCGAAGTCGGTTTACACCTGGGACCCCTTGGGCCGGGTGGTGGGGATTGCCCATCGCAACGCGGCGGGTGCGCCGTTGCATGCAGATGCGGTTTTGACCCTGGTGCGCGACGCGGAGAGTCGGGTGATTGGTATCAACCGGGCGAGCGACGTTGCGAGTTACACTTACGACGTGCTCAGCCAGGTGACCGGCGTGACGCACAGCGGCGGCCCGGCGGAAGCGTATGCCTACGATGCCATGGGTGTGCGCACGTCGTCTCATCGGAATGCAGGGCCGTCGAATGTTGGGCCGGGCAACCGGCTCGAGTCGGCTGGCCCTCTCCAGTTCTCCTACGATGCGGAGGGAAATGTGACGCAGAAAGTGAACACAGCGAGCGGTGAGGTGACTCGTTATCTCTACGATCATCGAAACCAGCTGACCGCGGCGTCGATTCACCCCGGTCCGGCTGCGCCGGCGACGGCGACCATTGAGTTTGGTTATGACTTTGCCGGTCGCTTGATCAGCCGTCGGGTGGACGGTGGGGTGCGGACCTGGATCCTATACGATCGTCAGATGCCGGTGGCTGAGTTTGCTGATGGCGCTGATGCCGTAAATGCGGCGTTTCTGTATTCGCCGGACCGGTTGGACGATGTGCATGCCGTTTGGCGCGCGGGGGTGGGAACGCGCGATGTATTGAAGGATCACCTGGGTACCATCCTGGGAGCTACCGATGCGCAGGGTGCTCTGGCTTGGTGGACGAGCTACGATCTCTTTGGGAACCTGACCGGGCCGGCGCCAGCGGGCGGTGAACCCGTGCGTTTCACCGGGCGCCATTTCCACGATGCGTTTGGATTGTATGAGATGCGTTCGCGAATCTACGACCCGGCGCTGGGACGCTTTCTGCAGGAGGATCCGCTGGGCTTCGCCGCCAATGACATGAACCTTTACCGCTACGTCGGCAACAATCCCTTGAACTACACGGATCCGACCGGGCGCAACTCGGCGCTGGAATATGCGATGTTGCTCTATGGCGTCACGGAAATCGCCTATGGCGCCTACAACTATGCGGATTGTCTGAATCAGCTGTTGAACTACGTGAACCGCGCATTGGCGGGGGGATATCCGGGCAATTTGAATACGGGCTGTATTGGCGGCGGGATCCCGTGGCCGTTGGGCGTTCAGGCGGGCATGATCGTCTACGGTTGGGCCACGGGTGGGCCGCCGTGAAGCATGGGGTGGCGCGACGGCGGGAGCGTTGCAGGAAACGGGCGGAAAACGACGGGGCGTCTACCTGGCACCGCGCAGGCGCTTGACCAATTCGAGATTGGCGGTGGCGATGGGATCGCCCGGGTTCAGCTTCAGCACAGCCTCGAATTGCTGTTGGGCCTCTTCCACCCTCTTCTGATCGAGGAAGATTTTCCCGAGATTGTTGCGCGCTTTGTAGTGTTCCGGGTTGATCGCGATGGTCGCGAGAAACTCCTGTTCGGCTTCCGCGGCATTCTTCGACAAGCTGGCCATCACGCCCAGATGGTAGCGCGCCTCGTCGTAGTCGGGCTTGAGCCGGGCGGCGGTGCGGAAATGGCGCAACCCTTCGGCGGGCTGGCCGAGGGCGACGAACGCGTTGCCCAGATTGTTGTGGGCGCGCGCATTGGCCGGGTCCTGCTCCAGCAGAAACCGGTTGAACGTAATCGTGTCTTCCGCCACGCGCCGGCCGTAGGCGTTCTGCAGCCGGGTCAGATCGTCGGGAGTCCGGGTCAGCAATTGCAGCCAGAACTCGCCCATCTCATCCGTCGAATTCAACCCGTAGCGAGCGCGCTGCGGCGGCTGCCTGGGGTTGCGGACGTTGTTGGTGGAGTTGTCGTAGGTGTAACGCATCGACAACCGGGTGCCGCTCGGGAGGGACACGGCCTGCTGATACCGAAAATCGCTCTGCCAGTTGAAATCCCATTTCGAGATTTTGATCAGCGGAATCACCGTGCCGTCCGGCCGCGTGGCGCGTCCTTCCAATTGGTGACCCAGATAGTGCGCATGCGGAAGCACGGCGAGGACGTCCACATCGACGGGTAAAGTGAATTGATCTTCGATGACGTAGTTGGCTTCCCCGGCCGGGATGTCGATGGCGTAGCTGCTGAGCGCGATCTTGAACGGGGTGTTAGTTGGGCCTTGGTCGGTGAAGTACAGCCCAATCGAAGACTGGATGCTCTCCGCCTTGCCAATCGGCTGCAGGTGAATCTGCAACACCAGGTCGGTGCCAGGGTCCAGCGTCCAAGGCAGGCCCGGTGGCATCTCCGTCGGGCCTCGGCCGGGTTGCCAGGTCAGGAAATGTCCGCTCGGGCTCTCCACGGTCACCGGACTTTCCATGCCGCTGAAGCCCACGGACGGGTCCGCGGCATCGCGTCGCCGGGAGTTGCGCGTGCGATCCGTCTGGATGAACACATGATGAATGGCTCTCGTTCCCGGGCGAAATTCGACTGCGCGAATGAAACGTCGCGCGAGCACCGGTGACGGGATCACGAAATTGCGGTACACATCCTTCCCTTCCGCCGCGAGGAGATACGGCTCCGACATCTTTACGACGAGATCCGGCGGCCCCAACTGCCAGCCCTGGGTCCAATTCGGACGGGCGGGTAGATCCCCCGAGGCTCCCTCGAGCGCCCCGTCGTCCACCCATTGTCGAATCAGCCCAATCTGATCCGCGGTCAGGTGGCGGGCATTGGCAAACGACAGAGGGCCCGGGTCCGGGAGGAACGGCGGCATGTAGCGATTACCGGTGACTTCGACGATTTGCTGGCCACGCTTGCGGACATCCGCATAGGTAATGAGTTCGAACGGCGCCGCCTCACCGGCCCGGTGGCACGGCGAGCATTCCCGGTAGAAAATCGGCGCGATATCGCGATTGAAAGTGATGCTCCCTTTCGGTCGCGCGACATAGGCGGGCTCACCTGGAGCGATGGGCTCGGAGTGGGACCGGGTCCAGACGGCGAAGCCCACGCCTGCTGCGATGGCCCCGACCACGAGCGCGAGCACCAACGCGATCGGCGTGCCTTGCTTGCTATTTGCTTTCACCAGAAATCAGTAAGGTTGCGGCCAGCTCAATGGAGCATCGGCAGATTGTGGGGGGGAGGCAAACCTAGAATCCGCCTGAACTCCAGGAATCCGGGAGTTCCCAGGAATTCCGACGAGAGCTGAAGGCCGCGCCTTCCTCTCTATCCTGAGCTCGGATGGGTTGCTCGCAGGGAGCGACGATCGCCGTCGCGGACGGTTAGTCCGTCGCGGTCCAACTGTTCCAGGAGCGGGATGATGACTCGTCGGCTGGTGGCGAGCGCGACCCGAAGCTCGCTGGCGGTGGCGGGGCCGTGTTTGCGGATGTATTGGCGCACGAGCTGGCGGGCCCGGGCCAGCGCGCTCGCGAGCAAAACCAGGTCCGGTCCGGCCGACACCACCTCGCCGGAATCGATCAGGTAGCGCAGCGCCGGTGGCGCGGAGGGTTCGGATGCGAGTTCGGACGGCGGCGGTGGTTCCAGTGGCTTGGCCGCGAGGAGAGTCCTCAGTCGATCCGCTGCCATTTGTAAGGCAGCCGGCAGAGCGGGGCGATGGGTTTGCTCGCGAATCAGGGTTCCTTCCCGCCGAAATCCCGCCGTCGCCAAAGCGTGAAGGACAGCTTCGAACACCTCGGGGTTGGTGAACCCGGGTTCGAGGGCATTGCGGAGTTCGGTCAGCGGCGGACCCATGCGTTCCGGATGTGCGAGGTGATACTCCCGGATGAACGACATGGCCCGGGTTCGCACCCGTTGCCAGCAATCCGGCTGGACCAACAGCGGACCGAGCGCGATGAGTCGACCTTCGGCCAGCAGTTGCTCAAGGGTCGCCGCAAGCGTGTCCCGGCTGATGCGGGTGCCGGTGGCCACGGCCGTTCGAGGACAGATCTGGTCGCGCTCCAACCGGGAAAGAATCCAGATGGCAACGTCCGTGGGGTGGCTGGCACGTTCCTGCAAAAAACGCTTTTGTTGGCTGGTGCGAAAGTTTGACGACGATCGGCCGCGATCAAGAATGCACCCGCCCGCCAGCGTGTTTTGCTCCGCCCAATCGCGGACGATGAACCGGTCGCCAGCGAGGGCGAAGAGCGGCGCTTCGAGCCTGAGCTGGGCCAGGGCGCGCCCGCCGCGTTCAAGCGGAGCTTCGAGAAACACGCGTGCCGCCACGTTCGTGCTGCCATGGTGAACCCGCACCCGCGCTCCGTCTTTGAGCGGTCGTCCGGGCTGCTTCAGGAAGGGAGCGCCGCGTGGGGAGCGCCGCAGCTCAACGTCCAGGGTTTGGCTGGCGTCACCCAGTTCAGGCAACGTGACCACCTGGCCGCGCGCCACGCCGGTTAGGCGGCTGGATTCGCCTGCCAACGGAAGATCCGGAAGGTTCAGCGCGGTCCGCATGCCCGGCCGGGCTTGTGCGATTTCCCGCCCGTGCTGCTGAATGGAGCGAACCCGGGCAAGGCGCCCGGACGGTTGCACGACCACGCTTTGGCCTGCGGCCAGCACGCCGCCGGTCAGCGTGCCAGTGACGATGGTGCCGGCCCCCGGGAGACTGAAGACACGATCAATGGGCAACCGGGGCTGCCCCAGATCCGGAGGCGGAGCAGCCTCGGCCAGGACGTCGGCCAAGGCGCGCCGGAGTTCCGGTAACCCTTCGCCGGCGGGCAGGGCCGTGGCCACGATCGGCGCTGATGCAAATGGTGAGCCGGCCAGTTGTGCCCGGATGGCTTGCCGGACCGGTTCGCAATCGTCAACGAGGTCGGCCTTGGTCAAGGCAACGATCGCCTGATTGACGCCGAGATAATCCAGGATTTGCAGATGCTCCTCGGTTTGCGGCATCCAACCATCGTCGGCGGCCACCACCAGCAACGCCAGATCGATCGAGCCCACGCCCGCGACCATGTTCTTCACGAAATCCTCGTGCCCCGGAACGTCCACCAAGCCCAGGTCGAACTGGCGCATCGTGTCGTTCGGGTGCGACAGCTGCAAATGAGCAAACCCAAGTTCGATCGTGATTCCACGGGCCTTCTCCTCCGGCAGACGATCAGGGTCGATCCCGGTCAGCGCCCGGACCAAAGCGCTCTTGCCGTGGTCCACGTGCCCCGCGGTGGCGAGGATGAACGAACTCGTTGCCGGAACTGAACCCATGACTCGCCGTCATCGAACGGTGTTCGCCGGGTCGTAGTCCAGACTGAATTCCGGATGGCTGTACACACACACCTGACACCTGACACCTGACACCTGACACCCGACACCCGACACCCGACACCCGACACCCGACACCCGACACCCGACACCCGACACCCGACACCCGACACTTCAATCCTACGGGTTCTTCCGGTTGACTTCGCTTCGCTGATCCGAATACTCGCGTCGTGCTTCAGCGCGCCGGAAAATGGCTCATCGTGCTGGCGCTGGTTGTGTCAACCGGCGGCCACTGGTTTGCCCTTCAGTCCGTGGCGTGGCTGACCATGGTGGTCAACCTGGCTCAAACCGAAACTTTGTCTGACGCTTTGGACAAAACTTTCGATGGACGCCATCCGTGTCGCCTCTGCAAGGCCGTGCAGGAAGGTCGCAAGTCAGACCAGAAACAGGCGGTGCTCAAGGCTGAAATAAAACTGGAGTGCTGCTGCGCCCAACATAACGCGCTGCTCCCGCCAGTGCCGCATGCCGAGCACGCCACGGCGTTTCCATCGTGGAGCTCCGTGCATCGCCATCAGCCTCCCACTCCTCCTCCCCGCCTGACCTAACAGGCTCCTTCCGTTCGCCCGGGGCAAATTGCGCCCGGGTAACCTAGTCATCACGGCCGTCCAGGCCGCGGTGTAGTCAACTCCAATTCATTCCCCGGAACGCGATCGCGTTTTGGGCCCGACGCATGAGACGACGAAATCCGTACGGCTTTACTCTGATCGAACTGCTGGTGGTGATCGCCATCATCGCGATCCTGGCCGGCTTGATCCTGCCCAGCCTCGCCCGAGCCAAAGGCAAGGCCCGGGCCACCTCCTGCCTGAATAACCTCCGGCAGCTCGCCCTCGGCGTGGCCATGTATGCCGATGACAACGAGGATACGCTGCCCCAATCCTCGCACGGACGGGCTTCGTGGGTCGGTTCGCTGCGCCCTTACACCACCACGAACGTGTATCGCTGCCCCGGCGATCGAAACCAGCAAAGGCTCTACAGCTTTGCGATGAACGATTTTCTGATCGCGCATCCGTTCGGTTCGGAGTCGCTCAACTTCTCCAAGCTCACGCTGTTGCCGTCGCCGTCAGACACGATGCATCTCGCCGAAACCGACGAGCAGCACGAAGGAGCGGATCATTTTCATTTTGCCGACCCGTCGGCCGGGGGCTACGAGCCGGCCGTCTTTCCGTCGCAGGTCGCGGTGAAACGGCATGACGCCGGCGCCAATTATCTGTTCTGCGACGGGCACGTGGCCCGGCTGCCGTGGACCCAAGTCCAGCGCCAAATCCAAGCCCGGGGCGATCGGCTGATCCGTCCCGATGGCAATCCCTGACCCATCCATCATCTCAACACTGCCTATGAACCTTCCCATTCTTGCTTTCAGATTTCTCAATTGCGATTTGTCGCGCCGCAGAGCTCCCCTTTTGGACCGGCGGATCGACGACCAGGCACGCGACGCGGAGACTCGGCAACCTGTCGATCGAACGGCCCGGCGCATTCACCCTCTCCGCCGCCTTGCGGGGGAGAGGGATCGTCCTGACTCGCGTCCCAGCGAGTCGGGACAGGGTGAGGTGGAGCAGTCCGCAGGTTCATGTCTGGTAAGCAGGTCTAAAAAGAACGGGTGGTTTCCCATGAACCTCTCCCTCGGAGCGCGGATCCCGCCGACGCGGGACCCGCAGCGGGTGGAATGGGCGGCGCACGAACGAACTCTCAGGCGTCGTTTCCGGCTCGCGCCGCTGCGGGCTGAAAGCCCGCGGTCCGAGCAGTCCGCAGGTTCATGTCTCGCGAGTAGGCCAAACACGAACGGGTGGCTTCCCAGCATCCCCCGCTGTCCTGCGCGCGAGATGCTGTCACTTTTGTTTGGTGTGGTTCTTGCCATTGGCCTCCTAAATCCAACTGTCACCAAGGCCCAGCATGTGCATGTGAATGGCGGCGCCCTCAGCGCGACCGAAGGTTCGCCGCTGGCTTTCATCAATGGCCCCACGTTTGACACCAACGCCGCGTACGATGTTTACCTTTCGCTCGCCACCAACGGCTCGTTCGCCAATCTGTATCAGGGCGCAGGAGTCACGTTCACCGCGTTGGCGAGCACCTTCGACCTCGGCGGACCAGCCTTCGGTCATGCCGCCGATGGCGCCTTTCTGGAGCTTCAATTCGTTTCCGTCGACGGCCCTCCGGGCGGTGTGTTCGGGGTCTGGATGCAGGAGCCAGGGAATCCCGCGCGCAGTTCTTCCCTCTTCACGCTGCCGATCGGCACCAGGCAGGGCACCAACCGAATCGCGTTGAGCGAGAGCGACGGCACGGTGGGCGCCGATCCGTACGGACATATCCACGGCCGAACGTTCACGGCCAGCCAGCCCGGGCTTTACACAATTGGTTGCCGGCTGGTCGACACCTCCTCCAACGGCACCGGCGGCCGTCCGATCCATCCGCCCTCGGCCGTCTCGTACTTCCATTTCCAGGCCGGTCTGACTCTCGCGGCGTGGAGCACCAACCGGCAATCCGTCGGGGTCACCTTCGGGACCACGACCGGAAAAAGGTATTTCATTGAAACAACCACCGACTTGGCGGCGCCTGTATGGACCGTCTTCGCAGGCCCGTTCACCGGGAACAATCGTCTCCAGTCTGCCGTCGCCGCCACGGGGATCGGCCCGCAGTTCTTCCGTGTTCGTTCGGAGTAGTCCGTCGGCCAAACACCAACACCATGAAAAACAGAATCGAAACCAACCTCACCTGCAGTTCAACCCAACCGGCCATGATCAGGCAGGCCTCCACGTCGGCGACATCAGCAACGCCAGCGCTGGCCCGGGCCGGCACGATGCTGGCCGCGTTCCTCCTCATCGGCATGCCGGCTCGCGCGCACATCAGCTACTCGGGGCGCGACTTTGGATCTTATTCGGGCCAGACCAACGGCACACGGTCCATCACCAACCAAACTGTCACCGGCAATTACGGATGGGCGGACGCGGCGGATGGAATTCTGGGCGACAGCCATCGCGGTCGGGCTTTTCGGTTCCACCTCGATCGCGCGGCGATGGTCACTCTGGCCGTTTCCGCCAATCCGAGTGCCACGTCGAATTCCCTGGGCACGCTGACACCGGCCTTCTCGATCTACTCCGGGCTGGCTGGCTTGGCCCCGTTTCCTCCAAGCCAGACCACGAATGCGCCCAGCGCGGATCACGATTTCGGTGACGCGTCCGTCGCCTGGCGGGTGGCGTGGGTGCGGCAGAACCTCAACGCCGAGGCGACCGATCCCAGCCCGACGGATGGCAGTTGGAACGCGCTGGGCGATTGGAAAATTGGCGGCGACGGAGATCTGCCCGGGGACTTTTCGCAGTTGAGCAGCTTCATCTACCGCGGTTCGGCGGCGACCACCAACAGCGGCGGAACCGCCACTGGCACCTTCGCCCTCCCGGCCGGGGACTACACCGTGTTCATTGGCGGCAACGACTTGGCCAACAAAACCTCGGACACAGCGCTGTCCCCGCACGGCATCTCCGCGACGTTCAGCGTCACGCCCGCCCCGACCGTGGCCATTTCTCAAAAGGTATTTGTGTCGTGGCCAGCCGGCACGGCGGCGAATTGGGTGCTTGAGTCCGCGCCGACCATCGATGCCACCGTGTGGACCGCGGTGACCAACACTCCGGTGTTGGTGGACGGTCGGCCGGGGGTGGTGCTGGATCGGAATGACGAGCAGAAATACTTCCGGTTCAAATACGCTCCGTGAACTTCCTTCCTTCGGTGGCCCGGTTTTTCCTGAGCCTGCTCAGCCTGGGAGCGTTTGCGCTCCCGGGCTGGGCCGATACCCACCTTTACGCCGGCGCCACGGGTACGAACCAAAACGCTCGCTGCAGCTTCGGCAACGGCAGCGTCTTCGATGCCCGGCTGAGCAGCATTTCACTGCCGCAGGTCCTGCGCACCAACGGCCTCAACGCCGGCTACTACCGTGGCGATGCGCTGACGTTCTCCGCGCTCGCCGCGCTACCGGACAATGGCGGGCCTGTTGCAGGCCACGCCGCATTCGGGGCACGCCTCGCCGTCCAGGTCGTCAGTGTCGAGGGACCGCCCGGCGGGCTTTTTTCCTTTTGGGAAGGCGACGGAGAAAGTGATCTGGGGCAAATCACGTTCAGCGTGCCGGTCGGCACGACCGAGGGCACGAATCATCTCGTCATCAGCGAAAACAACGGCGAGCCCGACGCCGACCCCTACGGCCACCTCCACGGTCGCGAGTTTACGACCAGCGCGCCGGGAACGTATCTCGTTGGCTTTCGCGTCATCGATCTTTCAGCCAACGGCGCCGGTGGCGGCCCGATCCACCTGCCATCCGACGTTTTACTGGTGCGATTTCAGGCGGGCTTGAAGATTGAAGGCATCGTGAACCTGACCAACCGCGTGGCCGTTTCCTTTCGCAGTCCACCCGGCATCAGCAATGTCTTGGAAGCCGCGGATGACTTTGTGCCGGGCCGTTGGCGAACCGCGGCCGCCCCGCTTCGCGGCAACAACGCGCTGCAGACGTTCATCGACACGAACTCACCGTCCGGCCAACGCTTCTATCGCCTGCGGCAGCTCAACGTATTGCCGTGAAGGCGTTGGAACGATTTGGTGTTCCCGTCCGGATTGGTGGAACAACGGAACGTCAATTCGCCCTGGATTCATTGGTCGAAATTCTTGCCCAGCGGTGCAGCCGGCGCCGCCGGAAGCGACTGGTTTTTAACCGCGGAGATCGCGGAGAACGCGGAGGACCTGAACACTCCTCCAGGCGACGGTTCCCAAGCCCGGTGTCGATAGTTCATTCCCTCCGCGCCCTCCGCGGTTGTGTTTCGATCCGGGGCAGGGCTATTCACTGTTCCGCCGAAATGCGTGCGTCAGGCGTCGCCAAGGCTTCGAGAGGTTCTATGGGAGAATTTGCAACCGATAGAACCGCGGTTCGCAGCAAGCCGGAGGAGGAGCCGGATCTCGAATCTCGATGTTCTGGCCGTTGCCTTGAATCGCTTCGGCCCCCGGGACCGTCGACCAAGCCATGAGATCCGGCGACGATTCCAGGGCGTACCGTTGGAGAACCGTGGTCGCAACGGTCACGATCGGTTGGTTTGTCTCGACGCGCACATCGGCGACGCGCGCCTCGCGGATGTTCACCGGGAGAGGTAGCGAGCTCAGGGCGGCCTGGGATCCGGCGCCAAGGCGAAGGTGGACTTGAAACTGTTCGACGGGCTCGGATGCAAAATCGGGCAGCAACCGGACGTGTCCAACCTTGAACGTTTCACCCGGAGCGAAGGTGATCATTTCGGCGCCCGATTCGAAGTCCGTCCCACCGACGGCGGTGCCGTTGCTGGTGACGAGCCAAACGGTGGTGGTGACATTGGACAGTGTGCGTCCGGGAATGATTGTCGTCCGGATCAAACGAACAGGAACGTTCGCGGTGCCATGGGCTCCTTCGTCGATCGTGATTGGGGAGCCGAAGGTTGAATCGTAAAACTCCACCTTGGCGGGCGGCGTGAGCGGAGAACCCAGGTTGAGTGGATGAAAGCGCTCTGGGCTGAAGCCTGACGCCGGTTGCCAGATAACCGTGCCTGGCCCGCTCGTGGGTCCGAGCGTGACCAAACGGACATCGGTTTCACCGTAAGGTTCGCAACCAAATCGCGGATCCGGCGCGATCCCATCACACGCACGCCACCCAACGATTTGCAGGTAGACGGACTGCCCAGGAACGGTCTCGGGGATCTCAAAAGTAGAATCGCCGGAAATCAGTCCGGCGACGGCGGCCGAATTCGTCGCGAATTTGGGCGCCAACGTCAGGGCGCCGGGATTTGTGCCCCACTTGACCCCGTAAAGAACCAAGCCCGACGTGGTGGGAACTGGGGTTCTTCCATCCAACCAAGTCACCCGGGTCAAGGTGGTGTTGTTCAATTGAATGGTGCCGCCCGCGTAAACCTGGATGCCGGCTAGGCCCGCCAGCAGCATCAGAGTGAGAAACCGCGAGGAGAGTGGAGAAATTAGGTAATTCATATGGCAGCCATGGCTCCGCAGTTTTTTGGGAAAGACGACGAGTGAGAGTATGCCAGGGCTCGGCTTTGGTAAAGTCGGGAGTTCCGGAGCTGGAGCTGAACGGTGCATCTCGAAGTTGTTGGATCGGAGCGCGGGCCTATGGCCTGCAGCGGGTGGAATCGGCCTTGCGCGCTCGAACCTTCGAGCGTCGTCGCCGGCCCAATCCGCTGCGGGCTGAAAGCCCGCGGTCCGGCCAAGTATACCCCTCATAGGGGCCCTTTCCCCGTTGAGGGGAGAGGGAGTCGCGTGGGGCGCGAGCTAAACACCTTGCACCCTCACCCACTTTTAATCGCACCCGGAGCTGAAGTCGGGGGGACTCAGGGGGGAATTGGGGTCGGGATTTGGGACGAACCGAGGCGCGAGTGCGGTCAAGCAGGTCAGCGGGCATGAAGTGAGCAGCGGATGGAATTTCGTCGGTGCGGCCGCAAGACATCCGCGCGGCCGTCGGGCAGTGTCCGATGATTTATTCCTGGTCAGTCCGCGATGCAACCTCGCGGCCGTTTACTGGTGGCCGTGTGAGCAGCCGGTGAGCTGTCACGCCGTCAGTCGGCCAGGCGGTTTCGCCGCCTCAGCGAGAGGGGTTGGTGTCCTGCCCAGTTTCACGATTTTTCACGCGCTGGCTCAACGCCGGCGAGGGTTGTTTAATGTTGTGACTCGGCTCCATTTGCCTATTCCAAGTATTCGCCGATCGCCGATCTTACACGACGTTCACATCGACTTTAGTTCAGCGAAGAAGAGTTGGTTGAAGGAGACTGAGGCCGCCAGTCCTTCCACATACGCAAATACCAAGTGAGAAGCGATCCGATTGGCCCTTCAGTGTCACTCAACTTCAATACCGGCCTGTACATCGCGACGAATCTCGAATTGCTGGACGAGGTAGAAGTCCAATACCTAAACGCTGGGCCAATGCTAAGTCCGTAGAGAAGCACCACGGCTCCAAAGAAGATGCCTAGCCGAAGCAAAAGGCTCCCGGTATTCGGACGCTTTTTCACACTCATGGAATAGGCGTTGTATAAGTCTTGGAAGTCTTGTTCCCGTTCTCGTCGCCTTGCTTTGTCACCTCAGCAAGACCGAACAGGTCAGAGACCGAGACGGGTTGATTCCGAATGAACGCATACAAGTTAAATCCACCATCCTCTCCAATCGGGTCCCTGTTTGGCCAATTGCCCAGACCCGATGCAGTTCTGTAGCCATAAGTCCGCAAACCGGGAGTGAACATTGAACGGAAACGTCGTTGCCGGGAAAAGCCACCCGATGGATGAAGGCAAGAACTCCGGGCGCGTGTTTTTGAAGGGGAGGTCGTCGCTGAGGCGAGGCAACGGTGAGGCGAACGGACGTGAGCAGGACAACCGGGCGGCTGACGCTTTCCAGCGGCTAAAAGAGTGGAGCAGCCGATCCCGTTCACGTCGCTGACCCTACGCCGGAGCGGGCCGCGTTGAATGCAGCTTTTCCGGGTTTTAGCTGAGGCGTTTGGCCCGGTGATCGGGGCGGCGCTTGGCATGCATCACGGCCACGATCCACACGCGGTCGGGCTCGTCGAGGTAAACGACCGATTAGATCCGATGGACGAACGTGAGCTTTGTTTCGCGGGCGAGAGGATTACGGATCGGACCTCAGGGGAATTCCCGCCGAATTTGTGGGCAGGCTTTCCGGACCATCGGTGAATCGCGACCACGCTCGGCGGCGGACTTCCCACAGCAAGAGAACGGCGGCCGACAGCACCATGGCGCCGCCGAGTGTCGTCAGGATCTGGAACGGCAACAGCGCGGCATCGTCGGCCGTGGCGACGCGGGGATCGGCGGCAAGATAGCGGACTTCCGTCACGCGACTTTTGAGCGCCGCATGGTAGACGTCGCTGGTGACGGCAAAGGTCTTGGTCATCGCTGGACGATTCGTCGGCGTGTATTCCACGGTGAGTCGGTAGGAGCTGCTGCGGCGGGAGAACTGATCGTTGGCCTGTTCCTGGACTCGTCCCAAGGTGACGAGACCGGATTGAGCCAACGCCTGGCGGGTTGAAATCTCTCGCCAGCCGACCCCGGCGAGGCCGCCGCCAACCACGAGCAGGAAGGCTGCGATCAGAAGGCACTGGGTCCGGTTGTGCATACCTCTCGTGCATCGGCAGCCCGGGGTGGAAGGTTGAATCGCACGGTAAGCTTTCACGAGTTGCGAACTCGGGGAGGTTCAAGGGAAGCTTTCCGTTCTTTTTTGACCTGCTTACCGGACATGAACCAGTGGACTGCTCCACCTCACCCGGTTCCGACCTCGCTCGGGCGAGTTCGGAACCTGCCCTCTCCCCCGCAGGGCGGCGGAGAGGGGTTGCGCGTCGGGCCGTTGGATTAAGAGGTTGCGGGATCTCCGCGCCGCGAGCCTGCGTGTCGATCGTCCGGTCCAAGGCGGGGCTACGTCGTTGGCCAAATCGCAAATCTGAATAGGAAACTTTCGCGAGTTTCACACTCGTGCCCGCTGGCCCATGAACCGGGGAATGCTTCACCTCACCGCCACCGGGGAGAAAGGTTTGTAGGGAGGAATCTTCGTCGCAAACTTCGTCGCGAGCTTAATCAGACGGGTTCGAATAAGTTGGGTCGCCGACGAAGTTTGCGAAGAAGATTTTTGGGGAGGTTCATGGGAAGCTTTCCGTTCTTTTTCGACCTGCTTACCGGACATGAACCAGCGGACTGCTCCACCTCACCCGGTTCCGACCTCGCTCGGGCGAGTTCGGAACCTGCCCTCTCCCCCGCAGGGCGGCGGAGAGGGTAACGCGGTCGACCGAATCGACTAACAAGTTGCTCGATCTCCGCGCCGCGAACCTTCTGGTCGATCCTCCGGTTCAAGGGAAGCTCCGTTCCTTTTTGACCTGCTCACCAGGCATGAACCGGCGGCCTGTTCGGGCGGACCGCGGGCTTCCAGCGCTTCCAGCCCGCAGCGGCGCGAGCCGTAGACGGCGCCTGACGGTTCGTTCGTGCGCCGCCAATTCCACCCGCTACGGGCCACAGGCCCGCGCTCCGGAAGGCAGGTTCATGGGAAGAGAACGCGGGTCGGAAAGCGGGAGTGGTTTTCGGGTTGGATCCGATGCTTGTCAGGGCCCGGGGCATTGTTGTTTGCTACGCGCATGCAAACACTCCCCAAGCACCGGCGATTGATTCTCGGCCTTCTCGGCATCGTGGCGTTGAACCTCGTCTGGCCAGTCCAGGCAGATGAATTCCTGGTCTACTTCGGCACTTACACTGGGAAGAAGAGCAAGGGCATCTACGCGGCGCGACTCGACACATCCACCGGCAAGTTGGGGGACGTGGACCTCGCAGCCGAGACGCCGAGTCCGTCGTTTCTGGCCATCCACCCGAATCGCCGTTATCTCTATGCGGCCAACGAAGTCGATCAATATGAGGGCAAGGAGACGGGGTCGGTCACGGCGTTTGCGATCGATGGCAAAACCGGACGCCTGACCCAGCTGGATCAAGAGGCGTCGGGCGGTACCGCGCCGTGTCATCTGGTTGTCGACCGGACCGGTCAGGCCGTGCTGGTGGCGAACTATGGCGGGGGCAGCGTGGCTGTTTTGCCGGTGGCCAAAGATGGGCGGATGTCGCCGGCGTCGGCGCGGATTCAGCACACCGGTTCAAGCGTGAACCCGTCGCGACAGAAGGAGCCCCATGCGCATTCCATCAACCTGGATGCGGCCAATCGATTCGCCGTGGCGGCAGATCTGGGGCTCGACAAGTTGCTGGTCTATCGCTTCAGCCCGGAGGCGGGAACGCTGGTGCCGAACCAGCCGCCCTATGCGATGGTCCGTCCGGGATCCGGTCCCCGACACTTTGCCTTTCATCCGAAGGCCGATCGGGCCTACGTCATCAACGAGATCACCTGCACGGTGACAGCGTTTCGGTATGCGCCGCGGACCGGGGAATTTTTCGAGGAACAAACGCTGTCGACGATGCCCAAAGACGAGAAGATGAGCCCCGCCTACAGCACGGCGGAAGTGCAGGTGCATCCGAGCGGCAAGTTTCTCTACGGCTCGAATCGCGGGCACGACACCATCGCTGTCTTCAGCATCGACCGTCGGAGCGGGCGATTGACCCCGGTGGAAAACGCGTCGACGGGTGGCAAGACACCGCGCAACTTCGGCATCGATCCCACCGGACATTTTCTGCTGGCGGCGAACCAGAGCTCCGACAACGTCGTGGTCTTTAAGATTGATCAGAAGACCGGCCGCCTGACCCCGACGGGTCAGGTGCTGGAGGTTGGGTCGCCGGTCTGCGTCAAGTTCGTCCCGGTCCGATGACGCGCCGGCGGCCCGCAGGATGCGGTCGCTGCCGGCCGGCGCGCGGTGGGGTTCCGTTTATTCGATGCGAATGCGATAGAACCGGCGGGTGAGGATGGGGCCTGGGTCCTGGATGCTCAGGGGGTTTCCCGTGCCGTTCAGCTTGACGGCGGCGGGTAACAGATTCCAAGGCGGGCTGTTCAGGTCATCCTTGAAATCCACGGAGTATTTGAGGCCGGGGACGGTGGTGAACGTGAGGGTGACCACGCCATGGTTCTGGCTGATGCCGACGATGCTGGAGGTGACCAAAACGCGGAGAGCGGCGGGTTGGCTGGAGACGGCGCCGGCGAGATTGGAGACGATGACGCTGTAGGCGCCGGCGTTGGCGAGTTGGACGGGTGACAGGGCGAGTGTGGCGGTGTTGGCACCGGGCACCGGGGTGTTGGTGTTGTAGAACCACTGATAGCGCAGCGGTTCGGCACCGGCGGCGACGACGCTGAACACGGCCGAGCCTCCGGCGGGAACCGCAACGTTCTGGGGCTGCGCTTCGATAATCGGCGCCCCGAGGACGGTGAGAATGGCCGAGTCGCTGCGGGTGGAGCCGGCGGGGTTTGAGACCACCACCGAATAGCTGCCTTCGTCGACAAATTGCGCGTTTGAGATGATCAGGGTGTCGTTCGTGGCGTTCGGGATTGGAGAAAGCGCATTGCGGTACCATTGGTAGGTCAAGGGTTGGCCGCCGGTGGCCGTGACGGCGAACCGCGCGGTCTGACCGCGCACGACCGTTTGATTCGTCGGCTGAGCCAGAATCGTCGGCGTGACCGGCCGGCTGGCCGTGAGCTCCAAATCGAAGCTGATGTCGCTGCTCGTGTTGTTGACCTGGTGGATCTCGACCGCCACCACATTGGTGCCGTCCACGAGGAGCGTGGCGGGGACAGGCGATTCGAGGAAGCGGGTTTCGTCCTCGTTGCTGATCGTTTTGAGCGCGCGATTGGTGAAGCTGATGCCGCCGGTCGGCAGATTGTCGCGAAAGACCTCGGTCCCGTTCAGGTACACGACGACGCCATCGTCTCGCTGCACCCGGAGGTTCAATGCGGTGACGCTGACGACGTTGGTGAGCGCGAAGGCGCGGCGGAAATAGTAGGTGGGGAACTTCTGATTTGCGTCCGGCCCAAAGCCCAGCGTGGTGGCCTCGGGGTGACCGTCGGCGGAGTCGCCGTAGCCCAGTTCGGCCGGGCCGCTGGCCCAGGGGCGGTCGTTGAAGCCGGGCGCGGTCCAAGCGCTCCCTTGGTCAACGCCCGTGTCGAGATACTTCCAGACCGCACCTGTGGAGATGAGCGTGAGATCGAACTGGTTGGTCTCGTGCCGTTGAACCGTGATGCTGACCGGGGCGGAGCTGCTGGTGGCGCCTTGATTGTCGGTGGCGACGGCGCGGAGGAGATGAGTTCCCACGGTGGCGCCGAACCAGTCAAAGGCGTAGGGAGGAGTGAGGGTTTCACCGATCCGCACGTCGTCGGCCAGGAATTCAACACGTGTGATGACGCCGTCCGGATCCGTCGCCGCGGCAGACAGCGGGATGGCGGCCTGTTCGAAGAAGACGGAACCTTGGGGGGGACTCGTAAGGGCGACCGTAGGCGGGGCGTTCGTCGGGCGGTTGGTCACGGTCAGGACGGCGGGATCGCTGAAGGTTGTGCCCACGGAGTCGCGGACCTCGACGATATACGTGCCGGCTTCCTCCAGAGTGACGCTGCTCAGCGTCAAGCTGGCATTGGTGGCGTCGACCAGGCGGTTGGTGCTGTTGCGGAACCACTGGTAGTGGAGGGGAGCCAGGCCGGAAGCGCTGACGCGGAACTCCACAGCGTCGCCGTTCGTGGCCGCCAGGCTTTGAGGTTGCGCGGTGATCCTCGGGGGATCCGCGCGGCTGACGCCGAGCGCCAAATCGAAACTGACGTCGCTGCTGATGCGATTCACCTGATGAACCTCGACGGCCAGGACGTTGGTGCCGTTCGCCAGGAACGCAGCGTTGGCGTTGGTGGTTAAATACTGGGTTTCTTCGGCTTGAGATACGGCCGCGATGGCGGTCGTCTGAAAATTGATGGGGCCCTCGGGCAGGTTGCTCCGGAAAACTTCCGTTCCATTGAGATAGACCGCGGCGCCATCGTCGCGGAGCAGATCAAACCGCAGTGGCTGAAGTGGCGGGACGTTCGTGGCGGTAAATGCGTGGCGGAAGTAATAGGTCAGGTGCTTTTGTTGGGCGTTGTCGCCGAAGCGGATGACAGTTGCTTCCGGCCGGCCTTCCGAGACGTCCCCGTAGCCCAGTTCAGCTGGGCCGCTGGCCCACGTGGCATCGTCGAAGCCTGTCGCCCGCCAGTCCGTGCCTTGATCCGAGCCGTCGTCGAGATACTTCCAGACGGCGCCGGTGGAGACGAGGAAGGTGGTTCCGCCGGGCGGCGAGCTGATGCTGATGTTGACTGGGCGTGAAGTGGTGGTGGCACCGCTGTGGTCGGTGGCGACGGCCTGGAGGACGTGCAGTCCGAGTGGCGCGTTCAGCCAGACAAACTCGTAGGGGCTGGTGGAAACGCTGCCGAGCAGGGCACCGTTCACGCGGAAGGCGACCGACGCGATGGAGCCGTCGGGATCGGTTGCGAGCGCTTGGAGTCGGATGGGCAGGCCGGCGGTGAAGCGGGCGTGGTTGGTTGGGGTGGTTAGTTCGACCACAGGCGGCAGGTTTGCCCCGGTGATGACGATCAGGATCGCCTCGGCGCTGCGCACCTGGCCGAACGCGCCGGTGACCTCCACCGAATAGCCTCCTGCCTGCGCCACCGTGGCCGGCTGAAGCGTAAGGACCGCATTCGTCGCGCCCGCGAGCAGATTGGTTTCGTCACGAAACCACTGGTAACGCAGGGGAGGAGTGCCTTGGGCGACGACCTGGAAGGTGGCCACGCCGCCGTTGGTCACGGTGACATTGACCGGAGGCGTGAGGATGACGGGCGCGAACTTGCGGTCGGCGGTGAGCTCGAGGTCGAAGCTGAGATCTGAGCTGGTGACGCTGGCCTGATGGACCTCCACGGCCAGGGTGTTGGTGCCGTTCCGAAGTTGAACGCCCGTGATGGGGATGGAGAAATAGTTGGTTTCGTCCGTGGCATTGATTGCGCCCGCGGCCAGCGTCGCGAAACCGATGGCGCCCGTTGGCATGTTGCTGCGGAAAATCTCAACGCCGTTGAGATAGCCGACCGCGCCGTCGTCGCGCAGCAGCCGGACGGCAAGGTTGGTCAACGAAGCGGAGTCCGACAGGATCAGGCTGCGTCGGAAGTAAGCGGTGGGATACTTGTTGTTCGGGGAAGGGCCAAACCCGATGAGCGTGGCCTCCGGCCGCCCGTCCGCGGCATCGCCGTAACCGAGCTCGGCCGGCCCGCTCCGCCACGTGGCGTCATCGAATTCGAAACTGCGCCAGGCGGCGGCCGGTTCCGCGCCGGTGTCGAGGTACTTCCATACGGCACCCGTCGAAACGAGCCGGAGGGCGGAAGTGCCGAAGCTGATGTTGATCTGGACGACGGCCGATGTGCCGCGTGCGCCTTGACGATCCGTGGCGATCGCTTGCAGGACGTGCAAGCCCGGCGAGGGGTCGAGCCATTCGGCGCGAAACGGGGCCGTGAGGGCCGTCCCCAGCGGTAAGCCGTCCGCGAAGAACGCCACGGAAGCCACGGTTCCGTCCGGATCGGTCGCCACCGACTCAATGACCAGCGGTGCGTTGGTTAGGATGAGATGGCTGCCGTCGGCGGGCGAGGTGATGGCAATGGACGGTGGTGTGTTGGTTTCGATCACGGTCAATCGGGCGCTGGCGCTGAAGGTGCCGCCGAAGTCGTTGCTCACGGAGGCTTCGTAGCGCCCGGCCTCGGCGGATGTGGCCGCGCTGAGCGTCAGCGTGCTGGCCGTCTGGCCTGGGAGTGGGTTGCCGTTGAAGAACCATTGATATCGCAGGAGCTGGGTTCCCTCTGCCTGCACGTTGAAGGTGGCGGTATCGCCGGCGCGCACGACCAGATCCAGTGGCGACGCGAGGATCACGGGGGCGAACACCCGTCGTCCGGACAGCGCCAGATCAAAGCTCAGATCCGAGCTGTTGGCTGCATTCTGATGCACCTCGACCGCCAGCACGTTCGAGCCGTTGCGCAGAAGCGAAGGATTAATGGTGTTGGTGAAAAAGCGCGTTTCGTCGGCGTTGCCCACCGAGGCCGTGGCGAGCGTGGCAAACGTGACATTGCCCGTCGGCAGATTGCTGCGGAAGACTTCGGTTTCATTCAGATACACCACGGCACCGTCGTCGCGCAGCAGACGCACGGCGAGGTTGGTGAAGGAAGCGGGATCGGTCAGGACGAACGATCGTCGGAAATAGGTCGTGATGTATTTGGCGTGTGGGTTCGGGCCAAAGCTGACGACCGTGGCCTCTGGCCGGCCGTCGGCTGTATCGCCGTAGCCGAGTTCTGCTGGGCCGCTGGGCCAGGAGCGATCATCAAAGTCGAGGGCGCGCCATGCCGTTCCGGCATCCGCTCCGGTGTCGAGGTAATTCCAGACCGCACCGGTGGAGACCAGGGAGGCGACGTTGGTGGCGAAGCGAACGGTGACTTGGGCGACGGCCGACGTGCCGCGGGCACCGGTGAGATCCGTGGCCACGGCCCACAGGCGATGGACCCCCAATGGCGCGTCCAGCCAGCTGGCGCGATACGGCAGCTCGGTCACAGTTTCCAAGGGCAGGCCGTCCGCAAAGAAGGTGACCTGGGCGATGGAGCCGCCGGTGTCCGAGGCGGAAGCTTCCAACAAAATAGGGCCTGCATCGGCGAAGAACACGGCGTTGGCGGAAGGACTGGTCAGGGTTATCTCGGGTGGAGTGTGGGTGTCCAGCACGGTCAGGGTGGCGGCGCCGCTGGTGACCGTTCCCAACGGATTGCTGACGCGGACCGCGTAGTCTCCGGCGTTGACCGGTGCCGCGTTGAGTATGGTGAGAAGGTTGTTGGTCGCACCAGGGAGAGCATTGGTGATCTGAAAGAACCACTGATAACTCAAGGGCGCCGTGCCGCTTGCCACGACTTTGAACGTGGCGGTGGCCCCCTGGTTGGCCACGATGCTGGCCGGGGCCTCGAGGATGAACGGCGGAAGGCGACGTTCCGCCCGGAGTTCCAAATCAAAGCTCAGGTCGCTGCTCGTGGCGTTGACCTGATGAACCTCGACGGCCAGCTGGTTGGTCCCGGGCCTAAGCTGGAGTGGGTCGATGGCGGCCGCGACGAAATTGGATTCGGCGGCGCCCGATACGCCGGTGCTGGCCAGCGTGGCGAAGGTGAGCGGACCGGCGGGCAGGTTCGTGCGAAACACTTCGACCCCGTTGAGATAGACCGCGGCGCCGTCGTCGCAAAGCAGGCGGAGGATTGCATTGGTGAACGAGGCGTCTTCGGGCAGGACGAAGGTCCGTCGGAAATAGGCCGTGGGGAAGCGGTTCGTGGCGGGGCCAGAAGCGAGGACGGTTGCTTCGTCGCCGTCGCCGTAGCCCAGCTGAGCGGGGCCGCTCGGCCAGGCGGAGTCGTTGAACGTCGCCGTTCGCCAGGCAGTTCCTTGATCCAGGCCCGAATCGAGATATTTCCAGACCGCGCCGGTGCTGACCAGGTTCACGGCGTTGGTGGAGAGAGTGGGGGGTGCGACGACCAGTTCGGCCTCCGTTGAGGTGGCCGTGCCGTAGGCGTTGCTCACGATGACGGAGTAGCCGCCCGCTAGGTTGGTGGTGAGATCAGTGAGGAGCAGGGTGGGGGCGGTGGCTCCGGCGAGACGGTTGGTTTCATTGAAATACCATTGGTAGGAGAGCGGCGACGTTCCCTCGGCCACCACGGCAAACGCGGCGTTGCCGCCGGATGCGGCGGCCGCGTTGCGGGGTTGCTGCGTGATGAAGGGCGGGACGGCGACCTGAAGCAGGGCGTCCTGGCTCAAAACAAACCCGTACGAATTAGCGACTCGTACCGAGTAGCGACCAGCGTGGCTGGGGTCAACGGAGACGAGAATGAGTTCGGCGTTGGTGGCGTTCGCGAGCGCGTTGGTTTGGTTGAAAAACCATTGGTAGAACAACGGTGGGGTGCCGGTGGCCTCCACGGCCAGTCGCACGCTGTAGCCGTTCGTGGTGAAGACATCGGGCGGCGGATGCACGATGCTTGGCGGTGCGACGACGGTGAGCTGGGCGGACTGGCTGGCGCTCGCACCGTAGAGATTGCTGACGACGACCGAATACGCGCCCGCCTGTTCCAGAGTCACGTGGGGAAGCAACAGCGAGGCGTTGGTGGCGTCCGCGATGAGATTCGTGATGTTGAAGCGCCACTGATAGAACAGAGGCGCCACACCGTCGGCGGCGACTGTGAACAGGGCGGTTAGCCCATTGGTGGTGAGAAGATTTTCAGGCTGGGAGGTGATGAGCGGGGGACGGAGACAAGCGCCTCCTCCGGGCGCGCAGCGGATGGGCGTGGTTTCGAGGCTCCAGCACTGGAGGATGCCGACGTCCTCGGCGGCGACATCGCGCACCCGCAGTCGCCACGTGCCGTTGGCGTCGGCGGGCAATTGCCCGATGTACGCGGAGAGCGGTTGCTCCGGCCGGAATGCGCCACTGAACGGGGGGACAGCGGCCGAGATGGAAAGCGGGGCGGCATCGTCGAAGAAGGTCGGCCCGGAGCAGTTGGTTCCGTAATTTGCGCCGCTGCCGCCGTTGTTGGAGGTGAGCTCCACCGCGGTGCCGTTCGGGCTGATCAAGGATATGACGAGATCGGAGTCGAACGTGTGGGTTACGTGCACCGCGACGCGGACCCGTTCGAGTTGCCGGTCCAGATTTGAGACCACGATGCTCGAGTCGATGAACCCTTGATCCGGGATGGCCTGCGGAAGGTTCGTCGCGATAAACGTCAGAGTATCGCCGGTGGTGGGTGGGGTGGACGCCAGCGTGAAACTCAGGTTGAAAACTCCGGCGTTAGCCGTCGTGACCCGGAGCGCGAACGTTGCGGGCGTGACACAGGAATATCCAGGTTCGGTGCTGATGCGAAAGGGCAGCGGATTGACGGCGGATTCTGCCGGCAGAATGTCCGGGTAAACGCGCGGGGTTGGATCCACCACGACACCGGGGGTGGTGCTGCGCAGTTCCGCCACGATTCCCGTCGCGGTCTGGCCTGCCGGCGAGATGAGGTTGCGGAGAGTGATGAACACGTCGCCGCATTCGTCGGGGTCGAGCCGGCCGTTGCCGTTCCCGCCGCTGAGCGAGGCGGCCTGGACGACCAGTCGGGGCAGGGGAGTGGCGGGCGCGCGCAAGGCGGCGAGCGCCATGACAATGCCGGCACCGGAGTCCCGCTCAACCCCCAGCCCTTCGATGTCGAGGGCGGTGGATTCCATCGCCAGACGAATCTCCGGCGGCGTCAGCATTTGATTGTAGGACATGAGCAGGGCCGCGATGGCGGCGGCGTGAGGCGCGGCGGCGGAGGTGCCGAAGAATGGATCGAAGCCCGGCACGGAGGTGGCGACCCCGTCGGCGGCCGTCAGGTCCGGCTTTTGCAGGACGCGGCCGCCGGTGGCGGAAAAATTGCCGGGCGTGATCGGTGTTCCATTGGGCTCGAAAAAGATTCGGCGCGGACCATCCGAGCTGAATCGTTCGACGGGATTGAGATCGCCGCCGGTGAATGGGATGGCGGGCGATCGGACCCAGGAGGCGGCCACGCAAAAGGCGTTCGAAGCGCCGGAGGCATTGTGACCGCGAGTGGCTCCGGGGGTGCTGATGCTCAGGTGCGCCCGGCCTCCGCTCAAATGCAGGAACCGGTTTTCGCCCGAGTGCTTCACGATGATGATTTCGCCGAGATACGGAACATGCGGAATGGCCTCGTAAGGATCGTCGTCCCCGTCCTGCACATTCGTGGAGCTGTCGAAGACTGAACCATCGCGGTTCAGCACGTAGACGTCGTAGTCGTTGGTGGATCCTCCCAACGGATCGGTCCAGAACAGATCCACGCGCTCGATGGTTCCCGGGTTGATGACATTGAAGGTGCTCCCGCCAAAGTCATGGACGCGTCCGCCGCGTCCCAACGTCGCCGGCCCGCCGTCGCGAAAGTCGCCCTCCCACGTGCTCGAAGTGCCGTCGCTGAAGTTGCCCGAATTGCCGGCGGCGGAGAAATACAGCGTGCCGGCCGCGCTGACCTCGTTAATGGCCTGGGAGATGAGGCCGTCCTGAAACGGGGATTCGGCGAAATAGATGATGTCATCCACCACGACCCGGCATCCGGCGGCGTGCAGGTCCAGGATGTTCTGGGCGAAGCTTTCGATGCCGTCAAAGGCGGTCGCGAAGTAAAGCTGGGCGCCTGGGGCAAGGTCGTGAACAATCTCGAGCATGGCCGTGCCTTCGCCGCTTCCGAGTCCCGCCTGGCCGGGGAGAACGACGACGGGCGGGAGTTCGCCCAGCGACTGCGAGTAAGCCAGAAAGTCGACGCTGTCCGAAAGCACCCCCACCTTGACCCCGGTGCCATCGACGACCAGCGTGCTGCGAGCCTCGGCCGCCTGATGCGTGATGTCGCCCTGGGAGGTTTTTGGTCCGACGCTGGTCATGGCCTCCTCCGCGGGACGAATGCGGCGCACGCCGGGTTGAGCGGCCAGCGTGGCGGCAAGCTCAAGCGTCACCCACGCCCGGATGGATTGAAAGCGCTGGTGCCGGCTCACGACGGTTCCGCCGCCCGCCTCGATTTGCGAGAGCAGCGCCGGCTGAACGTCGGCGCGCATGTCCACCAGGATGCGGCCGTCGGGCCGTGTCTGGAAGGCGGCGAGCGGCGATTTGCTTGCCGGGGCGATTCGTTGCTGGCGCTTTTGACGGAGCGCGCGGACGAGATGGGAGTCGAGCTTTCGCTCGGCGGGAGTGCGCGATGCCTTCTCCGCGATGGATGCTTCGATTTGCTCGCGCGAATGGGCGGCGAGTCCGCGCGGCTCCGCGGCTTCAATCGAGCCGGCCGCAACCGCTAAAACAACAACGAGAGTTGCGAGGGTGGCCGGAAGCGGATTTTGCCGGGCCCGCGTGGGAAATGATCGGTTCATGACTCATCCTTGAGTAATTCGTGGAAATAAATGTTTGGCTGATGGCGAGCCTAGGCCCTGCGTTGCCACGACACAAGGGGAAGCTTTTCCCGAATCGGCGGGGGATTGCCCGTAGATCCGGGCGGAACGAGTCCGTGGGCCGGCAGCCCCTTGCCTGGCCTTGTGGCGAGAGCCCTCGTTCGTTCGTCGCTGCTGAGGTGTTTCAATCCCGTCTCGCGCTGGACGCTGCGCTGGCGCCGCTATTCCAAGTCCAGCCGTTTCAGCGGGACGTGTTTGAACACGATCTCTTTTCCCCAGATGCGATCCACGGTTGGGATCTCTTCGACCGCGGCGGGGTTCGGGGTCAGAACAAGCTCGGCTTCGCGGAGGTTTGCGGGCGGGCGATCGAGGACCACAGATTTCTGAGCGTTGTAGGTTGCCGAGCCTTGTGGCCGGACGTTGACCCAGAACGTTCCACACGAAATCGTCTGCCCGGTGATTCGCAAGCTGACGTCGAAGCTGAGATGCACCGGCAGAGTCTGGGCGAACTTGAACTCGAACACGGCTCGGGCGCGGGGGCCATCTCGCCGGATGAGAATACTCTCGATGGCCAGCCGGTTGTCGTTCGTGGGATCGAGGGCTGGGTCTTGCGTTTGGTGAACCATGAGCGCATCGCGCGGATGAATGACGAGATTGATCTCAAGGGTTCGCGTCCAACGCCGCGCGGCTTTCGGCCAATCGGATGAAGGCGCGGTATTGGAAAGGCCGGGTAGATCGTCCTTGGCCACGAGCGCACTCAGGACTTCGACCTTGACCTTGTGCGAACCAGGAGCGAGCGAGGGGAGCGCCAGTCCGTGATTGAGATCGTCGTTTCGCCAGGCCCAATCACCAAGATGCCGAATTGAGGCTGATTGGCCATCAACGGTGGCGCCCTGCACCTCGTTCATGAGGACGAGATTGAGCCAGCTGTCGTTCCAGAGGTACCGAATTTTTCCTTTCACCTTCAGCAGGTTGCTCCCTTCGCGCGCCCGGAGAAACCTCGGCCCGCGAATCTCCCCATGGACGGCTTGCACAAATTGAATCCGTTCTTCGTCTGTAACCAGATGGCGGCGGGCGAGAGAGTCGGCGATCTGATCGATGTAGTGCAATGGCTGCGGGGGGTCGTTGGTTTGCGACTCCTTCAACCATCCGGTCAGACCCGACATGATCTGGCTCGCGTCGGATGGTGAAAGCGAACGTGTTTGCAGCTCGTGCCAGGGCCAGGGCGAAAGGGGCTTGGCCAAGCCTGCCGCGATCACGGCGCTGTTCGGCAGTTTGCGCAACCGCTGGGGCGAATCCTCGGGCTGGGCCCGCGCGAACCGGGACTGCTGATAATAGGCCCAGCCCATCAGGCCGAGCAGCGCAAGCGCGATGCCGCCCGACAGCCACGCGATTGGGGCAAGCCGGGCCAGACGTCGACGGCCCATGCTGGTTTCGGCCTTCGGATTTCGACCTTTGGAGTTCTCCCCGCCCATCGGGCCCGAGCTCGCAGGAGCGTCCCCTGGCGTCTCCGCAATCGTCTCCACCTGGGTCTTCAGCGCGCTGACCTTTTGGTAACGCAGTTGCGGCTCGGTCTCCAAAGCGCGCAAGACAACTTCGTCGAGGCGCGCGTCGATTCTGACCTTGCGCGACGGCGGTTCGAGCTTCGCGCCGGGAAGTTCGCCGGTGAGCATCTGGTAAAACACGACCCCCAGCGCGTAGATGTCCGCGCGATGATCCACGGCGCCGGGCGCGGCGATTTGCTCGGGGGACATGTATTGAGGTGTGCCCATGACGCGACTCGCGCCCGTGAGTGAGGACTGGTCTGGCGCCTTCGCCGCCGAGGTTGCGCGTTCGGGGTCGGCGACCGGTGCCTCATGGCCCACGATCTTGGCGAGGCCGAAGTCCGCGACCTTGACCCGACCAACGCGGTCCAGAAGGATGTTTTCGGGTTTGATGTCGCGATGGACGATGCCCTGATCGTGGGCGTATTGGAGGGCATCGCAGATTTGAGGAACGATGGCCAATGCTTCGCGGGCTTCAACGCGGCTGGCCTGCAGCAACTGGCGCAGCGTGACGCCGTTCACGTATTCCATGAGCAGGTAGTAAAAGCCGCCGGCCTGGCCGTGGTCGTGGATGGTGACAATGTTCGGGTGATTGAGCCGGGCCAGCGCCTGCGCCTCGCGCGCGAAGCGTTCGGCAAACTTGGCGTCATTGACCCGTTCTGGCGCGAGGAGTTTGAGGGCGACCAGACGGTTCAAGGTTTTCTGCCGCGCCTGATAAACGACGCCCATGCCGCCGCGTCCGAGGCAGGCGAGGATTTCCAACTGCGGAAAATGGGGCGCGATCTGATCGGGGGGCAGGGGAGGTTGGGCTGCGGCCGGAGCTTCGCCCGGCAGCGCGGTTTCGGTCTGGAGATTTAGCGCCATGAGGCACTGCGGGCAGAGGCCGGCCGGCGCTTGCGCCGGAAGGGGCGAATGACACTGCGGGCACGGCGGGCACCGCAGACTTTCTGGCGTCGACTCTGTGTTCATGCCCGTTAATTACCGATCGGTGAAAGCTTGTTACGCGTCAGCTGGCCGCCAAGGCGGCGGCGAGATGCCGGAGTTCCGCGTCGAGATCCGCGCCTTCCGCGAGGGTCTGGGAAATCTCCTCGCGATAAATCTCCCGGAACCGTTTGCGAAGACGATGAACAGCGACCCGGGCGGTGCTTTCGTTCACGCCGAGGCGACGGGCCACGGCGGGGTAGTCGATCGCCCCCCGGTCCGACAACAGGCATCCCTTCAGGCCTTCGAATTGCTCCGGCTTGCCCGCGTCAACAAACTCCGACTGCAACCGGTTGACGGTGCGGTCGAGCAGCGTCAGCGCCCATTGGCGATCGAAGGTCGCGTCCGGGGCGAGTGACTGGGGATCGGCTGCGAGACGGGTTTCGGCGAAGGCCGTGTCGAATTGGGCATGCGCTGATTCCTGGCCGCGCCTTTGGGCCGATGCCCGCCGCCATTCCTTGGCCATGAAATGTTTCAGTGTGACGATGAGGAAGCTGCGCAGTCGCCCTTTTGCGCGGTCGGCGTCGTCGAGCCAGCGTTTCTCCAGCAGACGTGCAAAGAAGGCTTGAGTGAGATCCTGGGCGTCGTGCGGTGACTGGCCGCAACGCCGGACATAGGCGTAGAGCGGATGCCAGTAAGCCCGGCAGAGAACCTCCAGCGCCGCCGCGGCCTCCGGCGACGATTGTCGGGCCGTCAACACGACAGACCAGCGGGTGTTGGGAAACACCTCGGGCTTCGGCCCGGAACTGGAGGAGTCGCGGTTGGCCATGTGGTGACAGCGTATCCTTTGGAGTTACCGAAAACGAGACGGTTGTTACGGGGCAGGGAGACATGGGTGCGGTTGAAAGCGGGTGATGGGTCAATGCGTCACGCTCGCGCCCCACGCGCGCCCGCTGGCCCACGAACGCCCGCCGCGCCTCCTTCTCCCCTGAACGGGGAGAAGGCCGAGATGAGGGGTGAGACGGTTCGTTGGATCACCCGTCTTTAATCACACCCGGGAGACATTGACAACGGATCGGTAGGCGAATGCCTACAGCTGCAATCCGGTAACCAAATCAAGCCGTGACGAGGGGGCCTATTACGATCGACTTGACGCCGCGGATCAGACTCGCCGGGCGATGAGGAGCAGGTTGTCAGCGAGGCCGGAGCGGTTGAGGGCGGCCTCGGCGGCAGCGTAAGCCCAACGCAGAGGTGCGGCAGCCGGGCGCTGCTTCCAGGCGTGGGTGCGGTTCATCAGTTGGGCGCGTTCCGCTGCCGGCACTTCCGTGCGCGGGTTCGTCGCGTCCTGCCAAAGCACGATGGGATTGAAGTGGGTCGTGCGAGAGGTGACGATGCTGAGCCCTGGTCTGCTGCGCACCAGATTTTGGAGCGTTGCGGCGCTGAAGTAGTTGAGGTGTTCGGGCATCACGTAGCGGTAACGGACACCGAGCAGGCGCATGGCGAGCGACTGCACGTTCGGTACCAGGATGAAAATGTGTCCGCCCGGAGCGAGGAGCGTGGCGGCGCGGCGGAGGAAGTCGGCGGGCTGATCGACATGCTCAAGCACCGCCCAAAGCGTGATGGCATCGAACGGCCCGACGGGCGCGTCCGGAGCGGCCGCTTCGTTGAAGGGCGCTGAGCTCACGGGCAGGCCCAAGCTGGCCGCGTGCTTTAGGGCTGGGCCGGATACATCCAGACCGAGGACGTCGTAGTCGTGTGGAAAGGTGGTGCGCAGTTGTTGCAGGAAGGCCCCGGTGTTGCAGCCGACATCCAGCACGCGGCCCCGGGGACAGTAGCGACGGAACCAGGCGAGTTCCCGGCGATATCGAACCGGGGAGAAATCGCCGGAAAGCTTTTCGGGCGAGGTGTAGTAATCGGCGCCGGCGTCCTCGTAGTGCTGTCCGTCGATCCAGCGGGAGGCGACTGGGGAGGCGAAGCGCATCCCGCAGTCGACGCAGCGAACAACGGCGAGATCGCCTTTGCTGAACAATGGAATCCGCTTCGTCCCGTGGCACACCGGGCAGGGTCGCTCGACCCGTCGGCCCGCGTTGTGGTGATGCGAGGCTCGCAAATCGAAAGTCGGAAATCAAAAATCGAAAATCACGAGTCGCCTCCGCCTCCCTCGGGCCGGATCAGGGCGACCACGACGGCATTGTCGCGCAGGTACTTGCGGGCGACGCGCCGGGTTTCCTCGACTGTGACGGCCTGGTAGTCCGCGTCCTCATGATCGGAATGTTGGAAGCCGAGGCCGTAGAGTTCGTCGAGGGCGACGGCGGAGGCGTGGCCCCCGAGGTCCTGGCGGGCAATTTTCTTCTGGCCGACGATCTTGGCCTTGGCGCGGTGCAGTTCGTCGGCGGCGAGGCCGTCGCGACGAAGCGAATCCGCCTCGGCGAGGAGTTCCGTTTGAACGAGGTCGGCCTTGGCGGGGTCGGTGCCGACATAGAACGCGAAGTAGGCTGGGGCGAGGCCGAGGACGTTTTGCGCTCCGACGTAGTAGGCGAGCCCGAGTTTTTCGCGGATGCGGAGGAACAGGCGTGAGCCGAGATCGCTGCAGGCTTCCTGGATCAATTCGAGGGCAAAGCGATCCGGGCTGTGGATCGTGGTGCCGGCGAAGCCGATGACCATGACGGCCTGTTTTTTGTCGCGTGTTTCGACCAGGCGTTTCAGTCCTTTGACCTGCGGACCCTCGGGCAGTTGGGCGAGGACTGGAGCGCCTTTGCGCCAGCGGCCGAAGGTGCGCTCGACGGCCTTGCGGACCTCGGCCGTTTTGACGTCGCCGAAGATCGCGAGAACGCAATTGTTAGGCACGGTGAGGGCGGCGTGAAACGCGCGCAGGTCCGCGACGCTGACGGATTGGACGGAGGCTTCCTCGCCCATCTGGTGGAGGCCGTAACTTTGAGCGCCGAACAACTCGTGGCGCATCAGCTTGCTGGCGCTGGGCAGCAGTTCATCGCGTTGGGCGCGGATGTTGGCGAGCAGGATCTGGCGCTCGCGCTCCAGGGCGTCGGACGGAAACTTTGGATGCAGGAGAACGTCGGCGACCAGGTCCATGCCGAGCGCGAAGTCGCTGGTCATCACCTCGGCGCTGACGCCGAAGCTGTTGTTTCCGCCGTAGGCGTCGATGTGTCCGCCGACCGATTCGATGCGGACGGCGATCTCCTCGGCGGAACGGCGCTTGGTACCCTGCAGCAGCATGCGGGTCATCAGGTGGGAGATGCCGTTGTTGGCCGAGGTTTCGGCGAGGATGCCGCCTTTTAGGACGGCGCGAAACTCGACGAACGGCAGGCGGTGATCCTCCTTGACCAGCAAGCGCAGGCCATTGGGCAGATCGAACTTTTGAATGCCGTTCTCGGTGTGGCGCTCGACCGACGTGGCTTGGGCCGGGCTGGTGCGGTTGGGCAGCAGCGCGTAGAGCGTGCGGTTTTCGGGAGAAAGATACTGCCGGGCGACGCGCTGCAGGTCGGCGGGTGTCACTCGCTTGACGGCGGCGAGATAACGTTCGGAGAAATTCAGGTCGCGTGCGGCGACCCAGCTCCAGCCGAGATCCTGGGCCTGGCCCTGCATGGTCTTGCGGCTGGAAAGTGTCCCGGCGGTGAACTGTTTGACCGCCTTGGCGAGTTCATGGGGCGGCACGGGCCGGGCCTTCATGGCGTCCAGTTCGGCCAACATGGCGTCGCGGGCCTCCTCGTAGCGGGCGGCCTCACAGACCGCGCTCATCCCGAACAAGCCGGGATTGCCGGGGCTGTAGGTCCAGGAATCGACGGAATTGACCAGGCCGAGCTTTTCCCGGACGCGTTGGTAGAGGCGCGAGCTGCGACCGCCGCCGAGCAACGTGCTCAGGACGTCGATGATGGGCACATCGGCATGGCGCACATCCGGGATGTGCCAGCTGAGGTGGAGGTGCGCCATCTCGATGGGCGATTCCTCGATTACCTCGCGCGGCGCGGTTTGCCGGGGTTCTTCGGTCAACGCGGTGGCCGGCAGGGGGCGGGAGCGGGCGGATGCGAACGACGTTCGAATCTGTGCTTCGACTTCATCGGCGATGAAGTCGCCCACGACCACGAAGAAGATGTTGTTCGGCGCGTATTTCTCCCGGTAGTAGGCGAAAATGTCCTCGCGTTTGAGTTCGTTGAAGATGTCGGGGTAACCGATGACCGTGCAGCGGTAGGGGCTCTTGGTGTAAGCCGTTTCGAAGAGGCGTCGGGCGGAGCGCTGGTGCGGGTCGTCCTGGTTCATGTCCATCTCGCGACGGATCACGTCCATCTCCTTGGCGAGTTCGTCCTCGGGCAGCGCGGCGTGCTGCATGATGTCGCAGAGGATATCCACGGCGATGCGCGCGCCGGTGTTGGGCACGTTGATGTAATAGACCGTGCGATCGAACGACGTGTAGGCGTTCATGTAACCGCCGGCTTCCTGGACTTCCTGGTCGATGCGGCTGGCGGGGCGGGTGGCGGTGCCCTTGAACAGCATGTGCTCGAGGACGTGGGAGAGGCCGGCGCCAAGCCAGGCCCCTTCGTCGATGCTGCCGGCGCGACACCAGGCCTGGGCGGAAACGACGGGGGCATTGTGATCCTCACGAAGGATCATGGTGAGCCCGTTGGGCATCGTGGCGACGCGGACGCCGGGCGGGATCGCCGGGAGCGAACTGGCGGAAGACTTTGGTGAACGTTTGGCATTGGCTGGACGCACCGCTTGGGCGCGCCCGGTTGTCCCTTTGCCTTTAGTGCTTGGGGAACTGGACCTCCTTGTTTTTGGACTCATGTCTTCGATGGTTTCGACGCCGGTTGTTCGGGCTGGACCGTGCGGCGGGACGGGGGCAGGAACGGCTGGCAAAACGCCTCTGAAAATTCGTAGCCGCCTTTGAAGTCGTCCCGGCTGTCGTCCTTGGTCTTGGCCAGCAGTCGGTTGTCCACCATGTTGAACACGATTTCCCCGAAATCTTCGCAACGGTGCACGCCCCACTCGGCGAGGACCGTGAGGGCCATGGGGCCGAATTGTTCCAAGGCCAAGGCGCGAATTCCGTTGAGTAGCTCCCGGCCGCTGACGTGACGGACGTTTTCTTCCTTGCCGCCCTCCCGGGCCTCGCGCGCGGTCTTGGCCATCAGTTTCTGGGTGTGATCCAAAGCTTCCCGTAGGAAAAGATAGGCTTCGCGCTGATACCGGGCGTCCTTGGCAACGATCTGGTCCAGAATCTCATCGAAGTTGTCGGTACGCATACAGGTTAAGGCACCGCCGGAAGGGCGGTCTGGGCGGGAGGATGCGACGTCCGCCACGCTTTCACCCCCCAGCCCATGGCCAGGAATAAAAGCAACAGGCAGAGGAAGATCTGCTGTTCGCGCGTCAGGTTGAACATCGGAGCCACGGTAACTCAGCCGTTTCGAGGCGGCAATCTAACAGTCGATTTCCGGGGGACAATGGCAAATTTCATCGTAAATCCAGGCCCCAGCGCCCGTATGGTAAGGCAACCGACGCCGATTTGCGATTTACGATTTGCGAATTACCCCCGTTACGCGGACGAATGACGAATGACGAATGATTGGGCGCGTTCATAGGTTTGGACGTGGTTCACGTCTTGATGTGGGCCATCTGATGAGTCGGCCGGGCGGCGGGGCGGGGACGCGCCGGGGCGGCCTCCTTTTCGTCCTTTGTCATTTGGCCTTTGTCATTGCTTACTCCGTTGTCGTTATCGCCTTCCTGCTGCTCCCTTCGGTGGGCGCTTGCGCCCAACCGACGAACGTTTCCGTGGCCGTGGTGGAGTTGGAGGGGCGGGCTCAGCTGACGCGGTTGGGTTCTGACGATTGGCAGCCGGCCAAGGTGGGTGACGCGCTGGCGCCGGGCGATCGGTTTCGCACATTGGAACAGGCGCGGGCTGTCCTGCGGTTGTCCGATCTAAGCGTCCTTCGCCTGGGTGAACTGAGCTTCATCGAGATCCCCGCGCCGACCTCGCGACGCGGAGGAATTCAGTTTCTACGGGGGCTGTTTTATTACTTTCATCGGGACAAGCCGGGCGTTCTGCCAGTCACGACACCGTCGGCGCACGCTGTGGTGCTCGGGACAGAATTTGTTTTGAACGTCAGTCAGGAGGGTGCGACGGAGCTGACGTTGCTCGATGGGCTGGTCGGTCTGAGCAATCACCTTGGACAGGTTCAGCTGAAATCGGGCGAGTCTGCGCAAGCGTCTGCTCAATCCGCGCCCGTTCGGATTCCCGCGGTGGCTCCCGCGACCGCGATCCAATGGATTCTCTACTACCCGGGAATTCTCGACGTCGCTGAACTGCGCCTGTCGGAGGGACGCCGCCGGGCGTTGGCGACGTCTTTGGCGGCGTATGGTCAGGGGGATTTGCTGCGGGCGATGTCTGAGCTTCCCTTTGATCGGGTGGCCGCGGAGCCGGCTGAGGCAGTCTACCTGGCCGCCCTGCAGTTGACCGTGGGGCGGGTCAAAGAGGCGGCCGCGGGTCTGCTTCCGTTGTCTCGGCCGGTCGACGGTCGTGATACGAATGCGATGGTCGCCGCCCGGTTGGCTGGCGCCGTCGGCCGGTTGATTGAGGTGGTTCGCACGGGGACGGCACTGCCGTCGACCAACTCGGCAACGGCCAGCGAGTGGTTGGTGGAATCGTTCGTGCGGCAGGCGCGTTCGGATTTGTCCGGGTCGTTGCAGGCCGCGCGAAACGCCGTCGAAATCTCGCCCGGGTTTGCTTTTGGCTGGGTGCAATGCGGGGAATTGGAGTTTGCCCATGGTCATCTTCAGGCGGCGCACGAAGCCGTGGAACGCGGCCTTAATCTGGCGCCGCGCCATGCCCGGGCACATGTCTTGTTGGGCTTTCTGGAGGCGGCCCGCGGGCGTCCTGCGCTGGCGCGGGAGTCCTTCGAACGGGCGTTGAAACTCAATGGGGCGATCGGCGATGCCTGGCTTGGACGCGGTCTATGCCGGCTGCGGGCGGGGGACGGTGCGGGAGGTAGGGCCGATCTCCAGACCGCCGTGGCGGTCGAGCCGCAGCGTGCGATCCTGCGCAGCTACCTCGCCAAGGCGTATGCCGAAACCTTCGATCCACGCCGCGCGCGTCAGGAGCTGGATCTCGCCCGGCAACTTGATCCAGCGGATCCCACGGGCTGGCTGTATTCGGCTTTGCTGCATCAGCACCGCAACGAGATCAACCGGGGCATTGATGATTTGGAACGTTCAAAGGCGCTGAACGATCAACGCAGTGTATTTCGGTCCCGGCTGTTGCTTGATCAGGATCGGGCGGTGCGCGGCGCCAACCTCGCTGCGCTCTACCGCGATGCCGGCCTCACCGACTACAGCGCGCGCGAAGCTTCCGCCGCCACGGACGAGGACTATGCGAATTATTCCGCCCACCTTTTTCTGGCCAACAGTCACCATGCGCTGCGCGATCCCAACCTCTCCCAACTCCGGTACGAGACGCCTGCCGTCAGCGAGTATCTGGTCGCCAATCTGCTGGCGCCGGTCGGGGGCAGCGGCCTTTCACCGCAGGTTTCCCAGCAGGAATACTCTGCGCTCTTCGATCGCAACCGGCTTGGGCTGACTTCGGAGACGCGATACTCGAGCGACGGTGCGTGGGCGCAAACTGCAGCGCAGTTTGGCGTCGTTGACCGGGTGGGCTACGCCCTCGAAGCGAATTGGCGTCGGTCACTGGGACATGCACGCAACACGGGCCTCGAACAGTTTGTGGGCTCCGGTCATTTCAAAGTCCAGCTGGCCCCGCACACGTCGCTTTATCTGCTCGCCTCGTTTGCGACCGTCGAGGCCGGCGACACCCGTCCATACTACGACGAGCGGGAGGCCAGCCCCACGTTGCGGGTCCGGGAGCGACAGGAGCCGAGCGTGTTCGCCGGCGTACATCACCAATGGGCGCCGGGAATTCATACGCTGTTCCTCGGTGCGCACCTCAGCGACACGCTGTGGACGAGTGAGCCGACGGCGTCGGTGCGAACGCTGGTGCGTGACAGCGGTGGTGCATTGACCGGCATGCTCAACCCGGCGGACAGCGTGTTTGGGTTGCGCTATCGGACGGCGCTGGAGGCTTGGTCGGCCGAACTGCAACAGGTGTTCCAGACACCTCGCCATCTTTGGTTGTTGGGCGGACGTTATCAAACCGGCGAGCTGCGCACACGTTCGGTGCTGGGCCGGGATCCGTTGCTGTTTCCGCCGGTATTCACCGATCCGGCAGCGGATCAAGCATCCGGCGACTCGCTGGATCGGGTGGCCATGTATGGGTATTGGCATTGGCGTCTTTTGGATCAGCTTCGGCTGATCGCAGGGGGCAGTTACGACTGGCTCCGACACCCGATTAATTTCGATGCTCCCCCGGTGACGGATGGAACGGCGACCCAGGATCGATGGTCGCCGAAAGCGGCGGTGGTTTGGTCGCCGCTGACGAATCTCAACCTGCGCGGGGCATACACGCGTTCGCTGGGCGGGCTGACCTACGACAACAGTGTCCGCCTCGAGCCGACGCAACTCGCCGGCTTCATTCAGTCATATCGCAGCCTGATGCCAGAATCCCGGGCCGGCCTGGTGCCGGGAACGGCCTTCGAAACCTTTCATCTCGGTCTCGACCATCGCTTTGCCACCCGAATCTATGTCGTGGCGGCGGGCGAGGTGCTGCGGTCGGACGGAAGTCGCACGGTCGGCGGGTTCGATTATACGGATGCTCCGCCGTTCACGGCGGTGACTGGCCGGGTGCGGGAGAAGCTGAGCTTCGAGGAGAAGGCTCTGACGCTGGCGGTTCATCAGCTGCTCGGCGAGGAATTCGCGCTGTCCGCTCGTTATCGTCTGGCGTCCGCCGAGTTCCAGACGCGCCAGCCGGCGGTGCCTGTCGCCATCGATCCGTCGGCGAGAAGGGATGAGGCCGCTTGGCTGCAGGAAGTGGATCTCGGCATTCGGTATCACCATCGGTCCGGCTTCTTCGCGCGGGGCGAGGCTCGGTGGCGTCGACAGGACAATCGACGCGACGTGTCGAGTTTGCGGGATGAAGACCTTTGGCAGTTCGATCTTTGGGCCGGCTGGCGCCTGGCTCAACGCCGGTTGGAAGCCTCGGTTGGGTTCTTGAACCTGACCGATCGGAACTATCGCTTGAACCCGTTGAACGCGACGATGGACCTGCCGCGGGAACGGATGGTGGCGACGCAGCTGAAGCTAAGCTTTTAGGCGACGCTGCCGCGGCCACCGCGGCTCCACCGATTGGGCAGATCCGGCCCTAGGTTCTGGTGGCGGGCGTGCCGTGAATGCGAGCCGGTCCGTGCCCGCCGTTTGCGTGGTGGGCGCCGTGACCATTGGTGGTCCCGTTGGCGCTTCCGTTGCCGGTCCCGTTTCCAGTCCCGTTCGTCTCGGCGTAGATCGGGCTGTGGCCATTGGCGCGGTTGCGTGCTTGCTCCAGCACCTTGCGATAGGTGGCCAACGCCAGCAAGGGCCAGCTGTTCCGGTACATGTCGTACTTCAGATAGAACACCTTGGGAAAGCCGGTGCCGGTAATTTCGTGTTCCGTCCACGAGCCATCGGCTTCCTGCGTGCGCACGAGGTAATCAATGCCGCGCTGGATGCTCGGACGATGCGGGTCGTCGAAGGCGAGCAGGCCCATCACTGCCCAGGCGGTTTGTGACGCGGTGCTGGGCCCTTTGCCCTTGAACACGGGGTCATCGTAGGTGTCGCAACGTTCACCCCAGCCACCGTCCTCGTGCTGGACACTCTCAAGCCATTCGCGGCCCTTGAGCAGCCAGCGCTGGTTCATGTTAAGGTTCAGCGCGCGCAATCCGCGCAGGACTTGCCAGGTGCCATAGATGTAGTTGACGCCCCAGCGGCCGTACCACGAGCCGTCTTCTTCCTGCTCGTCGCGGATGTATTGCAGCGCCTTCAGGACCTGGGCGTTGGTCACGGGATAGCCTTCGTAGCCGAGCAGTTCGAGGATGCGCGCCGTGATGTCAGCGCACTCGGGATCGAGCATCGCGTTGTGATCGGCGAAGGGAACCTTCTCGAGCACGCTCTTGGTGCAGTCCTTGTCAAACGCCGCCCAGCCCCCGTCCTTGCACTGAAACGTCAGCATCCATTTCAAGCCGCGCTGGAAACAGGCGTCGCGGGCGGCAGGATCGTCGGTGGGAATCTGCCGCAGCGCCAGCAACACCATCGCGGTGTCATCGACATCGGGATTCCACTTGTTCTCATATTCGAACACCCAGCCGCTGGGCTCGACCTTGGCGGGGTTCTTGTAAATCCAATCGCCGCGGAACCGGATTTCCTTCCGGATGAGGAACTCGGCGGCGGCCTTCATTTTGGGATGCTCAGCGGGCACGCCGGACTCGCGCAGGGCCATGGCCACGATGGCGGTGTCCCAGACTGGCGAGAAACAGGGCTCAATCCGGACACTGTGTTCGTCCTCGTGTTCCAGTTCCTTCAGCTTCTGCTCGGCGCGCACCACCTGCGGGTGGTCGTCGGGATAGCCCAGCGCCTTCAGGGCGATGAGCGAATTCAGCATGGCGGGGAAGATGGCGGCGAGGCCGTCGGAACCTTCGAAGCGTTCCAGCATCCATTGTTCGGCTTTGCGCAGGGCGAGGCGTCGGAACGGGTGGATTCGGTTTTGCGCGAACCACTCGGCGAACTTGTGCAGGCGATCCAGTCCGAGGAAGAAATTGCGCCAGGTAAACCACTCGGGATCGCGGGGCAGGCGCAGGTCACGTTCGTGGAAACCTTCCGGGTAGAGCTCGTTCAGGTTGAACCCGTTGTTCAGGTGCCGGCTGGGCTTGAAATGGTTGATGATGGCCAGAGGGACGAGCATGGCGCGGGACCAGTTGCTCATCTCCCAAAAGTTCACGTGAAACCATTTGCCGATCAGGATGACCTCGCTGGGGATGGTTGGGACGTATTTCCAAGGGAAGAGGCCCAGCAGGGCGAGATACAGCTTGGAGAACGTGTTCATCCGCGGCACGCCTCCGAGATTGAGGGCGATGGCTCGCGCCTTGAGCATGCGGGCGTCGGTGACCGACACGCCGGCGAGCTTGAGGGCGAGGTAGGCTTTGATCGTGGCGTTCACCTCGGAAGGGCCGCCGTGGTAAATGTTCCAGCCGCCGTCCGGCAGTTGGTGGGAGAAGATGTGATTGACCGCCTTGCGCTGCCATTCGGGGTCAACCTTCCCGTTCCAGTGGTGGTAAGCGACCGTGTCCGAGACCAGAGTTGAATCGACGATCAGTTCCCCCACCCAGAACCCACCGGGCTTTTGGACGCCCAGCAAATAGTCCTGCGACCGCTTGAGGGCGGTCTCATGGGTTCGCTGGTGGCTGGTCTGACTCGGCTGAGTCAACGAACTCGAGCGCCCGATGAACGCCTGGCCACTCAGACGATCCGGCTCGTGCATTTGGAAAGACACGGCGTTACTCTGGAGACCCGGCCGGGCCCCTGTAAAGTGCGAATTGACCGGGGTTTTTACGGTGGGCTAGGGCCGAATTTTCACGGCGGCCGCCTTGATCATTTGGTCGGCGAGTTCCTCCGGCTTGAACTCGTTTTCGTTCGTCATCCAGGCCACTCGCCCGGTGGCATCGATGACCACCGTGCGCACGTTGTGGCTGATCGGGTCGCCGGGATTGGGACGCCAGAACTGAAGGCCAAATTGTTCGCCGATGGCCGTGATGTCGGTCAAGTCGCCGGTCGCAAACAGCCAGTGCGCCGGGTCCGGATTGTAGCGCTGGGCGTATTCCTTGAGCCGCGCCGGGGTGTCATATTCCGGGTCCATCGTGATGCTCAGCAACAGCCAGTTGGTGGGCGCGTTCGGCATCGACTTCAGGCGGTCGTGAGTTTGTTGAAAGTTGGAGTTCAACCGCGGACAAAACGTGGGGAACGGACAACGGGTGAAGATAAACGTGAGTCCAACCGCCTGCCCCTTGAGGTCGCTCAGCCGGGTGATGGTGCCCAGCATGTTCGTGAAGGAATATTCCGGGACAACATCGCCGAGGGCGAGAGCTTCGACATAGCGGACGCGTCGGACCGGCGGCTCCGACGGCAGAGGTGTCCGGGGGCCGTCAGCCTTGCGGATGTTTTCAATCCAGCCGTCGTCGTCGGTCACCACCATCCGGAACAGGATGTTGTCGCCGGATTGCAGTCCGGCCAGCTCCTGAGCGTCCTTGACCGCAAGGACCATGGTCATGGCTTCCATGTAGCCGGGAATTTCTTCGTGAGTGATCTTGGCCTTCTTCCGCTCAGGCATTATCTCCCGGACCACGCCTTTGACCTCAAAGGTCTGGCGGTTGGTGGAGGCGGATGCATTCGCGACCTTGTTGGACGCAGCGGTCGAATTGGTCGCGCTCCGGTTCGCGGGCTGGGAAACCTCGGAATGGCTCGCGTCGGGCTGGCAGCCGAGGAGCAGAGCCCCTGCAATCAGGAGCACGACTGCGGAAAGGCCGAATGAAAAATGAGCCATTCGCCCTGGGCCAGACGCCAGGGTGCCGGGTGTTTGCAGCTTACTCATGGGAGATTGCGCCCATCGCATTTTCAGGGAACGAGCCTTTACCGCTACGACATGAGCTCCCGTTGCCACGGGAGGAGTTCTTTAATGCTCTTGTTCCAATCGGCGGCCAAGGCGACGAGAGTGGCCCGGCTCGCGACAATGGTGGGGTCGATGCCGAGATCTTCGGCGCGTTTGTTCCGGCGTTTTTCGAGCTCCGTCAGCCGCCGTTTCTGGGCTTCGCCGAGGCGGTGACCTTTGCGGCGCAGCGGTTCGGGGCGATCGGGACTGGCGAGTCCTTCCTGCACGGCGTGAAGCACTCCTTTGCGCCGGCGTGGTGTGAGGAAACCGGGGATGGCGGTTTCCGGATTGGAGCCGCCGGCGGCCAGAGCGGAAATCTTGACCATGACTTCCGGTGAAAGAATGAAGTAGGGGGGGCGATTGGCGTGAATCGCCTCGCGCTCGCGCCATTGAAACAAGGCTCGCAACACCGCGAGCCCGACCGGTGAGAGGTGGTGGCTGCCTTTGAGCCGCCAGACAAGGTCGGGGTCCGGATTGCGAACCACGGCGCACTCTTCGATCAGTTGGGCGCAACTTTGCTCGTGCCACGCCAGTTGGCCGCGCTCTTTCAGTTGACCGGAAAGGATGTCCGCCAACGGCTTGAGGTGGCGGGTGTCATTGCGGGCATAGTCTTCCATCCGGGTGGTCAACGGACGCCGCGCCCAGTTGGCCTTCTGGGGGCCTTTCTCCAAGGTGACCCCGAGAAACTTCAGGACGAGACTGCCCAACCCGAATTCACGACAGCCGAGCAGGCGTGCCGCCAACATGGTGTCGAAGATCTTGGTGGGCACAAAACCGCAGTCACGGCGAAGCAGGCGAAGGTCATAGTCGGCCCCGTGCAGAATCAGTTGGTGTTGGCGAAACACATCGAGCAACGGGTCCAACCGGATCTTCGAAAGCGGGTCAACCAGCAAATCCGACCCGGCGATGCTGACTTGAATGAGGCACAGTTTTTCAGGATACGCGTGGAGACTGTCCGCCTCGGTGTCCAAGGCGATCCAGTCTGCGGCGCGAAGTTGGGGCAGGAACGCCTCCAGCCTTTCTTCCGTATCGATCACGGGGGCGACTATAAGGAATTGTCCGGGAGGCAAAAGGAAAAGCTCGTTGCGGTTACAGGGCGATGCTGTAAGTGATTGTAAATCAGTAGCGTTGGTGTTTTTTGTCCGCCGCGTTCCAGGGCTGGCTTCCCGCAGCGCCTGATGGCAATGTTGCCCGGCCGACCCAACCATGCCTGATTCCGACCTGCATTCTGAGGCCCCTCGCTTGGGGACACGGTTTACCACCACTCACTGGAGCGTGGTGCTGGCGGCCGGCGGGAGCGGTTCGCCGGCGGCGGACGACGCCCTCGCGCAATTGTGCCGCGACTACTGGTATCCGCTTTACGCTTTCGTGCGCCGACGGGGGCATGACGCGACCGAAGCGCAGGACCTGACCCAGGAGTTTTTCCGGCGTCTGCTGGAGAAAAACTATTTGGCGGCGGTCGATCGAAGGAAAGGGCGGTTTCGTTCCTTCTTGCTCGCGGCGGTCGAACACTTTTTAGCGAACGAATGGCGTCGCTCGCGGGCGTTTAAACGCGGTGGCGGGGAACGATTGATTTCGATCGATGACGCCGCCGAGGCGCGTTATCTGGCTGAGCCCCACACCGACCTTTCGCCCGAACGCGTTTATCAGCGCCGCTGGGCGGTGGCTTTTCTGGAAAAAGTTCTCGCGCGTCTTCGGGCAGAGACGGTTGAGCGCGGAACCGAGACTTCGTTCGATCGCTTGAAGGGATATCTGGCCGGAGATCGGGCGATGGTGACCTACCGGGATCTCGCGCGCGAATGGGAGACCACGGAGGCGGCCGTGAAGATGGCCGTCAGCCGACTGCGCCGGCGCTATGCCGAACTCTTGCGCGAAGAACTGGCCGGCACGGTCTCCAGCCCCGACGAAATTGAGGATGAACTCCGGGCACTCTTGGCCGCCTTGGAGTGAACTGTGCGGCCGAATGGCCGGTTACGAATGGCGAAGAAACGGTCTGAATGGTCTGAATCGGGAATGAATGCATCCATGAACCGACCATGACATGACGGCGCCATCCCAATGCGAACGTTGCCATCGGGCCCTCGCCGATCTGGCTGAGGGCCTGTGCCCTGCCTGTTTGCTGCGCTCGGGTCTGGCTTGGCTCGAGCCAGTCGCCGGTTCGGCCTCGACCTCCGCGTCCGAATCCGCGACGAACGCGCCCGCCGGACCGGGCGCCACCGCGCCGAGCCCGATGGCTTTCGGTGATTACGAGCTGCTCGCGGAGATCGCCCGCGGCGGCATGGGGATCGTTTATCGTGCACGCCAGATCTCCTTGAACCGTTTGGTGGCGGTCAAGGTGCTGCCGTTTGGCCGCTTCGCGAGCGACGCCTTCGTCAAACGTTTCCGCGCCGAAGCGGAAGCGGCCGCCAGCCTCCGGCACCCGAACATCGTGGGAATTCACGAGATCGGTCTGCAGGACGGCCAACACTTTTTTCCATGGATTTGGTGGAGGGTCCGAACCTGGACGAACTCGTCCGGACCCAGGCCTTGCCTCCGCGCGCGGCCGCAGGTCATGTCGAGACCATCGCACGGGCCATTGAGTATGCTCATGGCTGCGGCGTCCTCCATCGCGATCTCAAGCCGTCGAATGTTCTGATCGACGCGGACGGAGTGCCGCGCGTGACCGATTTCGGATTGGCCAAGCGATTCGAGTTGTCGTCGCCGAACGATGCAAAGCTCGCGTCGGAGGGCAGCTCGCAGCCAAGGACCGACGAGTTGACGCAGGCGGGCGAAGTTTTGGGGTCGCCTAATTTCATGCCACCCGAACAGGTCGAGGCCAGCCGCGGGCCGGTCGGCGCGGCCAGCGATATCTATTCGCTTGGGGCGTTGCTTTATCATTTGCTGACCGGTCGCCCGCCCTTTGTAGCCGCGAGCGTGGTCGACACTTTGCGCCTGGTTCTGCACGAGGAGCCTGTTTCGCCCCGCCTGCTCAATCCGGCTGTGCCCCGCGACTTGGAGACGATCTGCCTGCATTGCCTCGAGAAAGATCCCGCGCGTCGCTATCCCACGGCGCTGACGTTGGCGGAGGAGCTCGGGCGGTTTCTTCGTCACGAGCCAATCCTGGCCCGACCGATTGGTCGTCCGCAGCGACTCTGGCGCTGGTGTTGTCGGGAGCCGCGACTGGCCGGGCTCACCGCCGGGTTGGGCTTGGTGGTGGCCAGCGGATTGATCGTGACGAGCCTCCTGCTGTGGCGCGAACGGGCCGCACGGTTGCGGGCGCAACGGGCGGAGGATGCGCAGAGCGGCCTGCGGCTGGTGGCGGAGCGCCAGGCAAATCTGGCCACGGCGGAGGCGAGCAAAAGCCGGCAGCTGGCCGAGTTTCTGCAGCAAATGTTGTCGAAGGCGGGGCCGTCCGCCTCGCTCGGCCGCGATACGACGTTGTTGCGCGAGATTCTTGACCAGGCTGCCCAGCGGATCGATCGCGAGCTGACCAACCAACCGGCGGCGGGCGCTGACTTGCGGGATGTGTTGGGCCGGACCTATGCCGACATTGGTGACGCCGGAAAAAGCGTGGCCTTGCATCGGGAAGCGCTGCGCTTGCGCGAGCAGTCGGGCACCGGGCGAACGGCAGACGGTGCCCGAACCCAGTCATTGCTGGCTCGCGCACTGGCCGATGCCGGCAACCTCGACGAAGCCGAGGCGCTGAATCGATCCGCCATGAACTTGTGGCGGGAGCTCAACGGCCCCGAAGATCCCAAGGTCGCCAACTGCCTGAACAATCTGGGCAACGTATTTTTCCGGCGCGGAAATCTAGCCCGGGCGCGTGAATGTTTTGAGCAGGCTCTGGCCATCTACCGTCGGGTCCGCGACGCCAATACCTCCGCGCCGCTGCACAATCTGGGGAACGTGCTCGCCCTGCAACGCGACTACGCCGGGGCGGAGAAATATTATCGGGAAGCGATTGCCCTCGCCCGCCAGGAGCATGGAGATCGGCATCCGACCACGGCCCTTTATTTGCGCAATCTTGGGGACGTGTTGCATGCGCAGGGCCGGCTGACCGAAGCCAGTGCCGTCCACTCGGAAGCCTTGGCCACCCGCACGAGCTTGCTCGACGAAGTCCATCCGCTCGTGGCGGATTCGATGGAACGCCTCGCGGCTGTTCAATACCGCGCGGGACGTTGGAAGGAGGCGGAGACACTTTTTCGTCAGGCGTTGACGGTCCGTCGCAAGCTGGCCCCGAACGACCCTACGGAGTGGGGTGACGACGCCAACTCATTGATCGAAACACTCAACGCCCAGCACCGGCAGCCTGACGCGGTGCAAAGGCTGAACGAGCTGTTAGGTGCCGTTCCGCCGGACGACGCGCGCGCGGCCCGGCTTTACGCGATTCGAGGCAGCACCCTGGCCCGGGGCGGGCGCTGGGTGGAAGCCATTCCCGATTTGCAGAAGGCGGCCCGCTTCGACCCGACCAACTATTGGTATACCTATCTGCTGGGGCCGCTGCTTGCGGAAGCTGGGGATGCGAATGGGTATGCCGCCTTTTCCCGGCGGACGTTGCAGGTGTTCGGCGCGGCCGGCGGTGACATCTCATCCCAAGTCGCCTTCGCGACCTTGCTTCGGCTCGATTCAACCAACGAGCTGCCAACCGTGCGGGCCATGGTCGATCGCTCATTGCTGCTGGAGTCCAGACGCGGCGGGCGCTGGTATGACCTCTCGGCCCTGGCCCTGGTGGAGTTGCGATCCGGACAGGCCGCGCGGGCGAGCGAACGGATGCAGAGCCTGTTGGCCGATGTGGAGGCCGGCCGCGTGCAGGCCGGACGATTCGCCCGCGTGCTCGCCAACACGATTTTAGCCCTCGCCGAATGCGCCGGAGGTCGCAAGACGGAGTCTCTTCAGGCCCTGCAGACCGCCCGCACTGTCGCGCCTGGGAAAATTCAGAAGCCGGCCGATGGCGACTACGGCGGCTCCTGGCACGAGTGGCTCATCCTCCAGATTCTGCTGCGGGAATCCTCGGCCGCGATTGAGCGGGCGGGCGCCGTGAGTGACGAGCAAGGCGCGGGCAATCCGCGATAGACTGGACCTTCACCCGTCGATGGCCCGGTTCGGGTCTGGTTGGCGCCGGAAACCAGGGCGGGTCCGGTTTTTTGCGGCTTGGAGGGCTGTGAATTCAGCGTTGCGCGTTCGGCGTCCGCCTCTAAACTGCGCCGCGAATGAAACATCAGCTCGATTTCGAGAAGCCGATTGCGGAACTGCAACGGAAGCTGGAAGAGCTCATTAAGCACCGTGAAGACCATCATCTGGGCATCAACTTCGATGAGGAAATCGCGACCATCGAACGCAAAATCGCGGAAACGCGGAAAGATATCTTTACCAACCTGACGGCTTGGCAGCGGGTTCAGTTGGCGCGGCACCCGCGACGGCCGTTCTCGCTGGACTACCTCGGGTCAGCTTTTTCGGAGTTCGAGGAACTGCACGGCGACCGGCTCTTCGCCGAGGATCGCGCGGTGGTGGGCGGTTTTGCCCGCCTCGGCGGGCACCGGGTCATGGTCATCGGGACGCAGAAGGGCCGCGACACGAAAGAAAACATCCGTCGCAATTTCGGCTCGGCCCACCCGGAAGGATATCGCAAAGCCCTTCGGCTGATGCGTCTGGCGGACAAGTTTGGCCTGCCCATTGTCACGCTCATCGACACCGCGGGTGCTTACCCTGGCGTGGGCGCGGAAGAACGACACATCGCCGAGGCGATCGCCGTCAACCTGCGCGAAATGATGCTGCTCGAGGTACCCATCGTGGCCGTGGTGATTGGCGAGGGAGGCTCCGGCGGCGCCCTCGGCATCGGCGTGGCCGATCGGGTGCTGATTCTCGAGAATGCCTATTATTCCGTGATCAGCCCGGAGGGTTGTGCGGCCATTCTCTGGAAGGATCGTTCGGCGGCATCGAAGGCGGCGGAGGCACTCAAGATTACCGCGAAAGACCTGATCGAACTTGGGTTGGCCGACGAGATCGTGCCCGAGCCGCTGGGGGGAGCGCACAATGACCTGGCACAAACGGCGGTCACGATGAAAGAATTCCTGATTCGAAATCTTGAGGAGCTGCAAAAGCTCACGCCCGCCGACCGCTTGAAAGGGCGCTACGCCAAGTTCCGCGCGCACGGGCGTTACTTCGAAAAAGCCCCCGCCGCTCCGGTCCCTGCCGCCGTCGCTGCCGCTGTCCCGGCCGCTGCGGCCGTGGGCGCTTCGGGATCGGCTGCCGCGTAATTGCCAATGCCCGACGGAAATTCCGCCGCGAACTCAGGACGCGAAGGCGCGGCGAGGACCGCTCCGCTCTACCCGCTGACCTTTCACCCGATTTTAAAAGAACGGGTCTGGGGCGGGCGAAACCTGGAGCGGCTGTACCAAAAACCGCTCCCGCCAGAACGACCCATTGGTGAGTCCTGGGAGATCACGGATCGTCCCGAAGGTGTCAGTGTCATTGCCAACGGGCCCCTGGCGGGCGGCACCCTGCGGGAACTCATGGAGCATCGCCGCCAGGAAGTGCTCGGCCGTGGCGCCGCCGCCGCAGGACCTTTCCCGCTCCTCGTCAAGATTCTGGATGCGACCGAGACGTTGTCCGTTCAGGTTCATCCGCCCGCGGACGTTGCCCTCCGCCGCGGCGGCGAGCCCAAGACCGAGATGTGGTATTTCACCGACACCACGCCGGAGGCCGCGATTTATGCCGGACTGAAAGCCGGGGTGACTCGCGCCGAGTTCGAGCGACGTGTGCAGGAAGGTTCGGTGGCGGAGTGTTTGCACCGAATTCCAGTCCGGACCGGAGATGCCATGTTTTTGCCCAGCGGCCGGCTGCACGCAGTCGGAGCGGGCAATGTTATTTTCGAGATCCAGCAGAACTCGGACACCACCTACCGCGTGTTCGACTGGAACCGGGTGGGGCTCGACGGACAGCCGCGCGAGTTGCACATTCCGCAGTCGCTCGAGAGCATTGATTTTCACGACGTCGAACCGGGGTTGGTCCGGAGCGCCTTCTCCCGCAACCCAACCATGAGCGTGCGGTACGTCGTGGATGATCCGCTGTTCCGCGTCGACGCCTACCGCGTCAAGCGCGGCCTGCGTTGGTATCTTCGGAGCGAGTCCGTGCAGATTCTCGGCGTGCTCCGCGGCCAGCTCGACCTCAAATCTGGTGACACCGAAGTCACGGTGAAGGCCGGCGGCTTCTGTCTCCTGCCCGCCTGCCTCGAACGCGTCACGGTCGTGGCGCCGGTCCCGACCGAATATCTGCACGTGCAGACCTGAGTCAGGAAGTCAGTGCTCAGTTCACAGTCCTCAGTCCTCAGTCCTCAGTCCTCAGTCCTCAGTCCTCAGTCCTCAGTCCTCAGTTCGCAGTTCGCAGTTCGCAGTCTTCGGTCATCAGTAATCGGTGAGCCGTGGGGATGGCTGGTCGTTGGGTGGGGTTGCCCTGTTGCCGGCGGGTTAAATACTGAGAACTGAGGACTGAGCACTGAGCACTGAGCACTGAGCACTGAGCACTGAGCACTGAGCACTGAGCACTGAGCACTGTGGACTGTGGACTGTGGACTGTGGACTGTGGACTGAGCACTGAGCACTGAGCCCCGACCTGTAACCACCGCACCCGTCTTCCGGTCATCCTCGTTGTCTCAAGTCATCAATTCTGAACCAAAGGATTAGCCATGAAGCGGATTGTTTGTTGGACCCGGTCGGCCGTGTGCGGACTGACCTTGACCTTGGGCGGCGGGCTGGATTTGTCGGCGGCGGGCTGGGCCGAGGGGATGAAAGAAGGAGCGGTGACGTTCAAGTCAGCTGGGCCGCTGGCGTTTGGGCCGGAGGGAATTTTGTTTGTGGCGGACACGAAAGCGGCTGCGATCGTGGCCATCGCCACTGGGGATACGAAGGCCGCCGGGGGCGCGGGCACGCTCAAGGTTGAAGGGATCAACCAAAAGATCGCCGCTCTGCTCGGGACCGCCGCGGATCAGATCTTGATCAACGACATGGCCATCAATCCGCTGTCGCATCAGCCGTATTTGGCGGTGTCGCGCGGCCGCGGGCCGGAGGCGTCTGCCGTGCTGGTGCGGGTGACCAGCGCGGGGCAATTGGAGGAGGTTTCGACCGCCAAGGTTCGGTTCTCGCGGGGCGAGTTGCCCGATGCGCCGGTGGAGGGCGTGACGGGTCCTGGCAATCGCCGGAGCAACCCGCGCCAGGAGTCGATCACAGACATCGCGTTTCTCGAAGATCGCGTTCTGGTCGCGGGTTTGTCGAATGAGGAGTTTGCATCCACGCTCCGGGCCATTCCGTTTCCGTTTCGCACCGTAGGGCAGGGGACCAGCGTGGAGATTTATCACGGGGCCCATGGTCAGTTCGAGACGCGGGCTCCCATTCGCACCTTCGTGCCGTTCAAGGTTGGCAACGAGCCGCAGTTGCTGGCGGCGTATACCTGCACGCCGCTCGTGCAGTTTCCGATCAAGGCGCTGACCCCCGGGGCCAAGATTAAGGGCAAGACCATCGCGGAATTAGGCAATCGCAACCGACCGCTCGATATGATCGTCTACGAGAAAGGCGGGAAAGATTATCTGCTGCTGGCCAACAGCAGCCGCGGGGTCATGAAGATCGACGCCAGCCAGATTGAATCCAGCGACAGCATTTCGGCTCCCGTGAAGGATGGTGCGACCAAGGGAGTCGGCTACGAAACGATCGAAAGCTGGAAGGGTATCGAACAGCTGGATCGTCTCGACGCCGGGCATGCCGCTGTTCTGCGCAAAGCCGAGGCCGGGGCGTTCAATCTTGAAACCCTGCCGTTGCCCTAGCGTTTTTGCCGGGCCCGGTGCCTCACGGCCGTTCGCCTCAGTCTCAGCCGCGGCCAGATCGCATGCATCTCTTTCGACGCTCCCTCGGGCCCGGCTTTTGGCTGGGACTGGCGTTGGGCCTTGGCGGACGGCTCGACCTGGCAGCGGCCTCGGCCTCGGAGACGAAGGCGAACCACTCGTTCACTCTACGGTGGCAGGAGGAACGGGATTCGACCAATCGTTGGCGGGTTGAGCTCCGCGGATTGGAACGGAAGGCGCTGCGCCAACTCCAGAGCGCCACGATCACCAAGGAAGCTTGGACCAAGCTTCTGCGGGTGGTGGTCGAGCAGGGAGATTTGGCCTCTGAGCTGTCGCTGCCCTCGATGCTGGGTGAGTACCGGGTCGATGGGAAACTGGTGGTCTTTCGCCCGCGCTACCCGCTCCAGCCGGGTGTTAGCTATCGGGCCGAGGCGAGGCTGCGTTACCTCCCCGACCGCCCGATGGATGTTTCGTTAACGTCCGCCTTTCAGGTGCCAACGAATGTTCTGACTCCTTCGGCCGTGGTTTCGGCCATCTACCCGACCGCGGACGAGTTGCCGGAGAACCTGCTTAAGTTCTACGTGGTGTTTTCTGCCCCGATGAGCGGCGGGCACATCTACGAACATATCCACCTGCTCGACGAAGCCGGGCGGCCGATCGAATTACCCTTCCTGGAGATCGACGAGGAGCTGTGGGATCCGGCGATGACCCGCCTGACCTTGTTCATCGATCCCGGTCGAATCAAACGCGGGGTGACGCCGTTGGAGCAGGTGGGGCCCGCATTGGAGGCCGGGCGCACGTATACGTTGGTCATCGATGCCGACTGGCGGGATGCACGCGGCGCCACGCTGAAGGCAGCCTTTCGAAAATCGTTCCGCGTGGGAACGCCGAACCGAACCCCGTTGGATCCAGCGCGCTGGACGGTGCGTCCGCCGGCGGCCGGAACGCTGCAGCCATTGGCGGTTGAGTTCGATCGTCCCCTCGATTGGGCCCTGGCCCGCCGGTTAATCCTGGTGCGATCGTCGAGTTCCGCTGCCGACGAATCCAGCGAAGATGGCGTGGTGTCGATGGCTGAAGCCGAACGCTTGTGGCGCTTTGCTCCCACGCGGCGCTGGCGACCCGGAAGGTGGGAAATACTCGTGCCCTCGATCATCGAAGACCTGGCGGGAAACAACATCGGCAAGTCCTTCGAGGTCGATCTTTTCGAAGGGGTCCAGCGTCGGGTCACCAATCAGATTAGCCGGCTCACCTTTGAGGTGCGGTGACAGAACGCGAACGGCGGGCGTGACTCGAATGAAAGCAAAAAGGCCAGGGCTTGCGCCCTGGCCTTGTTTGATTCGCGCTTCTTTCGAAGCTGCCCGCTTATGGGGCGCAGGTGACGTTATCCAGAATTTCCTGGGCCTTGCCGATTAGTTGCTCGGCCACGATCGGCTTCTCCGGCTCGATCTGCGCGCGCACCTTGCGGATGAAGGCTTCCAGCTGGCGGACGCCGGAGTCGCACAAGCCGCGGTCGAAACAGGCGGAGGCCGACTTCAGCAGCGAGATGAGCGGTCGACGATTCCGGCTGCCCAAGCCGCCGTCCTTGACGTCTTGAATGACGGCGTCAATCGCTTCGCTCGGCGAGATGATGTGGATATCGACGTCCATCGAGTCGGTGCATTGTCCGTCGTCCACCACCAGGCGGATGGTATACATGCCCGGCTCCAGCACGACGTTGGTTTTACCACCGGTCGCCAGCGGCACGACCGCGCCATTTTCCTCCACCGTGAACCAGGTGTAGGTGAGCGAATTGCCATCGACGTCCGTGGAGTCAAGGCCGTCCAGGATCACTTTGGCCTGCGGTTCATCGGTGCGCGCGCGCCACTGGGTGTAGTCGCCGGCAATCACGACGGTCTCGGCGCCGCAGAGGAACAGTTCAACCGCCGGCCCGATGTCGGAAACCGCCGTCGGACAATGATTGCCGCCGCCGGTCACGGTGACGTTGACCGTGACCACATCCGAGCGACAGCCATCGGCGTCGAGGGCCGCGACCGTGAAGGAATCCGGGCCGCTGTAACCAGCCGTCGGCGCGTAGCTGAAGGCACCCGTGTTTGCTTGCAGACCCACGGTGCCGTGCAACGCGACTGTGACGAGGGTGTATGAGACCGTCGCGCCGTCCGGATCGGCTCCCACCAATTGGCCGTTGGCGGTCGCGCCGGCGGCTACGGTGATGGCCGGGACGCTGGCCAGCGTCGGGCAGTCATTCACTGAACGGATCACGATCGTAAACGAGGCCAGATCGGAAACGTTGGCATCGCAACCGCCGTTTGGCCCGCTGTCGGTGGCTTGCACGGTAACCGTGACGCTCCCGTGGGCGTTGGGCTTGGCGGTGTAGGTCAACGTGCCGTTGGCGCTGATCGCCGGCGGAACCAGAAACAGCGCGGTGCTTTCCGGCGTCACCGTGAGCGTGACGGTTTGATCCGATTCACCCGGGCCGGCCGACAGTTCCGAGAGCCAGCCGGGGATGGTGATGGGGCCCGCGTCTTCGTCGGATTCCGTCGAGGTGCCGGCGAGGATGAAGGTGGGCTTGTCATTGCAGCATGGGCGCGAGTAACGGCCGCTGCCGGTGGTGAACAATCGGCAGATTTCCTCCTGCGTCAGCGCGCGATCGAACACCGCCAAATCATCGATCCGGCCGTTGAAGAAATTGCCGGTGCCATCGAAGATGCCGCCGCCGCCGATGTTGAACTTGAAGTCGTTGGCACCGGGGAGGGTGCTGACGCGGGAGCCGGCGGATTCGGCGTTGGTATACATCGTGATTGTGCCGGGCGAACCGTCGTTGACCAGCGCGACCTGGGCCCATTCGCCGTTCGGGATCGGGTTGGGACTGATGTCGAGACCATTGTCGGTCCAGACTTCGAGCGTGTTGTTGTTGATGTAGCCGAATTCGACGAGGTCATTCTGGCCCCACAACCCGGTGCGATCCGCCTGGTCGCCACCCCGGCGCATCCAGCCGATCATCGTGAACGCCTTCAGCGCGTTCAAGCTGAGGGATGTGCCGACATAGCTGCTCGTCCCATTGAACTCGGCCGAGGTGTTGGCGTCGTTAATCAAGCCGCCTTCCGCCCCGAGCGTCACGTCGGTGTAGGTGCCGTCGAATCCACCCCAGTAGTCATGGGCGACCGGACCGGTGGATTCCCCGAGGCGCCAGTAGGCGACGGGACGGCGGCTGACCACTTCCGTTTCATAGCCGGCCGCCGGAGTCAGCGTGGCCAGGGTGACGTCGTCGCTGATCGTCGTCCCGCCGCTGTTGCTCAGGACAACGTGATAAGTGCCGGCGTCCGCGGCTTGAACATTGGCGATCGTGTAGGTGGCGTTGGTCGCGTTGGGAATGTCCGTGCCGGCGCGCTGCCATTGGTAGCGCAAGCGCGAGCCGCCGGTCGCGTCGACCCGGAAGGTGACGCTGGCTCCGACGTAGCGGGAAGCGGACAGCGGTTGCGTGTTGATGATGGGTTTGGGCGCGGGAGCGACGTTCACGCGGATGAGGTCGGTGGTGAACGAGCCTTGGCCGTTGCTGACGTCGACCCAGTATTCGCCGGAGTTGTCGACGGACGCGTTGGTGATGGTCAGGCTGGAGCGGGTGGCACCCGGGATAGGGTTGAAGTCGAACGTCCACTGATACTGAAGCGGGCCGGAGCCGGCGGCGCCGACCGACAGATAAATGGTGTCCCCTTCAAAGATGTTGGTGCCGACCGGGGCGCGGACGAGGAAGGGCGCGACGCCGGGAACAGTGGAGTAATACTGCGCGCTGATATCTTCGGCGGGCAGGGCTTTGCCGAAGATCGCGACTTCGTCGATCTGGCCTTTGAAGAAATTGCCGGCGCCGTCAAACACGCCGCCACCACCGATGTTGAACCCGAACGCGTTCGTGGCGGGCAGGACGCTCTGCCGGGAACCAGCCGGAACGCCGTTGGTGTACATCGTCATCGTGCCGGGCGAGCCGTCCTGGACGATGGCAAGGTGCGCCCACTGACCGTTCGGGATCGAGTTGGGCGAGATGTCGAGGCCGTTGTCGGTCCAGACTTCCAGCGTGTCGTTGTTGATGTAGCCGAACTCGACGAGGTCGTTCTGACCCCAGATGCCTGTGCGCGCGGCCTGATCGGCGCCGCGGCGGATCCAGCCGCTGATGGTGAAGGTGGAACGGTTGTTGAGGAGGCCAGACACGGTTCCGACGTAGTCGTTGATGCCGTCGAGATTGACGGCGGTGTTGTCGGATTCGAAGCCGGGCAGTTGGGGCGGGCGGGGGGCTTCCGTGCTGTCGACGGCGCCGCCGAAATATTTACCGGTGGCGGCGGCTCCCAGCGAGCCGCTGTTGGCGGCGGCCGGGGGGACGAAGGCGGCTTCGTTCAAGCGCCAATAACCAACCGGCGCATCGGCGAGCACCACTTGATCATAGCTGGGAGAAGGTGCGGCGCTGGTGCCGTTGGCGTAGTGCGCGGCAATCCGCGTCGCGCTGAGGGCTCCGGTATAGAAGGCGGGTTCATCGGCGTCGCCAGCCCAGGCGAATCCGGCGTCGCTCCGGGTTCCGATCGTGAACGCGGTATCCGGATTGGGAACGTAGGTGGTGGCGGTGCTGGTGGCGGCCAGGGCTCCATTCACATAGAGGGTCCCGACGCTGCCATCCCAGACGGCGACAACATGGTACCAGTTGCCGATCACCGGGGCGCCGCCGCCCGTGATGCTGACTGCGGTCGCGGTTCCGTTTTGGTTATAGGTTCGGAAATTCCAGCCAGTATCGCTTTGGTAGATGAGCCAACCGGAGCGGGGGCTGTTGACTTGCACGGAGGAAATGGCGCAGGTCAGCGTGCCGGCCGGGTTGGCGGCGGCGGGCCGAAGCCAGACTTCAACCGTGAACGCGCCGGCGGGATTGAGCAGGGCGTTTTGGGGCACGCTGACGGCGCCGCCTGCGGCGGTGCGTGCGGCAGTGCCAGTGCTGCCCGCGAGCGCTCCGGGCACCGGATGAGTTGCTCCAGCGTAGGCCGCGGTCAGCGCCGTGCCGCCCGAGCCGAGGTTGGCCGCGGTATCCACCGAGGGCGTGGTGTGGCCGTCATTGAACCGCCAATAGGCAAGCGGACTTTGCGCCAGCACGGTTTCGACATAGGCGGGAACGACGGGTGCCGAGAGAGAGAAGCGGACTTCGCCCAGGCCAACGCGATCGCCACCGCGCGCAGGAACGCCGCCCTCGGTCACTCCGCTGCCATCGCCGGGCGTCACGTACCAGTTGTCCGTGAGGCGGACCTCAATGTAGCGGGCCGTGACCGTGCTGCCGAACGGAACATCGAGTTGTGGCAGGACGGATCCGGTCGCGGAGCCGAAGGTCGGGCCGTGCGCCAGGGTGCCATTGATGACGGGACCTGCAAAGGCCGCGGTCCCTTGTCCGGCGGTGTTGTAGCGAATCTCCACCGTTTTGGCGGCGTTGCCTTGGATGGTTCCGGCCACCCCGCTGCCCCCGCCGTAATTCCAAAAATGCGCTGCGTTCAACGCTTGATCCGAGCCCAAATCGAACACGAACGTTGGAATCGTGCCGGAGGCGGCAAACCAGTCCGACGGGAATCCACCCGGATCCGTGCTGACCCAATTGTCGCTGCCCGTGGCCACGCCCCAGGTGTGGGTGACCCCCGCGCTGAGTTCATCGCCGGTGTTGAGCGGCGCGCTCAGGCCCGAGCCGTTGATGATCTGGTCGACCGGGAACAAGGTGCTCGCCCCAGTCAGGCTGACCGAGACCGGTTTGATCGCGGTGGCGCCGAAGGCGCTTCCGACGAGAAGCGTCGACAGGGACAAGGCGGCGCCAATGGCGCAGCGTCGAGGAATGGGGAACTGCCGTCTGATCTGGTTCATCTTCATAACTTGGAGCTTCTACTGCACTGATTCTGCTGCACTGAGTCTGGCGTTTCGGATGTTCGTCCAGCGCATGCCGTGTTACCAACCAACGGTTAACCCGCACGACTGCACTCGATCGGGGGCCGATCCGTGGACCCCTCCAGGCTGCCTCCCGCCTTCTGCTCGGTGAATCCATTGCGCGCCAAGTCGAATCACGAATTGAGCCGACATCTCCGCGGAATGCGCGGGGGAGCTGAGCTGAGAGACGGCCTTATTTCAGCCTTATTTAGGGCCCAAACTCAAGGCAGAATTCTGAATTATTCTTTTCATCGTCGTGATGAACCGGCGCAGCGCGAAACCGCGGGACCGCGGGTTTTCAGCGCGCCATGGAGGTTGGACGTTTTACGTCCGGAGCGCGGACTTTTAGTCCGCAGCAACTCGCGAGGGCGACGTGGCTTGAAGGTTCCAACGCGGACGGCCGATTCCACCCGCTGCGGACTTGGAAGTCCGCGCTCCGCTCGAAGGTTCGGAGGGGCGTGCGTGACGGTCGGTTGGGTCACCCGTTAGTGAGCACACCCTGCGCCCGCAGTGCATCTCGAAATGGTTGGATCGGAGCGCGGACCCGTGGTCCGCAGCGGGTGAAATCGGCCATGTGCGCTCGAACCTTCGAGCGTCGTTGCCGGCTCAGGCCGCTGCGGGGTGAAAGCCCGCGGTCCGGCCAAGGGTGAACTTTTACCAACAACTTCGAGATGCACGGCGGCGCCCGCAGCCCCTCCACAAAAGGCTTGAACCCAGCCGGTCCCCGGCGAATTCTCTCGCACCGTTTCACGAACCATCAACGCCGTTACCGTATTCCATCCAAGTGCATGAGCGCCGAATCACGTCTGGCCGAATTGAAGCTCGAACTCCCTCCCGCACCGAAGCCGGTCGCCGTTTACAAGCCGCTGGTCGTCGTTGACCGGATGGCCTATGTCTCCGGCCATGGCCCGCTCAAACCCGACAAGACGCTGATCATCGGACGCGTTGGCTCCGATCTGACTCTCGAGCAGGGCAAGGCCGCCGCTCGTCAAGTCGGCCTGGCCATTCTCGCCACGCTCAAAAGTGAGCTCGGTTCCCTCGATCGAGTGAAGCGCGTCATCAAAATCCTCGGCATGGTCAACAGCGCCCAGGATTTTCTCGACCATCCCAAGGTCATCAACGGATGCAGCGAATTGTTCGCCGAGATCTGGGGGCCGGAAAATGGAATCGGCGCCCGCAGCGCCGTCGGCATGGGCCCGCTGCCCGGCAATATCGCCGTGGAAATTGAGGTCATTTTCGAGCTGAACTGAGGAGCCTGAAACCATGAACTGGTTTGAGCTTCATCAGCCGGACGAGGTGCCGTCGCCGGCGCTCCTCCTTTTCCCCGATCGCATTCAGGAGAATATCCGCCGCATGATCGCGCTCGTGGGCGGCCCAGCCGGCATCCCGCGCCTGCGGCCGCACATGAAGACGCACAAGCTCCCGGAGCTGATCCAGCTGCAGGTCCGGCAGGGCATCGTCAAATTCAAGTGCGCCACAATTGCCGAGGCCGAGATGACCGCGGCCAATGGCGCAACGGATGTGCTCCTGGCGTACCAGCCGGTCGGACCGAATATCCAGCGGTTGCTCGAGTTGGTCGCAAAGTTTCCCCGCACGCATTTCTCCTGCGCCGCTGACAACCCGGCCACCGTCAACGCGCTGGCTGCCGCAGCGAGGAAGGCCGGGACCCGATTGGAGGTGTTGCTCGATTTGGACGTGGGCCAACATCGAACCGGGCTGGCCCCCGACGCTGCGGCGGTTGCCTTGTATCAACAGATCGCTGCGGCGCAATCGTTGCTTCCGGGCGGGCTGCATGCCTATGACGGCCACCTGCACGAGAGCGATCCCGCGGCGCGCCAGGCGTCCGCCGACGCCGCATTCGCTCCGGTGGAGTCATTGCGACGGCAGTTGCTCGCCGCCGGCTTGCCCGTCCCGCGGGTGGTCGCCGGTGGCACACCGACCTTTCCGATGCACGCGAAACGGTCGGACGTGGAATGCAGCCCAGGCACCTGCGTGTTGTGGGACGCGGGTTATGCCAAGAAACTGCCGGACCTCGATTTTCTGCCGGCGGCGGTTTTGCTGAGCCGCGTGGTCAGCAAACCGGCACCGAACCGACTTTGTCTCGACCTCGGGCACAAGGCCGTCGCCTCCGAGATGTCACCTCCGCGCGTGGTGTTCCTTAATCTCGACGACGCCACGCCGGTGATGCACAGCGAGGAACATCTGGTGGTGGAAACACCCGCGGCGTTAAGTCTCCAAGTCGGCGCGTGCATTTACGGGGTGCCGTGGCATGTCTGTCCCACGGTCGCGCTGCACGCTCGCGCGGTGATCGTGCGGGACGGTCGCGTGGTCGATCGATGGGAAGTCACCGCACGTCAGCGGACGCTGACGGTTTAATCGGAGGTTGCCATGCTCGCTGACCCGAACACGCACTTGCTGGTGGTGACACTGGTGGGTGTGCTCGGGTTAATCGTCTTGATCGCGTGGTGCAAGATGCACGCGTTCCTGGCGCTGCTGCTGGTCTCGTTGTTTGTCGGGTTGGGTTCCGGGATGAAACCGCTGGACGCCGCCAAGGCCTTCCAGGATGGCGTCGGGGGCACGCTCGGATTCATCGCGGTCATCGTCGGGATCGGCACGATGCTCGGGAAACTGCTGGCCGAGTCCGGCGGCGCCGAGGTGGTCGCCAACACATTCATCCGCGCACTGGGTCCGTCGCGTCTCCCGGTAACGATGGTCATCGTGGCCTTTGTCGTGGGGCTGCCGGTGTTTTTTGGCGTGGGAGTTCTCCTGCTGGTGCCGATCGTCTTCAGCTTGGTCCGGGAAACCAAGCTGCCGCTGCTCACCCTGGCCCTGCCGCTGGTGGCCGGGCTGTCCGCCTCGCATTGCATCGTGCCGCCGCACGTCGGGCCGATGGCCGCCATCGGCGCGCTCAAAGCTGATGTCGGCAAGACGATTCTCTATTCCACCGCAGTCGCATTTCCCGCCGCGCTCCTGATTGGGATTCCCTACACCCGGTTTATCACGCGGACGATTGTCGTCGGCCTCGGCGGGTTGGGCGCTCAGTTGACCCCGTCGAACGCCAAGCGCGGACGGACGCCCGGCTTTTGGATCACGCTCCTCGCCATCGTTCTGCCGGTGCTGCTGATGCTGGGCGACACCGCCGCCAAGCTCAGCAGCCTGCCGTTGGATCATCCGGTGCGCGCATGGGCGGGATTCATCGGCTCGCCCATCGTCTCCATGTTCGTCGCGCTGATGTTTTCGTTCTACGTCTTTGGCAGCGCGTGCGGCTTCAACCGCCAGCAAATCCTCAAGTTCACCGAGGACTGCATCGGCCCCGCCGCCAGCATCATGCTCATCGTCGGTGCCGGCGGCGGCTTCAGCAAGGTGCTGGACGTGGCCGGCGTCGACGATGCCATCGCCCGAATTGCCGGACAGCTCCACGTTTCGCCCATCCTCCTCGGCTGGACGATGGCGGTGTTGATTCGCGTGGCAGTCGGATCGGCCACGGTCACGATTACCATGACGGCGGGCATGATGGTGCCGGTAATGGACGGTCATCCTGAGACCAACCGCGAACTTCTGGTCGTCGCGCTTGGGGCCGGCTCGATGATCCTGTCGCATCTGAATGACGGCGGCTTCTGGTTTGTGAAGGAATATTTCAACATGACCGTGGCCCAGACGCTCAAAACCTGGACCGTGCTGGTCACGATCATTTCCGTGGCCGTCCTGCTCCTCTGCCTGCTGCTCGATGCCCTGATTTAGCCGAACCGCCTGACGACTGAAAACTGAAAACTGACTCCCCACTGTGTTTATCTTTGACGCCCATCTCGACCTTTCGATGAACGCCCTGGAGTGGAACCGGGATTTGACCCGGCCGATTCAGGAAATTCGCGACCGCGAAAAACATCTGACGGACAAGCCCGACCGTGGTCGGGCCACGGTTTGTCTGCCGGAACTTCACCGGGGCCGGATCGGCCTGGTTGTCGCCACGCAGATTGCCCGTTACGCCAAGCCGACGCACCCGCTCGACGGATGGCGTTCGCCGGCCCAGGCCTGGGCCATGAGCCAGGGCCAGCTGGCTTGGTATCGCGCCATGGAAGAAGCGGGCGAGATGGTCCAGATCTGCAACCGCACGGAATTGGATCGGCACCTGGCTCTCTGGGGCGTCGGCGTGGCCGTGAGTGGCAACGCTGCGCCGGGGGCCAACCCTGCCGGCGAAGGTGCGAAGAAGCCGATTGGCTATATCCTCAGCCTCGAAGGCGCGGATTCGATCGTTACATTGGCGCATCTGGAGCGGAGCCATGCCCAGGGTTTACGTGCGGTCGGTCCCGCTCATTACGGGCCGGGGACGTACGCCTTTGGGACGGATTCCGAAGGCACCATCGGCGCCAAGGGCCGGGATTTGCTGAAGGAAATGGATCGGCTCCATCTCATACTGGATGCCACGCATCTGTGTGACACCAGCTTCTGGGAAGCACTGGATGTTTTTCAGGGGCCAGTCTGGGCCAGCCATTCCAATGCGCGTTCGATGACGCCGCACAACCGTCAGTTCGCTGACGATCAGCTGAAGGAATTGTTCCGGCGCGGGGCGGTGATTGGCGCGCCGCTCGATGCCTGGATGATGTTGCCCAATTGGGAGCGCGGCAAAACCACTCCCCAGGGGACTCAGCTAAAACTGGAGAAGATGGTCGAGCACATCGACTACATTTGCCAGCTCGCCGGCAACACCCGGCACAGCGGCATCGGCACCGATCTCGACGGTGGCTTCGGTCGTGAACAATGTCCGATGGATCTCGACACCATTGCCGATCTACAGCGGTTGCCGGAGTTGTTCCGCGCTCGCGGTTACAAGCCGGCTGACATCGACGCGATCCTCCACGGAAACTTCATCGCCTTCCTGCAGAGGGCGTGGAAGTAGATGGCTCGGGAGTAAAAGTCCCGGACGGAAAAGTTTTGGAAGTGGCCTAAAAAATCGGCTCGCCGGAGACTTCGGTCAGAGCGTGGTATTTCTTGACCAGGCTTCTCGTGATCGGGCCGGGCTTGCCGTCGCCAATGACGCGTCCGTCGATCTTGGTCACCGGAATCAACTCGGCGCCGGTGCCGGTGAGGAAACATTCGTCCGCGTTGAAGAGATCGTAGCGGGTCAGGTCGGGTTCACTGACCGGAATGGAAGCTTCGCGGGCGAGGTCCATCACGACTCCGCGGGTGATGCCGTAGAGCGCCCCGGCCGACAGTGGCGGGGTGTACATCTGGCCGCCCTTGAGAATGAACACATTGTCGCCCGTGCATTCGGCCACGTAGCCGTTTGTGTTCAGCATGATCGCTTCCTCCACGCCGGCGATGTTGGCTTCGATCTTGGCCAAAATATTGTTCAGGTAGTTGAGCGATTTGATCGCCGGATTGACCGCGTTGTGATGGTTGCGCGTCGTCGGCACCGTCACGATGGCCATGCCCTTCTCGTACATCTCCGGCGGGTAAAGCTGGATCTTGTCGGCAATGACGATGACCGACGGGCGCTTGCAGCGGTTGGGGTTCAGCCCGAGCGTGCCCACGCCGCGGGTGACAACGAGCCGGATGTAGCCGTCGCGAAGCTTGTTTCGACGGCAGGTGTCGACGACCGCTTTCATGATCTCGGCGTGCGTCATCGGAATCTCCAGCAGCAGCGCCTTGGCGGAATAAAACAGGCGATCGATGTGTTCCTTTAGCTTGAAGACACGCCCATGATACGCGCGAATGCCCTCAAAAATTCCATCGCCGTAAAGCAACCCGTGATCGAACACCGACACCTTGGCGTTCTTTTCGTCGTAATACTTGCCGTCAATATAGACTTTCATGGTCAAACAAAGCGGCGGAAAGGCTACGGGAGCGCTGCAGACGAGGCAACTGTGGAGTTGGGCGTGCGGTCCCCGGGGCAGGGGTGCATCAAGCTCATAAACAGGTTGCCGGCATTGATCGTGATGGCAGTTCCATCCGGGCCGAATCGGGATTGGTCTATCTTTTACCGGCCATCTTTTACCTAGGTTTTGGGCTACGGACGCCGGAACCCCAGATTCTGGTCCCTCGTGTGCGCGCTGGTTCGATCGCTACCAACCGTCGGAAGACGCCGTTTTTGGTAAAAGATGGATGGGTAAAAGATAGGCTTTTGACCGTGCCTGGCTGCTGTTCTCGATCGAGCTTGATGCAGCCCTGGCCCCGGGGGGTGCGGTTCGGAGTTGTTGGTAAAAGTTCACACTTGGCCTTCAGCGCGCTGGAGTTTGGACATTTTCCGTCCGGAGCGCGGACTTTTAGTCCGCAGCGGCTCGCGAGGGCGACGCGGCTTGAAGGTTCCAACGCTGGCGGCCGATTCCACCCGCTGCGGACTTGGAAGTCCGCGCTCCGATCCAAGAATTTCGAGATGCACGGGCCCGGGTGTGATGAAAAAGGGTTGGAAACAAACTCGAGCTGCACGGTGCGGCCCTGGGCGGTTGGGAAGTCCGCCGGGGCTTGCGCCAGCCCTCTGGCGCTTTGATCGCGCGCGCGGGCAAGATGACGGTCGAAACATCACTCCGTCACAAGGCGCACGCGGTAGAAGCCTTGGGCCCCAGCGGGGCCTGTGGTGTCGATGAAGGTGGAGATTCCCCCCTGGCTGAGCACGGCCGGGCCGATGGCGGTCCACGCGCCGTCGATAAGGCTGGCCCGGCGTTCGAGACGATAGCTGTGGCCCGCGGGGGCGGCCAGGCGGACGACCAGCCCGGCCGGAGTTCGGCGGATGTCCGCGATTCTGGTCACGCTCATGGCATCCCGCGGATCCGTGCCGGCGGCGTATTCGTCGCGATTGCTCACCTCGTCACCATCGAAGTCCATGAGCGCGTCGGCCGGATTGTCTCGATCGAGCCCGTGCCCGATCTCCCAGCCGTCGGGCAGACCGTCGTGGTCGGAGTCTTGCGCTGCGACGGAAGGATCTCCGCCGATGTTCCAGGTTGAGTCGAGGCGGCCCGGGACGGATTCGGTGCCCAGGGTGAAGGCGAGCCACGAACCTTGGGCGAGATTGCCGGTTTCAATGGTGGCTGGATTGTAGTCGCCGACGACGGCGACGAGTTGGGCTGGCTGATCGCCGTTGGCCTTGGTCCAGAGTTCCGCCCGCCAGCTTGAGGCTGGGCCGTCAGCAGCGGGAGCGAAGCCGCCTCCGGCCAAACGGGGTGCAAGGGCTCGGCTTAACTGCGGCACGGTGTTGCCGGGAGCCGGCTGCAGGTAAATCGTTTCGTTCACGATCTGGACTTGGTCGACAATGACGACGCGGGTTGGGTCTGGATTAATCCGGTCGATGAAACGCATCTGGTAAATGTTGCAGCCGCCGCCGACGCAAACCTTCCACCAATCATTGCGGATCAATGGACAGTCACGGACTTCGCGGCAGGAGTTTCCCTCTGCACTGAAGGTGATGGGACACGGATCGAGGTCGTCGGGCACGCCGTCGTTGTCGTCGTCGAAGTCCTCGCAATCGAGCCGGCCGTCGCGATCGGTGTCGCCGCCTTCGAACTCGTAGGAGAAGCCGCTGCGTTCGGCGCAGGTGGCGGAGATGAAGGTGCCGGAGCGGGCAGCAGCGGAATTCGGATGTTGATCGACTTCGTTCCGGCAGCCGTCGCCGTCGAGGTCCGGATCGCAGACATCGCCGATGTTGTCATGGTCCAGGTCCGCTTGATCGGGGTTGGTGGGCACTCGGAGAAGTTCATGGTCAGGGCAGGGCCGCCGGCGACGACTGGCCCGGAGGTGGCGCCGCGAAAATAATAGGTCTGGAGGGAGTGGAGCACGGACACGCGCGGGTAAACGACGTAGCGGATGCCGGTGGATGACGCGTCAACCGAGAGTTCGTAGATCGCCTGGAGGCGGGATGCGGGCGTCAGACTGTCGCTCGCAGCGCTGCGAGCTTCGGGCGGAACGCTGTCGGCGGAAAGGTATAACCTCTCAATGCCTTACTGGCCGGCGCCGTCGAGGAAATCGAGCAGGTCAAGGTTGGAGACGTCGAAGACGACCTGGCCCTGGATGGTGTTGGGTTCGAGAGCAACTTGGGCGCGGACGTGCCCCACGGCAGCGACGCACGCGGCCAGGAGCCAGCAATACAGTTTCCTAGTATTCATTTCCTGAATGGGCGGTGCTGAAACCCACTCGCCGCGTCAGCGGAGCCGGCAGGCGCTCGACTGCCAGGCTCTGCACGAATGACCAACGGAAGTGTCTTCAGCGTTCGTCTCGGCGGCTGTCGAGCGCAAGGTCCCATGAAGAGCCTTCCGCACTGACGCCCGCCACTTCTTCAAGCGCCAAACGCCGTCCAAAAGGCTCACCACCCAGGAAAAAATTGGTGAGCTTCGGGGTGGGGCCATCGCGAGTGGTTCCGATGAACACTGGTAGAGAGGGAGGGTTAAACGATGCTTACGGCCAAATGTTGAGCAGCGACGCCTCGAACAACCGCGTCCGGTCAGCCATAAGCATACTCGGCAAACAAATACATTTCGCCGTCCGGTGTGACGACCAGATAGAAATACTCCAACTGACCACCGCTCTTCAGCTTGAACTGCGACGGGCGTCCTGAGGCGCCCCAAAGTTCCTTTCCGACAATACTCCCTCGCACGCGGGAAGTGTCGTTGAGCCAGCGAGCGTCATTGGTGGGAACCGAATTGAGAGCGAACGCCGAAATGATTTTGGCGGCGACCTGAGCATCGTAGCGCGTCAGGAGATAGCCTCCCCGCTCTGACAGCGGAGCGTGAACGCGCGACGGTTGAATGGAGATTCCGCTGGCTTTGAGGTGTGACACTAAGTCCCGCGCCAAGCCATTGTCTCGTCCGCAACCCGACAGGAAGGTGGCCAAGACAAGGGCGGCCACTGAGATGGAAAGCTGGAGCATGTGAAGGGATGCTGGTTGATGTTGGTGGTCGAAATCGCAACTGTCGCCCTGAAGCGCTCTGGCTTGAGCCGTGTGCTCATTTTGCCATCGAATTATGCCTCGGGTAATCTTTTTTTCGAGGTTGAACCCTCCGGAGTTCGTAGCGATTCAGCCCATTGTCGCCGGGGGCTTCAAAGCTCTTTGGCGCCTCTCCGTCACCGTTACCCGTGGCCAGGGTCAACGTCCCGTCTTCAACCTTGAAGATGGCGACGACCACTTGGCCGACGCTACTTGCACCCTCTCTGATGGTGGCGTGCAACTGCTTTGGGTTTGTGTCCGGCGGCAGTGTAATGCTCGTCTTAAACCAAAAGTTCGTGTCCCGGTAAAAATGAAGTGAACCGCCCGTGATTGTGACGGTGATTTTTTGCCGCGCTTTGTCGCCCACCAGGACTCCCTCCCAGGTTCCTTGGAGAAGTTGCAGTTCTGCGTTGGTGGGATGATTGACAACGTTCTTGGCCCTGGTGGCGAGTTGTTCGCCAGCATCGGCGATGAAAGTGGCCGTGAGGCAAACAATGGTGATGATGTGTTGAGGGAATTTCATGGCGCCAAGTGTCAGCCGGTTGCTGAGCGGTTTGTCAAAAATTTGTGAAGAGATTGTAAATTGTCTGTTCAAGCGGGGCGGGAGGAGACGCTGCAGACACGCGGCGCCAATGGTTTCCGATCCCGCCTGCAGCGCTCACCTGGCCTTGACTGCGGCCGGGATGGGCAGTCGTCGCGGTCATTGGGGACGCGGGCCTGCACCCGGAAACCACTCGGTATGCTGGTCGCCTCCGCGACCCCAGTAAGTGACACGCTGGCCGCGCAGAAATGCGATGTAGCCCTGTACCCCAGCCTGCATCGCTCGCCGTGTAAAGTCGCGGTAGTGCTGGCCATTGCGCTGGCTGTCGACAATCGCTGCGCGTAATCCGGCCGCATCGAAGTCGGCGGCCACGGGAGGCAACCCCTCGTAGGGGATGGGCGTCGTGATGACGTCGCCCCTGGCGCTGTAAAAGCTCTTTCGCAACGCAACGTAATCCACGTGGTAATACTCCACGCCCGTCTCGATGAGCCGGCGGACAATCTCCGGGAAAGGAACGGAGCCGTCGAGGGAGGCACGAGCAGCTTCGGCAACGATTTCAGTGTTCATAGCGCTGGTTCGCCGTTCTCAGTGCGCGAAACCCTCGAACCAGAGGTTCCCGATGAATGCCCATGACGTCCCGATTCGAATAGAGCGGCTCAGCCGGCATTGGCCTGGGGCGCGCTTGTTCGGCAACGTGATCATGACTGAACCAGCTCCACTCGGTGACCATCCGGATCCGAAACGACAGCCCGGCGACCCCACTCCGAGTCGCGTGGTGTGCTGACCACGGCGCCTGGATAATCGATCAACGCTGCGACGGCCTGATCGACTGATGGAACCCGAAAGCCAATGCGAGCGCCAAGTGACGACAGACTGTCCTTCGCCGGATAAAGCTCGAAGACGCCGCCGCCCGGAAGTTCTGCCGCGAAATGCTCCGGCCCGGAGCCATGTTGGTGCCGTCTGAAAACGAAACCAAGCCGTGTGTAGAATGCGGCTGCTCGCGCCATGTCTGGCGATCTCAGAACGATCAGATTCAGGCTAATGTGGCTCATGACGCGTGGAAGCCGCCTGGTTCGGCGTTCGGAAGGAGAAAGTCATCTTCCGGTAATAGGGGCGGTGACAATATTGTGTTGGATAGCGCGCGAGGTTTTCGCCTTGAGCCGCCCCCTGAAGGTGGCAGCGATCAGGGCAAACAGAGCAATCGATACAGCGCCAAGGAACAGCCACTTTGTGGTATTGGCGGGTTTCACGTGATCGGGATGGTTGGAGAAGGTCTAACCCCGGCGCGGAGTGTTCTTATGATCGCATTGACTGTGCGTTCCAGTTGTTCGCCGTCGTGTTCCGACGAAAGCGCGAAGCGGAAGTAGGTGGAACCGAGGCCGCCTTGGTATTGAATCAACGGCGGATGAATGCCGGCTCGGCGGAGCGCGCGGCAAAGCTTTTCCGCTTCGCCGGCGGAGCGGGGATGAATCGGGATGATGGGGCCCGGCCCATCGTTGACCGTCACCCCGGCTTCGCGCAGCGCGGCGCGCACATAGGCGGTGTTGAAGGTGAGGCGGCGGCGGAGGCTGGCATGGGCCCGGACCATTTCCATCGCCTTGAGCGCGCCTGCGGCCAGCGGGAGGGGGAGGGGAGTGTTGCCGACAAAGATTCGGCTGCGTTCGACGATTTGCCTGCGCAGCGCTCGCGATCCGAGGACCAGTCCGCCGTAAGCGCCGAACGCCTTGCTCAAGGTGGTGGTCTGGATGACCCGGCCGTCGTTGGCACGGTCCACGCCGAGATACTCCAACGTGCCGCGCCCGTGCCGGCCGAGAACGCCGGCGCCGTGGGCGTCATCCACCCAGAGGCGTCCGGTGCGCGGCAGGAGCGACAGGTAGTCCGCAAGGGGCGCGATTTCGCCCGAGTGCGCCTGGAGTCCGTCGGTCAGCAACACGATTCGGGCGCGGGCGCCGCAGCCTTTTATGGCGCGCTTTGCGTCCGCCGGGTCGAGATGTCGAAATGCTCGGATCGCGACGCCTAACAATTGAGCGGCGTCCTGCAGGCTGCCGTGGGCGCGCTCGTCGAGAACGGCATGGGTGAATTCGCCCGCGAGGGCCTGGGCCACGCAGAGGTTCGACTGATAGCCACTCGAGATGAGGCTGGCTGCTTCGACGTGGAAGAATCCGGCGGCGGCTGCTTCCAGCGTTTCGTAGAGACGATGATTGCCTGTCGTGCGCCGGGAGGCGGCGACATTGAGCCCGAATTCATCGAGTCCGCGCTGAATTGCGGCCAGGACTTGCGGGTGCGACGCGAGACGGAAGTAGTCGCAGCCCGCGAGGTAGACCAGCTTGCGTCCGTGGTCCAGGACATGGGTTCGATCGACCTGTTGCAGGGGGGCGGCCAGACCGTCGGCGGTCCGGGGGAGGCGAATGGCTGGGGCGCGCTGTGTTGGCATTGGGAGCCTTCCAGTCTGCCCACCGACCTCCATGTCGGTGAGCGTTACTGGGTTGGCAGTAAAGACCGGAAAGTTGTGGTCCGACGATAGGTAACGCGAAATTCGAGTCAACGATTAATTGCTGCCGGGGTGTCGCGATGGTGCGATTAAAAGTGGGTGAGGGTGCAAGGTGTTTAGCTCGCGCCCCACGTGACTCCCTCTCCCCTCAACGGGGAGAGGGCCGGGGTGAGGGGTGAGACCGTCCGTTGGATCACCCGTTTTTAATCACACCCGTGTCGCGGTTGATGTGAATGGAAGAGGATGATCCTTCGGGAGCTACCGCGTGCAGGTGGCGGTCCGGACCGTTGAAGCGATGGCAAGCTTCCGGACAGGCGTGCCGCGGACCGGGACGTACCGGCTTCAAGAGTGGCCGCCGTTCGATCCCGATGCGTCGGTGGCCGTGCCCTAGGCGATCGCAGCGGTTCGTGGAGCAAGCTCAGCGCGCAGCTTTCCGCCGTCCATCCGCGCGATCTGCGTGATGCAAGCCGGCAAATCCTCCTCGTGATGCGTCACGACAACCAGCGTCGCGCCAGTGCCGGCCGCCTGCTCCAGCGCCTCGCGCATGAGACGGCGCGCGGGCACGTCGAGGCCGTCGAAGGGTTCGTCGAACAAAATGAGCGCGGGCTCCTTGACCAGCGCGCGCGCCAGCAGGATGCGCCTCGCCTCGCCGAAGGAGAGCTCCGGGAAATTTCGATCCGCGAGCGCGGACAGGCCGAGCATCGCCAGCGTCTGGCGGACTTTTCGTCGCTGGGCCGTCGACGGGCGGTCGAGCAGTCCGATGCTGGAAAAAAAGCCGGACGCGACAACGTCCGCGGCCGGGATCGATTCGCGATAGGCCGCCTGCAGTTCGGGCGAGACGAGGCCAAGGCGGGCGCGCAGCTCCCAGAGGGTGTTCCTGGGGGTGAAGGCGAATCGGCGCACTTGTGCGCCGAAGGCCGGATGAACGTCGCCCGCGATGAGCTTCAGCAAGGTGCTTTTGCCGGAGCCATTCGGGCCGAGCACCGCCAGGTGCTGGCCTGAGCGGATTTCCAGCTCGATTCCCTTCAGCGTCGGTTTGGTGCCGAGGTACACGTCGGCGCCGCGAATTTCGATCAGAGCGGGGCCAAGGCTTGGGCGGGCGGGGGACCGGCTGACCGTATGTCCGGCGGCGGGAGCGTTTCCACTGGTGGGCGCTAAGCGTTCGAGTTTTGCTCCCGGTGGTTTGAACCATTCATCGAATGCCTTGCGGCCTCGGTTTCGACCGAGGCGTTCCTGATCGACGATGCGTCCCGCCTCCAGCATGAGCCGATGGGTCATGGCGGATGGCAACTCGTTCCCGCGATGAGTGGAAACCAGCAGCTGCGTGCCGGCGCGGGCGGCGTCATCCAACGCCTCCAGCAGCGTGGCGCGCGAGCCGACGTCCAGGCCGTCGCCGATTTCGTCGCAGACCAAGACGCGTGGCCGGCCGGCGAGCGCGCGGGCGATGAGCACCCGGCGCAACTCGCCGGTGGACAGCTCCTGCACATTGCGCGCGGTCAGGTGTCGCACGCGCATCAGGTCGATTGCCGCCTCGACGTTGTCGCGCTGGTCCGGGGTCAGCGTTTGATAGGCATAGTCACCTCCGCCGACGCCGGAACGAACGACGTCGCGGACGCGGAGACTCCATTCCTGCTGGAGATAGCGGTTGTGATGTTCGGGTGAAACCGTGGCGAAGGCTTCCTTGATTCCGACGGCGGTGAATTGGGCATCACCGTCGAGATGGTAGACGCGGGGTGGAATGGGGCTGGTGTTGATGACGGGCCAGAGTTCGCCGCGGACGAGCCGTAGAAATGTGCTCTTGCCGGAGCCGTTGCGGCCGACGATGACCCAGTGTTGGCCGGGATGCAGGGACCAGTTGAGGTCGTGGAGGACGGGGCGTCCGCCGAGTTCGACACAGGCGTCGGTGAGGGCGACGAGAGGCTTTCGGGATGGATTCACAATTCAGGCGGATGCGGAGCGTGCAGGTCCTTCAGGTAGGGCGGGCGCTCCGCCGCCCGCCGCCGAAGCGGTGTTGCCAAATCCATGCGCGGGACTTGCTCGGTGCTTGGTGAGGTTGTCCGTGTGGCCGGCGCGCTGCGGAGAGCGCGCCCTACCTGAAGGTTCATGGCGCGAGATAAGGCACGCGGCCCGCGGTGCCGGAACGCACGCTCCAGAGATGTCCGCCGGCCGTGATAAACACCGTCCGCAAATCGTCGCCGCCGAAGGCGCAGTTGGTGACCTCGTCGTTGGGCAACGCGACGAAATCAAGGAGACGCCCGCGCGGGGAAAGAACATAGAGACCGGCCCGCAGCGGGTCGGCGGTTTCGAACGGGGGATTGGGCCGGTTCAAGCCGGCGGCGACATAGAGGCGGCCTTGCTGATCCATCTTCAGCCCGTCCGGTCCGCGTGCGTTCTTCCAGTCGAAGATGAGTTTGCGGCTCCGCGGGCGAATGGTGCCATCGGCATTCAGCTTGAATCGCCAGAGCTTTCGCGCGCCGCCGACCGCGTTGTTGTTGTTGTCCGCCACGTAGAGAAACTCGTCGCCGGTCGAGACCAGCACGCCGTTGGGACGTTCCACCTCGTGGGTGATGATGCGCGTGACTTGTCCGGGGCCGTCGATGCGGTAGACACCTTCGACGAGCTGGCCTTTGGTGTCGCGCATTTCCATGTCGTCGCGGGGACCGTAGCGAGGGTCGGAAAAATAGATGCGCCCCTTGGAATCGATGGTTAGGTCGTTGGGCGTGTTGAAACGGCGGCCCTCGAATCGCTCGGCGAGCACCGTCAGGCTGCCATCACGCTCGAGGCGTGTCACTCGGCGCCGGCTGCTCTCGCAGATGACAAGACGGCGTTGCGGATCGACGAGCAGACCGTTGGAGCCGGCTCCGTCGCGGACGATGCTGACGCCGCCTTTGCCGTCGTGACGGTTGATGTGTCCGTCACCGGACGAAAGCAGGTAGCCGTCGGGATGCCAGGCCGGGCCCTCGCCGGCGCCGTGCGAGCTGACTTCGACCGGGCGGGTGCCTGGTGCGAGGGGTGATGAGTCGGCGGCGGGAGCGGACGGGAGGCTGGCGATGGTCGCCAGCACGATGGCGGAAGCCCGGAGGCTCGGCAGCAGGAATGTGAACATGCGGGCGAGCGTAACCGGAGCCGGGGAAGGGGCCAATCGCAAACAGGAGCCTGGAAAGTGGACAACCTGGTGGTCGTGATTTTCTCTTCATGGTGTCTCGGGTTCGGCGCGCAAACGAAAGCACCTAAACCCTCCGGCGGCCGGAACGGTGAACGTGTGTTCCGTGACGGTATTGACGACCGAACCGGCGGTTCGGGTCCACGGGCTGTTGCCCGGCGACGGCGTTTCCTCCAGCCAAAACCCAGTCGACGCGAGCGGCCAGGACAGAATGACTGTATTGTTCCGCCCGCGTCGGATGCTGAGCATGGGCGCGCCCGGGCCTTGGACGATGGCGATGCTCTGCCAGAAGCCGGGTTGGAGGGTGAAGCGTCCGGTGGATGACCGCAGCAGCGGGGCCGCGTCGGCTTGTCCGATGGTGGCCTGAAGCAGGAAACGTGGGGGCGCGTTGGTGGCGGCTTCGCGGCTGGCGCTGGTGGTTCCGCCATTGGCCACCACGAAGGCCCGCAACCCGGTGGGTGCGTCGGCCAGGACGGAAGCCTCGAGCGCGCCCAGGCTGGTGCCTAACACAAGAGCAAGGGCGAGCCGGGAAGTGATCGTGCTCATGGCGGGAAGGTGCGTTGGTTGTCCCTGGGGCATCATGGGCGGAGATAGAGGTAGAAGCTGCGGGAGGGGCGGTGCAGCCGCGTGAGGTTCACCATTTCGCCTGAGGTGCCGTAGCCGCCCCAGATCAACATCTCCAGCCCGGTCCAGACCGCGGCATGCTGGGTCCGGCCAGTCTCGTTGTTTCCGTAGGAGATCCATTTGTCTTCCGCCGGCACATACGCACCGGCGGAACCGATCGGAATCGTGTTACCGAACTGTTGTCCGCCGAACACGTACATCTTGGTCCCGTCCCAGATGAGCGAATGTCCCTCCCGTCCGGCGGGAGCGTTGGCGTTGTTCATCGAGATCCAGGTGTCGGTGTCGGGCTGATAGCGTCCCCCGGTGCTGGGATACTGTCCGAAAGTGCCTCCGCCGCCCCACACGATGAGCTCGTGGCCGGTCCAGATGCTGGTGGGCGCGTGGCGTCCGTCGGGGGCGTTGGCCGTCGACATCGAGGTCCAGGTCGAGGTGACGGGGTCGAACCGGCCGCCGTCGCTGAAGGTTAGGCCCAGGCTGTCGCCCCCCCAGAGGATCATTTCATGTCCGGTCCACTGAAGCGCGAACGTCAGTCGTGGAGGCGGCGCGCCTTGCAGGTTGAGCGGCATCCAGCGGTCCGTGGCAGGATGGTAGCGGGCGCCATTCCAAACCACACCGATGCCGCTCAGGCCGCCCATCACGATCATTTCGTCGCCGGTCCAGATGGCGGAGGCGTTGCGCCGGCCGGCGGGCGCGTTGGAACTGGAAAGGCTGGTCCAAGTGTCGGTGGCGGGATTGTAGCGGGCCCCATCGTCGAGATCGCCTGCCCCGGATTCACCACCCCAGACGATCATTTCGGTGCCGGTCCAGACGGTAATGTGTTGCGCGCGGGCGGACGGAGCACCGTTCAGCGAGAGTTTTCGCCACGTGTTCTTGGTCGGGTCGTAGCTCAGACCGCTTTGTAGAAATAGTCCGTTTTTGTCCCGTCCGCCCCAGACGATCATCTCCTGTCCGGTCCAGATGGGGCTGGCGCCGACGCGCTCGGCGGCGTCGCCGGTTGGGGCTGTCGACGTCCAGATGTTTTGGGCGGGTTGATAGATGCCGCCATTTTGTTTGCCGCCGCCCCAAATCACCATGCCGCTGCCGGTCCACAACGCGGAGTGACCGCTGCGGGGCGTTGGTTGTGCGACCGTCTCGATTTGCGTCCAGGCATCGGCCGACGGTTGATAGGCAGCGCCGGGTGTAAAGATGGCCGATCCGGAACCACCCCAGACGATCATGTGCGTTCCGGTCCACACTGCGGTGTGCCGGGTTCGCGGGCCGGCGGAGTTTTGTGACGAGATGGGAGTCCACGTGTTGTTGGCCGGATTGTAGCGGTAGCCGTCGCTTCGGACCGCGGTGACGAGGGTCCACAAGATGGCGCTCGGCTGCAAAGGGGATGGCACGGGAACAACCGCTTGCTGCTGGCCTCCCCAAACGATCATTTGCGTCCCGCTCCACACCGCCGTGTGCAGGGCGCGCGCGCTGGGAGCGTTGTTGGTTGGGATGGTGACCCAGGTATTGTTGGCCGGAAAATAGCGCGCACCGGTGTTCATGGCCTGATCCGGATGATGGATCACCTCGATGGTGGTCAGCTGTGGATTGGAGGGATTTCCGGTCAGAATCGCATTGGTGTTGGTGACGGTGACGCTCACGGCCCCACCCCAGACGATCACGCTGGAGCCGTCCCAGATGGCGGTGTGGCTGTGGCGCGGGGACGGGGCGTTCGCAGTGGCCAGCGGGGTCCACGTATTGCTGATCGGATTGAAGCGTCCGCCGGTGTTCGACTCGTTCCCGGCCGCATCAATGCCGCCCCAGACGATCATCTCCGTGCCGGTCCAGGTCGCAGAATGATGATGGCGTGCGCCCGGTGCGTTCGCGGTCGGGAGTGCGGTCCAGGTGTTGTTCGCCGGGTTGTAGCGTGCCCCGGTGGCGGTGGGGGTCTTTGCGCCGGACAGTTGTCCGCCCCAGATGATCATCTCGGTGCCGGTCCAGATCGCGGAGTTAAACGAGCGCTTGGCTGGAACATTGTTCGTGGTCATGGAGGTCCAGGTGCCGGCGGTCGGATTGTAACGCGCGCCGAAGATGTCGCCGCCGCCCCAGACCAGCATCTCGCTTCCGGTCCAGACGGCCGGGCCGGCTTCCAGCGAAATGGGTGTGCTCGGGGCGGGCAATGGGGCGGGCGGGCCGGAGCGCCATGCTTCCGACACGAGATCGACCTTGGAGAGGAGCACAAAGCCGGCCTGCAACAGCTCCGGGCGGCTCGCGGATTCGGAAAGAATGACGCCGCCGCTGCCGATCGGACTTTGGCCGCCGCTGAGCAGGTTGGCGGCGGCTGAGCCCGCCCCCAGCTTTTCGGCGGTGACGGCGCCGGACGACAAATGCATGGACTGTACTGCGCCGGCGGCCACGTGGTTCGCGCCGATCGCGCCGTTGGCGATTTGGGCGCCGCCGATCGATCCGGGGACAATCTTGGATCCGTGGACGGCGCCAGCGGCCAGTTTCTCCGACGTAATCGCGCCGTCCGGGACGGTCTCCGCCAGATTGGCGTGCAGCGCGTAGGGCGTGGCGGAAAGTGGTGTGCGTGGGTCGAGGATCGTTGGCTCGCTGCCGGATTCGGCGCGCACCGCGATTTCCAGCCAGCGCGGGCTGCCGTCGAACGCGGACGATCCAAAGCTGAGCAGCACCTGAAAGAGGCCGTTGGTCACGCTGACGTTGCTGCGTGTGTTTGCCGGGCCAATAGCGTGGCCGCCGACGGCGCTATCGAAGAGTTGGAACTCGAGCTCGTAGGCGCCGTTGGCGGGCTGGCCTTGATCGGAGAGTCGGCCCTGAAAGCTGAAGGTGGGATCGCTCGACGCAGCGTGAGCCAGGAGGTTGCCCCAAAGGAGAAGCGCCAGCAGCCGTCCCAGGGCGTGCGGGAAGAATTGACGTTGTGTCGTCGTTTTTGTTGTGCGGTACAGCAGTGTTTTCATCGTGCTGACAGCAGTAGCACGGCCGCCGGACGTCGCGGTATCCGGCGGCGGGCGGAGGCGAACGAGCCCCAATGCCATCGTCAATCCGACCATGGTCGGACTTGGCGTTTTGGACATCTTTCGTCCGGAGCGCGGACTTTTAGACCGCAGCGGCTCGCGTGGGCGACGCGGATTGAAGGTTCCAGCGCGCGCGGCCGGTTCCCGCCGCTGCGGACTGGGAAGTCCGCGCTCCGTCTCCGCGAGGCGGAAGAAATGTCCAAAATCGAGATCCGACCACGGTCGGACCTCCGGCGGGTAGTGGAGCCGGCTGGGGTGCCGAGCTGGTCGGCGCAAACATTTGGCGACACCGATTCGGTGGCAGGCGGCGGAGCGCGCCCGCCCTACTTCGAGTGCCTGGTTCATGGACTACCGCAGTCCAAGACGCTGCGCCCGGCCCTGGGTCGATGGGGGGCGCCAGGGCTTGGAGTGCGCCCGTCCTCTGGCGCTTTGACCGCGTGCGTGGCTGAGACGACGGGCGAAACATCCCTTGGTGATCTTGCGCTGACGCGCAAATCCATCGCGCCTCACCGTCCCCGGGTGTGCATCGTGTGCATCGATTTTGGTCTCGACGCAACTGGACCCTGCCGTAGCTTTTGCGCACCGTATGAAACGTGCATTCATCGCTCTCCTCCTGCTCGCGTTCGCGGAAGCTGCCCCGCTGTCGATCTCCGCGGCGGAGGCCATTTCGCCACCGGTGATTGGTGGTTTGTGGCTCCATCTCGACGCTGCACGCGAGCCCGCGATGCGCAAGGCGTCGGGCTTGCCGCCGGTGGCCAACGGGCTCCCGGTGGATCGTTGGACGGACGTCGTCGCTGGAGAACGGGCCGTGGTCCAGCCGTGGGCGACGGGTCGGCCGGTGTATCGGAACGATGATACGGAAGCCTTCGTGCGGTTTGATGGGAAGGACGATTACCTGAGCCTGACCGGCACGCGGCAGCGCCTGAAGTCCGTGACGGCCTTTGTTCTGGCGGCACCGCGATCGAACCGCGGCGGATTCAGCGGGCTCTTTGGCCTGAGTGAGATCGGGCGAAACGACTATACGTCCGGGTTAAACCTGGATCAGGGCCCAAATCCATCGAGCGATTTGAGCGTGCTCAATGTGGAATCGGCGGGCAGCGGCGGGTTTCGAAACCTGCTGCAGCCCGGGCGGAACCTGGCGGCCGGCCTCCCGTTTGGACAATTTCACGTCTTCACCGTGCGCTCCCAAGCAGGCCCGAAGGGAAACGAGGTGTTCCTCGATGGCAACAAGCTTGGAGACCGTCCCCGCACGGAATCGGTCTTGGGGGCGGATGAACTCGTGATTGGCGGACGGCTTTATTCCAACGATCCCGCGGAGCCGCCGGCGGCGCAGGGTAGTTTTCACGGGGACATCGCCGCCGTGCTGTTCTACGATCGGGCCGTGACCGACGACGAACGTCGCCGGGTCGAGGAGTGGTTGTTGGCGCGCGCGCCCGCCTTGAATGCGCTCGCCTCCGGCAGTCGAGGGCACGCGCTTGAGACCTTGAAGGACGCGCCCCTGGTGCAGATGCTGGTCCCGGGATTCACCGCCGAGGAGATGCCGCTGCGTCTGCGCAATCTGACGGGGGTCCGCTATCGGCATGACGGCAGGCTGGTGGCGTTGGGCTACGACGGTCGCATTTATCTCGCGACCGATGCCGATGGCGATGGCCGGGAAGATTCTTCGAAGATTTTTTGGGACAAGTCCTCATTGCGTGGACCCATCGGCATGGCGTTGTTGCCGAAGGATGATCCGCGGGGAGATGGCGTGTTCGTGGCGAGCAAGGGCAAGGTTTCTTTGATTCTCGATCGGGATCGGGACGGCGTGGGCGATGAAGAGATCATCGTGGCCACCGGCTGGAAGGAGATTACCCAGAACGTCGATGCCATCGGCCTGGCGGTGGATCCGAAGGATGGCTCGATCTATTTTGGGCTGGGCACGGCCAATTACGCGAATGGCTACCTGATCGATCCGGCGACGGGCAAGTCGGCCTTTGATCTGAGCAGCGATCGGGGAACGATTCAGCGGGTGTCGGCGGATTTCAAGCAGCGTGAAACGTTTTGCACCGGGGTGCGGTTCACCTGCGCGCTTGCCTTCAATCGGCATGGCGATTTGTTCGCGTCGGAGCAGGAGGGGGCAACCTGGTTGCCGAATGGGAATCCCCTGGATGAACTGCTGCACCTTCGGCCCGGGTTGCATTATGGCTTTCCGCCGCGGCATCCGCGTCATCTGCCTCAGGTGATTGACGAGCCGGCGACGTTTGAATACGCGCCGCAACATCAGAGCACGGTGGGCATGGTCTTCAATGAGGGGGTGAATGGTGGCCCGTCGTGGGGCCCGGGCTCGTGGGCGGGCGATGCGTTGCTTTGCGGCGAGTCGCGCGGAAAATTGTATCGGACGCGGCTGGTGAAGACGGCGGCGGGCTACGTGGCGCAGAACCATTTGATCGCCGCGGTGGGTATGCTGCTGGTCGACGCGTGCATCACTCCGCGGGGCGAGCTGTTGCTGGCCTGTCACAGCGGGCCGCCCGACTGGGGCACGGGGCCGGCGGGCGAGGGGAAGATCTTTCGGGTGCGTTATGTGGGTCGTGAAACTCCTCAGCCCGTGCTCGCCTGGGCGGCGGGTCCGGATGAGTTCCGGGTGGCGTTTGATCGTCCGCTGAAGGACTCCGATTGGGCGGGTGCGCGCGACAAGGTTCGCATCGAGGCGGGGCGCTATGTGGCGGCGGGCGATCGGTTTGAAGTCATCCGGCCGGGATACCAGGTGGTGCGCGATCAAATGACTTCACCGCGACGCTGGGTCGATGTGCAGGGGCTTTCGCTCAGCCAGGATCGGCGCACGCTGGTGCTGCGCGTCCCGCGGCAAACCGAAGCCGTGACCTATGCCCTCACCCTGCCCACGCCCGCGTCGTGGCGGACGAACGATGGAATGCCGCAGAAACCGGAGATTGACCTGGCGCTGACCTTGAACGGACTGCAGGTCGAGACCGCGGCGGCCCGGATTATCCTGCCGCACCCAAACCTGGCCGCAGCGCGGGCCTTCACCGTCGGCTCCATGGACCATGAGACTTTTTTTCGGCAGTTGGATGGCGGTGCGGCCGGGGGGACGGGCGCGAGCGCGAGCACACTGCGGCTGCGCGGGCAGATCGACGTGGCCAATATTTTCGTGCCGGCGATTCAGCCGGGATCCTCGTTGGACTGGGATCTCAACGCCGACGCCTTCGCGCGGCAGACGATGTCCGTGCGCCAGGATCTGTCGAAGTCGGTTCCGCGCGACGTGGCCTTGACGCCGTTGAACGCCACGAATCGCCCGGGTCAATCGGCGCTGGCGTCGCTGCAATTGAACGTGGCGGGCAAGGTGGACGACGCAGGGGCGGGCCTGGCTTTTGCGCTCGACGACAAGGTGCGTCCAATTGCGCTGCATCGATTGAACGTGCCCTGGGCCCAGGCGCGGGGGGCCGCGGACGAGCCAAAGCTCGCCGCGCGTACCGATGTGAAAGGAAACTGGCTGCGCGGCCGACGCGTGTTTCATGGCGATGGCGGTTGTGTGACCTGCCATACCATGCGAGGCGAGGGCACGGTCTTTGGACCGGATTTGTCGAACCTCGTCTTTCGCGATCGCGAATCCGTGTTGCAGGACATTTTGCGTCCGTCGGCGACGCTGAATCCTGACATGACGGGCAGCCGTGTGCGGTTCAAGGATGGAACCGAAGTGAGCGGACTGATTCGGACGCTGACGACCGATCGTATTGGGATCCAATTGCCGGCCAACGCGCGGGTGGAACGGGCGCGGAACGAGGTGGTGACGATTGAGCCGATGACCAACTCGCTGATGACGGAAAACCTGGGCCAGGTGTTGTCGGCGGAGCAGGTGGAGGATTTGCTGACCTTTCTGCTGACCAATCCGCTTGAGCCCACGCGCATCACGCGGTTGGATCCGCCGATGCCGCCGGCGCGCACGCGCGAGGAAGTGGCGCCGTTTCTGCCGTCGTCGGGTGCGGTGCCGGAGACGTCGCCGCTGCGCCTGTTGTTGTGTGTGGACGACAAGGACCACGGGACGGATGAACATGATTATCCGCTTTGGCAGGAGCGTTGGTCGAAACTGTTGGCGTTGGCCGAAGGGGTGTCTGTGACGACGGCGCGGGTGTTTCCCAGCCGTGAGCAGCTGGCCGCGGCCGATGTGATGATCTTCTATTCGAGGAACTCCAGCTGGGACCGCGGGCAATTGGGGGAGAAAGCGGATTTGTTGGATGAATTTCAGCGGCGGGGCGGCGGGTTGGTTTTGATCCATTGGGCGATGGAAGGGAGGAAGGAAGCGTTGGCCTATGCTGAACGGGTGGGGATCGCCACGGGCGGATCGAAGTTTCGTCATGGGACCATGGAGCTGACCTTTCCGAATCCAGCGCATCCTATCGTCAAAGGGTTTACCAAACTGCCGTTGGTGGATGAGACCTACTGGGGATTTTTTGGGGACGAGAAAAAGATTGGGGTCCTGGGCCAGGCGATGGAGGAGGAGGCGCCGCGGACGCAGTTGTGGACCTACGAACGCTTTCAAGGACGCGTTTTTGGCGCGATCCCGGGGCATTACATGTGGACCTTTGACGATCCGCTCTACCGTGTGCTGCTGCTGAGAGGCATCGCCTGGGCCGGGCGTCAGAGGAACACCGATCGCTTGCTGGATCTCATCACGGTGGGAGCCCGGATGGCGCCGTGACGATGCGAGTCACCGTGGTGATCCCGTGCTTGAACGAGGCTGTCGCCATCGGGCGGGTCGTGCGCGGCGTGCGGGAGTTCGTGTCGGATGTCGTCGTGGTCGACGACGGATCAACCGATCAAACCGGGAACGAGGCGCGGGCGGCGGGGGCGGAGGTGTTGCGTCATGACCAACCGCAGGGCAAGGGAGCTGCGCTCGCGGCTGGATTGACTGTGGCGCAGACGCGGGGCGTGGATTGGGTGCTGGTCATGGATGGAGACGGCCAACATGCGGCCGGAGATATCGCCAAGTTTCTGCGGGCGGCAGGCGGAGGGGTTGCGTTGGTGGTCGGCAACCGGATGACGTCGGCGAGTTCGATGCCGTGGTTGCGACGGCAGGTGAATCGTTGGATGAGCTGGCGACTCTCACGTCTGGCGGGCCGGGATCTGCCGGACACGCAGTGCGGCTTTCGGATGATTCGCCTGGCGGATTGGGTGCGACTCAAACCGCAGTTCTGCACCCGCAACTTCGAAGTGGAGTCAGAGATGTTACTGGCTTTCGTTCGCGCGGGTTTGGAAGTCGAGTTCGTGCCGATCGAGGTCATCTACAAGGCCGAGCAGAGCAAGATTCATCCGGTGCGCGACACCCTGCGCTGGTTCCGCTGGCTGCGGACAGTGAAGTGAGATGCTGAAAAAGCGGTAGAGGGCTGGAGGACTACCGCACTCCAAGAAGCTTCGCGAGGCCCGGGGCGGCTGGAACGTCCGCCAGGGCTTGGAGTGCGCCAGTCCTCTGGCGCTTTCAATGCGCGCAGGGGTGCGACGACGGGCGAAACGTCACTTTGGTCTCGTCAAATCCCAACCTCACTTCGCTTCGCGAATGAACCGGGCGAGATCGGCTTTCTGTTTCTTTAGGTCGGGCTGGTTTAGATACATCATGTGCCCGGCGGTGTAGCGGTCGATGACGATGTTCTTCATCAGGGCGGCGTCGATGCCGAGATGGTTGAACGTGTATTGAGAGGCGAAGTAGGGCGTGGCGAGGTCGAAGAAGCCTTCGGACACGTGAACCTTGAGGAACGGATTGCGGGTCAGGCTCGTGGCCAGAGTTTCGGCGACGTTGACATAGCCGTTGTTCTCGCCCCAGTTCCAGCTTAGTCCGGTGAGAATTTCGTATGGGAGGTCGCTTTCGTATTTCAGCTCGGTGCGAACGTAGTCGTTGAAGGTCGAGGCGTAGGCGCTGAAGATCGCCTCGCCGCTGGGGTCATATTCCATGCTGTCGTTGATGCGATCGCGGATGGGTCCTTTGTAACGGCTGTCGAAGCGGCCGACGACCTGGTTGTCGGCGGCGAGCAGTTCACGGGCGAAACGGGGCAGGGACACCCGCAGATCCGCGCGGTCGACGTAGGTTTCGGAAAGGCCGGTCAGGCGGGCGAATTCGCGACCGACGGTGCGGCGGCGTTCCGCGGGCAGGGCGGTGCCGAGCAGCAGAGCCTGGCTGTAATCCCCGGCGGCGAAGGCTTCGGCCTGGCGCAACACTTCCTCCAGCGGACGGGCTTGGAGGTCGGCTGCGAGCTTGCGATGATGCCAGGCCGTGGCGGTGTAGCTGGGCAGGAACAGGACATAGGGCAGATCGTTGCCGGCGGCGAACTGGAGCGTTTGAAAATTCAGCACGGTGGAAACCAGCATGATGCCATTGACATTCATGCGGTGACGGCTGGCCAGCTCGCCCGAGAGCGCGGCGGCCCGAGTGGTGCCGTAGCTTTCGCCAATGACAAACTTTGGCGACAACCAGCGCCGGTGCCGGGTCACGTAGAGCCGGATGAACTCGGCCACGGACGAGACATCCTCGCGCAGGCCGTGAAATCTTCGGGCGTCGTCGGGCTTGGTCGCCCGGCTGAAGCCGGTGCTGACCGGGTCGATGAAGACGAGATCGGTGACGTCGAGCAGGGATGATTCATTGTTGGTGAGAGAATAGGGCGGGGGAACGGGGCTGCCGTCGGCTTCGAGCAACACGCGGCGGGGCCCGAGCAGCCCCATGTGCATCCAGACGGACGACGAGCCGGGTCCGCCGTTGAAGGAGAACGTCACGGGACGTTGGGCGAGATTGGTCGCGTCGTTCCGGGTGTAGGCGATGTAGAAGATCGAGGCCGTGGGTTTATCCTCGGCGTCGCGGAGCGCGATGGTTCCGGCGCGCGCCGTGTAGGCAATCTTCTGGCCGTCGATGGTGACGTGGTTGGTGGTTTCGACGAGTTTCTCGTCATCGCGCCCTTTCGGTTTGGCGTCCTTGTCCTTGGTTTCCTTGGCTTCGTCCGCTGCCTTGGGCTTGGAGTCCGCTTTGTCGGCGGCGTGGCCCGCGGCGCAGGCGAGGAGGCTGAGACCGGCGATCACAGGCAGAAATTGGGCGGAAATAAAACGTGGGCGATTGGTTCGCGAAGAAAACATGGCGGCGACGTTGCAAGTGGGCCGGGCAAAACGCAAACCGAAACACCCCGAGTGAACCCGGTTCATGGGAAGCTTTCACGGGTTGCGAACTCGTGTCTGCGGGCCCAGGAACCGACTAATGGCCGTTCGTGGGGAGCAATCTTAGTCGCAAACTTCGTCGTAAACTCAATCGTGAACATTCCCACAGGCTGGGCAGCCGACGAAGCTTGCAATGAAGTATTGGGGTGGTACATGGGAATCCGCCCGTTCTTTTTTGACCGGCACACGGGACATGAACCAGCGGACTGCTTGGACGGACCGCGCGGGTTTCAGCCCGCAGCGGCGCGAGCCGGAGGCGACGCCTGATGGTTCGTTCGTGCGCCGCCGATTCCACCCGCTGCGGGCCACAGGCCCGCGCTCCGGGGGGGATGGCGATCACAGATAGCTCAGCCAGGCGTCTTTCCGGCGGCGTTTGAGCTCGGCAAACCATCGGCACCCGGGAAAGAGAATGAGCAGGACGAGAAGCCAGGTTGCGTAGGTGGCGCCAAGGCCGAATCCAGCCCCGGGAGGCGGTTTGGCGCCGTCCACGCCGAAGAGCCACCCAAGATCAGTAAAACGGAAACGATGCACGAGGACGGAGAGTCCGTGAATGAGCGGCAGGTGAAGCAGGTAAAAGAAGAGGGGGACTCGTCCGAAGACGAGCGCAGGACGCAGCCAGCGGGGCGTGCCGCCGTCGAGCGCGGCGAGCACCAGCATTGCGGGGCCGAGCGTCATGAGGAGGTAGCAGAGGGACGGCGGATACTTGCGACAGTCGAGCATGGAGAACAGTGTGAACAGCGCGGACGATTGCTGCGCCCAGGGCGTGGTGTTGCCGTAGAGATTCGTTCCGCGCAACACCGCGAAAAGGGCGATGGCTCCGAGGCCAAAGCAGATGAGCCAGCGTTTGCGCCGAGCGGGCTCGAGCTGAAGCAAAGTGCCGAAGGCGTAGCCGGCCGCCATCACTCCAATCCAAGGAATGAGTGGATAGCCGGCGCCAATCGTGAATCCGGGCCACAGCTCGAACTTGTCGCCGGCGTGCAACACCTGCCACAGCCCGGCCCAGCGTCCCCAGCTCTCCGGCTTGATCCCGTCCAGCGCGTTGTGGCCGAAGATGAGAACGAGGCCGAAAACGGCGATGGCTGACGTGGGAAGGTGGATGAGGGACGCGAGGACGATCATGGAGATGCCGAGAGCCCAGATGACCAGGAGCCAGAGCGCGTCGAACTGAAACGAAAACGACCAGCCGAGACACTTGACCCAGGTAAACTCAAGCACCACGAGCCACAGGCCACGCGTGAAGAGGAACCAGGAAAGCTCTCGTTTCGATTTGCCGCGCGCGGTGGAAAGGAACGCGCCGGTGCCAGCGAGAAAAACAAAAACCGGCGCGCAGAAATGCGTGATCCAGCGCGTTAAAAAAAGCCCGGGCGACGTGCGGGTTAAATCCAAAGGGTCCCAGCCCTCGAATGCGCCGTGATGAAAAAAGTCGCGGGTATGGTCGAGGGCCATCAGGACGATGACCAGTCCCCGCAGGACGTCGATCGATTCGAGGCGCGAGCGCGGGCCAGTCGCGGTGGCATTGGCGGCGGCGGACGTTGTCACGGCTCGGCGAGGGTATTCCGGCGAGAGAAAAGGGCAAGCCCACGCTCGGTGCCGACCGGTGTTGCGGGAGGGCGGCGAAGGTTGTGGTCAAGCCGCCGGTGAACCAACACTGAAATGCACGCCACGGGCGCGCGTCGCGTCGGACGGCGACGTTCCCTGCTCCCTACTCCGGCCGCACGCGATAGAACCGGAGCATTTGTTCAGCGGAGTCGTGGAACAGCGGGGAGCCCGAGATCAGAAGCCAGTTGGTTTGGATGGCCGTCCAGTGGGTGGCGTTGGTCGAGACTTCCAGGGCGTAGGCGCGTCCGATCGGTCCCTGCACTTCAATGCTGACCTGGCGACCGGCGCCGCGCTGGATGCGGATGCCGACGGGTTCGGACGCGACCGCGAGAGTGGCGTTGGAACTGACAGTGGAGCCGCATCCATTGGCGATGGTCATCGAATACTGCCCGGCGTCGCCGGCTTGGACGTTGGACAACGTCAGCGTGCTGGAGGTGGCCCCGGGGAGGTTGGTGCCGTTATGACGCCACTGGCCTTGGAGCGGTTCGGAGCCGGCGGCGAGCAGCGCGCTGAAGCTGACCGTTTCGCCGGGGTATTTCGACTGGGAGGCGGGTTGCCCGATGATGGCGGGCGGAATGCGGACGTCGAGGTGGACGGGCGAGCTCAGCGCAGGTCCGCAGTAATTCGATACGGTGACGCGATACTCGCCGGATTGGTGGAAGGCGACGGAGGGCAGCGTGAGGGATGCGCCGGTGGCGCCGGTGAGGGGAACGCCATCCCGCGTCCATTGATAGCTGAGGCTCGTGCCGGTTGCGCCGATCGACATCGTGACCGGCTGGCCCGCGCAGGGAGTCAGGGCGGCGGGGGGCGGGTTGGTGATTTGGGGTGGCGAAAAGATGTTGAGCGGGACGGCCTGGCTCGTGACGGTGCCGAGCGGGTTTCGAACGATGACTCGATAGTTGCCCGTGTTGGCGGGAGGAATTGCGCGCAACACCAGATCCTCGAATACTTCCTCGGCGATGTTCTGGCCTTTGAACTGCCACTGGTAGCTGACGGCGTTCGAGGCGATGACGCTGAAGATGGTTGTGTCGCCGAGACAGGCCGAGTTGGTCTGGGGTTGGACCAGGATGGTGGGCTCCATGCCGGGGGCGAAAAAGCCGGAGATATCGGCGATGGCCGGGAACTGGCCCAGCGGGCTGGTGATGCGAAAGCCAATCTGGTCGCCGGCAGTGGCCGTGAACGAGCCGGTCCCTTCCGCGTAGTCCTTCTGGCTGACGATGCCGGTGACCGCGTTGTTCCGCAGGCGGGCGAGGCGATAGCCGTTGAGCGTCCCGCCGAAGAAGACCCAGGTGAAGTGGAACGTGCCGCTGCGGGTGACCCGGACAACCATGTCGGCTTGGGACACGCTGTTCGTACCGAACGATCCGCTGTCGATGAGACAGGCGTCCCCCAGCCAGTCCACCGAGCCGTCTCCGCCATACGATTTAATCGTCCATTGAGTTTCGTCGTAGTCGCCGCTGAAGGCGGCCTGAAGCCGGGATGGGCCGAGCAGCAGGAGCAGGCTGGTCAACAGCCCGATGGTAAATCGGTGCAACATCGATTCTCGTCTAGTCCGGACATCGGCCGCTGGCTGGGATTTCTGAAGCCGGCCGGCTTAACCGCGCTGGGGACTTCACTCGATTCCTTGAGGTTCGTGGCGGGACGGGTATCCTGTCTTCCATGTCGTCCGCAACGCCTGATGTTTCACCCGAGATAGGTGAGCAGGAGAAGACGAAGTCGGAGCTTGAGCCCGGCTTTGCAGTGATCTGCTGGAATGATCCCGTCAATCTGATGCAATATGTGACTCATGTCTTTCAGCAGGTGTTCGCCTGGCCGCGGGCGAAGGCGGAGCACCACATGCTGGAGGTGCACCAGAAAGGGCGCAGCCTGCTGGTGCGAACGTCGTTGGAGAAGGCGGAGCATTATGTCCATCAGCTGCACGGGTACGGGCTGAACGCGACGTTGGAGCCCAGCGCATGAAACTGCTGAAAAGCGATGCGGAGGCGCTGACCTTCGAGCTCGATCGCCGGGAGCGCGAGCTGATGGTGTTTTTGCTGCGACGTTATCCGGTGCTGGATCCGGCCTGGCATCAGATTGCGTCGCCGGGCGATCGGGCTGCATTGGCGGCTGAGCAGGCGATGCTGACGGAGTCGATGACCGAGGAACAACTGGCGAATCGTCGGAAGGTGGAGCGGTTCATCGGGAGTCATCTGGACCTCGAACGCCAGGGGCCGGTTCGCATCACGCGGCTTGAGGCGGACTGGTTGTTGCGGGTGATCAACGATGTGCGAGTAGGGTCGTGGGTCCGACTGGGGGCGCCGGACGAAGCTGCCATGCACACGCCCGAATTGGCTGCGCGGAGTATGCCGGATTATACGGCGATGGAGCTGGGCGGGTTGGTTCAGAGCGTTCTGCTGGCGGCCTTGGACCCGGCTAGAATCGATAGCTGAGCGCCACCGAATGGAGGTCGAGCCCGGGATTGCGCGGGCTCAGGCTTCCGTTCGACATATGCTGGAAACGGTAGGATGCAGTCCAGTGCCGGGCGAGGCGGAAGCCCAGCCCGACATGGCTGGTGAATTGGAAGGGGATTCCGAAACGGGTGCGACCGAAGGTATCCCGGCTGAGGATGGTGGCGGAGCTGCCGGAAACAAACTCCACGGGAAATGTTCCCCAGCGGATCAAGACGACGGGGCCCACAGTGCCGACGAAGCCTTCATTTTCGTCCCGCATCAACATTCCGGCAGACAGGTCGAGGCCGGAACGTGCTTCCCAGCCGTGGCCTAACGGGAGTCGGCAGGGAGTTTCGATCCGGGCGTGCGCCTCCACTTGATAAAAGTGTTCATGCAGACGGGTGGCGGGGAAGCCAAACCGCACGCCGCTTTGTTCAAAGCTCCACCCTTCGGCCCCGAGACTCGAGGCTCCGGACAGGATCCAGCTCATCGCGGCTAAAATACCGGCGACTTTCATACGATGACCGTTTTTCCAGCCCCCCCGTTTTCATTGGCCGACAAATCTTCTGCCTGCGACTGCACGTCTAGCGACGGAGACGCGGGCGAAATTCCAACTCGCCGGCCAGAAACGCGAATCGATCGGCGGCTTCTTCGATCAATTTGGCCGTCGGCTTGCCCGCGCCGTGCCCGGCCTTGGTCTCGATTCGAATCAGCACCGGATTCCTGCCCGCATGCGCGGCTTGAAGCCGCGCGGCGAACTTGAAGCTGTGCGCCGGGACGACCCGATCGTCGTGGTCGCCCGTCGTCACCATGGTTGACGGATATTTCACGCCGGACTTGAGCTGGTGATACGGGGAATACGCGTAAAGCGCCTTGAACTCGACGGGATCCTCGGGCGAGCCATAGTCCGAAGTCCAGGCCCAGCCGCGCGTAAACTTGTTGAATCGCAGCATGTCCATCACGCCAACGGCCGGCAGGGCGGCCCGGAAGAGATCGGGCCGCTGGATCATGCAGGCGCCGACGAGCAGGCCGCCGTTGCTGCCCCCGCTGATGGCCAGACGATCCGGGCGCGTGTAACGGTTGGCCGTGAGCCACTCCGCCGCTGCGATGAAATCGTCAAAAACATTCTGTTTCTTGAGCTTCGTGCCCGCCTCGTGCCACTCGCGTCCGTACTCGCCCCCGCCTCGAAGGTTGGGCACCGCATAGACTCCGCCCATCTCCATCCAGACCACCGTGCTGACGGAAAAACTGGGCGTCAGGCTGATGTCAAATCCGCCGTAGCCATAAAGCAGGGTGGGGTTCCTCCCATTCAGCTTCAGGCCCTTCTTGTGGCTGATGAACATCGGCACCTGGGTGCCGTCGCGGCTGCGGTAGAACACCTGTCGGGTCTCGTATTCCGCCGGGTCGAAGTCCACTTTCGGCTGCCGGAATATCGTGCTGCGCCCTGTCTTGAGGTCGTGCCGGTAGATGGTGCTGGGCGCGGTGAATCCGGTGAAGGCATAGAAGGTTTCGGTATCCCCGCGCTTGCCCCCAAATCCTCCGGTCGTGCCGATGCCAGGCAGTTCGATTTTGCCGAGCGCCTTGCCTTCGCGGCCGAAGATTCGGACTTCATCCCGGGCGTCCTTGAGGTAGGTCAGGATGAATTGATCGTTCACCAGACTGACACTTTTGAGTCGTTCGGCCGACTGCGGCACAATCTCCTTCCAGTTCGAGCGTTCCGGGCGGGTAATATCGATGGCGATGATTCGTCCCCGAGGCGCGTTCAGGTCGGTGCGGAAATAAAACACTGGGCCGACGTTATCGATGAGGGTGTAGTCAGCGTCGAAATCGTTCAGCAGCTCGACGACTGTGCCGTTGGCGGCGGTGAGGTCCTTGTAAAAAAAACGGTTACGCGTGTCGGTTCCCTGCCAGACATGGAGCGTGAGGTATTGGCCGTCGTCGGTTACGCCGCTGGCGAAGCCCCATTCCTTTTGGTCAGGGCGATGATAGATCAGGGCGTCCGCCGACTGCGGATCGCCGAGCCGGTGGTAGTAGACCTTGTGGAAATAGTTCACCCCTTTCAGCACGTTGGTCCCGGTGGGCTCGTCGTAACGACTATAGAAGAAACCCGCTCCATCCTTGGTCCAAGCCGCTCCGGATGACTTGACCCATTTGAGATGGTCCGGCCGGTCCTGGCCTGTCTCGATGTCGCGCACCTTGAACTCGTTCCAGTCCGAACCCGCGACCGAAATGCTGTAGGCCATGAGGCTCCCGTCGTGGGTGACCTCATAGCCGGTCAACGCCACGGTGCCATCGGCGGAAAGCGTGTTGGGGTCGAGCAACACACGCGGCGTCTCGTCCAGCGTGCGCATGGTGTAGAGGGCGCTCTGGTTTTGCAGGCCGTCGTTTTTGCTGAAGAAATATCGGCCGCCCTCCCGCGACGGCACTCCGTAGCGTTCGTAGTTCCACAGCTTGGTCAGGCGATCTTTGATCGCCTTGCGGGCGGGAATTTTTTCGAGGTAAGCAAACGTGACCTTGTTTTGCGCTTCGACCCAGGCCTTCGTTTCGGCCGCGTTGTCGTCCTCGAGCCAGCGATACGGGTCGGCCACCTTTGTGCCATGGTATTCATCGACGTGATCAACCATGCGAGTGGCCGGATAGGACATCGCGCCGCGCGGAGCGGATTCGGTCGTCAAGGCAGTCATGAGGCAAAACGTTCCCAGCAGTCGTCGCACCGTGTGTCGTCGCATAAACCCGATAGACAACAATTACTGCAAAGATGCAGCAAAAAAAGTTGTCCTGGCCCCGGCCCGTACCTTGCCCTGAACGACGTGACCGGACCATCCTTCGGCATGAATCAGGACTACATGAGGGAAGCGATTCGGCTGGCGGTGTCCAAGATGTCGGAAGGAACCGGCGGACCGTTTGGTGCGGTAGTCGTTCGCGGGGATGAGATTGTGGGACGCGGCTGGAATGAGGTGGTGCCGCGGCACGATCCTACGGCGCACGCCGAAGTGCTGGCAATCCGTGAGGCCTGCCAGCGGCTGGGGAGCCACCGGTTGGATGGCTGCGAGATTTACTCGAGTTGCGAACCCTGCCCGATGTGCTGGGGGGCGATTCATTGGGCGCGCCTCGATCGGGTTTGGTATGGAGCAACTCGGGTGGACGCTGCCCGGGCCGGCTTCGACGATGAGTTGTTGTATGACGAGCTGCGCCGCCGGCCGGGGGACCGGCGCCTGCCTTCAACGCAAGCCATGCGGGCTGAGGCGCTGGCGGCGTTCGCCGCGTGGGAGACAAAAGTTGATCGAATTCCTTACTGACGATTGAACGGTTCGCGGGCTGGACTGGTCTCACCCATGTCCCAAAGTGACTCAGGCCCTAAGAACACAGGGCAACGGCTGGTCGGCGAAGGGCCCGATGGTCGGGGAAAGACCTGATATTAACGGGCAGGCCGTGGTTAGGCTGGTGTTTGGATCTCGAGGCGGAGCCTGGCGTTGAGCCGTTCCGCGGGCGCATGATGTGTAGTATGAGTGTCTTCAGATTGCTTTTGATTTTGACCGGATTGGCGATCTATTTCGTCTTCCGCCAGTTCGTTCACGTCCGAGACGGTGCAGCGGAAACGGGTTCGACGGCGACGCAGGCTGCGCCTGGTTTGCACGCATTTGCCGTGCGTTAAACCGCCGGACAACCTCGGGTCAGTCACGCCTTTCCATGAACCTGCCCAATTTCGATTTCAGATCTCCGATTTGTGATTTGGCGGAACACGGAGCTACCCCATGAACCGAACGATCGACACGGAGGCTCGCGACGCGGAGATTTGGCGGCCTATCTCGTAAGCCGCCGACCGGCTGAGGTGGAACAGTCCGCTGGTTCATGTCAGGTGAGCAGGTTTAAAGCGAACGGCCAGCTTCCCATGTCCGGCGTCCCGGAATCTGACAATTCACGTCTATTTCGGCTACTCCCACAACTTCCACAGCTTCATCGCCAACTTCATCGTCGGTCCCACCTGGTCGAATTCTTCCGATTAAGGATACGACGTGGTTTGCGATCAAGGTTGCGACGAAGGTTTCTCTGCATGAACCGGACGTTCGCCTTGGCCCGCGATGGTCAGGGGCGGGCGGAGATTTCGAGCATCCGTTCGATGGGAAGGCGGGCGCGTTGCAGGATCTCCGGGCTTAGTTCCAGCCGCGGCGCCAGTCGAGCCATGCAATCATGGAGTTTTTCGAGCGTGTTCATCTTCATGAAACGACACTCGTTGCACCGGCAGTGATCGGTGGGCGCGGGGATGAACAGTTTGTCCGGGCATTCGCGCTTCAGCCGGTGGAGCATGCCGGCTTCGGTGGCGATGATGATCTCCCGTGCCGCACTTTGCCGGCAGTAGGTGACCATTTTTTCGGTTGAGCAGACTTCGTCGGCCAGCATGCGGACGGCTTTGGTGCATTCGGGATGGGCAACGAGCGGTGCGCCGGGATATTCGCGGCGGATACGGCTGATGCTTGCGTGGGTCCATTCGACGTGGACGTAACAGTTGCCTTTCCACAAGGTCATCGGTCGGCCGGTCTGCTCCATCACCCACGAGCCGAGGTTTTCGTCGGGCACGAATAGAAGGTCGCGATCTGCCGGGGCCGCCTTGACGATTTTGACCGCGTTTCCGCTGGTGCAGATGACGTCGCTGAGGGCTTTGACCTCGGCGCTGCAATTGATGTAGGCGATGGTATAAAAGTTCGGATTCGTTGCCTGCAGCGCTTTGAGCTTTGCTCCCGGGCAACTTTCCTCCAGCGAGCAGCCGGCGTCCTTGTCCGGCAGGATGACGATCTTTCCCGGGTTGAGAATCTTCGCGGTCTCCGCCATGAAATGGACGCCGCAGAAGACAATGACATCCGCCTGGGTGCGGGCCGCGTGCTGGGACAGGCCGAGGGAATCGCCAACATAATCCGCCACATCCTGAATTTCGGAAACCTGGTAGTTGTGAGCGAGAATGACGGCGTTCAGTTTCTTTTTCAGAGCCAGGATATCCCGCGACAAGGGGTCTAAAGCCTGCGGGCCGGCGGAACGTGGGCTGGTGGTTCCGGCCGGGTGCAGATCGGTGGCGTCAATCATGATGAGACCCTATCGGCGCACGGCCCGATCGTCAACGCGCCTGCCGCGACCCGCACCCTAGGATCCAGATTCCGTGGCCCGCAGCGGCTTGGGCCGGGTTTGGCGCATCCGGCGGGCGAAGAGAAAGAAGACGCCAGGCCCGAACGCCAGCAGGAGCACGGAGAGTCCGGTGACGATGCCCCAGAACGAGGCGGCTGGAGCGCAACAGTCCTCCCGGTGGCGAACGATGATGTGAGAGGGAATGGCGACAAGCAACTCGGCGATGCTGCCGCGCAGGAGCCAGCGGGTGGTGCGGCGGATCAGGCTGTCGGGTTCATCGGCTTGGGCGAAGTGGAAAAAGACCAGTCCCCAGACGAGCCAGAGTCCAACCAGATAACCGAGCGCGGTGGTGAGGCAAAAAAGCGGAGTGTAATCGGCGGGTCCAAATCCGACGGCCTGCAATCCGGTGGCCAACGCCGGCAACTGTTGGACGAGATGTTCAGCGAGAGACGCCGGTCCTTCGACGGCAACCGATGCTTTGTCTCCAAAGAGCGCGGCGAGCACGGCGAAAACTCCGGCCAGGAGAAGATTCGCCAGCAGGAACGACGCAGTAACAACGGGGACCGCCAGGGTCCGGCGGGCTCGCAGGCGGCGTTCGGCCTGCCGGACGGGGACGAGCAGGAGGAGCGCCTGGGCGGAGACGAGGACGGCGAGCCACACCCAGTAGCCCCATTCTCGGAAAATGGTCTGCGCCTCGGAAAGCGGTTGGGTGAACGTCCAGGCCGTGGCCCCGGCAAACGAAAGTGAGGCGAGAAAAATGCCGGGTACCGTCAGGCTGAGCAGCAATAACGCGTAGAGTCCAACGGTGACTATGGCCCAGCGTTTCATGGTTGATCCGGGCTGGTCGGCGAGGGGGTTAAACGGGGCGCTTTCAGCGTGAACATCCGACGCTGAAGCGCCCCGGTGGATTCGGTTGGACCGGCCGGGGGGCGACCGTCCTTGGATAGCCAGCCCTCGACGAGTAATTGCGTTCGTAATCCGTGACCAGCGCCTAGGGCGTGGCTGTCCGGTTGGTTGTCCCGTCGACCTTCGGCTTGACTACGACGGTTTGGCCTTCGGCAGTGGCCACGGCCTTCGACGGGTTGGTTGAGTTGTTGGAATGCTCTTCCTTGCCGCAGCCGGCCGTGGCGAGGAGGAGAACAGCCATGAGAGAAACGATCGCCGGTCGAATGACAGTGATGTCGGGCATGAGAGTGGGTGAGTCGGGTGATGTGGGTAAAAAAAGGGCCGGCGGTCCGAAGACCGCCGGCCTGTGAAACGGATTGTCTTAGTAGACGTGGGTGCTTTCCTCTTCCACAACCGGCGTCCGCAGACCGTCCGCCGTGATGGTCACCTTGTTACGGGAGTCACCCGCTTTCACACCCTTCACGCGAATCGTGTAGGTGAACGACTGCTTGGGCGCGAGGCGCGGGACGGCCGTGAAGCTGACCGCCTGACCGGCAACCTTGCCTTCGGGCGAGCTGACCGGCGCGATCTCGTCGTCGAACGTCGCGTTCACGCCGATGTTGTTCAGGTCCGCGGTGCCTTGGTTGGTCACGCGGATGGTGTAGACCGACTGCTCGTCGACCTGAATCGGGTCGGGGTCATCGACGACCTCGAGGAGGACGGCCGCGATACCGCGCCAGGTGGTGCAGGCTTCCGCCGAGTCACGCAAACCGCCGGCTGCGGTCACGGCCGCGCCGTTGCAGTAGTTGCCGGCTGTGGTCGTCGTCAGCACGACGTCGAACGATTGGGAACCGCCGACCGCGAGGTTGCCCACGCGCCAGACGGCCTGGTTGCCGGTGACCGTCGCGCCGCTGGCGGAGACGATCGTGGTTCCGGCCGGAGCGGTGTCGGTCACGACCACATCGCTGAGCGCGGTGTCACCCGTGTTGGTGATCGCCACCTTGTAGCTCGCGTTGCGGCCGAGGAATTTTTCCTTTTCACCCGTCTTCACGATGCGCAGGCCGGGTTGGAGGACGGTCGTGCAGGCGTCGTTGGTGACCGTTCCAGCGTTGCTGGACGTGGCCACGGCGACGTTGCAATGACGTCCCCGGGACGCGGCGCGCAGCGGCACCGAGATGGTCTTGGACTGGTTCGGATTCAGGTCGCCGACCTGATAGGTGATGGTCTTCTGGCCATCGGCGCTTTCCAGGCCGTTCGGAACGTTGTCGGTCACGACCACGTTTTTGGCGATCGCGGAGCCGTTGTTGGCCACGACGATGTTGTAGGTGACCGTGCTGCCGAGCGTGGCCGTTTCCGGTCCAGATTTGTCGATGGACAAGGTCGGCTTGCCGACGAAGGTCGAGGCGCAGGTGCGCGGATCGGCGGAAATGGTGGCGCAGGAGCTGAGCGTGCCTTCCTTGTCCGCCTTCAGCCAGACGCGAATGGCGCCGGACTGGCCGGCGTCGAGGGTCGCCATCTTCCATGTCAGGCGGCTCTCGTCAACCTGCGCTGCCGGCTCGCTCTTCACGTAGCTCGCGCCGGTCGGAACAAGGTCGGTGATGACGATATTGCCAATGCAGTCAGCGGCGGTGTAATTCAGCTGATACTCAAAAGTTTGTCCCAAAGCCGCTTCCTTGGGCATCGCCTTGCCCAGCCGGACCAATCCGGTCGTCGGGAGCGCGCAGTCCTGACGATTGACCGCCGGGGCTGGAGCCGTAGACGCCGTGGTGGCTGGAGTGGCGCTATGACCGCTGGTCTGCATCGTGGTTTGCTGACACCCGGTCGCGAGCGCGACCGCGGCCGTGAGGAGGCTCAGGCCGAGAGGGGAGTTGATCTTCATTTTCATGTGTTCCTGCGTGTATTTTCTTCTGTTACCGATCTGTTTCTTCTGTCGACAAAATCTCAATCCGACCGACGAGGGAGCGGGGAACCACAAGCCCGGTGGAATCCGACCCGCGACGACCCAAACTAGGCGATTCGGGAGTAAGCCCACACCCGAACGGCGGCTGAGAACTGCCACAAAATGAGGTTGTCAAGGTAGCGTCTTTTACGCAAGCGGATATCCGGATCTGACAGGATGTTGGACTCGGGACGCGTACGGAGACAGGGGCCTGGTGCGGGGATGAAATTTCCGCAAGTGAACCATCAGCCGATCTGCTTTTCCGGTGGTTGCTCGGGCGGTGGTCGGGCTTCACTTCGCCACCCAGCATGCTGCTGGCGGCTTGACTCCCCGCGGTTGGCCTTTTTTCCTAGGGCTTCATGCATCGCGTTGTGCTCCCGGCTCTCAACCTTAGCCGGACGATTCAGTTGGGCGGCGGACGGTTGCGCCGCAGATTCTTGCGAAGGCCGAGGCGTGAGGAGCGAGCGTGTTGAGATGAAATATGTAAGCGACGAACAACGAAGGCCTTCGCAAGAAGATCAAGCAAACGGCTTCTGGCCAACTGAATCGCTCCGGCTTAGTTCACTCCGATGGCTGGCTTACCTGGTTCTGCTGGGGTTTCTGGTTGGATGCTCGACTCATCCCTACCGCAATCCGGCGGATCGTGAAGCTTCGATCCGTGCCTTGGAACAGACCATCCGTGACCAATCCGGGCAGGTCTCAGCCTTTGAAGCGGGCCTGGTCGCCCGAATGGTGGTCGAGCACGCGGAATTGCTCACCCGACAATACCGGCTGGTTCGCCCGCCTTGGCGGCACAATCTCTACGTCAACTTCGGCTTGAAACGGCGTGGCCTCTGCCACCACTGGACCGCCGACCTGCTGGCGATCGTCGGCGAACAACACTTTGAGACGCTGGAGTTTCGTTGGGCCATAGCTCGGGGGGGGACGCCCCGGGAACACAACAGCATGGTTGTGCTGCCGCGAGGCCGTCCCTTTCGATCTGGACTGGTCCTGGATCCGTGGCGTCGATCGGGACGCATGGTCTGGGCACCCGTTCAGGCCGATCGCTATCCATGGGAGGAGGCCGACTGGAAACCCGGTGTGCCTTGATCAGAACGAGTCAGTCGGCTCCGTCGGCTTGAGTTCCTTGCGGAAGCCTTGGCATGGATCGCGTGCCACCCCTTGCCGGCCAATTGAATCGTTCTGGCCAACAAGGGGTTCGAGCGGTGTCGGGGACCGCTAAAGAATATGTAGGTGGGCGTCGATGTGGATGGGTAAGGGCGCGTGTCGCCCGTGCGTAGATGACAGCCCGTCCTGTTCAAAACCAAAATCGATGCCCATGAAAACGCTGAAAGTTCTCTTCCTCGCCGCTGCCCTCACCACGCCCGTGTTCGCCGCTGATACTGACGCGGATCAAAAGTGGTCGGTAGTGGTGGAAAAGATTATCGCGGAAGGCAAGACCACCATCTCGACTCCGTCTGAGAAGCGGGTGGAAATTGCCAAGCAGATTGCCCAAAAGGCGGGCCGCAAGGTCGAGGTGACCAAATCCGATTCCGGCTATCGGATCAAGGTTCAGTAATCCGCGGCTTCGGTCGGACGTGGCCAACCAGGCGTTGGGTTCCGGCCAGTCAGCGGGCCGGGCGGAAGCGAGCCATGTATCCCGGGCCGGTGCCCTCGAGGTCTGCTCGTCGCTGTTGGGCGAGCAGCGCACCGTAAACGGTGACATCGCGCACGAGCATCTCCAGCCGTTGCGCGAACGCCTCGCTGACCACCTCGCCATCCTTCACATCGATCTTGTCCGCATAGGTCACGGCATACGGCAGCGACCAACCGTAGCATTGGCGGGCGCAGGTGCGGATCTGATCGGTCGCGGTCAGTCCCTTGTCGTAAGACGCCACGATGGAGACAAACAGCTTCCCCGCATACTCGGTCCAGAAGTGATCGAGAAAGTTCTTCAGCGCGCTGCTCATGCCGCCGTGGTAATCCGGCGTGCCTAACACCAGCACGTCCGCCGCTTCGACGCGCTGCTTCAATCCGGGATAGTCGTCCCGGCTGTAGGCGGACTCCGGATTGAAGAGCGGTAGCGGAGACGCGGAAAGATCGAGGAAATCAACCCGGGCGCCCGCTGCCCCCAGCTTGGCGGCGAGCAAGGCGGTGATGGCGCGGACGGATGATTTTCCGCTGGGGCTGCCGCTCACCACCAGGATGTTGGGCAAGGTCGACATGGCTCAGTTTCGGCGGCGACGGTTGCCGGGCACCCGGACGGTGGTGGCGCGAACTCTTCGTGCGCCAGCCTTCTTCACCCGCGCCTGAACGCGGCGCATCGCCACCCCGAACAATTCGAGTCCAACGAAGGACGGCTTGCCGTCACAGAGCGGCAGAATGGCGCGCGCGAAGCGGGCGGTATGGGCCGAGGTCGCGTGCCGGCGGTATTGCGCCTCATCCTCAAAGGACACCAGAGTGAAAAAGACCGGCCGATCCGGCTCTTGAAACACCAGGTAGATCACCCCGGCATTGTCCTTTTGCACGGCGGTCACCAACGTTTCCAAGGCCCGTCGTGCGGCCTTGACGTGTTCCACTCCAACGGAGAAACGGGCAAGTGAGTATTTCATGGTTTCGCGAACGGCATTCTTGACGCCGGTAGAACGCCGCGGATTCGCAAAAAGTCGGCTTTGAGCGGGAATTGTTAGGCTTGTGCCTGGGCGTTCGGCTGGGAAGCCGGGCCGATCATCGGCGTAAGTGCTTGCCCCGGAGTTGGCCGTGAAGTCAAACCCGATCTCGCCGCAGGAATGCGTTCTTGGCCCCGGGTTCGTCAGCGGCAGGGGTTGCGAGGTGGCGTTGCGAGACGCTTCCACGGGAGAGGTTGTCACCGTTTGCCACGGCGAGAGCGGCGAGGAGACGATCGGCCACCTCACTGGGGTGCCCGAACAAACAATTTACAAACCCTTTGCAGACGACTGACAACTTCCACCGTAACGTCGAGAAATCTTCACGCATGAAAATCCTGCTCTTGTCCGCCTTTGCACTCCTCGCCTTCCTCACACCATCAGCTCACGCCGCCTCGGATGCAGATGTCACCCTCCTCAAAGTCAAAAAGGTTGTGATCGAGGAAAGCGTGATCACGATTGTCGTCGCGGAAGCGAGGACCCGCATCACTTTGATCCGGAACGGCCACGATCCGAAATTCACCGGGGATACCTGGCACGGAATGCCGGTCACGAGAGTTGAAGTCATTTCCAACCACGCCACCTTCACGATTAAGCGGGAAGCGGCAGGCGCACCGGGCGGGTCGCTGACTAACGCGTGGCAGCAATCATTGAGGATGGCCAAGGAATTGCAGGAGGGTAAGGAAGTGGGGCGCATCGGTTTCTACGCACCCGAAATCGTCATCAAAGGCAACATGATTGAATCCATCACTGGATTTGGGTATCTCTATCCGAAGCCAAAATGAACAGAACGCCTAAACGGAACGCCGCATTCCAGAAGGAAGTTTTCCTTCAGCGACGCCAAGGGCAGGTGTAACCGGGGAAGGGGTTCGGCGGTCTTCGTCTGAAGAGCCGGGTAAGTTGGAAGTTAGTGCTGGGTATTCGTAAGTGCTTGTTGCCACTTGCGAAAAGGGGTCCGTCACCTGAGCAGATTCACGAGTCGTGAAAAGCGCGATATCGCGTCATTTTGCGGACCTGCGTCACGTGGTATTCCCGCGGGCTGCCAGCATTCTGGTCGCGGTGGTTGGTGGCTTGGTATTGTTCGGCTGGGCCTTCAACGTTCCGTCCCTCACGAGCGCAACGCCTGGCGGGTCGAAGATGACGCCGGTCACCGCCGTGGTCTTTTTGTTCTGTAGTGCGAGCCTTTGGCTCGCGACTACCCGGCGGCCGGAAGAGGAGAACGCGCAAAGGACACGACCAAACCGGCGGCGGGTTTCTCAGGGCTTTGCCGCTTCGGCGCTCATCGTGGCCGGGCTAAAGCTGTCGGGTTATTCCTTTGGGCTGGATCTGCCGTTCGACATGCTGGGTTTTCCGGACACAGGCGCGCCCGGAAGTTCGCACGCATGGATGGCGCCGGCTGCGGCCGCGGGCTTTGTGCTGGTTGGCACAGCCTTGCTGCTGGTCCCAGATGCGAGGCATGTCACGGCAGTTCAATCTCTGGTCCTGTTATCCGGGCTGAATGGTTGCCTGGGTTTGGCTCGAAATATTTTTGGAGAAAAAGCGTGGGGGACGTTCGAGTACATGTCAGCGCACACTTCGGTGTGCTTCCTCCTACTGAGTGCAGGCCTTTTTGTGCTGCGACCTGGCGGGGGCCTGGTGGAGCTGGCGCTCAGCGATCGGACGGGCGCGGGTGGGAGCGGCTCGCGCCGCAGCGCCTACAGCTTTGGAGTCTTGCTGGCCGGGATCATCGTCCTGCTTTGCACCATCGTGGGCAGCGGGCTCGATGGCTCCATCATGATCATGCTGACAGCGTCGGTCATTCTGGCCGCCTATGGAGGAGGCCTGGGACCGGGGCTGCTGGCCACGCTATTCGCGGTTTTCGGCGCGGCATATTTCTTGATGCCCCCCCGCTGGAGTTTCAAGGTCTTCTCCGCGACCGATCGAAGAGAGGCGTTCGTCCTGCTGCTCACGGGCGGTTTGATCAGCATTATCTGCGAACTGTTGCACCGTTCCCGCCGCAAGGCCGAGGCAACGGTCGTCAACCTGAAGCAAGTTCAAGCGGATCTAAAGCTCGCGCTCAAGTCGGCCGGAGAGCTTCAAACCGCCCTCGACGAACATGCGATTGTAGCCGTCACCGATCCCACGGGAACCATTACCTTCGTCAACGACAAGTTCTGCCGCATTTCCAAGTATTCCAGGGAAGAACTGCTCGGGCAGGACCACCGTTTGATCAACTCGGGCCATCATTCGAAGGAGTTCATCCGCGGCCTGTGGACCACCATCTCCCGCGGTAAGGTCTGGCAGGGCGAGATCAAGAACCGAGCCAAGGATGGGACTTATTATTGGGTGGCGACCACCATTGTCCCGTTCCTGAACGATGACGGAAAACCTCGTCAGTATATCGCCATTCGCGCGGACATTACCGAACGGAAGCATGCCGAGGAACGTGCGGCCTGGCTGGCGTCGTTTCCCGAGCGAAATCCCATTCCAATCATTGAACTGGACCTCGCCCAGGAGACGATCCACTACCTCAATCCATCAGCATCCCGATTCTTTCCCGACCTTCGAAACGAAGGTGTTCGACATCCGCTCCTCGCCGGCCTCGAGAAGGAGCTGAAGGCCTTGCTCTCCGCGGAAACGGAAACCGCGAGGCGCGAGGTGCACGTCGGAGGCTGGTGGTTCGCCCAGACCATCTCCTACGACCGGGAGTCGCGGAGGTTGCGGATCTATAATACGGACATCACTGAGCGAAAGCAGGCTGAAGAGGCGTTGCAAGCCAGTGAGCAACGATTGCGCACGATCATTCAGACGGAGCCGGAATGCGTCAAGGTCGTCGATCAGACCGGGGCGCTGCTGGAAATGAATCCGGCCGGACTTCGGATGCTGGAGGCCGGCACCTTGGACGAGGCGCAGTCTTGTCCTCTCATGGAATTTGTCTCCCCCGAATATCGGAAGGCGTTTGCTGACCTGCACTCCAGGGTGATGCGGGGTGAGGAGGGCTTGCTGGAGTTTGAGGTGACCGGATTGCATGGGGCACGCCGATGGGTGGAAACCCACGCGGTGCCGTTGCGCGGCGCCAGTGGCCAGGTCAGGGCATTGCTGGGGGTCACGCGGGACATCACCGAGCGCAAGCGTGCGGCGGAAGCCATCCGCGAAGGTGAAGAGCAGCTCCAAACGGTGGTCGAAAACCTGACCGAAGGCTTGATCATTTCTGACCGCGACGGCCGGCTGTTGCACTGGAACCGCGCGGCCCTCGCGATGCACGGATTCCTGACCAGCGAAGAAGGGCAACGGCACCTGCCCGAATTTGCCCAGAACTTTGAGCTTTCCAATCTCGATGGCTCGAGTCTGACGTTCACGCGATGGCCGCTGGCGCGCATTCTCGCCGGTGAATCGTTGCGCGATTTCGTGGTCCGAATTCGGCGCGTGGGCGCGGCCTGGGAACGCATCTTCAGTTACAGCGGCACCCTGGTTCGCAGCCCGGGAGGCAAGGGACTGGCTTTCATCAGCGTTTCCGACATCACTGAACGGCACCGGGCCGCGGAGGAGTTGCGGGCCAGCGAGGAACGATTCCGTGAGCTGGCGGAAAACATACAGGAGGTTTTCTGGATCCTGGATCCGAGCCGGCAGAAAATCTTTTACGTCAGTCCCACCTACGCATCGGTCTGGGGACGCTCCTGCGAAAGCCTGTATGAAAATCCCGAATCGTGGGTTGAATCCATTCACCCGGATGACCGCCCCAGGGTTACGCATCCAGTTTTGGGCCGCGAACTAAATGGCGAGTACGACGAAGAGTATCGAATCTGCCGTCCGGACGGCTCCATCCGCTGGATCCGCGAACGGGCCTTTCCGGTGCGAGGCAAAGCGGGCCGCCCGGAACGGATTGTGGGCGTGGCGGAGGACGTTACAAGCAATCGAAGGCTGCAGGACCAGCTTCGGCAGGCCCAAAAAATGGAAGCGATCGGCCGTCTGGCTGGAGGCATCGCCCACGATTTCAACAACATCCTTACCGCCATCGTTGGAAATACAAAGTTAGCCATGGATGACGTGCCGCCCGATCATCCGGCCGGGATCTGTTTGAACGAGATTAAGAAGTCGAGCGCCCGCGCGACCGATCTGGTGCGGCGCATCCTGACCTTCAGCCGGCAGCAAACCCCGGAACGCAAACTCCTCACCCTGGCGCCCATCGTGCGCGAGGCAATCCAGTTGCTGCGCTCAACCTTTCCAGCGATGATTGAAATTCGTGAGGATTTTCAGAGTGGGAATTTGCAGGTGCTCGCCGATGCCACTCAGGTGCACCAGATCATCATGAATCTCGGCACCAATGCCCTGCACGCGATGGGGGACAGTGGTGTGATGGAGTTTCGAATGACCGTGGCGGAGGTGGACTCAGACCTCGCGCGAAGCTCGCCCGATTTGCGCGAAGGCCGCTACTTGCGACTCTCCGTTTCGGACACGGGATGCGGGATGAATCGGGCGACGCTCGACCGCATCTTCGAGCCGTTCTTCACGACCAAGCCTCAGGGAGAAGGAACCGGGCTGGGTTTGTCTGTGGTGCACGGGATTGTGAAATCGCACGACGGCGCAATCACCGTTTACAGCGAAGTTGGCAAGGGAACTTCCTTCCAACTTTATTTTCCGGTGGTCCAGACGGCGGGCGCCGAGGCGCCGGTGGCTCGTCCCGAGGTGCCTCGTGGCCAGGGGCAGCACATTCTCTACGTGGACGACGAGGAACAATTGGTTTTCCTCGCCACCCGGATGCTCGAACGCCTGGGCTACACCGTGTCCGGCTTCAGTCAACCAGAAGCAGCCCTCGAAGCGTTTCAGAAGGCGCCCGGGAGCTTTGATCTGGTCATCACCGATCTTTCAATGCCGGGACTTCCCGGCCCGGAGCTGGTCCGGCGCATCCTTCAGATTCGCTCTGACATTCCGGTGGTGATGGCGACCGGATACGTGCGTCCCGGTGACCAGGAGAAGGCCGTGAGGTTCGGCGTTCGTGACCTGGTCCTCAAACCCAGCACGGTGGAGGAGATGGGCGCCACTTTGAGCAGGCTTTTGTCCAGGATGCCTTCAGAGATGGGCCGTGGCGGTCCACCCCACGGCGGCTAGGCTCGCCTCATCTGTTTTTCGAAACAAACCGGGCAGATGCCATGGGTGAATTCCGCCTGAGTATGGCTTGTGATGTAGGCCTCGACGCTTTGCCAGTAACCGTCATCGGCACGGACCTTTTTGCACCAGGCGCAAATCGGCAGGAGACGAGTCAAGGTTTTAACTTTTGCCAAAGCACTCTGAAGCTCCTTGATGAGCCGTTCGCGTTCCTGTTCCTGGCGCCTCCGCTCAGTGACATCTCGAAAGACGAGGATGCCTCCGACGATTTGGTCGTGTTCATTGCGAATCGGAGCGCAACTTTCATCGATCGGTATCCGGGCACCTCCGAACGCAATCAGCGTTTTGTCGCGCTCGAGCTTGATGGTTTCGCCCTGCTTGACTGCCGCAATGACCGGGCTTTCGATCGTTTCACCGGTGGCGGGGTTGAACGCGAGAAAGACGGTGGCAAGGTCTCGGCCAAGGCAGTCCTCCGCGTCAAATCCTGTGATCGCCTCAGCGACCCTGTTCATAAAGGTGACCGTTCCGCTCTTGTCGGTGGTAATGACGGCGTCGCCGATGCTGCGGAGCGTCGCATCGAGCAGACGTTCAGCCCGGTGCATGCGTTGTTCCAGGCGGCTGCGCTCCAGGGCAACTTCAATGGCTGTGCGCAGGCCGACTTTCGTGCACGGCTTCACGATGTAACCAAATGGCGCGGTCAGTTTTGCCCGTTGCAGGGTTGATTCATCCGCGAGCGCGGTCAAAAAGACCACTGGCGTACTGAGCTCTTGCTGGATTGCCTCCGCCGCAGCCACGCCGTCCCTGGGGCCCTGGATTTGGATGTCACTCAGCACCAGATCTGGCCGGTGTTTCAGGGCGAGTTCCAAGGCTTCCTCGGCGGTAACGGCCCAACCGACGACGACGTAACCCAAGCCCGACAGTTGCTGCTGCAGATCCTCCGCCACCAGGGCTTCGTCTTCAACCAAGAGGAGTCGGGAGGAAGAGTTCATTGTAAATCATTCTGATTCCTGGCGTGGGCGGAGTTCGCTCAGGGGCCTGTCAGAACCAAAACTGGGTGATGCCCCGGGGAACTCCCGCCGATTCAGGCAGCCGGGGGGTGGTCGCACAAACTGAAATGAAACGTCGCGCCGCGGCCCGGTTTGCTTTCGGCCCAGATTCGGCCGCCATGGAGCCGGACGATGCGGGCCGCCCGCGCCAGACCTACGCCGATTCCGGGGAATGCATCCTGGCGATGTAGCCGGTGGAAAATATCAAACAGTTTTTCGGAATAATCGAAATCGAAACCCACGCCGTTGTCCTGGATTGAGTAGATGGTGTCCGGCCCGTCCTTCCGGCTGATGACGCGAATAACCGGCGGGTTGCTGCCGGCACTGAACTTGAGGGCATTGTCCAACAAATGGCCCCAGACTTCCCGCAACAGGATGCCATCGCCTTCAGTGGGCGACAACACGCTGGTTTCAAATCGCGCCGCACTCTTTGGCGGCCCGCCGGGCAGGGAGTCGATCGCCTGGAGCACCAGTGCCGTCATATCCACCGCCCGGCGGCGAAGAACCTGCTGGCCCAGCCGCACGAAGCCCAGGAACGCTTCCATCATCACCACCAGCCTGTGGGAGTTCTCGGTGACGGCTTGCAGGAGACGTTGGCCTTCGTCGTTGAGCGAGCTGCCGTGGTCCTCCCCGAGCATCGAAGCCAAGCCATGAATCGCACGGAGCGGTGCCCGCAGATCATGGGAGAGGACGGACACAATCATTTCAATCTCCCGATGGGCGGCCTGCAGTTTCAGGTTGTCTGCCGCGATGTTCGAATCGGCAGACTCCAATGCCTTGGTGCGCTCAGCCAGCTGCCGGTGCAGCGCCTGTTGGTGGAGCCGCAATTCGACCTCTGTCTGCCGTTGCTCGGTGGCGTCGCGAAAGACAATGACAGTGCCCAGCATGGTGCCATCGTCATCCCGGATGGGCGCAGCGCTGTCCGCGATGGCCACGGAGCGCCCGGTCGGGGAAATGAGTTCGATATCTCCGGAAAGGTTGATCACCATGCCTTCCTGAAGGATACGCCGCACGAGATTCGGCAAGGGGATGCGATTGGGGCCTTGCACGACTGCGAACACCTCGTGCAGCGGGCGGCCGATGGCCTCGCACATCGTCCTTTGAGTCAGCGTTTCCGCAACCGGATTGATGTAAGTGATGAGGCCTGACGTATCGGTGGCGATAACCGCGTCGCCAATGCTGCGCAACATGGTCGCGAGCCAGCGTTCGAGCTTGCGCAGGCGTTCCTCCGCTCGATGGCGGTAAAGCGCCATCTCCACGGTGGCTTGGAGGCTGCGTTCCTCAAATGGCTTGGTCAGATATCCGAACGGCTCGCTGACCCCGGCCCGCTCCAGCGTGCTTTCATCCGAGTGCGAGGTCAGAAACACGACGGGAATGTGGTAGGGCACTCGGAGCTGGCCGGCCGCCTCAATGCCGTCGATTTGTCCCTTGAGCCGGATGTCCATCAGGACCAGGTCCGGGCGCAGTTCCAGTGCCCGCGTCACTGCTCCTTCGCCGGTATCGACAATCTCCACCGGCTGATAGCCGAGCTTGCTCAAGCGTTGTTCAAGGTCGTCGGCGACCATGCTTTCGTCCTCAACAATTAAGATCCGGGGAGGGGTGTTCATGGCTTGAGCTGGGCCTGGCTGACGGTCAGCGGGACGGGAAAGGCGATCCGGAATTCGGCGCCGTCGCTCTGCCGAACTTCGAGCCGGCCCTTGATTTGTCGAGTGAGGCTTCGAATCATTTTCAATCCGAGGGAACGAGCCTGTTCCACTTCAAACCCCTTTGGCAAACCGACTCCGTTGTCGGCAACCGAAAGTATCAACTGCTCCGGAGTGGCCAAGCGCAAACTGATACGTAGTTCTCCTGAACCTCCTGCCGGGTAGGCATACTTGAGCGCATTGGTCACCAGTTCGTTGAGGATCAGCCCAACGGGGATGGCGGTATCGATATCCAGCGAGACAGCGTCTGCGACGACGTTCAGGTTGATGGAGCGGGCTTCGTTGCTGAATGTCCGCACCAGCGCTTCGCACAGTTCGCGGACGTGCTGGCCGAAATCCAAAGTGGCCAGGTTCGGCGATCGATAAAGTTTCTCGTGAACCATCGCCATGCTCCGCACCCGGGCTTGGCAATCCTCGAACATCGCCCTCGCCTGCCGGTCTTCAACATAGCCGGCCTGGAGATTCAAAAGGCTTGAGACCACTTGCATGTTGTTCTTCACCCGATGGTGAATTTCCCGCAACAGAATCTCCTTTTCGGCGAGTGACTCTCGGATGGTGTTCTCGGATCGCTTGCGCTCCGTGATGTCGATGATGGACGCCAGCACAAACTGGCCCTGAGTGGTTCGGAGCGGATTGAGGCCGATCTCAATGGGCACCTCGCGCCCATCCTTGCGCAAACCGTACAGGTCCCGCCCGGCGCCCATCTCCCGGACCGTGGGCCTTTCGAAAAAGCTTTCGCGATGTCCCGGGTGTGCACTTCGGTAACGTTCCGGCACGAGCGTTTCAATGAGCTGTCCCTCCAACTCGGCGCGCGCGTAACCGAACAGCAGCTCGGCCTGTGCGTTCAGCAGTTCGATGCGTCCCTCCCGACTTACCATGATGAGCGCATTGGGTGCGGCCTCAACAAGAGTGCGGAACCGTTCCTCGCTCTGGTGCAACTCCATTTCCGCCCGCTTGCGTGCCGTGATATCCGCCACCACGCTCAGAAAGCCAGTGAAGCTTCCGTTGTCATCGTGCAGGGCGGTCACGGATTCCAACACCGGAAAAAGTGTTCCGTCCTTGCGGATGAACATCGCTTCCGACTCCACCGGACGGTTTGATTGGGCGAGGGCCGTCAGCCGCTCGAAGGTCGGCTCGATTCTTTGGCCGCTTTCCTGCGACTTCAACTCGGCGCGGTGAGTCACGTCACTGCGGTCGTGCCACAATGCCGGGCTGACCCGATCGACCACTTCACCGGCGGTGTAGCCCAGCATTCGCTCTGCGCCGGAATTGAACGTGGTCACCAGGCCCGTGGATCCGGAGGAGATAATGGCGTAGTTCGATGAATTGAGAATCGCCCGTTGCAGGGCTGAAGTGGCTAGGACTTCGCGTTCGGCGTTTCCCCGATGCGCCATCTCACTCCGAACTCGGAGGCCGGCCAGAACAATGAGAACCACCGCCAGCAATCCACCTGCAACAATCAGCACGCCCGTGTCCCGACTGCCCACACTCACGGCGTTGTTCCTGGACACCAACCGCACGCGCTCTGCGGCCTCCATCCGATTAATGATGCCATGCGCTTGATTCATCGACTTCTCGCCCAGGCCGGAGTCCATCAGCCGAAGTGACGCTTCCAGCCCCCCATCCCGTCTCGTCTCAATCAGCGCGCGATGCCAATCGATCAGTCGCTGCGAAACGACCTTCATTTCCGCGACGCTGGCCTGTTGGTTGGTGTTGTCCGCGGTCATCGTTTGCAGAACGTTCAGCTCCCCAAAAATTGCATTCGTGGCCAGGACAAACGAGTCCAGCGACTCGCTCTTGGCCGTCAGGACATACCCCCGCGCGCTGACTTGCACCTCGGCCGTTTGAGTGCGCAGTTCTTCCAGTTCGTGGAGGAGCTCATGGGTTCGCCCGAGCAGCCGCCTTGCCGTGTTCAGGCCGGATAGTGAAGTGACGCTCAACAGGCCGACCAATCCAACCAGGAGCGTCGCCAGCGTCAGCGGCAACCACACGGAATGAGTCCCGGCCGCGCGATGATCCGCCCAGGCCTGGGAGAGCAAGCCGGTCGCCACGAGCAACAGACCGACGGCGGCCGGCGCGGATATTCGGGTGAGTTGTCCCCAGCTGAAGGCGCCCTCCACGCCCGCGACATATCCCAAAATGACCAGCAATGCGAAGACTGCAATCAGCGACGCGGGCAGCCCAAGGCAGAGCGGATGCCGCCCCCGAGGGCTTACGGCTGCGACCAAAACAAAACTGAAGCCTGCCACAAAAAGGCAGACCGCCGTGGCGGCCGACACGCGACCGGGGTGAACGGTTGTCGTTGACGTCTGCGGATCAAAAAACGCGGTGTCGATGCCCCAGTTCACATCAAACGGATACTGGGCCAGGGTCAAAACCGCACCCACCGACACGACCCCGCCGAGGAACGCCGCCTTCCTTGCCTGACCGAAGGCGAGGAGCAGCAGAGCGACGCCGCAGCCAGCCAGAGCGAGCGCCGTGTTAAACTGAGTTGGCGCGAACGCAGGGGAGGAGCGAATGAGGTAAGGCTGACGAACGAGCCAGCCCACGACGACGAGAAGGCCAAGGAACGTGGTCAATGCGCCCGTGCCGAGCATGACCCGTCGTGGGGAGAACAGTTGAGGGGTTTCCGCATTCATTAAGAGAGGAACGCGTTCCGGGAACCTGGATTTCCCCGGACGCAGCGGAGGTTCGGCAGCGCTCGATTCTTGGACCTGAGGCCGGGCCGAATGGAGTATTCCTTCGACCCAAATCGTCGCGGTGGTGGCTGAACCCTAATTCCCCTTTGGTCCGGCATGGACCAGTTGGAACTGGCGGCTGCCATGAACCGATTTTCGCGTTCCCGTCGTTTCTGTCACGTGCAATTTCTACGGATGCCAACTCGTCCCAAAGTTCGTGACAATTTTCTCTGAATCAACTTGGTCGCAAGTCTTGTTGTTAGAAAAGTCCCCTTCGGCGTCGAGCGTGAGGCTGTCACGGCAGGGGCTTCATCGAGTTGAATGCGAGCGTGGAGCCAGACAAGCCAGGCGTCCGCGATCTCACTGGGCTCAATGGGTTCCCGGCCCGGATGAGCGGAGAGCACCTTCGGCCTAGCGCCGAGACATGAACAGGCGGAGGACGTACCAGAGCAAAAGTGCGACGGAGGCGAAGAGTTCCAGAGCCGCGCCCACGTAACGGTCCTCGGGATAGTGGTGCACGATGTTGGAGGTGTCGTAGAGGATGGAACCGCCCGCCAGGGCCACCATGGCGACGGAAAAGAAGGTCCCCAGATTGAAGCCGAAGATCGCGCCACCCACCACCAGGGCGAGGGCGACGATGCCGCCCCAAAACAGAATGCCGCGGAGGAACGAGAAATCCTTCCGCGTCAGCAAGACGATCAAGCTGAGGCCGGTGAAACCGAAAAACGTCACCACGGAGGCGCTCGCGATGGCACCGGGGGCGACCCGGTTGGCCATGTAGAGGAGCGGCACAAAGACAATGGCCTCCGCGACCACGAAGCCGGCGAGCGCCGCATATTGTGCCGCCTTCGAGGTGGCCGAATGCGCCACCTTCGTCGCCAGCCAAGAGACCAGAACGAAGCCGCCCAGCACCAGCAGCCAGCTTGTGCTCATCATTGATCGCGCGATTTTCTCCGCCAGACCCGTGCGAAAAAGGGCGATCTCAATCAGCGTAAAGGCTCCAATCGCCGCCACGAGATGGGCGTAGGTCCGGGAGATGAACGTGGCGCGCGACTCGACGTTGAGGTCGGCGACGGCGGCCGGCTGGTAGTAGGAATTTGGAGTGTTCATGCTGGGCGGGCTCGATGATTTCGACGGCGGGGCGCCAGTTCACGGTCGGGCCGAATCGAGCGCGGAACGCAGCGCAAGGCCTTTTCGTGGTTGGTCGCGCCCTTTGTCATGGCTGCAGGCTAGCGGGCGGGAGCGCCGTGTCAGCATAATTCTGCAGGGTAAACAAGCCGCCCTGGCCCGGGGTGCTGCGACCAGGCAGACGGGCTCATCCAAGCAAAAAGCCGAACATTTGCCTTTCTTTCGCCGGTGCAAGCTGCGTTCATGCTCGGCCCGCATTCCGGCGGATCGTCCGCCGGCAGCGGCCAACTGTTTACAAAATACTCATGAGCACTCTGCCCACGGTCATCCTTCGTCCCGGTGAAGCCGACCGCCTTCTCGCAGGCCATCCCTGGATCTATCGCGGATCCATTCTGCGCCTTACTCAGCCCGCCAATGATGGCGATCTCGTCCAGGTCAAAGATCATCGCCAGCGATTCATTGGGGTGGGCTTTTTCAACTCGAAGTCAAAGATCAACGTGCGCCTGCTCGCGCCCGAACGGATCGAAATCGACGAGGCGTTTTTCGAGCAGCGCATCCGCGAAGCCCTGGCCTTGCGCAAGCGCTACCTGCCCGAAGCATCGTCCTTCCGCGCGGTCAACTCGGAGGGGGATTTCCTGAGCGGCTTAATCGTCGACAAGTACGAGGATGTCCTGGCGATCCAGACCTCGGCTCTGGGCATGGACCAGCGCAAGGCGTCGATTGTTCGGGTGCTGCAAAAAGTGTTCTCGCCGGCCGCAATCCTCGAGCGGAACGACGTCGCTTCCCGCCAGTTCGAGGGCTTGGAGGATGCCAGCGGCGTCATTGCCGGCAAGGCTCCCGACGAACTGCGGGTGCGACTGAACGGTCTGGAGCTGGCAACGCAGCTCTTCTCCGGCCACAAGACGGGTCTGTACCTCGATCAACAAGCCAACTACGAGGCGGTGGCCGGATTGATCCGGCGCGCCGGAGCCACCCAGGTGCTGGATTGCTTCAGCTTCATCGGCGGGTTCGCGCTGCATGCCGCCCGGGCCGGAGCCACCCAGGTGTTGGGGGTCGATCAAAGCGCTGATGCCGTCGAATCTGCCCGGCGCAATGCCAGCCGGAACGGATTGGCTGAACGCTGTACGTTTGAAACGGGCAATGTGTTCGACTGGCTCAAGGCGCGGACGACGGTTCCAGCGAACGAGAAACTGGTGCCGTGCTTCGACGCCATCATTTTGGATCCGCCGTCGTTTACCCGGAACCGGGCGTCAGTTCCGGACGCCTTGCGCGGCTACAAGGAAATCCACCTCCGCGCGATGAAGCTCCTGAAGCGGGGAGGCATTCTCGCCACGTTCTGTTGCTCGCATCACGTGAACGAGGAGCTCTTCCAGGACGTGATCCTCGCAGCCGCCTTCGATGCCCGAAGAATTCTTCGGCGCGTCGCCACCTATGGTCAGGCCGCCGACCATCCAGTGATCCCCTCCATTCCCGAAACCGAATACCTCAAAGGCTACGCGTTCGAGTTGGTTCGTTGAGCCGCATTCTGTCCCGAAACGGGACAGTGTCTGTCCCGTCCGACCCGGGCGTTTTTTCGTCGCCGGAAATGCGGGGCGGAAACTTCGGCAAATTGCGCCCGATCTTCGGGCACTTTTGGCCCGGCGGCAAAGCCTGCCTTGACGTTGTCACGGGCTGATGAACGACGGGCCGCGCGGCGGCGCTGCGCCGCACCGCGCTGGTCACGAGGCTGTTTCTCATTGCGCCCGTGGTGTCACCGTCGCGGCTTCTCACCGCTGCGAACGTGGGGGAAGGGAAGGGGAGTGTCCTCCGCGGGACACCCCTTGGCACCTGTTCTGCTAAGGCAGATCCCGATATGGGTCTGCCGTTTACCAGCAGCCACGCCAAGCGGCGTGACCAACTAGTCGCGATTGATCTCGGGATCCGCACCACCAAAGCCGTGCACCTGCAGCGGCGGGGCGACGGACTCAGCCTGCTCAACTACGCGGTCGTGGTCACGCCCGAGGCCGAAAAGGCGCTTTCAACCGCGGTGCTGACCGAGCACCTAAAGGAGATCTCCCGACAGCTCGGCAACCGGACGAAGTACGTCACGCTCGCGTTGGGCGTGAACGAGACGGTCTTCAAGCAGACGGAAGTTCCGCTGATGCCGCAGGCGGACGTTCGGCTCATGCTGAAGCACAACTCAAAAACCTACCTCCAGCAGGAGCTCCCCGATCACGTTTACGATTGCCACTATGCGCCTGCCCGCGTCGGTGAAGCTCCGAAAACGGGCGCGAATCAAAAGCATCGCGCGCTGGTCGGCGCCGCCCGGCGCGGCTTGATCGAAGACTGCCACGCAGCCTGTAAAGCCGCCGGCTTGATTCCCGATCAGATCGTCCCGGGCCTCGCCGGTCCCGTGAACGCGTTCGAGCTCGCTGAACCCGAAGCCTTCCAGCAGGAGGTCGTCGCCCTGGTGGAATTGGGCTTCAACCACACCTCGATCACCATCCTTTCCGCGGGAGACATCATCCTGAACCGGGTCGTCAATCTGGGCGGAGATCGCCTCACTGTCGGCTTGGCCGAGTCGCTGGGCATCACTTATCCGGAGGCGGAGGATATCAAGATCGGCATGCCGGCCGAAGTGGTCCAAAACCTCGAGCCGCTGATTCATCCCCTGGGCCGCGAGCTGCGGGCTTCCATCGATTTCTTCGAAAACCAGAACGACAAGGCAGTCAGCAAGGTTTACCTGTCGGGCGGACCAGCCCGCAGCGACCTGATGATTCAGACCCTGCAGGCCGAGCTCATGGTTCCCTGTGAGCTTTGGAACCCGGCCAAATGTCTGCAGACCAGCCTGCCCCCTGAGAAGATCGGCGAGTTCGAGCCGTTGTCGCCTCTCCTGGCCGTGGCCATCGGCGCCGCGGCGGCCAGTTTCTGAAATTTTCCCTATGCCAATTCGCATCAATCTGCTGGCGGAACTGCAGGCGGCCGAAGAGGAAAGACGGAAGGATCCGGTCAAGCGCGGCGTGATCGCCGCCGCGGCCGTGGTCGCCGTCGTGGTGCTCTGGGCCGTGTCGCTACAGGTCAAGGTCATGGCCGCCAGCCGGGATCTCGGCCATCTCCAGTCCAAGTGGAAGTCAATTGAGAAAAATTACACCGCCGCGGTGGCGACCCAGCGGCGGCACATGGACGCCGAGGAAAAGCTGGCCGCGTTGCGCGGTCTTTCGACCAACCGTTTCCTCTGGGGCAACGTCCTGAGCGCCTTTCAGCAAACGCTGAACAATATCGAAAATGTCCAGGTTGTCCGGCTGAAGGCCGACCAGACCTACGCCTTGACGGAACCCACACCCAGTCGCACCAACGGCACAACAGTGGTGCGCGGCAAGCCCGGGACGGCGACCGAGAAAATCCAGCTCCTGATCGAGGGCATGGACAGTAGCGCCCAGGCCGGAAGCCGCATCACGGCCTTCAAGGACGCCATCGCCAATCAGGCTTACTTCCAGCAAAACCTCGCCCGCACCAACGGGCTCCGGCTCACCAGCCGCTCCGCACCCCAGGCCATTCAGGGTTCGTCCGGCCAGTTCGTCATGTTCACGCTCGAATGCGCCTTCCCCGAAAAAGTCCGGTAACATGAAAAATCTGCCGAAAGAAAAGCGCGACCGCATTATCCTCACCGCCCTCGGGACGATGGCGATTGTCGCCGGCCTTTACTACGGCTTGATTGGTCCGCAGGGCAAAGCGTTGGTCGAGAATGCCCGCAAAAAGGTCGAGCAGGAGGATCGCATCGCCAGCGCCGAACGCCTGGTCGGCAGCGTTTCCCAAGTTGAAAAGAATCTCGAGCAGGTCACCGCCAGTCTCCGCGCCATTGAGGACACCATGGCTTCCGGCGACATGTATTCCTGGGTGATCCAGACGGTGACCGGGTTCAAAAGCGGCTCGGCCGACGGCTATAAAGTCGAGATTCCCCAGTTCAGCCGGGAGGTTGCGACCGAAGTCGGCATGTTCCCCAAGTTCCCTTACAAGGCGGTGGCCTTTCACCTGCGGGGCACGGCCCGCTACCACGACTTCGGCCGGTTCATCGCCGACTTCGAAAACGCCTTCCCGTACATGCGCATCCAGAATATCGATCTGGATCCGGCCTCGGCCAGCGCCGCCAACGGCGCCACCGGCCCGGACTCCAAGGAGAAGCTGGCCTTCAAGCTCGAAGTTGTCGCCCTGGTCAAACCCTGAACCACCCATCGCAATGCGACGCGCCCTCATCCTCCTCAGTGCCGGCCTCTGCGTGCTGACCGTCTCCGCCGCCGAACTCCGGCCGACGCCGAATCTCGCTCCGCCCAATGCGCCGAAATCGGAATACCGCGTCGGCTACGGCCGCGATCCCTTTTTCCCCAATTCCACCGACGTCGTCGTTCCCACGACCAACACCAACCAGACCAAGGTCGTCGTCGAGCAGCCGACCGTGCCCGAGTTCATCGTCCTGCGCGGCATCTCCACCACCAACGGCCGGCGCCTCGCCATCATCAATCACCAGACGGTCGGCGAAAAGGAGGAGATCAGTCTTCGGCGCGGCGGCGCTCCGGTGACGGTCCGCTGCCTCGAAATCAAAGCTCAAAGCGTCGTCGTGTCCGTCGGCGCCGCCACCAAGGAACTGTTCCTGCGCGAACACTGACCATCAACGCCCGACTCCATCGAACCTTTGCCAATTCCGATTAACACCACCCCTATGAAGAAAAACCTCACCGCCCTGCTCATCGGTCTCGCGACCAGCGGCCTGACGCTCAGCGCTCAGGAGAAAAATGAACCGGCCGAGACGGCGCCCGCCGCCCCAGCCGAGACGGCGCCCGCCGCTGTCCCGGCCGAGTCCGCCCCGGTGACCGTCGCTCAGGCCTCCACCAACGCCGCCGTCACCCCGTCCGCCGCCACCGCGCCGGCCAATCCCAATGAGATCGTTCCTCTCATCGTGATCGACGACGTGCCGCTCACCGATGCCATCCGCAACCTGGCGCGCCAGTCCGGACTCAACTTCCAATTCGACCCGCGCGTCACGTCCAGCAACCAGCCCAACGTGAGCATCCGGTTCGAAAATGTCAGCGCGCACGAGGCGCTGACCGCCGTGCTCGAGAATTACAACCTCGCCCTCGCCAAGGACAACAAGTCCAAGATCGCCCGCGTCACCATCAAGGATCCCAAGGCCGAGGATCCGCTCGTGACCCGCATTCTCCAGTTGCGCTACGCGGACCCCAGCAACCTCGTGTCCGTCGTCAAGGGCACCCTCTCCGGCCGCAGCTCGGTGGTGCCGGACAGCCGCACCAGCCAAATCATTGTCAACACCACGGAAAAGGAGCTCGATGGATTCACCAATCTCGTCGCCAAGCTCGACACGGCCACCCGCCAGGTTTTGATCGAAGCCAAGCTGCTCGAGACGTCCAAGAACCCGAAGACCATGAAGGGCATTGACTGGAGCGGCACGCTGAAGGAACAGCATTTCTCATTCGGCAACAACCTGAAGGCCAAACCGGTGATCGAGTATGAGAGCGATAACCACGTGCTGGCCACCACCCAGCCCAAGGTGCTCGTCGATACCGCCAAGGGCTTCAATCCAGCCACGGCGTTTCTCGATGCCGATGGCGTCAGCGCCGTGCTCTCGTTCCTCAACACGGACACAGACACCGAGGTCGTCGCGACACCCCGTGCGGTCACGCTCGACAATCAAACAGCGACCCTGTCCGTGACGAAGGCCTTCCCGATCTTCCAGGTGACGCCCGGATCGGCGAATTCCCCGGCTGGCGCGACGGTGACCTATACGAACCTGGGTGCCATCCTCCACGTGACGCCCCGCATCGCCGCCGACCGCAACATTTCGCTCAAGGTCGTGCCCGAGGTGTCCAATATCGACTCGGTGGACAAGCAGTTCCTCAACGACACCATCAACACGGCTAACATCTATGCCATCCGGCGCATCGAAACCTCGGTCATGATTCCCAGCGGCAACACCCTCGTCATGGGCGGTCTCGTCAACGATACGAAGTCCAAGGCCTATACGAAGGTCCCCGTCCTGGGTGACCTGCCGCTCGTCGGCCTCGCCTTTCGCAAGGAATCGAAGGAGCGCAACAAGCAAAACCTGATCATCTTCATCACGCCGACCATCGTGGATGAAGGCGACTATCATCCGAATGTCACCGGCCGTCTCTTCATGCAGAGCAGGTCCAATGAAACGACGGATGCGCCGGACACCGCCTGGGATAGCGCCCAACCCTACGACTGGACCAAGCCGGCCCGGTAACCTGAAGGTTGTCGTATTAACCAACTCCGTTCCGAGAGCACACCACTTGTCCCGCCTATGAAATCCTTCCAACCTCAACCCCGGTTCAAATCGGTTGCCGGTCTGTCGGCCTTCGCCGGCCTCCTCGGTCTCGCTGCATCCCTGCCCGCCCAGTCCGTTTCGCCGGTTGGCACCTGGGACTTCGCCTTGAGCGGCGATCAGAAGGGAATCGCTCACATCACGTTCAACAGCGATTTCACCCTCGATGGACGCGAGGTGGTGACCTACCTCCGAAAAGCGAAAGCGGATCCGGATGCAGACGGCCGCGGCAATGGCTCGGGCGGCCCGCGGGTCGACGGCCCGTCCGCCGGCACCAATACGATTACTTACTTCTACGGTGCCGCCCCGATTGTCGGCGTCTGGTCCTACGAATGGCCCAAGGGCATCGTCGGGATGTACAACGAAATCGGCGCCAACGTCACCAACTACGTCAGCTTCCGGGGCAAACAGCCGAGCGCCACCCGGCTCAACCTGGTCGCCCACGAGCGCGATCGGAAGTATCAGTTGCGCGGGCTTCCCCAAACACCGCTGCCGGATCTGACCGGGCGCTACTACGTCTCCGGCAAGCGCGACCTGCGTCCTTACGTCCATGTGTTCGATCTGGATCCGGATCCAACCGCCACGCTCCCCAATCAATACCGCCTGACGACGATCAATCCGCTGTATGATCCGGTGCAAAGCGGGGTGGCCTTGGTTTCCCGCCACGGGCTTCTGGGCGTGGTTTCGCGACACACGCTCCCCGATGATGCCAACGAGTCGGTGCTCACGTCATTGACCGGCCCGTTCAGCTACACGCTCACGCCCAATCGCGGCTCGGTCTCCGGCATCAACGAACTTGAGGAGAACGTCAAGGCGAAGGTGGTCAAGGTCGCCAGTCCGGAGGTTGAAAGCAACTGACCCTCTGGCCGCCGATTAAACGGCTTTGCCACGCCAGTCGCCTAACAGGTGACTGGCGTTTTCCTTTTCCTGCGGCTGCATCCGGGCCCGCGGAGGATTGAGATGGGCCCGCGCGACGCGCGTGAAGCACCGGGACTGCGGACTGCAGAGGCTCGAGTGGCGGCGGGCCGTGGCGGCGCTATTTCACCGCCAGCTCCCGCTTGATGTTGAATTTCTCCACGCGCTTGCGGAGCGTCGCCCTCGTGATGCCAAGCAGCCGGGCCGCCTGCACCTGGTTGCCGTTGGTTTCGATGAGCGCCTGGATGACCAGTTCACGCTCGACGGCCGGCAGGACCTTGAGCTTCGGATCCTGACGCGCCAATTGATAGATGCCGCGGATCAACGTGGGCCAGTCCATCGGTCCCGCCGCCGGTCCGGTGGCGCCGCCCGCGGCCCGAGGGGTTGGGCTGCTTTGGCCCGAGGCGCTGCCGGCAGCTGCGTCCGATTCGGCCGGGCCCGCGATTTCCGGCGGAAGGTCAGCGGAGAGCAGGGCGTCTCCCTTGGCCACGACCAGGGCCCGCTGAATGACGTTCTCCAGTTCACGCACGTTGCCCGGCCAATGATGCGCCTGAAGCCGGCGCAAGGCGTCGTCGGTGATCGGTCGCGGGGATTGCCGGTGCTGACGCGCAAACTTGTTCAGGAAGTAATTCACCAGCAGCGGAATGTCTTCCGGTCGCTCCCGCAGGGGGGGCAGGGCGATGCGCACGACGTTCAGCCGGTAAAAGAGATCTTCCCGAAATTCCTTTCGCGCCACCGCTTCTTCCAGCGGCTTGTTGGTCGCGGCGATGATCCGGACATCGACCTGGATGGATTGGTTGCCGCCGACGCGTTCGAACGTGCCGGATTGAATCACGCGCAGGATTTTGGTCTGGGTTGCCGGCGCCATGTCGCCAATCTCATCAAGAAAAAGGGTGCCTCGGTTGCACTGTTCGAATTTGCCGATCCGTTGGCTGGCGGCGCCGGTAAAGGCGCCTTTCTCATGCCCAAACAGCTCGCTCTCAAGCAAGTTCTCGGGAATGGCTGCGCAGTTGATGGCCAGGAACGGCTGGCCGGAGCGGCTGCTATGGTGATAGATCGCCCGCGCCACCAGTTCCTTGCCCGTGCCGCTCTCGCCTGTGATGAGGGCGGTGGCATTTGATGACGCCAGCTGGCCGATCAATTTGAACACGCTCTGCATCGGCTCGGACCGGCCGATGATTCCGACATCGTAGTCTTCCGACTCCAGCAGGGGTTGATAGGAAACCACTTCCTTCATCGCGGCCGATGCCTTCAGCGCGTTGAAGACGATCTGCTTCAACTTGGGGACGTCGAACGGCTTGAGCAGGTAGTCGTAGGCGCCGAGCTTCATGGCTTCGATCGCTGTCTGCGTCGTGCCGTAAGCCGTCATCATGATGACCGGCACCTTGGCGTCGATCTGGCGAAGGCGACGCAGGGTTTCGAGACCGTTCATTCCGCCCATCCGAATATCCATCACCACCAAGTCGGGTTTCAGCCGGGGGACGACCTCCAGCGCCTCTTCGCCGCTGGACGCTGTTGTCAGCGCCAGTTCCGGTGAGTCGAAGATTCGGCGGAACGAATACTGCACGTCCGCCTCGTCATCGATTAAGAGCAATGTATGCATGCCGCCCGTTTGTGCCGCGCCCTGACAAAAAATGCAAACCCCCGCCACACATAATAAAGGGACAGGTCATTAGTTAGAATGCGCTTTACGGAGGTGGGTGGGGTGTGGTGGGATGGCGCGCATGCGAAAGGCACGGTTGAAGGCTCCGGATCATCATGAGGTGGCGTTTTATCACTGCATCTCCCGGGTGGTCGACCGCCAGTTCGTGTTCGGTCCACCCGAGAAGGAGCAGTTCGTCGCGTTGATGCGCGAATACGAGGCCTTCTGCGGGGTGCGCATCGTGACGTTCTGCGTGATGTCGAATCATTTTCATGTGCTGGTGGAGGTGCCCAAACGGCCGGAGGGAGTGATGTCGGACGGGGAACTGTTGAAGCGGGTGGAACGGCTGTCGGGGTTGGCGGGCGGCGGGACGACGCGGCAGATGCTCGAACAGCTGCGTCGGCAGGGACACCACGAGGCGGCGGAGGAATACAAGGAACGGTATTTGGCGCGGATGTGGGATTTGAGCGGGTTCATGAAGCTGCTCAAGCAGCGGTTTACGCAATGGTTCAATCATGAGCGAGGGCGCAAGGGAACGCTGTGGGAGGAACGGTTCAAGAGCGTGCTGGTGGAGGGTGCGGGGCACGCGTTGGCGTCGACGGCGGCGTATATCGATTTGAATCCGGTGCGGGCGAAGGTGGTGGAGGAACCTGGGGAGTATCGGTGGAGCGGGTATGGGGAGGCGATGGCGGGGAAGAGGCGGGCGAAGGAGGGATTGCGGGTGGTGGTGGCCGGGGCGCAGCGGGTGGCGGAGGAGACGGTGTCGATGAAGGAGGTGTGGGTGCACGGGCAGGGCGATCTTTCACAAGTTCCAGACTTGTGCCCACAAGCCAATGAACCGCGGACGGCTCCACCTCACCCGGTTCCGACTTCGCTGGCGCGAGTCGGAACCACCCTCTCCCCCGCCGGCCGGCGGAGAGGGCCCCTGCGGGGGGCGGATGGGGAGGAGAATGAGGGGACGGATGCGGCGGGGCAGCCGGTGCGGCCGGGGATATCGAGGGAAGCAGTGGCCGAGGTGGTGGCGGGGAAGGGGCGGGTTGGGTTGGCGGAGTATGTGCGGATGCGGGTGAGGTATTACGCGGACGGGGCGGTGATCGGGACGAAGGGATTTGTGGATGGGGTGTTCAAGGCGGAGCGGAAGCGGTATGGGCCCAAGCGGAAGGACGGTGGGCGTCGGATGCGCGGGGTTGATTCGAAGGAGCTGTATGTGCTGAGAGATCTGCGCGTGCGGGTGGTGGTGGCCGGGTAGAACGTCTACATCACTGGCTACTGGCTGAGGCTGAGATTGGCAGGCGGCTTATTTTCCCACGGGAGTTGCCGTGATACTTCCGTCCAATGCCACCTTGATCTCTCGGGCGCCGGCCGGAATTTTTCCTGACGTTACCGTGCCGCCGGGCCAGCGAATCTCGATTGAGTCCGGGATGGTGGGCGTGGCCATGACCGCGACGAGGCTGTCTTGCGACCAGTAGCCCCCGCCCCCTTTTATTTCGCGCGGCGGGCCGGTGCGATCGGCAAACTTCAATCGAAGTCGTGCCCCGATGCCGCTGGGATTTCCGGCTGGGCCAGCCAGTCGAACCCGCAGACCTGGTTGCGCTGCTTCATTTTTGAACAGCACCGTGGGGCCGTCGTTTTGGGTGACCACCAAGTCGATTCGTCCGTCGCCGTCGAAGTCGCCGACGGCGGCGCCGCGCTGTTCACCATAAACGCGAACACCCGAGTGCTTCGCGCTGATGGGTTGCAGCCCGCTTGGCGGGTAGGATGGGGCCAAGCCGACTCCGCGCAACCAGAGCCCGAGTCCGGCGTCCAGTCTGGGCTCGTCCGAACGAAGGGCGAAGCAATTTTGGCTCAAGAATACATCCTCCTGTCCGTCGCCGTCGGCGTCGGCAATGTTGACCGCATAAGCTGGCGCGTATTGGGCTTCGTCCGGCAGCGATACGGGGACAAAGCGCCCGTTGCGATTGAAGAACACGGTCGAAGCGAAGGTGGCTGCGTCGAGCCGGCGGGCTTTTGTCCGGTGCTGATCCAGCAAGGCAGGAATGTCTGCTTCGGCAAAGGCGCGGTGCGAACTAAACTTCAAGCGCAACCATGGCATGTATTCGCCGAGCGTCGCGAGATTGCGCCGAGGCCAGAGACGTCCGTTGGCGTACTCTGTTTCGATCAGGTCCCAGGTGCCGTTGTCATCGAGATCGCCGTAGAAGAGAACGGCGGGTGTCTGCGGAGAAGGTTGGTGATACGAGCTGTTCCAACCCCAGTTGGCGGCAACGATGTCGAGGTGGCCATCGCCGTCGATGTCGCCGGTGGCAACGCCCTGCCACCAGCCGGTCTGGCTGGTGAGGCCCCATGGTTCCGTCGCTTCCGAAAGCCTGCCTCGGGTATTCGCGAAGATTCGAATCGGGCCCCATTCGCAGCCCAGGATTAGCTCGGGCCATCCGTCGTCGTTGAGATCGCTCCAGACAGCGCTGGTCACCAGGCCGAGCCCTTTCAGGGCCGGCTCAATCGTGGGATCCGGAGACAATTTTCCGGAGAGATTGCGCAGGAGAACAGACGTGGCGGCTTCCGGGAAACGGCCGGGACGGAATCGTCCACCGATGAAAACGTCCAGGTCGCCATCGCCGTCGTAATCGGCCACGGCGATCGGGCCCGGTGCCGTTTGTTCGAGGTTCAAGGTGGCGAGTTCCTGCCACGGGGTGGGTAGGTTTTTCGTGGAGGAGCTACCGGGGAGTTGAGTCAGGGCGCGGGCGTGTTCCTGACCCAGACGATATGGTGAGGCGGCGGTGATTAGGCTGTGGTCCACGGCCGACGGAGTCCAGGCGGCGAGTCCGGTGGCGTCGAAGGGCCAGGTGACGGGCCAGCCGGCGGGTCGCCAGGCCTGCCAACTGCCGGCCTCGAGCCGGTAAACCCCGATGGGGCTGCCGAGGTTGCCGCCGATGACAAGTTCGTCGTGGCCGTCGTGGTCGAGATCAATCCAGGCGACTCCGGGGCCGATTCGAGTCAGCGCGCGATAGAGCAGGGGCTGTCGGCTGCCTTCGTCGAAAAGATTCTCTGCATGCGAGTGGGGCAGGGTGCTGCTGACGTCGCGAAAGATTGGTTTTGTCGCTGCGGCCGGGCGGGTAGGAGAAGCCGAAGCAGGCGCGGCCGGTTGGGCGCCAGTCTCATCGATTTCGTAGAGGCGGTTGGGGCGAACGCCGTGGATGATGCTGACGTGGCCGCTGCGCCAGCGGACTTCGAGGGACATGGCGCGGGCGTCTGGTCCGGCGGCAAACGTTCGCATCGGTTCATCGGCGGACAGGTAACGTCCGCCAGCCTGAATTTCCTGGGTCTGTTCTGGGACGGCGCCGCCGCGGAGTCGGACGCGGGCGCCGATGCCTTTGGTATTGGGGGCGCGGCCCTTCAGCCGGACGGCGACGCGTGGCGCGGTGGATTCGTTGCGATAGAGGAGGGGTGGTTGCCAGAGGCAACTGACGGCGAGGTCGAGGTCGCCGTCATTGTCAAAATCGGCGAGGGCGATGCCGTGGGACACATTGGTCGAGTTGAATCCCCAGGCATCGCCGGTCTCGATGAACCGGCGGTCCCGGCGATTGTGAAACGCATAGTTCGGGGTGATCAGAGGTGGGAAGCTGCGCAGGCTTGTTCCAATCTGCCGGTTCATCCCGCTGCCTTGCGCGGCGGGGGCGCGATCCTGCATGTCGAGATCCTGCGTGTCATAGGCGTGCGCATTGACGGCGAGGAGGTCTTCGAAGCCATCCAGGTCGACGTCGAGAAAAACGACAGACCAAGTCCAGTCGGAGGCGTCCACGCCGGCAAAGTTGGCGAGATCGGCATAGGTGCCATCGCCGCGCGCGACATTCAGCGTGTTGCGGCGGGCCTGCCTGCGATCCCAAGTCTCGGTGACTTCCTCGGGTGGCGGGTTCGTGGATCCCATCTGGCGCATGCGCAAAGCGTGGGAGCGGCTCAGCATGTCGCCGGCGAAAAAGTCGTCGTGACCATCGCGATCGATGTCGGCGAAATCCACGCCCATGGAGAAATGGCAGACGGTGCGCACGGCGAGATCGGGCAGCGCGCGGAAGCGTCCGCGGCCGTCATTGATCCAGATACGATCGGGCGATTGGAAGTCGTTGCAGACGTAGAGATCGGGTGCGCCGTCTCCATTGATGTCGCGAAACATCGCGGAGAGACCCATGTCCATCGGATCCGATTTCAGCGGCGAGCCATCGGCATTGAGAAAAGCGCCGCCCGTCCAGGGCACGGGGGTAAAAACGCCGCGGCCATTGTTGAGATACAGGGCGTCTGGTTCGCCGAGTTCGATCAGCCGTGTGCCGATCAACTTCAGGCGCTTGGCCCAGCGGCCGGCCACGGTGGGTCGGCCATTGACTGTCCGCATGGAGATTTGGCCGCCGCTGCGCAGAATGGAGTACTCGCCGTAGTTAACCAGGTAGAGGTCGAGATCGCCGTCGCCGTCCACGTCCGCGAGCGCAATGGAATGCCCGCCGGTTTTGGCGGAGATGCCGGAGGCGGCGGTGACGTTGGTGAACTGACCGTTGCCGAGGTTTCGAAAGCAGGCGTTGGGTCCGCCGAGCGCGTTGATCAGAAGGTCCAGTCGGCCGTCGCCGTCGATGTCAGCGAACACGACGCCCTTGCTCGATTGGTTCTCGGCGGCCACGCCGGCACCGCGCGTGACGTCGGCGAATCGCCAATCGCCGAGATTGCGGAACAACCCATTGCCACCTTCTGACGAAGCGAAATACAGATCGGCCAGGCCATCACCATCGAAATCGCCGGCGGCCACGCCGCTGCCGTTCATCAGCGTCTGGTTGGCCTCGGACCGGGCATAGCTCAGAGTGTTGGTGAAGAAGATGCCGGTTTGTTCGGGGCGCAGCAGCGTAAAACCTGGCTGCCCGTTGCCTCTGACGGCGAGAGCCATGTCACGATAGCCTTCGTGTTGTTCCCAAACGAGGGGTTGGGCCGCCATTGAGGTTAGGCGGACCAGCGCGAACAGCGCCCACACTGACACGGTTGGGCCGCGGGCAAAGCAGTTGCTCATGCGATGATGGTTGGACCCGGGCACCGTAGCAAGGTTGTGGGTGGAAGAGCAAGACGGTTTGCGTGTCCTCGAACCTTCAAACGTTACCTCGAAGCAAAACAGGCGACTGCCGAAGCACGAAGCGCGTCGATGAGATGAGGCGTTTCTCGCGGTCGAACTTCGCGGGCGTACCTGGGCCGGGACAGGCAAGACCCGAAGGCCGACTTCGCCTGGTCGGCTCTTACCAGGCCATCAGCCGGCGAATGACATCGAGGACCGCAGGGTCGTCGGGGAAAATAACGGGCTCATCCTTCGTGCGCACGGTGCGATTGCCTTCGCGTCGGCACATGACTTTGACCGGGCAGCCGCAGGCGCTGTAGAGGAAGGTAACTTCGCGTTCGGCGCCGTCGGGCCAAGCCACGGAGACGGGGATGCCGGGTTCCTTGAGTTGCGCCTCGAGAATCGTCGCTGGGTTGCTCGAACCATCCACCATGGGCGTATGACCGGCGCCGTCGTCGATGAGGATCGTCAACCCGTTGGGCTGCGTGCTGGAGGTGCCGTCGGCGGCGGGCACGATTCGGCTGCTCCACAGCACTTCCCCGGTTCGGCGCAGCACGAGCGAGCCGATGCCGATCTTCTCGGTACTGACGTGCATGGACACGCGCAGTTTGCGGTCGTCGGGGGTGGGGTTTCGATAGGCGTCAAGAATGGCGAAGACGCGGCCGGTGCCATCGGTGGGTTGGTGGCGGCGTTCCACTTCGCGCAGTGCATCGGCCACGGAATGAATGTTTCCGCCGAGATCGAGGTCGACGGTGACCATCACGGCCTGCTTGACCTCCATCTGGGGAAGGGCATTTGTGGGGGCCGCTGGAGAGCCGGAGCCGGCGGCGGCAACGGCATTGATAGGGGCTATAGGGGGAGCACCGGTGCTTATGCTGGCGGCGGGCGGATTCGGGTGGAGAACCGGCGAGTTGCTTTGGGCGGGAATGGAGGCTGCCGGCGGTCGTTGCCACTGGACGAGGGTGACGGCGCCCGCGACGCCGGCGAGGGCGAGGGCGATGAGCAGGGTGGATGAGGCGCGTTTCTTGGGCCGGGGTTGCACGTGGTTGTCGCGGCGGGATGCCTTAGGTTGTTTGCTCATGGCGCGATGGGCGTAAGTCGAATGCGATTCACCGGCAATGGGGTGACCTTATCAACGTAAAAATCCGGGTCAACTGCCTGAACCTTTCCTCTTTCACTCTTCCCGGGGGTTCCAGTAAGTTCGCCCCCATGTCCGAGCCGATACCGGTCAATTTGGAACGAGCTACACGCGCGCACGGGATTCCACCCGTGGCGTGGTTTTGTCTGCGTTCCCAGCCCAAGCACGAGCACATCGCGGCGGGCCATTTGCGGCAGATGGAAGGGGTGGAGGTTTTCAATCCGCGCATTCGTTACAAGCGATCGACTCGACTGGGGCCTGCGGTGGTGACCGAGGCGATGTTTCCCAATTATCTCTTCGCCCGTTTCAACTGGCATGACGCTTTGACGCGCGTGCATTACGCGCCCGGCGTGAGCTGCGTTGTCCATTTTGGGAACAAGTGGCCCACCGTTCCGGATCAGGCGATCGAAGAGATTCGAGCGGTGCTCAGCACGGAGGGGGTTCATGTGATCGCGGCCGAGCCCGAGGTGGGTGAGGAAGTGGTGATGTCCGGCGGCGCGTTTCATGGCTTGCAGGCGGTGATCACGAAGGTGATGCCGGGCAAGGATCGGGTGATGGTCCTGATGGATTTCCTCGGGCGGCAGACGGCGATTGAAGTCGGTCTGACTTCGGTCGTGCGCAATTCGACGCGGTCGTTTTAGCGCTTCAGGACGGGGAAGAACGGCCGACCGGACTCCCGCGGTGGGCAGACGCATGGGAAGAGTTTCGCTCACGCGCCGTCGACAACGCTCGTCGACCTACTTGAGCTGGGTGCCTGGCTTCTTGGTTAGGCGGCTCCGCGGTCGAGGTTCCTCCGCCATTGGGCGACGTACATTCCGTTGCTTCGCCAGTCCTCGGGCCGGATCCAAACGTCGGGACCTGGGCCGCAGGTCGGGGTTAGCCAGCTGCAGGCGAATCGCTCTGGAGAAAACTCCGGGTGACGGGCGCTGAAGGCGGCGGAGGTTTCGGATGTTTCTGCGCGGGTGAGTGTGCAAACGGAGTAAACAAGTCGTCCGCCGGGCTTGATGCTGGCCGCCGCCCGATCAAGCAGCGTCCCTTGGATGGCGGCCAGCTCGGCCACATCCTCGCGACGGATGCTCCAGCGTGCGTGCGGATTTTTCTGCCACGTGCCGATTCCCGTGCACGGGGCATCCACCAGCACTCCGTCGAACATGGTTTTCGTCGGGAGACGTTCGCTCCCATCCCAGGCTGCGGCGCGGTAGTTGAAGGCTTGGGCGCGGGCTGCGCGTCGTTTCAATCGTTGCAGTCGCCACTCGGCGCGGTCGCTCGCCCAGATTAGCCCCTTGTTCCGCATGAGCGCGGACAGGTGCATCGTTTTGCCGCCTTCGCCGGCGCAGGCATCCCACCAGGTCTCGCCGGGTTGTGGCGCGCACAAATGCCCGACGAATTGAGAGGCCAGATCCTGGATCTCAAACTCGCCGGCTTGAAACGCGGGCTGAACGTAGAGGTCCGCCGAGCCGCGATATTCGAGTGCGTCGGGAATCGGTCCCGGCACGGCGCCCGGCAGTTGACGGGCGACCGCCTCAGCTTGGCCGGGCTTGGTTCGAATCCACATCGTGGGCTCGCCCTGCAGGGCACGCGCCCAGGCTGGAGTGAAGTCCAACACGTCGCGGGTCCAGGCGGGGACAGCGCGGGCGATCAGGTCAATTTCGTCCCAGGCGGAGGGGTCGCGATCAAACTGGCGTTGCAAGGCCAGTGCCCGATCCAGGCGCGCTTCGACTGGATCGGTTTCCGCGAGCCAGCCCAGCCATCGATAATACGAAAACACCATCTGACTGGCCAGGGCTCCGGTCTGGGGATCGAGTCCCCGCGCCTTTTTCAATTCAGCGCGGAGCAATTGGTCCGCGGCGGACTCGCGGTTGGACCAGCGGATGACGATGGCGGCGATCGAAGCGGCGCGGTGATGATTCGCCGGGCCGGCGTGGGCGACGCCGTCGCCGGGAGCATCGACTCCGGGGATCTCGAGGGGAGAAACGGGCTTGGGACGGAGGCGGGGTCGAGCTGGGCGCGGAGAAGGTCCGGTCGGGTTGGCGCGGGTGGAAGGTCCGCGGCGAGCGGGGCGTTGCTGCGATGACATTCGACGATTCATGAAGCGCGGACTGGTCTGGTTGGGCGCCCCCGGCTTTCCGATTGGGAGTTGCCATTGGGAGTTGCCGACGACAATTGCGTCGTCATTTGCTGGAGGACGATGCCTAACCCGGAAGGGTGAAGCAAGGATGCTCGTAGCGTGAAAAAGGCCATTGACTCCGCTCGTGGCCTTCTCTACCTTGCGGCTCCCCTTTCACGGGGGTGTAGCTCAATTGGTTAGAGCGCTGCCCTGTCACGGCAGAGGTTACGGGTTCGAGCCCCGCCACTCCCGCCACTTTTTCCATTTTCGGTTCCCGGCGGGAAAGCAGGGAAGTCGCGAAGCCGACCGATCTCGCCACGAAGTCTGACCGCTCTCTGAACGTCACGGCATTGCGCTGAAGTCCGGGCTTCGCTTTCGGCCGAGTAACAGCGATGGCCACTGATTTCCCGAAGGGCAGTCTTTAATCGGACCGCCGAACGACGCGCGGCCTAGTGTGCGTCGGTAGAAAACTTCCGCGCGAGGCCAGCGTAGGGCTCGGTCCACGCCTGTTCTCGCAGGTTTCTGCCCAAGGACGGACCATTTGTCCACGGAACTGGTTCGAGAATCCGCTCTTCGTTCAAGCGTTGACCGGCCACGGTCTCGGCAAGATCTGGCAGCCAGGATGGGATTGGGTTTGAGGCCACGGGGATGTTCCACAGTCTTGTCTTGAAATCGGATGATCCGGTCATGGCGTGTCGGCCGTCGGGGCTGAATCCCACGCAGGTCACCCAATCATCATGGTGAAACGCGTCTCCCAGCTTGAGCCCAGTGGCAACGTCCCAAAGTTGCGCTGTGCGATCCATGGATCCGGTGAGCACTCGCAAGCCGTCGGGGCTGAACCGGGCCACCCAGACGAATTCGCCATGTTGCAGCGGTTCGGTCAAACGTCGTCCCGTGGCGACACTCCACACACAGGCGGTCCGATCGGCGGACGCGGTGACGAGTTTGGTGTCGTCCGGACTGAATTCAGCGTACTCAATCGGTGCCCGATGCGGAAGCACCGCCAGGCGCGTTCCGTTGGTGGACCAAATCTGAGCAGTGAAGTTCAATGAGCCGGTCACGACCTTGTCGCCCTGGCAGTTAAAGTGTGCGAACCACACTTCTGCGTCGTGTGAAAGTGGCGGCGCGATCCGTTGCCCGGTGGGGACATCCCAAATGGTCGCCCTTCCCCGATCGTCGGCCGCCACGAGCTTGGTGCCGTCCGGGCTGAACTGAACCGAGCGTACGGAGTTGGAGTGGGAGACCAAAGGGAGCAACGCGCGAGCGGTCATCGTCTCCCACACGATTACATCTCCGTTCCGCGAGCCGGTGGCCAGACGCAGCCCCTCCGGGCTGAACTGAGCACACGTGATGGGCCGCGAGGTTTGCAGTGGCTCGCCTATCGGTGTGCCGGTCCGGACGTTCCAGATCCGAGCAAGCTTCGAAAACTCGTACGGTGCGGTTCTTTCGGCGAACAAAGCTCTCGGCCCCGCGGCCGTGAATCGGATCGTCACGGCTTCGCCTCCTTTCACCCCGCCGGTGACGATGTTCGACCGTCCGGTGGCCAGATTCCAGAGCACAACGGATTCGGTGCGGCCCCAGTTGAATGAGTTGATCTTGGGCGCTGTGGCGAGCACGGCGGTCGTGGCGGTCATGGCCTCCCGACCGGTTGCATCAAACTCCGCCAATCGAACCTTGGTTTCGTGGGGCAGGACCCGGGGCGACCACGAACGAGCTTCGACGTTCCAGATCTTCGCCGTCTTGTCTTCCCAGCCCGCCGTCAGAACCTGCGAACCGTCGCGGCTGAACTCGGCATGAATCACGCGGCCATCGTGCACCATGGGCTCGGCGAGCGGCGCACCGGTCTGGGCGTCCCAAATCCGCGCGGTATGATCCACGGACGCCGTCACGATCCGGTTTCCCTCGGGGCTGTAGGCGGCCGAATAGACAAGCGACGCATGGCGCATCTGGCCCACCGCTTCGCCGGTCCTGACCTCCCAGATCCTGGCCGTTTGGTCTGCGCTTGCGGTGACGAGATGCTCGCCGTTGGGACTGAAATCCAGCGCATAAATCCGGTTACGATGGAGCAGAGGATCCTGCGGCTGGCCCGTTCGTGCCTCCCACACCTGCACTCTCCAATCTCCCGACGGACGTTGGAACGTGGCGGCAATCCAGTTTCCATCCGGACTGAACCGCACCAAGTCGACCCGACCCTCCAACTGGAAGGAGCGGATCTCTCGACTGGATTCAACCTCCCAGATTCTCACGCGGCCAAGCACCTTGATGGAGCACGCAAGTTGCCGGCCGTCGGGACTAAAGGCGACCACTTCAACCGGGCCTCCTTGCGCGATCGGTCCCCAGACCCTTCCGCCGTTGTCTGCGCGCACAATCCGGGCGGTCTCGTCCCGCGAGCCTGTCGCGATCCAGCGTCCGTCCGGGCTGAACGTGGCGTGCAAAACCGCCCGGCCGTGCGGAATCGGCGGAAAGGCCAGTTCACCTGTCGCGACCTCCACGACGAACGCGGTTCGATCATCGGACGCGGTCACCAGCCTTTTTCCATCTGGACTAAACTCCGCCGTATAGACGGGTTGAGTGTGCCGAAGGGGGCGGATGGTTTCCTCACCGGTTCGCGCGTCCCATACATGAACGCTGTAGTCGTCGCTGATGGTGACAATCCGCTGCGCGTCCGGACTGAAGCGCGCCACGCTATGGTGGGCATTTAAGAATAGCTTGGCCTCGTGCTGCAACGGCTTGGTGGCGAGACGGGGGAAATTTCGCTGGGTCAATGCGGCCAGGATGCGCTCCGCCGCGACCCGGTTCTCAGGTCGCTTGCGCAAGACATGCGCGAGGTGGGCAACGCCCTTCGCCGCCGCATCGTTTTCGAAGAAATTCTCCGCCTGCAAGAGTTCGAGGCGGTTGAGCAATTCTTCCGTGCGTTGCCGTTGCGACATTTCCCGTTGCGCCAGTTCCCGATTTTCCTTCGCCAACTGGCGGGCCGTCCGGGTTTGGAATTGCTGGTAGAGGAAGGCGGCGATGGCCACGGCGGCCACGGCCGCGACCGCGACGGCCGCCTTCCGCGCGAGCGACAACCGCCGTTCCAATCGTCGCTTGGATTTCAGCGACTTACCGCTTTGCAGCAACGCCAGATCGACATGCATTTCCTCGGCGCTCTGGTAGCGGTCGCGTGGATTTGGGGCGCAAGCTCTGAGGATGACCGCGTTCAACTCCTCGAGTTCGCGTGATTCCGCCGTCTGCCCCAGCGCAGTAAACGGCTCCGGGAAAGCCATGCGGTCCTTTCCCATGCTCGATTCGTAAAGCACCTTGCCCAAACTGTAGATGTCCGCACGGGACGAGTTCGGGCCTTCGGGCGGAACAAAACCCTCGGTGCCCACGAAGCTCTGGGCTGCCGCGACTTCCGTCACCAAACCGATGTCGGCCAGCTTCGGAATGCCGCCCACGAAGATGATGTTGGATGGCTTGATGTCGCGATGGATCAATCCGTGGCGGTGCAGATGGCCCAGGGCGAGATTCAACGAGAGCGCGTGGCTGAGGCATTCCACGAAGGGCAGTCGACCCCGGCGCCGTATTTCATCTTGCAGCGTTTTGGGTTGGTAGTTTGCCCACCGACCGATTTCGTCAGAGGGCATGGCCGCTGTCGGGCGGGCGGGGCCTGCCTCCGCCCGTCGGCCTGCGTTGAGAGGTTCAGCCGCATCATCGGCCAGCTCCATCACGTAGTAGAACAGCCCGTGCTGGTCGCAGCGGCCAATCTGCAGGATGTCGACGAAGCCGTCGTTGGACCGGGAGATCGGCTCGAACTTCTGCATGCCGCGATACTCCCGTTCGTAGGGGCCCGCTTCCTGAAAGGTGTCTCGATAGACGACTTTGACGGCGCGAAAGGTGCCGACTGCGTTGCGGGCCAGCCAAACCTCGCCGTACGCGCCCTGTCCGATTGGTCGGATCAGCTCATGATCCGGGACCGGTGGGCGGGGCCGGGACGGTGGCGGTGTTTCTCCGAGCTTGGCCGGCATATCGCAGCATCCCTCAAGTGGGCGTGAGCAGACGCGGCCTCCAAAGCTTTGGGGACAGTCGCCGCAACACCCTTTCGCAGCAGGAACGGTCACCGGGCTCGGAGGTCACCTTGTATTTGGCGAACCGGATCTCGCGCAGCGCGCGACGTCCAGCCCAGTGGTCGCGCACCTCGGCCACCAGCCGGACGCAAAGGGTTGGGAAAAGGTTTGTCACTTCATCTGCTTCTCCAGTCGTTGCATCTCTTTCTTTACCTCCGCGGCAACGCGATGTTTGACCAGATACACGCGTGCAGCGCTGATCCCCAGCGTGCGCGCGACCTGCGCGGCTCCGAGTTCCTTGATCACGCCGAGGTAAAAAACCTGATAGTGCTCGGGCTTGACGCGTTTTTTGACGCGTTCCATCGCCGCATCCACCAGATTCTTCTGCCATTCCTCATCCCACAAGGTCTCGACAAAGGGCGGAGTCGGGTCGGCGATCTTCGCCTCCGCTGGGGTGCGTGTGTCCAACCCGCTCCGGGCCATCCGGACAAACTCTGGTCCCCGTTTGCGGAATTGGTCCACGATCCGCATCTGCGTGATGCGCATCAACCAGGTTTTGAAGCGACATCGCTCCGGCTCGTAGCGGTACCGGTCCATGGTACGGACCACGGTCATGACGGTCTCCTGGACCACATCCTCGGATTCGGTCTCGGTCAGACCCGATTTAAGCGCGACGCCGTAGATGAGCTTCCAGTAGGTCTGGAAAAAATCGCGCCAGGCCTCCTGATCGTCCCAATTTTTCAAACGGGTAATCAGACTGCGCCGCGTTGCGAGGAAGCTGTCCGGTTCCATATCCTGATCGGGCCAACCCGAGCGCCCCTATAATCGGTTCACTTTGGTGAATCTTTCAACGGACAACTTTTTTTGAAAGATTCGGTTGTCCGCCGCGATTAAAGGAGCCGTGCAAAAGATTGCCCCGGTGTTCGGGCAGAGTTCCCGTTCCCCGCAGAAATGGAAGGGTGAATTCGATGCACGCTGATGCCCGGAAAAGAGCATCGAGATTACCACTATGAAAACCAAGACGGCATTCTTCATCTTCGCCACCGCGTGGGCTTCCTTGGCGGCCCCGTCACGCGGTTTAGCCACGTCCAAGCCGCCCACTGGCCATGGGCCGGGGGTTGCGAGCGCGGAATCCGTCAGTGCGCCCCAGGGCTTCATCCCCAACGTCGGCCAGTTGCCCGATGTGGCCGCGAAGTACGTGCTGCGTGACCGTGGAATGGCCGCGTATTTCACTGCGCGAGGATTTGTGCTCTGGACCGGCCAGACCACACCGAGCACGCACGACGGTCTCGAAGTGAAACAGTCTGTCGCACCGCGGTGGGAGATCGTGGGGGCCAAACCGGTCGACCCGGTGGGCGGGGAAACCTTTTCGCATACGGTGAGCTTCTTTCGCGGCAACGACCCGGCGAACTGGCGCGCCAACGTGCCGGCGTATCGTGAGTTGCGTTATCCGGAAATCCTGACCGGCGTCGAGTTGCGGGTTGAAAGCCGGAAGCACGGCTTCGAATACACCTTCCACGTTCAGCCGCACACCAAGCCTGATCTCCGTTTTCGCTACGAAGGGATCACCGGACTCGAAACTTCGTCGACCGGCGATCTTGTTGTGCGGACTGCGCTCGGGCATTTCACCGAGAGTCGCCCCGTGGCCTTTCAGTGGATCGATGGCGCTAAACGTGATGTTCCCAGTTCGTTCGAGATCGTTTCCAACCGCGAATACCGGATCGCGGTCGGTCCTTACGACGAGCGCCACGAGCTGATCGTGGACCCGGTGCTCGACTGGTCCACGTCGATTGGTGGTTCGTTCAATGATTCGCTTTCCGTCGTCAAGGTGGCGCCAACGGGGGATGTCGTTGTCGCCGGCCTGACCTTTTCCACCGACCTTCCGAGCGCGTCCGGCTTCGGTCCGACCCCCGGGATTAACCTGGGCAGTGACCAGGTCTGGCACACGGATATCTATTTGGCCCGGTTCAGCGCGGACGGAACGCAGTTGCAGTGGGCGGGTTATCTGGGGGGCGCAGGCGCGACGAGTGAGTCGATGGGTCGAAATAAAGCCCTGGCCATCGATCCGGCGGGGGACGTGTATGTGACCACTCACACCCGCTCGCCGGATTTTCCCGTCTGGCCCTTGGGCAATTCGGTCCACCAGGGGCAGGTGGATGCTTCGATCACCAGGATCAAGGGTGATGGCTCGGCCATCCTTTGGTCCAGGCTGATGGGCGCGTCAGCGGATGACTATGGTCAAGCCGTGGCCCTCCATGGAACCGATCTCTATTTGTCAGGCACCACCACCTCCCCGGATTTTCCGGTTACGGCGCGCGCCTTTGGCGGAATGCAGGACGCCTTCGTGACGAAACTCAACGTCGCGGATGGAACGGTCGTGTGGTCGGCATTCCTGGGCGGCAGCATGGAGGAGCGGATCTCAGGCATTCTGGCGGATGCAAGTGGCGTGATCCTGTTCGGGGACACCGATTCAGCGGACTTCCATGAGCCGGATTTTCCGGCGCCGGCGGGTCATGACCGCACCCTGGGGGGAGGCAACGACGCCTTTCTGACCAAACTGGCTTCGAATGGCGCCATTCTTTGGTCGACGTACTTGGGCGGTTCTCAGGCGGAAACGACGGCGATTCTTTCCTTGCCGCAGTTTCCCCGGACCTGGGGGTTCACGGATTTCACCTTGGACAGCACGGGGAGCATCGTGGCCGCGGGGCAAACCTGGTCGTCTGATTTCCCAAACACGACGGGGCGATTCCAATCCGCCTTGGCCGGCGTCAACGATGCCTATGTGGCGAAACTGACCCCGGGTGGTGTGTTGCTGTGGGCGACCTATCTGGGAGGAGTGGGCCCGCAGAATGCCGCAGGGCTGCAGGATGCAGCCACGGGCGTGGCGGTGAATCCCTGGGACGAAATCCTGGTGGGGGGCGTCACGCTCTCCCCGGATTTTCCGATCACGGCGGATGCGCTCAAACCGGTCATGCAGGCGGACGGATTTCAGGATGGTTTCATGGCCAAGCTGGAGCGCGATGGGCAACAGCTGCTCTATTCCACCTACGTCGGAAACGACGGTTGGAACGATGCGGTCCTGGCGTTGGACTACGGCTTGGGCAAAGTGGTGGTCGCGGGCTGGCATTTCGACACGCTGAATCCAATCACGGCCGGGACGTTTCGACAGGAGTGCAACAACTGCGGTTCCGAAACTCTCCTGATGAGTTTTCTCGACGCGTTCATCGCGCATGACGGCTTCGAGTCCGGGAACTACGCGGGCGGCCTCGGTTGGGCGGGCGATTGGACTGCATCGGGCGATGCGAGCATCCTAGCCCTTTCCGGGCCGCACTCCGGCAGCGGGCATGTGCGCCTGCGCGGCAGCACGGGTTACTTGCAGCGCACCGTCAGTGTCCCGCCTGGTTCGATTACGCTGCGTCTCGGCTTCTGGGCCAAGGTCAATTCCTTCGAAAGCGGCGACCGCGCGGATGTGTTGGTCCGCTCCACCGGTGCCAGCTTCACCACGGTGGCGTCGTTTACTTCAGCGCACAGTGACAGCAACTACCACTATTACGAGGTCGACCTGACGAGTTTTCTGCCGGCGACGCAAATTCACCTCGCTTTCGACGCCGCCATGAACGCCAGCAACGACAACTTGTACCTCGACGACATTCGGCTCACTGGAACTTCCGGCAGCGTGCCTCCGATCGCCAACGCCGGGCCGGATCAGTCCGTTTCGGACGCCGACAACAACGGAGTGCAGACGGTGACCTTGAACGGATCGGCATCGGCGGATCCCGACGGGGGCGGGGTGGTGAACTACGAGTGGAGGGAAGGGGCCACCGTCCTCGGCTCCGGGGCAACCCTGGTGGTGAGCCTGCCGCTCGGCGCGCATGCCATCACCCTGACCGTGACCGACGATGAAGGCGCAACCGACGACGACACCGTGCAGATTGCGATTAACCCCAACCAGACTCCCTTCGCCAACGCCGGCGCGGATCAAACCGTCACGGACACGGACAACAGCGGAGCGCAGATCGTCACTTTGAATGGAGCGGCGTCCTCCGATGCGGATGGCTCGATCCTCTCGTACGAATGGAAAGAAGGGGCGACCGTCCTTGGCACGGGCGCAAGCCTCAACCCCAGCCTGTCCGTCGGCCTCCACACCATCACCCTGACCGTGACGGATAATGGTGGCGCAAGCGCCAGCGACGACGTTCAAGTCACCGTCAATCCCCACGTCGCCGCCCTTGAAGTCTTCAATGACAGCTTTGAAGTCAGCGAATGGAATGGCCTCTGGACCGAGGACAGCCAGAACGATTGGTTCCGGTCCGCGCAACGGGGAACGCAGGGCACGCGTTCGGCCGAGGTCGATGGTTCGGCCACCGACGCATCGCTGACCTCGATCGCGATCAACCTGCAAGGCCGCACCAGCGCGACGATCACCTTCGACTGGTTCATCGAGAGCGGACTGGACGGCGGCGAGTATTTGGAATTCCGGATCTCCACCAACGGCGGCGCCACCTGGACGCAGAAAGCCATTCTCCGGGGAAACGTCGATCCCGAAAATTCCTGGCGCAGCGTGGCGGTGGAGTTGACCGGCATCACTCAACTCAAACTGCAATTCCGCGGCAGGATGAGCGCCGATGACGAGGACGCCAACGTGGACAACGTACGCGTGGTGGCGCAGTGACTTGAACCCGATGGGTCCAAACCAAAACAGCCAAAGCCCTGACTTCCATGAAACGTTACCTTTGTCACCTGCGTTGTTTTCACCGTGCGACGGTGCTGCTCTTGACCGCGCCAGTTGCTCCAGCGGCTGAAACGCCTCCCGCCATTCCCTGGCAGGTCAGCTTTGGTGGCAGCTCTGAAGAAAACTGCAAAGCCGTTGTCCCTACCGCCGACGGTGGCTTTCTGCTCGGCGGGGATTCGTCTTCCGGCGTCTCTGGAAACAAAACGAGTGCTGGCTATGGCGGATTCGACGGCTGGGTGGTCAGGGTCGATGCCGATGGAACGAAGCTGTGGGAAAGAGTCTTTGGTGGAAGTGGTGCCGACAGTATTGAAGACATCGCGACGACGGACGATGGGGGGGCTTTACTGGGGATGTTTTCCTATTCGGGCGTTTCCGGTAACAAGACAAGCGGCGGTTACGGTTCGGCGGATTACTGGCTGGTAAAGGTGGATGGGGAAGGAAACAAGGTTTGGGAACGTAGCTACGGAGGAGCCAGTCGGGACGCTCTCTTTTCGATGGTGCCGGCGACCGACGGTGGTTTTTTGCTGGTGGGCGTTTCGGAATCCGGCGTGTCCGGTAACAAGACAAGCCCCAGCTATGGGGCCTTCGATGTGTGGCTGGTCAAAGTGGATGGTGAGGGCAACAAGCAATGGGATCGATCGTATGGGGGCACCGGTCTGGACGGAACTGCAAATCTCAACCCCCAGCCGATCGGTGTAATGCCGTCCGCGGATGGAGGCTTCTTCGTGGGCACATACTCGGAGTCCGGCGCCTCAGGCAACAAGACCAGCGCCGGTTACGGGGCGTTCGATTACTGGCTCTTCAAGGTGGACGCCAGTGGGAACAAGCTTTGGGACCGATCTTATGGAGGCAGCGATGATGACAAGCTTTCCGCAATTGCCCCAAACGGATCCGGAGGCTTTTTCCTGGCGGGCAGTTCCGTTTCGGACATCTCCGGCAGCCGAACCATTCGAAAACAGGGCGCCGCGGATGTCTGGTTGATCAATGTGGATTTGGACGGAACCAAGCTGTGGGAGAAGTCCATCAGCGTCAGGGATTCGGCGAACGTTCCCCACCTCGTTGCTTCGGGCGATGGCGGGGTTTTCCTTGGTTGGTCGCCGTTCTCGTTTTCGACCGGGCATTACGATTACCAATTGGCGAAGATCGACTCCAACGGAGACCAGATCTGGTCGCAGGGCTACGGGGGAGGCTCGCAGGACTTCTTGGAAACGATTGTGGTCGGCGCGGACGGCGGATTGCTGCTGGCTGGGGATTCCTCTTCGGGCGTATCGGGTAACAAGACCAGCCCGCTGTACGGGCTTGAGGATTTCTGGGTGATCAAAACGGAACCGGTCATCCAGATTTGTACGAATTGCCCTCCCAAGTTTGCGCAACAGCCGACCAACCAGCTCGTCCTGCCGGGCACGAACGTCACGCTCGCGGCGGCGGCATTCGGTCCTGCTTCGATTGGTTACCAATGGCGCTTCGAAGGAATCGACATCCCCGGCGCCACCAACGCCAGCTACAGCTTCTCCAACGTTTCGGTGACCAACGGCCACGGCAACTTCTCGGTCGTGGCGTCGAACGAGTTCGGTTCGGTGACCAGCCGGACCGCGCTGGTCTTCGTGCGCATCCGACCCGTGATGGTCGTCCGGCCGTCGACTCAGTACGTGCTACAGGGACAGAATGCCACGTTCACCTGCGTGGCCACGGGTGCGCCGCCCATTCTCTATCGCTGGATCGGCACGGGCTTCACGGATTTGAGCAATACCACCGGCATCCTGATCGTGACCAATGCGCAGGTTTCGCTCACCAACGCCGTCCGCTGTTTCGCCACCAACGCCGCGGGTGCGGTGCTCGGCACGAACGTGAGCCTGATCGTGATTCCTGACTTCGACCGCGATGGCATGGCCGACGCTTGGGAAACGCAATACGGTTTCAACACCAACAACACGTTGGACGCGACGTTGGATCTCGACGCGGACGGCCTGATCAACCGGGCGGAGTACCTGGCCGGGACCGATCCCACCGACGCGGCGAGTGTGCTCGGGCTGGAACTGGTGCGGGATGAAGGGTTCCTGTTGCGATTTGTGGCCCGGGCCAACCTGACCTACACCATTCAGTCCCGGGCGGACCTAAGGGACAGCCAGTGGCAGACCTTCACCAATCTGACGAGTGTTGAGTCGACCCGCTGGCGGCAGATCCCGCTGCCAGCGGAACCCGGTGGCGGACGGAAGTTTTACCGACTCGTCACGCCCAGGCTCCCTTGACACCCGAAGGTGCGATGGTCGGGTGGAAGGTGCGGACGAAATCCCGGCTCGCCGTGCTTCAGCTTCGGGCGGCCAGTTGCATCAGGCGTTTCACTTCGTTCAAACGCGCCCGCGGCTCCTTCTTGGTCAGGCGCGGGAACCGGCCGCCGACCTGGATGTAGTCGCCGCCGCGCGTCAGCATCAACTTCTCCTCCTTGCTCTCGATGGCGACGATGCCGGATTGCGCGGCCAGGAGTTTGAGCTGTGCGACCACGAGGAGCAATTCGACGGCGGGGGGCAGAGGCCCGAACCGATCCCGCATCTCCGCCTTCAACTTTTCGATGCCGGTCTCTTCCTGGATCTCGGCGAAGCGCCGGTAGAGCTCGATGCGTTGCTGGGCCTCGGGCACGAAGGCGCGCGGGATGAACGCATGAGCTCGCTGGTAGTCGAGCACGGGGGCCGGCTCGCCCCGTCCTCGTCCGCCCGGCCGAACGTCATCGTCAAACTCCGAGTAGGTCGCCGTTTCGCGCGGGACCTGGATGTCCGGGATTTCGGCTGCGGCGGCCTTCGCCTGCTTGCGGGTGGAACGACCCGCCGCACCGGTGCGGTTTGAAACACTTTCGTCGGCCGGGTTGAGCGACAGAAAATCGAGGCGCACCTGGACCTCGACCCGGGGTTTTACCTTCTCGCCTTTGAGCGCCGCGACACTCTGCTTGAGGAGTTGGCAGTAGAGATCGAAGCCGACGGCGGTGATGTGCCCGCTCTGTTGGGCGCCCAGCAGGTTGCCGGCGCCGCGGATTTCGAGATCCCGCATGGCGATTTTGAACCCGCTGCCGAGCGACGAGTATTGCTTGATCGCGCTGATGCGTTTGCGGGCATCGGTCAGCATGCGGGCGTGGCGCGGGATCAGGAGATAAGCGTAGGCCTGGTGCTTGTAACGTCCCACCCGTCCGCGCAGCTGATAGAGGTCGCTCAGGCCGAAACGATCGGCACGGTCGATGATGATCGTGTTGGCGTTGGGGATGTCGATGCCGCTCTCGATGATCGTGGTGGAAAGCAGGACGTCGGCCTCGCCGTTGATGAACCGCGTCATGACCTCCTCCAGATCGTCGGCGTTCATCTGGCCGTGCCCGACCAGCAGGCGGGCGCGTGGGACGAGTGTGCGGAGGCGGCCCGCGACCATCTCGATGTCGAGCACGCGGTTGTGCAGGTAGAAAACCTGTCCGCCGCGGTTCATCTCGCGCACGATGGCGTCGCGGATCACGCGTTCGTCGAATTCGCAGATGATGGTTTCGACGGGAAGCCGATCCTGGGGCGGCGTTTCGATCACGCTCATGTCCCGGGCGCCGGTCAGGGCGAGGTGCAGCGTGCGGGGGATGGGCGTGGCGCTCAGGGTGAGCACATCCACCAGTTGGCGCAGCATTTTGAATTTCTCCTTGTGCATGACGCCGAAGCGCTGTTCCTCGTCGATCACGACGAGGCCGAGATCCTTGAAGGCGATGTCCTTTTGGACGAGGCGATGGGTGCCGATGACGATGTCGACCGAACCGGCGGCGAGATCTTGAATGGCCTGGCGCTGCTGGCGGGCGGTGCGGAAGCGTGAGAGCAGCTCGACGCGAATCGGGTAGTCCGCCATGCGCTCCCGGAACGTGTTGAAATGTTGTTGGGCGAGGACGGTGGTGGGCACCAGCACCGCGACCTGTCGTCCGTCCATGACCGTTTTAAAGGCGGCGCGGATGGCCACCTCGGTCTTGCCGTAGCCGACGTCGCCGCAGATCAGGCGATCCATGGGTCGGGTCGATTCCATGTCCCGTTTGGTGTCGAGGATGGCCTTCCATTGGTCGGGCGTTTCCTCGTAGAGAAACGATCCTTCGAACTCGCGTTGCCAGGTGGTGTCGGGTTTGCAGGGATGGCCGGGCTGGGAATCGCGCGCGGCCTGGATGGTGAGCAGTTCGGCGGCGAGATCGCGCACGGCGCGTTCGGCGTGTTCCTTGGCCTTCTGCCAGCGGCCGCCGCCCAGCGTGTTCAGCGGCGGCCGGACTTTGCCGGTGCCGACGTATTTGCTGACGAGGTGCGCCTCGCTCACCGGGACGTAGAGGCGCGGAGCGGGTTGATCCGGTTCGCGGGCGGCGTATTCGAGCACCAGACATTCCTGGCCGACGCCTTCCGAGGCGGGGCTGGCGGCGGATTTGGCCAACGGTTTGGCGCCGCTGGCGCTCGGCATCATTTGCAGCCCGCGGTAGCGACCGATGCCGTGCTGCAGGTGGACGACATAGTCGCCTTCCTGCAGGTCGGCAAAATTGATCTCCAGCAGCGAACGCGAGCTTTGCGCGTGCGGCGATTTCAGCCGGCGCGGGCGCTGCATCTTGTAGCGCCCAAACACTTCGGCATCGGTCACGACGACCAAGCGGGCGGCCTCAAACAGAAAGCCCCGCGACAAAGTGCCGACATGAATGAACAGGCCTGACCGGTGATGGGCGGGCGGCTGGTCGGGCGTGCGCAGCGATCGTTTCGTCTTGGCCCGCGGCGGAGTGCGGCCGGGAGGTGACGCCGGTTCGCGGTCGGCCGCACCCGCCGGATCGAACCCGTATTCCGCCCAGATTTCTGCGAACCGTTGACGTTCGCCGTCGTTGTTGCAGAAAACGTTCACCGCGTAGCCCTGCCGTGACCAGCGATGCAGCTGCGCGAAGAATTCGCGTCGCTGCGCTTCGGCGACGATGGCGTCGGGGGCGCGATCGCCAATCGGACGATAGGCATCGAGACTTTGCCAGAGGAGGGAGGAACTGGAGGGCCGCGTGTCCTGCAGTGGGGCGATGTCCACATTGGCTCCGGCTCCGGATTCGGATTCGGATTCGGATTCGAGGTCGGCTTCGACGGCCAGGGGTGTTACCAGCTCCGAGAGGCCGGCTTCCGCCAGAGCCAGCGTGGTCAGCCCGCCGGCGGCGGCGCGCGCGGCAAACTCCGACCACGGAGCGTGGAACGGGTCGCCCGCCGGAACCTGCTCCGCATAGCGGGCGGCGTGTTCGTCAAGTTGCTCGGGCTCGCACAGCACGACGATCGATCCGGGCGGGAGATATTCGATCAACGCGGCGAGCGGCGTGCCGGCCGCGGCGGCGACCTGTCGCTTGAGCAGGCCGAGCTCGCCACCGGGCGGAAGAGTGACCGTTTCCACGCTGTCCCGGGAAATTTGTGAGACAGGATCGAACAGGCGGAGCGATTCCAGTTCGTCGCCGAAAAACTCGAGCCGCACCGGCCACGGGCTGGTAAGGGGAAACACGTCCACGATGCCGCCGCGCAGCGCGATTTCGCCCCGGTGATTCACCTGCACCTCGGGTTCGTAACCCTGTTCCTCGAGCCATTCGATCAAGTCAAGCGGGTCGAGATGATCGCCCCGGTGCAGCGTCCGGGTTCGGTCCGCGATGGCGGCAGGCACAAACGTTTTTTGGAGCAACGCAGTGACGTTCGTGACGACAAGTGGGGCGATGGCATCGGGGCCGGGGTTGTCGCGTTGGTGAAGGAGCTGAACCAAAGTCTCCAGGCGGTCGCCAACGACATCGGCGTGCGGCAGCTTGGTTTCGTGCGGCAACATTTCCCAGGCGGGGAAAAAGAGCGGGGCCGGGGCGGGCATCGTCCAGCCGGCGGGCACCGCGGCGAGCCACGTTTGCAAATCCTGCAGGAAAAGCTCCTGCGCCCGGAGATCGTCGGTCACGACCAGAATCGTGCGTTGCGGGAAAAGCCAGCGCAGGGTGGCCGTCAGGAAGGGTTGGGCGGCGCGGGCGACCGTCTCGAGCGACAAAACGCCGCCTTGTTCCAGCCGGGTCCGAAGGTCGGAAACGGCGGGAACCTGCAGTGTTTCAGCGGCGAGCTGGCTTAGGAACTCCGGGCCGCCCGCTTGCTTGGATGTCTCGGACGCCAAGTGCGCGCAAGCTCTCAGGCGGCGTGGAGTGCGTCAAGCCGTCGGCGATACCGCTGATCCACGGGTGAGCATCTTCGACCGCAGATGCACGCCGATAAACGCAGATGAAGACGGGGCGATCCTCGATGGCGACGACCCGAGCCCTCATCAATAGGTGGTCGTCAATCCGATCTCGTGTTCGATCCCGAAAGACCTGTGTCCATCCGCGTTCATCGGCGGTTTTTGGTTTCGGTGTCCGGGGTTGCGCGTGATTTGGGCCTCGGCGGCGGACTTCACCTTTGGTTCCATTGCGCCGGATGGGTTCCCCGGATCAATATGGTCGTCGCGTTGGGGAACTGCATCGGAATCGTGGTGCTTCGATCCGCCGTCGCGGACATTGCATTGAAATGAAAACAAGATCCTTCTCTGTCGGGCATGGCTTGGTGGGCTTTCTGATCAGCCTCATCGCTGTCGACGTCAGCGCTGATGCCGTGGCTCGCCCGACTCGAAGCTTCGGTCTGGGCGACGTGCAACGAATCGTCGTTTCGTTGGATCGACGCTTCCTGGCCACGTCGGGGCAGGGCGGTGCCTTCCTCTGGGATTTCCAAACCGGCGCGCTGCGGCAACGTCTGGAGACCGACGGTCCCGTTACGGCGCTGGCGTTTTCGCCGGATGGAGAATTTTTGCTGGGCGCAGATCGCACCACCATCCGTTCGTGGACGACAACGACGGGTGAAGCGCGGCTGAGCTACACCGGTCACACCGGGGAGATCAATGATCTGGAGTTTTCGGCGGGCGGCCGAAGCTTTGTCTCCGCCAGCGCCGATCAGACGGCGCGCATCTGGTCGTTCGATCAGGGGACCGAGCTGCACCGGGTGGACACGCCGGGGGCCTCCATTGGCGTGGCGGTTTTCTCGCCCGACGAACGTTTGCTCGTGACCGGTGATTCCTCGACGGAGAACAGCGTTAAGATTTGGGAGATAGGGAATGACATCCCGCTGCGCACGCTGCCGAAGTCGAACTGGTCTCCGACACATCTGCTCTTCACCCCGAGCGGACATCTGATCACCGCGGCGGTCGATCAGAGTTTGCTGATGTGGGATGTCGAGACGGCCCAGCCGGTCCGCGCGTTTGCCGGCGTGGGCGGTGCGCCATCCTTGATTCGCTGCGTCTGGATGGCGAGCGACTCGATGCTGGCGGCCATGGGCAGTGACGGGCGGGTCTTTACCTGGAACATTGAAACGGAGGGAACACCAGGGATCGTTGCAGGCGACTTGAACATTGTTGCCGTCGGCATTCCTGGCGCGTGGCAGGCGGTGGTGGCTCATCTCGACTTTAAACTTCGTCTGCTCGAATGGCCGGCCGGCGCGGTTCGGCGGACATTCGAAGGGCACACCACCTCGACCCACCTGGCCGTGGCCTTCTCGCCGGATGGACGCCATGTCCTCAGCGGAGGCACCGAAGCGGCCGTCCGCCTCTGGGATCGGAAGACCGGCGCGGCGGTGCGCAACTTTGTGGGAACGGGATCCGGGACGATGGCGGCGGCGTTTTCGCCTGACGGCTCGAATGTGTTGACGACGGTTGGCCTTCCTTTGCCGGCGGTGCGGCTGTGGCGAACGGCGACCGGCGAACTCTTGCGCGAGTACAGGTGGTCAGGCAGCTGGCCCATGTCGGCGGCTCTCTCGCAGGATGGAACGCGGATCGCGGCGGGCGCCCAGGATGATCGGGTCCGCGTGTTTGACACCGCCAGCGGGAATCTGGTCCGCACGCTGGCTGCGCCTGGCTGGGCGCGGGCCGTCGCCTTTTCTCCTTCCGCTCCGCTGTTGGCGACGGGCTCGTCGGATTCCAATGTCCGGGTGTTCAACCATCAGACCGGCCAGCTGCTGCGCACGCTTTTTGCCGAGGCCGGCTCGGTGGTGACGGTGGCGTTTGCTCCGGATGGCGCGACGTTGCTGGTGGCGTGGAACGACGGACTCGTGCGCTTGTTCAGCGCCGTTACCTTTGATTTGGTCGGGGAGATTGGCGTGCCGGCCTTTGTGGAATCCGCGGCGTATTCGCCGGACGGAAAGTACCTGCTCACGGGCGAAGGCTGGCCTGAATTCACCGCGACCATTCGCGACACCGAAACCTTGGAGCCGGTTCGAACCTTCACGGGCCACAAGTGGTCCGTCAACGCCGTCGCCTTCAGCGCGACCGGCGCGAGCGTGTTGACGGCCGGCGAGGTGGTCCGGGAGTGGCCCACGGCGGATCTGGCGGCCCGCCTTCGGTCTGAGCGCCGGTCCGATCAGCTCCGGCTCAGCTGGTCGTTCGGGACGTTGCAACGTGCGCCTTCGGTCGCCGGGCCGTGGCAGTCACTCTCGGAAGTCGTCAGCCCGTTTTCTGTGCCGATCGGTGAAGGAACGGGTTTCTTCCGAGTCTTGGCTGAGCCCGAGGAGTAGGCGGAGCTCTCGGGCGCCAGCGGACACCCCGGACAGGGGTCCGTGATTTTCCTGACAATGTTTTCCAATCTCCAACGTCCATAAGAGGTTGGCATTTGTTATGAAGATACAGAAAGCGCTCGTTCCGTTGTGGTTGTTAGCCCTGTTCGCCGGCTTGGTTGGCCCGGATCGGTTGCTTGCTCAGGCCGGCCCGGCTGCGCCAGCGACTCCTCCCGTCACACCCGCGCCCGCGCCCGGCGCGGCGGTGGGCGGTCAGGCCCAGCGCAACATTCGATTCCAGTTTGATGGCATTCCGTACGCCGACGTCATCGAACGATTCAGCCAGATGGCGAACAAACCGTTGCTGGCCGAAACGAATGTCCAGGGCACCCTGACCTACAACGATCCCAATCCCTACAACTACGCCGAAGCGCTCGACACCTTGAACCTCATCCTCGCGATGAAAGGCGTCATGCTGGTCGAATCGGGCGCCAACCTTCGCCTGATTCCTTTCCGGCAGCTGCCGGCCATGCCCCTCCGGATTCTGCGCGGCGCTGACGCGAGCGGTGACGTGCGCCCCGGCGAAGTCGCCACGGTGGTGCTCGATGTCAAGAACCTCGATTCGAAGGAGGTGGCCGATGCGGTGACCACGATGCTTTCCAGCGCCGGTTCGCTCGCGCCGCTCTCCCGCGGCCGCGGATTGATCGTCACAGATCGCCTGTCGAACATTCAACGCATACGGACGCTGCTCTCGACCATCGACACCGAGGCTGCCGTCAACCGGCAGATGAAAACCTACACGCTGTTGCACGCGTCGGGCGCCATCGTGGCGGATCTGCTCAATCGGACCTTTGGCATCGCCACCGCCCCGAAGCGCACGACCTACAATCCGAATTCGAAGGCGATGGAGGTTTTGCCGGCGGATCCAAATGATTACATCACGGCCGTGCATGACGAAGCCTCGCGCACCCTGGTCTTGTTCGGCCCCGATGATCGCCTGCAGCTCGCCGAAGAGTTGATCAACAAGTTTGAACAGAAGGATGGCGCGGGCGGCGACGTGCGCATTTATTATCCGCAGACGATCAAGGCCGAGGAGCTGGCCAATGTTGTCCGCCAGGCCATCCCGGGCGTCGCCGCGCCTAACGAAACGGCCGGGGCGGCCGCCACCAAGGCCCGCCTGATCGTCGACAACAATCAAAACCGTTTGATCGTGGCCGCGCCCATCCCCGGCCAGCTCGAACAAATCGAGACGCTGATCAATCGCGTCGACAAACCGGTGCACGGCCAGGCGGCTGGCGGCAACGTCCCGATCCGTTCCCAGACCGTGCAGCTGACCAAGGTCTTCCGGCCGCGCTCCTCCGACACCACCAACGTCGCCCAAATCCTGACCCAGGCGCTGACCCGTCGCGCGCCCTCGGGACAAATCACGAGCACGGCGAGCATCAGCTTTGACGCCGGCAGCCAAAGTGTCGTGGTCAGCGGCAGCCCGGGCGACATCCAGATCGCAACTGACATCGTGGCTCAGCTCGAGACCGGTTCGACGCAGCCGACCCAGATGCAGACACGCTTCATCGAAGTAGGGACCGCGGCGGAAGCGACCCGCCTGCTGCCTCTGGTGGAACAGCTCTATCGCAGCGAGGTCTCCAGCACCGGGCAGGGCGCCGTCGCGCACGCTCGAATCATCACCGACGCGGATCGCCTGATCGTCACCGCCAGCGCGGATCACCTTTCCCGGATCGAAACGCTCGTCCGCCAGCTTCGCAGCCAGCGGGGCGAAGCCCAGCCGCGGCGCCTTCAGATCATTCCGCTGCAAAACGCCCGCGTTGACAGCGCCATGACCAGCATCCAGGCGTTGGTCGCGGACAAGATGTCGGACAAGGCGTTCGCGGATCTGCCCAAGCCGTCCATTCTGTCCGACGCGGCCAACAACCGGCTCCTCGTCACCGCGACGGAATCCCAAATCAAGGAGGTGCAACAGATCGTGACGGTCATCGACGTGTCGCCGGAGAAGGGCCGTCGCGAGATGCGCGTGGTGTCCCTCACCGCCAAGCCGGCGGCCGAAGTCATCCCGGTGGTGACCTCGCTGCTCGAACAAACGGCGGAGCTGACGGCCAATCCGTCGCTTGCGCCGAAGCTGTCCGCGGACCCGACCGGCAAGCAAATCATCGTGCTCGCGCAAGCGAAGGATTTTGAGCGGGTCGAACGGTTGATCCGCCAGTTTGACGCCACGGCGGCGACGGCGGCGCCGCGGCAGTTTCGGGCGGTGGAATTGTTCAGCCGCAACGCGGCGGAGTTTTCGCCGCTCGTGACGCAGCTTTATCAGGAGCAGCTGCGGGGCACGGTTGAGCCGCTGGGCGGACCGGCCACGCTCATCCCGGAAGCGAAGAACAACCGGATCATGGTCAGCGGGTCCGAGCAGGAGATCGCCCGCGTCGAGGGCATCATTCGGCAGCTCGACCCGGTCGAAAAGAAAGCGGCGAAGGAGGAGACGCGCGTGGTCCGATTGCGCGCCGCCCAGGCGCAGGAAATTTCCGTGCTCGTGGAGAAGAGCGTCAATGTGCAGAACCAGCAGGTCCGTGTGCTGGTCGATGGCCGCAGCAACAGCCTGGTCGTGAACGGTTCGCCGGAGGCGGTGGCGGCCGCCATGCAGATTATTCAGGAGCTCGACACCCGCCCGGAATCCGCACCCAAGGAGATGCGCATCATCGATCTGCGTTCCGGCGATGCCGCGACGCTGGCTCCCATGATCTCCACCATGCTGACGGATCTGATGAAGGATCAGCGCGGGGCGGATTTTGTCTCCCAGTCCAAGATTGTTCCCGACGCGGGAGCGAACCGCCTGATCGTGACCGGGCCGCGCGACGAAATCGCCCAGGTGTCGCGTCTGGTCACGCAGCTCGATCAAACCCCGGAACAGTCCGGCAGCGCGCGCGTGTTCAAACTGCAACAGGCGAATGCCGTGATGATCGCGCCAATCGTCTCCAACGCGATGATGCGCTTTGACGCCCGCGGCCAGCCCATCCGCAAGGTGATGATTTCCGCGGACGACAAGTCGAACAGCCTGATCGTCACGGGCGGACGCACCGACGTGCAGGACGCGGCGGTGATCATCGAGCGGCTGGACGGAGAGTCGGACGGGCCGGAGCCGGCCGACCGGAGGCGGGAGCTGAAGATTCTCGCGGTGAACACGGCGGATGCCGATGGGCTGGCGGCTCTCGCGATGCGGGTGTTCGCGGCGCAGAACGGCGGACGCAACATCACGAATCTTCTGAGCATCACGCCCGAGCCTTCCGGCAAGCGCCTGATCGTCCTGGCCCCGCCCGCGATGGTGAACCAGATCGAGACCGTCGTGCTCGCGCTGGATCAGCCGGCCGATCAGGCGGCGCGCGAGTTGCACGCGATCGAATTGAAGAACGTCACGGCCAACGACGTATTCCCGACTGTCAACCGCATTTATGAAGAACAATCCCGGGGCAAGACGATCAAGCCGGCGACCATCTATCCGGACGCCGCCGGGCGACGCCTGAATGTCTGGGGCACGAGGGAACAGGCCGCCGGCATCCGGCAGATTGTCAGCACGCTGGAGACACAGAGCGTCGTGCCGCGCGAGACGAAGGTGTATGACCTGGGGCGCCTCGCCGATGCGCAACGCGTGCTGCCGCTGGCTCAGCAGTTATATAAGGATCATTTTGCGAACAACCCGGCGGGCGGCCCGAGCGACGCCCAGTTCATTTCGGACGGACGGTCCGGCCGGATCATCGTTTCGTCGCGTCAGGATCAAACCAACGCGTTGGAACAAATCTTTGCCCGGTTGCAGACGGGTCTGAACACGAACTCCGCGGTGCGCGAGACGCGCAGCTTCGAAGTCGGGACCGCCGCCGATGTCCAGCGTCTGCTGCCGATTGTGCAGCAGTTGTATCAGGATCATTGGAAGGATCGGGCGGAGACCGATCCGGCCGATGCGCAGATTGTCGGCGATGCCCTGGCGGGGCGCATCATCGCGAGCGGCAAGGCGGAGCATCTGAAACACATTGAGGCCATCATCCAGCAGCTGGGCGGTGGTGCGGCGCGGCCCCGCAGCCAGGCGCGGGACACGCGCGTGTTGGATCTCAGCACGGCGAGCGCCGTTGAACTGGCGACCACCGTCCGGACGTTGTATCTGGAGGAGGCCAAGGCGCGTTTCGGCGCGCAATCGCCCGACACCATGATTACGCCGGACACGGGCGGCAACCGATTGATCATCGTGGGCGAAACCAACGAGCTGGAGGCGGTTGAAGCCATCGTGAGAAAGCTCGACAAGGTCGGGGCTCAAAGCGCGACGGCGCGCGTGTTCAAATTGAAATCGGCCGACCCGGCGAAGATTGCGGAAATCCTCACGACGTCCCTCGTGCGTTACGACGCTTACGGACGTCCCCAGAAACGCGCCACGGTTAGTGTCGATGCCAAGACCCGGACGTTGATTGTGACGGGCGATCCCAAGGAGCTGGGCAGCGTGGCGACCATTATCGAACAGCTCGATCAATCGTTGGGCGCGCAGACCAATCGAACGTTGAAGGTCGTGACCTTGCGGCAGGGCAAGGCAAACGAGATTTCCCCGAAGCTGCGTCAGTTGTATACCGACCAGTTGAGCGCGCAACCGGAGTTGAGCACGAGCGAGGTGCTCATCATGGAAGAGGCGGCCAGCAACCAGCTCATCCTGGCCGGGACCGAACCGCAGGTGAGCCTGATGGAGCGGATTCTCGGTGAGCTCCAATCGGCGGCCACCGCGCGGGGCGAGCGCGAGACCCGGTTCATTGAAGTGGGGCAGGCGGATGAGCTGAGCCGGCTTCAGCCGCTGGTTCAGCAGTTATATACAGATCGATGGAAAAACCGGGACGCATCGGATCCGGCCGATGCCCAGCTGATCGCGGATCCGAAGAACGGCCGGTTCATTGTCACGGGCCGGACCAATCATCTGGCGGAAATTGCCGCCATCGTTGAACAGCTGCGCACCTCGGAGCTGGCCCAGCCGCGGGACACCCGCATCTACGATCTTTCGACCGCGAACGCGGCCGAGCTGGCGACGACTGTTCGCTCGCTGTATTTGGATCAAGCCAAGACCCGGCCGGCGGCGCAGCCGCAAGAGACGTTGATCCTGCCCGACAACGCCAGCAATCGCCTGATTGTTTCCGGCACGACGAACGAGCTCAATTCGGTGGAGGAGATCATTCGCAAGTTGGACAAGGTCAGCGCTCAGAGCGGCACGGTTCGTTTGTTCAAACTGAAGTCAGCCGATCCCGCCAAGGTCATGGAAGTGCTGGGCAACGCACTCATGAGCTACGATTCCTATGGGCGACCCCGGCGCCGGGTCGGCATCACGGTCGATGCCAAGACGCGCACCATCGTCGTGGCGGGCGATCCCAAGGAACTTCAGGCGTTGCAGAACGCGTCGGTGATCATCGAGCAGCTCGACAGCGCGCTGGGCTCGCAGGTGGAGCGCAAGATCAAGGTGGTGGCGTTGAAACAGGTCAAAGCGAACGATCTCTCTTCCAAGCTGCGCCAACTTTACAACGATCAGCTCGCGAGCAAGCCGGATCTGGGCATGACGGATATTCTCATCATGGAAGATACGCCCGCCAACCGGCTGATCCTGGCGGGGAGCGACGAGCAGTTGACGTTGCTGGAGCGGATCCTGGGCGATCTGCAGTCCGCGGCGTTGAACCAGGGCGCGCGCGAGACCAAGCTCTTCGAGATTGCCGCCGCCGGCGACGTGGCCCGGCTGCAGCCCCTCGTGCAGCAGCTCTATCAGGATCGCTGGAAGGCGAAGGAAGCCGGCGACCCGCCGGATGCCCAGATCATCACGGACTCCGTCAATGGCCGCCTGGTCGTGACGGGCCGGACCAATCATCTGGCCGAGATTGCGACGATCGTGGAGATGCTGAAGGAATCCGGCACCGCCTCGAAACGCGATGTTCATGTGGTCAGCGTTCAACGGCAGTCGGCGCAGGCGCTGGCTTCCTTGCTGAATCAAGTCTACGCCAAACAGATCACCAGCACCGATCCGGCTGAGCGTCTGGCGGTCACTGCGCTGGCCGACGATCGGACCCTCGTGGTGGAGGCGGCCGGCCGAACGTTTGAACAGGTGGGCCAGCTGGTCAAGCGACTGGACGCTGGAGAAGGCGACACGGAAGGGGTAATTCAGACGGTTCATCTGAAGAAAGCCCGGGCTGATAATCTCGCGGAGGCCATTAATTCATCCCTGACCAACCGGCTCGGGCCGGCCATGGCGCGGCGGGTGACGATCACGGCGGTGGCGGGCGTGAACAGCCTGCTGATCAATGGCCCGACCAACGCCATCGACAACGTGATGAAACTCGTCCGTGAGCTCGACGAGGAATCCGAAGCGGGAGACATCGAGGTTCGCGTTTACAAACTGGAGAACGGTACGGCCAAGCAGGTGTCGAGTCTGTTGGAGGAACTGCTGGAGAACGTGAGTCGCTATCAGAGCCGGGCCCGGACCGGCCGATTCATTCCCGCGTCCATCTCGGTCAACGAACGGGATAACTCGATCATCATCTCCGGGACGGCCGCCCATTTTCGGACGGTGGAAAAGATTCTTCCCACCCTCGACAAAGCCCCGGAACGAGCCGAGCGGGACGTGCAATTTGTCTGGCTCAAAAAGGCGAAGGCCTATGAGGTCGTTTCCAAGCTTGAGGCGGTGTTTGAAGATCGCAGTCGCGGTGAGCGCCCCGTGATCGAGGCGGACACGTTCAACAACTCGATCACCGTCATTGCCCGCCGCGGTGACCTCGCGCAGATCCAAAGTCTGATCGCGCGTCTCGACGAGACGGCGAAGGACAGCAGCATGCAGGTGCGCCTGCGTCCGCTGGATCGGGTGGCGGCCGATCAGATGGCCCGCATGTTGCAGAACATTTATCCGCAGATGGCTCACGGCCAGGTGCGGGTCGTGGAACAGCTGGCCCAGCCGCCGGGTGCGACCGGTGCGAACGGTCCGACTGGTCCGACGAGTCCGACTGGTCCGACTGGTCCGACTGGTCCGACTGGTCCGACTGGTCCGACTGGTCCGACTGGTCCGACTGGTCCGACTGGTCCGACAGGTCCGACAGGTCCGACAGGTCCGACAGGTCCGACGAGTCCGACGAGTCCGACAGGTCCGACGAGTCCGACAGCTTCTACAGGTTCGGCGACCAATGAGGTGCTCATCTCGGTGGACAAGGCGGCTAACGCGTTGATCCTTTCCGGCCCGGCTGAGGAACTCGATAACATCGATCGCATCATCTCTGATCTGTCGTTCAACTTTTATGGGAACGAAGCCGAGTTCCGGCTCTTTCCTCTGAAGGAAGCGGACCCGGTGCTTGTGGCGCGAACGTTGGTCGATTTGTTGCGGCAGGACGGGGCGCCCGGTCCGCAGGGGCAGGGACAGGGACAAGGCCAGGGGCAGGGGCAAGGCGGGCAGGGCCGCGGACAACAGCGGCGCATCACCGTGGTGCCGGAGCCGCGGACCCGCAGCATCATCGTGCGGGCGCGCCCGACGGATTTCACCCTGATGGAATCGCTGATCAAGCAGCTGGATGTCACCGGCCAGACTGCTCAGCTGGAATACCGGCTGGTCGCGCTCACCAACGCGCCGGCCGAAAAGATCCTGCCGTTGGTTCAGCAAATGGTGGTGCAGTTGAACCTGATTCGCCCGGGAGAGCCGTTGACGGTCACGCCGGATCCGCGTTCGCGGGGGTTGCTGGTGGTGGCGCGGGACACTGTTCTCAACCAGGTCGAGAAGATGATCCGTTCGCTGGACACTCCGTCGGCTCATGTTGAGGCCGAGGTGTTGATGATCAATCTGAAGAAGGCCAACGCCACCCAGCTGGCGTCCGTGTTGCAGGGCATGCTTCGGCCGGGGGCGGCCGGCGAGCTCACGCCGGAGGCGCGCGAATTGCAGGAGCAGGTGCGGCGGTTGAAGGTGCGCAACGCGGCCGGGGCGCCCGTGGTGCTGGATCTCACCCAGCCAATCAAGATCGCCCCGGACCCAACCTCCGGGCAGGGGGGAGCCAACCGAATCATTCTCACGTCGTCGCCCGACAATTTGCAGGCTCTCTCCGCGATCGTCGGCATGATGGACACCGTCGCTCTGACCGACGGCGTTGAAGTCAAGCTGGTGTCGCTGGAATATGCCGACGCCACTGCCGTGCTGCAGACGTTGACGACGATCTTTTCCCAGGGCCAGCGGCTGGGCCTTGGTCCGACTGGCCCAAACGCGGAGCCGACGAATGCGCCCGGCCGGGCCCTCGTTTCGCCGCTGAACCTCGCGGCCGATCCCCGTTCCAACACGCTCATCGTCAGCGGCCGGGCCGAATCGATCGAATTGGCCCAACGCGTCATCGCTGATCTGGACAAGCCGATCGATCGCTTCCTGACCGATGTCCGGTTGTTCCGGATGAAACACACCTCCGCCACGCGGCTGGTTCCGCTGCTGCAGGCCGTCTTCGCCGAGGGCCCGTCGGTCCCGGGTGCCGAAGGCCTCAGCACCCAAATCACCCGGCTGCGCACGCTGCGCGATGGGGAGATTCCCAAGATGACTTCCGCGCCGAAAAGCCGCTCGGCCCTGACCATTCAGGCGGATGACACCGCGAACATCCTGATCGTGGCCGCGCGCAGCGACGCGATGGCGCTGATCTCCGATGTGATTGCCGAGCTCGACATCCCGGCGGCGTCCGGCCTTGAGACGGTGCGGGTCTACGCGCTGACCCACGCCGACCCGGTGCCGGTGGCCAAGGTCATCAACGATCTCTACACCGGCCCGCGGGCCGCCACGTTGCGCACGGAGGACAAGCCCATCGTTTCGGTTGACGAACGAACCAGCTCGATCATCGTGGCCGGCAACGCCAAGTCATTCGCCATCATCGAAGGACTCCTGCAAAAGCTCGATCAACAACTGGCGTTCGACCTTCGCGACATTCGCATCCTGCCGCTGGAGAATGCGGACGCCAATACGCTTGCGGCGACCCTCCAACGGCTGGTTGATGCGCGGGTCACGGCGCGGGCGGCCGCCAACCGGGGCTCGGCCGACAGTCTCAAGGTCATCATCATGGCGGATCCGCGGAGCAACAGCCTGCTGATTGGCGGTTCGCGCGACAGCTTCGAGCTGGTCGAAGGCCTGGCCCGGCAGCTCGACAAGTCCGGCGCCGCGCTGAGCGGTCAGGTGCGCATCATCGCGCTGACCAACTCCGACGCTCGGGTCATCGGTTCAACCCTGACGGCGTTGTTTGATCAGCGTTACGCCGCGGCGCGCTCGGCCGATGTTGGCCGGAACAAACCGGTCATCCTGGCCGATCCACGGAGCAACAGCCTGCTCGTGACGGCCAACCAGGAGGACAATCGGACCATCGACAATTTGTTGGGAAAACTGGATCAAAAGCTGGCCAACCCGGCGCTCACGCTCACCGTGTTGCCGCTCAAGCACAACGACTCGGCCAAGGTGGGAACGCTGATCGAAAGCATCTTTGCCGCACGCCAGCGCGCGCAGACCCTGCCGGGTCAGTCGCCCCTGCCATCCGACCTGATCAAGATCGAGCCCGACCCGCTGAACAACGCGCTGATCATCTCGGCCAGCAAGGAGAACCTCGAGCTGATCCAAAGTTTGGTGGCGAAGCTCGACGCGGAACCGAACATTCCCGGCGGTGTATTTGAAACGTTCACCCTTCAGTTCGCGGACGCCCAGCGCGTGGCGAACATTCTCAAGTCGCTCGTCGATCAGGGGCTCTATCGCCCGGGAGTTCCCGCCGGGGCCGGCGGCGGCAATGCGCGCGGCGGGCGCGACGCCCTGGCGGTGAGCGTGGATCCACGGGGCAACACGCTGATTGTCTCGGCCAGCCCGGAGAACCTTTCCGTGGTGCGCGAGGTCATCCGGCGGGTGGACACGCGCGATTTCGCGCTCTCGGGCGACGTGAAGCTTTATCCGCTGAAGAACGCGCGCGCGAGCTCTCTCGCCACCACGCTCAGCCAGTTCTTCGCGGCCAAGCGCGCGGCGGACACGGTGGCCGTCAATGCCGGCGACCGCCTGATCCCGGTGTCGGTCATTGCGGATGACCGCGTCAACACCCTCATTGTGACGGGGGGCAAGGAAGCCTTCGACGTGGCCGAGCGCGTGATTCAACAGCTGGACGGCGAGGGCGTGTTCTCGCGGGTGAACTTCAAGGTGATTCCATTGAAGAAGGCGACCGCCAGCAAATTGCAGGCGACCCTGCAGCCGATCTTTGCCAATCGTCCGCCGCGGGTGCGAGGCGAGACTCCGGATCCGATTACCGTTGTGGCGGACGCCTGGGTCAACGCGCTGTTGATTGGCGCGTCGATTGAAGACATGGCCACGGTCGAGGCGCTGATTGCGCGACTCGATACCGATGCGACGGACGTCGGGCTGGCGGTGCAGGTGTTTCCGTTGCTCAAGGCCGACGCGCGCAAGGTGGCGACGACGGTGCAGGGGATTTACCGCGAAGGCACGCCCGGGTCGACCCTGCCGATCACCGTGACGGCCGACGAGCGGATGAACGCGATCATCGTGAGCGCGGGCGAGGCGGATGCGCGGCGCATCGGCGAGCTGGTGAAGAAGCTCGACACCGATCAGGTGGCGCGCGTGAGCGAGATTCGCGTGTTCGGCCTGCGCTATGCGAAGGCGGAGTCGCTGTCCAGCATTCTGACCGCGTCATTGAACACCAAGCCGACGCCGCTGACGGAGCAGAGCCCGAATGCCCAGTCGGTGCTGCAGTTCATCACGCGCTCACAGGAGGGGCGGGAGCTGGTGACATCGGCGCTGAAGGAGGCGGTGTTGATTACGCCGGATCCGCGGGTCAACTCGCTGATCGTGTCCGCGCCGGTGGACTACATGGGACTGCTGGAGCAGATCATCACGCGTTTGGACAATGCGTCGCATCAGAAGGCGAAGATCAAGGTGTTCAGCCTGACCAACGCGGATGCGCGCCAGACGGCCGAGCTGTTGACCGGGATGTTCCGCATGACCCAGGCGCCGGGCACAACGGCCGGCGGTACCCGTTCGATCGAATACACGCTGGTCAAGCCGGTCTCGCACGCGGCGGGCGGTGGCGAGACCGAGACCGAGGTGGCGACGGCGGTGCTGGGTTCTGAGGAACAGAGCGCCTTGTCCGTATCGATCGATCCGCGCACGAACAGCCTGCTCGTCGGGGGGACGGAGGATTATGTGGCGATGGTCTCGCAGATCATCGATTCGCTGGATGGCAGCGCGGCGCTGGAGCGCAAGTCGGAGGTTTATCGGTTGCGCAACTCGCAGGCGCAGGAAGTGGCCAATGCGGTGCGAACCTTTCTCACCTCGGAAAACGCCCAGGTCGTGAAGGCGCTGGGCGCCGATGCCGTGGGCAGTTCCCAAAAGGTCCTGGAGCGGGAAATCTCTGTGGTGGCTGAACCGGTCAGCAACACGCTGCTCATCTCGGCCAGCCCGCGGTATTTCGACGAAATCTACAAGCTGATCAAGGAATTGGATCAGGCCCAGCAGCAGGTGCTGATTCAGGTGCTGATCGCCGAGGTGTCGCTCGACAACTCCCTCGATCTCGGCCTGGAATGGACTTACAACAGCGTGCCTTTCGCCGCGGGCATCCAGCTCAGCGAAGCCAAATGGATCGCGTCGGGATTCTCGTCCGCCGTCACCGGCGGCGACTACAATTTCTTGTTCCGCGCGCTCGAGGAAAAGGGCCGCCTGGAAGTCCTGAGCCGGCCGCAGATCGTCACCGCCGACAACAAGGCCGCGGTGATCAACGTCGGACAACAGGTCCCGCTCATCACCGACAGCCGCGTGACCGAGCGCGGCGACACGATCAACTCGTTCAAGTATGAGAGCGTGGGCGTTAATCTTCGGGTGACGCCGCGCATTTCGCCGGACGGCTTCGTCAAGCTTGAGGTCGGCACCACCAACAGCACGATCAGCAGCTCGACCGTGCAGGTGAACGAGAACGCCGAAGTGCCGATCATCAACCAGCGCGTGGCCAGCACGACCGTGAGCGTGCAGAGCGGACAGTCGATCCTGATCGGCGGGTTGATTGGGACCACGGACGACAAGCGCGTGCGGAAAGTGCCGTTTTTGGGCGACATTCCCGTGCTCGGCTATCTTTTCCGCAGCAATCGGAACCGGCAGGAACGGCGGGAACTTCTGATTCTGCTGACGCCGCAGATCCTCGCGAAGACGGATGTGGAGCCGCGCGAGACAGATTTCCGGACGATGACGGACGAGCAGTTGCGGAATTCGAGAATCCGCGACGAGATCCAGCGGGATGCAGTGCAGAAGCAATTGCTGGATCCGATCTTTCCGCCGCCCACGGAAGCGGGACCGGGCAATGGGAAGCTGAAGGATTAGCCGCAATGCCTTTGGAGTATTCCGCCGCGACGTCGGAACGGGAAGAGGTGCCCGCAATTCGCCCTCACCCCGGCCCTCTCGCCCAGGAGAGGGTGGACATCAGCGGCCGCGCGGGGCGACAGAACTGCGTTTGCAATGACGAAACCTTGCGGGGAGCAGGTGAACTTCCCCGGTGGAAGTCGACGCGTGTCTTCGCTGCAGTCTTTTTCCTGCTCGGCCTCGTCGGCCTGACGGGGTGCGCCTCGCGACCGGTGGGGGCGGGATCGGTGGCCCGTCCGGTGGAGCGATTGGATCTGATTTTGACTTCGCTGGCCCTGGATCTTGATGGCCGGCCGGGAGTCGACGGTTTTGGCGCCCGCGTATATGCGAGCGTCCGCGGGTCAGCTGTGGGCACGCCTGTGTCCGCCGGCCGGCTGGAGTTTCTGATGTATGACGGGGTGGTTCGTCCGGAAGCGTTGGCGGGGGCGACTCCGCTGCAGGTCTGGAGCTATGACGCCGGGGTGTTAAGGCCATTTGCGCAGCTGACTTCGATTGGCACGGGCTATCGGTTTGCGTTGGCCTGGGGCGACAAGATTCCGCGGCGCGAACGCATCACGATCATTGCACGTCACACCGGGTTGGACGGGCGCGTGGTCAATTCCGCCCCGGGCAGCATTCCATTGTCGGTGAAGTGAGGCTCGCCAAAGCTCCGGGCCCGGCTAGAGTCACGCCCGGCGCCGGGAACGGCGTTCAACCCAGAGCGTGACCATTCCATGACAAGAATTCTTTTGGTCGAGGACAACGAGATGAATCGCGACATGCTTTCGCGACGTTTGGAGCGTCGGGGCTATGCGGTGTCGATGGCGTTGGACGGCCAGCAGGCCGTGGAGTTGGCCGTGGCCGAGTCGCCGGCGTTGATCCTGATGGACATGAGCCTGCCGGTGCTGGATGGCTGGGAGGCGACGCGGCAGATCAAGGCCGATGAGCGCACGCGGCGGATCCCGATTATTGCGCTGACCGCGCACGCGATGCAGGGGGATGAAGAGAAGGCTCGGGCGGCGGGGTGCGACGACTACGACACCAAGCCGGTGGAGCTGCCGCGGTTGCTGGAAAAAATAGAACGGCTGCTGTCCGTCGGGTCGTGAGAGCCTTGCGCGCCATCGCTGGCCGTCGCGCTGTCGCTTTTGCGCTGTTGCTCGTCTTAGCCGGTGTTCATGGCTGGGCGCAATCGGGCGGGCCTGCGCCTGCGCCCGCGCCTGCAACCGCGCCGAGTTCGCGCGTGCTGCAGTTGGACGGTGAAGGCGGGCACCTTGAACTGCCGGACGCGCTCTTTTCGGGCGTGGGAACAGCCACGGTGGAGCTTTGGGTTCGGGTGGAAAAGTTGAAGCCGAACGGCCGTTTCATTGATTGCGGAGGTCCGCAGCGCGAGTTCTACCTTGGGGTCGACGGGGGCAATCCTGACCTCAAGTTTTTGATCACGGATTCCGCCGGCGCGCGGCATCGCATCATTGTGCCGGATGTGGTGGAGATGAATCGATGGATGCACCTGGCGGTGGCCATCGGCCCGTCCGGGGTCAGGCTGTTTTTCAACGGCGTGCTGGTTGGGAGCGATCCTTACGCAGGCGGGTTGGGGGGGATAGGAACTCGGGACAACTACATTGGGCGCGCGGGCGCGTTTCGGGGAAGGCCGGGGAATTTTCGGGGGCAGGTTGACGACGTTCGGATCTGGGCGTTGGAGCGGAGCGCGGCGGAGATTCGGGCGGGCCTGTCGCTGGAGCCGATGGGCACTGAGCCTGGCCTGATTGGCCATTGGAACTTTGACGATGGTGCGGCGCGTGACCGGAGTGTGGCGCGGCGGGACGCGCGTTTGCGGGGCACGGCGCGAGTGGTCGAAGTTTCCGGGCTGCGGGTGAACGGATTGCCGGCGGCGTCGGTGATTGCGGGGGTGGTCGGGCCGGCGGGTGACGGGATTGAACTGGGGCGGCCGTTGGTCTTCGTGCTGGCGGGTGGAAAACTGGCGCACAGCGGGCGGGTGGACGAAAAGGGCCGGTTCCAGGTCGTCTTGCGCGAGCGTTTGCCGGAGGTTCAGGTCTGGGCTGTGGCGGGCAGCCGGGTGGGGGCCAGCGGCCCGCTGACCATTGCCCAGGGTGAACGTCGCGATCTGGAATTGGCGGTGACCGAGGGGACTGCGGGCATGAAAGCAACGTTGGTGAGCGCATTGGTCAACGCCCTCGGTCCGGGGCGTCCGGACGAGGCCCGAGTGCTGGCCGTCGATGCCCTGGGACAGTTGCAATGGGCCAATCTGGGCGTGTTCTCCGTTTTGACGGGGGCCTTGGAGGATCACGACGTGCGCGTGCGCGATGGCGCGGCGCGGGCGCTGGCCGTCCTGGCGATCCCGAATTCGCTGCAGCCGATCTACGAAAAGCGCAGCCGCGCCATGGCCTACTTGTTTTGCGGGCTGCTGGTTCCCTTCGGCGCGTTTCACCTTTTGTTGTGGGGCTATTTCCCGAAGGTGCGCAGCCACCTTTACCTGACGCTCTATGTGGTTTCGGCGGTGTGGATGACGTTTGTCCGGCTGCAGATCGATCAGTCGGGCTTTGGGGCCGGCTACGTTGTCTCGGTTTCATCCCTCGCCGCGGTGAACACGCTGCTCGGACTTTGGCTGGTCTATTCATTTTTCTACGTGCGGGTGCCCTGGATATTTTGGATCTTCGCCGGGGCCGGACTGTTGGGGGTCGCGGGCCTGCAGGCGGGCCGCGAAGAACTGGAGATCTTCTTCAGCAGCACCCGGCGCGACGTGGATTTTGGCTCTCCGGTGCTCCCGACGATATTGGCGCTGAGCTTCGCGGGTCTGGCGTCGATCGGCGCCAGCCTGGAGACATTTCGCGCGGTGCTCCTGGCGGTGGTCCGGCGCAAACGTGGCGCCTGGATCGTGGGCAGCGGGTTTCTTGCCTTCCCGCTTCTGCCTCTGCTGGCCTGGCTGGGCGAATCGTTTGCGCCCGACTTTTTGCGGGCGACCCTGGGCTATCCGTTCTGGAGTTTTCTTTCCAACCTCGGCGTCGTGATCTTTGCGGCCTGCGTTTCGATTCACATCGCCCGCGACTTCGCCCAGGCCCATCAGAATCTGGCGCTGGCCAAGGACCAAATCGAAATTCAGAACCGCAATCTGGCCGCCGCCAGCGCCGCGGCCGAATCGGCCCGCCTGGCCGCCGACCAGGCCAGCCGGGCCAAATCCCAGTTCCTGGCCAATATGAGCCACGAACTGCGCACGCCGCTCAATGCCATCATCGGCTACACGGAGATGGTCGGCGAAGAGCTCGACGATCTGGGCGTGGCGCAGCTGAAGCCTGACCTCGACAAAGTCGTCGCCGCGGCCAAACACCAACTCGGCCTCGTCAACGACATCCTCGATCTCTCGAAGATCGAGGCCGGCAAAATGACCCTCTACCTCGAGGAGTTCGATGTGGCAAACCTGGTGGCGGAAGTCGCCGCCACCGTGCAGCCGCTGGTGACCCGCAACGGCAACCGGCTCGAAGTCCAGTGTTCCCCCGACACCGGACGGATGAAGGCCGACCAGACCAAGGTGCGCCAGACGCTGTTCAATCTGTTGAGCAACGCGAGCAAGTTCACCGAGCGCGGCGTGATTCGGCTGGGGGTCGAACGGGCCATCATCGCGCAGCCTCCGGCCCTCCATGGCGTTGCGCCTCCAACGTCAGCCGCATCCCTTTCCGAATCCCCCGGCCGGATTGTCTTCAAGATTGCCGACACGGGCATCGGGATGACGACCGAGCAGATCTCGCGGCTGTTTCAGGTTTTCAGCCAGGCTGATGCCTCGACCACCCGCAAGTATGGCGGCACCGGCCTCGGCTTGGTGATCTCCCGACGCTTTTGCCAGATGATGGGCGGTGACATCACCGTGGCGAGCGAGTCGGGCAAGGGATCCACGTTTACCGTGACCTTGCCGGCCCGGGTTCGGGAGGAGAAGGAGGCGATGCCGGCGTGAAGATGGAAAGGCTGAAATCCCGCCACGGATCGGATCCGCCGCCGCGTCTCCTGCGGTTGCATTGCGCCAATGCGCGATTGCGTCCCGGTGTTTCGCCCTCTCGAGGGTCAAGGGTCGTCGAGCGGTCCGTATTTGACGCCAAGGCGCAAGGAAGCAAGGACGCAACGGAGGGCAGGATTGAGGGGTGGTGCCGGCTCGAGTCTTTTGGGCGTCATGGCCGGCGGAGGACGGTCCGGGGAACGATTTTCGCGATGTGGTTCTGGGTTTTGCTCGTGAGTCTGGCCGCTCAGCCGGTGGCGCCCAATCGCGTGTTGGACCTTGATGGAACCGGCGACTGGGTGGAGTTGCCGCCGGCCGGCTTCACCAACTTTCATCAGGCAACCGTTGAAGCCTGGGTGAAGATTCGAAAGTTCGGCGCGTTATCCGCAAGGGTTTTCGATTTCGGGGATCGCCAGCGCGAGATGTATGTCTCGCCCGTGGCCAACACGGTGAACGGCACTCTCGGCGTGAAGTTTCTCTTGGTGGACGAGGTGGGCGGGCGACGCCGGGAGGACGTCAGCGGTGGATTTCAGACCAATCGTTGGACGCATCTGGCCGTGGTGACCGGACCGGGCGGCGTGCGGATTTATTTGAACGGCACGTTGGTCGTGACCAATGCCATGACGGGAAGTTTGTCCTCGGTGGGAGGGGTCTCCTATTTCCTCGGGCGGCACAATTACCGGAATGCGCCGGAGTCGACGTGGGACGGGCAGATGGATGAGGTGCGCCTTTGGTCGGTGCAACGGAGCGAAGCAGAGATCCAGGGCAATTTGTTTCGTCGGTTGAGCGGTCGGGAGGCGGGGTTGGCCGGGCTTTGGAACTTTGACGACGCGACCCGTCCGGGACGGGATGCGACCACGAACCGATTTGATGGGCGTTTGGTGGGCGACGCTCACGGTGTGGACGCGGAGTGGCCAACGGTGGCCGAGGCGACGCCGCCGGCGTTGGTGGAAGGTCGTGCTGCGGATCCGGATGGCCATCCGATCTCGGGTGCCGGCGTCGGCATCACCTCCCGGGAGTTCTTCAATGACCGCGGCCCGACGGACGCCGTGCCGCCACCGGCCTGGTCCAGCTTTGGGATTGCCGATGCGGACGGGCGATTTCGTCTGGCGGTTTACTCACCGCCGGCGGCGGTGGCCTTGGGTGGATTCGCCCGGGCGGGCGATTTGTTTGGCGTCCGCGCCGATCTGGTCCTGGTGGCTGGGCAGCGGCTGGAGGCGGATTTGGAACTGCGAGGAACGGCGGTGATCGGCGGCTCCCTGCTCGCGCTCGACAACACGCCGCTGGTCGGGATGCAGATTGGTCTGGCCGCAGTGCGTTCGGCGGCAGATGAGGTGCCGCGTTTCACCGGCGCGATGACGACCGTTCGCGAGAACGGCGAGTTTCAGTTTCTCGGCAATCGTCCTCCAGGCCGTTACGAGCTGTTGGCCATGACGCAGCGCGGTCCGGTGGCGTTGTTGGACGGTCAAGCCGTCGAGTTCGACCCGGCGAAACCATTGACCAATCTCGTCCTGCGTCTGGCGCCGATGAAGCGAGGGCGCTGGCGTTCGTTTGGGGTGAGCGATGGGCTGCCGAGCAATCAGATTCTGAGTCTGTTCCCGGAAAAGGACGGCACCCTCTGGGTGGGGACGGGAGATGGCGCAGCGCGCTTTGATGGCCGGGGATTCGTTCCTTGGGAGTTGCCGGCTTCGGAACGCGACTCGAGCGTCTACAGCTTTGCGCGGAGCCCCGTCGGAGAACTTTGGGCTTGCGCCCGGGTCGGCCTCGTTCGGTTCGATGGAAACCGTTGGGCGCTGCGCCATGGACGGCGCGACGGAATCAACGTGGCCATCGCGGTCGACTGGGACTCGGCCGGCCGGATGTGGGTCGGCACCAGCGCCGGTCTTTTCCGGCGCGACGGAGATCGATTTCAGCAGGTCATGCGACCGGACGGGCGTTCGTTTGGGGAGGTGGACAGCCTGCTCGCGGAGACGAACGGCGCAGTGTGGATTGCGTCGTGGCAGCAAGGGGTTTTTCGCTGGGACGGACGGGAGGTTCGTCCGGTGGCCGCTGCGCCGGGGTTGGAAGTGAATCGCGCGCTGAAGCTCTATCGTGATGACGAAGGCCAAATTTGGATCACGGCGGGCGAGCGGGTCCTCCGATGGGACGCGGCCGCGCGGCAGTTGGCGGATGCCCAGGTCGGTGCGGCCGGGTGGGCCATCCATCGCGATGCCCAGGGCGTCCTGTGGACCGGCGCCGGTGGGCCTCTGCTCCGCCAGAAACCGGGCGGAGCGCCGGTCGTGCTTCGCCAGCAAGACGGTTTGGTGGACGATTCCGTCCGCGCGTTGGCACCAGCGCCCGGAAATTCGTTGTGGGTGGGAACGGCCGCCGGGTTGTCGCATTTCGACGAAGAGGCGCTGCAGGTGTTGTCGACCAAGGACGGCCTGCCGGGCAATGTGGTGACACGGGTCGTGCTCGCTCCGGATGGATCCGTGTGGTTCACCTGTCCGGTGAACGGGGCGGTTACTGGAGCGGGCGATACGTTGTGTCGGTATGATGGCGAACGCATCACGCGCTTCGGCCGCGAACAAGGCTTGGGTGCAATCATCATTGGCAGCCTCGTGGTGGGTGACGATGGCGTCGTTTGGGTGGGCGCGGGCGGAAACAACGGGCGCGGCAGCTGGCAGAACATGGTGCTGTCGGGCCTCTGGCGGCTCGATGGCCATCGATTCAGCCCGGTCGACCCTGCGTTGGGCCTAAGCAATTTTCGGTATGGCGCCATGGCCCGGGGGCCGGGTGGATCCATCTGGTTCGGAACGGAAAACGCCGTGCGCGTCTATGATGGCAAAACGGTGCAATCCGTTCCGTCGCCAGACCAGGTTTATTCCCTTCATCGTGCGCCTAACAACGACGTGTGGATCGGCACCACGTCCGGGGCGTATCGTTGGAACCAGCATGTCCTCTCGGCCTGGACGCCGACGAACGGCCTGCCGCACCGCGTGATGGCGGTGGCGGCGGCGAGCAATGGGGTGACCTGGTTTGGCACGTTGCGCGGGCTTTTCCGGGCCGCGCAGCCTCATTTGCCACCGGAGTTGGTGGTTCAACGTGGCGTGCTGGCCGGCAGCGTCTGGAGCCTGCTTTATGATCGCGACGGGTTGTTGTGGGTGGGCACGGATACCGGCGTGGTCCGTTTCGACGGTGAAGCCTGGTCCAAGCTGGACGCGCGCGACGGCCTGCCCGGGCGGGTGGCGTATTCGATCCAGCAGGGCGCCGATGGCGCCTTGTGGATGGGCACCGACGGCGGCCTGGTGCGCTATCGAAGAGCGCACAGCGTTCCCGCAGCGCCCGCCGTAACGCTGCGATCCGATCAAAGCGTCAAGGAATTGGCGTCCGGATTGTCGGTGGTGCAGGGACGGTGGTCGACTCTGCGCGTTGAGGCTCGCGACACCCTGACCGCGGCGGCGCGCCGGCAGTATCGCGTTGAAATCAAAGCTGAACCTTAGGGAGCGACGAACCTGCTCACGGTGCAGACCGAGCCGCAGATGGATTGGAGGCCGGATCGCGCCGGGCTCTACTCGGTGGCGGTGCAGTACATCGATGGCGAGTTGAATTACTCGAAGCCCGTGGTGGCGAATTTGCGTGTGGTGCGGCCCTGGTCGGCGAACCCATTTGTCTTGGTGCCGGGCGCCTTGATCTTGATGGCGTCGATCGGCTGGGCCTTCGTGGCGCGCGCCCTGGTGGTCCGCCGCAAGCGGGAGGCCGCTGAGTTGCGCGAACGCCTCTTCGCCGAGGAACATCACGCGCGTCGCGTCGCCGAAGCGGCCCGAGCCAACGCGGAGCAGGCCAAGCTGGAGATCGAAGCCAAGAATCTGCAGCTCGCCGCTGCCAAGGAAGCGGCCGACGCGGCCAGCCAGTCCAAGAGCCAGTTCCTCGCCAACATGTCCCACGAGTTGCGCACGCCCATGAACGCCATCATCGGCTACAGCGAAATGCTCCAGGAAGAAGCCGAGGACCTGGGCCAGCCCGGCCTCATCCCGGATCTGCAGAAAATTCACGGCGCGGGTAAACATCTCCTCGGCTTGATCAACGACATCCTCGACCTTTCCAAGGTCGAAGCGGGCAAGATGACTCTGTTTCTCGAAACGTTCGACGTGCCCAAACTCGTCGCCGAAGTCGCCGCCACGGTGCAACCGTTGGTCGCCAAAAATGGCAACCGCCTTGAGCTGAGTTGTCCGGCCGGGCTTGGCTCCATGCGCGCCGATGTCACCAAGGTCCGGCAGACGCTCTTCAACCTGTTGAGCAACGCGAGCAAGTTCACCGAGCGCGGCGTGATTCGCTTGAGCGTCGAACGAGTCATCAGTCCACAGTCTTCAGTCCTCCGTCACGGCGTGGCTTCGGATCCGGCCGTAGCGAAGGGGGATGACCGAACCCTCATCGCGTTTACGATTGCCGACACGGGCATCGGGATGACGCCGGCTCAGATGGCGAAATTGTTCGAAGCGTTTCAGCAGGCCGATGCCTCGACGACCCGCAAATACGGCGGGACGGGGCTGGGCCTCGCCATCAGCCGCAGGTTTTGTCAGATGATGGGCGGAGACATCCGAGTGGCCAGCGAGCCGGGGCAGGGTTCGACATTTACCGTGACGCTGCCGGCCGTGGTTCAGGATCGGATGGCGCCCGGGCTCCCGGCGGCAGGGAAACCGGACGCCGAGCGCCCATCGCTCATCGAAAATCAAAAGTCCTTGGTCCTGGTCATCGACGACGACGCAGCGGCGCTTGAACTGATGCAGCGGGCGCTGGTCAAGGATGGCTTCCAGGTTGCCGTGGCGTCCGATGGCAAGGCCGGCCTCGAATTGGCCCGGCGGCTCAAGCCGGCGGTGATTACGCTGGATGTGATGATGCCCAGTCTGGACGGGTGGGCGGTGCTGACCGCGTTGAAGGCCGACCCGGTTACGGCCGGCATTCCGGTCGTGATGATGACCATTGTTGACGACAAGAACATGGGTTTCGCCTTGGGGGCGGCGGATTATTTCACCAAACCGATCGACTGGTCGCGTCTGAGTTCGGTTCTGAGAAGCCATCGCCGGCCAGAGGGAGGCGAGGCGCGGGTGTTGGTGATTGAGGACGACGAATCCACCCGGGGCATGCTGCGCCGGATTCTGCAGAAGGAAGGCTGGACCATGCGTGAGGCGGCGAACGGCCGGGTTGGTCTCGAGCAACTGGCGGCGGGCGTGCCCGATCTCATTTTGCTCGATTTGATGATGCCAGAGATGGACGGGTTCGAGTTTATGCAAGAGCTGCGTCGGCGTCCCGAGTGCGCCCAGGTTCCGGTGATCATCGTCACGGCCCGGGATTTGACCGTCGATGACCAGCGGCGGCTGAGTGGGCAGGTCGAGCGCATCGTGGCCAAGAGCGGGCTGTCGGGGGATCAGCTGGCGGCCGATGTCCGGCGAGTGCTGTCCCGGCGATCGGGAGGCCGGCCATGAGCGAACGTCCTTCTTCGCCGGGTGCGCCCGGTTCCGGGCCGGTCTCCGTGCCCTCCGAGTTGTCCCGCGTGCGGCACGAGCTGCGCACGCCGATCAACCACATCCTGGGCTACAGCGAGATGCTGCTGGAGGACGAAAGCCTGCCGGCGGTGATGGCCGCCGATGTGCGGCGGGTGCATGCCGGAGGCCAACGTTTGCAGGCGTTGATCGGAGAATACTTCAGTGAAGCCAACTTTGGCCGGGCCGGGGATCAAACCCAGATTCAGCATGAGCTCCGCACGCCGGTGAATCAGATCGTCGGCTATACGGAATTGCTGCAGGACCTCGCGCGGGAACACAGCTTCGAAGTGGCGATTCCAGACCTGCGCAAGATCCGAGCGGCCGCCGTCCACTGGCTTTCGCTGGCTGAACGCCATCTGCTTTCGCCGGCGGCGCCGGCTCAAGCTATCCACGCCGGGGCAGGGCAGAGCTTGGAATCTCGCTCCGAAATCGCTCGCCCAACTTCGGATCAGGAACACCGCGAGCCGATGTCCGCTTCGCCGGATGGGAAGCATCCGTCCGGGGCGATCCTGCTGGTGGACGACGACGAGAGCAATCGGGACATGGTGGCGCGACGCCTGCGGCGACATGGACACGTGGTGACCATTGCCGGCAGCGGGGTCGAGGGCTTGCAGCTCGCTGGCCGCCAGCCGTTTGATCTCATCCTGCTGGACATGCTCATGCCGGGCATGACGGGCACTGAAGTGCTGGTGCGGCTGAAGCACGACGCCACGCTGCGGGACATTCCGGTCATCATGTTGTCGGCGCTCGATCACGAGGGGGATATCGCTCGTTGCATCGAGCTCGGCGCGGAAGATTATTTGTCCAAGCCGTTCAACCCGATTTTTCTGTGGGCCCGGATCGGCGCTTGCCTGGAGCGGAAGCGCCTGCGGGATCGGGAGCGTGCGGCCTTCGAGGCCTTGCGCCAAAGCGAACAGGCCCTCGAGGCCAATCTCGCGGAAGCCGCCACTTACGTCCGGTCCATCCTGCCGGCTCCGTTGACCGGCGAGATCGAGGCGCAATGGTGTTTTCAACCGGGCGCCCAGCTCGGCGGCGACGCCTTTGGCTACCATTGGCTCGACGGAAATCATTTCGCGGTTTACCTGCTCGACGTTTGCGGGCACGGCGTGGGAGCGGCGTTGTTGTCGGTGTCGGTGTTGAACACGCTACGGGCGCAGACGCTGCCGGGGATCGACTTTCGACAGCCGGCGGCGGTGCTCGCCGGGTTGAACAAGGCGTTCCCGATGGAACAGCAGAACCAGCTCTATTTCACGATTTGGTACGGCGTCTATCGCAAGGGGGCACGCGAGCTGGATTACTCCAGCGCCGGACACCCGCCAGCGCTCCTGTGCTGTGAGTCAGGCGCCCGCCGCAGCGAACTGCGCCGGCCGGCCCCGGCCATTGGTTGTCTGGACGAGGCCGTCTACTCCCAGGGGACGCAGCCCGTTCCGCCGGGCGCGCGGTTGCTCGTGGTGAGCGACGGCGTGTATGAGATTGCGCGTGCCGACGGGAAAACCGGCACATGGGCGGAGTTTGCCGCCAGCTTTTCCGATCCGGAGGTGCTGGGCCTGCGGCCCAACGAACGCCTGCAGCAGGCGTTGCGGGCGGGAGGAGCGAGCGGACTTGAAGACGACTTTTCGCTGCTGGACCTGGTTTTTCGTTAGGGCCTGTCCCCAGGACGAGGAAGATCAAACCAACGGCTGCTGGCCAACTGAATCGTTCCGACTAAGTCGTTTGCCGAGCCGGAGAATGTTTCGGCGACCTTCGCTCCGGTATTCCAGCGAATCCATCACGCTGCGGATGAGGTGGACCCCAAGCCCGCCGATCGGCTTTTCATCGGGCGGCAACGACGTGTTCACCGCTGGTTGTGTTGTGGGATCAAAAGCCGCGCCATCGTCTTCAACTTCTATCCAAAGCCAGTTGGGTTCGATGGAGAAACGGAGGTGGATTTGGTGCTGGCCCGGTTCGCCGGTCGGTCCGTAGGCGTGATCGATTAGATTGGAGACATGTTCTTCGAGGGCTAGATCGACCGCCTGCAGAACCTTGGCTGGCAGCTCGCATTGACGGGCGAATTGCTCGAGCGCAGGCAGGAGTCGTTGCTGGTCCTCCGCGGTATTGAGAAGCGTGAGGTGCATCGCCGGCAAAAGCGATGAGGTCAGATCCGGGCAGACGATCAAATCGGTTCGACCACCAGATGCTTCAGGCCGGTCGTCTCGATCACGGCGTCAACCTCGGGCGACGGGCGGGTGATCAACAGCGTACGCTGGCTGTTTTTCATCTGGCGCCAGTACTGCATCAGCACGCGCAGCCCGGCGGAACAGAGAAAGGTGACTTCCGCCAGGTTGACATAAATCGGATTCGCCCCTTCCCGAATGGTGTTGAGCACCACTTCTTCGAGCTGGTTCGCGCCCGCCCCGTCAATGCGCCCCGCCACCATCAATTCGTGGCACTCGCCCGTAATGTTCTTACGTATCTCCATAGAGTCAGTGGTTTGCTGCGGCGAATTAAACCGGGCGCGGCGGAGCCGGGCAACGACGAAGTTGGCGGGAGCTCCTAGAAGCGGGTGTCGGCCTGAGTCAAGTTCAGCTCCTGAATCCAGCCGTTGCGATAGCGGACATCGTGTCCTTCGCATTGCAATTTCAAGCCCTGCGGCGAATCCGTGATGCCCTTGCCGCCGTTGTTCCCGCCGTCGACCCCGGAGTTGGGTCCACCCCAAACCTGATTAATCTTCACGTTGTCGTGCACCTTCTTTCCGTTGAAATACATGGAGACGAGTGGCTTCTCGGTCAGCTTGCCGTCCTGGAAACGCGCGGCTCGAAAGACGATGTCGAAGGCGTTCCACTTCCCGACTCCATGATAAGCGTGATACGGCGACGGGGTTTCGTTGATGACCGCGCCCATGCCGTGGCTGGTTTTGTCGCCATCCAAGACCTGGATTTCGTAGCGATTCTGCAGATACACGCCGCTGTTGCCGCCGGGCTTTGTGATCAGAAACTCGAGGTGCAGACGAAAATCCCGATAGGCCTGCTTCGTGACGATGTCAGCAGCGCCGTAGCGGCCGCCCGCAGCCGCAGGGTCGTCGGTCATCAGACAGGTGCCGCCATCGACCGGGTCATCCACAATCTTCCATTTGATGGGCAGAGACGATTTGAAGCCCGGCCCTTCCCAGTAGGTCCACTTGGCGTCGAGCGTGGCGCGGCTGCCGTCGAGGATCACGTCGGCGCCGGCTTTTGGCTTGGCGCCGACCCCGATCGAATCGTCGGCGGCGGAGGCGGCGCTCGCGCCGAACAGAGCGGTGGCGAGCAGGCATGAAACGAGAGTAAGGCGGGCGTGACGAGGTTGGCTCAGCGGGATCATACGCCTGGGACTGACGCTGGCGCGCGGAGGACCATTCGAGCGGCTTCGAATTGCCAGGATCAATTTCTCCCCCGAAGCACGGCGGAGAAGGCGCCTGCGGAAGGTTGATGGGAAGCCACCTGTTCCTTTCAGACCGGCTTACCGGAAATGAACGACATGAACCGGCGGACTGCTCCACCTCACCCGGTTCCGACCTCGCGCGGGCGAGTTCGGAACCTGCCCTCTCCCCCGCAGAGCGGCGGAGAGGGTTACGCGCCAGCCCGGTTCGATTAGTAGGTTTCCGGATCTCCGCGTCGCGTTAGCCACGGAACGAATCGAATGGCGTGGGGGCTACGGTGCGTCGACGAGCTTGGGCAGTGCGCGTAGCGCGAGGGTTTCAGCGGTGCTCTGCAGGGCGGTCTTGCCCGCGGTCTGCTCCGCCAAATCCACTGCGACGCCCGTTTCCCGATCGACTGAAAGCACCCGGCCGGAGCTGGACTGCACGGCTTTGATCTCAATACGTGCGCGCGCGATGATCAGGTTGGCCTTCCGTCCCGCCGCGGCGCTGAACGCTTCCCCTGAGATGACCACATCCGCTTTCGCCTCGCTTGGCGCCACGGTGAATCCGGTCTCCTGCAGGATTTTCATGAACTCAGTCTCGGCGGCGGGATCGTTGACGGGCGCGCCATAGTGACGTTCGGGCAGGTGGACAAAGACGCTGGGACGTTTTCGGTCTCCGAGCTTTTCACGCAATCCCTTGATCCGCTCCTCCCGGCTCGCAACTCTTGCCACCAGGGTTTCTCCTTTTTCAGCGACTGTTTTGGCGATTTTTCGCGCCAGATCAGCCGCCATTTCCGTGGGTTCACCCCGCCCTTTGGCCATCTCCCCGTAGACGCGGCTTGTTTCCACGCTGATGATTTTTGCGACCATCACCGTCTCGGTTCCCACCTTGAACAGCCGTCCGGTTACCAACACCTTCGCGCCGGTCAGGTGGCCCACCTTGGCGGCGGTCTCGGTCGAGACGGTGCCGGACAAACCCAGCTCCTGCTCGCCTAACACCTTGGCCAGTTCCGCCCGCTCCACCGTGATCAGGTTCGCCTCGGCTGACAGGGTGGCGTTGATCAAAGCGGACACATCCCGTCCGAGGTCGGGTGCCTCCCGGGCCTCGAAATCGAAGATCGCCACGGTGAGGGGCGCCACCGCGGGTTGGCCGGCCGTTGTGGTCGGGAGGAGCGCAGCGTCGGCTGCCTGCAGCGGAGGCGAAGCCCATGGGCCGGCGGCCAGTCCGGCAGCGGCCGTCACGGCGAGCGCGAGCGTTCGCGCGGTGTTCATTTCGCGCGCTGTCTTTTGCAAGGTCAGTTTGAGTTTCATAAATTGATCTCAGTTTCGTTCTTTCCAGGCCGGGGCTTCGACGTGATCGGCTTCGGCTGAAGCCGGTCCCAGCGTCTCCCATTCCAAGCCCAGCGCCAGCTGGGTCATCCGAGCCAGCCTTCGCTGCGCGTCCGGGTCACGAACCAATCCAGCGAGCGTGCCCGACTGCACCACGACCACCACACTTTTTCCGATCCGCACGGTCCGATACGACGGCTCGATCGGCGCCATGGCTTGCGTATCCATCGCACGCTGGACCTCTTGCGAGCCCGGTCGCAGCCAGATAACTCCAAGCCCGGCTTGGGCCAGTGCCCGGGCCCGGGCTGGCGGGCAGGTGGGGCCAAGGAAGGCCAGGTGCAGGCCGCGGTCGCTCGGGACAAGTTGACCGACCGGAGCCAAAGTCCATCCTGCCGCCGACAATACAGACATCGTCTCCGCCGGCAGGCCCTCGACCAGCACTGGGCCCAGGCGGTTCGTGAGATCTCGGAGAATGCGGTCGGGGTAAACCCGCACGGGCACCACGCCGAGCACATCGCGTCCGTGTGTGAAACGGACCAGAAAAGTCACGGGCCCGCGCACGGCTGGAAATTGGACCACGGCCCGTTCCAGTGATGCCTGGTCTGGGGCCAGCGCGACGGTCCGCCACGGGACAGGCGATGACCAGGCCGCGGCGGTTGCGCTGTTTGCCTGCAACAGTTGGAACGTAACGGGGAGGGCCAACGACTGCCCAGTCCGATTCCGCACCACCACGTCGAGCTCGCGTGCCCCGTCGGCCCACACGGCCGAAGGCGCTCCGGTCAGCCACTCCACTGAGGCAGGGGGTGCGGGCGAGCGCGCCGCGATTTGCTCGGCCGCGGGCAGCGCCGCCGCAGTCAGGGACATGAGTAGGATGCGAAGAGGCGCCATCAGCGCCGTCGGCCAATGCGTCTTGAGCCGGCGCGGACGGAGCGTCCCCCTTCCCGACGAAAAGTGGTCACGTGCGAGGGGCACCCGTTTCAGGCGTTTCGGGCCAGCCGCGAATTCACCGTGGTGGCGGTCGATGGTGGCGGTCAAGGACGCGCCCGCCTCGTTCCGCCCAACGTGTCTGTGTTTGGTGCGCGGCACGAATTTCGTGGGTTAAAGGCTTCGCACAGCCCGCGCGCTGGACAGCCAACCGGCGTCCAGACGCCATGGGCCCGGGCCCTCGTTCTGGTTCGCCTCGGTCACAGTCGGTCCGGGAGTCAAAAGCCGGTCGCGGGCCAGCAGGAACACTTCGTCGGCGCCGCTGGTCAAAACTTCAAAGTCGCTGCCGTCGAGGCGCACAGTCTGGCCGCTGAACGACACCGCCGTGGTGCAGCGCGCGGCCGGGCTGCACAGTCGTATAAACACGGGCGGCGAGGTGGGTACATCAGCTTTCTCTGACAGTTGCAACTGGGCGCCGTCCTGCCCCAAGACAATCGCTTGAAGGCGACCCGGGAACAGTTCCGCGACTTCTTCGTAGACCTTCAGCAAGGTGGCTCTTGGATCAGCGTCGACAGCGGACCACGGATCCGGGCTTCCCGCTCGGCTGGGCGAACGTCCGGCCGATGACCCCGCCGCGGTTGAATCCGTTGGTCGTGGCCCGGGGCGGCTGAACCAAACGACCGCGAGGATGACGAGCGCGGCGGCCGTGGCGGGAACCAGCACGCGCCAGCTCCCGCCGGCGCGGCGTTGCCGTGCGCGTTCCGATACGGATTGGGCCGGTGGCCGATGCCAGGCTTTCGCCTCGGCAGCGATCCGTCGGGTGACGGTTTCGGGAAAGGTCTGCCAGTATTCCGGGTCACGCGGCGGGACCGGAATGCGGCGCAGCTGTTGATCCAATTCGTCGTTGGTCATGCTCGGCTCCTTTCTTCGTTTGCGATCGCTTTCATCCATCGTTTCAAGCGGGCCTTCGCGGCGAACACCCGCCAGGAAACGGTGGCTTCGGTGCAGCCCAGAACCGTCGCGGCTTCGGCGTGTTTCATGCCGTCATAAACCGTTAGGATCACCGCGGCCCGTTGTTTCGCCGGCAGGCGCAGCAAGGCCTGCTGCACCCAGGCCGTGCGTCGCTCCGATGAGCCGCCTGAAGAAGGTTCGTTCGCATCCACCGTCTCCACCCATTGCTGGTGGGCCCGTGCCTGGCGGGCGGCCCGCGCCCGCCAGTTCAGGCAGAGGTTCATGGCGATGCGATAGAGCCAGGATGAAAACCGCGCCTCGCCGCGGAAATTGTCCAGCCGTCGCCAGGCCTGCACAAACGCATCCTGCGCCAGGTCGGCGGCGTCCGCCTCAGAATCCGTCATGCGGTAGGTCAGTGCGTAAATCATGCGTTGATGTCGTGAGACCAGCGACGCGAAGGCCCCGGCATCGCCCTGGCGGCTCGCATCCACCAAGGCTGGCTCGTCGTCGACGTTCACGATATTTCGGTCTTGGTTCAGTCAAGGGTAAGACCCATCGGTCCCCGGGCTTCCTTTGAATTTTTTTCCAGCCGGCCGCCAGTATTTCCGAAGGAATACCTCGGACCGCGGTCCTACGCTGCAGAATGAGAAGGAGTCCTGAAGCCCGGCAGGCCCGCAATCCTTTTCTCGCCGGCCGCGGAAGGGGAGGTTCTTGGAGAGCTCCCTGTTCCGTGCGGGCCTTTTCCCGCGCCCTGGCCATCTGCCGCTTGCTCTTTTTCCGCTTCCTCCGGGAGGAGCCAGCACCGGTTACGCGCCGGACCACTCAATTGACCCAATCTCCACGTCGCGAGAGTGCGGGTCGATCCTGCCGTTCATACCTGGGCATCGGAGCTCGCAAAGATCGCACATCGAAAAGGGAAAGGTTCCGTCTTGCCCGGTCGGCCCGGCTCGCGGACTCTCCGGCCGGCAAAATGCGAATCGTGCGTTAAACATGGCCGGATCGAGTCATCCCAAAGTCAGCATCATCATCCCGACGCTGAACGCGGCGGCGTTGCTCGATTACTGTCTCGCGTCCATCGCCGCGCAAACCTACCCGCGTGATCGGCTGGAGATTGTCATCGCGGACGCCTTTAGCCGCGATGCCACGCGGGAGATTGCGGCGCGTTACGGGGCCATCGTGGTCGATGACCACGGCAAGAACATGGAGGAAGGCAAGCGCCTGGCGCTTCAGCATGCCACCGGCGATCACATCGTGTTCGTCGATGCCGACAACGAATTGACCCATCCCGACTATCTGGAGCTGGCGGTTCAGGCGTTGCAGGCCAATCCGCAGGCGCTCGGGGTGGAGAGCTACTACCTGCCGTCGCCCAAGATGAGCAGCTTTTGCCGGTACGTGACGGCGCGCCTGCACATCAGCGATCCGCTGAGCTGGTTGATGACCGCCAACCCGGTGCTGGTGGCGCGCGACGCTGAGGTTGAACGCTGGACGCTGCCGGGGAACTCCTGCAGCTATCCGCTGGGGGCCAATGGTTTTGTTTTTCGCCGGGCTGATCTGGAATCCGTCCAGGCGACGGATCAATTTCAAGACACCCACGTGGCCCTGCATTTGATGAAGGCCGGGAAGCGCGAGTGGCTGCGCATTCGGGGGCGGGGAGTGCATCATTACTACATCCAAACCTGGCGGGCCTTTGTGCAAAAGCGCCGCCGGGCAGTGGTGCATTTTCTGCGGGTGCAAGAGGAGCGGCCGGTGAATTGGATGCGGGAAAAGCCGCCCATGCCGGTCTGGCTGGCGGCGGTATACTGCCTGAGTGGGTTCGGCCCGCTGTATCACACGGTGCGCGGGTTGGCCCGCGACCGGGATCCGGCCTGGTTGTGGCATCTGGCCGCCTGTCCCGGGAGCGTGATCGGAACGGCCTGGGGCGTGTGGACGCATCGAACGCGCCGCGGCGATCGACGGCTGATCGCCGACCTGCAGGTGAACCAGGATTTGAAGAAGAAAAAGGATCCGAAGAAATGAGGGTCCACTTCATCACCAATGGCGTGTTCACCACCAGCATTGCGGGGGGTGACATCCATTTTCTGAAGCTGGCCGAGGGTGCGGCCCAGGCGGGGTATGCGTTGAATTTTTTTGGGGGGCAGGCATTGCGGGAGGTGATCGAGAAACATCGGGTGCCCGGCACCGTGACCCTGACCGATGACGCGAAGATGCCGAAGGTGGATCAAGGGGCGTTGGGCGGCCAGATAGCAATGTTTCGGGACATGTATGCGCGGTATCGCCGGACGCTGACACAAATGTCACGGATTGGACCGGACGATCATGTCTACGCGGTGAGCGATTACTGGTTCGACGTGATCCCGGCCGTGCGCTGTCCGTCGCGGCGCAAGCTGATGGTGTTGCACATGGAGGCGCCGACGTTCGGGCAGATCGTCACCCGAGGCCGGCCGGATGTGGATCCAAAGCGTCTGGCGTCGCTGCACTACTGGGCGAGCCAGGAATGGTCGCTGCGCCGCTTTTGCGCGCTGCCGCGCAAGCAGCTGCTGCATCTGCATCCGTTGCAGCTTCCCCGCTTGCGGCGGTTGGGGGCGAAGGCAGAGGAATTGACCCTGGTTTCGTATGGTCTTGAGGTGGGGCCAACCGAGGCGGTGCCACGACAGGAACGGATCTATGACGCGGTGTGGATTGGCCGGGTGCATCGGCAGAAAGGCATCGACGATCTGCTGGCCACCTTGAAACTGTTGGCGGGCCGGCTGCCGAACTTTCGCGCGATGTTCATCGGCAACGTGCGGGAGGCGCTGGCTCCACAGATCGCGGCGCTGGGTTTGGGGCCGAACGTGGAGTTCTCCGGCTTTGTGAGCGAGGAGGAAAAGATCCGGCTATTCAAGGCGAGCCGCGTCTTTTTGATGCCGAGCAAGCACGAGGGCAGCCCGCGGGTGATTGGCGAAAGCATCATCGCCGAGACCCCGGTGGTGGCCTACGACGTGCCTAACTATCGGCCGCTGTTTGGTGAATTTGTCCGGTATGCGCCGGCGTTTGATCTCGACCAGTTCCAGGCCGTGGCGGAACGCGAGATTCTCGCGATGCGCCGCGGGGAAAATTACCTGGAGCAAATGGACCTGGCCGGGTTCAAACAGGAGAACCGTTGGGAGACGGCGCAGGCAAAATTTTTGGAGGCATTGCGACGGTTGGAAGACGGCCGGTAACGCCTCAGTCGTTCCAGAAGAACGAGTCTTTTGGGGCGGCGTAGCGCACGGCCATCTCGGGCGTTTCCACGGCGGCATTGCGATGCAGCGATTCCACGCCCGCGAGCGTCATGCCCGAGGTCAACAGCGTTCGTTCGACCGGGTAGGGGGAACGGTTGGTCACGATCATTCGTTCGATGTGATGCACGAGCGGGTTGAAGAAATCCGCCGTCGTGGAGCCGTGGGTGGGCATCGGCAGATACATCTGACACGAGGTGATCTCGTCGCTGCGCCCGTTGAGGCCGGCGTAGTTGAAGTCGTGGATCCCCAGCATGAAGAGCGTGGTGCGAAAGCCGTCGCGATGTTCGATGAAGGTGGCCCAGCCCTCCGGGAATGTGGCGCGCGCCCAGTCAAAGGTCACGGCGTCGGTGGGATAGCCATTCTTGACCGGCAGGTTGTGACTGCGGCTCAGGGCGGCGGCGACCAGTCGCCGGGTGGATTCGCGCTGGGCGGCATGTTCCCACATCCGGGCTCCGCGCAGGGCGAGCACGCGCTGAAGGCCCACTTCGCCGCCCTTGCGCCGTTCGGACATGCACTGGGCGGTCTCGTAGCCGTGAAAATCATAGCTGTCCAAGCCGCCGTAGCCGACACACACACTTTCGACCAGCGGCGTGCCGGTGGGGAGGTCGATCGCCGGCATTCGGCGCGTGACCGGAAGGGACGAGCCGGCGTGGAACGGGAATTTCAACCGGCGTGAGTCATCCACCATCTCCACGCATTCCTTCCAGTCCGTGGACAGGTGTTTGTCGTTGAACACGGGCACGCTCCGTCCGCTGGCCTCGAATACCTGCACGACCTCCTTGAAAAACTTGTAGCGCGGATAGCGGGTCTGGCCCTTCTCGTTTTTCTCGTATTTGCCGTGTTCAGCGATGATGACCACGCCGTCGACGGCGAGCTTCGAGGTGCCGAGGGTGAGGGCATCCGCGATGGTGGAATGAATTGGGACGTTGAACCGTTTCGCGGTATTGCGGGCCAGGTCGCCCTCGGGGAACTGGTCGATATACAGCGACACCAGATCGACCTCCGGCCGGTGCCAACCGCCTTGCCATGAGTAGCCGAGGAGAAGGCGGTCGATGAAATGTTGGGCGTGGGAATGGGTGCGAACCTCGGTGCCGATGAGCGCGATGCGCTTGCGGGCGGGGCCGGAACGGCCCGCGGCGCGGAGCGAAAACAGCGGCAGCGTTGTGGCGGCGGCGGCGGTGGTGACGGCGGTTGCGGTGGTCGTGAGAAACGAGCGGCGGGTCAGGTGCCGGAGGGAGGCGGTGGAATTCATCGGTTCATGGACGTTCGTTCTCCGCCGAACTTGGAGATTTTTTCCAAAAAAGTGCGAGGGGAACCAGGGCGATCAGGGGAAGGAAACCGGCCAGCGCGAGGCCGAGATCAAACGATCCGGTTCGATCGGCCAGCAGGCCGAAGAGCTTTTGGATCTGGGCCGGGATGAGCCACGCGGCGACCCCGGCGACACCGGTGATCTTGCCCTGATGCGCGGCCGAGATGTCCTGGGTAAACGCGTGATACAACGGGAACACACCCAGGGCTCCAGCACCAGCGAGGGCGAGGGTGAAGAGCAGCCAGCCGCCGGGGCCGAGCCACGGCACCAAGCCGCACAGCGCGCAGAGCGCGGCACAACCGGCAAACACCGCCAGGCGCGCGCCGTGGACGGCACCGCTGCGTTTCGCCAGCCAGACGGCCAGCGCGCCGGCGGCGAGGCAGCCGACGTCCGTGGCGGCAAACCAGACCGAATTGAAATACAAGGCGTGCGCCTCACTGTATCCGCGGCCTTCCTGCAAAAACTTCGGCATCCAGGCGCGGAGGATCTGCCACGTGGTGTTGATGCAGGCGATGACCACAAACACGATCCACATTCGCCGGCTGAAAATCAGGGAGAGAAAACTCGCGTCGGCGGAAGCGCGGCCGGCGGGCGGCGTTGTTTGGCTGGGCGGGCGCAGATCAAGGCCGCGCAGGCAGTAGAGCCAGGGGCCGATCCAGAGCAGGCCGGCTGCGCCGACCGTCAGGAACGGGATGCGCCAGGTGCCTACGTCGTCGGTCATGAGCACCCGCATGATCAGCGGCGTGATGATGGCGCCGAGCGAGGCGCCACTTTGCAGCAGGCCGTTGCCCATGGATCGTTGGCGTTCGTCCAGCAGCAGGCGGGTGGTGCGGATGGCGCAGGGCCAGTGGCCAGCCTCGAAGAAACCGAGCAGACAACGGCAGATCAGGAGCTGATCGTAGTTGTGAACGAAGCCGGTGACGAAGCCGGCGATGGACCACAGCGCCAGCACGGCGGCATAGAGCCCGCGCACGGAGTAGCGATCCGCCATCCACCCGAACACCAGCGAGCCCGCGGCGAAGGCATAGCCGAAGACCGCTTCCACATTGCCGTATTGGGCCTGGTTCAGGCCGAACTCGCGGGTGATGCGGACCGCCGCATTGGCCAGCGTCTGGCGATCCATGTAGTTGATGGCCGAGGCCAGCAACAGCAAGCCGCAGACGATCCACTTCCAGGATCCGGCACGGGACGCGTTCATGCAGGGAATCGCGAGAGCAGGGGAAGCTTCAATGGTCCATGCCGGGTTTGGTCGGGAACATCATCCGTTCCAGGAGCGGCCGTCCCAGCGGATGACGCGTTCGAGCAGCGCGACGACGTCCGCCGCAAAGACGTTGAACAAGTGTTCGCCTTTTTCGGCTGACGCGAGGTGCGGCCAGCCGATGTGTCCTGGACCGGTCCGCTCGCGGGTGACCCAGCCGCGGGTGGCTGGAGTGAACGGCGTGCCGGGCTCGACGGGGCTGGCGGACTTGTAGTCGCCCACCAGATGCGGCGCGAGCCGGAGGATCATCGAAGTCTCCCACTCACAGGCGTGGCCCATTTCGCGCTGGTGCAACGCTCCGGCTGGACAGTTTTCCCACGGACGGGCGCCGAGACTCCAGTAGGTGGCGGTGAGAAACAGCACGTCGTTGCGTTCCCGGTGGCGCTGGCGCAGTTCGAACACGGCCTGGCGTCCGGGAACGTCGTTGCCGCCGTGCCCGTTCACGAACACCAGACGGCGAAAGCCATGTTGGAGGAAATTTTCGGCGAGCCCGTTCAGCAGGTCAAGGTAGGTGCGGGGCGCGGCCGACAGCGTGCCGGCAAAATCCAGATGATGGTCCGAGTTTCCGAGCCATTGGAGCGGCGCGAACAGGACCCGCTCCGCCAGCGGCCCGCGGGCACGCCGCAGAATTTCGCCCAGCAACAAGCTGTCAGTGAAGACCGGCAGGTGATGCCCATGTTGTTCGAGCGCGGCGATGGGAAAGACAATGGGTGTGTCCCGCGAGAGTGCGGCCACGGCCGGCCAGGCCAAGTCGGTTAGGTCCATGCGATGCCGGGATTATGCAGAACGCGGTCGCGACGTCAAAGGCGGCGAATTTTTCCAAAACGCACGTAGCGCATCGGGACACACGATTGAGCCGCAGATTCACGCCGATGGACGCAGATTTCAGACGATCAATCGAGGACTGGAATTTGCGACAACCTATAGATAACCCCTTGGACACGCACGTTCGACAAAAGCCCCGCCCTAATTCGCGTTCATCTGTTTATCTGAGGTTTTCCGCGAGGGCGACGCGGCTTGAAGGTTTCGCCGCTGGCGGCCGATTCGACCCGCTGCGGACTTCGAAGTCCGCGCTCCGTCTGCGAATCCCGAGATGGCGGGAGCCGCGCTCCGATTCAACAGTTTCGAGTCGCACCGGTTGGTCTTCGTGGCGCTTTTTAGGTTAAATCTGAGGGACATGGGGATCGTCTGAGACCCCGTTAACGGCGAAAACCATTTCAATTGAACTCTATGAACCTGAATCTGAAAGCGGGCAGCGTGGGATTGGGCCTGGCGTGCATCCTGACAGCGTCGGCGGCCGGAGCGGCGGGCAATTACGACTGGCCGCAATGGCGCGGGCCGGATCGTTCCGATGTTTCCAAGGAGACCGGCCTGCTGAAATCGTGGCCGGCCGAAGGGCCGAAGCGGGTCTGGATGTTCGAGAACGCGGGCTCAGGCTATGCCGGCTTCGCCGTCAGCGACGGCCGCGTGTATACGCTCGGCACGCGCGACAATTCGGAAATCCTGCTGGCGCTCAATGCGGCGGACGGCAAGGAGGTCTGGACCACGTCCCTCAGCGGCATCCTCGAGAACGGCTGGGGCAACGGCCCGCGCGGCACGCCCACGGTGGACGGCGATCACGTCTACGCCTTGAGCGGCAACGGCACGCTGGTCTGCGCAACCAAGTCCGCCGGCAAAGTTGTTTGGACCAAGAAAATGTCCGACCTCGGCGGCAAGGTTCCCGGCTGGGGTTACACCGAGTCCCCCCTGGTGGAAGGGGATCTCGTCGTCTGCACCCCCGGCGGCGCCAAGGGTGCGATCGCGGCCTTCGACAAAAAATCCGGCGAGCTCAAGTGGCAGTCCGCCGAATTCACCGACGGCGCGCAGTATTCGTCCATCATACCGGTGGATCTCAACGGCGCACGGCAGTTGGTCCAGCTCACGATGAAGAGTGTCGCGGGCGTGGCGGCGAAGGACGGCAAGCTCCTCTGGCGGGCGGACTGGCCCGGGCGTACGGCGGTCATTCCAACTCCGATTCACCGCGATGGTTTCATCTACGTGACGTCCGGCTACGGCGTGGGCTGCATGCAGATCAAGGTTGGCCCCGACAACGCCGTGACCGGTGTCTACACCAACAAGGTGATGAAAAACCATCACGGCGGCGTGATCCTCGTGGGCGATCATCTCTATGGCCATGCCGACGCCGGCTGGACCTGTCAGGACTTCAAGACCGGGGCGGAAGTTTGGAATCACCGCGGCTTCGGCAAGGGCGCCGTCGCCTATGCCGATGGCATGCTCTATTGCCTCGAAGAAGGCAGCGGGACTGTGGCCTTGGTGGAAGCGACACCGAAAGCCTGGACGGAAAAGAGCCGGTTCAAACTGGACCCCCAGTCCAAGATTCGGCATCCGCAGGGTCGCATCTGGACCCATCCGGTGATCAGCAACGGACGCCTTTACCTCCGCGATCAGGACCTCATTTACTGCTACGACATCAAGGGCTGAAGCGTCCGCGGTCTCCGGGGCTCCGGGGATGAAATTGACGCCCAGAGTCCGGTGGGTCGCCGTGGTCGTGGGCGTGCTGTCGCCGACGATCCTGAGCGCGTTGGGGCTCGTGCTCGGCTGGGCAGGAAAACCGCCTGAGCTTGATCTGTTTCCCCTAATCCTCCTCGCTTTCGGTGGAACGAGCTGGCTGGTTTTTACCGCGCCGGTGGAAACGCGCCTCAAGCTGCTTCTGCTGTTTATTTGTGTCTGGGCGATGGTTCTGCAGGTTTTCCTTTTTTGGAGCGGCGAATACGTTCCGATGAAGATCGACGTGTACTGACGGGTGTTGGGGACGGGCGTTCGGACGCAACAAACGCCGCGTGGATATGCGGGCTCCCGAAGGCCGTCGGCGGGCGGACTGCGAAACGGCGAAGTGTGGCTAGCCTCCGCCAGTGGCGTGGCCGTCGACCCAGCGGACGGCTTCGCGGATGAGGCTGGTGGCGTCGGGAAGGTTGAGCTTGGCCTTGATGTGGAGGCGGTGGACCTCGACGGTTTTGACGCTGAGGTGCAGGTGTCGGGCAATGTCGCTGGTTTTGCGGCCCTGGCCGATGAGCTGGAAGATTTCGAACTCGCGGTCGGTGAGGCTTTGGACGGGCGAGGCGGCGGTCTGGGAGCGTCGGCCGGAAAAAAGCTCGAGAATGCGGCCGGACATTTTTTCGGAGACGGCGATGTGGCCGGCGAGGACGCGGCGGATGGCTTCGATCAGGCGTTTGCCGCCTTCCTGTTTCATGACATATCCGCGGCCGCCGGCCTTGAGGACGCGTTCGGCGTAGATGGCTTCGTCGTGCATGGAGACGACGAGGATGGCGAGATTGGGGTGGGGGGCGAGGAGATCCTTGATCAACTCGAGGCCATTTTTGTCGGGGAGAGTGAGATCGAGCAGGACGAGATCGGGGGCCTCGGATTGGACGAGGTCCATGGCCTGCGCGGCGGTTTCGGCTTCGGCGCAGATGTGGAGATCGGGTTCGTTGTTGACGAGGGCGGTCAGGCCCTGGCGCATGATGGGGTGATCGTCGACGATCAGCAGGCGGGTTTTGCGGCTGGCGGCGGCTTTCTTTTTGGGGGCGCTCATGGCGTGGGTGCGATCGGGACGGAGGGGACGGAGGCGTTGTGGATCGTGCAGATGACGCTGGTGCCGCCTTCGGGGTCGCGCTGGATGGCGAGTGAGCCACCGATGATCCCGGCGCGATATTGCATGATGCGCAGGCCCAGGCCGCGGGGGCCGGGGCGGGGCGGGTCCGGCGGCAGGCCCACGCCATGGTCCTTGATGGCGAGGATGGTTCGGCCGGGGCCGCCCTGGAGCCTGACGTGGATGCGTTTGGTTTTGCCGTGGCGGATGGCGTTGGAGATGGCTTCCTGGGCGATGCGGTAGAGGTGGATGGCGACGCCGTGGTCGGAGATGTTGGCGGCGTGGTCGGCCTCGAACGAGCACTTCACCTGGAACACTTGTTCCGTGTTGGCGGCGAGTTGGCCGAGGGCGGCGATCAGCCCTTCGGACTCGAGCACGATGGGAGCGAGGCCGCGCGCCAGCGATCGCGTCTGAGCGATGGCTTCGCGGACGTGGCGGTTGACCTCGGAGGCGCGCTGGGCAGCATCCCGCAACTCACGCGAACGAGCGTTGGTGAGGCGTTGCGCCAGCACCTCGCTCATGAACTCGATCCCGGTCAGGTGTTGACCGAGTCCGTCGTGCAAATCCTGCCCGATGCGGCGGCGCTCGCGCTCGCTCACTTGCAGCACCTCGTTTTCCAGCCGTCGACTTTCCGTGATGTCGATTCCCGTCGTGACCACGTGATCGACGGCGCCGTCGGAGCGGCTTGGGCCGCCGGACGAAAGCCCGGTGCTGGACCAGGTGATGAGGCGGCGCTCCTGGCCGGCGGCCCGGATTTTGTGGACGTGCTCGACAAAGGGTTCGCCAGCCAACAACCGCGCGAAGACGTCGCGGACGGGGTTGAGATCGTCCGGCTCCAGAAAGAGCTCGAAGAAGGATTGGCCGCGGATCTGTTCGAAACGTTTCCCGGTGAGTTTCTCGGCAGCGCGATTGAACCGGATGATGCGGCCTTGGGCGTCGAGCACGATGATCAGCGCGCCGCAGGTGTCGAGGACGGCGGAGGTGAACGCGAACTCCTGCCGCAAGGCCTGCTCCGCGCGGTTGAGGCGTTTCTCCTTCTCAAGCCGATCAAGCGAACGCCGGATCACCGCGGGCAGGAAGGTGAGAAAATCCCCATCCTTGACCAGGTAGTCCATCGCGCCTTCGCGCATCATCTCCACCGCCACGCGCTCGTCGCCCTGCCCGGTAATGATGATATACGGTATGCTCAGGCCACGGGCCTTGACGCGGCTGACCAGCTCGCGGGCGTCAAGGTCGCCCAACTTTAGGTCGAGCAAGAGCAGATCCGGGGAGGACTGACCAATGGCCTGCAGGGCGGCCGCGCCGGTCGTGGCCCGGGTCACCGCGTAGCTCTCACGCTCAAGCGTCTTGGTGATCAGCCGACCCAGCCCCTCATCATCGTCGACCACCAGCAGCCGGGCGTTTTCGTGGATTTGGGTGCTGCCCGTCATCCCGCACCCGTTGGGGAGACCCGGCCGAGATCGGGGATCTGGACGAGCGTGATGAAAAGGCCGAGCTGATTGATCGCGTCCGCGAATTTTTCGTAGTCGACCGGTTTGACGATGTAGCTGTTGCAGCCGAGCGCATGACAACGTTCCACTTCGCGCGGATCGTCGGTCGTGGTCAGCATGCAGACCGGCATCTTGCGGTAGTTCGGGTGCTCCTTTACCCGGCGGAGGACCTCCACGCCGTCCACCTTTGGCATGCGGATATCCAGCAGCAGGAGATGACTGAGGCTGGTGTCGATGGCTGGCGGGCCGTCGGCGCCGAAGATGTAGTCGAGGACCGCCTGCCCGTCCACGAAGTGCAGGATGGTGTTGTTCAGGCCGGCCCGGCGCAGGTGCTTCTCGACGAGGCGCGAGTGGCCGGGATCATCGTCGGCGATCAGGATGACAACTTGTTTGGACATGGCGGGGCAGGTTCAGACTGGTCCGGGGTGGCGGGCAGGGCGACGAAGAAGGTGGTGCCTTCGCCGGCGATCGATTCGAGCCAGATTCGGCCGCGCTGACGTTCGAGCACGCGCTGGGCGATGGTCAGGCCCAGGCCGTCGCCCGGGCCGGCGGATGGATTCAACCGGTGAAAGATCTCGAACACCTTGCCCTGATGTTCCTGAGGGATGCCGATGCCATTGTCCGCGACGGCATAGATGGACTGGTCGTGATCGCGCCATCCGCGGAGATGGAGCCGAAGGGGCCGGTGGGCGGCCCGGTATTTGATGGCGTTGTCGATCAGATTGCTAAAGACCTGATTGACCTGGATGGCATCGCCCTGGCATGGGGGCAGGGGTTCGATGCGTACGTCGGCGTCGACTTCCTTCAGCTGAAATTCCATCGACTTGCGGACACTCGCGATCAGGTGATCCATGTCCAGCGGCTCGATGCGGAGAGCGGCGCGGCCCAGGCGGGAGTAGCGCAGGAAGCCCGACAACAAGGCGTCCATTTTGGCCACGCCGGTTTGGATGTACTCCAACGCCTCGGGCACCTCCAAACGCAGGATCTCCTCAAGCCGGGTTTTGTCCACGGTTGCTTCCGGACTGCGATCGATCAGCTGCATCACCCGGTGACAGGCGTGGGACAGCTCCCGGCTGAAGCCCTGGATATTGACCAGCGGGGAGCGCAGATCGTGCGAGGCCACGTAGACCACCGTCTCCAGCTCCTTGTTCTTTTCGGCCAGACTCTGGGCCATCTCCGCCAGGCGCGCCTCCGCCTGTTTGCGTTCGGAGATGTCGCGGATGAAACCCGTGAACAGGCGGCGGGAGGCCAGCTTGACCTCGCTGATCGAGAGATCGATGGGAAAGACGGAACCGTCCTTGCGCTGGCCGATCGTTTCCCGGCCGATGCCGATGATGCGGGCCACGCCGGTTTGACGGTAGTTGGCGATGTATTGGTCGTGCTGGGCGCGGTGGGGTGAGGGCATCAGCATGCTGACGTTTTGCCCGATGACCTCGGCGGCGCTATAGCCGAACATTCGTTCCGCCGCGGGATTCAGCTGCTGGACCATGCCGCGTTCGTCAATGGTGACAATGCCCTCGACGGCGGTTTCGAGAATCGCGCGCATGCGTTCCTCGCTCTCGCGCAGGGCGCTTTCGTCG
>JBGARF010000017.1:0-217659 GCA_044230345.1 Limisphaerales bacterium
CGGCGGGCGGCGGGCGGCGGGCGGAAGGCGGCAGGACGGGTTTTGTTGGCGTTCACTGAACACTGGGCCCTGAACACTGAGCCCTGAGCACTGGGCACTGAGCACTGAGCACTGAACACTGGGCCCTGAACACTGAGCACTGGGCACTGAGCACTGAATACTGAACATGCGGGTTGAATCGACAACGCGGGGCCGAGAGCGGACTGGCTGGGGGCTGGTCTGGCTGGCTTTGCTTTGTCTGGCGGTGAGTGTCGGGGTCGGCACGGCGGGCTCGTTGCCATGGCGTTGGTCCAACCCGAAGCCGCATGGGGGGAACATCGTCGACGTTGCCTTTTCGTCGCTGCTGGGCATGGCGGTCCAAGTGGCGGAGCGAGGTCAGATTTATTCGAGCTACGACTTGAAATTTTGGGTGCCGCGAGCGAGCGGCACGACGAATGATCTTCGTGCGGTGACGTTCTTTGGCGGACGGGTGATTGTGACCGGCGAAGCGGGGCGCGTCTTGTATGCGGATGGGGCGGACGACTTTCTCCCGGGCGTGCTGGCGGCGCCCACCACCGATTGGTTGGAAGCCGTGGCCGCTTCGCCGTCCCTGGTGGTGAGCGTGGGTGATAACGGCGCAGTTTACACGAGCACGAACGGGATTCATTGGAAACGGCAGAACAGTGGGACGACCGAATGGCTGCGCGGGGTCACCCACGGGGCCGCGGGCTTTGTCGCCGTGGGCGAGAACGGTCGCATCATTGCCAGCCAGAACGGCACGAATTGGGTGTCTCGCAACAGCGGAACCACGATCGCGTTTAATCGGGTGGGCTATTCCCTCGGACGCTACACCGCGGTGGCGGAGTCCGGGCAGTGCCGCTTCAGCACGAACGGCGGCGTGACCTGGCAGGTGGAAGCCACCGGAGCGGCCAATGACTTGTTCAACGTGGCCGGTAGTGATGCGGCGCGCCTCGCGGTCGGCGACTATGAAGTGCGCCTGCAAGAGTCCGGGGCGGCTTGGTCCGACGAACTGGCCAAAGCCGCCGGCCCGACGCCGTGGACCTACTACGGAAACGTTGCGCGCCAGAACTATTTCCTGATCGCGGGCCGAACCGGGCTGATGGAGGAAGGCTTCAAGACCAATGCCAGCCCATACTTCTGGCTGCCGCTCGAAGGGTCGTCGCGCAGCTGGCTCTGGGACGTCACGAATCCCACCAATTTGTACGTGGCCGTCGGGGATCGCGCGACGGTCATGACCAGCGCGAACGGCGGTGAATGGAAACTCGAGGTGGTGCCACCCTCGGTGACGAATGCGGTTCTGCTCGGCGTGGGGGGCAGCCCGGATTTGCTCGTGGCGGTGGGCAATCAGGGAACGCTGATCGTCAGTCCCAACGTCAGCACCAACGTCCCTTCGGTCGTCACGAATCAATTGGGCCTGCCCGTTGCCGTCAGCGTTCCGGGCAGTACGTTCGGCGTGGTCTGGTCGGTGGTTTCCGTGCCCACCACCAACGATCTGCAGGGCGTGTGCGTGTCCACCAACCTCAGCGTGGTCACGGGTGGCGGCGGCACCATCCTTACCAGCCCCGATGGCACGAATTGGACCGTGCAGACATCACCCACCACCGAGACGATCAGCAGCGTTGCGACGTGGCCTCGGGGATGGGTCGCGACCGGCGACGAAGGCGTAATCCTGACCAGCGCGAACGGGACAAACTGGAATCTCGTCGCCTCGGCCACGACCAACTGGCTGTATCGTGTGCGGCACCTGGGCGGACAGTTGATCGCGGTCGGGCAGAACGGGACGATCCTGACCAGCTCCAACGGCGCCGCCTGGACCAAGCGCAACAGCGGCACCACGAAATGGTTGAACGACATCGCCCGCGTCAACGGCAGTTGGTACGCGATTGGCAACGGCGGCACCGTGCTGGTGAGCTCCAACCTCTCGTCCTGGACCGACGTTGGCACCATCACGCGCAAGAATCTCTACGGGGCGGCCACCGACGGTGCGCAGCTCGTCCTGGTGGGGCTGGAGGGATCCATTCTGCGCGCCCAGGTGGCGCCCGATTTGACGCCGGTGCGCATTCTGAGTTTTGACCGCGTGCGTTCGACCAATTTAACGGGCCAGATCACGTGGCAGAACATCTATCTCTTCGGTGGTCAGCCCGACCAGCAGTTCACCCTCGATTACCGAGGCAGCCTGGAGACGAATCGGTGGACGACTGGACCACCGTTGGATTTCTTTGATGGCTCCGCGACGCTGTACTACCTCGAGACCTTTCTGGGGACCAACACGCCGCCGCGTGAGTACTATCGCGCAACGCTGGCGCCGTGACCAGGTAGGGCGCGCTCTCCGCAGCGGGCCGGCGGTGTGGACAATTTCACCATGACCGCGCAAGTCTGCGGAAAGTTTTGGCGACACCGATTTGTCGGCGGGCGACGGAGCGCCCGCCCTACCTGAAGTGACCCGTGCTCCTGTTCCTCCCTGTGAGGCAATTAGCCGGATCGAGGTTCAGTGAATAGCGCCGGGCGAACGCCGCGTCTGAATCTGTGCCATGAAAGCTCAGCCCGCTCCCCTCACGCACAAGCTGATCCTGCTCACGCTCGGGGTAATCGCCGGTTGTTTGGCGATGATCGCTGTTCAGCTCTATGCACCCGATCCGGATCAGGCCAACGGCCCTGTCGCGACGTCCGCGGGCGACTCACTCGCGGACACCATCCGGCATCGGTGGTCGACCAATCTTGCGAATCGCGGCCTATCCACCAACCGCGTGGCGACCGGGACAGCATCGCTGGCATCGCATTCTGGAGGCGGAGTTCCCGTGGCCGCCGGGCCGGGGAACGCTGAGCGCATTGCGGGCGACGCGACGCCGCCAACGGGCGTAAACGAGGAGCGACTGGCGATCTTGAACCGAACCGCCGTGGTTCAAGGTCAGACCCAAACCGTCCCCGCCGGGGCTTCGCACGGCATCCTTGGGCGCGTCACGCTGGCGGGCGTGCCCATGCCGGAGATTCCCATTGAACTCGGCCCCAACTGCGGCCCGTTGCAGACCAAGCCCGTCACGACACGTCACTACGTCGTCAGTCCCGACGGCGGACTCGCCAACGTGCTCGTGATGGTCCTGCGGCGGACCAGCAACGAGGATGAGATAGTGAATGACTTGCGCGGGCCAGGCATCCTGCCGGATGCGTTACTCGACGCGAGTTCGAGCTTGTCGGTGCATGCGCCGGCGCTGAGCGGCCGAGTGCTGCTCGATCAGCGTGGGTGCATGTTCGAGCCGTACATGCTGGCTATGCAAAAGACGCAGACCCTGGTCGCGCGGAATTCGGATCCTGTCCTGCACAATCTGCACTTTACCCCGCGTCGCAATCAGGAAGCTAACTTCGGCCAGCCAGCAATGGGGCACGAACTCGAATTTCGATTCCAGAAGTCGGAAGCGTTCATCCGAATCAAATGCGATGTGCACCCCTGGATGTTCGCGTACGTCTCAGTCCTTCCCCACCCGTTCTTTGCGCTCACGGATACCAATGGCTATTACTCGATTCAGGGCGGCCTTCCGCCGGGAGATTACATATTGGGCGCGGCGCATCTCAAATCGGGGACTTTGCTGGATGCGAAGGTTTCGCTGAAAAACGGCAGCGAAACGACCAAGGATTTTCAGTTTAAAGCTTCCGGCTATGAGCTGAAATCGGTCGCGACCGGCGGCCGGTAACTGGAAGTGGAGCAATGTCGTGAGCGCTCAGCCCGCTCCCCTCACGCACAAGCTGATTCTGCTGGCGCTGGTCGTCATTGCCGCGTGTCTCGGGATGATCACGGTCCGCATTTACGCTCCCAGCCCGGAGCAGGCCAATGTCGCCTCGGCGATCCCTTCCGGCGACGTGCGGGCACAGGCGATTCGGCAACGTTGGGCGAGTAGTCAGGCAAACGGTTCGACCTCCAACCCGCGCGGTCTCTCGGCTCCGGGCTCATCTGCCGCGGATTCCGAGGCCGGTCGCGGCGATCACGCATTCTTCCGTTCGAACGCCCTCGGACGCCGTTCGGCCCGGAATGAACGCCAGGGCGCAAAGACGCAAAGACGCAAAGGCGTAGATCGCAAATCTTAAATCCGTTGACTTCCTGGCGGGCGACGAGCAGAACGCTGGCGTCATATCGATTATGCCCAAAACCATTGTCAAACCTGCCCAGGCTGCCCCGGCGCTCGGCCCTTACAATCATGGCGTGCGCGTCGGCGGTTTTCTTTTTTGTGCCGGTCAGATACCGATCGACCCGGCCCATCCCTCCGGCCCGTTGCCCGCGGACATTCGCGCACAGACGGAACGCGTGCTGGAGAACATTCGAATCATTTTGGAGGATCAGAAACTGACTTTTGCAAACGTGGTGAAGACGACCGTGTTCATGGTCAACCTCGGCGACTTCGCCGCAATGAACGAAGTTTACGCCCGGTATTTTACCGCGGATTTTCCGGCGCGCTCGACGGTGCAGGTGGCGGCCTTGCCGCGCGGTGCCCAGGTCGAGATCGAAGTCATCGCACATTTATGAAGTCAGTGAATTAGTGAATGAGTGAGTTAGCGAGTGATGACAATTCGCCAACTCACTAAATCACTAACTCGTTAACTCACTCACTCCCCCCTTGTCTCCCATTGGATACATCTTATTTGGTCTGATTCTCGGGTCCGGGATTGGACTGCTCGTTGGCTGGTTGTGGGGCGGACGGACGCGTCCGGTGGCGAGTTCGTTGGACGCCCGGCTGGAGCAGGAGTTGCGTCAGCAGCTGGCGCAACGCGAGGGCGATCTGGCCCGGGTTCGATCCGAGCTGGGTGAAGCACAGCAGGGAAGGGCCAAAGCGGAGGCGGAGCATCAGGCGGCGGCGTCCGTGGCGGCCGAGTTGCGGACCTCGCACGAAGCCCAGTTGGCGCAGTATCGGGCCTCGACCGAGAAAGCGCTGGCCGATGTTCGCGAAACATTCAAGGCGCTGAGCGTCGACGCGCTCAAGCAGACCCAGCCGGAGTTTCTGCGGCTGGCGAATGAGTCGCTGGCCAAGTTTCACGAGACGGCCAAGGGCGATCTGGCCCAGCGCCAGCAATCGATTGCGACGTTGCTCGAACCGCTGAAACAGCAGTTGGAGACGTATCAGCGACGGTTGCAGCAGAGTGAATCCAGCCAGTCGACGGCGTTGGGGGATGTCACGCGGCATCTCGAGACGCTGGCTCAGCAGAGCCAGGCATTGTCGAGCGAGACTGTTCATCTGCGGCGCATCCTGGGCTCGAACCAGGCCCGGGGTCGTTGGGGTGAGGAGACCTTGCGGCGGGTGGTCGAGGCGGCGGGATTGAGTGTGCACTGCGATTTCACGGAGCAGGCGGTGAAGGATGACAGCAAGCCGGATCTGGTGGTGCGGCTGCCGGGCGATCGGTTGATCCTGGTGGATTCGAAGGTGCCGGACCTCGATTTCCTAAATGCCCTGGAGACGGAGAATGCCGTTGCGCGATCCGAGGCGCTGGCCGGGCATGCCACCCGCATAAAAGCGGCGATCCGATCGCTCGTGGATCGGGATTATCCGTCGCAGTTCGCGGGTTCCCTGGATTACGTGGTGTTGTTTCTGCCGGCGGAATCGTTGTTTAGCGCCGCGCTGGAAGCGGATCGCGATCTGTTGGTCTGGGCGTCGGAGCGGAAGGTGCTGCTCGCGACTCCGGCGTCGCTGATCGCGTTGTTGCGGGCGGTGTCGGTGAGTTGGCAGCATCATGCGCAGACCGAGAACGCGCGGGAGATCGCCGCCGCGGCGCAGGAGCTCTACTCTCGGGTGAGCCGGTTTACCGATCATTTCGAGCGCATTCGGGAAGGGTTGGTGAAGGCGGGCAGCGCCTACAATGACGCGTTGGGCAGCTACGAGCGCATGGTCCGGCCCAGCGGCGAGCGATTGGTTCAACTCGGGGCGGCTGCGTCGGGCCGGGAATTGGCGGAGATCGAGCCGGTGCAGGTGTCGCTGCGATTGCCCACGTGATCGAACCTCGCGACGGTGCAGCTCGAAGCTGTTGGTAAAAGTGCGCTCTTGGCTGGACCGCGGGCTTTCAGCTTTCAGCCCCCAGCGGCCTGGGCCGGCGACGACGCTCGAAGGTTCGAGCGCACATGGCCGATTTCACCCGCTGCGGATCCCGCAAGGCGGGATCCGCGCTCCGATCCGACAGTTTCGAGATGCACCGTCCTTGCGTGCCTCCCAAACGTTGGTGTTGCCTGTGGCCCGCGTCGGCTGGCATAACAGCCGGACCCATTATGACTTCTCGTCTCCCGCTGCGTTCGTTGGCCCCGGCTTGCGCCCTGTTGACCTTGCTCAGCTTCGGCTGCCGGTCATTTGACGACGGCGAAGCGAGCGGGGGCACCGCCGCCCGGCGGAGCGGGATTCAGGTGCCGGGCATTCAGAGCGACGGAGCCGTGCTGCTGCCGAACCAGTGGTATCTCCGGCCGGTGGGCAAGCAGGTCGAAGTGGGTGATTTTCCAGTGAACGTCGCGCTGCAACCCAAGGGCAAATTTGCGGTGGTGTTTCACTGCGGCTATGGCACTCACGAGTTGGTTGCGCTGACCCTGCCCGATGGACAGATCGTTTCCAGGGTGCGCGTGTCTGAAGGATTTTATGGCGTGACGTTTTCACCCGATGGTCGACGCGTTTTCTGCAGTGGCGCGGGGACCGAGGTGGTGCACGCGTTTGCCTTCAAGGACGGTTATTTCTCGGAGCACGAGGAATACCGGCTGCGGGACGAAGCCAAGCGCGGCATTCCCGGTGGCCTGGCGGTGACGAGCGATGGTCGGACCTTGTATGCGGCCAATGTCTGGGCGCATAGCGTCAGCGTGGTTAACCTCGCGGATCGTTCCGTGACGGAGATTGCTCTTGGGACGAACGCGCTGGCGGCGTCGACGCCGGTTGGGGCCGCGAAGCCGCCGGCGAACGCCGATGAGGCCGCGATTACCAAACGGGCCGAGGCGCTCCTGGACGAGACCCGCCCGGAGGATCCCTTTCCCTATGCCTGTTTACTGGATGAAAAGCGGGGTCGGCTTTATGTCAGCCTGTGGGCGCAGGCCGAGGTGGCGGTGGTGGATCCGCTGAACCGTCGCGTGTCGGCGCGCTGGAAGGTCGAGGAGCATCCGAACGAAATGTTGTTGTCCCGTGACGGCCTGCATCTGTTTGTGGCCAACGCCAACCGGAATTCTGTTTCCGTGGTCGATACGGCATCGGGCAAAGTGGTTGAAACCTTGGTGGCGCAGTTCAAGCCGGACGCTCCGCCGGGTTCGACGCCGAACAGTCTCGCGCTGGATCCGGACGGCAAACATTTGTTCGTGGCCAACGCGAACATCAATGCGGTGGCTGTATTTGAGGTCAGCAAACCGGGGCACAGCCGGTCGCTCGGTTTTATTCCGGTGGGCTGGTACCCGACCTCAGTGCGGGTGACCGAGGACGGCAAGAAGCTGCTGGTGGCGAACGGCAAGGGGCTGGTTTCGAAGGCAAATCGGCTCGGGCCCCAGCCGGGCGAGGGCGGCCCGGGCGGCGTGCGCGAATACATCGCCGGCCTCATGCAGGGCACGGTCAGCATCGTCGATCTGCCGGCCGGCGATAAGTTCGAGGCGCAGATGAGCAAGCACACGGCGCAGGCCTACCGGTGCCTGCCCAAGGCGGAAAAGCAGACGGCGGTTCAGGCGCAATATCCGGACAACCCGATCCCGCGTCGGTTGGGTCTGCCCAGCCCGATCAAGTATTGCCTCTACATCATCAAGGAGAACCGAACCTACGATCAGGTTCTGGGCGACATGCCGGAAGGCAATGGCGATCCCGCGCTCTGCCTTTTTCCCGAGAAGGTGACTCCCAATCATCACAAACTGGCTCGCGAGTTTGTGTTGCTGGACAATTTCTATGTGGAGGGCGAGGTCAGCGCCGATGGTCACGAATGGACCATGGGCGCCTATGCGACGGATTTCGTGGAGAAATCCTGGCCGCTGAGCTACGGGCACAATGCCCACAAAAAGTTTCCGTATCCCGCGGAAGGTAATTTCGACATTGCCGTTCCGGCGGGGGGATATCTTTGGGACCGCGCAAAGGAGGCAGGCGTGAGCTACCGGAGCTATGGCGAGTTCATTCGCAACGGCAAAACCCCAAAAGATCCGGGCACCGCCCGCGTGGCCGCGCTCAAGGACCATTTCGATCCGTGGTATCGCTCTTTCGACATGGACTATCCCGACGTCAAGCGGGCGGAGCGGTTCATCTCCGAGATGAAACGGTTCGAGCGCGAAGGCGAGATGCCGCGTCTGCAGATTCTCCGAATCTCCAACGATCACACGTCGGGGACCACCACGAACAAGCCGAGCCCGCGGGCCGCCGTGGCGGACAACGATCTGGCCTTGGGCATGGTGGTCGAGGCGCTGAGCAAATCAAAGTTCTGGTCGGAGCTGGCGATTTTTGTGGTCGAGGACGACGCGCAAAATGGCCCGGACCATGTGGATGCGCACCGCACCATCGCCTATGTCATCAGCCCGTATACCAAGCGGCGTTTCGTTGATTCCACCATGTATTCGACGGCCAGCATGCTGCGCACGATGGAGCTTATCCTGGGTTTGAAGCCGATGTCGCAGTTCGACGCGATGGCGGCGCCGATGTCGCATTCGTTCACGCACCTGCCGAATTACGACAGCTATTCTGCGGTCAGGCCGGCAGTCCGGATGGACGAACTCAACGGCAAGACCGCCTGGGGTTCGGAGCTTTCCCGCAAGATGGACTTTACCAAGGAAGATGCGGCGGACGATCTGCTGTTGAATGAAGTCATCTGGCGCTCGATCAAAGGGGCGGATTCCCCCATGCCAGCGCCAAAGCGGGCCGCCTTTTTCCGGGCAACGGCGAAGGATGACGACGACGACTGAAGGGCCGAGAACCGGGACTGTGCCTGAGGCCTGAGAACTGAGAACTGAGAACTGAGAACTGAGAACTGAGGGCCGAGGACTGGCTGCTACCGACTGGCGAGCAAGGTGGCGGCGGCCTCAAGCTGCGTGCGATTGCCGAGCAGGAGGATCTGGTCGCCGGCGCGCAGTTCCTCTTCCGGGTCTGGGTTGACGACGTTCGTTCCGTCTCGTTCGATCCCCACGATGCTGGCGCCGCAGCGGCTGCGCAGCTGGAGTTCCCTCACTCGTTGGCCAGCGGCGGGTGAGTGGGCGGCGATCGTTACCGAGAGAAGGTCCGCCTCGCGCAGCAGCGGGGGAAGTTGTGGGGCGGGGGGAGTCGTTGCATGCGGAGCAGGTGGCTGAGCCAGCGTTTCCGCGAGGGCGAATTGTGCCTTGGAGTAGACCCGGATGAACGAGCGACGCAGCAGCCAACCGATCAGGCCGGCAACCACGAGCAAGCCCGCGAAGACCTTGAACGAGGGCAAAAGCGTTGAGCTCAGGGCAATGACCAGCAGGCCCAGCATGACGGTGCCGGCCATCGCAATAATCTGGGCGACCACCGAACGGATCGCAGCCGTGCGTTCGCCGGCGGCCTGCTCCGTGACTTTGGTTTCGGCGATCAGCATGCCGAGCGCGTGCAGCTTGCGGGAGGTGGCGATGAACATCGGGAGGCACGCAGTGACCGCCAGCAGCCAGAGCGCCGGCTTCAGCCATTCGTCGCCCAGGTCGAGCGCCTTGAGCCAGGCCGGAGGACGCTGGCCGACGTAAGCCACCACGATGAACACGGCGGCGATCAGGGCGGCATTCAGGAGCATTTGCGCCACCCAGCGACGCGTCAATTGCGTGAAAAGGCTCGATTCCTTTTGCCCCAGTCGCCCCACCCAGCTGGTGTACAGACCCAGCAGGTTGACCGCAGACGCCGGCGCCGCCCGATCCAGCCGGGCCACCAGGCTATCTGCGCTCTTGATGAGATAAGGCGTCAGCAGGGTGGTGATCGCCGAGACGGCCACGGCGATGGGATAGAGAAATTTGCTCGTCACATTCAAGGACAGGCCCAGCGATGCAATGATGAAGGAAAACTCTCCGATCTGGGCCAGGCCCATGCCGACCCGCAGGGAGTTGCGGGTATCGTGTCCGCCGACGAAGGTGCCGAGCGAGCAGGTGATGACCTTGCCGATGACGACGGCGGCCGTGATGACCAGGATGGGCAGCCAGTGGGTGACGAGCATTTGGGGATCGATCAGGAGTCCGATCGCGACAAAGAAGATCGCGCTGAACATGTCGCGCACTGGTTCGATGATCTGTTCGATGCGATGAATCTCGCGTGACTCCGCGATGACGGCACCGATGAGAAAGGCGCCGAGGGCCACGCTGTATCCGAACTTCACGGCCAGCAGCGAAAACCCGAAGCAAAGGCCGAGGACGCTCACCAGCATGACTTCGTTGCTCTTGAAGCGGGTGAGATAGGTCAGGAATCGGGGGACAGCCAGCAAGCCGATCACGAGGGAAGTCACCAGGAAAATGGCCAGTTTTCCAAGCGTGGTGCCAACGTCGGCCAGTTGAAGTGAGCCAGTCATGGCGATGCCTGACAGCAGGGCGATCATGGCGATGGCCAGGATGTCCTCGATGATGAGGATTCCGAAGATGAGCTGGGCGAACGATTCCTTCGATTTCCCCAGCTCGGCGAGCGCCTTCACGATGATGGTGGTGGACGAGATGGAAAGCATCGCCCCCAGGAAGATGCAGTCCATCGTGCCCCATCCGAACGAACGTCCAATCTCGTAGCCCACCCAAACCATCAGCAGGATTTCGAGGAAAGCGGCGATGAACGCCGTGCCTCCGACTTGTTTCAGCTTTTTCAGACTGAACTCGAGGCCCAGGGAAAACATCAGCAGGATCACCCCGAGCTCGGACAAGGTCTTGATCGTTTCCTCATCGTGAATCAGCGGAAACGGGGGCGTGTGAGGTCCAATGATGACCCCGGCGATGATGTAGCCCAGCACCACGGGCTGTTTCAAACGATGAAACACCACCGTCACCAGGCCGGCGACAATCATCACCACGGCCAGATCTTGCAGGAGAGCTTCGGCGTGCATTCGCGAATACTTCGATGGGTGCATCCCTGTCCTGGGTTGCACGGGCGGCACGACTCCGGACCGCCGAAAAGCGGATTCGGCGGGCGTTGCGTGCGCGCGGCCGAAGCATAGAGCGGATGAGCAGCTCCGCAAGGCCCGTCCGTTCGGAACCAGAGCCACGCGTGACCACGGAGACCGGAGTTGAGAACCGCTAATAGGCGCAGATGGGCGCAGATAGTCCCTGGGGAAGAGGATTGGGCGAGGGCGAATCCGGAAGCACATCCGCTCTTCGATGGATTTGTCAGCAGTCCTTGGAGCGAGTTTCCGAAAGGCCTTCGAGGGCAAGCTCGCGGTCCGTTCACGCAGTCAGCGGTTCATGTCGAGTGAGCAGGTCAAAAAAGAACGGGTGGCTTCCCATGAACCGGAGGATCGACCAGCAGATTCGCGACGCGGAGATTTGGCAACCTGTCAATCGAACGGCCCGGCGCGTGAACCCTCTCCGCCGCCCTGCGGGGGAGAGGGCAGGTTCCGAACTCGCCCGCGCGAGATCGGAACCGGGTGAGGTGGAGCAGTCCGCTGGTTCATGTCCGATGAGCAGGTCAAAAAGGAACGGGTGGCTTCCCCTGAACCTCTCCCACAGGAGCATGGCCCTGCCGCAAGCCGGGAGTTCACGCCCACCTCGGCGCCTCCCACAACTTCTTCGCAAACTTCGTCGGCGGCCCAGCCTTTTCGAACCTTCCCGATTAGGTTCACGACGAAGATTTCTCCCCACCGACCGTTCTCTGCATTTATCTGCGGCCATCGGCGGTTTGCCTTTTCCGAGCTCAGGCAAACACCTGTTGCCCGGCCGCTGCGTTCGCGGCACAGTGGTCTCCATGCGCTACGTGATGCGGCAAAAGTTCTGGTCCTGGGGTGATGACTTTATCATCAAGGACGCGAACGGTCGGGAGGTTTACTATGTCGACGGAAAAGCGTTCAGCTGGGGCGACAAGCTGTCGTTTCAGGACATGGACAAGAACGAGCTGGCCTTCATCCGCCAGAAGCTTTTGTCGTGGGGGCCAACTTACGAAATTGACGTGCACGGCAAGGTGACGGCGGTGGTGAAGAAGAAGCTGTTCACCTTTCTGCGCTGTCGGTTCACGGTCGATGTTCCGGGCCCGGATGATCTCGAGGCGGCCGGCAGCTTTCTGGATCACGAGTATCGCCTGGAACGTCACGGGCGAACCGTGGCTGAAGTCAGCAAACGTTGGTTCAGCTGGACGGACACCTACGGGATCGACATTGCCGAAGGCGAGGACGCCGTCCTCATTCTGGCCACCGCCGTGGTGATCGACATGGTCTGCCATCAGGAAAGTCGGAAATCGTAGGCAGAGCCGCGGCCGCTTCCTTCCGTTTCGCTCCGCCGTGCGGTTACGGAGTGAGGGTCGCTTCGTTTGCAGTAGGTGCGTGCAAAATGATCGCGCTGCCGTCCCAAGCCGTGACCAAAAGGCGGTGGCCGTCGGGGGTGAACAAAAGGTGATCGCCGCCGGTTCGAATGGTGCCCACTTCGCGCAGGGTGGGCAGATGCCAGAGCTTGAGCCAGACACCGGCCAGGGTGGCGAGCGTGCGGCCATCGGGCGAGAAAGCGACGGTGGCCAGCCCGACGTCATGGCCGGTCAACGTGGCGCGCAACTGTCCGCTGGGAACCTCCAGGAGCTGCAGGGTGGCATCGTCGCCGGCCACGGCGAGGGTGCGGCCATCGGGTGAGAATGCAAAATCGTTGACCGCCGTGGTTCGCGGCGGCAGGTGGAATACGTTTGAGCCGGTGGCCGTATGCCACAGGGAAACGGTGTTGCTGGCGCCGGTGTATCCGGTGCTCGCGCTCCCGATGCCCGCCGAAACCGCGAGCCAGCCGCCGTCATCCGACAAGGCCAGCTGCCGGACATCGCGCGTGGCTGGCTGAGGGTCCGGGAGACGTCGTGCTTCAATCGTGTGCCAAAGGCGAATCTTTTGGCGGTCCGCCATCGCGAGGACGCTGCCGTTCGCTGCGCTGGCGGAGATGCCCTTGACCTTGGCGGCAATCCGTTCCGATCCGGCGGCGGCGCCGGGTGGCGTGGCGCGCCAGACAATCCGGTTCGTGTCCCGCGCGACAAACCGTTCGAGGCCCGCCTGCTGCGCTCGCGACGGGTGGCCGGTGATCAGCCAACGCAGCAGTCCTCCATGCTCGCGAGTGACATCGGGAAAACGATTGGCGTGCAAACGCAGGACGGGCTCGCCTTCCTGCGGTGGGGCCGTCAGATCGCGACGCAGAATCGTGGCCCGCCAGTCGTCGGAATTGGCGGCCCACAGGGTTTGTCCGTCGTCGGAAACAGTGAGGGGCACAAACACGTCGGTCAGCTTGTCCCGCGACCGCTGGGTCAGGTCCCAGAGGCGCACGGTGCCGTCCTTGCTGGCGCTGGCCAGGGTCCGGCCGTCGGGAGAAAAGGCAACCGCGAGAACCTGATCGGTGTGTCCGTCCAGCCGGCGAGTCTGCGCCCCGGACAGCGGGTGCAGCAGGCGGATGGTGTGATCATAGGAGGCAGCCGCCAGGATGCTGCCATCGGGCGAATACGCGAGCGCCCGACATCGCCAATCGATGATCGCGCTGATCACCGACGGGGGGTCATTGCGAAGGTCGTAGAGGTTTAGCCCGGTGCCGTTGCTTGGGCTGGTGGCCGCACGCAGACCGTCCGGGGCCAGCGCCACCGCCATCAAAAGCCCCGACCAACCGGGCATCGGTTGGGATGCACCGGTTTTCAAATTGTGCCGCAACAAACGATCCGGACCGCCGCCGGTCAACAGCCACTGCCCGTCGCGGGAGATCGCGGCGAGCCCGCCCGATTTGGGCAGAGGGGTGCCGCGTTCGTTGCGTTGCAGAAAATCCATGAAACCGTAGAGCGCGACCGATCCGTCCGCACCGCCATCAGTTCCGTTGCGCTCGCTGATGGCCAGTTTGCTCGTTGGGCCGCCGGGGACCACGATGTGGACCCAGCCCGTGCCGCGGGTGATTTCCCCGACCGGCCGCGCGAGGCCATCCACCCAGACCCGAAGTTGTCCTCGGGTTTCGCCCGCCCAAATGGACGAGCCATCGGGAGAGAACGCGATCGAATAGACCACGCTCTTCGGGTTGTGCTGGAACGTGGCGATGGGTTCGAGATTGGTCGCATTCCACTTCTGGACCAGGTTTCCGCCGCCGGCGGCGAGCCAGCGGCCGTCGGGTGAAAACGCCACGCTGTTCACTTCGTTGGAGAATCCGCCGAGCACATGCTCCTGTTGACCCTGGGCGCGCTGCCAGTAGTGGCGCCATTCGAACCCGCGCAGATCCTCCGCGCCGGAACGTGGTCGGTGTGCGGACAGCGTTCGTCGGGCCAGGGCGACGTTGCCTTGATCCAGCGCGCGGCTGGCGAGAAACATGTCGGCGGCGTAGAGATTCAGCCGGGTGATGCGCTCGTTGTCGCGGGCGATCTGCTCCTGCCGCTGCGCGATATCGCGCTGCTCGGTCAAACGCCGAGCATTGAACTTTTGCAGGACGATGAATCCAGCCAGGGCCAGCATGCTGACGACGATCAACGCGGTCGTGGCCGGATGGCGTCGCGTCCATTTTCCGAACCGGCCTAACGCGCTGCCAGGGCGGGCGAGGATCGGCTCGTGACGCGTCCAACGCTCCAGATCGTCCGCCAACTCCGCGGCGCTGGCATAGCGCCGGGCTGGATTTTTCTCGAGGCATTTGAGGCAGATCGTTTCGAGCTCACGATCCACGGGCTCATCCCAGGCCCACCGTCGTCGGCTGCACCCCGGGTCGGTAGAGGAGTCGTGGATGCGAGACGCATGAATCTTTGCGCGTTGGCCCGGCGGGATGGGTTCCTGTTCCGCCGCCAGCCGCAGGGTGTCGAGCGCGGTCTCGCCCACAAACGGAGGCTGGCCGGCCAGCAACTCGTAGAGCATCGCACCCAGGCTGTAGATGTCCGCCGCGGTGGTCATTTCTCCGGCCCGGCCGCGCGCCTGTTCCGGCGCCATGTAGCTGGGTGAACCTACGACCGTCCCGCTCATCGTCAGGTTTTCCTCGGTGCCCAGGCGTCGGGCCAGTCCGAAGTCGGTGACGAGCGGCTCGCCGCCCGCATCGAGCAGGATGTTGGCGGGCTTGAGATCGCGATGGAGGATGCCGCGCTGATGGGCGTGGTGGACGGCACGGGCGATCTTGGCGACGAAAGTGGCGAGGGCTGGCTGGGAATCGAGCTTTAGCGTGGGGCTGGCCATCGTCCCGGGCGGAGTGTCCCCGTCTCGACGTGCGGGCGTGCGGCTGTTCGGGGCCGTCGGAAGACGAGGAGGCTCGTCCTGCGCCCACATGGCATCCGTCCCGGATGACGGGTGTTGGCGGACTTCAGGCTGCCTAACTGACAGCTGTGGCCCGCCCCAGGTCTCCTCGATCCAGGTGGCCAGCGTTCCGCCTTCGACCAGTTTCATGGCGAAGAAATGGCGCCCGTCGCTTTCGCCCACCTCGTAGATGGGAACGATGTGAGGATGTTCCAGGTGTGCGGCCGCTTCGGCCTCTGTGCGGAACCGTTTGACCTCGGCCTCGGAGGCGAGCCGGCCGGTGAGGATGAGCTTGAGGGCGACGAAACGGTTCAGACGCGTGTCGCGCGCCCGAAAAACGATCCCCATGCCGCCACGGCCGAGTTGTTCGATGAGTTCATAGTGGCCGACCCGTTCGGTGGCGACAGCCGGCGAGGGCATCATCAGGTCTTCCGTCGAAGGGTCGTCCACTGGCGCGAGCAGCGACGACACCAGGCAGGCCGGGCAAAGCTCTCGCGGTGCGGTGGCGGGAACGATGCGACCGCAGCTGGGACAGAGCCTCGTCAGATCGGGCATGGGAGGGCGGTTTTTCGCTCCGCGCCGGCGCGATTCCAGCCGGCCGGCTGCGGCGGTGTCTTCACGTGGCTAGAACGGTGCACATGTGGCGAATCTCGGCTTCGACGTCGGTTGGGTCGGCGACCGTCTGCGCGACTTCAAATCGAAAGAGATCAGCGTAACGCCGGCGCATGCGATGCACGACGGACTTCAAGGCGGGTTCGGTCACCCCGAGCCGGATGGCGACGTCGGCGAAGGCGTTGGCACCGCGCGCATCGACGAGAAACGCCTTGAGGTCGTGGAATCGCATGGTGTGGCCGGTGAACTCGGATTCCAGACGGTCGAGGACCCGGGCCAGCACGGTCTCGGCCCAGCGTCGGTCGAAGAGCAACTCGGGCGTGAGCGGATCGGCGGGCTCCAGGCGGTAGCGCTGCTCCGCTTCCACTTCGTCCAGCGAGAAGACCTGGGCGTCGCCGCCACGTTTCTGACGCGAGGCGGCCCGGCGCTCGTTGGCGAGCAGGTTCTTCATCGCGGCCAGCAGAAAGGAGCGAAAGCGGCCCCGGGCGGGATTGGCCATCTCGAGGTGATTTTTTTGCAGCAGCCGCGAAAAAAACTCCTGCGTGGCGTCCTGGGCTTCCTCCGGACTGCAGCCTTGGCGGCGGGCAAACGCATAAAGCGGATACCAATAGGCCCGGCACAGCCTTTCCAGCGCCTCCAGCGCCTCCGGCTGGTCCAATCGACTGGCTTGTAGAACCAGACTCCACTGGGTCGTCGCGAAGTGGTGGCCCTGTGGCGCGTCCGGGTTGTTTTCTGTTCCAGGCACAAATGTAAGTGGTGACGGAGGGAGATATCATGCCTACCTCGGAAAGTCGACCGCTTAACCGGGACGATTCAGCAGGCCGGCGGCCGTTTGCTTGCTCTTCTTGGAAAGCTCTAACCTGCATTGTTGCAGGCGAATTGGGGCCATGAACCAGCGGACGGCTCCACCTCACCCGGTTCCGATCCCGCAAGGCGGGATCGGAACCTGCCCTCTCCCCCCGCAGCGCGGCGGAGAGGGTATACGCGGTCGGCGGCTTACGAGATAGGCCGCCAAATCTCCGCGTCGCGAGCCTCTGTGTCGATCGTTGGGTTCATGCCCAGCTCCGTGTTCCGTCAAATCGCAAATCTGAAATCTGAAATCTGAAATCGAAATTGGCCAGGCCTTGTTGTTCGTCGCTGGCACGATTGATGGCAACGTTACCTCGGTTTCACCGCAGTCACCACGCTGCGATCCACGGCGGTCGGCGTGTGTTGCAGCTGGGCAAATCCCGCCCGCTCCAGGTAGCGCCGGATTTCGGACAGCGAATAACACCGGCCCAGACATGAGTGCATCAGCAAGGCCGAATACTTGGCGACGGGCAGCGGCCCCGTCTTTTCTTCATTCAGGTGTGCATCGTGGATGATCAGCAGGCCGCCTGGATCCATCGAGCGGAAGGATTTTTCGAGGAGGTCGATGACCAATGGCTCGTCCCAATCATGCAGAACGTTGGAGATCAGGTGCACGTCATACCCGGCCGGCCACCCGGATTGGATCATGTCGCCGGCCGCGACGGCCACGCGATCGGCGAAGCCTCGCTTTTCGATGGCCCGACGAGCGACCTGATCGACGGGCGGTTTTTCCAGGACGGTGGCGTGCAGGTGGGCATGCCGGGCGACGAAGGCGCAAGCATAGATGCCCGACCCGCCGGCCACGTCCAGCAGGCGCTTTCGTCCGGCGCAATCCACTGCCCGGGCTGCGGCCGGGCCGAGGCAGGTACCGCGACAGTCCATCGCCGCGGTAAATGAATCCGCGAAGGCCGGGTCCTCCATCGCCCGCGTCCAGTCCTTCTCGTTCTTGTAGCTTCCCCAGTTGGCCGGCTGGTCGGTCTGCAGAATCTTGACGTAGTCCTGGCACACCGGACGATCTTTGAGCGCGGCGTAATACGGACCGATGAAGCGAGGCGATGACTTCACCAGATGCTCCTGTGCCGTGGGCGTGAGGTGAAAGCGGCCGTGGCGGGCGGTCACCAATTCCAGCGCTGCCAGCAACGTCAGCAGCACGTCGGTCGGGCGACGGGCCAGGCCGAGATCGCGACAGAGTTCGTCGAGCGAGGACGGCTTCGCGGCCAGGTGGGAGAAAAGATCGTAGTGCACGAGCGCCGCTGCCAGGAGGTCGGTCGCATAAAATCCGTCGCGCAGCCGGTAGAGTTCCAACGGATCCGTTTCCGGCGAAAGGGTCAGGTCAAGAGCAGGGGAGGGCATATCATTTGAGCTGGCGAAAGTTGGTGTCGTGTTTGGGCGTGCGCGTCTTCAGCCAGGCCACGCGACGGCGGACCCGCTCGACCAGACGTCGGCCGGACGCGTCTGACGCAGGTGATGGATTGAGTTGATCTCGCCCGAGGTAGATTTGCCATGCAGCCGCCAGGTCTGCTTCGGTGGCGCCGGCTTTCAACGACGAATAGATCAACGCCGCCAGATCCTTGATTCGCCACCGTTCGGGAAACCAGCGCGGCCGGGTGAGGCGCTGGAGATCGATCAGAAACACCGGCCGCTCTTGGTCGCCTGCAGATGTGAGTTCGGTGGCCACCATGTAATGACAGAGATACAAATCGCGATGCACATAGCCCGCGTGGTGGAGTTGACGGGTGTAGGTGGCCACGCGTCGCAGCAAACGCAGGCGTTCTTCCGGGCTGAGCTGCGCTGCCACCCGATCGCCTTCGTCGGTTCCGGTCAGTTCCGCGGTCATGACGAAGCTGCTGCGGACTGCTCCGGCGCTCGGCTGGTCCTGACCTCGCGCCATCGCCTTGAGGGTTGGAATTCCCAGCTGGCCCACACGTTCGATCGCCTCCCATTCCGCGCGGGCCTCGTCGCCGTAACCGGGCCAGCCCAAGCGGCGGAGCAGGCGGTCCTTGGCCGAAAGGTAGCTGGGATAATAACGCTTCAGAAAAACCGCCTGCACCGTGCCGTCGGGCCGCCGCAGTTCCAGGCGATTGGTTCGGCGCCCGGGAAAGTTGCGGCGAAGATCGCCTTCGGGCAGCGCCATGACGCGTTCGAACGTGTCCAGTCCGTTGGCCCGGAGCAGCGGCAGATGCTCTGTTGCCACGGTCAGGCGGCCGTGATCGAGGAGTTCAACGCCCATCCCAATCCTCCGGCCAGCGGGTTCGCCGATAGTGCAGCGTATCCCGGATGAGTTGTTTCGCGTCGGTGTTGAGGCGTGTCAGGCCAAGATACTCGCGGACGAAACGAACCCGCTCACCGCGCGTGCACCATCGGCCCGCAGGCTTGTCCAGTGAGGCCAGATCCTTGATGCGTCGGCGCCGGGTTGACCCTGGCCAGCGCGCGAAACTGCCGCGGGGACAATCAATCCACACCAGTCGGACCGGGCGGGACGCCGGCCTGCTGACCAACACATTGCGCCAGACCAGGTCGTGATGGAAAAAGCGAGCGTCGTGAATGCGTCGCGTCATGGCGGCCAACTGGGTGATCAACTCGCCGCGGAAGGTTCGCTGGGCGGGCGTGGCGCGAAGGCGGGCCGGGCCTTGCATGAACTCGACCAGAGTCGACGACGCTGGCACTGCCCGGGTGACGATGAACGCGCTTCGGAGTCGGCCCAAGCGATCGCGATCCTCGCCGGTGGCGATCGCCTCGGCGGCCGGGACCTGGAGATGGGCAAAGATCGCGTAGTTGTCGAACTCACAGCGGGCCTTCGAGCGGCGTCCGACGAAGTTCCAGGCCGGGCGAGCGAACTGGTACTGCTTGAAAAACACCTCGACCGGAGCGTGGTCGGGCGCGGTCAGGCGGGTTTGACGAACCACCACCCGCTCCGACTGCGCCGCCGGTAAAAAGAAAGCAGTCACCTTCCCGACTGAATCCAGGCCGAGACGTTCGAACAGGCGCCGGTATGGTTCGGCGACGAGCAGCATCGGCGCGAGGCTGCCGAGGTTCGTCGGTGATGGCAAGTCCGCCCACCTCGCGGGTGGGTGTAAGGGTGCGGTTAAGAGCGGGTGATGGTTCAACGCGTCAAGCTCGCGCCCCACGCGCGCCCGCTGGCCCACGAACGCCCGCCGCGCCTCCTTCTCCCCTGAACGGGGAGAAGGCCGGGATGAGGGGTGAGACGGTTCGTTGGATCACCCGTCTTTAATTAATCACACCCGGGTGTAACGCACGCACGCGCAGCCCTGATCCAAGGATAAGGCCGGTGAAACCGTGGAGAGCGCGGAGAGCGCGGAGAGCCGAGTGGGGCCGGCCTTCGAACGGATTTGTCCGGCGCGAGAATGATCGACCCATGGCAGTGAACCGGTCGGCAGCATGAATTTTCGAATCCGCCGTGTTCTCCGCGCCCTCCGCGGCTCAAAGTCAGAATCCTTCGGCGTCACGCGTGATCTTGAGCGCAGGCTTGTCCAGTGCGTCAGGTCTCCCTAGGTTTCCCGTCATGAAATCAAGGCTTGCTGTTTGGTGTTCGCTCCTGCTCGTGACGGCGCCCGCGGCACACGCTGCGTTCCGCGTGGGGGTGGCCCTGCGCGACGTAACCCCGGATCCGTTGCTCCCCGTAAGTGGTGGCGTCGGGCCCTCCAATCCCGTCTCGCGCAAGGAAGGCGAGCTCATGGTGCGCGTAATGGTGCTCGAACAAGACGGGACGCGCGTTGCGATGGTCGGCGCGGATTTTCTAGGGTTCCCGGCGACATTGGGCAACCGGGTGCGGGCAGCGGTCAAGGATATCCCGGGGGAGAACATTCTCATTGGAGCTTCCCACACCCACAGCGCACCAGACTGCTACGGGTTTCCAGATGGGAAGGGCGGCACCTCCAGCGATCCCAAATACCTCGATCGAGTTTGCACGCTGATGGCGGAGGCGATTCATGAAGCCGCCACGAATCTGCAACCGGCACGGCTCAAGGTGGCGACGGGCGAAGCCCGCGGGCGCATCGCTTACAATTACTACGCCGAGAAATTGTATGATCCGCGTTGTCACGTGATCCAGGCCGTGGACGCAGCCGGCCGTCCCATCGTGACGCTGGTCAACTACGCGATTCATCCGGAAGTGCTCGGCAGTCGGGCGGGGGTGTGCAGTCCTGACCTGATCGGGCCGTTGTGCGAGCATCTGGCGGACAAGGCCGGGGGCGTCGCGATGTTCATGAACAGCGCGCAGGGCGGCATGGTGACCGCGGACAATCGTGCGACGGACGGCGGCGAACGCCGGGACTGGAATGAATGTGTGCGCATCGGTGAACTGCTCGCCGACGAGGCGCTGCGGATTGTGACGGTCGCGCCCGTACAAGATTCGCCGAAGCTGTTTTGCGCGGCGCGAAAAGTTTCCTTCCCCGTGGATTCACCCCTCATGAGACAACTGCTCCAGGCATTGCCGAAAGCGATCGTTCCGTCCGGCACTGATGGGGGCAACTCGCTGACGACCCAGATCAACCTGGTGAATGTGGGCACCGCGCAAATCATCACCATCCCGGGTGAAGCCCTGCCGAACATCGGCTACTATCTCAAACGCAAGATGCGCGGAGAACACAACCTCATCTTCGGGCTGACCAACGACGCGTTTGGTTATATCCTGACCAAGGAGGACTACGACAGCTTCAAACGTTATGAATACATTTCCCGGACGAGCCTCGGTGAGCGCACGGGCGAGGTGCTGGTGGACGCCGTGCTGAAGCTCGTGGCGGAGAGTCCCCGGGCCGGCTTGCCGCGCTGAGCGGTTGAGCAGTGCAACTGTGTCGTGACTATGTGGATTACCCTCGTCTTTGGTGGTGCGGCGGTCCTTTATTTTGCGCTGACCGTGGCCACCCTTTGGCACCTGCGTTGGGTGGGGCGGCTGCCGGCGTGGGGTGAGGTGCCGGCGGTTGCGACGCCGATCCGATGTTCCGTGATCATCGCGGCTCGGGACGAAGAGTCGCGGATTGAGCAGACCATCGATCACCTGCTCGTTCAGCGCGGGGTGGAGCTCGAGATCATCGTCGTCGACGATCGTTCCCAGGATCGCACGCGTGAGATCCTGCAACGGCGGTCCCGGGAGGATGCACGGTTGCGGACGATGCGGGTGGACGTCTTGCCGGAGGGATGGTTGGGCAAGTGTCACGCGTGCCATGTCGGCGCCGCGGCGGCCACCGGTGACTGGATTCTTTTTACCGATGCGGATTGCTGGCTGAAGCCCGACGTGATTGCCCGCGCCGTCGGGGCGGCGGTTCGTGATGGGGCTGATCACGTGACCGCGGTGGCGGGTCCGTTGCTGACGGCCCCCGCCCCCCGCGCCTGGTATTTGCTGTTCCTGACCACCCTGCTGGGTTGGTTTTCCGGCGTGAACCGGGATCGACCGAAGGCATTTGTCGGGCTCGGCGCTTTCAACCTCGTGCGAGCCGCCGCCTATCGCCAGTGTGGCGGCTATGAGGCTTTGCGCCTGACGGTGCTCGACGATGTGCGGCTCGGTCTGCTCCTCCGCCGGGCCGGCAAACGGACGCGCGCGTTCTTTGGGGCAGACGACGTCGAGTGCCACTGGGGTGCCACCGTGGGAAGCCTGGTGCGGATCGTCGAGAAGAACTATTTTGCGGCGCTGGATTACCGGCTGGAGGTCGTTGTGGTCGGAGGCACCCTGGCCCTGCTGCTTTTTCTCATTCCGGTGGTCGGCCTGTTTTCCGGTACCGTGGTCGGAGGCATCGCGGCTTTCTCGCCCCTCTCGCTCATCGTCCCTGCGGCCATCATCGCTCGTCGCATTGGTTGGTCATGGCCTGCCGCCGCGCTCATGCCGTTCATGTTGCCAACGCTGCTCTATGCTGCCGTGAATTCAACCTGGGTGACGCTCCGCCAGGGTGGAATTCGCTGGCGCGAAACCTTCTATCCGCTGGCGACGTTGCGCGCCGGGAATGTGAAGTGAATGGGCCATGACACGGGGTTGGAAGAATTCCCCGGCGCAGGATTGTCCTCGCGCGTGCCCGGAATTCGAACTTGCTGCAACGGCCGGTGTTTTATGCGTTGCAGTGGCGTGGTTCGAATGGCCGCCTCGCCTCCATTGAGCGGTCGCTTTAACCGTGGGGCAAAAATCCAAAGGATTTCTGAAAAGTTTGCGGTTGCGCTGCGCTGTAGGGGTATGACCAACACGGCAACCATTCCAAGTTTAACGACGAAATTGCTACGGACCGGCGCCTTGTCGCTCGGGTTGATGGCCGGGTGGGGTGAAGATGTTCGCGGCGCTTCCATTCCCGGACTTTTCCGAACGGGGGTCAATGGTGCGGGTATCGTTCAATCCATTGGTTCACCCGAACTTCACTTTGCCATGACTGGGTTGCGCACGAACGCGACAATCATCGAACCAGCCCCGCCGTGGCTTGTGGCCCCGGAAGGTGCGGCATGGATTGGGCCGGCCAGTGGCCTGCAAAATGCCCCGGCCGGCTGTTGTTACGTCTATTCTGTGACGTTCGACCTGACGGGCTTCGACCGCACTACGGCTGTCATCAATGGGCAACTGGCCTCCGATGATGGAACCCGTATCTTCATCAATGGCGTCGACATCGGTTTTGCCAATGAGGACGTAACCTTTCAGACTTTGCGGCCGTTCACCATCTCGTCGGGTTTTGTGCCGGGCTTGAATGTGCTGGAGTTCCGCGTGGCCAACTGTGAGGAGCCGGCGTGCAGCTTCAACCCTTCCGGCCTGTTGGTGGCCAACCTCTCGGGCACGGCGGAATTGGGCGGGCAACCTAATCTTTACGTGTTGGCGCACGGGAGCAACGTCTTGGGTTATGCGGTGACCAGCAATTCGGCGGCGCTGGTGGAGGTGCTGAAAGATCCCGATGTCCGGACGCCCGTCGACCTCACATTCAGCCGGTGGGGTGAGATGTTTGTTTCGTCGTCCAGCCAGCATCCTTATGTGTTCGAGGCGCGGCCCGGTTTTGTTCGCCGCTATGTAGCACCCTATGGGACCAGTCGTTTCAACGGCGACTTGGGGATCGGCGCTCTCGTCACCCCGCACGGGCTGGCTTTTCGCGGCGACGAGCTGCTGGCCACGGATCCTGGTCATAACCAGGTGCGCCGTTACCGTTTCGGTCCACGCGGCGAACCGCTGGAACTCACCCCCATCACCCACCCTAATTTCATCAACGAGGCGGTGCGCTGGGTCGTCACCAAGCCCGATGGCAGCGAAGTCTTCGTGAGCCAGTGCATTTGTGGTGGGGTCAATAACGTGCGCCGATTCCGCGCTGAGCCCAATGGCACGTTTAGCGATCAGGGATTGCTGCCGGGGACATTCCGAAATCCGCACGGCATGGCCTTCAGTCCGTGGGGCGAATTGTTCACCGCGAACTCCGACCTCGTGCTGGATGGCCCGCAGTATACGAACTGGTTCATCAGCCGCCATACCTTCGCCGCGGACGGGACGCCGCAGTACAACGGCACCATCACCCATTCGAATCTGCACGGTTCGATCACGCTCGCCTTTAGCCCATGGGGCGAACTCTTCGTCAACAACCAGACGGCCTCGAACATCACTCGCTTCGTTTTCGGTGCGGATCGGGCACCGGCTTACAATGGTCATATCCGCCTGCCCGCCGACGGAGTTGGCTTGGCCTTTCGTGCGTCGGGTTCCTGCGCTCCGGTCGCGAATCTAAGCCTGACCCCGTCGCGTGCCGGGACCAACGTGACGCTTGCCTTCCCGGCCACCGCCGGTGAATACGCGCTGGAATGGACCGAGTCACTGTCTCCGCCCGTCCTCTGGCGCCCGAGCTATGCCGCACGCACCAATGCAGGTGTGAACCTGCAGGCGACCCTCCCCATCCGGGGCGGTACGAATCACGCGGAGTTCTTCCGCCTGCGTTGTCCGAACGATTAGTAGATGTCGTCGACGATCACGTTGCTCGCCAAGTTCGTCGTAGACCAAGGGTAGAAGTCCTCCGGTAAAACCGCGGAGAACGGAGAACGCAGAGAGGGAGCAGCTTTCGGTCGAGTTTGGTCCGGCTGAGACTGATCGACCCATGGTATGGAACTCGTCGGCGGAAGGCGCTTTCAAATTCTCCGCGTTCTCTGCGCCCTCCGCGGTTAGAATTAAGTAGCCTGCGGCGTTAGGCGTTTTTTTTGGAATAGGTTCCTCCATTGCACCCGCTGATCCTATTCTCCAGACTCAGTCATGGGTCAGCGTGCTCCGATTAATCTGTTTTGCGCCGGACTCTTATGGACGAAACGGCTCGTGATCTGCCTTCGCCTGATGAGTCTGGTCATCGGTTTCCACGGCGAGCCCGTTCTGGCCACTACGGTTTCGCCTGAACTCAAGACGTGTCCTGTTTGTCAGCGCGCATTCGTGGCGACGTCTATCACTTCATGGCATCAGTTCGGTGAACCGCGAAGGGACCTGACTGGCAGCTACCTGGCGGCCGCGTCGCGGCTGCTGTCCTGCCCGCGGTGCCTGTACTCGGCGCTTCCGTCGGATCTTGGGTCGCTCGACGAAGAGACCCGTCGACGGATCCAAACGGTGCTGGCGTCGTTGCCACAGGGTGTCCGTCCGCTGCCTCCGTCCATTCGGCGGGCGGCATTGCACGGCGGACGTTGGCGTACGCTGGCCTCGGAATCGTTGCTCCATCGCGTCGCCGAACAGTGCGAAGCGGCGCGCGCCCCGGATCCGGATCGGGCGGCCGGACTGGCTTACTCTGCCTACGTGATTGCCAAGGCTGCGGGCGACGAGCAAGTCCTCCGGGAAGAACGATGGCAAGCGATTCGCGCCTTTGAACGGGCTGCCTCGGAGCCCGTGAGGCGCCGATCGGAGCGGCATGTGCTTTGGCTTTATCTGGCCGGTGAGTTGCGGCGCAGTGCGGGCGATACCAACGGGGCGGTGACCCGGCTGGAAGAGGCTGCTCGGTTGGCTGAACCCACCGGTGGCGGTGGCGCAGATGAGGCAGATTGGTTGCGGAACTGGTCGAGGGAACAAGCGGGACGCGCGCGATCCGGGGACACCAATTCCGCGCCGGGAACCCGTCTTTACAGCGCCGAAACCGAGGCGTTTCGACTCGAGCTTGAGCGGAAACTTCCGGCGATGGAGACGGCCTTGAAGGCAGGCAGGCCTTCCGGTGAATGGCTCCTTTCGGGCACCGGACGTCGACAAACCATATCGCTCGTCTTGGACCTCGCGCGCGAAGGCAATTCCACCGCGATCGTGTTCCTTTATCGATGGCTCGGACGATTGGAGACGTCTGAACTGCCGGCCCGCGATTACCGGGTCGTCGAGGCGGTTCGCCTTTTGGGCCAGCGTGGGGAGGTCGTGGAGGACGATGCGGTAGCCAGCGTGCGATTCCGCTGTCCGGCGTTGGGGGAGATGGCGCGCTACGCGGTTCGTGGCGGGGTGTTGCCGGTGGAACTTCGCCGCGCTTTGGCGGGCACCCAACCGCTGGAGGTCATCGGTTTCGCCGGGATCGCCGCTGCCACCGGTCGAAGCGATCCAGGATTGAAAACTGCACTTGGGGCGCGCATGCGAAGGCTAAAGGGCGAGATGTCGTTGGTGGAGTGGATACGGGATTATTTTGGTGCGGTCGGTTCGGTCTCCGACATCCCCGCACTGGAGACATACGCCAATGAGTTTGGTCCAACGAAGGCAGGCGCGCTGAATCAGGATTGGCCAGTCTTCTGGCGTCAGGATGTGGAAGACGCCATTCGCCTGATTAACCTCCGGGCCGTTTTTGAACGGTGAGGAGGGACGGGCCGTTCTTGAGTTCCTGTGCTCGGATTTCGGAGAGGCACGCGGCGATGTCTTGCAGAAGACGAGTGATGCTCGAGCGGAAGGGATCCATCAAGCAGCGAAGGTTCATGGACGGGCTGCGGGCGGATTATTGATCACGAGGTCTTGCGATGCCGGACTGGACCTGAGCACAGTGCGTGACCAATGAAGACATCCTTTGTGCGGGTCTCGGTTCATCCCAGCCAGTTTCCCGCTGCGGTGCACGCTGAGATGCGCGCGTCGTTGGTGGATCGGAGGATGAATCACAAGTTTCATTACGACACTCCGCGGCGGGCGCGCCGGTGGCTGGCAGTGCACGAGGCGCATTCCCCGGCGCGCACGGATCCGGATTGCCTGGCCACCTACGGACGAGCCTTTGCCGGGGTATCGGCGGCGATGGGTGGGGCGGAGGTTCAGCTCATTGGGCTGGGGTGTGGCGGCGGGCAGAAGGATGGCCAATTGCTGGGTGAGCTTGGACGTCAGCCGCGTCAGCTGACCTATGTTCCGCTCGATGTGAGCGCTGCGCTGGTGTTAATCGCGCGGGAAGTGGCGTGTGCGTTGATTCCGTCGGAATCGATTCAGCCGTGTGTGGCGGATCTAGGGGTGGCGGACGATTTAGGTGGCGCCCTGAATGGGCTTCGTCGTGGAAACGCCCCGCGCCTCTTCAGCTTTTTCGGCATGATTCCAAATTTCGAGCCGGGCGCGATTCTGCCGCGGCTGGCGGCGTTGGTGGGCGCGGACGACTGGCTGCTGTTCAGTGCAAACCTGGCGCCGGGCGTTGATTACGCGGCGGGAGTGGCGCGCATGCTGCCGCAGTATGACAATCCGGAGACTCGCCATTGGCTCTGGACCGTATTGGAGGATCACGGGGCCGGTTCGGGGAGCGAGGGACTGCAGTTTGCCGTCGAATCCGACCCGGTGGATCCTGGTCTGCTTCGATTGGCCGCGCACTGGAAAGTGATGAAGACCACGACCTTGGTGCTTGAGCAGGAATCTTTTCAGATCGAGGCGGGCGAACGTTTCCGGCTGTTCTTCTCGTACCGGCACACGACGGCCACGGTGAGGCGGTTGCTGGGCGAGCACGGGATGTGCGTGGTGGAGGCTTGGTCCACGGGCTCGGGCGAGGAAGCAATTTTTCTGTGCCGCCGGAATTAACTAGGGAACAGGCGTCAGGGTGCGGTGGTGCGGAAGATTTGGTGAGCGCTGGCGCCGGTCACCTCCAGATCGAAGACTCCGAGCGGGTCGACGGTTCCCGTTGCCACCGGAGTCCAGCCTGCGGATCCGTCATGACCGAGCACTCGAAACGCCGTATTGGGAACGCCAAAACCGCGGAGGCGATACTGGTTGGGGTGGGTGGCGGTGATGGAGCGGAGGCCAAAGAAAATGGGTTGCACTTCGTAGGCGCCAATGTCTGGTCCGCCGAGTGCCGGGCGCGCTGCGCTGCGTTGATCCGTCGGGGGGAAATGGAGCGGATCGCCGGCATCGATCGCGGGGCTGGAAGGCAGCAGGGCGTGGGTGAGCGTGGGGCCGCCGTTTGCTTCCAGCGGAGCGAGGCCGGGATCGACCGGGTAGGCGCTGCTGGGAGCCGGCAGGGCGCAACTCGCGTCTGAGCTGAGGTTGTGGCCCATGTCGATCACCTGGCCTTGCCCATTCGCCTGACCTTTCGCGTGGGCGAGGATGACTTGATGCAAGTTGGGGCCGGGGCCCGTGGTGTAGAGATTGCCGCCCAACCCGATTCCGTTGGTGGAAGTGCCGGGAGCTGAGTTGGGCACGCGAGGTCCGCCACTGGCCCGATTGAACGCGATCGTGCAATTGAGCAGCGAAGAACCTGAGGCGACGCTCAAGCCGCCGCCCAAGCCGGATCCGCCACTGGCGACGAAACTCTGGATCGTGCCGCCGGCGGCTCCGCCCGTCGCGCTATTGCCGCTCACGGTGACATTGACCATGAGAAGCGTTCCGCTGCTGTCGGTGTGAAGGGCGCCGCCTTTGGCAAGGCCACCCGAACCGCCGGCTGCGAATCCGAACCCGTAGTTGCCACCGCCGGTGCCGCCTTTGCCCGCGAACGTCTGGTTGGCGGATAGGCAGACGTTGGAGAGAATCAAATCACCGCGATTGTAGATGCCGCCGCCCATCGCCGCGCCGCCGGGTCCGCCCTGGCCGCCGGGCGTCGGGACATTAAACAATGGCCCGTTCGGAAAGCCGGCATTCCCGCCGACGCCGCCGACGCCGCCGGTGGCGGTGTTTCCTGAGATGCTGGATGCAGCAATGAAACACCAGGCCGCACTGTCATTGTAAACGGCGCCCCCGAGGGCAGGCCCGCCGGAGTCACCGGGGTGACCGGACTCCCCGGGGAGGAGAGGTGCGGGGGGACGAAGCGGCGCGCTCGCGCCGTTCTGGCCGGGAGCTCCGTTGGTTCCGATCGCCGCATTGCCAGTCACTGTGCAGTGATCGAGCACCAGCCGGCCCTGATTGAAAATGCCGGCGCCGTTGGCTGCACGGCCGTCCGCGATAGTCAGGCCGCGGAGAACCAGAGTTCCTTGCGACGTCACCGTGAACACCCGCTTACCCTGGCCGCGGACCGTGATCTGTCGGCCGGTCGCATCAAGCTCGGCTTCCCCGGTGACCACGAGGGGTTCGTTGAGAAGAATTATGCCGTTGCAACCAAAACGGATGGGGCCGCCGCGCGCGACATTGGCGCGGAGGTGGGCGTCGTCGCAGGTGTTGACATCTCCCAGCGTAAAGAAAGTTCCGTGCGCGCTGCGCACGATTCCGAACTCGTTCGACGCGACCAATTGATAGTAATAGTCGGTGCCTGGAGCGAGTCCGGTGATCGGCTCGGGTGCTGGCGTCGGGACCCAGGAAACGGGGAACAGGCGCGGCGCCGTGACGAGCCCCAGACTGGGCGTTGGCCCGTATTCGTACCAAGCCCGGGTCGCCGCGCCCCCGGAATGGACGAAGCCTTGCAGCGTTGCTGAAGTGAAGTTGGCTGCGCTCACTGCGGAGACCTGAACTTCCGGTGGGCCGAAGACCAGGAGTTCCGGCGAAAATGTTTCCGGCTGCGGGCCGAATTGATCCGAGCTCACTCCGGGAATATGGATGGTTGTGCGGCCGACCCTTAGAGTGGTGAGTGGAATTTGAATGATCTGAGCCGCCAGCGGCGGGATCGTTGCAGTGATCACGATCTCGTGACTGCCCGTCGACGTGGTGACGCTGCCATCGAATCCCGGCGGAAGCGAGGCCGGGCCTGCCACCGCCAAAGCAGCGGGGAGCTGGTTGGTGAAGCGAATCCCGGTCAGCGCATGGGTGTTGGTGTTCGCCAGTGTGATTTGCAGAGAGACGCTGGCGCCCACCTGAACGCCCGACTCCGGATCGAATTTCAAGGTGAGTGGGAGCGGCCCCAGTACGCCTTCGTAGGCGCCGGGATCGAGAGCTGCGCCGGCCGGCCGGGCGCGGCCCCGTTGATCGGTGGATGGCGTCAGCGCCGCCGCGCCGGCGTCAATGACCGGGCTGCCGGAGAGCAAAGCCATGGTGGGCGTAGGGCCGCCGTTTTGGGCCAGGGGACCAAGCTTTGGCTCGATCAGCCGGCGGCTGGTTTCGTTGGTCAGTCCGCCCGGCTGATCGGTGCTGAAGTTGTAACCGCGATCCATGACGGGCCCGGCGATGCTGAGCTCGGTCCCGGCTTGAGCGATGATCACATGGCTTAGTTCCACCATGGCATTGGTGAGAACGAGCAGCGTTCCGCCGCCGTTCGTGCCCCGATTGGCGGCAAAGGTGGTAAAGGCAAATGCGGCCTGGCCGCCGGTGAACGCTCCGGCTCCGCCATAGGCGCGGCCGCTCGAGAAACCGGGGCGCCCCGCGACTCCGCCGACCGCTTCGTTCATGGCAAATGTACAGTTGGTCGCCGCAAACGTAGCAGTGGAGTAAACCCCGCCGCCGAATCCGTCGCCCCCGACCTCAGCCAGCGATGAGAGGCCGCCCACGCCTCCCACGCTGGTGTTGTTTTGGAACGTTGAGCCGATCGCAACGATGGATTGGGCGTTGAACACAGCGCCGCCCTGGCCTGGTCCTCCGGGAGTGGCGCCCGAGAGAGCGCTGCCGCCGAGCCCGCCCACGGCGCGATTCGCGGACAGCGTGCAATTCGAAAGCGTGAGGAAACCAAAATTGCCGACGGCTCCGCCCTGGCCTGCGCCACCCGACCGATTGATGACCACTCCTCCGATGCCGTCGGAACCGGTGGCGGAATTGGCGCTGAACCGACATTCGATCAGCGCGGAAGTCCCGCCGTTCCACACCGCGCCGCCGGAGCCGGCCTTTGGGATGCCTCCGGCGACGGCGCCCTTGGCTCGATTGTCGATGAACTCGCAGGCCGTCGCGTTGAACGTCCCGAGATTGTGCACGGCACCCCCTTCCGTCGCCGAGCCGTTCGCCAGCGTGAGCCCATGCAGGGTCAACTGACGCCCGGCTGGAACCTGGAACAGGCGCACGGCATTGCTGCCGGACAGCGTGACCTGATGCCCATCCGCGAGCAGTGTTGTGTTGGTGTTGATCACCAGTGGGCTCGACAGCGTGACCACGCCATCGCAGGCAAAGCGGACGATGCCGCCGCGGGCCACCAGCGGCGACAAGTTGCCCTCTTCGCAGGCCACGACAACGTCGCCAATGGTATAAGCGGCTTGCCATTCGCCGCGTGCGATCCCCAAAAAATTTGAACTGACGGTGCGGTATAACAACTTGGTATTCGCCGGCAATCCGGTCAGACGCGTGAACAGCGGCGTGGCGGTGAAGCCCGCCGCGATCAATTGGGACGGGGTCATCCCGGACGGAGCGTTGGTGTCGGGGCCGTATTCAAACCAGGCGCTCGTCTCGGTCCCGTTGGCGATGACGGAACCGTTCAGGGTCGTGGCATCGGAAGTTGCCTCGCTCGTGCGAAGAGTTCGGACGGTCGGCGGTCCCAGGATGGTGATGGCTGGCCCGAAGTTGAACGTGTACCCCAGTTGCGTGGTGATGATGCCGAGTCCTTCGCCCAACCAAGATCCGGCGCGGGTCGGGAACAGATTGAAGCGAAGGGTGCAACCCTGATCGGGGTCAAGACTCAGGCCGGTGGCGTCCAACTGGTGTTCGGTGGAGATGAACGTCGGGGTTCCCGGGCAATCCGAGTCGACGATTGCATTGGTGGCGAGGTTCGCACCGGCGCCTGGAAGGTAACTCAGGCTGAATTGAGTCAGCGCCGCCCGATTGTCGTTGCGGAGTCGGATGGTCACGTTGGTGGGCTGATTCACGATGAGCGTGGGTGGGGCGACCGGGAGTCCGCCGGGGAGAGTAAACGCGCCTTCCACGGCGCCGATGTCCGGCCGGTCGCCGAACGGGCGGGCCAGCCCGCGTTGGTCGACGGCGGCGAGCGCCGAGACGGCGCCGCCATCGACCGCACGGCTGCCGGCGCGGGGTGCCATCGCGGGCGTCGGGCCGCCGAAATCTGCCCAGGGAGTGAGCAGCGGGTCCACGCCGTTGGCGCTGGTCGCAGCGGTGAAGACCGCGCCGGTGTCGGATCCAAGATTGTGGCCGAGATCAATGAACGGTCCGGTCACGTTGGGAATCGTGACGCCGGTGCCAGTTCGGGGGTAAGCGACGATGTCGTGGGATAGGCGAGCGGTGGCGCCGTTGGCCGTGAAGATGCCGGCGCCGAGTCCAAGGTCCCCCGCGGTGACGCCGTTGGCAAAATTGTAGGCCAGGGTGGCGAAGACCACTTCGGCCGAGCCGGCGAGGATGGCGATGCCGCCGCCCGCGCCGGGATGTCCCAGGGCTTCACTGCTAACGATGGTGACATTGGTGGCGTGCAACGATCCCTCATTGCACAACGCTCCACCAAAAGCTGGGCCCGGATTCGCGCCGCTGCCACCAGCGGAGCCGAAATAGGCATTGTTGTGAACAAAGGCCGATTCCCGGACGATCGCCGTACCCAGATTGAAAATCGCTCCGCCTCGACCGTCACCGCCGTTTCCGGCTCCGAATGATGGGTTCGTCAGTGGTGCGTTCCCGTCGCCGCCGTTCGCAACGTTGTTCGTGAAGAGGCTGCGCGAGACCTCCAGCTGACCCCGATTGTGGATCGCCCCGCCGCGGCCGGAATAGGCCCCGGGAAAAAAAACGAGGCCGCCCGGGCCGGCCGTTCCCACGGGCCCCCGGGCGCCCAGCGCAAAGTTGCGGATGAAGCGGGACTCCGATACCTCGGCGACGCCCGCGTTCCAAATGGCGCCGCCTTCGGCCGCTCCTCCTGCGGTGATGATGCCATTGGTTACGGTCGAGTTGATGCCCGTGGCGAAGCAATTGGAGAAGATGCAACTGAGAACGCGGAGCGAGCCTTCGTTGCGGATGCCGGCGCCGGCCGCGCTACGCGCGTCAACGATCGAGAGATTCGACAAGGTCAGACTGCCGTTGGGCCGGATATCGAACACGGGTCCGGCCAATCCGCCGCTGAGCACCACTTTGCGGCCATGAGTGTCCAGCGCGACCTGGTTTGTGATCACGAGCGGTCTTGAGACGGTGATGACCCCGTCGCAGGCGAAGACGACTGATCCTCCGGTGCTGACGGCGGCGCGGAGTGCGGCTTCGGTGCAGATCGGGAGCGCGGTTGTCTGAGCGCGGGCGGGATAAACAACGAACAACACAACGAACAACGATTGGGCGAGAAGGAAACACCAACTGATCCTTGGAGTTTTCATTTGGCGATGATTTTTCCGCTTGGTCGCGGTGGTGAACGGGTAGGTGCCGAAATAAGTAACAGAAGGCGCAGTCTGAAGCAAGGACAGCTTTGCCCGTTGCCCATCTGTCCGTGCATCTCGAAGTTGTTGGTAAGGGTTCATACTTGGCCGGACCGCGGGCTTTCAGCCGGCTTTCAGCCCGCAGCGGCTTGGGCCGACGACGACGCTCGAAGGTTCGAGCGCGCAACGCCGATTCCACCCGCTGCGGGCCATAGGCCCGCGCTCCGATCCAACAACTTCAAGATGCACCGCCCATCTGTCCGGAGCGCCAATGCGCCGCCGGCAGCAACAGCCCACGGCCGTCTGCGTTCCCAGTTCGTCGCCCCGAGGATTGATTCCCGGTTCCCGGGGCGAACGACGAAGCGCGCGGCGGCCGTGGGCCTTGTCTACAGTCTATCTGGTGTTGTTGGACGAGACGGGGCGGGGCGAGATTAATCCAGGCAGGCCTGTCCCGGCGTGCCGAAACAACCGTCGACGGGCTGCGGATTGATCAGGCGGAAGAACATCTGGCGTTCACCGGATTTGACGATGACGCAGCGGTGGCCTTTCTCAACCTTGCCTTGGTCTTCCAGCGTCACCCAGCGGGCGGGAGCCAGTCGGGAGGAAGCTTGGAGCAGGTAGCCGGCCGGCGGTTCCGGCCAGCAGATGCGGACCAGTTCCTTGTCGATTCGCTCAATATCCAGGGCCGGACCGAGCTGCGGTTGGGTGACGTTGCCGATGGGCGTGGTGCCCAACAGGGCATACGAGCCGGCGACGGCTTCGTCGTTGGCGCTCTCCACAAATACCAGGAGTTCCCGGTCGAGGTATTGCGGGCGTTGCAGGATGAGGAAATTGCCGCCTTCACGCACCTTGGGGGGGAGGTCTTCGATGGTGCCCTGAAAGGTGACGATGAAGTTGCCGTTCGCGGGCAGGTTGCGGGTGCCAAACTGTTCGACCTTTTCGATCCGTTTCTCCCGCTCGAGCCGGTCGAGCAGTCGGCGGTTCAGGTCTTTCAGCTCGAGCTTGAGGCCGGAGACGTCGGCGAGCAGCAATCGGGAGAGTCGATTCACGCGTGAGTCCGACGTTGTGAGGACGATGCCGCGGGCGCGGATGACGGGCGGCGGGGCGATGGTCAGCTCGCCGTTGTCAGTGGCCGGGGACGCGGCGGCGGCGGCGGCGGAAATGTTGAACTCGTTGTTGTATTCGTGCGACGAGACCAAGGATGCGGTGCACGGGGTTCCGATCGAATCGAGAGCGATGGCCGAAACGACCGTCCAGTCCCAGACGTCTTGTTCGATGCCGACGTGGATGAGTTCGCCGGGGGCGATGGGCGCGTTAGGATTGCTCCAGACGTGGAGGCGATCGTCCTTAAATCCGGGGACGGCGTTGTTGGCGTAGGCGGTGAAGACGTAGGGGCTGCCGGAAGCGGGGCCATCGTAGCGCGCGTAGAGGGTGGGGTTATCGGTTCCACGGGTGCGGATACGAAATTCGCGAGTCTCGATGCTGTTGCACTGGTAGTCCCAGTTGACGGCGAGCGTGCGGAACCCGAGGGGGCTGGCTGCGGCGACGTTGAACTGGATCTTGCCCTGCGCGGTTTGGCGACCCAGTAGCGGGTTGCCGGCGTTGCGTTGGTTTCCGCACAACGTGGCCAGCGCCCAGTTGCTGGGGCCGGCGGTGCGGGTGTCGATGTCGATCTCGGCCGGGTCCGTGGCGTTGACCCGCTGGAAGTCGATGGTTTGGCCGGCGTAGGAGCGGTTGAAGGCGTCAAGTTCGTCGAATGATAGGATGTGGTTATAGTTCCCGGTGCCGATCGTGCTGTTCATCACCTCATTGCCGGTGGCCGGGCAGGTGATGAAGCCTCCGCCGGACGGGCAGAAGTTGCGGGTGGACCCCGCCCCGAAGTCTGGGTGGTGGAAGCCCATGAGATGGCCGATTTCATGGAGGCAGATCGATCGGATATCCCCGAAGGGCGCCACGCCGTTGCGCCGGAAATTAGCGGCACCGGTCCGTGGCGTGGTCCCGGCCCGTTCCCAGGTTTCGAACGCGAGATCGATCTGTTGTTTGATGGCGGAGTTCAGATTGGGATGTGCCGCCGTGTTCGCGAAGGCGGTGTCGAAGGCGGCGGTGTAGCGATAGCGGATGACGACCGGACCCGGCGGATTGGGGGGCGTGCCCCACCACCAGCGATCGTTCGGATTGGCGACGATGTCCGCCGCCTGGCCGGCGGTGGTGCAGAATGCCGGCAATTGCGTGCCGGAATCGATTAAGGTGAAGGCGTCGGCGCCCTGCGGCGCGATCGTGGTGAGGATCGTCAATCCCAGCAGCGTCCGCTGAAGAGACGAGTACGGCGTTAATGGTGTCATGGTGTTTTTCCGAGGACCGATCTTGGTCCTGCTCTCCTGTGTGCAGTGGCCATCAGACGGCAGGCGGCGTCGATTGTCCACGCTAGATTTTTGGGATTTATGACTCCATGACCCCATGACTCCGGCCTTCGCTCGACTTCCTCGAGGATTTTATAGCTGCCTCGGCGCGCGGCCTTGACTAGCTTCGGCGCCACTTATGAATGCAATGCACGAAATTGACTATCAGATCTTCGGGGACGACATGCAGTTCGTGGAGGTGGAATTGGATCCAGCCGAGGCGGTCGTGGCTGAGGCGGGTGGGATGATGTTCATGGAGCAGGGGGTCGAGATGGAAACGATCTTCGGCGACGGATCGCAGCAGAACACCGGGTTTCTGGGCAGCCTGCTCGGCGCCGGCAAGCGCTTGCTCACGGGCGAGTCGCTGTTCATGACGGTCTTCCAGAACCAGGGGCAGGGAAAAAAGAAGGTGGCCTTTGGCGCGCCGTATCCGGGCAAGATTATTCCGCTCAAGCTCTCGCAGCTCGGGGGGGAGGTGTGGTGTCAAAAGGACTCGTTTCTGTGCGCAGCAAAAGGCGTCAGTGTCGGCATCGCCTTCAATAAAAAGATCGGGGCCGGCCTGTTCGGTGGCGAGGGTTTCATCATGCAGCGATTGCAGGGGGATGGCTGGGCGTTTGTCCATGCCGGCGGAACCATTGTGCAAAAGGAGCTCGGCATGGGCGAAACCCTGCGTGTGGACACCGGCTGCATCGTCGCGTTCCAGCCGACGGTGCAGTTCGACATTCAATACGTGGGAAAGATCAAGACGGCGTTGTTCGGCGGGGAAGGCTTGTTTTTTGCGACCCTGCGCGGCCCCGGCCATGTCTGGTTGCAATCCCTTCCGTTCAGCCGCCTGGCTGATCGCATCACCGCAGCGTCACCACGAACTGGCCGCGGCGGCAGTGAAGAGGGCTCCGTGCTCGGCGGTCTAGGCCGGTTGCTCGACGGAGACCGATGATGGGCGAGTGGTGAGCGGCCAGTCGGGCGGCCTCTTTCGATGAACCTTTCCTCCGGAGCGCGGGCCTGCGGCCCGCAGCGGGTGGAATCGGCCACGCACGAACGAACCTTCGGGCGTCGTCTCCGAGTCGGGCCGCTGCGGGCTGAAAGCCCGCGGTCCGTCCGAGCAGTCGCAGGTTCATGTCCTGTGAGCAGGCCAAAAAGGAACGGGTGTCTTCCCGAGAGCGCACTGACTACTGAGTGCTGACTACTGCGCCTGCCCGTGCATGAGATCGAATGCGTTGCGGTTATAGAAGCGGGCGTAGAGGCGGAAGACGGCCCAGGAAAGGACGGCGGTTGCGGCGAGACTTGCAAGGCTGGCGGGCAGCGGGGCGAAGAACGTTCCGGCGGTGGTCCCGATGAGGCCGACGAGGAGCGGGCCGAAGGTGGCGAATAGTTTGAGTGAGCGTCCGAGTGGGCCGCGCGTGTCATTCGTGCCCACGGAGAACTGGAGTGCGACCACGATGGGTTGCCAGCAGAGGAGGAGGGCCATGCTCTTTGCGCCGAAAAGGAGTCCCGTGCTCCAACCGTGGCTGTTGAGGTGGCCGATCGCCGTGCTGGCGACAAGGGCAACGGGCGCGAACGCGAGCAGGCGCACGAAGCCGACTTTCAACAGGAACCTCGACATCTCACGGAAGCCAACGGGAAGACCGGCATAAGCGGGAAACGACGTGCCTGCCATCTGGACCATCGACAGGCCAACGCACGGTGTGCCGAGAAGCGGCACAGCGTTGGTCGCGGCAAAGTAAAGTCCGAGATAAGACAGCCAGAGGCCGGATGGGCCGAGAGTCAAAGCTGCCATCAGAGCCGCGGCGACGAGGATGCTGCCGCGGCGCAGATTGGCCGTCCAGTCGGTGTGTCCGGCGGTGAGGAATTCGGCGAGATCCCGTTCCCGAGGGGAAAGGAAGCGGTTCAGCCATCGCTCCAGAATTTGCGGATGGGCCCAGGGCGACGTGGGGCGACGCCAGGATTCGGCAACCCAGCGAGCCTGTTCCGGGTCGACCGCACTGGGGGCGGAGGAATTCATCCCGGCGTCTGCGGGTTCAGGCAGGGCTGGCTCGGCCTCGGCGTCGTGGTCGCCGAAGTCATCGGAATCGTCCGTGGCGAACAGGCGGTAATTCGCGCTGAGACGTTTGCGGGCATGGTGCAGGGCCGGGGCGAGCAAGGCGACGGGCAGAAGGAGCAGGAGAGGGAGGAGGGAGGTTCCGAGCACAGCCTCCCGGATGACGTAACAGATCCATCCGAAGGGCGGGATGGTAAAGAACGGACCGCTGGCCCCGTTGAGCAGGCGGGCGGTGGTTTCCGGTAGATAGAATCCCGCAATGACCGTGGTTAGAATCAGGAGAAACAGCGCGCTCGAGAGGGCGCTGAAGTTTGCTCCGGGTCGGAGGCGGACGAACAGGGTGGCGATCGAGACCACCGACATCCACAAGGCCAGCGCGCAGGGAATGGCGGTCAGCCATTGGAGGAGGCTGGCTTGGGCGAAAGTGCAGACGACGGCGAGGGCGGCGGCGAGGTCGACCAGCAGCCAAAGGCAGGTGCGGACAAACGCCCGCCATTGGTGCACGAAGATGGCTTCGTCGCCGATGGGTTGGAGGGCGAGTACCAGGATGGACGGGGCGCCGTAGAGATGAAAGCGGAGGCGGTTGGCGTAGTGCACGGCGAAGCCGGCGCACCAGATGGCGACGAGGCCGAGCATGGCATCCAGGCTGGCCTGGTGTTCACCCAGTTTGGCCAGCGAGATCCCGAGCAACGCGCTGGCCAGTCCCCGCAGGAGAGATTGTGGCGTGTCGTATCGGCGATTGCTGCGGGTTCTCTGGTATTCGCGGCGTTGGGCGGGGGATGCCTTGATTCCGCGGTGGACGCGCCGGCGGACCGAACGTTCGAACCGACGGTCGCGCAGGTTCATTCTTCCTCCCGCAGTTCGCGGAAAATCTGGTCGAGGACCGTGCCGTGCTCGGACTGACGCCGGGCTTCGAGGTTGCGCACGCTGTCGAAGGCGCGGACCTCGCCGCGATGGATGACACAGACGCGGTCAGAGAAACGCTCGGCCACATCGAGGATCTGGGTCGAATACACAATCGTGCGGCCGCGTGCCGCGGCCTCGTGGCAGCATTTCTTGAAGGCTTGAATGCCGTGAGGGTCCATCCCGGAGGCGAAAGGTTCGTCCAGCAGCCACAACTCTGGATCGACGGTGACCAGGGTGGCGAATGCCGCCTTGTAGCGCTGGCCGCGTGAGAGATGGCCGAAGTTTTTTCGCGCCAGCGGCAGCAGATCAAACTCGCCGAGCAACGCGAGGAATCGTTCTTCCGCACCGGCGGCGTCCCGCTCATAGAGGCGCAGCAGCATGCCGGCGTGCCGGATGACGTCCCAGTGCTCGAAGACGATCGGGAAATCAGGCAGAAACCCGATGCGCCGCCGCAGATCCAGGCGGTCGCGCAGGAACGGCTGGTCGTCGTAGAGCACATCGCCACGGTCGGGCGCGGCAATGCCGGAGAGGCAGCGCAGCAGCGTCGTCTTGCCGGCCCCGTTCGGACCGAGCAGCGCAATGATTTCACCCGCGGGAAATTCGAGCCGGACACGATCGAGCGCTGCGGTTTTCCCGAACCGTTTGCTGACGCCACTGAGTTCGATTTTCATCCGGAATGTGATCGGCCCCCAGGCAGAGGCGGCGCAAAGCTGTAGTGGTCAGCCGCAGGAATTCCAAGCACGAAGTGGTCGCAGAGGAGATCAGGTTCGGGGGTGTTTAAAAGTGGGTGAAGGCAGGGCGGACGTTCCGCAAGTGTGCGGATGCTAGGCACCGGGTCTGGCCGGGCCAGGCTTAATCTTGATCGCCGCGCCAGCGCTTGCGTGCTCCATCCAAAGCGGTGCTGCGCCCCGCACGCCACGATGCTGGCGCGACAGCCTGGCGCCCGCAGACACGCGGAGCGTCATGGAGTGCGGCGGCACCGCCGCCTTCGCGTTGAATCCATCGCCCGCCACGCTCGGGGCTTCACCCGAATTTAATTACACCCGGGATCGGGCGCCGGGGGCAATCACTCCAGCTGGAGATCGCGGCGGACAGCAGCAAAGGCGTCGAGGGCCTTCTGCAGATCCTCCTGCGTGTGGGCGGCGGAGATCTGCGTGCGAATGCGGGCCTTGTCCTTCGGCACGACGGGGTAGCTGAAGCCGATGACGTAAACGCCGCGCTCCAGCATGGCGTCGGCGACCCGGCTGGCGAGGGCGGCATCGCCGAGCATGACCGGGCAGATGGGGTGTGTGCCGGGTAGAACCTTGAATCCAAGGCGGTTCATGCCTTCGCGAAAGAATCGGGTGTTGGCTTCGAGGCGGTCCCGCAATTCGGTCGAGGCGCTGAGCAGTTCGATCACCTTGAGCGAAGCGCCGGCGATGGCTGGAGCGAGCGTGTTGCTGAAGAGATAGGGCCGCGAACGTTGCCGGAGCAGTTCAATGATCTCGCGGCGGCCGCTCGTGTAGCCGCCGCTGGCGCCGCCGAGCGCCTTGCCGAGCGTCCCCGTGATGAGATCGACGCGTTGCATCACGCCACAGTGCTCGTGCGTTCCCCGTCCGGTCCGGCCCATAAACCCCACCGCGTGCGAATCGTCGACCATCACGAGCGCGTCGTGTCGATCAGCGAGATCGCAGATGACGGACAGATTGGCGATGTAGCCGTCCATGGAGAAAACGCCGTCAGTGGCAATCAATTTGAACCGTGTGCTGGACGCTTCCTTCAACCGGGCTTCGAGTTCCGCCATGTTGTTGTTCGCATAGCGGAAGCGGTTCGCCTTGCAGAGCCGGATGCCGTCGATGATCGAGGCGTGGTTGAGTTCGTCGCTGATGATGGCGTCCTCGGGACCGAGCAACGTTTCAAAGAGCCCGCCGTTGGCATCGAAACAGGAGCTGTAAAGGATCGTGTCCTCGGTGCCAAGGAACTCGCTCAGTCTTTGTTCGAGCTGCTTGTGGACGCCCTGGGTGCCGCAGATGAACCGGACGCTGGCGAGGCCGTAGCCCCATTCGTCAATCGCGGCCTTGGCGGCGGCGGCGACGGCGGGGTGCTGGGCGAGGCCCAAATAATTGTTCGCGCACAGATTCAACACGGGCTGGCCGTCCTTCACCCGAATGGTGGTGCCTTGCGGCGTGACGATGACCCTTTCGCGTTTATAGGTGCCGGCGGCGCGGATGGAATCGAGCTGCTGACGGAGATTGTTTTGCAAGGCGGCGGTGAACATGGGGCGAGTGGTTCAGTGTTCAGTGTGCAGTGCTCAGAAGTCAGGGTCATTCGGCGCGTCTTTTTCGAGCGTGGGGAGGCCGATTTTCCAGCGGATACCCGCCAGGCGGAGCGCGAGGGTGGTGGCCATCGCCGTGGTGGTCGCGGTGACTTCGAGCACGCCGAGTTGGTGAAGTCCCACGTAGAGGGTGGCGCCGCCGAGCGCGGCGGTGGCGTAGAGGTTGATTTCCCGACGGAAGACGAGCGGGACCTCGCCGACAAGCACGTCGCGAATGATGCCGCCGGCCACGCCCGTGATCACACCGAGGAGGATGGCGATGGCCGGGGTGAAGTGCAGGTGAACGCCTTTGCGCACTCCGATCAGCGTGAACAGCGCGAGCGCGCCGGCGTCGGCGATGACCAAGATGCGTTCCGGGAGCGCGCGGCGCTGGATGATGAAGAACGTGGCGGTGGCGGTGACCGCGGCATTGAGCAGGTATTCAGAAGAACGCATCCAGACAGGCGGAAGGTCGCCGGCGAGGACGTCGCGAACCGTTCCCCCGCCAAAGGCGGTGACGAGCGCGAGAACAAGGATGCCAAAAAGGTCGATGCGTTTGCCGCGGGCGGCGAGCACGCCGGTGATGGCGGCGACGGCAATGCCGACTTGCTCGAGGGCAAGCTGGAGGGTCATGGCTTGGGCAGCGGCTGTTCGAGCTCAGGTGGCCGGCTGGCCGGGGGACGCGACAAGCGCTCGCCGGATTTGGAGTAACCGTCGACAAAGCCGCCGTGGCTCAGGAAGAACCGGCCGTTTTCCAGACCCATGAACCGATCCAGCCGGTCAGCCTTCCCCGTGCCGTCGTGAGTGAAGCGGGCGGTCGTCAGCTCCTGCCATTCGCCGGAGCTCGTGCGAATCCATTGCCGGCCGTAGAGGGCCTTGCGACGGAGATGTCCATTCGAGCCGCCGAAGTTTTCGCTAAACGAGTAAAGGCCGCGCAGCCAGCCACCGTCCTTCGGAGCGCGCCATGATGAAATGAGCATCCAGGCCTTTCGGTCGGGATGAAAATAGTAGCCGCTGTAGATGGTGAATGTTTGGTTGGTGGGCTGGGCGGTGACGAGGAAGCGTTGCACCTCGCCCGTGCGCCACTGGAACTTCAAGTGACTGTGTCCCCCCGTTCCTTCATTCCCGAAATCGCCCGCGTTGACGTCTTCACCTTTGGCCAGGAGCGTGACGCGGTTTTCGTCCGCCACCTTTTTACGGTCGACCCCTTCGTTGCCACTGTCCCAAACGCTGAAGATGATGCGCCGTTCGGTCGGGCTGTTGACCTGCATGCCGAAGTATCCGCGGTGCCATCCACACGCCATGTAGTAGGTGTAAATCGGATCGTCGATACCGGTCATCTCGCAATAGAACGCCGCGACATTGGTGCCGCTGGGGACAGGATAACCAAGGTGGACCGAGGCGGCGTTGCGGCGCGGCTTGAGATTAAAGTGCGCGGAAGCGGCCGCTGGTCCGCCCAGCTTCAGAGCGACGATCTCGCCGGCGGATTGTCCCAATGGATTGAGGGATTCGAGGGTGAAACGGTGATACCCAGCCCGCACCAGGTTAAAATCTCCGAAACGTGCCGTTGCTGGATTGGTGCCTTGCCCGCTGAATATGATCTCACGCGCTTCGCCGGAAACGGTCAGGCGAAGTTTGGACTCCGACTGCTGAGCCAGGCGCAGCTGGATGCTGGCGTCGATGAGCCCGGCGTTCGTGAACGAGCCGAACCAAAGCACCCGGGTCGAGGGGTCGGTCCAGTTTTGGATTTCGCCAGACCGCGACGAGACTCTCGCGCCTCCGCGGTCCGGTCGGTCCGGTTCGAGATAGGCCGTTGCCGCTGGAATGGTCAGCGGAGCGTTGGTGCCAAACGATCCGGATCTGGCGGTGGCGACGTCTGCGGCCGCGGCCGTCGCCGACTGGATAACGGCGGCGAGCAGCAATGGAAAAGCGCAACGATGGACGATCCCAAGCCGGCCATGCGATCGAAGGCGGATCGAGTTACGACTATTCATGAATTGCTTGCAGCGATTGGCATAGGGCACTGAGCACTACTGACTACTGATTACCGATTACTGATTACTGATTACTGATTACTGATTACTGATTACTGACTACCGCCAGTCGAGCACCACTTTTCCCGACTGCCCGCTGAGCATGGCCTGAAATCCCTGTTCAAACTCGGTGAAGGGGAAGCGGTGCGTGATGACCGGTCGAATGTCGAGGCCGCTTTCGAGCATGACGGTCATCTTGTACCAGGTTTCGTACATTTCGCGGCCGTAAATGCCCTTAATCGTGAGCATGTTGAAAACGACCTTGTTCCAGTCGATGGCGATCGCTTCGGACGGAATGCCGAGCATCGCGATTTTTCCGCCGTGACACATGTGATCGATCATGTCGCGGAACGCGGCGGGGCTGCCGGACATTTCCAGGCCGACATCAAATCCCTCTTTCATTCCGAGGTCGCGTTGCACGTCGTCCAGGGAGCCCTTTGTGGCGTTGAGCGCCACGGTGGCGCCCATCCGTCGCGCGAGATCGAGGCGGTAGTCGTTTACGTCGGTGACCACGATGAAGCGCGCGCCCGCGTGGCGGACGATGGCGGCGGCCATGATGCCGATGGGGCCGGCTCCGGTGATGAGGACATCCTCCCCCAGAACGTCGAAGGACAGCGCGGTGTGCACGGCGTTGCCGAACGGATCGAAGATGGCGGCGACGTCACGGTCGATGGACGGCTGGTGGTGCCAGACATTCGTCATGGGGACGGAGATGTATTCGGCGAAGGCGCCGGGGCGGTTGACTCCGATGCCTTTCGTGTCGGCGCAGAGGTGACGGCGGCCGGCGAGGCAGTTGCGGCAACGTCCGCAGACCACGTGGCCTTCGGCGCTGACGATGTCGCCGGGGGTGAAGTCGTTCACGTTGGATCCGATTTGGATCACTTCACCGACGAACTCGTGCCCGACCACCATGGGGACGGGGATGGTTTTTTGGGCCCAGGCATCCCATTTGTAGATGTGCAGGTCCGTGCCGCAGATGCCGGTCTTATGGACTCGAATAAGCACGTCATTGATGCCGGGGACAGGCACGGGCACCTGTTCGAGCCAGAGCCCGGGCCGGGCCTGGGCCTTGACCAGCGCCCGCATCGTCGCTCCTGGCGCCGGGCTGATTTGTCGCTTGCCTCCGGGAGAAGCGCCCGGCACGGTGTGCAGTATGTCGGATGACATGTTCGATATAGTAGAAGTCGGATTCTTATATACAAGAGCTATTTCCTGTATAGTGGAGGGGCGATCATGAGTGGCGCGCGGGCGGATTCGATTCACCGGCATTTGGGTGCGCGGGTGAAGCAGTTGCGGGCGGGGCGGGGATGGTCCTTGGAGGCGCTGGCCAACGCGAGCGGCGTGAGCCGCTCGATGTTGAGCCAGATTGAGCGGGAGCAGGCGAATCCGACCCTGGCGGTGACGTTGCGGATTGCGCAGGCGTTTGGGATGACCCTGGGTGAGCTGCTCGAGGTTCCGGGGGCGAGTTCATCGGTGGCGGTGATTCGGGCCAATGATCATGCCTACCACTATCGTTCGGACAAAGCCTGTCGCGTGCGCACGTTGAGCCCGTTGAACCTGGAGAAGGACGTGGAGTTTTACGAGGTGCAGCTGCAGCCGGGCGGGGCGCTGCGGAGCGCGGCGCACTTCGAGGGGACGCGGGAGTTTCTGACGGTGCAAAAGGGGCAGGTTCGGGTGGAGTCGGCCGGCGACGCGGAGGAGTTGGGGCCGGGGGATTCGGCGAGCTATCGAGCGGACGTGCCGCATGCCATCGTCAACGCGGGGAAGGGTGAGGCGGTGGTTTTTCTGGTGGATATCTATCGGTGATCGCTCTCGGACGGTGTGTATGCCGGGCAAAAGAAGGTATTGAATGGGCAGTCGAGTCCTGGCTTCTCGGCTTGAACTTGCGGTTCCGATTCACCAGCATGCCCGGGTGTTTCCGTCCCGACGATCATTCGACTCCTCCAATTCCGCTGGAATACTGCCTCCCATGAATACCGCCGACCGAGTCAACCTTCGCCTGTCCAAGGTGTTTATTTGGGCGATTTTGTTCACCTCCATTGCCTCGCTGGGCGCAGGTCAGCGGGAGAAGGATCCGGCCCAGGCCGAGTTTGGAGCCGCCGGAGTTTCGCTCCAAGTGACGAGCGTGGCTGACGACGGACCGGGGACGCTGCGCCGGGTGCTGCGAGATGCGGGCGCGGGGGCGGTGGTGACCTTTGCGACCAACCTGGCGGGGCGCACGCTGCTTTTGACCTCGGGCCAGCTTCGCGTTGAACGCAATGTGACGGTGGATGCGTCGTCGCTGGCAGGCGGCGTCCGGATCGATGGCAATCGGGCCGGCCGGGTGTTTTACGTGGGGACCAATACCGTGGTGGTGCTGAATGGCCTGACGATCACCAATGGTCTGCTGACTTCATCGGACAGCTCGAGCTGGGGCGGGGGCATCGAGAACCGGGGCAACCTGACGCTGCGCCGGTGTGTTGTGGCTGGCAACACGGTGCAGGGCACGCCATCGACCGTGGCTTATGGCGGAGCGATCATCAACTATGGGGCGATGACGGTCGAGGAAAGCGCCTTGGCGGGGAACACCGTGCGGGCGAATGGTTCCAGTGGCTCGGCGTGGGGCGGGGCGATCTACAGCTTTGGCGTCCTGACGGTGCATCGCAGCACGTTTTCCGGCAATGCCGCGCGGGCTGCGGGAACGAGTTTTTGTCGCGCGTTTGGTGGGGCGGTGGTGGGTGGCGGGCCGCTGGTCGTGAATCAGTCCACGTTTTATGACAACACCGCGATCGCAGAGGTGGGTGAGGCGCAAGGGGGGGGCATTTACAGTCAGAGCACGTTTACGCTGAACCAGAGCACGATGGTGGGCAACTCCGCTGCGGTCAGTTCCGGGACGGGGAGCGGCAGCCGGGGGGGCGGCATCGTCGGTGGGCGGCTCGGCATCACTCTCTTCAACTCGATCGTGGCGGGCAATTCCGCCTATGAAAGCACGAATCTCACCGCGAATTTTGCGTCGGTGGGGAGCAACCTGGTCGACGGGGACCCGGCGTTGTATCCGCTGGGCAACTATGGCGGGCCGACGCCAACCATGCCGCCCCGGCCGGGCTCACCGGCGTTGAATCGTGGCAGCGATTCCGGCCCGATTAGCTTTCCCACGGACCAACGCGGCTTCCCGCGGCGGGTGGGTTCGGCGGTGGACTTGGGTGCCGTCGAGGCGGAACTGCAGGTGGCAGCGGGGCCGAGCGGCTTGCTGCTGCCCCCGAAAACGCTGGTGGCGATTGGCTCCAACCTCACTCTGACCGTGAATCCTTCGGGCACCCCGCCGCTGATTTACCAGTGGTATTTCAACAAGAAGGCGGTGGCGGGCGCGACCAACGCCTCGTTTTCGCTGGCGGGCCTGCAGACCAAGAATGCCGGCTCCTATCAGGTACGGGTCTCGAATGCCTACGGAGCAGCCACCAGCGGCGTGGCCCAGGTTCAAACGCTGCTGCCGGTGACGATCAAAGTTCATCCAAAACCGGCATCGGTGCTGGCCGGGAAAAAGCTCACCTTGACCTCCGCGGCAGCCGGGGCGCCCCCCTTTTCGTATCAATGGCGGCGATCGGGTGATCCAATTCCGGGCGCGACCAACGCGGCGTTGACCATTCCGGTCGCCATGCCTGGCGACGCGGGCAGCTACACCGTGGTGGTTCGGAATGGAGTAAGTGAGGCTGTCACCAGCAACGCCGTGGTCTCGGTCTCACCGCTCCAAATCATGGCACAACCCAAAAGTCTGACCGTGGTGGCCGATAAACTGGCGAAGTTCAGCGGCCGCGCCGTCAGCATGTTTCCCTTGAGCTACCAATGGCGGCAGGATGGAGAGGACCTGCCGGGCGCGACGAATGCGACGTTGATTATTTCGCGCGCGCGACCGATGAATCGCGGGACCTATACGCTGACCTTCAGCAATGTCGCCGGCAGCCTTACCACCACGGGCGCGGTGCTGGGGGTCACGGTAATCCCGGTCAAAATCACGGCGCAGCCTCGTGGCGCGACGGTGCGCGCGGGCAACCGGGCGTCGTTCTCCGTGGCGGCCACCGGGACCTTGCCCCTGACCTATCAATGGCGGCTGGGCAATACGGAGCTCACCGGTGCGACCAATGCGTCGCTCGTGCTCACGAACGTCCAGCTTTCCGATGCGGGAGTGTATTCCGTGATCGTGAGAAATGTGGAAACATCCGCCACCAGTTCCAACGCGACGCTGGTGGTTAGAAGCGCGGCGCTGGCGCTCAGCCCTGCAAGTGTCTCGGATGTCCCCGCCTCGGGACGGCTTGAGATTGGAACCACTCCGGACGGGCAGCTGCGGATTGCCATTTTCGCTCCGGCTGGAATCCGGACGACGTTGGAGGGCAGCGCGGATCTCGTCGGCTGGAGTGACGTGGCCACGTTGGTGGGCGAAGGCGAGACTGTCCCCGTAGTGGTGAACGACACGCAGGCGACGCCAGATTCGCGCCGGTTTTATCGGCTCCGACAGGAGCCTTGACCGGGCGGGGCGGATCAGAGCTACGCGGGCTCCTGCTGGCTGATGCAGTGGAAAGAGCCCAGACCCCAAATCAGTTCGGAGGAGTCCACGCCGATGACCTTTCGGTTGGGGAATTCTTCCTGGAGAATCCGGAGCGCCTCGGCGTCCTGCGCGTCGCGATAGGTGGGGACGAGGACGATTTTGTTGGCGATGTAGAAATTGGCGTAGCTGGCGGGGAGGCGCTGGCCCTGATACTCGATTCGGCGGGGCATGGGCAGCTTCACCACCCTGAACAGCTGGCCGTGCTGATCCCGGGCCAAGCGCAGGCGCCGGAGGTTCTCCTGCAGGGCGGCATAGTTGACATCGTCAATGTCGTCCTCGGACACGGTCACGATCGTGTTCGCATTAACAAACCGGGCGAGGTCGTCCACGTGGCCGTCGGTGTCATCACCGGCAATGCCGTCACCGAGCCAAATGATTTGCCGGACCCCGAAGTAATTTCGGAGGTACTGGGTGATCTGGGTCTGGTCGAGTTGTGGATTGCGGTTGGGGTTCAGCAGGCACGATTCCGTGGTGAGCAGAGTGCCGAGGCCATTGACGTCGACGGAGCCGCCTTCCATGACGATGCCCGGGCTGAAGAGCGGCAGGTTGCGGAGCTTGGCGACGTGTTGGGGGACGGCGTCGTCGAGATCATACGGAGGATATTTGTCGCCCCAGGCGTTGTAGCCCCAGTCGACGATGGCCCGTTCGTGGCGACCGGCGCGGTCACGCACCAGAAAGATGGGGCCGTGGTCCCGGCACCAGGGTTCGTAGGCGGGGAAGTGATGAAAGAAAACCCGGCGGAGCGGAACCTTCTCGCGGGTCAGAAAACTGCGCACCGTCTCTTCCATCTCGGCGTTCCAGACGTTGAGGTTGACGTCTTCAACCTCGACGAGATGGCGGATGAGCGCGGCGTAAACGGGTGGAACCGTGTCGTATTTGTCGGGGAAACTGATGCCTTCGGGGCGCGGCCAGGAGAACCAGGTGCCGGCGTGAGGCTCCCATTCGGCGGGCATGCGAAAGCCGAGCTTGGCGGGGAGGTTTTGCGATTGAATGATGGTGGTACTCATACGCTCAGGTGAAACGGCGAACGGCAGCGTGGGAACGGAATACCGCGGAGGTCATGGGAAGCGGCCCGTTCTTTTCAGACCTGCTCAATTCGTTGAATTGGGAATTTGACATTGATTATTGGTTATTGGGAATCGACCCGTATCCGTTGGCTACCCGCGATTACCAATAACCATTTCTCAATTCGAGATTCCAAATGCGGCTCATGGGAAGCCACCCGTTCTTTTTAGACCTGCTCACCAGACATGAACCGGCGGACTGCTCCACCTCACCCGGTTCCGACCTCGCTCGGGCGAGTTCGGAACCTGCCCTCTCCCCCGCAGGGCGGCGGAGAGGGTGTCCGCGCCGGGCCGTTCGATTGACAGGTTGCCGAATCTCCGCGTCGCATGCCTTCTGGTTGATCCTCCCGTTCATGGGAAGCGGCCCGTTCTTTTTAGACCTGCTCAATTCGTTGAATTGGGAATTTGACATTGATTATTGGTTATTGGGAATCGACCCGTATCCGTTGGCTACCCGCGATCACCAATAACCATTTCTCAATTCGAAATTCCAAATGCGGTTCATGGGAAGCGGCTAGGGCAGCGACTCGCCGCGTGCCGCGCAGAACAGCCGATACCAGTCTTCGCGGGACAGTTCGATCCGGTCCGCTTGGATTGCCTCGCGAATGCGGGCTGGATCGACGGAGCCGATGATGGGCTGTATGCCGGCGGGGTGCCGCAGAAGCCAGGCGACGGCGATCACGGAGCGAGGAGCGCCGTGCTTGGTGGCCAATTCATCCAGCAGGACATTGATGGCGTCAGTTTGATAGCCCTCTTGCGAACGGAGCAGCCGCTTGGCACCACCGCCAAGCTTGCCGCCGGCGAGCGGGCTCCACGCCATCGGGGTCAGTCGATGGGCCAGGCACTGGTCCAGCGTGCCATCTTCCAAGCAGGCCATCCGGGCCAGGCTGATCTCGACTTGATTGACCACCAGCGGCATGGGGCAGGCCTTTTGCAGAGCCTCGATTTGCGACGGACGAAAGTTGCTCACACCGAAGTGGCGGACTTTGCCGGCGGCCTTCAGCGCGGAAAAAGCGGACGCGACCTCGGCCGGGTCCATCAGATAATCGGGCCGATGCAGCAGAAAGAGGTCGATGGTTTCAACTCCGAGACGCTGGAGCGAAGCGTCGCAACAGCTGAGCAGGTAGTCGCGGGAAAAGTCGTAGCGGTAAGGTGCCTCGGGGGTGGGCACGCCGGGTTTGCGGATGCCGCACTTTGTGGCGATGACAATCTGCCGGCGAATCGACGGGGACTCTTTCAAGACGCGCCCGAACTGGCGTTCGGATTCGCCGGCGGCGTAGATGTCTGCCAGATCAAACAGCGTGTAACCCGCTTCAAAAGCCGTGAGAACCGCCTGGCGTCCACCTGCGCCGTCGTGGTCGCCGGGGCCGGGTTGATCCGCGACGCGCCAGCAGCCGTAGGCGAGACGGCTGGCCACGAGGTCGGATGAACCGATGGAGATGTTCTTCATCTGCGTAATCTGTGCTTCGGGAGGTTAAGCACCGCGGCTGAACTCGGGAAAGAGAAATTCGGGGAGTGCTTCCCATGAACCAGAGGATCGACGAGCAGGCTTACGACGCGGAACCCCGGCCACCTTTCATTTGAACCGACCATCGCGAGACCCTCTCCGCCGCCCTGCGGGGGAGAGGGCAGGTTTCGATCCCGCATTGCGGGATCGGAACCGGGTGAGGTGGAGCAGTCCGCCGGTTCATGGCTCGTGAGCAGGTCGAAAGGGAACGGGCGGCTTCCCCTGAACCTGCCCGCCTTCCCACCAACTGCGGTCGTCGGTTGGCCCGAAGAAACGCGGCGTTGGTCATGCTCAGCGGGCTACTCCGCCGTTGGAGTTTATGAGGCGTTCCAGCTTCTCCAGCCGTTGTTCCAACTCGCGAAGGCGCGCGTCCTTTTCCTCAACCTTCTGGTTCAGCCCCTGGATTGCAGCCAGCGCCACGCCATCAGCGTCCACCGTGGCGATGTGCCGGTCATCCGTGCCAAGGCCGAAGGCGGCGTGAAAATCCTGAGCCATGGGACCGACATGCGGCGTGGTGGCATCACCGATGAAGTTCCAACGACTGATGTTCAGTCCGGTCACCTTGCGCAGGACATCGCGTGGGCTCACGGGCGCGAAATTCTCCTTGAGATGGCGATCGCTCGGCGGATTGAACGCCGTCGCTGTCACCGTGCCGACGACATGCAGCGCGCTGGCCGGGGCGTTGGTTCCGATGCCGACGCCTGCGCCTGTGATGCGCAAGCGTTCATTGCCGGCGGTCGAGAGCGCGATCTGGTTGTTCGCGGGCCGAAAGATTCCGGTGTCATTGTCACCGCGAAAGGCGAAGCTTGGGGCGCCCACGGTTCCGGGATTCGGGAGAATCTGGGTCTCGGTGAAGATGGCGCCGCTGGCGAGGATGTCTCCGTTGACGTGCAGTTTTTCGGTTGGAGCGTTCGTACCGATGCCAACATTACCGTTCACCACGGCGAGCGAAGTTCCCCAAGTGTTCGGGGTCACGCGAGTTTTGAAGAGATAGTCCCAACTCGAGTTGAAGCTGGCTCGGCCGCCCGCATAGGAGTTGTTCGAGTTCAGCCACACCCAGGCCGTCAGTAAGGGAGGCGGAGACACGCTGAAACGAATCGTGTATTTGCTCCCGGCCTGGACTTGTGGCGGTGAAGTCAGCGGAAAACTCTGAAAGCCGCTCGGATTGACAAAAGTCACCGACTCAGTGGCGAGCAAGGTTCCAGCGGTACCCTGGCCGGCATAGATCTGGATCGTTCCCGGCCAGCTGTCACCGCTGGGTGATCCTACATAGAGCTCGATCAGGGTGAGCGCGCCGGAAGCATCGGGAGTGAACGACTGCCATTGGTCCAACGTGCCCTGGACCAAGGTGTAGACGGTCACCTGTTGATCCAACGCCTCCGGACCGGTCGTCGAGAAGCCAACGACTTCCAGCGGCCCGACCGGATTGGTGGCCCCGATGCCAACATGACCGGCATCGTAGTAAATGTTCATCCCCGACTTGGTCCACAGGCCGATGTTGGGGTTGAGCTTTTCCGCGGTAATCGTCGCGTCGGCGATGCCAGCGGCGGTGACGGAATTGGTGGCGACGGCGGTGGCGACAGCAGCGGAATCCGCCGTGAGCGCGTTATTCGCAACGCCGGCCTGCGTGGCGTGGAGGGCGTAGGGAGCGGCGGTCAGCGTTTGGCGAGGAGAAAGAGCGACAAAACTCGCGGCGCGGTTGGTCGTGTTGGTGCGGACGTCGATCTGCAGCCAATAGGCGGTTCCGTCGAAGACATTGGCCCCAAAATTCAGGCTGGTGGCGAAACGGCCATTGGTTACCGCAACGTCCAGGTTGGTGATGGGGCCGTAGGCGGCGCTGGCCGCGGTCGCGCTCCGGAAAAGGCGGAAGCTGAAATCGTAGTCGCCATTGACCGGACCGTTCGTGTCGTTCAACTGGCCCTGGTAGGTGAAGCTGCTGTCGATCGTTGCGGCCGCTGCGGGGAGGGGAGTCCACGCGCCCAGGGCAGCGGCGGCGGGAGCAAGGAGGGAGAGAAGGGAACTGATCTTCATGATGGCGGGTTGGGTTTGATGTTTGGAAAGGGTTGGGGCGGGTGATACTTCGTGTTCGCCGCGGGCGGCTTCTGCGGGCCGGGCGTCGCGGAGCGACCGCTACGTTTCAGTGTGACGCGGACCAGGCAGAACGGGCACGCGCCATCCAGAGCCTGGTCCGAATGCAGGCGTCCACAGCGGGGGCATTCAATTCGTCGGCTCATGGGCTTTTCGGGCGGGGCGGCGCTCAGCAGTCCGATGAAGTTTAGGGCAGGAGTCTCCCGCGATAGTACAACCTCGGAGACGGCGTGGATGTTGGCGCCAGGAAGGAATTGTTGCCTTCGCCCAGGACGTTCGTGCCCACGGGTTCCCACTCCAACCAGTCGGTACTGGCTTCGATTAACACGGTCGAACCCGCCGGGCCGGTGAGGTTGAAACCAAACCGATCCCCGGTGAAGCGAGCTCCGTCCAGACGGAGCGTTGGCGCCAGTGTCAGGACGGCCACCGCGCTGGTGACGCTGCCGCAGGCATTACTCACGATGCAAAAGTAGTTGCCCGCGGTGTTAGTAGTCGGCGAGGCGATCGTGAAGGTGCGGTTGGTGGCGTCATTGAAATGGATCACGCCCGCGTTGAGCTGCCTTCGCCAAAAGTACGAAGCCGTTCCCGTGCTTTCGATGGTTAGGCTTACCGGCACGCCCAGGTGGTAAAACTGCGAGACCGGCTGGGTAATGATCGCCGGCGCTGAGGTCTCGAGGCTGAGACGCGCCACGCTGCTGGTGACGCTGCCGCAAGGGTTGGCGGCGATACAATCGTAGACGGCGGCGTCAAGCTCGCTGACGCTGGCGAAGGTGAGTGTGCTGGTCGTGGCACCGGGAATGTCCGCGCCGTCCTTGCGCCATTGATAGCTTGGGCCGGCATTGGCGGCGGTCGTGAACGTGACCGAACCACCGAGGCAAATTTTGCGACTAACCGGTTGAGTGGTGAAGGTGGGCGGGCCGCTCCGCACCGTCAACGCGGCTGAACTGCTGACGATGCTGCCGCAGGGATTGCTGACGATGCACCGGTAGTTTGCGGCGGCCCCGGCGGCAATGTTGGGGAGCATAAGCACGGGCGTGGTTGCTCCGGCGATGTTCGCGTTGTCCTTCTGCCATTGGTAAGTCAATTCTTCGCCGCCGGCGGTGATCGTGAACACCGCCGTGTCGCCACGGCACACGGTCAGCGCAGCTGGCGGCAGGGTGATGGCGAAGTCAGCGGAGACAAACGCTAGCGCGGCTGGGGCGCTGGTGACGCTGCCGAAGCACGGGTTGCCGAGCACACACTGGTAACTGCCCGCGTCAGCCAAGGTCGGCGCCACGAGGGTGAACGAGCTGTTCGTCTCGCCCGCGAGCGGCACGGTTCCCTTGCGCCACTGGTAGGTCGCGGCGCCGATGGCTGTGACGCTGAACGTCGCCGGCACGGCGGACGTGGCGCACAGCATCACGTCTTGCGGAGGAACGGTGACGACTGGCGACGCGGCATACACGCGGAGCGACGCAGACGGGCTGGAGCGCACCAGGCTGCCGCCACACGGCGGAGTCACTTCGCAGGTGTAGTTTCCTTGGTCCGTTTCATCCACGCCGGTCAGTGTAAGCGTCGAAGTTCTGGCGCCCGAAATGCCGTCGCCGTCGGTGAGGAAAGTGGAACCTTTCTTCCAGCGGTAAGAAGCTGGCTGTGGGCTGATCGCGACCACGCTGAAAGAGGCGGTTGCCCCGGCACAAACCTGCTGGGCGATCGGCGGAGTGGTGAAGGTGATCCGGCCGATGGTCAGCGGGACCGTGTCACTCACGACCACGCAGCCGGTGCCATCGGTGATCACGCAATGGAAGTCGCCTTCGTTCTGTTGATAGCTCGCCCCGCCCGTGAGTCTGAGGCTGGCGGTGTCCGCGCCGGCCACCGCGGTTCCGAACGCATTCACTCCGTTGACCAAGTTCGCGCCGTTGCGTTGCCAGCGATAGGTCAAAGGCTCGGTGCCCGTGGCCCCGACATCAAACCGTGCGGAAAAATTAACGTCCCCGCAATCGTACCAGGGGTTGGGTTGGTTCGTAATGGACGCGCCGGTCAGGGTCAGGATCGCCGGCCTGCTGGTCACGGAACCGCAGGAGTTGTTCACGACGCAGTCGTAAAAGCCCGCGTGGCCGGTGATGACCGAGGTGAGGAATAGTGTGTTGCTCGTCGCGCCCGGGAGATTTGTCCCGTTCCACCGCCAGCGATAGGTCGGTGCCGGCGTACCGACGGCGGCGACACTAAACGTGGCGGTGCTTCCCGGGCACCGAGCCTGACTGGTGGGTTGAAGGGTGATCCATGGACAGCCGTTCACCGTCAGGGCTGCGTTGGGACTCGTCGCGGTGCCGCAGTCGTTCCACACGACGGCGTGGTAATTGTTGCCCACGTCGGCGTCATCGATCTGGGAGAGCGTCAGCGTCGCTGTGGTCGCGCCGCTGACGACCGTGCCGTTTGGATACGTGCCGTTGGTGACGAGGCTGTCGTTGCCGCGGCGCCATTCGTAGGTCAATTCGTTGCCCGTCGCGACGACGCGAAAGCTGGCCGTGCCCCCGGCGGGGACGGTGACTGGCGCGGGATTGGTGACGATGACGGGTGGAGCGGGGTTGACGGTGAGGGTGACGATGGCGGAATTCGTGGCGTTGGCACACCCGCCGTTGTCCGCGACGTTTTCCAGCGTGCAGAGGTAACGGGTGCCGTCGTTTGTCTGCAGGTCGGTGATGGTGAGCGTCGCGGAGTTTTTCCCGAACACGTTCGTGCCGGTGATGTTGACGAAGGTGAAATCGACCGACTTTCGCCAACGGTAGGTGGTGTTCGTCGTGATGTTGGTGGCGACGACGCTGAAGGACACGGTCGATCCGAGGCAGCCGTTGGTGTCCGCCGGTTGGGTGACAATGCGGGGTGCGCCGAGCGTGAGACGCGCCGGCGCGGAGTAGGTCTCGGCACATGTGGGGTGGATGAGCTTGCAGCGGTAGAGCCCGGCGTCATTGGCGACGGTTGGCGAGAAGGCCAGCAGGTAGCTGGTCGCTCCGGGACGATCCGTCCAAGTCCCGTTCGGTGCCTGTTTTTGCCATTGATACTCGGTCTGGGTGATGACATTGAGCGAAGCGGTGTTCGTGTAGTAGCCGTAGCAGTACATGCTCGCAGGATTGCCGGCGCACGCGACCACGTTCTCCGGCTGCGGGTCGATGAAGGTTGGCCCATGAAAGGTCAGCGTCGCCGGGAGGCTTTCGCTCGTGGTGCCGCAGGCTGGCGTGCCCCAGCTGCAACGATAGTCGGCGGCATCCGACAGACGGACCCCGGTGATGGTGAGCGTGGCGGACAGGCCGCTGCCGGTCGCGCCGGAGATGCGCGCGCCGTTGCTCAGCGGTTCGTTGTTCTTGGTCCAGAAATAGGTCGCGTCCGTCGCGTCGCTTACGGCGGTGGCTGTAAAAGTGACCGTCGAGCCGGCACAGGCGGTTTGTGAGAGCGGCGAGCTCTGCCGGCGCGGCCCGGCGGGCAGGACGCGGATGACGGCAAAGTCCGTGTACGTGTCGCAGCGCGGCAGCAGCGCGCGGCTGAACTCGAAGTAATAGTTGCCCGACTCGCTTGGGCTTGCTCCGAGAATCGTGGACTGCGCCGTCGTGGTGGAGGTGTCGCTGAAATCCACGGCACTGGCCGTGCCGCCGCTGAGCGGTTGTTTCCAGAGCACCCAGGTCGCTGGCGAATCAATCGTGGCGCTGATGGTGAAACGGTTGGCACCGCCGATGTCTGAGCAGATCGTCCGATTCTGCGGCTGCTGGGTGATGTGGCATGGTCCGGAAGCGGCCGGGGCGGCGAGGGCGGAGACCAGCAGTAGCGTTGCGATTGCGACCAGGCAACTCCACGACGGGACAAGGATTCGTTTCATGAATTTCGAACTGTATCGTGTGGTCGTCGTCCCTCGACCCGGCCGATCGGCCTCGTCGAGAAATCTGTTTCCATTGTTCCTTCTCGTAAACGCCCGCGGTCACCTGCAAGAAATGTGAAACTATTTTTCCGGAGTCGGCGGGTGGGCTCGACTACATCGTCGGCACGCTCAACTGCTCCGTTCAGGATTAACCGCAGACAACGGAGAGAACGCAGAGAAGCTTTCACGAATTCCGAACTCGTGCCCGCCTCACCCTGTCCCGCCCCCCCCCAATGCGGGGTCTGGCCTTTCCCTCTCCCTCCCGCGGCCGCGGGACGGAGAGTGTAACGCGGTCGGCGGCTTAAGGGTGAGGCTGACGAGTTTTCCGCGTCGCGAGCTTCGTCGTCGCCGAAATCGCAAATCAGAAATCAGAAATCGAAAAAGGCCACAACTTCGCGATGCATCGACACCCGAACAGGGCTGCGTCAAGCTTGCCGCAGAACAAGTATTGGCACTGGGTGAAAGCGGACTTTCCACGATCAACAAATTGGAGAGCGGCGATGGTCGCACGGGCCGTTCAGCCCGATAGGGCGAAAGAAAATAGCCCACCGATTTATCGGTGGGTCTGAGGCCATACATCCTCGCCAGTCCCGTCAGGGACGGAAGAAGTGCCAACCGGCAAGGGGTCTGTCGCCCCGCTGGGGCTTTGGACACATCGTGTTCCCTGCACCCAGCGCTCAAGCGCTGGGCTATTATCGAAAGTCCCTGGCGGGACAAAACCGCAGCCGTCGTCAACCGATCGCAAGCCTCAAAGCCATGACTCACCCTTTGGCCGCGCGCCTTTTCCGAGCTTGACGCACCCCTGACACCCGAACATTCGTTGAAATTGCCGATAGCTTCCGGGCGCGAAAAGGGTTATACCCTCCCGCTAATTCCGTGAACGTTCCGAGTCCGTCCAACTCCCTCACGCACGCGCCCGCCTGCCGCGAGGGCTTCACCGCGACGCAGTGGACCCAGGTGTTGCTGGCCGCGAAACAGGACGGCTCGGACGATTCGCTCCGGGCGCTGGAGCGGCTCTGCACCCGCTACTGGCCGGCGCTTTACGGGTTCCTCCGCCGCCAGGGCCGCACGCCGGCCGATGCGGAGGATTTGACGCAGGGCTTCTTCGCCCAACTGCTCGAAGAAAATGCCTTCGCCCGCGCGGATCGCGCGAAGGGCCGCTTCCGCAATTTTCTCCTCGGCGCGCTCCAGCGTTTTCTCGCGGATGAACACCGGCATGCCGCCGCGCTCAAGCGGGGCCGAGATCAGGTGGTGCTCGCCCTGGATTTCGCCGCCGTTGAGCAGGACTATCTCGACGAAGCCGACCCCGCGCTGTCGCCGGAGGAGGTCTTTGACCGCCGTTGGGCGGCGACGGTGCTGGAGACGGCGTTCGAGCAGCTGCAGGGCGAGTTCCGCGCGGCGGGACAATTGGCGCGGTTTGATTTTCTGAAGCGATTTTTGTCCGAGGAGGCCAGCGAGTCGGATTGCGCGGCGGGCGCAACGAAGTTCGGGCTGTCGCCGAAGGCTGTCTCCTCTGCCGTGTCCCGGCTGAGGGATCGTTACCGCGAACTGGTGCGCCGGGTCGTGCTTGCCACCGTGTCGGGGCAGGAGGATATCGACGCGGAGTTTCAGGAGTTGTTTCGATGAGACAAGGGGCGATAACGCGAGGTGATACGCGATGTCCAGATGAGCGGATCATGGCCCAGTTCGTCGCGAATGAAAATCCGCCGCGGCCGCAGATCAACTTCAGCCGATGAGCACGTCTTCGTCCTGCCAGCAATGCGGTGCGCTTCTGCTGCAACGTGCGTTGGGCGGATTGTGTCCGCGCTGCGTGGGTCGACGGCTGCTGGTCGCGCCCACTCCCGCGCCCGCGCCTGAGCGGAGCGTGACTGTCGATGACGCCACCGGGCTGAAGCTCGGCCAATATCACCTCGATCAAAAGCTCGGCGAAGGCGGCAGTGGCATCGTTTATTTGGCGGAGCAGGATGAACCCGTCCGTCGTCGCGTCGCGCTGAAGATTCTCAAGCCTGGCCTCGACACCCGCGACGTCGTGGCGCGGTTTGAAGCCGAACGGCAGGCGCTGGCGATGATGGATCATCCGAACATTGCCAGGGTCTTCGAAGCCGGTGCTACCGAGACGGGCCGGCCTTACTTTGTCATGGAACTGGTGCAAGGCATCCGCCTCACCGACTACTGCGAACGGCATCAGCTCGGAATCACGGCCAGGCTCGAACTCTTCATCACCGTTTGCCAGGCCGTGCAGCACGCCCACCAAAAAGGCGTCATTCACCGCGACCTAAAACCCTCCAACATTTTGGTCGCGACACACGATGGCGTCCCGGTGCCAAAGGTGATCGACTTTGGCATTGCCAAGGCGATCGAGCAGCGCCTGACCGAGGCCACGTTAGTGACGGAACAGCATCAGCTCCTCGGCACTCCGGCCTACATGAGTCCGGAGCAGCTCCAGTGCGGAGGGCGGGACTTGGACACGCGCAGCGACATCTACAGCCTGGGCGTTGTCCTCTATGAACTGCTCGTGGGCCGGAGACCATTCGATCCGGGTGCTCTCGGTGCAGGCGGTCCGGACGAACTGCGGAGGATGATTCGCGAAGTGGTGCCCGTGCGCCCTTCGAAGGAAGTCGAGCGCTCGCGAAAGTTGAACGCGAACCTGCCGGCTCGCGCCGCCATTCCGGCGGAAGTCGATTGGATCGTGATGAAGTGTCTGGAGAAAGACCGGACTCGCCGCTACGAAACGGCCAATGCGCTCGCGCAAGATGTTCGCCGTCATCTGGCCGATGAGCCGGTCGCCGCCGCCGCCCCGACGTTTGGCTATCAATTCGGAAAGTTCGCCCGGCGAAACAAGGCCGCGCTCGTCGCGGGCGCGCTGCTTCTCACGGTGCTCGTGGTCGCCACCGGGGTCAGCCTGCGGCAGGCCGCGCGCGCCTCTTCGGCCGAACGTCTGGCCCGTCAGCAAGTCGTTGAATCCGAGAAAGCCCGCGAAGAGGCCGAGAGTGTGGCCAAGTTTTTGACTGGGATTCTGCAAAGTCCCGATCCGTCCCACGCGGGGCGCGCCGTCACTGTCGTCGAGATGCTCGACCGCACCGCCCAAAAGATTAAGTCCGAGCCCGGTCTCTCCGCAGCGCGACGCGCCAAACTGGAAGCCACGCTGGGCGCCACCTATCGAGGATTGGGCCACTTTCAGGAAGCGATCCCGCTTTTGGAAAGGGTTCTCGAGTATCACCGCACGGCCGATGGGGCCGAGTACCCCGGCACCCTTGATGCCATGCGGGATCTGGCGGTCGCCTATCACGACGCCACTCGCCATCGCGACGCACTGAACCTTTGTCAGCAAATCGCCGATGCCCGCCAGCGGCTCAACGGCCCGGAGCATCCACTCACTCTGCTTGCCCTCAGTCATCTTGCCTGGTCCCGCCACGCCAATCGTGAGATCACGCAGGCGATTCGGCTGGAGGAAGAGGTCCTGACGGTCAGCCGTCGAGTGAACGGTCCTGAGCACGACGATACCGTCCAGGCCATGAGTTACCTCGGGTGGTTCTACAGCACGGCCAAACGCGACAAGGACGCCCTTCCGTTGCAAGCCCGGACCCTCGTCCTGATCCGCCAGCGTCTGGGTCCCGAACATCCCGATACGCTCAATGCCATGACTGCTCTTGCTGTGTCCCAAGATCGGACGGGCCACTCCGATGAAGCGGTTCAGCTCCTTCACCAAACGATCGCCCTCAGCCAAAAGGTCAAAGGAACCACCCATCCGGAGACACTCTGGGCGATGGCAACGTTGGCGGATGCCCATCGCTTGAACGGTCGCTGGGATGAGGCGCTGCGAGCCTACGAAGAAATCCTAACGCTGAGTCGACAGGCGAACGGCGATGATCACGGCCGTACCCGTTGGGCGAAAGGAATGCTAGCCGAGGTTCGTGCGAAAGCCGGCCGCACCCAATCGCCGACGCCGACGACTGAAGACTGAGGACTGTGGACTGGAAAGTTGCGGGACAGGCTGGTTCCCGATTGCTTCGTCCGTGGCGCCTGCCTAGCGTTCGCGCCGGAACAGATGACCATCAATCCGGAGAGAATTCGATCTGGGGCCGCGGCGGTGGCGGGAGTGGTGCTGGCGGCGGCATTCCCCAAGATCGGCGTGGCCGGGTTGGCTTGGGTGGCGCCGGGCCTGATCCTGGCGACCGCGATGGGCACGGCTGGCCGGCAGGCATTTCGGCTCGGGTATGTGGCGGGCTTCATGCATTACCTGGTCTCGTTGTCGTGGTTGTTGCACATCCCGGTTTTCAAGCTGGCTCCCATCGCGGGTTGGCTGGCCTTGAGTGGATTTCTCGCGCTGTATCCGGCGGCCTGGGTGTGGCTGTGCTGGCGGGTGTTTCCGGCGCGGTTGGAAGGAGGCGATGGGGGCGTGAACGTGGTGGGGAAGGGGAACGGAGACGGCCCTGAGGCCAGGCGGGAGACCGGTTGGGCAGGAGTGCTCGACCGGTTTTTGACCGTGGATTGGACACGGCGGTTGATCTGGGCGCTGACGTGCGCCGCTTTTTGGGTGGCTTGGGAGATGATGCAGGCGCGCTTTTTGTCCGGCTTTCCGTGGAACCTGCTGGGGTCATCGCAATTTCGGATGACACCCATGCTGCAGATCGCCGCGTTCACCGGCATCTACGGAGTGTCCTTTCTGGCCGTTTGGTTTTCGGTGTCGTTGCTGATGGCAGCGGCGGTGGTATTGCGGCGGTCGCAGACTCCGCGCCGTTGGATGGCTGAAGTGCTGGTGCCGATCCTGGTGCTGGTGGCGGTGGCAGCGCACGGGTATCAGGCGGTGTTGGCGGGGGCGGGGGTGAAGTCGGGGCGCACCGTGCGGTTGGCTCTGGTCCAGCCGAGCATTCCGCAGCGATGGATTTGGAACCGGGAGGACAGTTCCAACCGATTCAACCAATTGCTGCAATTGAGTCAGTCGGCGATGAGCCAGCGTCCGGATATGGTGGTCTGGCCGGAAGCAGCCGTGCCGGGCTTTGTGCGTTGGGACACGAACACGCACGACGCTGTGGTTCGGTTTGTGCAAACGAACCGTGTCTGGCTGGTGCTCGGGGCGGACGACGCTTCGCCGCGCGCGCCGTTCTCGGAGGAGTACGATGTCTTCAATGCCAGCTTTCTGGTGAGCCCGGCGGGAGAATTTGTGAACCGGTATGCAAAGCAGCGGCTGGTGATGTTCGGTGAGTTTTTGCCCTTTGTCCGGTGGCTGCCGTTTCTTGAGCGGTGGACCGGGATGGGGAGCTTCACTCCGGGAAATGGTCCAGTGCCGTTTGTGATCCCCAGCGGGACGAGTTGTCCGCCGCTGAAGACATCCGTTTTGATCTGTTTTGAAGACGTCTTTCCGCACGGCGCGCGGGAGTTTGTCGACGAGGATACGGACTTCCTTTTGAACCTGACGAACAACGGCTGGTTTGGGGAAAGCGCGGCGCAATGGCAGCATGCTGCGGCGGCAGTTTTTCGCGCCGTCGAGAATGGCTTGCCCTTGGTGAGGTGCGCGAACAACGGGCTGACCTGCTGGGTGGACTCCGTGGGGCGAATGCATGAGGTGTTTTTCTCGGGCACAAACGATGTTTACACGCGCGGGGTCAAGCTGGCGGAAGTGCCGGTGTTGGACGGGGCGAAGCGGGTGCCGACATTTTACGCCCGACATGGCGATGTCTTTGGCTGGGCTTGCGTGGCAGTGGCGGGATTCGGGGTGTGGCGCGCTTGGTGGGGCGCGCGTCGGCAAAAAACCGCTTGCAGCGATCAGAGTGGTTGCTAGATTGCGCCCTCATTTTCCGGCCACCCTCAGGGTGGATTTTTTGTTTTCGCGTCGCGGTGTAACTCAGGAACGAGACATGGTGAAAATATTCAGCGGCAATTCCAACCTTCCCCTAGCCCGGGCGATTGCCACGTCGGTCGGCATTGAGCTCGGAAAATGCACCGTCAGCACCTTTCCTGACGGTGAGACCTTCGTAAAGATCGATGAAAACGTTCGTGGGGAGGACATCTTTGTCGTGCAGTCGACCAGCCCGCCGACGAACCAGAACCTGATGGAAATGTTCATCATGATCGACGCGTTCCGACGGGCGAGCGCGTCACGGATCACGGCGGTGCTGCCATTCTACGGTTACGCTCGTCAGGATCGGAAAGATCAGCCGCGAGTTCCGATCACGGCCAAGCTGGTGGCAAATCTTCTGGTGGCCGCCGGGGCGAACCGGGTGTTGACCATGGATCTGCATGCTCAACAGATCCAGGGCTTCTTTGATATTCCCGTGGATCACCTTTATGCGGCGCCCGTGATGTTCGAATACCTGAAGTCGAAGAACGTGCCGGATTTGGTGGTGGTCAGCCCGGACGTGGGCGGGTTGAAGATGGCGCACGCCTATTCCCAAGTGTTGGATACCAGCTTTGCCATCGTGGCCAAACGACGGAAGAGCGCGACTGAAGTCGAATCGGTGGCCGTGATCGGGGAGATCCGGGGCAAGAATGTTCTGATGGTGGACGACATGACCGAGACAGCGGGGACGCTGACCAACGCGGCGGCGCTGTTGAGAAAGCGGGGGGCGAAGAAGATTTACGCTTGTGTATCCCATGCCATTCTCAACGACTTGGGCATCGAACGTCTCCGAAAATCTAAGATTGACGAACTTATCACGACTGATACTGTCCTCCGCCCTGCGATAGACGGGGTGAAGATAACTACCTTGTCGGTGGCAGGTTTGCTGGGTGAAGCCATCAAGCGAATTCACACGAATTCCTCGGTGACTTCACTTTTTGAGTTCAAGGGTGCGCGGCCGAGTTGAGTGACTGGCCGTGTTGTTCGTCGCCGTGATGTTCGTTCTGAAGAATTTGTTCTGAAGATTGTTGAGTAACGCTGAATTGAAATGAAATCCGTACCGTTGACCGCGTTTCCGCGCACTTTGACCCGCCGTGGAGGAACCAAGAAACTCCGCACCTCGGGACGCGTTCCCGCGGTGATCTACGCCCGCGAAAAGACGCCCCAAAACTTGGAAGTCGATCGCCGCACCCTGCACGATCTTATCCACCATTCCGCGTCCGAGAACCTGTTGCTTGACCTGACGGTGGACGGCGACGGGCGCGCCAAGCGGTTGGCTTTGCTGCAGGAAGTTCAGCATCACCCCCTCAATGGCGCCCTGTTGCACGTCGACTTCCATGAAGTTGCGGAGAACGAGAAGGTGACGGTGATGGTTCCGATTGAACCGTCCGGCGAAGCTGCCGGGGTGAAGACGGGCGGCGGCGTGCTTGAGCACGTTCTGTTCAAGGTCAAGGTTCGGAGCTATCCGAAGGATTTGCCGGAAGTGATTCACGTCGATGTCTCGCACCTGAACATCGGGCAATCGGTGCACATCGGTGAGATCAAAGCGCCGGAAGGCGTGGAGATTCTGGGTGACAAGAAGATTCCGGTCCTGTCGGTGGCGGCCCCGGTGACCGAAGCGGAGGAGACGGCGGCGACTGAAGCTGGTGCGGCCTCGGCGGCGGACGTGGAGATGATCAAGGAGAAGAAGGAAGAGGGAGCTGCTGGTGCGGCTGCTCCGGCCGCCAAGGGTGGCGAAAAAGCGGGCGAGAAGGCTCCGGCCGACAAGGAAAAGAAGAAGTAAACCGCTGGCGGGATGCTGCGGGGCGGTTCCGGCCGCGATGTTCCATTCGGCTGGAATTGCTTGGCCGGAGCTCAGCTGTTCGGTTTTCTTCGGTCTTGGACTGTGGAAACCACCTTCCTCATCGTGGGGTTGGGCAACCCGGGAGCCGAGTATGCCCGGACCCGTCACAACGCGGGGTTCATGGTTGTGGATTTGGTGGCGGCTCGGGCCCGAGCGTCTTGGTCAGGTGAACGAAAGTTCCAGGCCCAGCTCGCGCGGACGGAGCTGAGTCCGGGGTCGGGTGGTCCGAGTTCAGTTCGGCGTTTGTTGTTCTGCAAGCCCGAGACGTTCATGAACGCCAGCGGCGAAGCGGTGGCGGCCGTGGCCGGGTACTACAAGGTCGCGCGCGAGCAGATTTTGGTGGTGGTAGACGATGCGGATTTGCCGCTGGGCGAGATTCGGATGCGGCCTTCGGGCAGCAGTGGCGGGCATCATGGTTTGGAGTCGGTGGAAAGCCACCTTGGTTCGCGTGAATACGCCCGGCAGCGCATTGGAATCGGGCGGGACCGGCCGGAAGAGCGGCGGATTGCGGGCCATGTGCTGGCTCCGTTTCGGGCGGGGGAGCAGCCCTTGCTGGAAAATGTTTTGCAAACGGCGGCTGAGCAGGTTGAATGCTGGCTCGCTGCCGGCATTGGTCAGGCGATGAATCGATTTAACGGTGTGATTAAAGCGTAAGAAAGGCATCTGTGAAATTGTACGAAGGCTTGTTTATTTTGAAGACCTCCGGAAAAGAGGAGGGCGTGAAGGAAACCATCGACAAGGTCACCGCCGACATTGTCGCGGCGGGCGGCAAGGTGGAGACGGTGCAGAAGATGGACAAGCGTCCGTTTGCCCGCGTGGCGGACAAGCGCAATTCCTCCGGCTTCTACGTCAACGTGATCTTCCAGGCGACGGCCGCGGTGGTCAGCCAGTTGAAGTCCCGCTTTGCCCTGTCCGAGGATGTGTTTCGCGTGACCTTTTACACGGCGGCAGAACCGGTCGCGACATCGGCGGCCGCAGCGGCCAAGTAAGCAAGAAGTGAGCAAGGTAAGGACCGAGCGTTAATCGAACGGGTCGCATGGCCAACTTCAATAAAGTCATTCTGGCGGGAAACCTGACCCGCGATCCGGAGCTTCGCTACACGCCCAGCGGCAAGGCCATTGCGAAGTTCGGCCTCGCCATCAACCGGAACTGGACGACAGACACTGGTGAGAAGAAGGAGGAAGTGACGTTTGTTGACATTGACGCCTTCGGCCGGCAGGCGGAGGTAATTTCCCAATATGTTAAGAAAGGCCGCCCGATTCTGATCGAGGGCCGCCTGAAGCTGGATCAGTGGGATGACAAACAGACGGGCCAGAAGCGCAGCCGATTGGGAGTGGTTTTGGAATCGTTTTCCTTCCTCGATTCCAATCGAGGCGGCGAAGGGGGCGGAGCTCCCGGGGGCATGGCTTCCTCGGCACCCAGACCAAGGGCGGCGGCTCCCGCCGCAGCTCCCTCGGGTGAGGCCGGAGGCGACGACGCTGCGCCGGCGGAAGATGACGTTCCGTTTTGATTGATGTTCCGATTTGACAATGACCGCGCTGGTTCTGAACCGGTGCGAAGGCTTAGACTAAAGAGAATTTATGGCAAAGACTGAAGTAATTCTGACTCACAACATCGTGGGTTTGGGTGGCGAATCCGACCAGGTAAAAGTGGCCGCTGGCTACGCCCGAAACTATCTCTATCCTCAAGGCTTGGCCGTCCCGGTCACGATGACCAACAAGCGGCAGCTCGAAGCATTGCGCCAGCGTCGCGCCGAGCGGGAGGCTCATGAGTTCAACACGATGAGTGAACTGGCCAAGAGCATCACCAAGCTGACCTGCCTCGTGAAAGTTAAGACTGGCGATGACGGCAAGATGTTCGGCAGCGTCACCAGCGGCACGATTGCGGATGAGCTCAAGCATCAGTTCGACATCGCGCTGGAGAAGAAGAAGATTCACCTCGAACACCCCATCAAGACGCTGGGCGAGTTCGAAATTGAGCTGCGGTTGCATCCCGAGGTGCGTTCCAGCCTGAAGGTCAAGGTGGAGAGCATCAACCCGCCCGCCGTCGTGGCGGAGGCCCCGGAGGCCCGGAGTGAAGGCGATCGGAATCAACGGACCGAGAAGCGCGGTCGCCGTCCCGAAGGCAAGGGCGAATCCGCCGAAACCGCTGCACCCGCGAAATCAGCTGGGCCAAAGGGAAAACGATCCGAGAAGGCCTGAGTCGGAAACGAGCCCTTGCGGAAGCGAGCCCCTGCTTAAACCGGTCCTACTCTTGCCGGTCCTACTTTTTTAACTCAAGGCGCGCGTGGCTTGCATGGCCATGCGCGCCTTTTTCTTTTTGTTTCCCCGTTTCTCCAAGGATCCGACGGAGCAGTCTGATCCGTCCGAACCGTTAATTCACCAAGCGATCTTTTTCGGAAAGAATTCCGCGATTAGATCCTCGTAGTAGGGGCGCAGTTTGGGGACATCCGGCGCTTCGTGGCTCTTGGTATAAAGATCGTACGGATTGAAGGCCTGGACGGCCGTCAGCAGTTGGCGGTCCTGAGCGTTGCAAAGGTGGTCATAGGCTCCTTCGCGATGCCACGGATAAAAGCTGTGGTAGCGGAGCATGTAGAGCCCTTCGATGGGGAGGTAGTCCTTGCAGACGTGATAAATGTATTCGTCGTGCCCCCAGGACATGTTCACACTGTCGAGACCGGCCCCTTCCTCGTAGACGCCGTTCCGGGTTTGGAGTTGCGGAATCTTGCTGTCGGGATTCTGGGCGAAGAACTGATGGAAGATTATTGATTCCGAGTATTGGCAGCCAGTGGGGAAGGTGTCTCCGACGACGGCCCACTGAGGCTCTCCCCAGAGGCAAAGGATTTTTCCGAGGTCATGAACGAAGCCGGTGAGAACCATCCAGCGCGGCTGGCCGTCTTTCCGCAGATGTTCGGCCGTCTGAAGGAGGTGCTGAAGCTGCGACAGATCCGTGTCGGGATCGCTGTCGTCCACCAGTTGATTCAGGTATTCGGCTGCCTCCCAGACGCCCATTTTCATTCGGTTCAGGCCGAGGAATTCCTTGCGCTTGGCCAGCCCGAACGCGTGGGTTTGATTGATGTGATTCAGGCGGTAAAACTCGCGCACGGTGGGACGAGCGTTGGTCTCGTAGTTGCGGAATGCGCTCTTCTGCTTGTTGGGATCGGTGGCCTTGAATGGCTGGGTGGGCAGCGGTTGGGGGTAACGTTCTTTGACGAAGCTCTCCCATTCCTCAAGCACGCTATTGGGTTGCTGGCCTTCGGGGGTATTGGGTGCGTTCATAACAGATCGAGCGGTAGTTTTACGTGGCCAGACATTAGCCGGATAAAGGGGCGGCAGACAAGCGTTCATCCATCCGTAAGAAAACCTGGAAAACACCTTTGGCATCCGAATTGGGCCGGCTAAACTTACCGCACCGAAAAGCCGCATTCAGAACCGATGAAACACGTTGCAAACCCATTGGCGACGGCCGGATCCGGCGGGACAATTTGGCAAGGGTTGCCAGTGGTTCAGGCGTCGCCGTCGCCCTCACCACGCTTGGTGAGGGCCAGGCTCCGGCGGGCGGCCTTGGACGCCGGACGTGGAGGGGCAGCAGTGGTTTGGGGGCTGCTCCTAGTGGTTTTGGCCGGGGGGAGCGTGGGCGGCCAAGCCGCCACCGGGAGGGCCGATACCGTCAAGCTTTCGGCCGAACGCTACCGCCGAAACGTGGAGCCGATCCTGAAGGAATTCTGCTTCGACTGCCATGCCGACGGCATGGACAAGGGCAAAGTGACGTTTGATGCCTTCCAGTCGGATGCCGACTTGGTGGGACGCCATGATTTGTGGCTGGCGGTGTTGAAGAACCTGCGCGCTGGCCTGATGCCGCCCGACAACAAGCCCCGGCCCGGTGTGGCGCAAATCTCAACGATTGAACAGTGGATCAAGGCGGAGGCTTTCCAACTCGATCCCGAATCTTTGGACCCGGGCCGAGTGACCGTGCGTCGCCTCAACCGGGTTGAGTATCGAAACACCATCCGCGATTTGATGGGCCACGATTTCAAGGTCGAGGACCAATTGCCTCCGGATGACACCGGCTACGGTTTCGACACCATCGGGGAGGTCCTGACCATGTCGCCGCTCCTGCTGGAAAAATACATGCAGGCGGCAGAGGACATCGTCGCGGCCGCCGTGCCACGAGTCCCGTGGGTGATCCGTGAGCGCTACTTTCCCGGGACGAGCTTTCGGCCGGAGGAAACCGGGCCTACGCGGTCGGACCGTAAGGAGCCGGCTGACCGTTTCTCGTTTTACGACGAGACGCTACTGCGTCGGTCCATCGATGTGGAGGCGGGCGGCACCTATCGGCTGAAGCTCGAGGTGCATGTCTTTGGGGAGTTCGATTTTGATCCCGGTCGCTGCCGTCTCGTTTTGAAGTCGGCCGATCGCACTGTGGTGGAAGAGGAGTTGAGTTGGCAAAACGGGAAGCGTTTCGCCTATGACGTGGAAGAGGCCTGGACCTCCGGGCAACGCTCGTTGACGCTGGAGATTCGTCCGTTGGTTCCGGTGAAGGAGAAGAAGAACTCGCTGACGTTGCAGGTGGTTGGAGCCAAGGTGGCCGGGCCATTGGAGCGTCAACACTGGGTTCGGCCGAAAAACTTCGAACTGTTCTTCACGCAGGACCCGCCGGAGTCAGTGGAAGCCCGGCGCACCCAGGCGCGCGAGTTGCTCGGTCGATTTGTGCGCAAGGCCTATCGCCGCCCGGTCGATCGAAAGACAGTCGAGCGACTGGTTCGAATGGCGGAGCAGACTTGGGCGCAGCCGGGTAAGCGCTTCGAGGACGGGATTGCCCAGGCCATCGTTCCGGTGCTGGCTTCGCCTCGTTTCCTGTTCCGGGTTGAAGACGTGCTCAAGCCCGCCGGCCCGGGCCAGCATCCTTTGGTGGACGAGTTTGCCCTCGCTTCCCGTCTCTCGTACTTCCTTTGGTCGACCATGCCGGATACTGAGCTGCGTCGTCTCGCCTACCAGGGCGAGCTGCGAAAGAACCTGACGGCGCAAATTGGTCGGATGCTGGCGGACCCCAGGTCGCGAGCGTTGGTCGACAATTTCGTTGGCCAATGGCTTCAGGTGCGGGACGTGGAGGGCATCGACATCAACGCGCAGGTCGTGCTCTCGCGGGATGCGGCTCAGGACGGCGAACTGCAACGCAACCGCCAGAGGTTTCGCCAGCTCCGTGACATCCCCGAGGAAAAGCTGACGGATGCGCAGAAGAAGGAGATCGAAGAGCTCAGGGCCCAATTTCGGCGTCGTTTCGGCGAGCGCCCGAAGGTTGAACTGGATCGTGAGCTTCGCCAGGCACTGCAGGATGAGACGGAGCTTTTGTTCCAGCATGTCTTGAAGGAGGACCGCAGCGTGCTTGAGTTACTCGACGGTCGCTACACGTTTCTCAATGAGCGCCTGGCCCGGCATTATGGGCTGACCAACCTGAATCTTGCCGGGCGGGAGATGCGGCGCGTCGACCTCCCGCCGGACAGCCCGCGCGGAGGAGTGTTGACGCATGGGGCTGTGCTCGTGGTCACGTCGAATCCGACACGGACTTCGCCGGTGAAGCGCGGTTTGTTCATCCTCGACAACATTCTGGGCACACCGCCTCCGCCTCCGCCTGCCAACGTGCCGCCCCTGGAGGATTCAGAAAAGGAACAGGGCGGCCGCACGCCGACCTTGCGCGAGACGCTCGCGATCCATCGCGAGAATGCGCTTTGTCGTTCCTGCCACAACCGGATGGACCCACTGGGACTGGCCTTGGAGAACTTCAATGCGCTGGGTATGTGGCGCGATCAGGAGCGGGGCCAGCCGATTGATGCGGCTGGTCGCCTGGCCACCGGCGAGCCGTTCCGAGACATTCGCGACATCAAGAAGGTTCTCGTCAACGAACGGCACCTCGACTTTTACCGGTGCCTGACCGAAAAGCTGCTGGTTTACGCCTTGGGTCGAGGCCTGACCTATGCGGATGTGGGGACGGTGGACCGAATTGTGGCCGAGATGGAAAAGAGTGGAGGTCGCATGTCGTCGTTGTTAATGGGGGTGATCGAATCCGCTCCGTTTCAGAAACGTCGAGAGGATGCTGCGCTGAACGTGCCATGAAGACGAAATATCATTCGACCATGAGACCGATGAATTACCCGGCAGCCGCGGTAAGCCGGCGCCATTTTCTGCGCGGTTTGGGCGTCGGGTTGGCGCTGCCGGCGTTGGAGTCCGCGCTGCCGATGCGAGCCTGGGCCGCCGGCGCGGGTGCGGGTGGGATGGCGCAGGCGGCGTCCGGGGCGCCGTTGCGCCTGGCTTTTGTTTACTTTCCGAACGGTGCCATCCAGCCGTCGTGGTGGCCGAAAGGTGAGGGTCGGGAGTTCAACCTCGCGGCGACCATGGCTCCGCTCGGAAACGTGCGGGATCAGCTGCAGATCCTGGGCGGCTTGGATCATGTCAATGCCACTCCGGGGCCGGACGGAGCAGGGGATCATGCTCGAGCCAGCGGGACGTTTCTGACCGGGGTCCGGGTGAAGAAAACGGCGGGTTCAGACATTCGAGCAGGCGTTTCGATTGATCAGTTGGTGGCGAACCAGATCGGGCATTTGACCCGGTTCCCATCGCTGGAGCTGACCTGTGACGCCGTGCGGAAGTCCGGGAATTGTGATTCAGGTTATTCCTGCGCCTATCAGTACAACCTTTCGTGGCGTTCCGAGAACACTCCGGTGGCGCCGGAGCCGAATCCGCGGCTGCTGTTCGAGCGATTATTTGGCGCGGGAGCGCACGGCGAGCGCCGTGAGGGATTCAAGCGCAGGCAGGAGCAACAGCGCTCCATTCTCGACTTCGTGCGTGAGGATGCCCGTGCCCTGCAGGGGAAGTTGACTCACCGGGACAAGGACAAGTTGGAGGAATACCTGACCAGCGTGCGCGACATTGAGCGCCGCATCCAACAGGCTGACCGGCACCAGCAGACGCCGGATCCGACGGTGGACACTCCCGCGGGCATTCCGACGGGCTTCCAGGAGTATCTCCAGGTGATGTTCGATCTGATGTTGCTGGCGTTTCAGACCGACTCGACCCGGGTCGCGACTTTTTTGATGGCGAACGAGGGGAGCAATCGTGCGTTCCCGGAGATTGGTCTGGCGGAAGGACATCATTACCTCACGCACCATCAGAACAAACAGGAGATGATCGATAAGGTCGCCATGATCGACCTGTTTTACATGACCCAGTTCGGGCGGTTTCTCGAGAAAATGTCGGCGGCAAAAGACGTGGACGGACGTTCGCTTTTGCACAACTCGATGATTGTCTACGGCAGCGGCAATGCTGATGGGAATCGGCATACGCACACCAATCTACCGGTCATCCTGGCCGGAGGCGGCGGAGGTTCCCTGACTCCCGGCCGGTTCATGAAGCATGGCGGCGTGCCGATGAGCAATCTCCTGCTCAGCCTGGCCGATCGCATGGGCGGCAATTCCATCGCGCGGTTGGGTGATTCAACGGGTCGACTCGCTGGCGTTTAAACTCCCCTTAGCCGGAACGATTCAGTTGGCCAGCCGCCGTTTGCTTGAGCTTCTTGCGAAGGCCTTCGTTGTTCGTCGCTCACGTATTTCGTATTTCATCTCAACACGCGCGGTCCTTACGCTTCGGCCTTCGCCAGAATCTGCGGCGCAACCGTCCGCTGCCCACCTGAATCGTTCCGGCTTAGACAAAAAAACTCCGCCGGCTAAGCCGGCGGAGTTCGTTTTGCGCACCAAATACGAGCCCTCGAAGAGGGCCAGGGACTAAGGCTGACCAGGTGTCGAGATGCGATAGACGCGGCTCGAGTTGCTCGTGGCGTCCGTCAACGTCTCGTCTCGGTCAGTGGTTTTGGCGACCACATCGCCCAGCTTCGACCACGAGGCGAGGTTGTCGGAGTAATGAACCGTATAGCTGCGGCCCGCCAGCGCCCGGAAGGTCACGTTGAATACGCCGGGCGTGCTGGAAGCAGTCACCTTCAGGTAGCTGTCCGGATTCTGCGGGTCAGTGCCGGCAATGGTTTCGGCGTAGTCGGACATGCCGTCGCCATCACCGTCGCGCGACGCGTCGGCGGCGCTGTTCGGATTGCGTCCGAGCGCGGTTTCGACGGAGTCCGGAATGCCGTCGCCGTCGCTGTCCGCCAGCGTGGTGATTGAGACGGTGGCCGTGGCCAAGCCGGGGGCTTGGTTGGCCCGGTTTTTAATCACGGCCCGATAGGAAAGGTTCGTCGCGATGGACGAGGCGCGGAACAGATAGTGGCTGACAGTTCTGTCCGTGTTGTAGTTGGTCAGCGGCGTGGAGCCTTGGCGCCACTCGACGTTGAAGGGTGGCGGAAACCCGCCGTATTGCACACTCAGGCCGACCAAGCCGTTGACCGGGACAGTCTGCGCGAGCGGCGCTTGAACGAGCGTGGGGCTGACGAGCGGATACAGCGTGGCACCCTGGCTAAAGACAGTCCCGTTCGCATCGGTGATGGCGCAGGAATAGTCACCGTAGTTGTTGGTGGTGACTCCAACCACGACGAGCGGATTCGAGGTGGCCCCGGCGATGTTCTGGCCATTGAACCGCCACTGATAGCTGATGGGCGGGTTGGCCGACGAGACCGAGACGGAGAACGAGGCGTTCGTGCTCGGTGCGGCCGCGGGGTCGGGGCGGACACGGACGTCGACGTTCTTCGGATGCTCGAGGATCTTTGCGGCCGGCAGCACCGTGAGTTGAGCGTTGGCGCTGGCCGAGACGCCCCCCGGTCCGATGGCGTAGCAGCCGTAGAAGCCTGCATCGGTCAATTCGAGGTTGTCGAGGATGAGGGTCGCCGACGTTGCGCCGAAAATCGGGTTGGGCGTACCGCTGGCCGTATCCGTGTAGAACCACTGGTACGCGATCGGGGGCGAGCCGGTCGCAGAGACCGTGAACGTGGCGGAGCGAGTCTCGAGCGACGTCGTGGCCTGGGGGTGTTGAGTTATCACTGGGGCTGTGCCCGACGGAATAGCTCCACCCGGAGTCGCGACCGTGAATCGCCAGTTGGCGGGATCGTTGCCGTACGCGCTGGTCGCGACCCGTTGCATCGATGCTCCAACGCCTGCGCCAGTCGGCCAAGGAGCCGTGCCTTCGTATTTCACCTTGTCGACCAGGATGTAAGGCACACTGGTCAGGTTGGGAACGTCCGGGCGCACGAGTTCGACGCTGTCGCCGGTGTTGTCGAGCTGGCCGTCCCACGGTCCATAGACCGCGACACCGGCAGGAATGTTGTTGCGAGTCCGGAAGGCGGCGAGTTCGGACGGGTTGCTTGCGTCGACGCCGGCCACGATGACGTAGCCTCCGGCCGGAATGGTGGTGCCAGCGGGGAAGGTGAAGTCGACCGCGTCACGCAGACGCCATGAATTGCCGGCGCCATCGGACAACGTAACGGGCGAGCTCGAGACGTTGTTCAGCTCGATGTATTCGTCCTCCGTGTTGTTCCAGGAGACTCCGTTGGCGTAGACCGCCACCGGCTGATAATTGATCTCGCTGACGATTACTGGTCCCACGAGCGGCCCGGCGTTGGGTGCTTCGATGGTGTTGGCGGCTTGGGCCACGAACTGGTCCTGGCCCGTGCTCACGACGTAGCGCCCGTAGGTAACACCGTTGGCCTGAGCGCCAAAGTCGAAGCCGTGGCTGTAGCCGGTCAGATTGCCATCCGCATCCGCCGAGAAGAGGTAAACCTCATCGCCGAGCGAGCTCAGGGAGAAGGCATTGGGCCCCACGTTGAATTGGGCTTCCGAAATGCTCCAGTATCCGTTGGCCGGGATGGTCGTATTCGCCGGGAAGCGATACTTCTTGGGCGCCTTGCGATCATCCGTCAAATACCAATACCCAATGTTGGCCGGAGTGCCCCCGGTGTTGTAGAGCTCGATCGCATCGACTTGGGGGAGGTCAGTGTGAGTCAGCGCTTCGTTGATCACCACGGCCGGGATCGTCGGTCCGGGCACATCGTTCTGGGCCGGCGAACCATTGATCGAGCCAGATTGTTTCCAGCCGGACTTGAGGTTCCAGGCCGTGCCGACCGCATTTTCGTCGGCTACCACGAGTGAGAAGCCAAGGCCATCGGTCAGCGGATACCAGCCGTCGCTGAAATTGAAGTCCAAGATGGGCTCCTTCATCGACCCTTCCAGCACCAGATGTTCCCCATCATTGGCCAACCGGTTGGTGTACTGGCCGAGGATCAGCCGGCCGGTGCCGTAGCGTGATTCGAAGGCGGCTTGATTGGCGACGATGACCCCTGACTGGCCCGCGTCCAGGGAGGTGGCGGGGAACTCGAAGTCGAGCCCGCCCCGAATGCGGAAGCGCTGCAGGTTGAGTGCGGTTGAACCAGTATTTTTGACTTCGAGATATTCGAACTCCTCGTTGCCAAAGAGGCTGCCTGGGCCCGCGGGCGCTGGATTGTACATGATCTCGCTGATAATCAGCTTCGGCGTCGCGGTGATGAAGGTGCCGATGGTCGGACCGCTCCACGTCGTGTTGCCCCACGCGGGGGTGGTGGCACGAGCGCGGGCGAAGACTCGGGCGTTGGCATTCAGCGTAATGGGACCGGAGTAGAGTTGCGCGCCTGGCGCGAGGCCGTTGCCCGGGAGGCGCGGATCCGTCCCGTCCAACGTATAGTAAACCGGATTGGTTGCGGTGATCGTCAAACGGGTCCCCACCGGAATCGGGCCGCCCGGAGAGTCGAATACGGGGCCACGGACAAACTGGGCATCGACCCAGTCGAAGCGGCGGCCGGTCCACTTTTTCATCTCACTGATGATTCCGGCGTAATTTGTGGGATTGACGTAGTCGATGTCCCAGCCGCCGGCTGTTCCGTTCGGATTCGGCCACGTCGAAACCGACGGGCTGAGGATCGGGTACTTGGCGTAGTTGCGCGCGGCCGCCTCGGTGAGCTGGGTGGCGATCTCATCGATGCGGGACAGCATGCGCGCCCGGTTCATGACGTTAGTTCGAAGCACGCTCCAGCGGTCGACAACTTTCTGTTTGAACTCGGGGTCACCGCTGGTCGGGGTGCCGTCGCCCACAAGGCGGCGGAGGAACACGTGGTCACCTGCACCCAGCTGGGTGTAATACCAACCAGTCGCCTTGCCGCCGTCGAGGTAGTTGGCGTTGCCGAAGCTCAGGTTCCAGTCCCAGATCGGAACGCTGCGGACTTTTCCATTGCGGTCCTTGCTGAAGTAGTTGCTGATGCGGTAACCGTCGATCTGCTTGGGCAGTTCGTTAATCCAGTGGTAGTCCACAAAGGAATCGACGTCGACATAGTGGGAGTAGTGATTGGTACCCGTTCGAGTCAGCCAATCGGTGGCCCCGGCCGCAGCCTCGTAGAGGCTGAGATACTTGCGCAGCCATTGCACCTGGGGATTGGCCGTGCCGCCCGGGAGATCCTTCGGTTTCGGCTCGTGCATTTTAAACGCCGTGCCGTTCGTGGTATTGAAGTTCAAGTCGCCGGTGCTGTCTTTATCGCGCTTGAACATGTAACCGCCCGAAATCGCGGGTTCGTTCGTTTGGGAACCGGTCAATTCCGCGATGTTGACGCGATCCTTGCCGGCTTCGATCTTCTCGAGGAAACACAGGACGCCATAGTAGTTGGCTGAGTAGCTGAGCTTGGTGTTCGGGGTCGGATTGATAAAGACCTCCACAAACCGGCGCCGGCATTGGTAGTTCCCCATCTGCTCATACATTTCGTAGGCGAGGAAATCGTTCATCAAACACTTGTCTGAATACGGATTGCGCATCTTCCAGTCGGCCTCGGACGGCATGCCCAGGACAGAAACTCGCTTGTCATTCCCGTATTCGTCATTGAGCTCGATGTTGTGCGGCTTCTTGGCAAAACCTTCGGAGGTCTGGCCGAACGTCTCAAACTGGGCCATGCCGAGGTAGTCGGGCTTGCCGGTGATGGAAGCCCGTCCGCGGAAGGTGTCGATGATCGCTACGGTGCCGCGGGCGCGGTTACCACCGGCGACGACGCTGGCGGGGATGGCGCTGGGGGTGGAGATGATGACGAGCGGCAGGTTCGAGCTGAAATTGCGCATCGAACTGTCCAGCATGATGAAGTTGCGCGCCTTGATCGGGCTGGGCCAGAGTCCGGTTTGGAAGACGCGCGCCTTGATCGCGACGTTGGCATTGACCGTGATGGGGCCGGTATAGGCGATGCCTGACGTGGTATTCGTGGGCTCGGTCCCGTTGGTGGTGTAGCGGATCACCGCGCCTGCTGGCGCGGTAATCGTCAAGAGAATGGAGTCATTGGTGTAAACGCCACTCTCATAGTTGAAGATCGGTTCAGCGGCGTAGCCGGAGCCGGTCACCGTGTTCTGTGCGCCGGGCGTTGGATTGTCGAAAAAGCCCACCTGGTTCGCATCGACGCGGTCTCGTCCATACGACTTGTCCGTCACCTGCGCCGGATAGCTGGCAAAGACGGAAACGGGGCTGCCGAACGAATCCGACAGCGCGAGGTAGCCGCCGGCGTTCTTGCCGAGCTTGAAGTTGGTGTGCAGCGGGGCGAGAGCGTTGGTTTTGTTTTTCTCGGAGGCGTAGACGAGCAGGTATTTGTTCGCCCCAAGAGTCATGTTCGGGAAACGCCACTTGAGCAGATTGGTGACGGTGTCGGACAGGCCCCAGCCGCTCAGGTTCACGTCTCCCGGACCCGGATTAAAGATTTCGATCCAGTCGCTGCGGGAGCCATCTTCGTCCTCGAGCCCCGATCCATTGTCGGCGAGGAACTCCGAGATGACCGGTCGGCCCACCACGAGGTTGGGATTGAAGGTGTAGCTCCAGCTGCCGCCGGCGAAGGCATTCGGGGTTGGCGCGGTATCCGCGATGCCGTGCCCGGAGGCGAACGCCACCTGCACCGCGCCCGTGGGTGGAGCAGGAAAGGTGAATTGATATTCGCGCGGCGAAATGGTGGTCATTCCGGTGGCAGGAGTGCCGTTGATCAACAGATCGGCCGCTTCGACGCCGGTGACGTTCTCGGAGAAGAGCACGCCAATGAAGGTCAATTCCGTGACGGCGACCCCGCCCGGCGGGTCGCTGGTCACGAGCACCGGCGCGTCATTGTCGATCGTTCCGCTGAGAACCAGATTGAAGCTGATGTCAGAGTTGTTGACGCTGCCCTGATGCACTTCGACGGCGATCGTGTTTTCGCCAGCGGCGAAAGCCGAGGCCGGCAGGGAAACGATGTCAGGGAGGTAGTCCGACGAGGTGGTGGCGAGCGTCGAAAAGCTGACGGGTCCGGCTGGCATGCCGGCGGTCCGGTGGACCTCAGTCCCGTTCACGTAGACCACGGCGCCGTCGTCATAGGTCAACGTCATCGCGAGCGTGGTGAATGCGGCGGGATTGGCCACAGTGAACTTGTGGCGGAAGTAGTAAGTTGGAGATGGGCCGGACGAAAAGACCGTTGATTCGTCGCCGTCGCCGTAGCCGAGTTCCCCTGGGCCTGAGCTCCACGTGGAGTCGTCGAAACCGGAGCTTCGCCATGACGTGCCTTGGTCGATGCCGGTGTCGAGGTATTTCCAGGTGGCACCTGGGGCGATGAGGTTAACCTGGGCGGACGCTGAAGCGCCGAGCCACAGGACGGAGGCGAGTGTGCACAAACTCAGTTTGTATTTCATACGTGCGAACCTATTTGACCTAATTGGAACGGGACCGGTTGGACTGGATTGAGCGGGAGACGAATTGCGATTGGGGGCACAGGCAGTGGCCCAATCGTGCGGCGTGATGGCTTCGAACCCACCAACGCGCAGCGATTCCTTCGCGCGCGGCGTGAACACGCCCCAGCATGCTTGAATACGACGACAGCATTAACACATCTACCGCTCAGGTGGATGGCTACTAATACACTAGGTTGACCTCTCAACACAATACCAGTTTGTGCCTGAGTGTAACATTTTGAATGGGTCGGCGTACCCGGCTGACCACCTGAGGGGTTATTATCGGCCGGGAAACCAGGAATATCCCCATGAACCTCGCCGGAGGGGTCTCCGCTCCGGGTTCGGAGACGGGCTGGAGTTTGGAGGCTTCCGGAGGTTCGGTGGCGACGAGTCACCTGAGGCCGCCGCAGATTCTAGCGAAGGGCGAAGCGTGAGGAGTCCGCGTATTGAGATGAAATACGTAAGCGACGACCAACGAGGGCCTTCGCCAGAAGAGCAAGCAAACGGCTGCCGGCCAACGGAAACGTTCCGGCTTAGGAGAAGTGATTTGGCCTACGCCCGTCTGGGCCGGAGCAGGATGACCTTTTTATTGGTGCCTTCCACCTCGACGCTATGGGTCTCGACTGCGGGGTCGTCTCTCAATGCGTTGTGCACGATGCGGCGGTCGAAGGCGTTGAGGGGTTCGAGCTCGATGACGTCGCCCCAGCGCTTCACCTTTTCGGCTGCTTCGCGCGCCTTTTTAATCAGGGCTTCACGAGCTTGGGCCCGGTAACCTCCGACATCGACGGTGACTTTAGGGGCGCTCTCGTCCTGGCTGAACAGAATGCGATTCAGGAGGTATTGCAGGTCCGACAAGGTCTGGCCCTGTCGCCCAATAAGGCGGCCGGAGTCATCGGTCTTCACGTCCAAGGTCAAACCGTCCTCGTTGGTGTATTCCTCCACCGCACCGGGGAAGCCGAGATGGTGGAGCATCTGTTCGAGGATTTCTTTAGGCTGAGCGGGCATGGCGGGCATGTTCTGAGTTCGTGTGGGCAATGGTCAAGTCTCGATCCATCCGTAAGGCGGGCGCAGGTATTCTATTTGCGGCGTTTCGGCGCGAGGCTGGCCGTCACCGGTTTCCCGGGCTCCGGGTTGCTTTTGCCGTCGTTGATCCGGGTCAGCTTGGTTTGCACGATGCTCAACAGGTTTTGGACGGTCCAGTAAAGCGTCAGGCCGGCGGAGTAATCGTAGAGGATGAACAGGAAGATGAGCGGGAAATACTTCATCATCTTCTGTTGCATCGGGTCCATGCCCGGCGCCGGCGGCGTCAGGCGGGCCTGAAAGAACATCGTGACGCCCATCAACAAGGGCAGGGGATTGACGTTCAGATTTAACCCAGGAATGACAAAGATGGTGTCGGGCCGGGAAAGGTCGCAGGCCCAGAGAAAGGACGCGCCGCGGAGTTCGATCGCCGTTTTGACCATGCTGAAAAACCCGATGAAAACCGGGATTTGAAGCATGACAGGCAGACAACCACCCAGCGGACTGACTTTGTTCTCCTTCATGAACTCCATCAGCTTCTTGTTCATCTTGGCCGGGTCATCCTTGTATTTTTCCTGCAGGGCCTTCATCTGCGGCTGCAACAACTGCATGCGCTTCATTGAGCGCGTGCTGGCCTGGGTCAGCGGCCAGAAGAGCAGTTTGATGATGACCGTGATGGCGATGATGGCCAGCGCGTAGGACAGGCCGAGGGAATTGAGGCCGTTCATCGACAGGAGCAGCAGGCGGGAGAAGAATCCGAAGAAGCCGAATTCCATGAGACGATCGATTTCGTTCTTCATGTCGGCTGCGAGCCGCTCCAGGCGTCGGAATTCTTTGGGGCCAGCGTAGACGGTGAAGCTTCGCTCGAGCGTGGCCCCCGCAGCCACGTTGGTGCCCGGCTGGGTCATGACCACGTTAAAGGCCATTTGATTCGTCAACGTTTTAGCGTCGGCCGCGATTTCCTCCTGGCTCGGGGGCGGGAGGGCAAACTTAACCGCCTGGACTTGAGTGGCAGGGGCATCGGGCACCAGGGCGATGAAGAAGAATTGATTCTTGGCCGCCGCCCACCGAATGCCGGTGCTGCTGGCCGAGTAGTCGGATTTCGGCGTGCCGGGCAGGCAACCGAGGGACCGGTTTTCGAAATACGGGCCGTTGATCTGGGTTTCCTTGCCATCGAACCACGTGAGCCCTACGGACATCTCGGAATCTTGCGCATTCAGCGGCGTCGCCGTCCCGACCATCCAAGGCTGTGGGGGCAGGGTCACTGCCACGGGCGAACGGTTTTCGAATCGCACGCGGGCTTTGATCAAATAGTCGCTGGCAACTTCAAACTCCTTCACGATGAAGACGCCGTTGCTGAGCAGTTTCTCTGCGCGTATACCCTGCACGGGGCCTGCCGCGACCCGGGCCGCGTTGGTTCCGGTCGCAGGCTGAGTCGCCGGTGGCGGCGTGAACGAGCTGAGTCGATAGACTCCATCGCCAGCCAGTTCTCCATTGGCCAGCGCGAGGACAGGCAATGGCGCAGGGCCATTCAGCGTCACCGGGCGGTTGGCGCGGGTGGTGTTTTTCGCCCCGCACGCCACGAACTCGCGGTGCGCGAGCAATTCAGCCGTTTTGATCCCTCCACCTCGCGAAGTGAACGTTAATCGAACCAAACCGTTGGACACGATCAACGTCTGCTCGGGAGCGCTGGACGACGGTTGTACGAAGCTGGCGGGAACGACCCCATTTTGCGCGGCAGTCGCGGGCGGGATCGCTGGGGCGTTCGTTCCGCCGGCGTTGGGCTGGGGCGTCGCTCCGGGACCGTTGGTTTGGCGAGCGATAGAGAGCGCGTTGGTGCTTCCGGGCGGGGGCGGCGGGTAAAGTCGCGGCGTCAGGTAAGTCCACAGGGCGAATAAAGCCCCGCAGATGGCAAGGATGATGAACGATTTGCGATCCATGTACGAAGTAAGCTCAGGCGTTCGGCGAACGGCGGAATTCTCTTGGCGGGACCGGGTCGTAACCATGGCCACCCCAAGGATGGCAGCGGCAGAGCCGTCGTGCGGCCAGCCAGGAACCGGTGAGAGCGCCGTGGTCGCGGATGGCGTCCGCAGCGTAGTGGGAGCAGGTCGGCTCGAAGCGACAGCCGAACCCAGCAGGACCGAAGATCGCGGTGAGCACCGGGGAAATGCCTTTCTGATACATGCGCAGCAACGCCTGCAGGATGATTTGGGCCGGGCTCATGGGGCTCCGTCAGGGCTGGGGCGGTGGGACGGGGCCATGAGGCCACCCTTCCGCAGGGCGGTCAGATAATCCCGGTTGACGGCGTCCTGGCTTTTGCCGGCGATGGACGGCCGAGCCACCAACACCAAGTCGACGGGCTGAAGGATGAGTTCCTGGTGTTGGCGGAAAGCTTCCCGCAGGAGGCGGCGTGACCGAGTCCGCACGACGGCGATACCGACCTTCCGACTCGTAACCACACCCAGGCGGCTGTGCTGCCGCTGGGGCACAGCCATCCAGTTTACAATGAGGCAGCCTTGGACGATGCGCCTGCCGCCGGCCCGGGTTTGCGCGAAATCCTGCCCACTCTTGAGACGGCGGGAAGCGGGAAACTTGCGCGTCGCCGGGGAATCAGCGGGCATCAGCTTGGGGGGAAGGTGATGGCGTTACCCAATCACGCGGGGGTGAGGCGCTTGCGCCCGACCCGGCGGCGATTGGCCAGGATGGCTTTGCCGCTCTTCGAACTGTTTCGAGCCAGAAAACCATGCTGACGTTTCCGGCGAATCTTGGACGGTTGATATTGTCGCTTCATGTCAATTGCTCTCTACAATCCCGCCGCGTCGGACCAAAGCGCTTCTCGCTGAGTGAGCAGTGCGGGATTTCCAATGCCACGGGAGCGGGGAGAGTATCAATGGATCCCCAAGTGTCAAGCGCCCGACCGACGCAGGCTTTACCCATGACGCATGTCTTTCGGGGTTGAAATTACGGTGGGCCATTCCTTAGCCTGCGGCCCATGAAGCCACGCCTGCCAGCCATCCTTGCCCTGCTTTGTTCACTGGTCCTCACGTCCGCGGCGGAACGCGCCTATACCATTGCCGTGATTCCCAAGGGAACCACCCACGAATTCTGGAAGTCCATCAATGCGGGTGCCTTCAAGGCTCGGGACGAGCTGGCCAGCCAGGGCGTCAAGGTCGACGTCATCTGGAAGGGCCCCCTGCGCGAGGACGACCGGGATCAGCAAATTCAAACGGTCGAGAACTTCACCAGCCGGCGCGTCAGCGGCATTGTGCTGGCCCCACTCGACTCCCGCGCCTTGGTGCGCCCCGTGGCCAGCGCCGTCCGCTCCAAGATTCCCGTGGTGGTCATCGACAGTGATCTCAGCGCGGATACCTACGTGAGTTTTGTCGCGACCGACAATTACAAGGGCGGTGGCATGGCCGGCGAGGAAATGGGCCGGTTGCTGGGCGGCAAAGGCAACGTCATCCTGCTGCGCTATGCGGTGGGTTCGGCCAGCACGGAAGCGCGGGAAAAAGGTTTCCTCGACACGCTCAAGGCGAAATTCCCAGCCATCAAACTGATCTCGGCGGATCAATACGCCGGGCCCACCCGCGAAACTTCGTATCAAGCCGCCCAGAATTTATTGAACCGTTTCGGCCGCGACGTCGATGGGGTCTTTTGTCCCAACGAGAATTCCGCGGTGGGCATGGTCAAGGCGCTGCGCGACATCGGGCGCGCCGGTGGCAAGGTGAAGATGATCGGGTTCGATGCCGGGACGCAGTTGGTGGCGGACCTGAAGTCCGGCGATGTCCAGGCCCTGGTCGTGCAGAATCCGGTCTTGATGGGATACAAAGGGGTGATGACCATGGTGGAACACTTGCAGGGAAAGCCGGTGCAAAAGCGGATCGACACAGGAGTGGTGCTGGTGACAAAGGCCAATATGGAGCAGTCCGAGGTTAAAGACCTGCTCAATCCACCCTTGGAAAAGTATCTCAAGTGACGCCGCGCCTGCAGATGCACGGGGTGCGCAAGGCGTTCGGCGCCACGCAAGCCCTGGACGGCGTCAGCTTTGAGGTCGGGGCTGGCGAGGTGCATGCCTTGATCGGTGAAAACGGCGCGGGCAAGAGCACGCTGATGAAGATCCTCAGCGGCGTGTTCCCGCCGGACGAAGGGCGAATCGAGCTGGATGGCCGGGCCTTTGTGCCCGAGAACCCGCTCCATGCGCGACGCGGCGGCATCGCGATGATTTATCAGGAGCTGAACCTGGCGCCGCAGCTCAGCGTGGAGGAAAACATCCTGCTCGGGTCCGAGCCCGCGCGTTGGGGCTGGGTCAACCGCCGCGCTCGACGCGACCTCGCCCGGCAAGCGCTGGCCGAGTTGCACCATGAACAGATTCCAACCGAAACCCTGGTCCAAAGCCTGACCATTGCGGAACAGCAGATCGTGGAGATCGCCCGGGCGCTGGTAGGCCAGCCCCGGGTCATTATCATGGACGAGCCGACCAGCAGCCTGACCCAGGTCGATGCGGAGAATCTTTTCGCCGTCATCGATCGGCTGCGCCGGCGTGGCGTGAGCATCGTTTACATCAGTCACTTCCTGGAGGAATGCCAGCGGGTTTGCGATGGATACACCGTCCTGCGCGACGGGCGGTCGGTGGCGGCTGGTCGCATGGCGGACGCGCGCATTCCCGACCTCATCCGACAAATGGTCGGGCGCGAGATCAGCGATGTGTACCCAAGGATTCCTCACGCTCTCGGGAACTCTGTGTTGTCGGTGCGCGGGTTGGCCGGTACCGAGAAGCCGCGCTCCGTGGATTTTGACGTTCGCGCGGGCGAGATTTTCGGAGTGGCTGGCTTGATTGGCGCAGGACGGACCGAGACACTGCGGGTGCTTTTCGGCCTCGATGAATGCGAAGCGGGCAGTGTCGCGGTGTTCGGGGCTGAGTCGACTCGGGCGACGCCGGGCGCGCGGTTGCGACAGGGAATTGGTTTGCTCAGCGAAAATCGCAAGGAGGAAGGACTGATGTTGAATCGGAGTCTGGCGGACAATCTGACCGTGACCCGGTTTGGTCCCATGTCGCAGTTCGGTTTGATTCGTCGTCGTCGACAGCTGGCCTGCACCCGGGACTGGATGAAACGCCTGGAGGTGAAGGCCCAGTCGCCGGCCCAGCTGATTGGGGAATTGTCCGGCGGCAATCAGCAAAAGATCGCCATCGGCCGGCTGCTCCACCATGACGCCCGCATTTTCCTCCTCGATGAACCGACGCGCGGCATTGACGTTGGAAGCAAAACGCAGATCTACCGTTTGATGGGCCAGTTGGCGGCTCAGGGCCGGGCGGTGGTCTTCGTCAGTTCGTATCTGCCGGAGTTGTTGGGCGTTTGCGACACCATCGGCGTGATGCAGCGCGGCCGGATGGCGGCGGTCCGGCCGGCGGCCGAATGGACGGAACACGACATCATCACCGCGGCGGTGGGGGTGGGCGCCGCTGCCGCTGATGGCCGGGAAGGGGGACGTCTGTGAGCGGGCGTGCCTCGAAAACGCCCGCGGCGTGGCGCGAATGGCTGGCGCCGTTCTTTGGGCTGGGCTTCGTGGTGACGGTCTTTGCCGCGATGCTTGGTCTGAAGGACATCAACGATCGTCGAACCGCCGGGGCTGGCGCCGACGGCGCAAATTTGTCCTGGAGCGAGGCGGCGCGGACCTGTGAGTTCGACGGGCTCAAGGCCTTTGTGCGGGTCTCGAACGTCAAGACCGTGCTGACCCAGACGGTGATTGTGGCGATTGGCGCGCTGGGCATGACCCTGGTCATTGTGAGTGCGGGCATCGATTTGAGCGCTGGATCGGTGGTGGCGTTAACCAGCGTGATCGGCGCGTCGCTGTTGGAACAACGATGGACGGCGATGGTGGACGGTGTCTCGTTGGAGTATCGATGGACCATGACCACCGTGGTCGTGGTTACTTTATTGGCTGGGTCGGCCGTGGGATTCATCAATGGAAGCTTGATCGCGGGATTCCGGCTCATGCCGTTCATCGTCACGTTGGGCATGATGGGCATCGCGCGCGGCGCCGCGAAGTGGGTGGGGAACAATCAGACGGTCATTTATCCTCCCGAGGCTCCCATCAATTCGATCATGCAGATTGACGATCTGGATCGACTCTTCCCTTTGCCCTGGGGCGTCTGGATTGCGGTTGCGTTGGGGATAGCGTTGAGCGTTCTGATGCAGCGGACCGTGTTCGGCCGACATGTCTTTGCCATCGGCTCCAATGAAGCGACGGCGCGCCTCTGTGGAATTCGTGTGCCCTTGCAGAAGGCCGTCATCTACGCCCTGGCTGGGTTTTTCTTTGGCTGCGCCGGACTGATGCAGATGGCACGTCTGACCCAGGGCGATCCTTCGGGGGCGGTGGGCTTGGAACTGGATATGATTGCCGCCGTGGTGATCGGCGGGGCCAGCCTCAGCGGCGGCACCGGCAGCGTGCTGGGGTCGATGGTCGGCGCGTTGGTCATTCAGGCTCTCCGCAATGGCTCGAGCATGATGGCCTGGCCCACGTTCACCCAGGAGATCATTATCGGAGCCGTCATCGTTCTGGCGGTGGGGCTGGATCAATACCGACAACGGCAGGCGAAGCTGCGCGGATGACTGGTATCTTGGATTGGTGCGATGAGCAGCGTGCGGCCTTTTGGCGGAGCGGCGTCGTTGTGCGCACGGTGCGGAGCACGTGTGCTTGGAAATTGAACGACAATTCAACTTCTGTCCGAAACAGTTCCGTGTCCCGTTGTGATGGTCCGGGGCTTTTCATCCCGTTCGCCGGGGTTACCCGTGGTTCGGGACGGCTGGCACGGAATTGCCAACCGGACGGTGACCCGGTATCCACTGAGCGCGTTTGAACGAGCCGACACCATTCCATCGACAGGCAGCGTTTCCGGCGACCCGCTGGAGTGTGGTTGTGCTGGCCGGGGCGACCACGCCCCAGGCGCACGACGCGCTGGCCAGTCTTTGCCGGGATTACTGGCGCCCGCTTTATTTGTTCGCTCGACGGCGCGGGCATGGGCCCGAAGATGCCCAGGATCTTACCCAGGGGTTCATCCTCGGTCTTTTGGAATCCGGGGCGTTTGCCGACGCCGATCCGAATCGCGGTCGGTTTCGTACCTTCCTGCTTTCGGCGTTTTCCCATTACCTCGCGAATGATCACCGGGCCCAGCGGGCCCAGAAACGGGGTGGAGCGATGACGTTCGTGGATATGACCGATCCCCAGGTGGAAGCGTCCTACGCGGCCAGCCAGCAGCGTGCGCTGGGGCCCGAGCGGGAGTTTGACCGCAGCTGGGCGCTGGCGGTGCTGGAGAGCGTCATGGTCCGGCTCCGCGAGGAGTATGCAGCGGCGGGTCGAAGCGCTTTGTTCGAAGCGATTCAGCCGCTCCTTTCGGGCGCCGCGGGACGCCCCGGTTACGCCCAGATCGGTCTCACGCTGGGCTTGAGCGAGAGCGCGGTCACGGTGGCCGTGCATCGGATGCGCAAACGGTACGGGCAATTCCTGCGGGAGGCGATCGCTTCCACCGTGTCCTCCGAGGCGGAGGTCGACGGCGAGCTCCGCCATCTCATCTCGATTCTTTCCGAAGTGCCGTAGATTCGTCGTCGATGCATGTAAGGTTCGTCCGGCATCCGGTAAGAACGTAAGCAGCATGCCGTCATTGTCACCGGAACCTGGAGAGAGCTCGCCCGCGCGAAGTTGCGAGGTGTGCGGCGGGCCCATGGCTAACGTCCTGGGCGTGCAGTGCCCGCGGTGCCTGCTGAACCTCGGCAGCACGCTCGGGTTGGCCAATGAGACGGCGGTGAGCGACACACTGCTCGATCCCTTTCAGGTCCGCACCTTCGGCGACTACGAGTTGTTGGAGGAGATCGCTCGCGGCGGCATGGGTGTGGTTTACCGGGCGCGGCAGATCAGTCTCGGGCGGGAGGTTGCCATCAAGATGATTCTCGCGGGCGAACTGGCCGGGAAAGCTTCCCTTCAGCTCTTCCAGCGCGAGGCCCACGCCGCGGCCAATCTGCACCACCCCAACATCATCCCGGTCTTCGAGATTGGAGAACACGAGACGCAGCACTATTTCACCATGCGTTTCGTGCCTGGTGGAAAGACCATTGCCCACTGGGCCTCCGAGCAGGCGCGCGACCCCCGGGGCATCGCGACCGCGGCGGCGCAGGTCGCACGCGCGGTGGCCTACGCTCACTCGCACGGGGTGCTTCACCGTGACTTGAAGCCGTCCAACATCCTTTGGGACGCGGACTCCGGGCCCCAGGTGACGGACTTCGGGTTGGCCAAGTTCCAAGGGGCTCCTGACAGTACCATCACCCTGAGCGCGAAGGCGCTGGGCAGTCCGAGTTACATGGCGCCGGAGCAGGCCGAAGGCCGCGTGAGCGAGATCACCACGGCGACGGATGTATATGGCCTCGGTGCGGTGCTCTACGAACTTCTGGCTGGTCGTCCACCGTTCGCCGGTTCCAGCCCGATCGAAACGATGCGGCGTGCGGTCGAGCGTGAACCGGACCCCTTGCCAAGGGTGCCCAGGGATCTGCAAACCGTCTGCTTGAAATGCCTCGCGAAACAGCCGGAGCATCGTTACAGCTCCGCGGCCGCCCTGGCGGACGATTTGGAGCGTTTTGCGCGGGGCGAACCGGTCGCCGCTGTGCCCCTCACACCCTGGCAATCCGCGTGGCGCTGGGCCTGTCGACGTCCCGGGGTGGCCTTGTTGGTCGCCGGTTGCATCATTTCGCTGGCGGCCGGGGTCGGAGGCATCGCCTGGCAGTGGCGCACCGCCGAACGGGCGCGTCAAGGCGAGTCGCTGGCGCTGCGTCGCGCCACCGAAACCGTGGTCGACCTTTGCACCCGTTCCGGCATCAACGCTGCGGGCGCTGATGACCCCAGCCGAGCAACCTTGTGGTTTGCCAAAGCCGCGGCAGTCACGCCCGATCCCGCACGCCAGGCTGAGGAACTGGGGCGCCAGATGGCCTGGCGCATGGGCACCTACACTTGCGTGCGCGCGTTCCCCTCGGGCATCGGGGTGGTGGACGACCTTCGCTGGAACGCGGCGCAAACTGCGATTGCTGCACGGGTGCGCGGAGGACGGCGCAGTGCAGTCTGGGAGATCGCCGCAGAGAAGCGCTGGCAACCGCCGGGATGGGAATCGATGGAGTCAGCCACCTGGGCCCACCGCGCCTCGTGGATAGTCTACGCCAGTGGCCATCAGGTGCTCGTGGCGGATTATCCCTCCGCTCGCGAGATTGGCCGAGTCAGTGCCCGCGGGGCCGTCTCGTGTCTTGCCGTCCACCCCGACGACCAATGGATCGCAATTGGCGGGCCCGAACCATTCCTCTGGAATCTGGCATCGGGCGAACGCCGGTCTCTGCCGTCGGAGCTCGGGCTCCTGACCGGCCTGGAATTCAGCCGCAATGGGCAAAACCTCCTTCTGACCAGCAACACCGGCCGGGCGGCGTGCGCTGTTTCCGCCCCGGGGACATTTCTCGCTCCCCCGGTGGAGGCGCATCGGCTGCGCGCCCTGGGGTTCCTGGGGGACGGGGACGCCTTCGTCTCTACGACCCGCAAGGGCCCGCTGCAGGTGTTTGAAACGGCCACCGGTCAAATTCTGGAATCGTATAAGAGCCCTCCCGAACTGAATGAGCCGGTGTGCGCGGTCAGCCCCGACGGACGTTTTATCGCCCGCCATTCGTCGCCGCTGATTCTACGTTCCGCGGGCCTGACCAATTTTCCCGTGCACAAGAATCGGTTTGAGACGGCCGATTTCAGCCCGGACGGCGAGTGGCTGGTCACCGGGAGTTCTGACAACTCGGCGCGGCTCTGGCCGCTGACTCCGAAAGGCAAGGGCAAAGGCCTGACTCTGGGCTGGCATCAGGAAGGCGTGGCCGCGGTCTCGTTTTCCCCCGATCAGCGTCATATCGCGGTCGCCCAGTGGGGTGGCGCGCTCATTCGCATCTGGCGGCCGGGAGATTCCATCCCTTACCGGCGGGTCGAGACCTCGGCAAATACGGGCGTGCGCCTTTCATCGGACGGAACGTTGTTCGTGCTCAACGGATGGAGCATCGAGGGCCCCGGCCTTAAACGGACTCGCGTCTACCGCGCCGCCGATGGCGAGCCGGTCGGCCCCGAACTGAATCCTGGCGGGGTGATCGTCGATGCCCAGCTGGCGCCCGACGGTTCGTGGCTTGCCGTGGCCTGTTTGACGCAGCGGGAACGACGCGGGCTTCCCGGCGCCGGCGTTTTGCAATTCTGGGACTATCGCACCGGGCGGATCTTGGGCGATTCCGTGCCGCTCCCCGCGGAACCGCGTGGGCTATCGATTCATCCCTCCGGCCAATGGATCGGTCTGTACGACGCGCAATCGCAGCTGGCGGAGGTGAACGTGGCCACGCGCGAGTTGCGAATGCTCGACGCGCAAAGCGTCGACGGCAGCCAGCGTCCGTTTGGACGTTGCGCATATAGTCCCGACGGCAATCTCCTCGTGGGCTGGGGAGTGCAGCTCGCGCCGTTGATTTGGGATCGGCGCTCCGCGGAACGGCGGCGTCCCAAGGGAAATCCGACGCTGGTGCTGGACGTGACCTTCTTCGGGAACGTGATGGCGACCCTGCCGCTTCAGTCGCGCATTGATTTCCTCTCGGTCCCCGGCCTGGAACCCGCTGTGCCGTCCATTCAGGACAACGACTGGCTCTTCGTTGGTCGATTCAGTCCTGACGGTCGCCAGTTGCTCAGTGCCGGTCGCGGACGTCTCGCCCGCCTTTGGGATTGGCGCAACGGCAAGCTGCAATGCCCCGCGATGCCGCACGATGACGAGGTGTTCGCCGCTGCCTTCATCCCCGGCACGGATTGGGTCACGACGGGATCCATCGACCAACAAATCCGCTTTTGGAATCGGAACACCGGGCTGCCCGTGCGTCCGCCACTACCCCAAGGCTGCAAGGTCATGCAGCTGACCGCCACCCCCGATGGCCGCACGTTGATCCGCGCCAACTACTTCAGCGACCATCTCCGTCTCTATCGCCTCGCGGATCTCTTCCCGCCGGCAACGTTGTCGCCAGCCGACGCCTTGCTGCTGGCGGAGATCGACGCTGCTGCAGAAGTGCACCAAGGCGGAGTGGAGCCGCTGGGCGCGGCTGCGTGGCTCATCAAGTGGAAGGAGTTCCGGACGAAACATCCCGAGTGGCACCGCTGGTAGGTTTATGGGGAGCGCCGACGAGTTTTGCACTCGTGCGAACGCGCCCGTGAACCTGGGAACCTTCCCCCTTCATCCGGTCCCGGGCGCTGCAAGCTCAATGCCTTTCGAAAACTCCGCTGCGACCGGTGAAGGCGAGTGGGGTGAGGGCGAATCCAAAAGCACTTCCCCGCTCTTGCTGTCTTCGGGAAGAGTCCAACGAATGGTGGACGTGCCTCCGGATTCGCCCCAGCGCCAACGGCGCGCGAGCTCTCAGCCCAGCCCAGCCCAGCGGGCTGGGTTCACGAGTGAATCATGCGTCCAGCGGCCTGAAGGGCCGCGACCAAGGGTTTGGTTGGAGATTCGATCCCTTGCGTAGCGCTCAGCAAACTCGATCTCGTGTCGACGCGGGGAGCGGCGGTGATTCCTGCGACGAATGAGTCGATGCCGAACGGGGGCGAACCCCGCAGGGCTGCGGAGAGGGTGTACGCGCCGGACCGTTCGATTGACGGGTTGCCGAATCTCCGCGTCGCGTGCCTTCTGGTCGATCCTCCGGTTCATGGGGTAGCTCTGTGTTCCGCCAAATCGCAAATGGGAAATCTGAAATCGAAAATGGGAAGGCGAACTCTCTGCCGTCCGCGGTTGCCGGGCTGCACACCGGTAGTAAAAAATTCAGTAAGGTTTCATTTCGGTTCGGTAAGAACCGGGTGAATGAACAATCCAAGTCAACAAACGCATTGCCGACGAACGTTCACCTTTCTTCGCCTGAGCCTGGTCTTGAGCTGGGCGGGAGCAAGTCTCGCCACCGCGCAGACGCTTACGGTCAATCCGGCCAGTCGCGAGGCGTCGCGCGTGTTCTATAACACGGTCTATCAGGCCTCCGAAAACGTGCCACACGGCTGGACTGGTAATCTCGCGAACTGCGTGCCCGGGACGGTTTCGCAGGCCTACCAGGACGCCACCGCACTGCGCGTGAATTATTTTCGTGCCATGGCCGGCCTGCCCGCCGCGGTCACTTTCACAGCCGTCAACAACACGCGTGCGCAGGCGGCGGCCTTGATCATGAGCGCCAACAGCCAGCTCAGTCACGAGCCGCCGGCGACCTGGAAGTGCTTCACCCAGGACGGGCTGGTCGGAGCCCGATCTTCGAATCTCAACATGGGCAGCAGCGGCGCCAAGTCGATCGACAGTTTCATGGACGACGGCGGCGACAACAACAAGGAGGTGGGCCATCGGCGGTGGATCCTGAAGCCGCAGCAGTTGACCATGGGGGCCGGCCATGTGCCCGACCCGGGTGCCGATGGCGCGGCCACCTCGGCGCTGTGGGTGTTCGGCGAACACGCTCCGCAGAGACCACCGGTTCGCGATGAGTTTGTGGCCTGGCCGACCAAAGGGTTTACCCCGTATCAAGTCGTGTATCCCCGCTGGTCGTTCGGCCTGGCGGGAGCGGACTTCAGCGGCGCCACGGTCGCCATGCAGCGCAACGGCGCGACTGTCCCCGTGCAGATCGAGGCGCGCATCACGGAGACGATCAATTTCAATCCCGAATCCAGCATCGTCTGGATCCCCAATGGCCTGAACGACAGCTCCACCTGGCCGCGTCCCGCGGCTGACGAAGCCTACACGGTGAACATCAACAATGTGGTCGTGGGTGGCACTCCGCGGAATTTCAGCTACGTCGTGACCATCTTCGACCCTGCGGTTCCGGGGAACGATTATGTCGCTCCGGTCGTCACGGGTCCTGACCGGCCGTCCTTGAATCAAAACACCACCTACAATTTCAATCCGGTGCCTGATGCGACCGGTTACCAATGGCGTTCCAGCAAGCTGACTCCGCTGACCTTGACGGATGGGGCGGAGGCGGGCGCGGTGAACTTCACGGCGGCCAACATTGCGGGAGGATTGGTTCCGGTGGACAATACCATCAAAGCCACAGGGAATGCGGGCTTCCGATTCAAGGCTGCCTTTCCGCAGCAATTGTTGACCTTCAATCGCGTGTTGCTCGCCAACGCCGGCAGCCAGATCACCTTCAAGAGCCGGTTCATCCGCCTCCAATCGCTGGCCGCGCGGGTCGAGGTTTCGAGTGACGGCGGCAAAGTCTGGACAGCGGCCTTTGATCAGGCCGGCACCGAGGCGGAAGAGCCCGGTTTCACCGACAAAGTCGTGCCGCTCGGCGCGTTTGCCGGACGCCAGATCCAAGTGCGTTTCAGCCTCACGTATCTGGGCGGAATGGTGTTCAATTTTGACCCCACCGGCTGGTACTTCGACGACATCACGTTCGTCAATCTGCACGAGGTCGCTGCTCCGATCGTGAGCGCTGTCGCCGCTGGAACTTCGTTCGCTTTCAATCCGACTGAACAGTCCGAGTTCGATCTCAGCGTGCGCCCACAATTTCTCGGTCGCTACGCGGGCGAATGGGGCCCGCCCAAGCGCGTCTCCACCGCCTCGACCGCCGCGCCCACCGCTCCGGTCATCGCCACCCAACCGCAGGGTCAAACCGTGGCGGCGGGAGCCAACGTGACCTTTACCGTTTCCGCCCAGGGCACGGCGCCCCTGAACTTCGTTTGGAAGTTCAACAATGTGGATCTCGCTGACGGCGCCGGTGTTCAGGGCGCGCGCACGGCCACACTTACCTTGCAAAATGTGCGGGCCGCCAACGCCGGCAGCTACACGGTGCAGGTGAGCAACGGCGCGGGCAATGCCACCAGTACCCCGGCCGTTCTCGTGGTCAACGCGCCCCTCGATCTCGCGCAGGCCCTCGAAACCACCGGCCTGACCTGGACCACGGGCGGCAACGCCAACTGGAGCGCGCAGACCACGGTCACGCATGACAACGTCGATGCCGCCAAGAGCGGCACGATCACCCACAGCCAGGAGACCCGGATGGAGACCACCATCAACGGCCCGGCCACCGTTGCCTTCTGGTGGCGCGTGGAGTCCGAGCAGAACTACGACTTCCTTCGTCTCGACCTCGACGGCACCCAGCAGTTCCGCATTTCGGGCACGGTGAATTGGGAGCAAAAGACGGTCGCCATTCCGGCGGGAACGCACACGTTGCGCTGGGTTTATGCGAAGGACGGCAGCGAATCAGCCGGGGCGGATGCCGGTTGGGTCGATCAAGTTGAAACCCGCCAGGCCCAGCCGCCACCGAGTCTCGCCGATGCGCTCGACACCACGGGCATCACCTGGGCCACCACCGGCGACCGTCCATTCTTCGCGCTCACCACGATCACTCATGACGGTGTCGACGCGGTTCAGAGCGGGCCGATTGCTGACAATCAGGCCAGCCGCATTGAAGCCACCATCCTCGGACCGGCGAACCTGTCCTTCTGGTGGAAGGTGGATTCCGAAGGGAACTATGACTTCCTGACGTTCGAGTTGGACAATGCGCAACCGGCCGGCCTCACGCCCATCTCGGGCAACGTGGATTGGCAGCAAAAGACGGTTCCGATTCCGGCCGGCACCCACACGGTGCGCTGGAGTTATACGAAAGACGGCAGTGCCAACAATGGCGCGGACGCTGGCTGGTTGGATCAGGTGGTGTTGACCCGCCTGACGCCGGGCGAAGCGGGCGAGCCGGGACCGAAACTCGAATTCACGGCCAGCGGCAACAAACTCCGCATCACGTGGCCGGAAGTCGCGGTCAGTTTCAAGCTCCAGTCGGCCACGTCCCTCACGACGCCCAACTGGACCGACGTGCCCGAAAACGACATTTCCAAGGAAGAAGGTGAGTTTTTCGTCACGGTGAACACCGGCGTCGGCGCTCGATTCTTTCGGCTCGTGGAAGTTCCTTAAACCCTCAACCCCGCTCGAAATTCTTCACGCGGGCCGTGGCCTGCCGTCATGGCCCGCGTGAACAACCCCAATAATGGATGATATGAAAAAGCTCCAGGACAGTTTGCTCTTCGTTCCGCTTCGCTTCGCCCCGTTCCGCTGGGCCGCCACGGTTGTGGCCGGCCTGCTCGTGGGGGCGGCCCAGGCGCAGCCTCTCACGGTCGGCCCGGTCAATACCGCCAACCGCGAAGAGGTTCGCACGTTGTTCAACTCCGTTTATCTCCCAGGCGAAGGGAACATCGCCTTGGAGTGGACGGGCAACATCGCGGCTTGTAACCCGGGAACGATCTCGCAGACGGTGCGCGACCGCGCGCAACAGCGCGTAAACTACTACCGCGCCATGGCTGGCTTGCCCGGCACGGTGACATTTACCGCGACGAACAATGCGCTCGCGCAGGCGGGTGCCTTTGTGAACAGCGTGAATCGTTCCACGTCGCATTCCGTGCCGACGACCTGGACTTGCTACACGGAACTGGCCGCGCGAGGCGCGGGCTCGAACTTGATCGGCAACGGTGACAGCCAGGGCCTCGGTGCAAAGGCCATCGATACGTGGATGGACGATTCGTCCTTCAACAACGAAGCCGTCGGTCACCGCCGGCACATCCTCAGTCCGACTCAGCTCACCATGGGCTACGGAGACGTCCCCGCCACCGGTGGCGGAGTGGCGCCCAATGGCTATCCCAGCACCGCGGCGCTCTACGTGTTCGGCGATCGCCATCCCCAACGCCCGGTCCCGCGCGACGAGTTCATCGCGTGGCCGCCCCCGGGCTTCTTCCCGTATCAGCTGTATTCTCCGCGCTGGAATTTCTCGATCCTGGGCGGGAATTTCGCCAATGCCACGGTGACGCTGTCTCTCAACGGCATGGACCTGCCGTTGACGATTCAGAATCGCGACAACGGCATCGGCGACAGCAGCATCACGTTCATCCGCACGGATGAAGTCAATCGCGTGATCCGGATGAGCCCGCCGGCGGCCGATCAGAATTACACCGTCAACGTGAACAACGTGGTGGTGAACGGCACACCCCGCAATTTCAGCTACCGCGTCACGTTGTTTGATCCAGCGACCATCGGAGCGGGCTACACGCCGATCGTGGTCACTGGACCGGATCGCCCGGCGATGAATCAGGACACCACCTACAACTTCAATGCCGTTCCGGCCGCGAATGCATACCAATGGCGGGCCAGCAAGCTGGCGGCGCTCACCCTGACGGACGGTGCCGAGACCGGCTTGGCGAACTTCGACGCTGTGGTGACGACCTACAATCCTGTGACCACCGCGACCAAAGCCTCCGGCAACGCCGGCTTTCGTTTGCGCCGAACCGGCAATTCGTCCGAGCAGCAAACGCTGACCTTCAAGCGGCCGCTGCTCGTCAATGCCAACAGTCAGGTCACATACAAAAGCCGACTCGTCCGAACGCTTTCCTACACTTCCGCGGTGCAGGTTTCCCTCGACGGTGGCCTGAGCTGGCGGACGGTCTTCGGCCAACCGGCCACCGAGGCTGAGGAAGCGACCTTCACGGACAAAGTGGTCTCCCTCGCGGCCTTCGCCGACCGGCAGATCTTTGTGCGCTTCGCACTGGTGGTGAGCGCCGGCCAGGGGTACTCCGTCGGAGAAGAACCCGCGTGGTATTTCGACGACGTCACGTTCGTGAATCTCCAGGAGTTGGTGGGCGCCCCCGCGCTCAACCTCGTGCCCGGCACCTCCTTCGCCTTCAATCCGACTGAGGCGGCCGACTTCGCCCTCGACGTTCGCCCGCAGGTCTTCGGGCAATACTTCGGCGAATGGGGCCAGGTTAAACGAGTCTCGACCCTGACCGTCGTGCCCGCTGCGCCGACGATCACCACGCAGCCTCAGGGCCAGAACGTCAACGCTGGCGCCAACGTCACCCTCACGGTCGTGGCCCAAGGCACCGCTCCTCTCGCCTATGTCTGGAAACTCAATGGCACAGACCTGACCGACGGCGGCAGCATCGCCGGTTCCCGGACCGCGACGCTGACCTTGCAGAATGTGCAAGCCGCTCAGGCCGGCACCTACACGGTTCAGGTGAGCAATGGCCTGGGCAATGTCACCAGCACTCCGGCCGCCATCGTGCTCAACGAAACGCCGACGCTCGCCAGTGCCCTCGATACCACCGGTCTGACCTGGACGACGGCCGGCAATGCCAACTGGGCCGCGCAAACCGCCGTCACCCATGACAACATCGATGCCGCGCGCAGCGGTCCGATCGCGGACAATCAGGAAAGCCGCTTGGAAACGACCATCACCGGCCCGGCCACGGTCGCCTTCTGGTGGCGCGTCGAATCGGAACAGAACTACGACTTCCTCCGCGTGGAGCTCGATGGCACGCAACAGTTCCGCATTTCCGGCACGGTGAATTGGGAGCAAAAGACGGTGGCGGTCCCCGCCGGCACCCACACGCTGCGTTGGGTCTACTCGAAGGACTCCAGCGCGTCCGCGGGGGCTGACGCCGGTTGGGTCGACCAGGTTGAAACCCGCCAGGCTCAACCTCCACCGAGCCTCGCCGACGCCCTCGACACCACCGGCATCGCCTGGTCGGCCGGCGGCAATGTCCCGTGGTTCGCTCAAACCGGCACCACGCACGATGGTGTCGACGCCGCGCAAAGCGGTCCCGTCGCGGACAGTCAATCCAGCCGAATTGAAGCGACCATTCTGGGACCGGCTAATCTCTCGTTCTGGTGGAAGGTTGATTCGGAACCGAATTACGACTTTCTCTCGTTCGAACTGGATAACGCGGCGGTGGCGGCCGTCACGCCCATCTCCGGCAACGTGGATTGGCAACAGAAGACGGTTCCAATTCCAGCTGGCACGCACGTCATTCGCTGGATCTATGCGAAAGACACCAGCGCGAACAACGGTGCCGACGCGGGTTGGCTCGATCAGGTGGTTCTCACCAAGCTGACTCCAGGCGAGGGGAACGAACCCGGTCCGAAGCTGGAGTTCACCGCCAGCGCCAACAAGCTGCGCATCACCTGGCCTGAAGTCGCCAGCGGCTTTAAACTCCAGGTCGCCACCTCACTCACTGCGCGCGATTGGACGGATGTGCCCGAGAACGACATCTCGAAGGAGGAAGGAGAATTCTTCATCATCGTGAACACCGCTACCGGCTCGAAGTTCTACCGGCTCGTGGAGTAATCCAGCGTGACGTAACTCATCCTGCGGGCGATGGCGCTTGCCATCGCCCGCAGTGACGCCCCACCTCCTTCCCGATCTATGAAACGGACCTTTGCCCTCCTCACTCTCGGCCTGACCGTCACGCTGACGCTGACCTTGACCATTCGGTCGGTCGCCCCGCTCCCCTCAGGCGAACGTCAATCCCGGTCCGGAGTTGCCTCGCCAACGAGGGGTTCAGAGGAATCAGAGCGCGAACCGGCTCACTTCACCACGACTCCCGCGTTGCCTCCGACGGCGAATCGGCAGGATGAGATCGCTTCCGCATCCGTGATCGAGCAAGAGGAAGAGGAATCCGAAGAGGCCAGGGCAAAGGAGAAGGCGGAGGAAAAACAGGAGCGGCCGGGAAAAACGTATCTGGGCTGGCCGGGTGCGCGGGTTCTCGCCGTGCAGGAATCTCCCGCCATCGACGGCCTTTCGACACGCGTAACGTTGCTCCAGCCCACCAACTTCCCTCATGCCGTTTACGTCGAGGAAAAACGGAATGGGCTCGACGCACCCGACGAGGAACGGGTCGTGCGGCGGTTTGAAGCCGTGGCCAGTCACCTTCTCGTCAAGATGCGGGAAACCTTCGCCGCGGAGAATACTGCTCGTGACGAGAATAGCGAACGCCTGGCCGCGATCGTTCGGCAGTTCGGCGGCACGGTCCGCCGCCATCCCACCGCGGAAAATCTTTACTACGTCGATCTGCCCGAACTTCAGCCCGATGGGGTCCGTCAGGCCCAAGCCGTGCTTTCCCAATATCCCGAGTGGATCGAATACGCCGAGCCCGACGCCATCGTGCGCGCAGCGGCCACCACGCCCAATGACCCACGCTTTGCCGCGGAGCAATGGGGTCTCAACAACGTTGGGCAGGAGGCCGGAACCATCGACGTGGACCTCGATGGTCCTGAGGCTTGGGATCTCCGACGGGAAGCCACCAACGTGATCGTGGCCGTGGTCGATTCGGGGATCCGTTACACCCACGAAGATCTGGCCGCGAACATGTGGCGCAACCCGGGCGAAGTTCCCGGCAACAACATCGACGACGACGGCAATGGTTTCGTGGATGACGTCTACGGAATCAACGCCATCGATGACTCGAGCAATCCGACCGACGATCTGCCGGATGTGACGCTCGGCGTGGGTGGACACGGAACATCGGTCGCCGGGGTGATTGGTGCGGTCGGCAACAACGGCAAGGGCATCGCTGGTGTGGCCTGGAAGGTTCAGCTGATGGCTTTGAAGTGGTTCAACAACCAGGGTGCCGGGGCGCTGTCCGATGCGGTGCAATGCCTGGACTACGCCCGGGCCAAAGGTGCGGCCATCGTCAATGCCAGCTGGCAGCAGGGCGGTTTGCTGAGCGGCACGGTGAACCAGTCGATGATCGACGCGATCCAACGATTGCGTGGCGCTGGAATTCTTTTCGTGTCCAGCGCGGGCAACGATGGTGCGAACAACGATCTGGTCGCGCATTTTCCGTCAAATTATCCCTTCGACAACATGGTGGCCGTGGCCGCCGGAACCCGCACGGGTGTTCTGTCCCGAAAATCCAATTTCGGTGAACGCCTGGTCGATGTGGTCGCTCCCGGCGAAAACGTGCTGAGCACCACCTCCAAGGCCGACGATGACTACAGTCTCGTCACCGGCACCTCCTTCGCCGCGCCCCACGTGTCCGGCGTGCTTGCGCTCCTCAAAGCCCAGTTTCCCACCGCCGATTACCGCGCGTTGATTAATCGATTATTGGCGGGAGCAGATCGGAAAGAACGGCTCGTGGGCAAAGTGCGCACGGGTGCCTTTGTGAATCTTTTCAACGCGCTGCGCGCCACGGCTGTTTCGGAGTTCCCGGAAATCACCACGCTCGTGCTCAACGGAGAAGCGGTCGGCAGTCAGCAAGAGGTCTCGATTATCCAGGGCACCAATGTCGTGCTGGCCCTGACCGCGGTCGGCACCGCACCGCTATTTTATTCCTGGCAACGTGACGGGAAGATCATGTCTGGTGCGACCGGCACAAACCTGGTTATTCCAGCTTTTGCCGCCAGCGACATCGGTGAGTATCAAGTGGCGGTGAGCAACGTGGCGGGCGTGGCCACACTGGGCTTGAAGCTCCTCGGTGTCGTGGCCAAACCCGAAGTGGCCGCCGCGGTCAACGCGACCAACCGCACGTTTCTCAGCAGCGGCAATACGCTTTGGGAAAGTCAAAACACAGTCACCCGCGATGGGCTCACGGCCGGGGCGTCGGGAAAAATCGCCGCTCGCCAGGGAACGCTGGCTTCAACGACGGTCTCGGGCCCAGGCAAGGCGAGTTTCGTGTGGAAAGTCTCGTCGGAGCGTAACAATGACACGCTCGACTGTTTGATCGACGGAGTAAAAGTCGACTCCATCTCGGGCGAGGTCGACTGGACGAAGAAGGAATTTCAAATTTCACCGGGCCCGCATGAATTGCGCTGGCGTTACGTCAAGGACGCGAGCCTCTCGAAAGGCGACGACAAAGGGTATCTCGATCTCTTCGAGTTTGTGTCTGAGGCCAAGGTGGCTCCAACCATCACGACACAGCCGAAAAGCCAGACGGTGCTGGAAGGCGGTCCGGTTCTGTTCGCGGTCGTCGCGACCGGCTCCGACCCGCTGGCCTATCAGTGGCAGAAGGACGGCACCAATATTGTCTCCGCGCGTTCGAACCGGCTGGATCTGGTCAATGTCACGACCGCCGCGGATGGTTTTTACTCGGTGATCGTTAGTAACGAAGCCGGGACCGTGACCAGCGCCTCGGCGCGGCTAACGGTCGCGCTTGCGGCCTCTCCGCCGCGCGTGACCACCCAGCCTGCCGACATCGCGGCGGATGCGGGAGGCGCAGCGAGCTTGACGGTGGTCAGCAGCGGCACGCCACCATTGCACTATCAGTGGCGCAAAGCAGGCGCGGCACTTCCGGCCCAAACGAATGCCACGCTGACGCTCTCCAACCTGGTGCTCGCGGACGCCGGGCTCTATAGCGTCGTCGTTTCCAATCGCGCGGGCTTGGATCTAAGTCGCGAGGCCCGGCTCAGTGTGGCCCAGCTCCAGCTGGCTCCGGTGATCTCCAAACAGCCCGGGAGCCAGGCGATCGCGGCAGGCACACGCCTCGAGCTGGTGGTGGAGACAGGCGGCCTTGGGCCGTTCACCTACCAATGGACGCGCAACGGCCAGGCGTTGGCGGGACAGACTCAGCCCGAATTGACGCGCACCAACGCGCAGCCAGCCGACGCGGGCGACTATCAGGTGCGCATCAGCAGTCCCTTCGGCGTGACCTTGAGTGCGGTCGCGCAGATCCGGGTGACCGTTTCGACGCCTCCGCTCGCACAGGCCACCGACAACCCGGGCTTCACCTGGAACACCGCGGGCGACGCACCGTGGTTTCGGCAGACCGCGCAGACGTTTGATGGCGTCGATGCGCTGCAAAGCGGGGCGTTGACCAACCTGCAGTTCAGCGAGGTCACCGCAACGGTTGTCGGTCCCGGCCAGGTCTCGTTTTGGTGGAAGGTGTCGTCCGAGTTTGGCTACGACTTTCTCGATCTCTACGTGGACAACGAATTCGCGGACGGCATCTCCGGCGAGTGGGGCTGGGAAGAAATCCTCTACAACCTACCGGCCGGCACGCACACGCTGACCTGGGTCTATTCGAAGGACGAAGACGTGTCAGACGGTGCGGACGCTGCTTGGCTGGACAATGTTTCGTTTGTGTCCTTCAACACCGAGCTTCCGGTCATTGTGCGCCATCCGGTTCAGCAAAGCGGTTTGGAAGGGGAAAGCGTGACCTTCGAAGTGGAGGCGGCGGGCAGCCCCCCGTTCACCTATCGTTGGTTCAAGGATAATGTGGCGCTCCCGAACGCCACGAACGCCGCGTTGACCGTTCCCAATCTATCGTCGGCAAGCGAAGGCTTTTATCATGTGGCCGTGTCGAATCGCTTCGGAGGTGCGCTCAGTCGGGTCGCGGCGTTGAGCGTGTTCGACGAAGCGGACGCGATCGACGTGGCTCTGAATTCGCCCGGCCTCAGCTGGACCAACTCGGGATACGCATCGTGGTTTCCTCAGACGGAGACCTCGATCGATGGGGTGAGTGCAATGCAAAGTGGTCCAGTGGCAGATAACGGTGTCGCGTGGCTTGGCACCGCGATCGAGGGGCCGGGCGTTCTTTATTTCTCGTGGAAGGTTTCATCCGAAACCGACTACGACGTGCTGGAGTTGCTGGTCGATGGCGAGATCTACGACTACATCTCGGGCGAGACCGATTGGGCGGACATGTCCATCCTTGTTCCGCCCGGGCTGCACTATTTCGATTGGGTCTACCTCAAGGATGAAGTGGAAAGCGCGGGTGAAGATGCGGGCTGGCTCGACTTTGTAGCCTTCGAAGCTTCGAATGGATTTGCCGTCTGGCAAAACTCCTATTTCACGCCGGCTGATTTGCTCGATCCGGAGATCAGCGGTCTCGAAGCTGACGCCGATTTCGACGGCATTGTGAATATTCTGGAATACAGCTTCGGCCTGAATCCCGTGGTGCCCGACATTAACGCGGTGGGGCTTCCGGCGGTGTCCATGGAATCGGGCCCGCAAGGAAAAGTGCTGACGCTCACGTATCGTCGGCGCACCAACGATGCCGATTTGAGCTATCGGGTGGAGACCTCTACGAACCTGGTGACGTGGACCGGAAGCCTTCCTGCGGCCTGGACCGAGACGGTGACGTCTTTGGAACCGGGCCTGGAGTTGGTGCGGGCGAGGCGCACGTCACCGTTGCCGGCGAATTCGAGCGCCTTCTACCGCGTGCGAGTGACCTTCGACGCGCCGTAGGGCGTGCGACGCGGGCGGGGGAGCGGGTCGCGGCCCAGCCCGTTGGGCTGGGCTGAGGGCTCGCGCGCCTTTGGCGCTTAGGCAGACTCCTCTTCGGGAAACCGCCTGATCCAAACCACGTTCGCCCCAGCGCCAACGGCGCGCGATCTCTCAGCCCAGCCCAACGGGCTGGGTGGCTACGGCGTTCCCGAGGCGATCAAAACCAGCACGAGCAAGTGGCTCAAGTCGCAGAGCGAGGGTTTTCAGGGTTTCCACTGGCAACGTGGTTACGGAGCATTTTCGGTGAGTCAATCGGGTGTGACTCGAGTGGTGAATTACATCGCCGATCAGGCCCGACATCATCAACGATTGTCGTTCCAAGAGGAGTTTCGCCAATTCCTCATTCGTCACGGGATCGAGTTCGACGAGCGCTACGTATGGGACTGATGCCGTAGAGGGTCACGGGTCGCGGCCCGGTGTCGCCGATTAACTCCGCGATGGTCGTCAAGTCGGGCGTGACCCGGGTCGATGTAACCAAACGGTGCTGCACTTCGAAAATATCTCACGCGGGCGTGAGCCCTTTTCGGGGCTTTTGGCGCATGGAGTAGTGTGGAACCTGCGAAACGCCACCCATGAAGTCGAAAGTCATCTGCCTCAGCTACTTTTGCCTGGCCTTGTTGGCGGGCCTGGCCCACGTCCAGGGCCAGTCGGCCGGAGGAACTGCGCTCCGTTTCGGTTATGACGGCGGCTCCGGTTACCTGGCAGGCCCGACCGATGTTGAGCTCAATCCATATCCTTTCACCTGCACCGCCTGGTTCCGAACGACCAACACCAGCGTCTTCCAAGGGATAGTCAGTAAATACGCCGACAACAGTGGCAACGGTTGGGCGCTGGCCGTCCACAGTGGTCGACTTCGCGGGTTTTACTACCGCGCTGGCTTCGGCAACTTCGCCATCGACGCGGTCTCCACGACGGTCGTGGCGGATGGTGGCTGGCACCACGCCGCGTTGATCGTGGACGCCAACGGTGGGCGTCTGCTGCTGGATGGCGTCAGCGTCGGCACCAACTCGTGGAACGGTGCGGCCGGCGCACCCTCGACGACGCAACCGCTCCAGATCGGGCGCTACTTCACTTACCCGGCGACGTTCCAAGGTGATATCGACGAAGTTGCGATCTGGAAGCGGGGTCTGGGGAATGCCGAAATCAATTACGTCAAGCATCGCGCCCTGCAAGGCAGCGAGGACGGATTGGTGGCGTGGTGGCGATTGGATGAAGCCGCCGGGACGGATGCGTTCGATTCCACGCCGAACGCGCGGGTGGCCAGCCTGGTGTCGTCGCCCGAATGGGTGACATCGACCGCTCCGATCGCGCTGAATGCGTTGGCCGGAAACGCGATGACCTTCGATGGCGTGGACGACGAGTTGATTGCGTCCCACAACGAGGCATGGAACACCCTGCCGTTGACCATCATGACCTGGGTGAAGACGGGGCAGCGGACTGGCGCGTGGCCGGGTTTGGTCAGCAAGTATGCGGCTGGTTCCTTTGATGGGTTTTCCATTGCGTTGAATGCCGGAAGGGTTGCGCCGTGGTATTACGTGAATGGGGGGCGTTTTGTGGAGCCTGGTTTCACCGGAGCAAACGATCGATTCATCGCTGACCAGCAATGGCACCACGTGGCTTTTGTCGTCGATCTTGTTTCCGCGCGAACCTACATCGATGGTCGCTTGGTCAACACCACCCCGTGGTCAGGAGCGGCCGGGCCGACGACGTCCACGGCGGATCTGCGATTGGGCCGTTACGACGGCAACGCCCTCTTCTTCAATGGATCGCTCGATCAGGTGTCGCTGTGGAATGTCGCCCTGTCGGGCGCAGACATTGAGCGTTACTCACACTTGCCGCTGTCGGGCGTTGAGGCGGGTTTGATCACCGCGTACAATTTCGATGAAGCGAGTGGCGACGATGCTTTCGACCTCATTGGCTTGAACCCGGGAAACGCACCGGGCGGACTCACGCGCGTTGGGTCACTGGCACGTCTCGGCGATGCAAGTTCGCGGCTATTGCCCGTCGTGGACACAGGCTTCTTTGCGCGGCCTTGGGCGGTGCAAAACAGCGGTGCGTCAGCCTTTCCGTTTAGCGTTCGGACCACCTTTCGTCGCATCCATGACTACGGCGATGCGCCTCCGGCTGTCACCGTGCAGTCGTCGATCGACGTGAGCCTCGCAGATTCAGTCGGCACGCCGATCGGCCTGCGTTCGCCAGCCGTCGCCAGTCGCACCTTTGCCCTCGGTTCATACAATGCATCGGAGCCGCCCTCGGCGGCCGCGCTTGTCGTATCCACCCAATCCGTCGCGTTCGATCCCGCCGCCAATCTTGATTCGGTCAATGTGCTTCATGCTCCCACCGTCACCTTGACGCACGAGATTGTTGGGGACGGCGCCGGGGCGTTGGTGGATGAGGTCCGGCCTTTTGCCCCGGTGCCGTTGTTGCATTTCAATGGCACGCTGTACTTCGGAGACATCGCCACCACCTTTGCTCCCTTGGCCAACAGTCCTGCGCCCGGGGTCTTGTCGGCCCCGGACTTTCTCGCCACTCAACTTCAGCTGCCTGCGAACTCCGCGCGGATCTCGTCGCGACCGGAGGTTACCTTCGGCGGCGGCGCAGCGTTCAACGTGACGCTCGCGCCCGACGGGACGGCGACCAATCTGAACGGGACCTTCTCGGTGGGAACGCTCCAGCCCTTGACCACGGCTGGCATTCGTTACCTCGCCTTCGGCACGTTAAATTCAACCGGAGCCAAGGCCGACGCCCTGCATGCTTTTCTGCCCACCGGTCTGGGCGTGCAAACGGATCCGGAAATTCGCGTGCAACTGCCGCTCATCGTTGCACGCAACGTTCCGTTGAACGCGCTCTTCGAACCAGCGTCGGATCCGCTGACCTTTGCTCCCGCGGATCAAACACCCGGCGCCACTGAGTTCCATTTCGCAGAAGAATCCAAACCCGTAATCTTCACCGCGCCGCTTCTGCAGTGGGACGTGGCGGCGGGACAATTTTCCCTGCCCGAAGCCACGGCGGCGAAGTTCGTCCGCGAAACGGAAGATGACTGGCTCGAAAACGATCGAACGTTGCTGCAAAACCCGCTCGCTGGGGAACGCGTGTCGAACGATTCGTTCTATCGTCATCTCGCCGCCATCCCGGGTTTGCCGGTTTATATCCGGCCGGATCCGCAGAACGGCTCGGCTCGCGTCCAGATGCAGCTCGAGTTGGCTGCCGTGGATTTTCGTCCGCACCTGCCTTACACCGGGCCGGAATTCGTCGGACCGGTTCCGTCGACGGGTGGACGTCTGGCGATCAATGACGACCTGATCGATACCGCCAGTAGCTACCTATTTCTCGCCGGCGACGTCCCGGTGCCGTACCGGCGCGATTGTCCAGACACCAACTGCAGCGGAGTGACCCTGCCGCCTTTGGTGCTGCCGTTCACGCCAGCGCTGGTGCCGCGTTTGGATTTTACCCCGGACGGCGGTTTGCTGGCGGCGGGGTCCGTGCCCGCGCAAAATCTGACTTGGGGTTACACCGGAACACCCGGACAGTTTGCCCAGCGCACCAGCGATGTTGAAGCTGGGACCTATCACATGCCTGGCACCTTTCTGCGTGGCGACCAAACGGGAGCGGATGCGGCGCTACGTCCGGCCGTGTTGTTGTTCACCGGTTGGGGCGAGCCTGGAGAGGAGCGGGTCGAGCGCCCTGGCACGACGGGTTACGAGGCGGGCTTGGCGAACTATGGCGGGCTGAATTTCCGCCGGCCGTTGCAAGGTCGCAGCACGTTGGCTGGACGCGATACCGGTTGGTATCCGCTGATCCCGCAGGCCAAATACTACGCGCGCTTTGGGGGCATCAGTGGCCTTCACCAGGCGCAATCGTTTCCCACGGCCTTTCCGCTTTCGGGCTATGACATCACGTTTTCCCGCTTTGCCCTGTCCTATCTCGATAGTGACAACTGGGATTCGCGCACGGATGGGCGGATTCGTTTTCCGGATCAGCCTTCGGGTTTCTTCGTGGACTTTCAGCGCCTGAAGTTTCTTTGCCGGGGCGCATTGGCAGTGGCGCAGATTCCCCCAAACACGCCGGAGAAACATCTGAACTACTGGAATGTGGATTTCCTGCCGCTGAGCCTGGAGTTTCGCGAAAAGAACGGCAACCCGTGCTCAGTCAGCGACCGCTTCCTCGTTCTCGGCGTCCAAACCCAGCTTCCGCTCATCACGAACAAGATGACCGCCACGCTGGCGTTCAACACGAATGGCAACCTGATGGTGGCGGCCGACGGCGTGCGGGATGCCGACTCGCGTTTTCGTCTGCCCCCGTTGCTCGGTCTGCGGGGCCCTGGAGACAGCATCTACAAGATCGGCACTGTCGGCGAAGGATACTTCAACAATTGGGAAACTCCGGGTCGACCGGCGGAAGGGTTCTACAACGTCGCCGGCCGCATTGACCTGCCGTTCTTTGAGGACAGCAAGATTCACCTTCACGTCACCCCGTTCACCGCCACGACGGCACGCATCGACGTGATGGGCGGCTGGCGCGCGCCGGATCAGGGCGGGCCTGCCTTTGGCTGGAGCATTGCTGGCCAGCATTATTTCAACGTTCCCAAGTTTGACCTGCAACACCGCGGATTCCCCGAGCGAAGCGTGGACGGATCGCGCGCCATTTTGATCGGCGAATATCGAAATTCGCAAACGCTCGACTTTCATCCGCGCGCGCAACGCACCTGGATCGAAGTGGCCACCTTCGACTACCCGCTGGTCTGGAATCCGGCGCTCCGCCAGTTCGCGTCATTTGAAGATTCCACGGTCATCCTGCCGATCATCAACGTCGACAGCCGGCTCAAAGAACTCACGCCGGGGAAGGTGGACCTCGATTTCGCCCAGGATCTCGAGCTGAAGTTGCCGCGCCTGAAGCTGCTCGATTTCGCCAATGACGCCATCGGCGAGATCAGCGGACCGTTCAATTCCATCAGCAATGCGCTGCGCCAGGCCATTGGCGGCGCGGTCGACGCCTCCGGGTTGACGCGTGGTTTTCGTGGCATGCAGCGCGTGCTGCGCGATGACGTATCCACGTTCTTCCGGCCGGTGCTTGAGCCGACGTTGGCCCCGGTGGTGGATGCGCTTTACACCCAGTTGTCGCAGGCGCTGGCCGCCAACCCGGCGACGTTCCGCAGCCAGATTCCGTCCATCGTCAACCGCCCCGATGTCGGCCTGCAAAACGCCATTCGAAACATCAACGGCGTGTCCGCCCAGAGCGCATCCGTCGCCGGCCAGCTGAACCAGTCGCTGACGGATATGGACGCGACGCTCGGCTTGTTCCTGCGCCTGTTGCAAAAGGACGGGCAAGGCAATCGCAACGTGGTCCGAGCCATCCTCCAACAGGTCGCGGCGGACCAGGGCGCGCTGTCGGGCATCGTCGGGGCGATCGCGGATCCAATTGCCAACAGCCTGTTACGCGAACTCGACCCGACGCTGGCGAAACTGGAAGAGCGTTTGGGCGGCGTGCGGCGGGAACTGAACGATATCCGTGGACAACTGTCCGGCGCGAACGGGGACTTCAGCCGCGCGCTGGGCACCGTGACGGGCAACGCCAGCGCCCTCGCAGACTACACCCGATTGGCCGGCGTTGGAGTTTCCAATTATCTCGCCAGCGTGGTTACGCCAGCGGGGGACTACTTCACGGCCAACCCGACAGCGGCGCGCAACGCGTTGCGCGAACAACTGATCAAAGCCTATCTCGCCTCAACGATGCCCGCCAAGTATCAGCAGATCTTCAAGCAATTCCTCTTTGAAGGAGATGCGCTGATCGGGCAGCTGACCGAGACGTTGTTTCAACAGATCAACCAGTCCATTCGCAACGGCTTATCCAGCCAGTTCGCCTCCGCGGCGGATCAGGTCTATGCGGCGATGAAGGGACCCGGCTTGATGAGCGGGTCGTTCGCCTCGGCGCAGATTCGGGGTGCGCCCACGTTCAATGGGGACGCGATGGAACGAATCCGCCTTGATGCGAAGGTGAAGTTCAAATTGCCGGATGACATGGACTTCACGGCCTATATGGAGATTCGCCAGCTGGATTCGCAGTCCGTGCCGAAGGATTGCATTCCGGCCGGGGCGCCGGCGGCCGAGATTGTCATCGGGGCGGCTGATGTTCCGCTGCAATGGCCCGGCCTGGTCTCGCTGTCGGGCAAACCGCTGACCCTGACGGTCGAAGCGCGCTGGACACAGCAGAGCGGGAATGTGCTCGGCGTGGGTGGGCTGATTCTGATCAAGGGCGAGATCGGCTTCAAGGGATGCAGCGTGCGGGAGATCGGGGCGTCGATGGCCTTTGGGGAATTGGAAACGTACTTTGCCGCGCGCGCCGCCGGCACGATCACGATCGTGGGTGTGCCGGTCGACATCAATGCCGGCTTGTTCGTCGGCAAGGCCTGTTCGCTCACGCCGGTGCTGTTCGTCGATCCCGAGGCCCCCAAAGTTCTCGGCGATCCGTTGGGCTTCCGCGGTGTCTATGTGCAGTTCGGCGCGGGACTGTCCCTCTCGGAAATTCTCTTCGGCACCTCCAACTGTTTCCTCGACGCCGAGGTTTCAGTGACCAGTGCCACTTATTACTCGGACGGTCCCCGGTCTGGAAAACTGGGCATGCGCCAGAAGCTGGCGCTCGACGTGTCTTTGATCTGCTTGATCAAAGGCCATGCGGACCTGGCCATTTTTTCGTCACTCGAAGCGGGACCGAACGGGTTCAAGCTGGTGCTGGGCGGCGAGGCAAATCTGTGCGGTGAGATTGGCTTCTGCCCGTTCTGCATTTCCGGCTGCGTCGGCATGGGGATTCGAGGCGAAGTGGGTGATGGCGGCGTGGACTACTCAATCGACTGATGAAGCTTCAGATGAACACGATGATGGCCATGACAGCGGGATCCGAGGATTCCGCTGCGACCGCTGTGAACGGAAATGCGCTGGCGAATCGCGGAACAGGTGTCGCCGGCGTCCTTTTCATCTTTCTCGCGCTCGTTCTTCACGGGCTGCTGTGCCCATCCGTGGGCTCCGCCCAGGGCGCGGGCGCCGATTTGATTTTTACGGTGGGCACCACGACCCGCGACGCCGGAAACCGAGACTGGTCCTTCGTCCTGATCGGGTCGGCCGATACTGCGTTGGTCCGCGGTAAACGATTCGCGATCTATGGGAAGCCGGGTGATGTCTCCAGCGCGAGCCCGTATACGTTGCGGGGAACTATTTTCCGGCAAACAGATGTCGGCGGGGTAAACGCGTTGTTGAACCAATCCGTGGCGTTGGGGCAGGACCTCGGCCAGCTGACGAATGCCATCAACACCTTTCTCCGCCGAGTCCCGGGCATCTCCAATCAGGTGCCGGCCCAGAAGGTCCTGACGCTTTTCCGGAGTGCGGAGACCAACGCGTCTTCCGCGGCGACGCTTTCCCTCTTGGCCAGTTCCAACCCCGGCCTGCGGCTTTGTCTGGGCGAAGCGTTCGCGGAAACCATCACGTCGCTGACCACTTATGAGGTTCGCGAAGTGAATCCAGCGACGGGGTTGGCCGCGTTTGTGGTCGGGCGCGTCACGATCACGCCGGGCAATCCGGTGGTGCTGCCCGCGCCCGGTAAACCATTCCAAGTGGTGACCAATCATCCGGATGATCATCTGCGGGTGCGGCTGCGCTGGGGCACGCCGGACGCGCTCCGACGTCTTTCCCTTCTCAGCTACGGGTATCATGTGTGGCGTTTGCCGCGGTCAACCGCGGAAGGCGCGGGCTTTCACGTCGCGCCTCCCACTCTTGCTCAACTGCGCGGCGCCTCCGGGGTGGTGTTGGTGAACGACGCGCCGGCGAGCACAACGAAGGAGCTCTCGGCTGGCAGCGGACTTGGAGCAGCGGATGATCCCACGGATCGCGAAACTTATTTTGTGGTCGATGACAACGGGCGCCGCATCAGAGGGAACGTTCCGACGGCCGGGGTGGAATTCGCCGATGGCGCTGAATTCTATTACTTCGTGACGGCGCTGGATGTGTTGGGACGCGACGGCTTGGTTTCGCCGGGTGGACTGGGACGGGCTTGTCGTCGCAAGACGCCGCTGGCGCCCATCGACCTGAGTGCGCGCGATGAAGTTCAGGTTCTGCCCTTGCCTGGTGGAGCGAACACCAACGTGCAGCGCATCCGGGTGCAATGGGCGCAATGGAAGCCGGGAACTAATGCCGGTGAACGCGCCACGGAATACTGGATCTACCGCTGGCCCAACCCCGGTGACGCGTTGCGCACAGACCTGCCGGCGACGACCTATCGCATCGGGGTGGTGGCGCACGTGTCGGGCGCGGATGGCAACTCGTATCTCGACAATGGGCCGACGGCGCCGGTCACGCCGGGCCTGAGCAACTTTTGGTATACCGTTCGCGCGGTCAGCGTGGCGGCGTGCGACAATCTGCTGTCGCCCCACAGCCCGCCGGTGTCCGCGGTGTTGCGGGTGCGTGAAGGTCCGGCCGCCGGGAGCGGCTTGGTTCGCGGAAGCTGCGGCGTGCCCGCGGTTCGGTTTGAAACTGTGTCGCGTGAGCTTGATGTCGACGTGCCCACCGACCAATGGAACTACCGTCTGGTTTGCGTGCGGCGCGACCCGGGCATTGCCTGGGTCCGGTTTGCCGTCACCAACAGCGTGGCAGGCGTGAGCCTGTTGGGGCCGGTTTACTTTCCGCCGGGTGACGATCGCTTGGAGGTCGAATACACGCCGCTGCTGGACATCTCCAGCCCGGGCGTGCTTGAGGTGGGCTGCACGGTGGGCAACTACTACGGCGCGACGTCGCGCGAGGCGAACTATCGTTCCACGAGCCTTCCGCCCAACCGACAACTGTGGCGCTTGGAATTCACCGCGGGTCAATTGCTGGGCACCGCCCTCAATCCTTCCGATCCACTGTTGCTTGCGGCGGGCGGATTCGAGACGGGTCGCTGTGCTCCGGCCTTGGACGCGACTCCCGACGAGAGCGGCACGGTGACGATGCGGTTTAATCACACCACCACGTTGCCGGTGCTGGTTCAGGCCGAAACGAGTGGGCCGAACGGGAGCGGTTGGGTCGATGTGGCCGTGGCGTATCCAGATGCAGCGGGACTCTACGCGGTGTCGTATCCCGCTTGTTTGGTGGGTCCGCTGCCGACCTTCCGCGGATGCATTGTTTCCCTCCCGGCGGAGGGCGATTGCGTCCAGCATATCGCCAGCGCCGCGGTGAATGGATCGGTGGCGCCCTTGCAGATCGAGTTCACCACCACGCCGCGCACGCGCGAGTATCGGCTTTATCGAACTGTGAATGAGGGCCCGTTGACGCTGATTTCGCAGGGCGCCATTCGCCATCACCCGGCGTTTCCGCAGCGTCGAGTCGTGCGCAAAGACGACACCTTGCCCGCCGCGGGAGCGCGCCTGTGTTATTACCTCCAACTGCTCGACGAACACGGCAATCCCAGCCCGATGGCATCCTTGGGCTGTAAGGAGGTCAAGCCGCCCGCTCTGCCGACCCCGGTTTTGGCGGAACCGCAGGCGGTGGGGACGCCGGCGTCGCCGCAGGTTGCCTTGAACTGGTTCTGTCCGGTGGAGGGTGTTCATCGATTTCGAGTCTTCCTCAAAGTCGGGCCCGGCGGACCCGGCGGTGGCGCGACCGTTTTTGAAAGCACCCAACTGCGACCCGATCCGGCCAAGGCGTTGACGGGTTACTACGTGGGGCTGCGTCCGAGCAACCTGGCGCGAGCGGTCCGCGATGTCGTCAACTTTGGAGAGGCGAAACTGACTCAGCCCATCAGCGCCGGATTTGGACCGGGGCCGCAGTTCACGTTGGTCGCGAATGTATTCCCCGATGTTTCGTATCAGATCTCGGTCCAGGCGCTGGACGCGCAAGGCGGGGAAGGGAGCCTGTCGACTGCCTGGGAGTTTACGTGGAAAACTCCGCCGCCGGTCGAGCTCGTGCCCTGGCCCGCGCGGCCATTGCCGACCGTCGAGGCGTTTGACGCGCGCGTGGCCGCCGTGGTGTTTACCAATCGGGAGAACGGGCGACTGGAGGATCGACGATATCCGGTCGGCGTGCGCATCGGCCAACTGCCCAACGTCCTCAGCACCTTTGCGAATGTCGGCTCGTCAAACTACGCCTCGTTCCTGCGCAGCACGCAGGTCAGCATTGACCCGAACAGCCATGTGTTCCGACGCGAAACGTCCAATCCTGAACGGTCCGGCGAGTTTCTCCTGCCCATTGTGGTTTATCGACAGCAGGTCACCAATTCGCTGTTCCCCAAAGTTTCCGGCGATATCAACCAGGTCAGCCCGATGATCGAACGACTGCCGTGGTCGATCCTGGCGCTGCCGGGACAGGCGCCGCGCGTGACGATTGTGGACCGTTTGATTGCGACGAAGCGCGAGATACCCGGAGGGTTGGGCAATGGGGTGAACTACCTTTATCTCCGCGATCAGCAACCGGTCTTGCTCGGCGCGCGCTATCGCTACTTCGTGGTCCGCTTCAAGGCGAACCGTGAAGTCGATTACATCATACCGGCCGGCGAAGTTGAAATTCCGGTGGCCAGCTTTTGAGGATCACGTGATGAACTACCAGTCTGGTGAATTTCGTGCGACGCCTGCGAAACGTGAGGAGAGGTTCATGGGAAGTCACCCGTTCTTTTTAGACCTGCTCACCAGAAATGAACCGGCGGACTGCTCCACCTCACCCGGTTCCGATCTCGCTCGGGCGAGTTCGGAACCTGCCCTCTCCCCCGCAGGGCGGCGGAGAGGGGGTACGCGCCGGGCCGTTCGATTGACAGGTTGCCGAATCTCCGCGTCGCGTGCGTTCTGGTCGATCCTCCGGTTCATGGGAAGCTACCTGCTCACGAGAGATGAACCTCTGATTGCTCGGACGGACCGCACGGGCGGCCGGCCGCTAGGCATCCCAGCGGGATGCCAGCCATTAGCCGGTGGTGACGCGAGGCACGAGCGTCGACCACCGGAAAAGGTCCCCAAAACCGTACCGACCCCAGCCGGGGTCGCAGCCGCGTGGATTGACCGAAGGGCTGGCATCCCTCCGGGATGCGATCATCTGGTGGAACGCGTCTCCGGTGGTGTCGTCGCTGCGCGCCTCAACCACCGGCTAATGGCCGGCAAGCCTCCGGCTTGCGCTCTAACCGGCCCAAATCGCAAAACGGGAAGTCGTATATCGAAAATGGCCAGGTTCATGGGAAGCGCTGCGTTCTTTACGGACTTCCAAATGCGATCCGAACTGGGCCGCAATCGCAAATCGCAAATCGGAAGTCGCAAATTCCAGAGCCGATGCCCTGTCACCTGCTTCGCCTTTCTTCTCCTGATGTTCGTTGCCTCGTCCTTGCCGGCTGCGTTCGTGGACGAAACGGCGGCTGAATTTCACGCGTCCGGAGATTTCAACGGCGATGGGCGCCCGGATGTTTTGGTGTTGGACAAGGTCACGGGCAATGTGCGGGTTGGTTATCAGAATGCCAGCGGCGCGCTGGTTTGGGCGACGTCGGTGCCCACGCGTGTCCCGCGGGCGAGCAGTCTGGCGGTCGGTGGGTTTCTCCAGGCCAACCGGGATGCCATCGCGGTGACCTCGCCTGAGCTCAACCGCATTCATCTGCTCGACCTGTCCACGCCGGGCCAAATTTCGGCGCCGTTGGTGGTGAATCCGCCGCATCCGGACCTGGCGCTGCTGGTGGCCCTCGAAGATCCCTACGGGACGGGGACACCGAGTCCAGACCCTGAATGGCTCGCGGCAGGAGCGCATGATCCTGGTATCACATTGGTCGATTTGTTGGCGTATTCGGTGGCTGACGGGCTGGCCCGCTTTCAGGATCAGATCGCGGCCGAAGGTTATCTGTCTTCGGCTCGCGCGCTCCAGCGGCGGGTGGGCGATGCCACACTCTTGGCGGCCGTGCGACGTGGGAGCAACGACACCTTCGTCGCCTACGCCTACTCCGATTCCAGCACTCCGGTTTTGCTTCGCTCCGGTCTCGCGTCTGGAACCGAGTACATTTCCGGGCGTTTTCACAATCAAACGCTGGCGCAGGTGTTTTTCTACGTGCCCGGCCAATCGAACCTCATCGTGCAGCCGTTGGTGCAACGCGGCGCGTCCGTCGAGTTTGGGCTCGCGACCACGGCGTCGTTCCCGTCCTCCATTGAACGCGTCTATTACCTCGATGAAGGCACGAATGGTCTGGCCATCGTTCGGTTTGGCAACGGCATCTCGGGCCTGCGCCCGCCCACCACTGGCGGCACGGTGGAGGTGGCTTATGGCCTGGGATTGGGACCGGCCGGCAACATCGTGCAAGGCGTCGTTCCTTTGGAGCCGCGCCGTTTCGCGTTGCTCAGCGGCGGATCAAACACTTTCTCGTCCACGCAGGCGCAAATCGTGACCAAATCGGCGTCCGGCTACGCGGTGACCAGCGCCAGCACTCTGACCGCCGCGTCGACGAGCGGCACGCGCGCGAATGTTTGGCTGTACGCGGGCGAACCGTTCGTCAGTCCGCAGCCCGGCTTCATTGCATCATTGAACGGCGGCGATTGGACCACGGCGTTGACTGGTCTGCCCGGGTCGGTGCGGGTCCGGGTGGAAAGTGATCAAAGCCTGACCACCGGGTTGGGCAATGCGGTGACCAATACCCTGGGGGCGCCGCCGGCGGGCGCGTTGTTTAGTTTGGGCAATCAGTATCATCCGGCCATTTCGCTCTTCAGTCCGGTCCCACCGCGAGCGGCGGATCCCTCGCGCGTGACCATCTCGCCGACGCCCGGCTCCTACTCCGCGCCCATTCAAGTCACGCTGCAAAAGGTGAATCCCGCGGACCAGGCGTTTTACCGACTGGGGAGCGGCGCGGCGTGGACGGAGTATTCAACCCCGATTCGCGTGAGCAACGATGTGGTCATCGCCTACTACGGTCAGACCCCGGCCGGTGCACGCGGCGCGATCCAACAGGCGGCGTATCGCATCGCGGACGGACGGCTGCCTTCATTGCTCGACACCAACAATCCGACGGGAACAAATGTGATCAGCGGGACCAACACCGAGCCGTTTCAGTTGGCGGCCGTCGGGACCGTCTTTTACGGCCGGCAATCCGGGTCAACTGGCAGCGTGTGGGCCATCAACCTCGACGGCACCGCCGATCGGTTTGTCACCACCGGGACGCGCCCGCGGGTTTCGCCGAACGGCCGATGGCTGGCTTTTACCCGCGAAGGCGCTCCATTTCTTTCGCTGGGTAACTTGTGGCTGCGCGATCTGACGACGGGCGAGGAACGGCGCCTGTTTAACAACCCGAACTTCATCGTTTACTACGACTGGCTCAACGACAGCTCGGGCCTCGTTCTGGACTATGAGTGCACGGTGCAACGCATCGACCTGGCCGGGGTGTTGACCGATTTCCCGATGGCCAATGATTGTTTTGATGATGCGCCGGTGGTGAATCCATTCGACGGACGCCTGGCGTTTCATAACCTCAATGCCGTCCCGAATCGCGGGCTTTACCAGGCCGACGCGTCCGGCGCGACGCGCCAACGCTATGCGCTCGGAGTGGCTGGGCCCGCTTGGCCGGCTTGGTCTCCCGATGGCGCACGTCTGTCCTTCGCCGATGTGCGGCCGGGCACGGGTTTCGGGCAGAACCTCTTCACGACTCTGGCGGACGGTTCAGGTCTCAGTCCGATCACGGGCTTTGCGGATGCCACCAACGGATTCCCGTTTGGCGCGCTTTGGTCACCCGGTGGCGACGCGCTGATCGGGGCCGGAAGCATTCGCGGTCAGAACGGCATCTGGATTCTTCCGTTGAACGACACCGCGACGGCGTGCGTGGGAACGCCCATTCGGCTGCCGACGACACCGGGTGACTTGATCGACATCGTCGGTTCGGTCCGCGTGGGGGTGGCACTGCCGCGACTGTTCGTTCAGCGCAAGGTCGGAGAGGTCGTTGTGCTCTGGGACCGGGCCGCGCGGGAGTTTGTTCTGGAAGCCGCGGCAAGCCTGGAGCCGGGCAGCGATTGGGTCCGGATACCGGGCCCCTACACGCTCACCGGAAACTTTTTCGAGGTCCATCTCCCGGACGCTGAACTCGCAGCGGCGTCGTTCTTCCGTCTTGTTCGTCCGTGATAAGTGCAAAGGGGGCATGAACCGCCAGGTGGGGCGCGCTCTCCGCAGCGCGCCGGCCATGTGGAAGGCGTTACGTGAGTCTGTGCAAAGATTGGGCGACACCGTTTCGGCGGCGGGCGGCGGCCGTGCCTCGCCGCAGCGCTGCGCGCGAAGGCGGGAGCGCCCGTCCTACCTGAAGCGCCTGGTTCATGGCCCTTCAGCAGGTTTTGCGGGGAGATCGACTTGCCTACTCCTTCTTCTCGCCGTCCTTCCAAAATGTCTGCTCAACGGGCTTGCCTCCGCGCATCAAGACGCGCGCCTTGAGGTAGCCAGAAGGAAAATACGCGACCGACGCGCCCTCGGGTTGGTCTTGGACGAATTCGACCTGTTCGGACAGCACTTGATTCTCGTGCCACTGCCGGAAGGTGCCGTGCAATTTGCCGTCGACGATGTTGGCTTCCGATTGTTTGGCGCCGCTGGCGTACCACTTGGTGCGAACGCCGTGGGAGACGCCGGCCTTGAAATGTTCAGAGACCTGCAGCTGGGCGTTGGTGTACCAACCCTCGGACAGGCCTTGCAACAGCCCGTTGGAAACGGCCGAGCGCGAGCGAACGGAGCCGCTGGCAAAATAGTCCACGATGAAGCCCGTGAACGGAGTGTCGCTACCGGGGGCACGCAGGGCTCCGTTGATCAAGGTCAGGTTGGTGCGGGCCACTTCCGGCAGCGTGGTGGCCAGCGGTGAGTTGGCCCCGGGGGCGGGCGCGCGGCGCAGCAGCCAGCTCCCAAGGACGATTCCGGCGGCGGCCACCGTCAGCACCAGCAGGAGTCGGGGGGAGGTGGCGGCCGATCGTCTTGATGAAGCGCGTTGCATCGGCCCACTTTTCCCGATTCAGCGCGCCGAGCAAACCAAGAAATGCGTGAAAGCGCAGCGTGTCAGGCACGCCCAGCCTATGAGCTGGCGCTGGTGTAGCGGCGGAGCGAGTAACGCCAAAGGCCCTCCGAGGCGACAAAGCATCCAACGCTCAGGGCGAGCAGAAGGAACATCTCCAACGGCGACGCCAGTTTGGAGAGGATGACCTTGGCCGGGACATTGGCGACGAGCAGCATGGGGAGCGCGTAGGTGAAGAGCGCTTTGAAGAAGCCCTGAAAGGCGGCGTCGGGCAGACGCGAGATGTTGAAGAGATTGTAGTAGCCCCAGACGATGCCCTGGGCCCGGACGGTCCAGAAGCTGACGCAGCTTAGGAGAAAAAGGAGCGAGTAATGAATGAGCAGGCCGCAAAGGCAGAGTAGAAGAAATCCGCCCAGCTGCGCGGTGGTGGGATGGAGATTCAGCTGGCGCGCGCAGTAGATGATCACGGCGACGGCGGAGGCGGCATTGACGAATCCGCCCAGATCCACTTTGCGCAAGGAGACGATGAAACGCGTGTTGATCGGCAGCAACAACATGAAGTCGAGCTTGCCCGTCCGGATGTATTCCGAGATCTCGACGCAGTTGGTCAGGAACAGAGCGGTGAAGATCTGCTGGATGAAATGGCTGGTGCCCACCAGCAGCACCACCTGCCATCGGGTCCAGTCCCCGATCCGTTCGGTATGCCCGTAGATCACATTGATGAAGGTGATCTGCAGGGCGAACCAGAGCAGTTCCACGACGATCCACAGGACGAAGTTCGTCTTGAAGCCCATCTCGCGCACCACGGAATTCCGCCACAGCGCCGCATAGATGGCCAGATAGCGGCCGAGGCCCCGCGATGGCGCGAAGGCTGCCTCAGGCGTCGTGGCGGGCGCGTGCGGAGTGGTCATGGGCTAGCCTGAAATCCGAATGACGAATGAAGAATGACGAAATCCGAGCGCACGGTGGTGGCTGAGCTTCGTTTAGGCTTCACGGTCATTCCTGGTCTAGTCGCGGGCGCTCGAGGCCCGCGCTTCGGCGTTGGGATTTCGGATTTCAGATTTCGATCCAAGAGGTGCATGCAAGCAAAGACGGTGCGCTTATCCTCCCACGGCGGAATACTTGCGGATGCCCCGCGCCCAAACGAGGCGCGCGAGGCCGTAGGTCGCGATCACCCAGAGTAGCTGGATCACCAGGCCGTGGACGAGGGCATCGCCCGTGATGCGTCCGAGATAGACGTTGACCGGAAAAAACAGCTGATAGGGAAACGGGGTCAGCATCAGCAGTTGCTGCGCGGCGGGCGGGAGGATGTCGATCGGAAACAGGTGCCCGCCGGCGATGTACTCAAAGGCGAACAGGATAAAGATGAAGGTCGACACCTCGAGCACCCAGAATGCGAGCAGGGCCATGGTGTAGGACATGAAGAACTGGAGCAGGCCGGTGAGAACCGTGGACAGCCCGAAGGCGAACCAGGTGGCCACGTCCGCGGGCAGGTGAAAATAAGCCCGATGGCTGGCGATGAAGAGCGTGACGGGGAGCAGGGCGCAGACGGTAAACACCAGACGACCGGAGAAATACAGGCACAGACGGTAGGTGAGATAGTCGATGGGTTTCAGCAGGAACTGGCTGATATTGCCGTCCTTGATGTCCGCGGCGATCTGCCAGTCATCCTCGGTCACCGCGGTCAGCGACTCCACGATGGTCAGCACCAGGTAATAGGAAATCATCTGGGCCAGTGAATAGCCGGCAATCTCGACGCTGCCGTCGGCCTTGCCCGCATAGACGGCGCGCCAGAGCGAGATGGTGGCGAAGAGGGGGATGAGGCTGAAGGTGCTCCGGAAGACGAAGTTCATCCGGTAGACCAGCGTATTCTGGATCCCGACGTTGATGACGTGCCAGTACTTCCTCATTGGCTAGGTCATCGAAGCGGATGGAGCGAATTCAGCTTGGACCTTTTCCAGCGCGTCGAGCAGGGCGCTCCAATCGGCTTCGGTGGTTTCCCAGCCGCTGCTAAAACGCAGCACACGGCCGGCCTCGACGGAGGAATGGCCCATCGCGGTCAAGACGTGCGAGGCTTCCTCCTGTCCGCTGGCGCAGGCCGAACCGGTGGAGACCGCGAAGCCGAGTTTGTCGAGTTTCACGACCCAGCGATGCTGACAGCCGAAGTCCGGCATCAGGGCTGACACCGTGTTCCAGAGGCGCGGGGCCCGGATGCCAACGACCTCGGAGCCGGGCAGGCGCGACATCATGGCGCGTTCGAACTCGTTGCGCCATTGGGCGCGACGTTCGTGCTCGCCCGCCGCCATGGCCTGCTCCCGGAGTTCGAGCGCGGCCAGCATCGACACGGCTCCGGCGACGTTCTCCGTTCCCGCGCGACGCCCGTCTTCCTGCGGACCCCCGCGGATGATGGGTTCGATCATCAAGCCGGACGGAATCTTGAGGAAGCCGATGCCGCGCGGGCCTCCGAACTTGTGGGCGCAGCCGCTCACGAAATCACAGGCTCCGAGCCCCGCCGCCGGCATCTTCCCGAGCCATTGGACGGCGTCACAAAAGAACGGCACGTCGTGTCGTTGGCAGAGTTCCTGGATCTCGCGCCAGGGTTGGATCACCCCCGTCTCGTTGTTGGCGGCCATCACCACGATCAGGGAGGGGCGATGCCGCGGCAGTTCCTGACGCAGACAGGAAAGTGAAACCACACCGCTGCGTTCGGCGGGCAGGCGTCGAAGGCGTGGGCCAAAGAAATGGCTGGCCGTGGTGAGGACCGATGGGTGCTCAATGTCCGAAACCCAGATCTCGCCGCGCTCGCCTTCTTTCGGCAGGGTTTTGGCAAAGTGCCGCAGGACCTGGTTGTTGGATTCGGTTCCGCCCGAGGTCCAGATCAGATCGAACGCGCTGCACCCGAGCAGCGCGGCCAGGCGTTCACGCGCGGATTGCAGGGCGGCGTCGGCGCGTGCGCCCACCCGATGCTGGCTGGATGGGTTGCCGGGCAGATTCTTGGTGGCCTCCAGCCAGGCATCGCGGGCCGCGGGCAGCATGGGGGCGGTCGCGTTGTGATCGAAATACAGCATTGGGACCCAACAATAGTGAGCCATTGGAAGGAGCCAAGGTTGATTTACGGTTGGCGACGGATGATTTATTGCGCCGGTATCGGTGCTCCGAGGGAAAAGCGGCCCGCACTCCGAGCCGCTGCGAGGCCCACGGCGGATGAGAGGGCCGCCAGGGCTTGGAGTGCGCCAGTCCTCTGGCGCTTTGCCTGTGCGCGCGGGAGGACGACGTGCGAATCCTCGCCTGGTGCAGGAGTCCAAGGAATGGCTCGATCGTCAACCCAGCCCGTTGGGCTGGGCTGAGAGAACACGCGCCATTGGCGCTGGAGCCGACCCAATACGGCGCCAGGACGGCGAGGACTCCTGCGGAGAGAAGGTTCATGGGAAGCCACCCGTTCTTTTTAGACCTGCTCACGGGCCATGAACCTGCGACTGCTCGGACGGACCGCGGGCTTTCAGCCCGCAGCGGCACGGGCCGGCGACGATGCCCGACGGCTCGTGCGTGCGTGGCCGATTCCACCCGCTGCGGGCCGCAGGCCCGCGCTCCGCAGGAGAGGTTCATGGGAAGGTCCTGTCTCTCTCAAGACTTCCTCCTTCCCCTTGGCGCTTACCCTCGATACGGTCCTGTTGAAAACCGACGCGGAAAGCGCATGCCTATGACGAACCAACTCGAGCAGCTGAAACAATTCACCAAGGTGGTGGCGGATACCGGCGATTTTGCGTCGCTGAAACAATATGCCCCGCAGGATGCCACGACGAATCCAACGTTGATCATGAAGGCGGCCACGCTGCCGGAGTACAGCTATCTGGTCGACAAGGCCATCGCCGACAACCGGAGCTCCGGTCTGTCCGGCAAGGCGCAGGTTTCGCGGGTTTTGGATCATTTGCTGGTGTTGTTCGGGGCGGAGATTTTGAAGGTGGTGCCCGGCCGGGTTAGCACCGAGACGGATGCCAGCCTTTCGTTCGACGTCCAGGGCCTGGTGGCCAAGGCGCGGACTTTTATTGGCCTTTACCAGAAGATGGGCATTCCCAAAGAGCGCATCCTGATCAAGATCGCCACCACCTGGGAGGGAGTTCGGGCGGCCGAGGTGCTGCAAAAGGAAGGCGTGAACTGCAACATGACCCTGCTGTTCTCCCTGGCCCAGGCCGTCGCTTGCGCCGAAGCCGGGGCCCGCCTGATCTCGCCGTTCGTCGGTCGTATCCTCGATTGGTACAAAAAGAACACCGGCAAGGACTACAGCTCCGCTGAAGATCCCGGCGTGGTGTCGGTTCAGGCGATTTATAACTACTACAAAAAGTTCGGGCACGACACCGAGGTGATGGGAGCCAGCTTCCGCAACATTGGCGAGATTCGGGAATTGGCCGGGTGCGATCTGCTGACGATCAGCCCGGCGTTGTTGAGCGAACTGCAGGCGGCCACCGGCGAGTTGGTGCGCAAGCTCAGCCCGGAACAGGCGGGGACGAGTGCGATGGAACGGCTGAAGATGGATGAGAATGCGTTTCGTTGGATGATGAATGAAGACGCCATGGCCACGGAGAAGCTAGCCGAAGGCATCCGCAGCTTCGCGGCCGACGCCGTGAAACTGGAGAAACACATCGCGGCCCGGCTATGAAACGGTTCAACGTGGGCATCATCGGGTACGGGTGGGTCGCTACCGCCCACATCCCCGCCATCAACGCCAGCACGCTTGGACAGGTCACGGCCGTGTATTCTTCGCGCCCGCAGGATCCGGCGAAGCTGAGCGCCCTGCACGGCGGGCCGATCAAGGTTTACGCCGACCTGAACGGCATGCTGGCCGACAAGGACATCCATGCGGTGTCCATTTGCAGTTTCCCCCAGGACCACGCCCGGCACGCCATCGCGGCCGCGCAAGCCGGCAAACATCTCATCATCGAAAAGCCGCTTGCCCTCAAATGGGAGGACTGCGTGGCGATCGAGAAGGCGGTGCAGGAAGCCGGGGTGCGCGTTTGCGTGTGCTTCGAATGCCGGTTCTCCAGCCAGTTCCTGACCATCAAGGCGGTCATCGACGAGGGTTTGCTCGGCCAGATCCACTACGGTGAGGTCGACTACTTTCATGGCATCGGGCCTTGGTACGGCCAGTTCCGTTGGAATACGAAGAAAGAGGCGGGCGGCAGCAGCCTCCTGTCCGCCGGATGTCATGCGCTCGACGCGCTGCTCCTCTGCATGGGCGAGGACGTCGAAACCGTCAGCTCGTATTCGACACATTCCGCCAACAAGGAATTCGCCCGGTACGAGTATCCCACGTCCAGCGTCACGATTCTCCGTTTCAAAGACGGACGCGTGGGCAAAGTGGCGTCGGTCATTGACTGCCTGCAACCTTACTACTTCCACGTGCATCTGGTGGGCAGCGAGGGCAGCCTGCTCGACAACAAGTTTCACTCGACCAAGCTGGGTGGCCTCAACAAGGCGCGCTGGAGCGAGCTGTCAATGAAACTGCTCGATTCCGGCGACGTGTCGGATCATCCCTATCAAACCCAGTTTGAGGCTTTCTTCAACGCGCTGGCTTTAAATCAGGACATGCCCCTGACCAGCCTCGCTCACGCCATGCGGACCCACGAGGTTCTGTTCGCGGCGGACAGCTCCTCCGAACGCCACGCCCATAAGCGTCATGGGCATTGAATCCCGACGCCTACTTCGAGGGGCGAGCTTCCGCCGTAATCAGCCCTTCGTCCCGCACGACGGATGAGCACTGAGCACTGAGCACTGAGCACTCTCCCCCCCGCCATGCCCGCCGCGATCGCCATCGCCGCCCATCCCGACGACATTGAGTTCTGCATGGCGGGCACCTTGTTGCTGTTGCGCGAGGCCGGCTGGGAAACGCATTACTTCAATCTATCCACTGGAAACTGCGGCAGCCTCACCATGAACGCGGCGCGCACCCGCGCGACACGGCGCAAGGAAGCGCAAGCGGCTGCCCGAATCTTGGGCGCCCGCTGGCATGCGCCCATCGCCGACGATCTCGAAATTGTATATGACGTTAAAACCCTGCGGCGGGTGGCGTCGGTCATTCGGTTGGTTCAGCCGTCCATTGTGCTGACCCATTCGCCGTCGGACTACATGGAGGATCACATGACCGCCAGCCGGCTGGCGGTGACGGCGGCTTTTGCGCGGGGCATGCCGAACTTTCGGACGACTCCGCCGCGGGCGGCGGTCGGGGGAGAGGTCACGGTTTATCACGCCATGCCGCATGGCTTGCGCGACGGCCTGCGCCAAAAAGTGCTGCCTGGCGCGTGGGTGGACACTTCGACCGTGCACGTCGTCAAGCGCGAAGCGCTCGCGGCGCACCGCAGTCAAAAAGACTGGCTCGACGCCAGCCAGGGCATGGATTCGTATCTCAAGGCCATGGACGCCATGTCCGCGGAAGTGGCTTATTCCTCGCCGCGCTTTCGACTGGCCGAAGGCTGGCGCCGCCACCTGCACCTGGGTTTCAGCGGCACGGAAGTAGACCCGCTGGCCGCCGTGCTCGGAAAACGTTATCGCGTCAATGAGCGCTATGAACTGCGGCTGACGAATGACGAATGACGAATGACGAATGACGAATGACGAATGACGAATGACGAATTTTGGTGATTCGTCATTTGTCCTTCGTCATTTTTTATTATGCCTCGCAAATTAAGTTCGATTGCCCCCGATTGGTGGGATTACACGACGCTCGACGCGGAAATCATTGATGCCGCGGCGCGGTTGACGCCCGAAAAGATGCTGAAGCTCGCGCGCACCGGCTTCAAGGTGGTCTTCTACGAAACGCTGGAGGACTTTTACCTGGCCGAAGCGCTGGAATACATCGCGGCCTGGAAACAATCGACAAACGACAATCCCGTGGGGATTTGTGGGCCGATCGGACCGACCGAACAGCTGCCGCTCGTGGCTCGGTTGGTGAACGAGTTGGGGCTGGACGTGCGCTCCGGACACTTCTGGGGCATGGACGAATGGTTCGAGGTTGAGACCGGGCGCGAAGTTCCCGTGACGCATCCGTTGTCGTTCGAACGCTGCGACCGCGAGTTGTGCTTCAACCGCATTCGCCGGGACCTGCGCATGCCGGATGAGAATCTGCACTTTCCCAAGGCGGACACAGCGCCTTATCGAAGGTCATGGGACGCGGGTGTGCGCTGTGCGGTGATGCAGGGAGGGCAGGGCGACGTCAAGCACTGGGCTTTCAACGATCCGGTGAGGCGTGCCGGCAAATACCGCAACGCGCCGCCGGCGCCGTCCGACTATGTCAAGCTGGCGACGCGCGTGGTGGATTTGCATCCGCTGACCATCGCACAGAACGCGCGCACTTCGGGCGGAGGCAATATCTCGCTCGTGCCGACCAAGGCGATCAGCGTGGGGCCGGCGGAGACCTGGAAAGCAGAGAAGGTTTCCATCTGGCATGCGGGCATGCACGACAACCCGTTCGGCCAGCGTTTGACGACCTTCATGATCTCACAGCGCATCGTCGATTCCGCGGTGCCCATGTCGCTCCTCGCGAATCATCCCAACGTCCAGTTCAACTTTTACCGGCCCGGCATCGGCAATTGCGCGGTGGAAATGCATTAGAATTCCGGCCGATTGGGTCCTCGCCTCCGCGCGAGAATCTTTGACCGCAGATAAACGCAGATAAAGATGGGGCGTTCTTCGATGGTGATGACGGGTGCGGTTAAAAGCGGGTGATGGTTCAATGCGTCAAGCTCGCGCCCCACGCGCGCCCGCTGGCCCACGAACGCCCGCCGCGCCTCCTTCTCCCCTGAACGGGGAGACGGCCGGGATGAGGGGTGAGACGGTTCGTTGGATCACCCGTCTTTAATCACACCCGGTGATGACCCGAACCATCATCCATCATTGACAAGGGGAGGGCGTCCGTTCGCTCCTTCAACCCAGCCCGAATCATCTGCGTCCATCCGCGTTCATCGGCGGTTTTAAATCCGGCTTCTGGGGGGCGCTCGTCTTGCGAGCTCGTTGAGCGGTGAGCGGTGGACGTTCGTTTGCGCTGGTGTTACCAGCTGACGGGCACGGTGAGTTTGGCGCCGAATTTGTTCGTGTAGAACAGTTGCCGGTGCTGGCCGCCGAACTCGTGCACGAGCTTGGTGATCTTGACGTCGTAGCAGCAGTATTCCGCGATCTCTTGGAGCTTGCCCTGTTTGAACCAGCGGATGGCCTGGAGCCCCTCGGAAGTCTTCTCGACCCCCATGGTGGCGTGCGCGATGGAGTCGAGCGACAGCCGATGCGGGATGGCTTTGCGAACTTCGACCAGCATGTCGAGCGACGGAAGTTGGGTCAGATCGAACACGGTGTAACCGTGGAGCACTTCGTAGTCGAACCCGATGCTGTTGAAACCGACGATGAGATCGGCCCGCCGCAACTCGTTGAGCAGATCGTCAACCTGCTTCTCGCCGTAGATGGTGTATTCGCCACGGGCCGTGCTGTAGGTCACGCCCACACTCATCCGCATATCGCGGATCTTGTCCCATCCTCCGACTTCATCGGCGGACTTCTGCGTCTCGAGATCGAAATAAACAATGTTCTTCATCAACGGTGCAGCGAGGGTAAACGGGCTGCGAGTTGATGGGAAGCTTTCACGCGTTCTCAACTCGTTGAAAATCGCCTCAGCCGATTTGAATTTGATTATTGATCATTGGGAATTGACCCGTATCGGTTGCCTCCCCGCGATTACCAATAACCATTTCTCAATTCGAAATTCCAAATGCGGCTCACGGGAAGCCACCCGTTCCTTTTAGACCCGCTCACGAGAAATGAACCGGCGGACTGCTCGGACGGACCGCGGGCTTTCAGCCCGCAGCGGCTGGAGCCGGGGACGATGCTTGATGGGTTCGTTCGTGTGGCGCCGATCCCACCCGCTGCGGACCACGGGCCCGCGCTCCGGAGGGCAGATTCATGGGAGGTTGCCTGTTTCTTTTTAGACCTGCTCACCAGACACGAACCGGCGGACTACTCGGACGGACCGCGGGCTTTCAGCCGGCTTTCAGCCCGCAGCGGCTGGAGCCGGGGACGATGCTTGATGGGTTCGTTCGTGTGGCGCCAATTCCACCCGCTGCGGGCCACAGGCCCGCGCTCCGGAGGAGAGGTTCATGGAGAGAGTCCCGTGCCCCGTATGATAGGGGGCCGTTCGGGTGAAGCACCCTCGCTTCGCCCATCTGGCGCTCAGGCTTTTCCCGGAACTGCCGTTGTAAGAAGACGGTCCGTGGGTGGAACTCGATTGCAATCGCAGGCGGGGATGCGGAAGCTTTCGCGGCCGGCGCGCTGATGCCCGGCTGCAGCCTTTCACGGATGATGTTATGCAACCTGTCGTGATGAATCCGGCGCCCGGCGAGCGCTTGGTGCGCTTTGTTGGCGATCAACTTTCATTTCGGATCAGCCTGGCGGACGGCCGCCCGCTGCCGCCCGGCTGGCAGGCGCGTCTGCGCACCAACATTGGGCGCGGCGCCGTGCTGCGGCAGGAGGTCATCCATGCCCACACCGGGCGGGTCCGTCTGGCCGATGCCTCCTGGCGTGACGTGCCGATGCCGTGTCGGGACGGAGTGGGGACACTTTCGTTTTCCCTGACCGAAGTTGGCTTCTTCAAGGCGAAGGCCTACGCGCTGGATCCGGAGGGGCGTCAGCATTGGCCCGACGGACCGGACCTGGGCGTCAGTGTTCATCCCGACAGCTATCGCACCTTTAACACCATTTACTGCGCGTTTCCGCGGATGTTCGGCGAGAACAAGGCGAAGGTGGCCACCGTGGACGAGAAACTTGAGCATGTGCTGGCCACGCTCGATCGCGACGGGTTCACGGTCATTCCCTCCTCGGGCAAGCTGCGCGATCTGATCAAGGAGCTGCCGCACATCATCGACACCCTGGGTTGCCGTATTTTGCATTTGCTCCCGGTGGGACCGACGCCGACGACCATGGCGCGGTTCGGGCGGTTCGGCAGTCCGTATGCGATCCAGGATCTGCTGGCGATTGATCCGGCGCTGGTCGAGTTCGACCGGCGCACCACCGGCATCGATCAATTTCGCGAGTTGACCTACGCGACCCATGCGCGGGGCGGCCGGGTTTTTCTGGATGTGGTCATCAACCACACCGGCTGGGGATCTTCCCTGCAGGAGAAGCATCCGGAGTGGTATGTGCGTTCGCCGGACGGGTCTTTCGTTTCGCCTGGAGCGTGGGGTGTGGTGTGGGAGGATTTGGCCGAACTGGATCATCGCAACCCGGCCTTGTGGGAACACGTGGCGGACGTCTTTCTGGAATGGTGCCGACGTGGCGTGGACGGTTTTCGGTGCGACGCGGGCTACAAGATTCCGGTGCCCGCGTGGCGCTACATTACGGCGCGGGTGCAGGAGGAATTTCCGGAGACGATCTTCCTGCTGGAGGGGTTGGGCGGGTCCTGGGAGGCGACCGAGAACCTGCTGACCGAAGGGGCGATGCAGTGGTGTTACTCCGAGCTGTTTCAGAACTATTCGCGCCAGGACGTCAGCGGCTATCTCGACTATGCGTTGAAGCAGAGCCGGCGGGTCGGGCTCTACGTGCACTACAGCGAAACGCACGACAACAATCGCCTGGCCCAAATCGGCCGGGACTGGTCGCTGTTGCGCAACCGGCTCTGCGCGCTGACGAGCGTGAGCGGCGGATTTGGCTTTACCTGCGGGGTGGAGTGGCTGGCGCCGGAGAAAATTCTGGTACATCAAAGCCGCGGGATGGCCTGGGGCAATGAGGACAATATCGTGGCCGATCTGGCGGGCTTGAACCGCCTGCTGGCCGGGCATCCGTGCTTTTTCGACAACGCCGTCCTGACCCGCCTCAGCCCGTCGGAGGACAACGTCTACGCGTTGCGGCGTGTGTCGGACGAAGGCGCCGATGAATTGTTGGTTTTGATCAACACCGATCCGCGCAAAGGGCATCCGTTCTTGATCGATGTGCTGACCTATGAAGACATGGGTTCGCCGCACATCGATCTGCTGTCGGGCGCGGAACTGAAACCGAAACCGGCCGGGGGCGGCCGGCTGGCCTTCGAACTGGCCGGGGCGCAGTGCGTGTGTTTGGGCGTAAGCCTGCAGCCGCGCGGGCTGTGGGGCGAGCGCTACCGGGAATGGCGTGCGCAGGCGGCCTGGGCGATTACCAACCTGAGCCAGCGGATCCATGTGCGGGACATCAGCGCCTTCGATTGGAAACGCATGGCGGCCCTGGTGCAACGGGGGCCCCGGGAGTTCCTGACCGCCGTAAGCCAGTTGCGCCATGTCGATCCCGCCCAGATTCGGGAGAACGTCATCGCCGCGCTTGAGACTGTCTTTGCGCGCCCGACCTATCCGCCGGTGGTGACCTGGGATCCCGGAGCGCGCAGCCGGGTCACAGTCGTGCCGCAGGATCACTGGCTGCTGATCGAGGACGAGACGCCGTTTCGCGCGGCGCTCCACTTCGGGGGCAAAGTGCCGCCGCGGCACCAGACTTCCATCCGGGTGAACGACCGTCACTACGCGTGTTATCCCCCCGGGCCGCTGGCCGGGCCGGTGGAATTGCACCTGGAACGTTACGGCGCCGGTGAAACTTCGGTGGTGGCGGCTCTGCGCTTTTTTGCCCTGACTGAACTTGGGCCGCATTCGGATTTGCCGCCGCGCGACGCGTTGGCGTTGCTGACCAACGGGCGTGGGGGGATGGCCCGGCTGGGAGTTGATTTTGGCCAGGTGCGTTCGAAGTACGACTGCCTCCTGGGCGCCAATCTGCATCCCGGTGTGCCGGTGGATCGACATGTCCTCGCGAAAAGGGCCCGGCTCTGGTTGCACGCCGATGGCTTTGTCACTCCGTTGAACGCCGACTGCCTGCTCGATTTCGTGCCAGGTCCGCCGGCGCGCTGGCGTTTTCTGGGCAGCGCAGGCGACAGTCGGGCGGTGGAGATCGTGCTGACGGCGGATCTGTTGGACGATCGAAACACTGTGGTCCTCCGGTTGCAGCGGCCGGCCGGAAGCGTGCCGATGGGGCGGGAACTGGACCCGCGCTGCAGCGTTTCCCTGATCGTACGGATCGAGATCGAGGATCGGAACTTTCATACCGAAACCCATCGCAACAGCGGGGCGGAACATCATTTCGCACAGCACACGCGGGCCGTGCGGGACGGACACGGTTTCGAGTTTACGCCAGCCCTTGATCGCCAGCTGCGGGTTTATTCAGACGAAGGACGTTTCCACCAGAGCCCCGAGTGGAGCCAGGGCGTTCCGCATCCCGTGGAGGCGACCCGTGGCCAGGTGGATCATGGCGATGCATTCAGCCCGGGGTGGTTCGAGATTCCGTTGGAGAAGGGCGGGGAGGCGTCGCTGGTGGTGACCGCCGATCGCACCGATCCGTCCCCGCAACTGCAGGCTGGTTTTGAGACGGCCCGCCGGGCGGCGTTGGCGCGGGCAGTGGAACGGTCCGGGCTGGCGGCCGAAGATTGGTTTGGGTGCCAGCTGGCGCAAGCTATTGGCGCGTTCGTAGTCCGGCGCGATGCCGGGCGAACGGTGATTGCCGGTTATCCGTGGTTCCTCGATTGGGGGCGGGATTCGCTAATCGCCGCACGGGGCATGATTGCCGCTGGTTTGATCGACGAAGTGAAACAGTTGCTCCAAGTCTTTGGTCGATTTGAAGAAAACGGTACCCTTCCCAACACCATCCACGGCGAAGACGCTTCGAACCGGGACACGAGCGACGCGCCGTTGTGGTACGGAGTCGTTTGCGAAGAACTCGCGGCGGGGATGACCCGGGACGAAGCCGAGGCATTCTATGCGACGGCCGTGGACGCGAAGGGCCGGAGCATCGCCGATGTTCTCCGATGGATTGCGGCCGGTTATCGCGACGGAACTCCGAATGGGATCCGGCTCGACCCGGAGTCGGCGTTGATCTGGAGTCCGAGCCATTTCACGTGGATGGACACCAATTATCCGGCCGGCACGCCGCGGCAGGGTTATCCGGTGGAGATCCAAGTCCTCTGGATTCGTTTGCTGCGCCAGGTGGCCCGGCTCAATCGAGGCGCCGGCTCGGAACCCTGGTCTGCCCTGGCGGAAAAAGCGTCGGCGTCGTTCGCGCGCCTTTTTTGGCTGGAGAAAGAAGGTTGGTTTTCCGATGTGCTGCTGGCCGAACCGTCCGTTCCGGCCGGTCGGGCGGTGGCGGACACGGCCCTCCGCAGCAACTGCCTCTTTGCGATCAGTCTCGGGTTGGTCCAAGGGGAACGCGCCCGGCGTTGCGTGGAGGCGGCGGCCCGCTATCTGGTCGTGCCCGGAGCCCTGCGCTCGCTTGCGCCGCTCCCGGTTTCGCCGCCCCTGCCAATCGTGGGTCGCGACGGTCATGCCCTGAACGATCCGGTCCATCCCTATTGGGGCCGGTATGAAGGCGACGAAGATACGCGGCGCAAACCGGCTTATCACAATGGCACGGCGTGGACGTGGACCTTCCCGACCTTTTGCGAGGCCCTGGCGAGTGCCTGGAATTTTGATCCGGCGGCCGTGGAGGCGGCTCGCGCGCACCTGTTCAGCATGCATTCGTTGTTGGATGCTGGTTGCCTCGGACAGCTGCCGGAGATCGTGGATGGCGACGCGCCGCACGCCCAGCGGGGTTGCGACGCTCAAGCTTGGAGCGTGACGGAGGCTTTGCGCGTGTGGAAAAGACTGGCGGCGCCGACCAACTTGGCGGGGAAAAAAGGAACTCCGTCGTGAGCGGCAGGCGTGGCTTCATCCAGCGTTCGAAAAACGGTCCCGCAACCGTCGCGATCATTGCCCACCGCGGCGCCTCGAAGGATGCCCCGGAAAACACCATGGCCGCGGTGCGCCTTGGCTGGGAGCAGGGGGCGGATGCGGTGGAGGTCGATGTTCATCAGTCGCGCGATGGGGTCATTGTCGTTACGCACGACGCGACCGTCCGGCGCTGTGCGGGCGTGAATCGTCGAGTCGACGCGTTGACCTGGGCTGAGCTGCAGGCGTTGGATGTGGGGCGATGGAAGGGGCGACGCTGGGCGGGAGAACCGATGGCGACCTTGACCGAAGTGCTGGCGACCGTGCCGGCGGGGCGTCGGCTCTTCGTTGAAATTAAATGCGGCGTGGAATGCCTGCCTCAGCTGGTCGAGACGATCCGCGGTTCGATGGGCTCTGACCGGCAAATTATTCCCATTGGATTCGATCTGACCACCATGCGGCTGGTGAAGTGGGCGCTGCCGGAGTGCGAGGTGTGTTGGGTTGCGGGATTTGCCCGGACCTTGCGCGGTTGGCGACCGAGCGTGGAAACGCTGATCGAAAAGGCAAAAGTGGCGGGGTTGGACGGTTTGGACGTGGACGCGCGTGGGCCGATCGACGCGGACTTTGTTCGCGCGGTGCACGGGGCTGGGCTGCGGTTGTACGTGTGGACGGTCGATCGCGTGAGCTTGGCACGTCGTCTGGTTAACGCGGGCGTGGACGGAATCACCACGAACCGTCCGGGCGCGCTGCGTCGGCAGCTGGCGCGGGCTTGAACTCCGGCGTGGGTGAAGTTTTTTTACCCGAGAGCGAAGAGTTCTTCCACTGATCGGTTGTTCAATGGTTCAATCGCGTTGTAACTCGTTGATTGGGACGGATTCTTATGCTGGTACGGGACTGGCTTTGCGCGGGCAACCGTGGTGGCGTGGCAGTCACCGATGCTCCGGGCGGCCAGACCGGGACGAAGGAATCCTAGGCGGCTGGCAATCGTAGGTTTTCAGGTTTTTCGCGTGAGTGCGACCGTGGGCATCGAATGTGAATGGACGCAGAAGACTGCTTTGAACTAAAGGCGGAGGCCAACGTCTTCGGGGGGTGCGCTCGTCAAGGGCGCAGGCCGCGAAAGTGTGTCGTTTCTGATTTGCTCCTTACTTCTGGTTCGTTTTTTTCTCCTTCCGTTCCTCCTTCCGTTTCCCCATCCGCTCGTCCGCGTCCGCGTTGTTTGTCGGCTTCCTTTTCATTGGATACTTCCTCGACCTCGTTCGTTGGGGCGATGGCGATGACGGCGGTTGCGACTTTCCCGGTCGGACGCCGCGTTTGTCCGCGTTTGGCGCGTGGGCTCCTGATGCTTTTCGCGCTATTTGCGTTTTGGCCCGGGCTTGCGGTGATGACCGCCCGGGCTGGTCAGAACATTTCGTTTGCCTGGATTGGGAGTGGGGATGGTGTGGCGGGATATCGCATCTACTTCGGGTTGGGCTCGGGCGCCTACTCAAACTATGTGGAAATTCCGAAGCCCGGTGCGGGCGAACCGCTGGAGGCGATGGTTCCCGGGCTCGAGCCCGGGGTGAAATATTATTTTTCGCTGACGGCGTTTGCTGACGATGGTTTGGAGAGCGACTACTCGCCTGAGATCTCGTATCAGGTGCCGGGCGCCCCACCGCCACCGCCGCCGCCGCCCCCTCCACCACCACCACCACCACCACCACCACCTGATGATCCGCCGGACGACGGACCGCCGCCCGATCCGGGAGACGACGGCGAGCCGGACCCAGGTGGCGGTGGAGTGGATGAAGGCGATGTCTTTCTGGCGGCGGCGGGTTGGTACAACGGATTGATGTCGAGGACCGACGCGGTTCGCCACGAACAGTCGGGCAGTTTTTCTCTGACGGCGACGGCGAAGGGCAGCTATTCGGGGCGGATGCTGTTTGGAGGTCAGCGGATTGCTTTCAAAGGGTCTCTGGGGTCGAACGCGCGGGCGACCAACGTCGTGGTGCGCCCGACGGGTGAGGTGTTGAAGATTGTGTTTGGCCTGGATGGAGCCGAGGGGCGTCTTGACGGTTGGGTGGTGGGCGAAGGGTGGGTGGCTCCGATGGGGGGCGATCGAAGCCCATTCCACGCGAAAACCAATCCGGCGCCCTTTGCTGCAGGCTATACCATGACCATTCCGCCGCCCTCAGGCGCGCCGGTCGGGCCGAAAGGCCATGGGTTCGGAACCGTCCGGGTGGATTCCAGGGGGATGGCTACGTTTGCCGGAACGCTGGCGGATGGTTCCAAGTCAGCGCAACGAGTCCCGTTGTCCGCTGAAGGATATTGGCCTTTTCACCTGAACCTCTACAAAGGCACCGGCTCGGTTTTGGGGTGGTTGATGGTGAACAAGGGCGACGTCGGCGGGTTCGTCCGCTGGATTAAGCCGCCTTCCCCCGGGCGATACTACGCTGATGGACTGATCATTCAGTCGAGTGTGATTGGTTCCCGTTATATTCCGCCGGCGACCGCGGGCGATCTGCCGTCGTATCGGGTGGGGATTACGTGCCGCGGCGGTGGGCTGCTCGAGCTGGTTCACAGCGAAGTGCTCGTCCTATCCAACGGCCGAGTCATGGTCCAGCCGGGGGATGCGACTCGCTTTTCGGTCGCGCCGACGACGGGTGTGTTCAAGGGAAGCATCTTGGACCCGGGCTCGGGCCGGATGATGAACTTCGGTGGCGTTATTCTACAAAAATGGAATTTGGGGGCGGGGATCGTGGTTGCTCCGACCGACATCGGCTACGTCGGTGTGGCCATCGACTAGCGTGGCCATTCAATGGTGCGCGGCCGACCGGCCATTGGCTGTGCCCGGATTTTTCCGTTCTCGCTGCTGCAATCTTCCTTTGCCCCTCTGAAAAGAAGTCTTCCGCGGTCGGAGGCTGCTGGCTCCCGGATGGTCGTCATAAGCCCCAGTTTCTTCGGAAACTAATCTTGGCACGCCACTGGCTCAGGCGCGGCGAACCCCGGTGACGTGGCTGTCACAATCAGTGCGGATTGGGCGCGAGCCTCGCCGCCAATCCTGAGGGTGACCGGACGAATGGTCCGGTCTGGCGCAAGTCTCGACGGGGGCACTCGGGCCGTAGCGCGCAAGAGCGGTCGACGGGCAAGAAGTATAGGAACTGAATGGATGCTGTTAATTCGTTCAACAGGCTGATCGGAAGTGTGCGTCTGGTGTCTCGGCGGATTGGATTGCTCCTGGTGGGAACTCTGGGATTGGTCAGATTTGAAGCTGTCGCCGCGCAGAGTGTTGCTCTGGCTTGGAATGCGAATTCCGAGTCAGACCTGGCCGGTTACCGGCTCTACTATGGCACGACTTCGAGAGTCTATTCGTTGCAGATTGAAGTCGCTGTCCCGGCCGTTGCTTCCACGACGGTGAGTGCCTCGGTCGCGGGACTGCAGCCCGGCCAGAGATACTACTTCGCCGTCACGGCCCTGGCTCGGGATGGTTTTGAAAGTGGCTATTCAGAGGAGGTGACCTATGCCATGCCGAACCCGGCGATGCCGCCGGTCGTAACGGAATCTTTCGTGGTGTCGGAGCATCTTGAGGTCGATCCCGGACCGCCGCCCACGAAGACAGATGAGGTGGTGGAAGTCGAAGGGCTCACGCCCGCGGAGAATGCGGTGCTGATGGCCACCTCAGTGTCGAGCCCGCGTCTGGATATCGTTCCCGTGGGCCGGCCAGTGGTGGCTTTTTCGATCTCGTTTGATCTCCCGCTCAATCGAGCCTGCGAACTTCAGGTCAGCCGGGACCTCGTTCATTGGCAGCTGCTCGTTCCGTTCGCCGCTGCCCCCACCAGCCGCCGTTTCGCCTTCACCGAGGCGGTCGAAGCCGAGCCGCTTCGTTTCTACCGGGTGCGTTCCGATTGAGCGGGCACCCTCGCCCCCAAGCTCAAATCCACGCCTGCCGGCCGACTGAAGGCTCCGGCTTCACGCCCTTCGCTCCCAGGCGGGGCCGTTTGGAAATTCGTGCTGGTCCAGCGAAACGGCCTTCATCTCCGTGCTGTAGCCTGGACGCGTGGGCGGAAAATATCGCCCGTCCCGCACCTCGACCGGGTCAACAAAATGTTCGTGGAGATGATCGACATACTCGATCACGCGGTCTTCCATGGAGCCGCTGACCCTCACGTAGTCAAAGATGGACAGGTGCTGGACGTGCTCGCACAAACCGACCCCGCCCGCATGGGGACACACAGGCACGTTGAACTTCGCGGCCAGCAGCAGGACGGCCAGCACTTCATTGACGCCTCCCAGGCGGCAGGCGTCGATCTGGCAGAACTGGATTGCGCCGGCCTGCAGCAATTGCTTGAACAGAACTCGGTTCATCCCGTGCTCGCCCGTCGCCACCCCGATTGGAGCCACCGCCCGGGCGATCGCCGCGTGCCCCAGGACATCGTCCGGGCTCGTGGGCTCCTCGATCCACCACGGCTTGAACTCCGCCAGCCTCTGCATCCAAGCCACGGCCTGCGGCACATCCCAGACCTGATTGGCATCCATCATCAGCTTCCGGTCCCAGCCGATCTCCTCCCGGATCAGGGCCGCCCGGCGCATGTCGTCGGCCAGGTCCCGGCCCACTTTGATTTTCAGATGCGTCCAGCCCGCCGTGACGGCTTCCCGGCAAAGCCGGCGAATCTTGTCGTCCGGATAGCCTAACCACCCGGCCGACGTCGTATACGCGGGATAGCCGCGGGTGGAGACCTCGGTGATCCGGGCTGCTTTGGAAGGCTCGAGTGCGCGCAGCATGCCCAGCGCCTCGTCCGGCGTCAGCGCGTCGGTCAGGTAACGAAAGTCAATGCAGTCCACGATCTGCTCGGGGCTCAGGTCCGTGAGATATCGCCAAAGCGGGCGGCCAGCCGTCTTGGCGAGCAGGTCCCAGACAGCGTTGACTACGGCCGCTGTGGCCAGATGAATGGCGCCCTTTTCCGGCCCGATCCAGCGCAACTGGCTGTCGCCGGTGATCTCGCTCCAAAAACGCCCGGGCTTCGCCGCGATCGCCGCCAGCTCGCGTCCGATGACCAACGGCGCCAGGGCCTGGATCGCCGTCACCACAACCTCGGTGCCACGCCCAATGGTGAAGGCCAGGCCGTGCCCCTCGTGCTGTCCGTCGGTTTTGAGCACGACATACGCCGCCGAATAGTCGGGGTCAGGATTCATGGCATCCGAACCATCCAGCTGCCGCGAGGTGGGAAAGCGGATGTCCCGGACCTGAAGTTGCGTAATGCGCATGGCGTGAGGATGCGTTGGTCGCGTGCCGAGGTGAAGGCTGTTTTGCTTCCCGACACGCGCCGGGCGCCTTCCTTTTTGGCGTCGGCCGCAAGGTGCCGACGGACCTCAGGCTGGGTTGGGCTCGGGGATTAGGGAGTGGCTGGGCGGAGAAGTTCCGCGCGGATTTTCCGGATCGGTTCCTCGCGTTCCTTTGGGGTTTGGTAGAACCGATATCCGAACTTACGGAGGTCGAGCCCGAGCATTTCAGCGAGGCGCACCTGGGTGAATCGACGGTTGCTAAGGTAAGGATCGTCGAGCATCGCGATCAACTCGGGCAACGCCCAGCGCGCCTTCGCCCGCGCCAGCGTGTCCGCCGCGACCAGGCGCGTGCCTTCGTGGGGGCTGTGCAGCCAGCCGAGACCCACCGGCCCCTGACGATGAGGATAGTTCGCGGCGAGCTTTTGCTCGGAATACGCGCTGCCCTTGGCGGGATACCAGCGTTGCAGGTGTCCGAGCGTCCAATCGATCGTCTCCTTCAGGTGGCAAAGGTTGCAGGCGTTGGGCTGGTTCGCCTCGATCATGCGCGGGTCAGTGGGATTGAAGATCGTGTGGGTTCGCACGACGTCCTGCAGGCTTTCCGTAATCTTCGGCATGTGACAGTCCATGCAATGGCTGCCGGCGGAGTTGTCGGCATGATGCGTGTGGGCCAGACGGGCGGACGGGGCTTCAAATTTCCTGTGACAATCGAGACACTTGGCGTCGTCCTCTTGCGGTGTGCGGGTCCATTTTGGTCCGATGCCCTGGTGTGGGTTGTGGCAGTGCACACAGGTCAGCCCCGGCTGGGACCGTTTCTCGAGGGGATCCTTGAGGTAACAGCTCCCGTTGATCCCGTCGGAAAATTCGATCGCATTCCATGTGCCCATGCCGGCGGCATAGCTGGGCCGGCCGCCGGAATGGCAGCGTGCGCACGCCCAATTCAGATTCGGCGGACGTCGGGTCCAGACGGCCGATCGGGTCGGGCCGTGACTGAACAGGTTTGAGCTGCTCGGAAAGAACAGCGGACTCAGCCCGTTCCGATCGCGCGTGCTGGATTCCGCGTGGCTCTTGGCGCCGTTATGACAGGCCTCGCACGAGATGCCCAGTGCCACGGCGTGCTCCGATACCGGCAGTTCCACCATCTTCCGAAACGCCGCCGGAAGGATTTCCTCCTTCGCCCGCGTCCGGCTGTTCAGCTCTTGAAACATCTTCGGATGCGCCTCCGCCAGATACGCCGAAGCGTTGAAATCCCCGGCGAACGGCGCGAAATAGTTCGCCCGGGTCATTCCTGAATAGGTCATCAGCCAGTCGCCCGCGGCCCAAGTGGTGTGGCAGACCGAGCAGCTTTGGTCGTAGGGAATGTCACTGGGCCCGGCGAACGCGTCGGCCCGCTCACCGTCCTGCTTCTCCTCGTCGATGTGGATGATGGGCATCCATTCCTTCTGGTCGATCAGGTAACCGAGCGGCAACACATGATCGATCTGGCGCGTGGGATGATCCGCCGGCTCCGGCCCCGCCACCATGCGCCCGGCATAGTATTGAAAATATCGCGAGCCGATCGTTCTTACGACGGCATAAGTTCGAACGGTTCCGTCCCGTGCCAGTCGCATGAAATTGGTGCCCTGTTCCCGGTAAAAGTTCGCCTCGCCGCCGAGATACTTCATGACGGCCTGCCCGGAGAAATCCCCGACGACGGTCTCCGCCGTGGCCAGGGCGTTCATCCGGCGGTGAGCGTGCGTGGTCCACTTCTGATAGTTCGAGGCGTGGCAGTCCTTGCAGGCGTCGGGGCCGGCGTAGTCCGACTGGCGAATGTTGCTGCGGCCAACGGATCGCAGGGCGCGGGCTGGGACGCTCGGCGCCACGCCATTCCACCAATAGCGAAAACGGGCGGAGGAAGGCCCGCCGAAGAGAAATTCAAACGGCTCATCGCTGCCCGGTTGCAGCGCCGACGGCGCGCCGCGAACGGTCAGCACCGCCGCGGCTGCTGCCTGCGACTCGGCCCGTTCCCCGCGGGCTTTCGACGAATCAAATCCGCCCGCTGCGCCCAAGGCGTCGGAAATCCATCCACCTCCACCCGGAAGCCCCGGCAGCAGAAGAAGCCAAACCAGATGAAGTCTCAACCTCAGGCCCGATCGAACCGCGGCGGTTCTCCCGGCTATCAACCACGTATTGGTGTTCATGCCGTCATTGCTTCGGTGTAAAACGTGCGCGGAACGCAGGCGGTTTCACCCCGACCTTCCCTGTCCGCTGCGTCATCCTGAGGTCGCCACCGCCAACGCTGACTAGACTAGCTAGTCAGGCGCGCATTCGGAGCCGAGCTCCAGTCGCAGGGCCAGGAGTGAAACGTTCAAATCTTGCAGGAAAGCCAGCAGGGAGCCAATCACGGAGATCAGGCAGGCGACAAACAGGGCGGCGTTGACGGCCACATTTTCGACGCGAAGGAAGGCCGTCAGGAACAGGGCGATCACCAGGGTGGCCGCCAGCAGCACGCTCAGCACGGCGAGGCCGATGGCCGCGCGCAGCAGGCGCGCCCGCCGGAAAAAGATGTCGAGCTGGGCCTGCAGCCGCGTGCGATCAGCCGTCGCGGCCGAGCGCAACGCGGAATTGAGCTGCCGCGAGCGATCCACCACCCGCCCAAAGCGGTTGGTCATCGAAAGAATGAGGAGGCCGACCCCGGAGATCAGGATGACGGGGCTGACCGCGCCCTGCAGGATGGAGAGGAGTTCGGCGGATTTCATGGGATGATTCCTGGTTCAAAAGGTTGGGGCAGTTGACCCATGATAGGCGGCGAAGAAGCCGAGGCAGAAGAAACGGGTGATGACCCCGGCGAAGGTGATGCCGAGCGCCAGCAGCAGCCAGCGCCAGCGGACCCAGTGGGTGCGAAAGCCCGAGAACTGCGCGAACAGATCCACGATGTACGCGGCGCAATAGCAAAGGTTGGCGAGCACGGCCAGGACGAAGACAAAGAGGAATCCGTCGAACGAGAGCGCCGCCTGCGATTGGGGCAGGGCGGCGCAGAAATAGCCGATGACGATGAGGGCCAGGACCGCGTTGTAAACCAGCCGGCGCGGTTCCCAGTAGCGAATGGCGTCAGTGACCAGCTCGCGGAAGGTGGCCTTGGCCGCAGTGGTGGTGGGGGCGGGTTCGTTCATTTGGTTAGGTCATGGCGCGCGCGGTTGAGCGGTTTGCGTTCGCCGGCGTGAATCGGGAACGGCAGCCAGTTCTGGGGCGGTGGCAGCGGGCACACCGCAAACTCGGTGTAGCCACACGGCGGCGTGTAGGCCCGGTTGAAATCAATCCAGACCCGTCCGTCCGGGCCGGGCCGTTCGACGTAGAGAAACCGGCCGGACGGATACGTGCTGTAACCGGCCGTGCGATCGTGGAAAATGACGAATAACTCCGTCTCGCCGGCCTCTTCCACCACCTCCAGCCGGTGCGTTTGCCCCGCGTGATTGAATTCGATGCTGCCCGGGGAGGTTAGGTTCTGCTGGCCGCCGAGGATGTCGTCGACCCGGAGGGTTCTCGGTGTTCGATACGGCACGTAGCGTCCCGGCAGGCGCCAGGCCGGGTCGTAGGGGAAACAGTCGATGCCTTTGAATTGCTGGCGCGCCGGGGACGCCGGGTCGCGCACGCGGATGCCAATGCGATCGCCCCGCTCGATCACCGTCATGGTCAGCGGCCCGATGACAACGCGCGTGGGTGCGTTGCTGAGATCGGAGACCAGGGCGGCCGACTGGATGGGTTGCCCGTCGATCGATGCCGTGATGCCGGGCGCGGCCTCGAACCGGACCTGTCGCCGGGTTCGTTGGAACACGCCAACATGGGCCGGGGCGCGTTCGGCGGGCAGCACCAGCTGATTCGTGCGATGCGCGCCCGCGGTGGTTCGGCCCTCGGTCAGCCAGTGACGGGCGACCAGGGTGGTCCAACCGTTGGACCCGGCCAGCGACTCGCGTCGTTTCGCCTGCCACTCCAGCCAGTCGGCCGGGCTCGTGGACGGTGCTGTGATGGACGGGGATGATCCGCCGGGTCCGACGTCGGTGCCGGACCGGCATCCGGTCAGCCCGGGTAGTGCGACTGAAACGGCGAGCGCAAGGTACGTGGCGAACGCGGCGGGAGCCGGCGGCGAAGGACGTGCAGGTGCTGTTTTCATTTGGCGTGCGGATCGGCGGCCGGCGATGGCGGGGCGAGCACGCGGGCCAGGTAACGGCCCGTGTGGCTGACGGGGTTGGCCGCGACCGCCTCGGGTGGTCCTTCGGCGATGATCTGTCCGCCGCCGGTTCCGCCTTCGGGTCCCAGGTCGATCACCCAATCGGCCGTTTTGATTACATCGAGATTGTGCTCGATGATCAGCAGGGTGTTGCCGGGGGCGCGCAGCTTGAAGATGACCTCCAACAGCTTGGCGACGTCCCCGAAGTGCAGGCCGGTGGTGGGTTCGTCGAGGATGTAGAGTGTGCGTCCGGTTTGTTTCCGCGAGAGTTCGGAAGCCAGTTTGAGGCGCTGGGCTTCGCCGCCGGAAAGGGTGGTGGCGGATTGCCCGAGGCGGATGTAGCCGAGGCCGACTTCGGCCAGAGTCAGGCACGGCTCGTAGATCAGCGGGATCGCGCGGAAAAAACTCACCGCCTCGTCCACGGTCATGGCGAGGACATCGGCGATATTCATGCCCTTGTAATTGATCTCGAGCGTCTCGCGGTTGTAACGCTTGCCGGCGCAGGCCTCGCAGGTGACGTAGACCGGCGGGAGAAAATGCATCTCGATCTTGATCAGGCCGTCGCCCTGGCATTTCTCGCAGCGGCCGCCCTTGACGTTGAAGCTGAACCGGCCGGAGTCGTAACCGCGCACCTTGGCGGCGGGCAGCTTGGAGAAGAGGTCGCGGATGGCGTTGAAGATGCCGGTGTAGGTGGCGGGATTGCTGCGGGGGGTGCGGCCGATGGGCGTCTGGTCGATGACCACGATTTTGTCGAGCAGCTCCTTGCCGCGGATTTCGTCGTGGGCTCCGGGGCGTTCCTTGGAGCCGAACCAGTGACGAAAGAGGGCGCGCTGAAGGATGTCGATGATGAGCGTGCTTTTGCCGGAGCCGCTCACGCCGGTCACGCAGGTGAAGGTGCCGATGGGAATGCGGGCCGTGAGGTGGCGCAGGTTGTTCTCTCTCGCGCCCACGATCTCGAGCCAGCCTCGTTCCTCGGACGGCTGCAGGCGCTTCCGGGGCACGGGAATCGTGAGTTCGCCGGTGAGATACTTGGCCGTGAGAGATCGTCCTTGTTGCAGGACTTCGGCCACGGTCCCGGCCGCCACCAGTTCGCCGCCGCGAACACCGGCACCCGGACCCAGATCAATGAGATAATCCGCCGCGCGCATCGTGTCCTCGTCGTGCTCGACCACGAGGACCGAATTGCCGGCGTCGCGCAGGTGTTTGAGCGTGGCGAGCAGGCGATCGTTGTCACGCTGGTGCAGGCCGATGCTGGGTTCGTCGAGAATGTAGAGCACGCCGACGAGCCCGGCTCCGATCTGGGTGGCGAGGCGGATGCGCTGGGCTTCGCCGCCGCTGAGCGATCCGCTCTCCCGGTTCAACGTGAGGTAGCCCAGCCCGACGTCGCGCAGAAAGCCCAGCCGGCTGCGGATCTCCTTGATCGGTTCGTGCGCAATTTTGCGCTGATAATCCGTCAGCTGAAGGCCGGCCAGAAACTCGTCGGCCTGTTCGATGGACAGGGCGCAGACGTCCATGATGGAGAGGCCGGGCACGCGGGGGGCTTTGGGTTTCTTGGGATGACGATGAATCCCGAACCGTTCATTGGCGGCGGTGCCGCCGAGCGTCGCGGCGAGGACCTCGGCCTTCAAGCGGTGTCCCTGGCAGCTGTCGCAGAATTGCGGGGCCATGAACGCCTTCAGCCGGTTGCGGGTGAACTCGCTTTCGCTTTCGTGATAAAGCCGGTTGAGGTTGGCCAGCACCCCTTCGAACGGACGCTTCACGACACTCATCTTGCCGGCGCGCCAGAAATTGAACTCGATCTCCGTGTCGCCGGAGCCCTGCAGCAGGACTTGCTTGAAGGCATCGGGCAGATCCTTGTAGGGCGTTTCGAGGCTCGCGCCGTAGTGGGCGGCGACGGCGCGCAGCATCGCCTTGTAATAAATCACCATGCGCTTGCCGCCGCGCCGCCAGGGCAGCACGGCGCCGGCTTCGAGCGATTTGTCTTCGTCGGGCACGACGAGCGCGGGATCAAACACCAGCTTCTGGCCGATGCCATGGCAGACCGGGCAGGCGCCGACTGGCGCGTTGAAGGAAAAATGCTTGGGGGTCAGCGGCTCGAAGCTGCGGCCCGTGGCCGGACTGTAGTTGCGGTTCGAATGAAGCGTCTCGGCCCAGTCCGTGGTCGACTTGGACTCGGGCGGCTGGGACAGCGTCAGCAGCAGGCCCTCGCCCCATTTCAGCGCGGTCTCCACCGAATCGGCCAGGCGCGTGCGGATCTTGTCCTCCACCACCAGCCGATCCACCACCACGTCGATGCTGTGGCGGGCCTTCGGGTCAAGCTTGATGCGGACATTGGCGGCCAGCTCGACCATTTCGCCGTCGATGCGCGCGCGGACGAAACCTTCACGGGCCAGGCGCTCGACCACATCGCGGAACTCGCCCTTTTGGTCGCGCACCACGGGAGCCACGATCATGACGCGGGTCTTCTGGGGCAGGGCGAGGATTTTGTCGACGATATCGGTGGTGGTCTGGGGAACGATGGGCACGCCGGAGTCGGGGCAGTGCGGTTGGGCGACGTGGGCGAAGAGGAGGCGAAGGTAGTCGTAGATCTCCGTCGTGGTGGCGACGGTGGAGCGCGGGTTCATGCCCGAGCTGCGTTGCTCGATGGCGATCGCGGGCGAGAGCCCTTCGATGTAGTCGATGTCCGGCTTCTCCATCTGATCGAGGAACTGCCGGGCGTAGGCGGAGATGCTTTCGACGTATTTGCGCTGGCCTTCCGCGTAGATCGTGTCGAAGGCGAGCGAGGACTTGCCGGAGCCGCTTAGGCCGGTGATGACCACGAGCTTGTCGCGCGGAATCTGCAGGGAGAGATTCTTGAGGTTGTGCTGGCGGGCGCCGCTGATCTTGATGAATTCCTTGCTCATGCGGGGCCTTAGAGCTGGGCGCGGAATGGAGCGGTGATGACTTCCAGGACGCGTTCCCACAGGGAGCGTTTGCGCCAGGCGTCGTAGGTGACCTCGCGGGCGTGGCGTTTGTCCTCCTCGAAGATCCGGACCTGTTCCTCGGCGAAGGCCCGCGAGTAAACGTTCAGGTTGGCCTCGTCGTTCAAGCGAAACGAGCGATTGCCGAAGTTGGCGGAGCCGACCGAAACCCAGAGATCGTCGACGATCATCGATTTGCAGTGAAACATGGTGGGCTCATATTCGTAAATCTTGACTCCGGCTTTGAGCAGGGGGCCCCAGCGCCCGCGCGAGGCATGTTTTACGATCGGCGAGTCCGTGCGCGCGCCGGGCAGGATGATCTCCACCTGCACCCCGCGCTCGCAGGCTTCGATGAACTCCCGGGTGGTGAGCGCGTCGGGAACGTAGTAGGACGCGCTCAGCCGGATCGACTTTCGCGCTGCGGCGATCGACAGCAGGTACATCATGCGGATGTCTTCCGTCCCTTCACGCGGGGAAGACTTGAACACCTGGGCGAAGTAGTCGCCCGCCGAGTCCAGCGGCGGAAAATAGTCGTCGTCGTGCAGGACCCGGGCGGTGGTCTTGGTCCAGTTGTCCATGAAGACCGCTTGCATTTGGGCCACGGCGGGTCCTTCCAATCGGTACATCGAGTCGCGCCAGTGATCGGGCGCGTCGGCATTGCCCTTCCAGATGTCGGCGACCCCGGCACCGCCGGTGAAGCCGATTCGTCCGTCGACAATGAGCAGCTTGCGATGGTCCCGATGGTTCAGGCGGGTGGGCGCGTACCAGACGAGTGGATTATAGCGCTCCACTTGAACGCCGGCGTCGGCCATCCGGTTCAGCAGCTTTCCCTCGATGCGCCGCGATCCGATCCAGTCCAGTACCACGTGCACCTTCACTCCGGCCTGGGCCCGCTCGATGAGCGCGCGGGTGAAGGACTCGCCCACCTCGCCGGACCAGTAAATATAGGTTTCGAGGCAGATCGAGCGTTGAGCGTTGCGAATCGCCTCCAGCATGGCGGGGAAAATCTGGTCTCCGTTCAGAAGGGTGGTGACCCGATTGCTGGCCAGCACCCCGGGTTCAACCAGGCTCCCGAGCGTGCGCAGGAACTGCGGATCGGACACCGCGTAGCGATGTTCAATTTGATACCGGATGCCGCGCCCGTAGAAATTGGTGCAGCCCGTCAAGGACGCCAGGCCGGCCAGCGCGAGCAGGGCGAGGACTCGTCGCCCGGCGACGGCCCCTCGATCCGCGCGATCCATGATGCGGAAAAACATGCGGCCACAGGTTAGAGAACGGCCGATGACAATGCCAGTACGAGAAAAATCGCCGTCTCGCCTGCGGGGCGAATTTCGATTCAATGGCTCGGCTGGTCGTTGCGTCCCAGAGTCCTTGCATCATGCCTGAAACAACTGCGCAAATTGTCCGTTACGAAGACCTTCATCGATTTACGGCCAGCGCTTTGCAGGCGGCCGGGTTGGCTGCGGCCGACGCGGCGACGGGTGCCGACGTTCTGGCCACCACGGATGCCTGGGGTGTGTTCACGCACGGGACCAAGTTGCTCGCGGGCTACTTGCGCCGCCTGAAGTTGGGCGGATTGCGCGCGCGGGGTGTGCCGCGAGTGGTGGCGGAGGGCGGCGCGTGGGCGACCGTCGACGGTGATTCGGCGCTGGGGCAGGTGGCATCCGTGATGGCCATGCGAACCGCCGTCACCAAGGCCAAACAGCAAGGCATCGCCTATGTGGGCGTCCGCAACAGCTGCCACTTCGGAGCCGCGGGCTATTACACGGCGCTGGCCGCCAACGAAGGATTCATCGGGCTCGCCATGGCGAACGATATTCCGTCGGTCGCCGCTCCCGGGTCGCGGGGCGCGATCACCGGCAGCAACCCGATCTCGTATGCGGTGCCGGCGGGGCGCCATCGCCCCTTGTTGCTGGACATGTCGACGGCGACGGTGGCCGGGGGCAAGGTCTATGCCGCGCGCATGCGGGGCGAGCCGATCCCGGACACGTGGTTGTTGGGGGCGGACGGGCGGCCGACCCGGGATGCGAGCGGGTATCCGCAGGTGGGGGCGTTACAACCGGCCGCTGGCCACAAGGGCTATGGAATCTCCCTCCTCATCGAGACCTTGTCTGGCATTCTCAGCGGAGCCGCCTTTACGTGGCGGGTGGGCAACTGGATGTGGGACGACGGCACGAAGCCGACCAACCATGGCGCGGCTTTTATCGCCATCGACCTCAACGCCATGATGCCGGCGGCGGAGTTCGCTCGGCGCATGGAGGCGCTGGTCGATGAGATCCACGCTGCGCCCCGGGCGGATGGGGTGGCCGCGTTGCGCGTGCCGGGCGAGATGGAATGGGAACGCCAGGAACACGCGTTGCGGCATGGCATCGAGCTGCCGCCCGACGTGGTGGAGCGGCTGTCGGCGGCCTCTGCGGAGACAAGCGTGCCATTGCCGCCCGGGCTGCGGCCTGGTTAGGCGCGCCTAGGCGAGGTTGACCCGGAAGCTGTCGTTCAGCTGTGCGGCGGGCCCGGGTTTGACCGGACCGGTGACGGAGAGGGTGACGGTGTCGAGCTTCCAGAAGGCGCGCGCTTGCGTGTCCAAGGGTGTGAACTCTACCGCGGCAGCAGGGGTCTTCTTCTGGTCGTAGGGCCATTCCTGCAGAGCGAAGGTGCAGAACGCAGACTTGACGGCCTTGAGGTCGAAGGTTTTTTCGGCGCCTTGGTGGAAAACGGCGTCGAGATGCGACAGGGTCTTCAGTTCGGGTTCATCCCAGCGCACGGGCGCTCCGTCGAACTGGCCTCCGAGCGGGCGGAGGAGAAAACGGACGTCCGAGTCCATGAACTGGATAACCTTTCGGCCGCCTTCCTGGAAAGTCTTGCCCACGAGATCGCGAAGGTCGCCGCCGAACTCGAGCCGCAACCGCAGATCGCGCGCGGTGATGGTGCCGTTCCGGAGGGGGTCCAGGCTGGGATGACGATCTCCGTTGTCGGTGGCCAGCACGACTGTGCTGAGGACGTTGGTCTCGTGCTGGGCGGAGAATATCAGGGCGGACGAAAAGTCGCGGCCGTCCTTGAGAAAGCGGGCCCGGACGAAGGTGGTTTGCTGAGGGCGCCCCCAATAGGCGACCAGCGGGCGGCGTTGGATCCAGAAGTCGCCGCGATTGACCGAGCCGATCGCAATTTGCGGGTGCAGCCACGTGGTTCCGATCAGGGGTTGGCGGGCGCCATCCCGGGCGGGGTCAGCCTTGACGAACGTTTCCCGCACCTGGCGGGGCCGCTCCAGATCCGTCAGCAGGCGGGTCAGGCGATGGGGGCAGTCGAGCGGGATCTGGGCTGCTTCGAAATTGAGCGGGAGCGGTTCGCCCAGGCTAAAGATGGCGCGGCCGCCGGAGCCGGTTTGCAGGAAGGCGAGCGTGGAGGGGCGCTGCCGGACATCGGTCTCGTAGGCGCGGCTGTGCGGGCCGGCCCATTGCTGGGTGGGCGGATGAAAGTGGGTGGCGGCGTGTTTCCACGCAAGTTCATGCAACGGCGCGATCAGCGCGGTGTCACGTCCGTCCTTGATGAACCGCAGCAGACGCGACAGTTCCTGGATCGCGATGAGCGTGTAAGTGGGGCTGTTGTATTCGTCGAACGATCCGTTGCGGGTGATGTGAGTGTAGAGCTTGCGCAGTCGTTCGCGCGCAGAGGTCCGCAGGTCGGCCAGTCCGAACTCCTGCGCGGCGGTCAACGTCACAAACGTGCCCATGATCGCATGGCTGGTGTCGGCCGGCGAAAAGTCGCGTCGCTCAATGGAGCGCGCCGCGTGGACGATCGCGCCCTGGACGGAGGTGGCCAGTTCGCGGCCGATTCGATCCCGGTGCCCCAGCCACACCATGAGCAATTGCGTGCCGCAGAAATCGGCCCACCTCGGATCGGGTGGCGCCATCTTGGACAATGGCTCCTGCGCATACCACGGCCAGAGCCCGTAGGTTTTGCTGGCCGGATCCTGATCCTGCAAGGCGATGACGGTTTTGAGAATGTCCTTCGCGCGCTGCACCCGCCAGCTTTCTCCCGTGTCGAGCAGGGCGACGGCGTAGGTCAGGGACGGGCGCGTGGCGTGAACGGAGCCGGCGGTCAGAGTGGTGTGATAGCCGGGCCCGCCTTCGGCCGCGGACACCAGCATCTGCGCGAGCGGGTCGTAGGTGCGATCTTCGTGCGGCAGGACGTCGAGCAGCCATTTGCGGTAGGCGGAGCGGGCCTCGGCACCCGGCGCGGCCAGCGAATTCCAGGGCAACCATGGCGACAGAAAACCCACGGAACCAGTGCCGGTAGCCAGCGTGGAGAGAAATGTTCGGCGCGAACGCATGCCGGAGTTTAGGAATCTCCCGGCCTGGGTCCAAGCCCCAAAACGACGCCTGGTTCATCCGCATTGTTGCGGAGGCCGGATGACTTGCCCGCGCGGCGATCCCCGCGCGGCCATCCCCAATAGCACCCGTGACTCCGCAGGCTTCAGATTTTTTTTCCGCAGCGGGCGCGGAGAACGCGGCGGAATGGAAAACTCCTTCCGTCGCCCGGTCCATGCCGGACGAAACCGTGCGCGCGGAAACTTCTCCGAATACGCCCGGGGCTTCGACATCGAATGTTCATCGTGGCGAAGAACGTTCGATGGACAATTTGGGGTGGTTGGATGCTGGCGGCTTGGGCGGTGCTCGGGTCGCTGAGCCGGGTGCATGCAGCGCCGCGCGGCGGGCGCGTCGATTTCAACTATCACATTCGGCCCATCCTTTCCGATCGCTGTCTGGCTTGCCATGGGCCAGACGAGAAGGGCCGCAAGGCCAAGCTCCGACTCGATACGCGCGAAGGCACGTTTAAGGCCGTCGAGGACGGACGATTCGTCGTCAAGCCGGGCGACCTTGCCAAGAGCGAACTGTTCCGGCGCATCGTCAGCACCGATCCCGACGAAGTCATGCCGCCGCCGGCGTCGCACCTGAGTTTGAGCCAGGCGGAGATTGATCTGCTGCGGCGCTGGATTGAGGAGGGCGCGGAATGGAAGGGGCATTGGGCTTTTCAGCCGGTGGCTCCGGTCTCCGTGCCGGCCGTGCGCAACACGAAGTGGCCGCGCAACGAAGTCGATCGCTTCATCCTGGCACGCCTGGAACGCGAAGGACTCAAGCCGCAGCCTGAGGCGGATCGAGAACGGTTGCTCCGGCGCGTGACTTATGATCTGACCGGCCTGCCGCCGACGGTGCGGGAACTCGACGCCTTCCTGGCGGACAAGGCGCCGGACGCCTACGAGCGCGCGGTGGATCGATTGCTGGCGTCATCGGCCTATGGCGAGCGCATGGCGGTCGATTGGCTGGATTCGGCGCGTTTCTCCGACACGCACGGTTATCAGGCGGACCGCGCGAACTACCTCTGGCCCTGGCGCGATTGGGTGATCAGCGCTTTCAACCGCAACGTGCGCCTCAATCAGTTCATCGCCTGGCAAATTGCCGGTGACCTGTTGCCGGGGGCAACACGTGAGCAGAAGCTGGCGACCGCCTTCAATCGGAATCACCGGCAGACCAACGAAGGCGGTAGCGTCAACGAGGAGTTCCGGGTGGAATATGTGGCGGATCGATTGCACACGATGGCCGGCTCGTTTCTCGGCCTGACGATGGAATGCGCCCGCTGTCACGATCACAAATACGACCCCATCTCTCAGAAGGATTACTACCGGTTGTTTGCCTTCTTCAATTCCACCGACGAGTCGGGTCTTTACTCCCATTTCACCGATGCCATCCCGAGCCCGTCGTTGCTTTTGTTCAAGGACGACGCCCAGGAACAGGCGCATCGCGAGCTGCGGGCTGCCATTGCGAAAAAGGAACAGGCGCTCGCCGAACGGCGGCCGGCCGCCCGCGCTGACTTTGAGGCTTGGCGCGCATCGACCCCGGCCAACCGTTCGATGGGGCTGAACGGAATGATCGGCTACTACACCTTCGACGGGGTCACCAACGGCCGGACCCCCAATGTGGCGGGGACCAACGGCACGGCCAAGCTGGCGGACGCGCCACAGTCTGTGCCCGGGGTGCATGGCCACGCTCTCGGGTTCTCCGGTGAGAACTCGGTCACGATTGAAAAGCTGGCGGACTTTCGGCGCTCGGATCCGTTTTCGTTCGGGCTTTGGCTGAAGATTCCCGAGGCGCTCGAAGAGATTGTCGTCATGCACCACCAGCAGGCGGGATCCGATGCCGGCTATCAGGGCTACCAGCTGGTGCTGGAACGCGGACATGCGGTGTTCGGGCTGATCCACTTCTGGCCGGGCAACGCCATCCAGGTGCGCACCCGGGAAAAGCTGAAGCTGAACGAGTGGGTGCATGTGGGGATCACCTACGATGGCTCCAGTCGCGCGGGTGGCCTGAAGCTTTATGTCAACGGGCAGCCGGCGGCGGTCGAGGTGGTTCGGGATCATCTTTACAAGGAGAGCGGGAATGGCGCGCCCCTGACGCTGGGGGCACGGTTTCGTGGCCGCGGCTTCAAGGATGGTTTGATCGATGACTTGCGAATCTACAATCGCGAGCTGACGCCGATCGACATGCGGGTGATCGGGACCGCCGGCTCGGTCTTCCTCAATCCTTCCGAGGCGGAAGCGATGGATTTTTACCTGTCCACGGCCGACGAGCCGTCGCGTCAGTTGCGCGCGGAGTTGAAGGCGGCCCGGGACAAGGAGAATGAGTTCATCGGGCGCATCTCCGAGATCATGACGCTCGGCGACATGCCGATGGTGCGGCCGACTCCCGTGCTGAGGCGTGGTGCGTACGATGCTCCCGGGGATCTGGTGGAGCCGGACACGCCGGCAGCCATTCTGCCAATGGACCCGGCCTGGCCCAAGAACCGGCTCGGTCTGGCCGAGTGGCTGGTCAGCCCGAAACAACCGCTGACGTCACGTGTCATGGTGAATCGTTACTGGCAGATGTTCTTCGGCCGGGGGCTCGTGCTGACGTCGGAGAATTTGGGCCAGCAGGGCGCGCTGCCGTCACATCCCGATTTGATCGACTGGCTGGCCGGGCGTTTCATCGAAACGGGCTGGGATCTAAAGACGTTCTGCAAAATGCTGGTCACTTCGGCGAGCTATAGGCAGTCGTCGGTGGGCACGCCGGCGTTGTTGGCGCGGGATCCGGAGAATGTGCTGCTGGCGCGCGGGCCGCGGGTGCGGTTGACGGCCGAGATGTTGCGCGATGGCGCGTTGGCGGCGGCGGGGTTGCTGGTGAACAAGGTGGGCGGGCCCAGCGTGAAGCCGTATCAGCCGGAGGGCGTGTGGGAGGATACGGCGGGCGCAAAATACGAGCCCGACAAGGGAGAGGCCTTGTATCGACGCAGCCTGTATACATTTTGGAAACGGACGGCGCCGCATCCGGCGATGATCACGTTTGATGCCGCGGAGCGGAATACCTGTGTCGTCCGGCGTCAGGCGACGAGCACGCCGTTGCAGGCCCTGGTCCTGTTGAACGATCCGCAATTCGTCGAGGCGGCGCGCAAGGTGGGTGAGCGTGCGATGAGGGAAGGCGGCGCCAACCGGGACGAACGGCTGGTCTTTCTTTTCCGACTGCTGACGGGGCGCCGTCCGACGGCGAAGGAAGCGGCTGTGCTCCGCCGCATGCATCAGGAGCAGCTCGGTCTGTTTCGCGACAGTCAGGACAATGTGGCGGCGCTCGGACGCGTGGGAGCGTCGGCGCCCGACGCGGCCTTGGACCCGGCGGAGGCCGCCGCGTACGCGGCGGTGGCGAATGCCGTGATGAGTTTTGACGAAGCGATTGTGAAACGATGATCCGGCCATGACCTATATCGAAAATTCATCACCGGTGCTGCGTCGCCGTGCGTTCCTGAATCGATTCGCGCTCGGGCTCGGCGGTGTGGCGCTGGCGGGATTGTTCCGGGGCGAAGCTTCGGCGGCGGGCGTTCAGGCGGTTAATCCTTATCAGGGCCTGCCGGATTTTCCGAACTTTGCCCCGCGGGCGAAGCGCGTCATTTACCTCTTCATGAGCGGCGGGCCGGCGCAGATGGATCTGTTCGACTACAAGCCGCGGTTGAACGAGATGAACGGCCAGGAACTGCCGGCCTCGGTGCGCATGGGCCAGCGATTGACCGGCATGTCCGCCAATCAATCGTCGCTGCCCCTCGCGGGGTCCGCGTTCAAATTTCAGCGGCATGGCACGTCCGGCGCCTGGGTGAGCGAGCTGCTGCCGCACACGGCGAAGATCGTGGACGATTTGTGCTTCATCAAATCGATGCACACCGAGGCGATCAATCACGACCCGGCCATCACGTTTCTGCAAACGGGATCGCAATTGGCGGGGCGCCCGTCGATCGGCGCCTGGCTGAGCTACGGTCTGGGCAGCGCCAATGAGAACCTGCCGGCTTTCGTCGTGTTGGTCTCGCGCAATGCCAACCGCGATCAACCGCTCTACTCGCGGCTCTGGGGCAATGGCTTTTTGTCGTCGTTACATCAGGGAGTGAGCTTCCGGTCCGGACAGGATCCGGTGCTCTACTTGAACAATCCCGCCGGCATCACCGCAAAGAGCCGTCGGCAAATGCTCGACCGGCTGGCCGAGTTGAATGAGTTGCAGGCGGACGCGTTGGGAGATCCGGAAATCAGCTCGCGCGTGGCCCAGTACGAAATGGCCTATCGCATGCAAACGTCGGTTCCGGACGTGATGGATGTCTCCAAGGAATCGGCGGCGACGTTCGAGCTTTACGGGCCGGACGCGCGCAAGCCGGGAACCTTCGCGGCGAATTGTTTGCTCGCCCGGCGGTTGGCCGAACGCAACGTCCGCTTCATCCAGCTTTATCACCAGGGCTGGGATCATCATGGCGGTTTGCCCAAGGGCATTCGAAACGAATGTGGCAAGACGGATCAGGCCTGCGCGGCGCTGGTCACGGACCTGAAAGCGCGGGGTTTGCTGGAGGACACCGTGGTGGTCTGGGGCGGCGAATTCGGGCGCACGGCCTATTCCCAGGGCAAGCTGACCAAGGACGACTACGGCCGGGATCATCATCCACGTTGCTTCACCATGTGGATGGCGGGCGGCGGCTTCAAGCCGGGCCTGAGCTACGGCGAAACGGACGACTTTTCCTACAACGCCGTAAGCGATCCGGTCCACGTCCATGATTTTCACGCGACCTTGATGCACCAGCTGGGCATCGACCATGAGAAGCTCACCTTCAAGTTCCAGGGGCGTCGCTATCGGCTGACCGACATCGCCGGGAATCTGGTGAAGGGTATCGTGGCGTGAAAGTTTAAGGCCTGGCCTGAACCCCTCCCGATTTATGAGGTGGGTTCGAGAGTCTATCTCACGTTAGGTTTTTCGCCGCCGCCTCGTCGATCATCCACACGGCGCGGCCGGAATGAGGTTGAACCAATTGCGACGGATACGTCGTTCCCGCGGGATCTCCGCGCAGGACATCGGCCAACATGGCCGCCTTGTCCGCGCCCGCCGTTAGGAACAGCACGCGACGCGCGGCATTGAGGCAGGGGAACGTCAGGGTGATGCGGTCGGTGTTGAGTTGGGGCACCCGGTTGGCCACCACGACTCGATCAGTGACCTGCAAGGCCGACGTGCCGGGGAAAAGCGATGCGGTATGGCCGTCCGTGCCCATCCCGAGGAGGATGAGATCAAAGCTGGGCTGGGCGGGAGGCGGGACATCGAAATGGGCGCGTAAATCGACTTCATAGCGGTCGGCGGCGAGGCCGGGCTCGAGCTCGGATTCGATGCGATGGACGTGCGGTCGGAGGGCGGGGTTGGCCAGGAGCGACTCGCGGGTCATCCGATAATTGCTGTCGGGGTGATCCGGCGGGACGTGCCGTTCGTCGCCGAAGAAGAGATGCACCTGGTCCCAGGGCAGGGAAGAGGCGGAATGCTCGGCCAGATGTCGGTAAACGCCACGGGGAGTCGAACCCCCGGCCAGGGCCAGATTGAATCGTCCGTGCTGCGCCAATGCCAGGTGTCCAAGTTCGACGATCGTTGCGGCCGTGGCCACCGTGAGGGCAGGGAGGTCGGGATAGACTCTCACTTCGGCCAGCGGGTAAAGGATGGTTCGAGGATTCATGGTCGAGGGTAACCGACAATTCGCGCGAGTTGTGCGGCATGCACGTCGAGGTCCGGCTCGGTCCAGATAACCCGGTGGGCGCGATCGATCTTTTGTTGGGTCGGCAGTTGAGCGTTGATGCGACGATCCATTTCGGTGTTCGTCCAGCCGCGTTCAGCCAGTCGACGACGTTGGGTGGCCGGTAAACAGGCGACGCAGATGATGTGGTCAAATTCGCCGGCCGCGTTGGTTTCAAAGAGCAGGGGAATCACGACTGCTCCCGCCGTTTGGCCGGCATGGCGCCAGGAAGCGACATCCGCCTGCCACGCGGCGCGGATGCGCGGGTGCAGGATGCCTTCCAGCTTTCGGCGCTTCGTTTCGTCGGCGAACACGGCGGTGGCCAGGGCGGAGCGGTGGAGCGCTCCAGAATCGTCGAGCATCTCCGGTCCGAAGGCGGCGACAATTTCCTGGAGTGCCGGCTGGCCGGGTTCGACCAGCTGGCGGGCGAGCACATCGGTGTCGACCACCGGGATGCCCCATTGCGCCAGGAGACGGGCGGAAACGGATTTGCCCATCCCGATGCCGCCCGTGATGCCATAGAGTTTCATGACCGTGGTGAGAGACTAGGGGAACCGCCGGTGGCGGGGCAACGCTGGCGTGGGGATGAGCCGGGGGGAGAGCAAGAGCAAGATTAAGAGCATGAGCAAGAGGAGGTGTTCGGACGATCGGTCGGTTGACTCTTGCTCTTGCTCTTGCTCTTGCTCTTGCTCTTGCTCTTGCTCTTGCTCTTGCTCTTGCTCTTGCTCTTGCTCTTGCTCTTGCTCTTGCTCTTGCTCTTGCTCTTGCTCTTGCTCTTGATTTTACTCTCCGCCGCCATGAGCAAGCTCAAAAGGGGGTTCGATCATGAAGAACTGATCGCCTATCAACGGGGAATTGAATTTACGGGGTGGGTGGGTCGGTTGTTTGAAGAGACGGGGGTTGAGGGAGCGGTCTAAGATCAGTTGGATCGAGCAGCGACCTCAGTGCCGCTGAATATCGCCGAAGGCAACGGCAAGTCGATGGCGGCGGATCGCTCCCGCTATTTCGAGATCGCGCGTGGGTCGGCCTTGGAATGCGCCGCGGCGCTCGACGTGCTGGTGGCGCGGGGGCGCTGTGAGTTGGGCCGGGTTGAAAGCGGCAAGGAGATTCTCTTCGAGGTTGTATCGCTTTTGACGGGGTTGATCCGAAGTGTTTCGCCGGGACGTATTGGCGGAATGATGGGAGGGCGGCAAAAACAGGATTGAGTGCGGAGTGACGCGTGGGAGGGAGGGGGAGAGCAAGAGCAAGATTAAGAGCATGAGCAAGAGAAGGTTTTCCGGCGATCGGTCGGTTGACTCCGTGTAACGCTGCCCTCGGCGTTGCGTCTCCGGTGCTGCACACAGAGCAAATTCATGCTCATGACCATCACCCGTTCTATTCTATTTATGCGCCAGTGTTTCCTGCCCGGCCGGCTACGGTTCGCCTGGGTTACAGTCCTGTTGCTCGTGACAGGCCTGGCCGGGCGTTCGGTCGGTGTCGCACAGTCCGTCCGTGCCCACTATGCCAACGGGCAAGTGTGGGTGGTTTGGGATGTGCAGGAGGCAGTGCTGACCAACTGCGTGCCGACGATCACCGCGGTCTTGTCGAATGGCATTCCCACCGTGATCTCGAACTGCCTGCCGGCGACCTATGCGATTTATTGGAGCCCGAATCCAGTGACCAACACGACCACGGCCACGTTGGTTGGCCGATTGTTTGAAGCCGAATGGGCTGGGGCGATTTTGAAGGACAACATCCGGGCGTCATTTGGTGCGCGCCCGACCGGCTTTCGCATCCCGGACGGGGCCGGTGGTTCCCGAGTGCTGGCGACGAACGAAGGTTTGTTCGTGCATACGGTCCGTTCGAATTTTGCCGGGCACTATGCGGTGCGTCCCTTTGGTCTGACCAATGTGCCCCCGGTCTGGCGTGTGCCGCTGACCAACGCCGTCTATAGCCTGGCCGATCCGCCGACATGTCATTTCCAAATGCGCGGCACCAATGATGGCTACCCGGTTGAATGGTGGACGATGTGGGCGGATGGCGACACGAACGTCGGCGCGGGCCGGCCGGATTATCCAGTGATGGAAAACGGTGCACGGCGGGGATTGCCCCATAATTTTTCCGTGACCGAGCCGCGCACGGGTGGCTTGCCGACGCGCGATGTTCCGGCCTGTGTGGCGATTCATTCGGGTGATGGGCAGGCGAAAATGTGGCTGCCGGGAAACAGCGGATTCAACAGCATCGGGCTGAGCCCGTCGGGTGAGTTGCTCATCGCGGTGGAAGATCGCTTTCACAGCGTCAAGAACGGCGCGGTCGACGCCGAGAGTATCATCAGCACCGGCTATGCGCCGTCGTTCGATCCGTTCTTCAATCACGCGGTGGGGACGATCCTCGTGACGCCGCCGGAGCATTTGCCAGGATCGAACGAAGTGATCGTTCCCTACCCGTTGTATCGCCTGAACTGGACGCTGGACTGGCTCTACACACACAAGAACGTGGACTCCAATCGCGTGGCTTTGGTCGGGCACAGCGGAGGCGCGAAGGGGTCGTTGCTTTGGTCCCACGCCAGCCCGGAACGGTTCGCCAGCGTGGAGCTCTACAACCCGGCCATCGGCCAGTTCCCGGCGGGGGACGCCCGCCTGGTCGGGACCCGCGAGCAGAACCTGCCTATGCTCCTAACCAATCGGTCCGGCCAGCTTGTGCGGTCGACTGCGATTCACCAGTATACGGCCAGCTACAGCCCGGTGCGGGATCTGCCGTTTACGCGCCTGTTTCACGGCAAACGAGAGGAGAACTGGGTGCTCGATGATGACCAGGACGCCGTCGCCGACGTCGGCGCGATCTATCGTCAGCTCGACGCCATGGGTCTGGGGGCGGCGCTCTTCTGGGATCTACGTCGTCACGGCATGGACACGTGGACGTTCCAGACGTTGAGCAATGATGTTGCCCGTCCCAACAACTGCGGTGCCAATCGGACGGTCAACCTCTCCGGTTCATGGGGCATCGGCGATCTGTGGGTGCCGACCTTGGCGACCCAGTTTCGTCGGGACGATGCCACGAACCAAATTCGGTATCGGGCGGATCAGTCGTATCCGGCCTTTTTCAACTGCGCCGCCCGTGGCGGTCATGGCGATGTGGGTTCAGTGGTCTACACCAACAACACGTCTTACTATGAAGACAACCGTCCGTATGACGGGCTGGTGACGACCACGGAGTGCCTTCCGCCGTGGACGGGAGACAAGCGCGGCACATGGGGAGGCTACTTCGACTGGGAAACGGTTGTGGTGGATACGCCGACCAACTGGTCTGCGGTGTTGTATTTGGTGGGAGCCGGCTCGGCGTTTAATCCGGTGGAAGCCTGCCCGGATCCCGCGCGGGTTTGCGATGTGGCCATCCGACGGCCGCAGCGGTTTCTTCCGCCGGAGGGCGCGGCTGTGGAGTGGCGGCTCGAAGTGGCGGCCTCGGGCGCGCTTTTGACCAACGGGATGCGCGTGGTGGGAGCCGACGGTTTGGTGACGGTGCCGGGTGTGGTGATCGGTCGGGACCCGGGTCGCGTTCGGTTGACGGTGGGACTGGCAGGTGGACCTGTCGTTTGTCCGGCCCCGCGGCTGTCGATCCAAATGCTGACCAACAGCATGGTGGAGTTGAGTTGGACGGGATGTGCCGGGGAGTTTTACCAGATTGAATCGACGCGCAATTTTCAGAGCTGGTCGGTGTTGACGCCTCCGCTGGCGGCGCCGGCGGTGGGCGGCTTGATGTCGTGGCAGACGGCGTTGGTGCCGCCGCTCCAGTTTTTTCGTCTGGTCAGCCGGCCATTGACAAACTCGCCGGTGCCGGTTGCGCCGGGAGTTTATGCCAATCGAACCTTCGTCCACGGCGGGGTGACGCGCACTTATCGGCTGAACGTTCCGACAAACTACTCGGCTTCGACGTCCGCGCCGCTGGTGTTGATGCTGCACGGACACAATCAGACCGCAGACGAGTTTGCGGGCAACCTGTCGTCGATGGCCCGAACGGCGAACGCGCAGGGAGTGATTTTGGTTTTCCCGGACGCGACTCGCGACAGCCGTGGCACCGGCTGGAATATTCTGAGTCCGACGCCGACTGATCCGGTCGACGACGTGGGCTTTCTGCTGGCGTTGATTGATTCGCTGGATGCGTCGTTGAACATCGACCGCAAGAGGGTTTACGCGGGCGGCTTTTCGAACGGTGGGCAGATGGTGCATCGGCTGGGGGCGGCCACGACCAACGTCTTTGCGGCGTTTGCCGCCGTGGGCTCGGCGATTGCCGGGGAATTCGGAACGCCGGGCGTATTGCGCTATCAGGAGCCGCCGGCCGAGCCTCGGTCGATCCTGATCGTAAACGCGACCAATGATTGCAAGCGTCCGTTCTGGGGCGGGGTCAACGAGGATGGCGCCCTGCAGCCCGCCGCCTTTGCTTCGGTGGCGCACTGGACCAACGCCAACGCGTGCGTTCCGCCGCCGGTCCTCTCGACCAATCGTGTGGTCACCAATCGTGTGCAGCGCGTCTTTGCGGACAGCTGTGCGGGGCCGTATCCGGCCTTTAACGCGCCGGTGACGAATGTGGTGATCCGGGAGCACTATCAACTCACGTGTATCCCGGGGACCGAGGTGCTGTTCGTGACCCTGTCGGATGGAGGTCATCAATGGCCGGAGGCGCAGGACAACGTGGGCTTCGACGCCAGCGCGGAGGCTTTGGGGTTCTTCCTGCGGCATTGCCGGTGCGATGCGTCCGGGGCGGTGGACGATCCATTGCCTGCGTCGGTGCCGGGTCGTTCGGATGGGCGCCTTTGCGATCAGGATTACAGCCGGCTCTATCGGATTCAGGTGCCGCAGAACTACAATCCAGCGGTGGCGACGCCGCTGGTTTTTGCGTTGCACGGCGGCGGACAGACGATGGCAACTTTTGCGGACGAGCACCCGGCGTTGTTTGCGAAGTGTAATGCGGAAGGTGTGATCCTGGTGCTGCCGGAGGCCTTGGACCATCCGGTATCGCAGGAAACCCTCTGGATGAACAAGCCGTTCGACTACGTGGTGGATGATCGCGCGTTCCTGACCAACCTCATTGAGCGTCTGACCACGAAGCTGAACGTCGATCGGACGCGGGTCTATCTGACGGGATTCTCCAGCGGCGGAGCGTTCGCGCATTTTTTCGCCGCGACCCAACCCGGGGTGGTGGCGGCCATCGCGCCCGTTTGCACGCAGACCGGCTGGAACGATCCGGTGACCGGAGCAATCCTCGCCCCGCCGGCGCCGCTGGAAGCGATGGCGGTGATGATGGTCCGCGGGACAGCCGATCCGAAGCGGCCGTATAATGGCGGAGTGAACGTCGACGGCGTGCTCTGTCGGTCTGCCGCGGACGATGTCGCTTACTGGACGGCGGGCAGTGCGTGCGTCTTGGCTCCGGTGACAACGGTGACGGGATATGGCCTCAACCAGCGGTTTCCGAATTGTGCGGGAACCACCGAGGTGGTGCTGGTCCGGGTGGATACCATGCCGCACCTGTGGCCGGACGCGGCGGACGGTTTTGGGTTCGACGCGAATGTCTCGGTGATCGACTTCCTGTTGCGGCACTCGAGGTAGGCGGGCGAGCCCTTGATGCGGGGATCGGCGAGTCGGCTCTTGCTCTTGCTCTTGCTCTTGCTCTTGCTCTTGCTCTTGATTTTTCGCTCAGCCGCCGCGAGCAGGCTCAAAACGGGGTTGTGATCACGAAGAACGGGTTAAATCGCTTCTGCCCTCTGGCGAGGCGCCCGTATTCAGCTGGCCATTCCATCGTATCCGCTCCGTCGCGTTCTTTGCGTCGTTGCGCCTTTGCGCCCCTGCGTTTTCTCGATCGCTCAGCTGACTGCGAATCGGACGGATGGTAACCGGTACGCAGGGAGGTAAACGCTGAGTGAAGCGAAGAAACAGATGAGTCCGCACCGGCCACCGGGAAAACCGCGTGTTTTAATTGGCCGAAGTTTCGCCGCGGCGTTCTTGGAACGGGACGCTGTCGACGACGGCCTGGATGAGGGCGGAAAACTTGTAGCCGCCCCGGCGCAAGTCGCGCGTGACCTGGTCGACGGCGCATTTGTCGTAAAACTCGAGACCGCGTCCGAGCGCGTAGGTGAGCATCTTGCGGGCGAGGCAGCGGGCGAATTCGTCGCGCTTTTCTTTCGCCAAAATGCGAGTGAAGTCGGCCGCGCCGCTGAAGGATTCGCCCGAGGCAAGCTGACCTGCGGGGTCGATGGGGAATTTATCCTCGGACTCGCGCCAAGCGCCGATGCCGTCGAAATTTTCGAGGCCGAATCCGATGGGATCCATCCGGTCGTGGCATGAGGCGCACATGGGGTTTTCGCGGTGCTGGTCCATGCGTTGGCGGAGGGTGCCGACGAGTTTGACTTCCTTGAGTTCCGGGACGTCGGGTGGTGGTGGCGGCGGCGGTGTACCCAGAATGTTTTCGAGCACATATTTGCCGCGTTTGACCGGCGAGGTGCGGGTGGGATTGGAGGTCAGGGTCAACAGGCTGGCGTGAGTCAGGACGCCGGAGCGCCCGGTGCCACGCAGGCTGACCTTCTGGAAGGCATCCCCGCGCACGCCCTTCAGACCGTAGTGGCGGGCGAGGCGATCGTTGACGAAGGTGTAGTCGGCGTCGAGGAACTCGAGCACGCTGCGATTGTTGCGGAGGAGATACTCGAAGAACGTCTCGGTCTCGCGCACCATCGAGTCGCGCAGGGGTTCGTCAAAACCGGGAAACGTCTTGGCGTCGGGCGTGGCGATGCGCATGTTGCGCAACTGCAGCCATTGGCCGGCAAAGTTGTCGACCAAGGCCCGGGATTTTTGGTCGTTCAACATGCGCCTGACCTGTCGGTCGAGTTGGCGCCGGAGCTTGCCTTGGGCGGCGAGCGCGAACAGTTCGTCGTCGGGCAGGCTGCTCCAAAGAAAGTAGGAAAGGCGCGACGCCAGAGCGAATTCGTCGAGGCGATACGCGGCGCGGGGGTTGCCGGGTTCGGGGTGGATCTCCCCACGAAAGAGAAAGTGCGGGGAAACCAGCACTGCACTCAGCGCGAGCTGGATGCTCCGGGGGAATGACTCTCCCTGCTGCCGCGCCTGGCGGGCAAATCCAGCGAGCCGGGCGACTTCCTCCGCCCGGGCCGGTCGTCGATAGGCCCGGGAAACGAACCGCTCCAGAACGGCCGACGCGTAGGCGTCGTCGTTGGTGGCGCCTGGGCCGCGAAAGAAGATGCGCGCATGACTGGCGGGCAGCGGATCGGGCGGCACGTCGAGCGGGCCTTCGATTTCCAAAAACTCGATGAACAAGTTGCGGTCGAGCCCCTTTTTGCGATCCACAAAATTGTTGATGTAAGCGGCGGAAAACCGGTTGGTGCCGGCGGTCACGCGAAGGCGCACCTCGCAGTTGGTGGCGCCTGAATCCGTGGCGAGCACGTCAAAGGTTGTGAGCGCATTGGTGCCCAGGGTGAACCGCATGCGGGTGGGTTGATTGCCGGCTTGCTGGCCGTAAGCCCGGGCTCGAAGCGCGTATTCGCCCGGGCGGGCGAAGTTAAAGTCGACGTGAATGTCGCCTTCGCGGGCCAACATGCGCGTGCCGTTTTCGAGCGGATCGCCCGGCGCGGTTCCCGGCAATGCGTCCGCCGCAAATCGCTTGCGCCGCTGTGTGGCTGGATCCTCCGTCACGATGGCCTTCTCCAGCACTGCCTCCGCGGCAGCCAGATATTTCTCCAGCAAGATGGGCGGAACGGAGAGGACATCGCCGATGTTGTCGAATCCGTAGCCGGAGTCGTCGGCCGGGAAATCATCGGCCGGATGGAAATCGACCCCGACAAGATCCCGGATGGTGTTGTTGTATTCGGCGCGGTTGAGGCGGCGGACAGTGACGCGGCCGGGATCAGGATTGTCGCAATCGCAGTGGAACACGGCCTGTTCGATCCAGTCGGCGATCAGCTTGTTCTCGGCCGGAGTCGGCTTGGGCTTCTTGGCCGGCGGCATGGTCTCGCTGCGGAGATTTTGCATCACCTTCTCCCAGGCGTGCGGGTCGGCGGTGACGGCGTTCAGGTCGCGGTAGGTGTCGAGGGCGAAGTCGCCCTTGCGCTTGCCCCGTCCATGGCAGTCGTAGCAATACTTCGAAAGCAGGGGGACGATTTTTTCCTCGTAGGACGCGAGGGCGGGTGCGTTGCGGCGCGGCTTGGCGGCGTCGAGCGCACGGGGCGTCACGGAGGCCGCCGCGGCGCTGGCGGCGATCGCAAGCCCAAGGACCAGACTTGGGCTGATTGCCCGAAATATGAAAGGCACTGGCAGACGAACGAATATCACGGCTTTGTAGACGAGCGAGGCGCCGATTTCATCGAAAGGAATTGTTGAGGGAAGTGAGGGAAGTGAGGGAAGTGAGGGAAGTGAGGGAAGTGAGGGAAGTGAGGGAAGTGAGGGAAGTGAGGGAAGTGAGGGAAGTGAGGGAAGTGAGATGCACCTCGGAACGTCGGCAGGCGTTTCGAACCGTTTGCGGCAGGTGATGGTCAGTCGTCGGGGGACCGCAGTTGCACGCGGATGGACGCAGATGAAGGCGGGGGGGAGAACAGGCGCTGGTCCTCCGAGGTAGTGGGGCGGTGGCGATGAGGGCGCCCTTTTTATCTGCGAAATTCAGAGTGCATCTGCGGTCATGAAGTCCATTCCGGCCGGCGATCCCCACATTTCCACGAGACGGTGCGCTCTATTTTTAAAACTGAATGGTTCCGGCATAGCCCGGAGATTTCATGGTGAGCTCAAAACGCAGACACTTTGGACGAAACCCGGCAGGTAGGGCGGGCGCTCCGTCGCCTGCCGCCGAAGACCATCTTCATTGTGTTTTCGCGGCGCGCTCGGAGTGCGCGCCCTACCTGAGCGTGAAATATGCGGGTCAGAGCGACTGGATACGTTCGCGCAGCGGTTCCAGATCGGTGTCGCGGAGCGCCATGGACTTGATGGTCGCCACGTCGCCGGCCGCTTCCATGGCCTTGTGCAGCCAATCCCAAGCTTCGTCGAGGCGTCCCAGCTGCGCGGCGTAACAAGCGAGGTTGTAGGAGACAAGCGGCATCTTGGGAAACAATTGGTGGACCGGGAGGAGCACGTCCCAGGCGGCGGGCAAGCCTCCACCCGAGGTGCGTCGAAGGGCATACGCCCGGTGAAGCCAGCCTGACGCCCGGTCCGGGGCGATTTCGACCAGCTTTTCGGCCACGAGCAGGCCCGCCTCCCAGCTGTGGGTTGCCGCGCAAACGTCCCAGCGCACTTCCAGGACATCGGGATGATCGAGCAGCTCCGTGCGGATGCGCGCGAGTTCCTCGCCCGCTTCGGTCGGGTTACCCAACTCCAGCCAGCCCATGGCCGCATTCAGATGGAATGAGTCAGGAGGTTCCAGTGAGGGCATAGGCGGAGTCAGTGAGTCAATGAATCAGAGAGTCAGTGAGTGGCGGCGCTGCGTTGCCGGCAGAGGCGGCTTGACCGGAAAAACGGGCTAAAGGTTGAAGTCGGGGCCGAGGTAGATCTCCCGGGCGCGGGGGTCGTTGACGAGCTGATCGGCGGTGCCTTCGTAGACCACGCCGCCCTTATGAATGAGGTAGGCGCGATCGACGAGCTTGAGCGTCTCGCGCACATTGTGATCCGTGATGAGGATGCCAAGGCCGCGATCGCGGAGGCGGCGGATTATTTTTTGGACTTCGTAGACGGCGATGGGGTCGATGCCGCTGAAGGGTTCGTCGAGCATGAGCAGCTGAGGGCTCGTGACGAGGGCGCGGGTGATTTCGAGCCGGCGTTTTTCGCCGCCGCTGAGCTGGTAGGCGATGCTTCGGGAGAGACTGGTGAGGTCGAGTTCCTCCAGCAGATACTGCAGCCGGGTGCGTCGTTCGGCCCGTCCCATTCGACAGGTTTCGAGGATCGCGAGGATGTTCTGCTCCACCGTGAGCTTGCGGAACACGCTGGGTTCCTGCGTGAGGTAGCCCATGCCGAGTCGGGCCCGCTGGTGCATGGGCTTGGCGGTCACGGGCTGTTCCTTGAAGAGCACGTCACCGGCGTCGGGTTTGACCACGCCCACGACCATGTTGAACGTCGTCGTCTTGCCGGCGCCGTTGGGCCCGAGGAGGCCGACCACTTCGCCGGCCTCAACCGTGATGGACACGCCGTCGACGACCCGGCGTTTCCGATACTGTTTAACGAGTTGATCCGTGCGAAGGAGGCTCATGCGGTAAAGGAGAGGCGACCGTCAGGGGGTGGGACGTGTGCCGGCCGGGTTTCGTTTCGGGCGGTTGGCCGGGACGGCGGACGGGATGCCGAACCCGTTGGTGCCGTCCATCAGGCTGACGCCGGGCTTGCTTTCGAGCGTGCTGGCGCCGATGGCCTGGAGCTCCATGTTCAGTCGGTTGAAAATGAAATTGGTGCCGTAGGCGTAGCCGCTCTCGGTTTCGATCACCACGATGTCGCCGGTGACATGGATGAGGTCGCTGGCGGCGGAGTAGGTGGCCCGGTCGCCGATGATGGTGGCGCCGCGGAGCATCATGAGGAGGTTGGATTGGGCGACGATGCTGCTGATGCTGCCGAGGCTCGGGGTGGCGCCGGCCTTGAGCGATCCGGCGGCGCTGTTGGAAGGGAAATAAACGTTGAGTTGGTCGCACTCGAGGTAAAGCTGCGGATCGAAGACCCGCACCGAGCCGTAAAAGACGGCGTTGGTCGGTTGCCAGACGGCGCCGCGCAAGTTGGTGATGATGGTATTGGTGGAGGTCGAGACCGCGCCGGCGGGCGGGACTGCGGGGGCACCATGGGCTCGGATCGAACCCAGCAACAGGGAGAGGACCGCCAACGTAACGAGGAGTCTCATGGATTGAGCAAGTTCTGTTTCAGCACGGTGCGGACCCGGTTGGAAACGATGAGGACAGTGTTGGTCAGGTTGATCGCGAAACCCTCGCGTCCGGTCAGGATGAATTTTCCGTCCAGCGCGATGATGTCGAGCCGGCCGGTCGACCAGGCGAGCCGGTTGGTCTCGTTGAAGAAACACTCGGGGGCGCGCGCGACCACGTTGGTTCGGCCGTCGGGCGTGTATTGTTCGAGCTGATTCGTCCGCCCAAAAACGATGCGGCCCGGCCGGTAGTCCACTTCGCGCATGGTCAGGCGGGCTTTCAGTTGATTGGTCAGGATCCCGCTCTGGACGGCGCGCTCATAGTATTCGGGAATGTTCAGCAGCCGGCCCCGCGGCGCGCTGATTTGCGCCGGCGCCAGCGAGATCAGGCCAACGAGCAGAAGGAATACAAGGATTCGGCGGAGACACGATGGAACCGCCTCACCCCTCACCCCGGCCCTCTCCCCGTTGAGAGGAGAAGGAGGTTGTGGTGGCGATCGTCTTAACGGCGAGGCGCTCGTGGCTTTTTCCATTGATGCGGGTGCGGGCTATTTCGAAAAGTCGGCGATCAGGCGCGGCCAATGCCCCTGCGCCTTCAAAATCAATGTGGCCACCTCACGCATCGCGCCCTGTCCGCCTTCCTTTCGTGTGACGTAGTGCGCGAGCTTTTTGATCTCCGGAATCGCGTTGGCCACGGCCACCGCCATTCCGGCCCGCCGCAACGCGCCCAGGTCGACGATGTCGTCGCCCATGTAGCAGGTGTCAGCCCAGCTCAAGCCGGCGGTCTGGAGCAGATTTTCGATGGCGTCCACCTTGCGCCCCTTGTCCTGGTGCAGGTAGTCAATCTTGAGTTCATCGGCGCGTTGTCGCGTCGCTGTGGATGGTCGCGCGGAAACCCAGCCCACCTTGATGCCTTCGCCTTGCAGCAGGCGCACGGCGATGCCGTCCTGCACGTTGAACCGTTTGAACTCCCGGCCGTCGCCCATCAACACCGTGGTGTCCGTCAGGACGCCGTCCACATCACAGAGCAACAGCTTGACCTTGCGCAGGCGGGCATTCAGGGAGACGGCAGGCATGGGATTGGTCAGTAGTTAGCGAGTTAGTGTGTTAGTGAGTCAGTGAGTTAGTGAGTCACTTAGGATTGGACGAGGCGGTGGAGTTGGACCAGTTGCGCGAGCAGACGCGGCAGATCGGCGAGCGGGATCATGTTGGGGCCGTCGCTGAGGGCTACGTCGGGATTGGGGTGGGTTTCGATGAACAGGCCGCTGGCCCCGGCGGCCACGGCGGCTCGGGCCAGGACGGGGGCGAATTCACGTTGACCCGCCGAGCGGTCGCCGCCGCCCCCAGGCAGCTGCACCGAATGCGTGGCGTCGAAGACCACCGGCCAGTCGAGACGCCGTAGCTGGGCGATCGCTCGCATGTCCGCCACGAGATTGTTGTACCCAAACGTCGTCCCGCGTTCGGTTAGGATCAGACGCTTGGCCCCGCCTTCGACGGCCTTCTTGGCCACCTGGGCCATTTCAGCCGGGGAAAGGAATTGTCCCTTCTTAAGGTTGACGATTTTCCCGGTGCGAACCGCGGCCTCGATGAGATCCGTTTGTCGGCAGAGGAACGCCGGGATTTGGAGAATGTCGACGACTTCACCGGCGGCTCGGGCTTGTTCCTCGGTGTGCACGTCGGTCAGCACCGGAACCCCGAAGCGTTCCCGGAGGCGAGCCAGCACGGCCAGGCCGTCGTCAAGCCCGGGGCCACGGAACGAACGTCCCGAGGTGCGGTTCGCTTTGTCGTAGCTGGCCTTGAAGACGTAGGGAATTTTCAGCCGGCCGCAGACCTGGACCAGGCGGCGGGCTATGCCTTCGCACAGCCGTTCGTTTTCGATCACGCACGGCCCGGCGATCAGAAATAGTCGTCGGGGCGAGCTCAGTTTTTTCCAGGTATCCGCAACAGAGTCAGGCACGGGCGAAGGTTTAGTCGGTTCCCGTCAGATTGTCACGAACACGCTGATTCCACGGAGAAGACCGGTAAAAACTGCGGAGATCGCGGAGAACGCGAAGATGGACTGGCCTTCCGTCGAGTTTGGCCCGGGAGAGAGCGATCGACTTATGGTGTGGAACTGGTCGCCAGTGGCGTGAGGTGTTCGGGAAGAGCAATGGGGCTTTGCCCCCGGCCTGCTTGGGGAATTACACCCAGCGAAACCGCGGTGCCGCAGCGACGAGAAGATGCGGGCGCTGATTTCATGCGGAAACTGCGGGGGGATGGTGTTTCGGCGCCTTGGCATGGCGTTAGCAGAGAGAGGCGCGACTCTAACTATGCGAACCCTTACTGTGGCTATGCGAAACTCACTTTGGATTGGTCTTCGGGTCTGCCTGTGGATTGGGCTGACGTTACTCGGGCGCAACGCGTGGGCAGCGGATCCTTCGGTGCCCGTGGTTCACATCTTGGCGACCGACCCGTGTGCGACGGAGTCGGGGCTCGATTCGGCGACGTTCACGGTTTACCGCGATGGACCGACCGACGCTGCCCTGACGGTGAGGTATTGGGTGACGGGATCGGCCAGCAACGGAGTGGACTACGCCGCGTTGAGCGGCGAAGTCACGATCCCGGCGAGGGCGTCATCGGCGCCGATCACAGTGCAGCCGGTGGACGACGCGCAGGTGGAAGGAGGCGAGACTGTGGCGATTTTCCTGTCCCAGCCGATGGTTTGGCCGCCGCCGTATCTGGTGTGCTGGCCGAGCTTCGCGGTGGGGCACATCGAAGACAACGAGCAGGCGTCGACCAACCGGGCGCCCTTGGTCCAGATCACCAATCCCCCGGATGGCGCCATCCTTCCGGCTGAATCCGATTTGCGATTGGTGGCCCGGGCGTCGGACCCGGATGGGCGGGTGGTTTCGGTGGAGTTCTTCGCCGACGGCCGCAGCCTGGGGATTGCGCGTCCGCGTCCGATCGTGGTTGAGCCGGTGCCATTGCCGGGCGTCGACGGATTGAATGCGAATCCGGCGGTGGCGATGGATCCGGTGTTGTTTCCCGATCTCGTTCCGGATCCGGCAGGAGGGGTTGCTGGAATTGTGATCGGGCCTTTGGATCTGTTTTTCCTGTCGTGGAGCAACGTGCCGCCTGGGGCCCACGTTTTGACCGCGGTGGCCACCGACAACGCCGGTGAATCCGTGCGGTCCGAACCTGTGCCGATCCAGGTGCTCGACGTCCCGCCGCAAACTTTCATCAGCATTGTGGCGACGGATCCGGTTGCGACCGAGCCGAACGACGCGGCGTTTCTCGATACGGCGACCTTCACGGTGCATCGAACGGGTCGGACGGATCTGCCGTTGAGCGTGTTTTACCAGATTGATGGCACGGCGCGGAATGGGGTGGATTACCGGGAGCTGTCGCAGACCGTGACCTTTCTGCCTGGTGCGCGGACGGCGGAAATCGTCGTGGCGCCCAGGGCGGATCGACTGGTGGAAGGGCCGGAGACAGTCGTGCTCACCGTGGTGCCGCCGCCGTGCGCGGCGATCTTCCCGCCGCCGCCGGAGTGCTATCAAGTGGGCAGCGATGCTGCGGCCCGGGCGGTGATTAATGACAACGATCCGGTCAACGAAGCGCCGGGGGTCGAAATTGTCCGACCGCTGGGTGGCAGCGTGTTCCTCGCCCCGGCGGACGTGGAAATCGTTGCGCAGGCGCGCGACGCCGACGGGCGGGTGGTGACGGTGGAGTTTTTTGAAGGATTGAACAGCCTCGGCCGGGTGACCAACGACTGGCGGAGCGTGACCACCAATCGGCCGTTGTATGCGCTTAAATGGCCTGCCGTGGGCCCGGGTCGGTATGTGCTCACCGCGGTGGCGACGGACGATGACGGTGCGCATGGCCGATCGCAGCCGGTGGAGATCACCGTGGCGGACGTGACCGTGCGACCGGTGGTCAGCGTGGGCGCAGTCGATGCCGAGGCGGCGGAGACAACGGCGGGCACCGTGCCCAACCCGGCGGTCTTTGCCGTGAAACGAACCGGCCCGGTCGATCGCGATCTGATCGTTCATTACAGCGTGGCGGGCACGGCGATCAACGGAGTCGATTACCGACTGCTGCCGGGCGAGGTCCGCATTCCCGCCGGGGCGGAAGCGGCGCGGATCGTCGTGGAGCCGATAGACGATCGCCTGGTCGAAGGCACGGAATCGGTGGGCATCACGATCGAACCGCCGGTCTGCATCGCCATCTTCCCGCCGCCGCCGGATTGTTATCTGGTCGGGGCTGAAAATCAGGCGCGCGCAGCGCTGAAGGACAACGAAGTGGCGAATACCAATCTGCCGCCGCGCGTGGCTTTGGTGCGTCCCGAAGAGGGCGGAGTGTTCAACGCTCCTGCGCTTATTGGCTTGGTGGCCGCGGCGGGCGATGCCGACGGCTGGGTTCGCCACGTTGAGTTCTTCGCCGGCGACGTCCGGATCGGCGTGGCGAGCAACACCATCCCGATCGCCGCTGACGGCGCAGTCATTGGCATCGATCCGATTTTGCCGCCCGACCAGCTGTTCCGGTTCGTTTGGGAAAATGTGCCCGCCGGCGCCTACGCGCTCCGGGCGCGCGCGACCGACAATCGCGGCGCGACCAGCTGGAGCGAACCCGTCCGGGTGCGGGTCGTGGAAGACTTCAGCCTGCCTGTCGTGACGATTGAAGCGACCGATGCCTATGCCAGCGAGAGTGCCTTCATCATCGATCCGTTGGCCGTGAACGCGGCGGACGGTGGCGTGATCATCGGACCGCCCATCGTGCGGCCGGATGTCGCCATCTTCACGATCAAACGTGACTCCGGCACGAACCATGACCTGACCGTTCACTATCGGCTGAGCGGTTCGGCGTCGAACGGCGTGGACTATGCAGCATTGAATGGGTTGGTCACCATCCCGGCCGGCCAGTTGCGCGCGTCGGTGGTGGTGATGCCGTACGAGGACGGTCTGGTTGAGGGCACGGAGACGGTGGTGGCGGAACTGGTCCCGATAGCCTGTCCGGCGATCTTTCCGCCGTCGCCGGCCTGCTATCAGGTGGGCGATCCGGCGCGCGCGGTGGCGTTCATCCGCGACAACGACGCGAAAAACCAGCCGCCCAAGGTCGAGCTCGTTCGGCCGGAGAACGAGCAACTCTTCCGGCCCGGGACCGACGTCGAAATCGTGGCGCAGGTCGTCGACCCCGATGGGTATGTCAGCGAAGTGGAGTTCTACGCCAACGGCCGGTTGATCGGTCGCGACCAGCAGATCTTCCTGGTGGCGCCGCCGCCGGGCCAGACGCAGCGGTTTTCGATGGTTTGGTCCAACGTGCCGTCCGGGCTGTTTGAACTCACCTCGCAGGCGACGGACAGCGGCGGGGCAATCGGTCGGTCGGCTCCGGTGCTGATCAAGGTCGTTGAGCCCTGCCTGATTCCGGTCGTGAGCGTTGAGGCCTATGATCCGGTGGCGACCGAACAGAGCCCGCTGCTGGCGATCCCGCCGGATCAAGGGCGCTTCCGTGTGAGCCGCACCTGTTCGACCAACGCCGACCTGCGGGTGCGGTACGAGATTTCGGGGACGGCCTCGAACAGCGTCGATTACCGTCGCCTGGAAGGAGTGGTCGTCATTCCGGCAGGCGCGTGGTCGGCGGACATCGTAGTCGATCCGATCGACGACCAACTGGTGGAAGGCACGGAGACGGTTGTGGTCAAGCTGGGCTTGGCGCCGTGTGCCGAGGTGGACCCGGCGGGTTTGCCGCGCGGTTGTTACTCGATTGGGGCGTTGGACAGCGCGCTGGTGCGGTTGCGGGACAACGACGAAGCCCTGCCGCGTGTGGCGATTGTTGAGCCCGGGAACGGGGACCAATTCCGGGCCGGGGCGAACATTCCGATTGTGGTTCAGGCGGTGGATCCCGACGGCTGGATTGGGCTGGTGGAGTTTTACGCCAACAACCGGAAGATTGGCGAAGACCGGATTGTGTTCATCCAGGCGCCGCCGCCGGGCGAGTTGCAGCGGTTCGCGCTGACCTGGACCAATGTTCCCGCGGGTCGATATGTACTGACGGCGCGGGCGACGGACAATCAGGGGTCGAGCGCGGTCTCGGGCCCGGTGACGATTGAGGTGGCGGCGGCTGCGGGCCTGCCGGTGGTCACGATCTTCGCGGTGGATCCCTTGGCGCGGGAGGGAACGCCGGAGAACCCGGCGATGTTCCGGATTCGGCGGACGGGTGGAACGAACGAGTCGTTGACCGTGCGGTTTACCGTGCGGGGCACGGCTTCGAACGGCGTGGACTACGCGCGGATCCCCACCGAGGTGACCATTCCGGCCGGTCGCCAGACGATTCGGGTGCCGATCGCGCCGGTGGACGATCGGTTGAACGAACGCTTCGAAACCGTGATCCTGCGGCTGCAGGAATCGGCGCTCTATACCTTGGGTCGGGCGCACGCGGCTGGGGCGCTCATCCTGGACAATGATTGTCCGCGACCGGACACTTGCGCGTTGCCCGGGCGCGACTTTCACCTGCGCCGTGGCCCGGACGGACTGCTCTGCTATCGGGTCGAGGTTTCCGAGGATCTGGTGAAGTGGGAGTCGGTCGGTAGCAACGCGCTGGACGACGATGCGGTTCACTTTGTGGATCCGGACGCCGGTGACTGGCCGCGCCGGTTCTATCGTGTGGTGCCGTGTCCGGACGTTGAGGTGCTGACGGAAGATTGATCGGCTCGTGCGGGATTAAGTTTTGGGTCGGCGTTCAGAGAACCGCCCGGTCGTGTGACCGGGCGGTTCGTTTTCCGGGGCTGCGTCCTGCGTCCGTGAACAGGTAGGAGGCACCCTTTGGTAAGGCAGTCATCCGGCGTGCCGGTGAAGGCGGCATCTCTGCCGCCCCGCTCGTCGGCACCGATTTGGAGCCAAGGAGGCGAAGCCAGGATGCATCGCCAACGGCCGCAGGGACGCGGGCGTTACGGGTTCGGAGCCGGTGCTCGTGAGTGTCGCCCGCATTCCGCGCAACAGACGGAATTGGATTGCGTCGGTGGGCGGGCTCGGCGATTCGTCTTGGCCGATGACGGAAGCGCAACGATGGCTGCAAACGCATTTGAAGCTGGGGCGATGTTCGAATCTCCCCACCGTGTGGTCCAATTGCGTGGCGGGCTGGTTGCTGGGCGGCGGCCGAGCGTGGATGGACCTTGGCGCTGTCTGCGCCGGGGCCACGTTGCTTTATACCGGAGGGATGTATCTGAACGACGCGTTCGACGTGCAGTTCGATCGTCAGCACCGGCCGGAGCGTCCGATCCCCCGCGGTGAAATCCGGCTTGAGACCGTCTGGGGCATCGGCTTCACGATGCTGGGCGCGGGGGCGCTTTGCTTTTTTCTCTTTTCCACGGTGACGATGATCTATGCGCTGCTGTTGGCGTTGTTCATTCTGATCTACGACATCGTGCACAAGATGTTCGCGTTCTCGCCGGTGATCATGGCGGGTTGCCGCGTTTTGCTGGTGCTCGCGGCCGCGTCGACCGGCGCGCAGGGGATTGCGGGCGGGCGATTCAATCACGCGATCTGGGCCGCGTTGGTTCTGGGCTGTTACATCGTCGGCCTGAGCTATCTGGCCCGGCGCGAAAGCCTGCCCGGACCACTGCGCTACTGGCCTTGCGTGTTCCTCGCCGCCCCGTTGGTGCTCGCCTACATCGTCAACCAGCCTTTTAACATGCTGCGCTCGGCGATTCTGTCCGCGCTGATCACCATCTGGATTCTGCGGTGTTTGAAGTTTTCGCTGTGGTCGCCTCAGCGAAACATTGGCCGCACCGTGGGCGGCTTGCTGGCCGGCATTCCCTTGATTGACCTGCTCGCGGTCTGGACCGGGGAGCCCGGCATCGGACTGCTCTTCGCCGGGTTCTTCGTCCTCGCGCTGTTGTTCCAGCGTTTCGTCCCGGCGACCTAGACCCGGCGTGCATCTGGGTTCATCAGCGATAGCGAATCCTGATTTGATCGGTGACAGATTTTAGCCGGGCGCGTTGTGGGGCGGCGAGGCCCGATGGATCGAAGCGCAGCTGATAGTGGAGATTTCGGAGCTCCTCACTTTGCTCCGGGGTGATTGGCTGGAGCGGATGCCGGCTGGCCCGATGCAGCCACGAGGCCATCGTTTCTCCCGGCTCACGTTCCAAGCCGAGCCCCCGCAGCCGCCGTTCGATCTCGTAGAGTTCCGAGTCGCGGCCCGGTGGCTCCGCAGCACTGCGCGCCGGTCCGGGGTTGGCGCGGAAACGGCGCCACTGTTTTTGGTGCAGGAGGCGGAAGCCGGCGAAACCGACCAGCGGGATGACGAGCCAGACGAGGTGTTGTTTCCAGTCCGAGCGGCTCCAGCGCCAGCGGGAGAACTCGAACCAGGCTCGGGAAAAAAGATCGTAGAGCGGTTCCCAGAACGGGGCGCGGCGGGCTTCGGTGCCCACCCAGGTGCCCGGCGTGGTGTCGATGTCGTGCCAGCGGCCGTCGAACCAGGCGAGAGTCCAGGCGTGGGCGTCGCGATTGCGGACGATGTGATGCGACCCCTTTTTTTCCTGCACGGCGAAGCCAACGGCGTAACGCGCCGGGATTCCGGCGGCGCGCAGGAGCAGGGTGGTGGCGGTGGCGAAATACTCGCAATGGCCGGAGTGCGTCTCGAGCAGGAAAGCCGCGAGGGCGGTGCGATTGGAACGGGCCCGATGCGCTTCGCTCAACCAGGTGGTGTAGTCAAAATGCCCGGCGAAATGATGGCGGACGATTTCGACGGACCGCGCGGGACGTTCCGGATCGAGTCGCAGGGTGGCCGCGAGGTCTCGAATCACCGCGGCTTCCTCCGCGGGCACGAGGCGATCTTCGGGTCCCGGCGGGAGATCGAACGACGGCCCGTCGCGAAAGCGGGCCTGGAAACGGGCGAAGCCCGGGCCTTCCTCGATTTGGACCGTGCCGTGGCCGTTTGTTTGCAGGAGGAAGACTGGAAGATCCGTTAGGCGAACCGAGCCGGCGGGAAGGGCGAGAACCCCTTTGCCGCCGGGAAGGAAGGTGGAGATGGTGACCGTGGAGGTGCCTTGGGCGCGTGGAACCAGGGGCCAGCTGGAGTCCACGGTGTCGGGCAGAGCGCGTTCGAAGTGGCGTTTGGACGAGCCCCAGACGGGAGCCTTGAATTGATCGTAGCTGGCTTCGCGCAGGAGCGGCGGCGGGTTGCCCTCCGCCTCGACGCGAAGGACGATCTGTCCGGACTGTTTCATGCCCCCGATTGACCCCATCCGCGTCCAGGTGCCTTTGGGATCGAAATTGTTGCCGGCCCCGAGCCTGGCCATGATCGCGCCGTCGAGACTGCGCAGCAGGCCCTGCAATTGCAGCAGGCCGAAGACGCCAGCCACGCCGAGGGCCAGGGCGCAGATCAAGGTTGCGACCCAGGCGGTCAGGCTGAACGTGCGCGGACGATTGCGTTCCAGAGCCCAGCCCAGCAGGACGGCGAGGCCAACCAGGAACCAGGGACTCGTTTCCCGCGACAACGTGGCGGCGAACAGCACGAGGCCGAGGAAGGGATAGCTGATGTTCAACCCGGGCTCGCCGGAGGCCTGGGCGGTCGTGTGCTCGGCAGCCGCGCGCCGGCGCTGGCGCAGGAGAGAGGAAAACGTGCTCCATGGAAATCGTTCCTGTCGCGCGAAGGCTTGCGCGAGCACGATGGGCAGCAGGGTGGCGGGACTGTATTGCAGGAACCGGACGGCGGAGGTGGCGCCATGAGTAAAAACTTCGAGGCGTCGCGCGGGCGTGTTGTCCGTCATCACCCCGCTCAAGGCGTCGAATCCGTCGCTGAGCGCGAACGCGACCACGCCTGACGCGGCGAACAGCAGGACGCAGAGGTTCCAGATGCGATCGAGATCGCGTTGCGTGAATTCGAAGCGGACCGGGATCCAACGACTGGCTTCGAGCACGATGGCCATCGGACAGGTCAGCCCCAGCGCGTCAATGCGCCAACCCCAGAAGAACAGGGCGCACCCGAGGAGGAAGGGCGGGGTTTTCATGTGGTCCTTCCCAGGCGCGCCAAGCCCTGAGCGATCCGGCCTGGTTCCAGAAAGTGGACGCCGGCATCTTGGGGAGCTTTCATGAGTTCCGAACTCGTGCCAATTGGCTCTTGCACCGGGGACTTCGGGTAGGGCGGGCGCTCCGTCGCCCGCCGCCAAAGCGGTAGGGCCGAAAGTTTTCGCGGACTTGCTCCGTCGATGGCGAAGTTGTCCGCATGGCCGGCGCGCTGCGGAGAGCGCGCCCTACCTTTCGGTTCGTGGGGAGTTGCAGTCGTCACCGGCGCGGGCCCTGGTTCAGGCCTAACCACCAAGGTAAGGACGGGCAGCCCCAGTCCGCGCAGGCGTTGGACGAGAGCGCGCCGCGGCGCGTCCCAGTTGACGAAGACACAGACGCAGCCGCAGACCAGGCGGGCGTGGCGGAGCACCAGTTGCTCGAGGGTGGAGAACGGGAGCTCGGGTTGGCGCTGGATCGCGGCGAGAACCTCGAGGGCCTGTTCCGCCTGACCAAGGCCGCGGCCGGTGGTGAAGCAAATCGCCTTCGGCCCGACGAACAGCAGGTCGAGCAACGACTCCTGCGTATCGATGCTGCAGGCGAACGACGCGGCCACCGAGACCGCTTCCTCGAACGCTTCGTCGTCGGACGCCCCGACAAACGTGTCGAGGATGAGCGCGTGGCGCGGGACATATTCGTCCTGAAACTCGCGGACGATCGGCCGTCCGGTGCGGGCCCAGCTGCGCCAGTGAATATGCCGCAACGGATCGCCGGGGCGATAGTCGCGCAGGGAGACGAACTCTTCGGCGTCGCCCAGGGAGGCCGCGAGCGCCACGCCGCCGGCTTGATACCGCCGTTCTCCGCCCAGATTGATGCTGGGCACCGGGTAGCGCTTGGGCAGCACCAGCACCGAGCCGGGAAGGGGCAGGCGCCGAAACGCGCGGACCAGCCCGAGCGGATCGGGGCGCGCGATGGAGCCTGCGCAAAAGCGCAGCACGCCGCGGCGATGAGGAATGACTTCCACCGAACACTGGCGGGTGGCGCCCGGGGGCAGCGGCGGAAGGCGCACGGCGGCGATGCTGGCGTGACGGAAATCCTGACGTCGCAGGCGCGGCCGCCGGAGGATGCGGAAGGAGCGCGCCGGTCGGGCGGGCCGGAGCCAGGCTTGGAATTCCCTGCGCGTGGGGCGCGGGTCGGCGAGAACCTCCAACCACTCCAGCGAATCGAAGGCGCGCGTGCCGGGATTGCGGATGTCGACGCGGTAACGAAAGGGATGGCCGACGCTGGCGAAGCGCGGGAGATGCCGGGTGGCCTCAAAGCGGGCGCGAAAGAACAGCTTGGCTGCCAGCGAAGTTCCGAGCAGACAGGCCAGCACGGCAAACGCCTGGTAGGCCACCGTCCGATCCATGTCAAACGAGGCCGAGCCGGCGAGCACGAGACCGGCCACCGCGAGCAGCCCCCCAGGCGTCAGGTGTCGCGGCACCTGGTACCGAAGGGATGAGGCGAGGCGGTAGATCCGGTAGGTGATCGACGTCATGCGGGAACGGGGATGGTCTTGAGCAGATCCGCCACGATGCCCGAGGCAGTGACGCCGGAGAAGCGCGCCTGCGGATCGAGGGCGAGCCGATGGGCGAGCACGGCTCCGGCAATTTCCTGGATATGATCCGGAGTGACGAAGGGCGAGCCGTCGAAGAGCGCCAGAGCCTGGGCGGATTTCATGAGGGCCAGCGACGCACGCGGGCTGGCGCCGAGTTGAACTCCGGGCGCTTGGCGCGTGGCTGCCGCCAGATCCACAATGTAACGCTTCAGCTCCTGGCTGATGCGGACCAACTTGACGGCGTCTTTGAGCAGCGCGACATCGCCGAGGGAGACGACGCTGCCGAGTCGTTCCAGCGGAGGTTGGCCGGCGTGCGCGTTGAGAATGGCCACTTCGTCTTCCGGCCGGACGTAGCCGGGCGAAAGCTGGAGCGCGAACCGGTCCATTTGTGCTTCGGGCAGGGGATACGTGCCGCGGAACTCAACCGGGTTCTGCGTGGCGATGACGAAAAACAGGCGGGGCAGGGGGCGGCATTCACCGTCGGTCGTCACCTGACCTTCGGCCATGGCTTCGAGCAGCGCCGATTGGGTGCGGGGCGAGGCGCGGTTGATTTCGTCGGCGAGCAGCACATTCCCGAAAATGGGGCCCTCGTGGAATTGGAAAACCTGTTCGCGCTGGTTGTAGATCGAGACCCCGAGGACATCGGACGGGAGCAAATCCGGCGTGAACTGGATGCGTTTGAAGCGGGCGTCGAGCGAGCGGGCGAGGGCTTTGGCGAGGGTGGTCTTGCCCGTGCCCGGATAATCTTCGAGCAAAACGTGGCCGTCGCTTGCGAAGGCGGCGAGCAGGCGGCGCAGGGTCGTGGACTGGCCGTGGATGACCTGCTCGAGGTTGGTGAGGAGGAGCTGGTAGATTTCTCGGGCGGGCGGCGTTGGCCTCATGGCGGCGTTATCGGTTAAGGGTGACAGGACTTGAGCGCACGCAGTGTCCTGAGCATTGGACAAGGGAACACCGCGGACGTGCCGCAGTTGCGGAGGGGCGGGGAGCGTTGAACGGACGGATCGGACCGATCGGTCGGATCGGTCGGATCGGTCGGATCTACTCCGCGTCGACCGGATAACCTTGCTCGCGCATTTGCTGGAGTTTGTAGAGCAGGGCGCGTCGGCTGATGCCGAGGGTGCGGGCGGTTTCGGTGCGGTTGAAGTGATGCTTGCGCAGCGCCTGGAGAATCGCCTGCCGTTCAATCTCCTCCAGTCGCGGTTGTTCGCCGCTGATCGGCTCGGGGGCGGGAAGGGTGCCGCCGGCGGCGGGCGGTGCCGCGACGCGGGCGGGGAGGTGTTCAGGCAGGATCAACTCGCCGCGGGACAGCAGCGTGGCCCGCTCCATGGCGTTGCGAAGCTCGCGCACGTTGCCGGGCCACGCGTAGCGCTCGAGGCATGACGCCACCGACGCCGACCAGCGGGCGCGTCCCTGGCTGAACTCGGCCAGAAAACGGGTGGCCAACGGCAGGATATCCTCGCGCCGTTCCCGCAGCGGCGGAATGTTCATCTCCACCACGTTCAACCGGTAATAAAGATCCTCCCGGAAACGTCCGGCGCGCACCTCTTCCTCGAGATTGCGGTTCGTGGCCGCGAGCAGCCGGGTGTTCGTTTGAATCTCGGCGTTTGATCCCACGCGCTGGAAGCGTCCGCCCTGAGTCACGCGGAGGAGCTTGGCTTGCAGCGCGGGCGACATCTCGCCGATCTCGTCGAGGAAGATTGTCCCGCCGTTGGCCTGTTCAAAGCGGCCGAGGCGCTGGGAAGCGGCGCCGGTGAACGCGCCTTTCTCGTGCCCGAACAGCTCGCTTTCCAGCAACGTTTCCGGGATGGCCGCGCAGTTCACCTTGATCAGCGGCCCGCTGGCCCGCGGGCTCCAGGCGTGCAGGACATCGGCGATGACTTCCTTGCCGACCCCGCTTTCTCCGGTGATCAACACCCGGCTCTCCGACGGGGCGACGAGAGCGACATCGCGGAACACCGCGCGCATGAGGGGGCTGACGGCGACGACGTGCGGCGGAAGCGTGCGCTCGTCGAATTCGGGGGCGGATTCGCGCGGGGTCAGGCCCGTGGCGTGCCGGACCTGGGCCAGGAGTTCGTCGAGGTCGATCGGTTTGGATAGGTAGTTCAGCGCGCCATCGCGCATGGCGTCGACGGCTTCGCGGATGTCGGCGAAGGCGGTGACGAGCAGGACCGGCAGTTGCGGATGTTCCTGGCGGGCGCGCCGGAGCGTTTCGAGGCCGGAGATGCCCGGCATGCGGACATCGGAAATCATCATGGCGATGTTGCCCTGGCGGAGCGTGGTGAGGGCTTGTTCGCCGGAGTCGACCGTGATCGTTGCGAACCCCTGCGAGGCGAGGAAGGAGTTAAGCAGACTGCGCTGGCCCGGATCGTCATCGACGATGAGGATGCGCAGCGATGGTGGATTCCGCGGTTCCAACGGCTCAGGTCCAGGTTCAGGCCCGGGCGGCGGTCTTCAGGTGACGCAGTCGGAAGATGGCGCCGCGCGGCTCGTTCGGAACGTATTCAATCTCCCAGCCGTGCGCGAGCACGATTTGCTGGACGACGGCGAGGCCGAGGCCGGTGCCCTTTTGGTGCGTGGTGAAGTAGGGCTTGAAGATCTCGCCGCGCTGTTCGGGCGCCACGCCGGGGCCGTTGTCGCGAATTTCGAGGACGGCGCCGTGGCCGTTTTGTTTCCAGGCGGCCACCTCGATGTCGCCGCCGCGCTCCACGGCCTGAACGGCGTTGAGCAGGAGATTGAACAAAGCCTGGCGGAGCAGGGGTTCGTCGGCTTCGATGATCGGAAAATCGGGCGAAACGCGCAGCCGGGCGCATTTTTCCTCGAGATCGTAGGTCAGGGCGCGGGCGACATCGGCGACCACGGGCCCGAGCTCGACGGGGGCACGGCGGACCTCGCGCGGGCGCGAGTAATTGATGAACTCGTTGAGCTGAGCGGTGACGCGGTCGGATTCCTCGATGATCTCGCGGGTCTTCTGCCGGATCTCGGGGGTGGCATCGTGTTGCTTCGAGATCATCTGGGCGAGGCCGCGGATGATGTTGAGCGGGTTCCGGGTTTCGTGGGCCAGGCCGGCTGCCGCGAGATTCATCTCCTTGAGGTGCGTGGTGAGTTCGCTGGCGCGGATCAGGCGCATTTGGAGATCGCCCGACGTGCCGAGGTTGCGCCAGGCCAGGCCGATGCCGAACACCCCGATGCCGGCAAACAACCCAATGATGCCGCGCATCCAGAGATCGTCACGGACCGTCTGGCGATAACTATCAGTGGAGAGCGCGATCACGAGTCCGTGGAGGCCGCGGCGTTGCACAAGTTCAAGGTATTCCGCCTCGCTCATCCGGGGTGGCCGGCCGAAGCGTGGCCCGGGTCGTTCGGCGCGGTTGGTCGCCTGGCCGTCCGCCGGTGCAAAGGGAAACGGGGGCGGACCGATGGGGCCGTCGGATGGCGGTGGCCGGTCGCGCTCGCGAAATTCGTCGCGACCCTCGCGTTCACGGAGGGGCATGACGATGGTGGGGCGGTTGGTTTCACCGCGATCGCTGGAGGCGAGCCCGAGGTCGACCAGGTTGACCAAAGTCACGCGACGGGCTTCCCAGCGTTCGCCGGTTTGAATCACGCCGCGGGTTTCGGTGGGGAGCGGATGGCCGGCGGAGACGACGACTTCCCCGCTGGCGTTGAGCAAGGCGAGCGAGCTGACCTCGCCGGAGCGCACGAGTTCCTTGAGGGCGGGTTCGAGCCGTTCCTGGGAGACCATGCCCCAGCGACGCTGTGAGCGAACGACCAAGCCGAGGGTGCCAGTGATGTCGCGTGAACGATTGATCAGGGCGGCCCGGGCGGCCTCGCGCACGCGCTGATGTTCGAGCGTTTGCCAGGCGCCGATGACGAGCCAGGTCGCCACGAGCGCCGCGTAGACCAGCGGTGCCTTCCTGGCGGTGGCGTCACGCAGCGGGGCCATGGCCGCGGGGGGCTAGTTTTGCGTGGCGGGCGCGACGGGTTTGTCCGCCTTGGCCGGCTTGCCGTTTTTGCCGGCCTTGCCCGCTTTGCTGTTCTCCGGCGTGCCCTTGTAAGGCAGCCCTTCGAGGAACCGGTTCAGTTCATCCTCCGTAAAGGTCTTGTTGTGTTGCTCGGCGTTGTCGCGTTCACGATCGGTTACGCCGGCCAGTTGAGTGGAGTCGCGTACGATCGTGGGCGTGAGGAAGATGATGAGCTCGGTCTTGGCGTCGTCCTTCAGCTTGCGCTTGAACAGGGTGCCCAGCAGCGGAATGTCGCCCAAGATCGGGATTTTACTGTCCGACGACGTCTTGGCCTTGGACATCAGGCCGCCGATGACGGCGGTCTGGCCGTTGGGGACGACGACGACCGTGTCGGCCACGCGGGAATTGATGACGGGCGCGCTGACGCCGTTGGCGATGGGGACCCACTGCGAGCGATCGGCGAGCTCGGATGTCTCGGGGGAAACGATCATTTCCACCTTGTTGTCGTCGGTGATAAACGGGGTGACGCGGAGGATGATGCCAACGCTTTGGTAACTGACCGTGTTGATCTGATTTCCGAGCGTATCGAAACGGGTGTTCGTCACGAGCGGCACCTCCTGGCCCAGGCTGATGGTGGCCTGTTGGCTGTTGCGAGTGAGGATGGACGGGCGGGAGAGGATTTCGGTTTTGCCGGCCTGGGAAATGGCGCGGAGCGTGGCTTGGAAGTCCGTGCCGAGGATTTGGTAGAGGCCGGCACCGGGCGGGGTGGGAGCGAAACTTTGGGTGGGCAGGCCAAGCGCGTTCAGCACCTGGCCCGTCGCGGCATTGCCGAGGCCCGACAGGCCGAAGGCGCTGGCGCCGGCTCCGGTGACGCCGCTGCCTTGATGAGCGGCACCGCCTTCGATGCCGATGTCGAGCGTGTTGCGGTAAGACACCTCCATGAAGACCACCTTGATCAAGACCTGGGGCTTGGGGCGGTCGAGATTGGTGATGACCTGGGAGACATACTGGCTCGTTTCCTCGTCGGTGATGACGATGATGCGGCGCGATTCGGGATCGGCGGTGATGATGGCCTCGCCGATGGTGCCGCTGGGTGTGTATTGGCGGGAGCCGGAGCTGTTGGCGCCAAAACCGCCGACGCCGCCGGTGCGAAGGCCGCCGCCGGTATTGCGGTTGACGCCCGTCTGGCGGCCGCCGGTGTTGGCCCGTTGGGCGTGGGCGGCAAACGTCGTGGCCAGGACGAGCAGCACGAGGAGCGGGCGGGCAAGAGATGGATTCATGAAAAAGGTCGGTGAAAGGTTCACGGGAACTGGCCGCCGCCACCGCCGACGCCGCGGTTCTGGCCCTGGCCGAAGCCGCCGGTGCCGGTGTTGCCGATGGACTGCTGGTTCTGCTGACTGCGATTCTGCAGCGCGCTGTTCTGCGCGTTGTTTCGGTTGCCGCTCAGGTTGCTCCGGTCGAACATGTCGCGCAGGACCTGTTCCACCTGTTGCACGTCGCCGTTCTCGAGCGAGTAAACGTAAACTTTTTGGTGGCGGGCCGTGCTGGCGTCGAGGCGTTCGATCATGGCCGCGATCTGCGGCATGAGCTCGGCATCGGCGCTGACGATGAGCGACGAGGTGCGCAGGTCGGGAACCGAAACCACCCGGCCCTTCTTTTTCATGCGCTCACTTTGATTGGAGTTGTTGTTATTGCCGGCGCGTCGGCCGCCAAACCCTCCGGGTCCACCTCCGCCGGGGCCGCCGAAGCCGCCGAAGCCGCCAAACCGGAAGCCGCCTTGGTTGTTGTTGCCGTTGTTCGACGCGGTCTCATCGGGGAACAGCTGTGCCAGGATATCCGAGAGTTCCTGCGGATCGGCGTTCTTCAGCGGGAACACGCGAAGTTCGGTGATGTCCGAGACGCTGACGTCCAGCTCCTCCACCAGGCGTTCGATTTCGGGGATGATTTCGTCGGGCGCACTGACGATGAGGGCGTTGGCCCGTTCGTCCGCCACGGCCGCGACCCGTGAATTGGCGGTCATCGCGGCACTGGAGCCGCCGCCACCGCCGCCGCCGCGTCCGCCACCACCGCCGCCACCTGGGAAGCCGCCGGGGCCCCCGCCGGGAAAGCCACCCGGGCCGCCGCCACCGGGAAAGAACCGGTTCATGAACTGATTCTGCCGGTTGTTGCCATTGTTGTTCTGCGTGGGGAGTTGGAACAACTCCTTGACCGTGTCGGCGACGGCCTTGGCGTCGGCGTATTTCAGGGGGAAAACTTTGATGGCGGAGACGCTGGAGATCGAGGTGTCGAGCGCGGTGACGATCTCCACCATGCGCCGGATGTCGGCTTGCGTGGCGGTGAGCACGAGGGCGTTCCCGCTTTCGTTGGCGGTGAGCGTGGCGTAGGAAGTCGGCAGCAACGGCGTGAGGTTCTGGACGAGCGCCGGGGCGTTGGCGTACTTCACCGGGATAATCTGGGTGACCATCTCGTCGGTCTTGGGAATTTCCGATGCCTTGGCGCCGGCGCGCACCGGGATATCGCGGGTTTTGGCGTCATCGCGGCTGACAATCTTCAGCGAGCGTTCGTTGCGGATCGCGGCGAGACCATTCTTGGCGAGGACCGTGTTGAGCAAGTCGATCGCTTCGCCCTTGGTCAGCGGATGGTTGCTCCAGGCATCGACCATTTTTCCGCTGATGCTGGTCTCAAGCACGATGATGAAGCCGGCGGCTTCGCTCAGGTGATTGAGCACCAGATCGAGGGGGGCATTGCGGAAGTTGATGCGAATGCCGCGCTCGTTTTCTCCCAGCGGCGCCGCTGCAGCGGCCGGGGTGGGAGCGGGCGCGGGCTTGGGCGGCTCGGTGCCCTGGGCCGGGAGGTCGACACGTCCCAGGAACAAAGCAAGGAGCGCGGCCAGGATGGGTCCGGTTTTCGCGGGCAGGGCTCGGAGCTGTGCGGGCGTGAGCGGTGGATGTTGGCTGGATCGGTTCATGTCATTCTCCCTTTTCACGTCGTTGCATCAGGCGTTTCAAAATCTCGTTCTCCGGTCCACCGCCGCCGGGGGCCGGGCTGGTCGCAGGCGAAGTTACGGTTGCAGGCGCGGCCGGGGCGGTTTCTGCGGCCGGGGCCGTGCTGGCGGCGGAGGAATCACCGCCGCCTTCCTTTTCCCGTTGTTGCATCAATCGCTTCAGCACGTCTTCACTGCCGGCCGGAAGGGCCGTGGCACTGCTGCTGGCGGACGGCGCTGTTTCCGTCCGCGCGGCCAATTCCCAGGGACCGTCGTCCTGGCGGCGGAGTTGCATCCCGACAGGCAGCGTCAGGGTCACCGCGTTGGTGTCGCTGGCGTTGGTGGAGGCAGTAGAGTTGGATCCGGATCCGGAACGGAGGATGACCTGCGTGGGGGTGATCGAGGTGACGGTCAGATCGGCAATCGTCTCGGACGATTTGACTGCGCGATGGTAGCTCGAGCTGCTGCCGTCGAAAAACGCGAAGTCGCCTTTGTCGTAGGAGATCGTGCCCACAAGCGAGATGGATTCCGTGCGCACGCGCCGTTCTGGTTCCCGGCGGGTGACCTCGCGCTCGGGAGTCCGGCCGGAGCGGTTTGGATTGAAAATGTTTCGTTCGGCGATCAGGCGGAAGGCGTCGAGGGTGAGGCCCGTGGGCGCGTTGCCGGCGGTGGTGGATGGGGCCGGTGAGGATGGGCCGGGTGAGTTGGTGTCAGCCGGCGTGGCACCGTGTATTTCCGGGGCGAGCAGGCTGGCGAGCAGCACGGCGGTGATGAACGAACGCGTCATGGTTCCTGGGGGTTCAGCAGCAAGCCGCTGACCTGGATGGCAAGGGCGAGTTGCTGGCCGGTTTCGTCGCGTGACGTAATTTCCACGGATTCGACCCGCAAGGCCAGCGGATCTTTTTCGAGGCTGTGCAGAAAGCGCGTCAGGGCATGGATATTGCCGAGGGCGTCGGCGCGGCACTCGAGGGTCATGAAGTCTTCGCCGGCTCGTTTCCACTGGGGTTTGATCCCGGAGATGCTGATGCGGCTTTCGTCGGACCAACGCTCAAAGGCGCGAAGGACGAGATTCTCGGCGCGGGAGACATCGTCGGGCAGGGTGTTGGTGGACATCGATTGCCAGCGGTCGCGGATGCGGTCGCCGCGTTGCAGGAGTTGTTCGCCCTGAGCGACCGATTTGCGCAGCTCGGCGATGCGGGCGGAGCGTTCCTTCCAGCCCGCGATCAACGGGGTGATGATGAGCCGGTCGGCGATGAAAAGCCCGATCCCGACGGCGGCCAGGATGGTCAGCAGTTGCTGGCGATTTTTGGAGGAAAGAGCCATGGCGTTAGTTGTCCCCGGAACCACCCAGGCCCCATTGAAAGTTAAGCGTGAACTGCAAGGGCGTTTTGCCCCGCAGCTGATCGACCTTCACCTGGCCGACTTCCTTCGAGGCGCGCAGTTGATCGAGCATGTGGAGGAAGGATTGATTATCCCGGGCCGTCCCTGAACAGGTGATGACGGATGAGTCGCGGATCTCCACCGTGCGCGCGGTGACCACGCCCGTCTCCGGGAAGGACTCGGTGACCCGGCGTAGAATGCTCAGCGTGCGGAAGGAATCGTCGAACCAGGGGCGGAACCGCCGGATTTGCGTCTGCATGAACTCGAGGTCCCGAACCTGCGGCGAGATCTCCCTCCAACGTGAGCCGAGTTGCGAGAGCTGCCACTGCTGATAGAGGACAGCGGCGAGGGCGAGCGCGGCCGCCGCGCCGGCGATCGCGCCGATGGTCCCGAGCTTGCGCGAGGAAAACCGCGCAGCGAACTGGCGCCAGGCGCTGGTCTTGGGCGGAAGAAATTCAAAGGCGTTGGGCACTCCCGTCACGTGTCGCGCGGCCAGGCTGAAGGCGGTCGAGACCGGCGTGTCCGCGGGCGGCCGGCTGCGAAAATCCTCGGCGGCGTAGGCCCGGGCGAGCGCGACCTGAAGGCCCAGCGGCGCGAGGCGGGGAACGAGCTCCTGCACCAGGCGCTGAGCGGTGTCGGTCGAGCCGAAGACGCGCACCTGTCGGAGCACGCCGCGCAAGGCGGGGGGCAACTGGCCCACCGTGATGCGAATCTCTCGCGCGAGGAGTTCGGCGTGCAGGCGCTTTTGCACGCCCTCGACTTCGATGGCTTCATCGATTGAACGCAGGGCCGTGATCCCGCCGTGACAAGCGATCATCAGATCGACCGCGTTTTCGCCCGGCGCCAGCGCGATGGTGCCGCTGGTGTTGGCGTGGCCGGCGTCGAGGAGCGCGGTAATCCCGAGCGTGAAGCTGACCGGCTTGAGCTGGGCGGCCCGCAGCGCCGCTTCGAGCTGAAGCAGGTGCTGGCGCGGGATGGCCATCAGCATCGCGTGTTGCTCGCCGCCGCCTTGGCAACGGGAGGTCGCGACCGACAACGCATCCGGACTGTACGGAAACGCGCGCTCCGCTTCGAGCGCGAGAAAGTCGGCCACGTCGGCTTCCGGGATCTCCGGGATGGTGGTCTGCGCGGTCAGCGCCCAGGAGAGCGGGAGGCCCAGCACACAATGCCGTTCCCGAATCCCCGCCTGATCGAGCAGATTCCGAATCTCGCGTCCGACCAGCTCCGTCGATCCCGTCAACGGATTGAGCGTTAGCGTGGCGTTCGTTTGCTTGAGCACCGTCAGGCTGCCGTTGGTCCGCCGAACCAGCACCGCTTCGAGGCGAGTGCCGTCGAGCGACAGGCCGAGCAGGGTCGAGGGCGTGCGTGATTTGGAGGTCAATGCAATCATCGGATTTCCTTGGCGAGCTGAAGCGAGTCACGGATCTGCGGCCCGAGCGCCCAGCCGAGCCCGGTCAGATCTTGAACGTAACGAATGCGGGCCGGGCCCTCGCTGGTGTCGAAAACGAACCGGGTGCGCCGATAGCCGCGACCGTGATGGCCCACCGCGGCCACGTCAGCCGTGTATTGGTAGCTGCGCCCGGTGATCCAGGGGCCGGCTTGGCGGATGCGCTGACGATCAGCCGTCGTCCAGCCGAGCGCGTCCTTGACCCAGCTGACCGTGCTGAGCTTGTCGGGGTTGGTGCGGCGGTAGGAAACGAGCGTGGAAGCAAACTCCTGTCCGATGCCGGGGACGCAGGTGAGGACGGCCTCGCTCGCGGTGTTGACATTGACCAGCCCGACCACGTTCGTGCCGCGGAGGGAACCTTCGATTTGCACGAACTCGTCCTTCGAGAGCCCGCTCACGATGTAAAATTCGAACACGCTCGGAACCCCCTGGCCAATGCTCGCGAGGACCTGATTCGCCTTGTCGGTGCTGAACTTGGACTGAAGCAGGGCCTGCAACTGCTGCGGGTTGTTGACGTTGGTCAACGTCGCCGGATGACGGGAATACACGGTGAAATATTCCAGCAGTCCGGGGTCGAGTCGGCCGTCGCGATTGTCAATCGGAGTGGACACATCCCCGTCGTTCTCGTTTTGGTCCAGCAGGCCATTCAGATTGGCGTCATCGCCGAATAGTGTCCGCAAGTCGGCGCCAACGACCAGACGCAGCTCGGCCACGCTTTCGAAATTCGTATTCTTGCAGCGATAGGGCGGATTGCGCCGGAGATAAGTCTCGGATTCCGCGCCGCCTTGAGTGACGTCGTCATTGGCGTCGCGCCAGTCGATGATCGCCGCGGCGAGCTCCGTCGTCATGTTGGGCAACAGTTGCAGCATCTCGGTGGTGACCATGTTCAGGTTCAAGCGTGACGCTTCGTCGACCAGCCCGAAGGTCGGCAGGCTGGTGGTGGAAAAGCCCGTGGCATCCTGGCGATCGCCGCGGCCGATCAGCCAGCACGTCGCGTCTCCGACCGGGACCGCTTCGGATCGGTACGTGGTGACGTCCGGGCGTTGGCCGGGTTCGTCGACCCGCCCGAGGACGTTGGTCACGTAGCGCGAGAAGCCGTTGATGGCCTGGTCGGCTTCAAGGCTGGCCACACGATTGTCGGCCGAGCGCAGTTCCAGCGACATCGAGTGCGCGAAATACAAGGCGAGCGCGACCAGTCCGAAGGCAATCCAGAGCACGATGATGAGGACCGACCCGCGCGCACGTTGTGCGCTCGAGGAAGGTTGGAAGCCTTTAATCCGGAGCGCGGACTTGTAGTCCGCAGCGGCGCGCGTTGGTGCCGCGGCCTGAAGGTTCCGGCTGCCTTGGCCGAGTTCACCCGCTGCGGACTTGGAAGTCCGCGCTCCGTCTGTGTCGAGCGGAAGGCATGTCCAAACTGCCGGCCGCGCGCGTTGTGCGCGCGGGGAAATCCGAAATCCGAAATCCGAAATCCGAAAAGGAGCCGTCGCGAGAGGAAACACGCGCGGGCTTCCGGCGCCCGTCCGGCATTCGGCATTCGGCGTTCGGATTTTCACTGCTGCCCCCCTCCCGTGCCGGTGCTCGCGGAATCGGTTGTGTTCGTGCCGCCGTAGGCGGGGACGGGTACCACGATCTCGATCGGCGCGGGCGCCGGTCGTCCTCGTTCCTCTTGAGTGCGCGTGATCTGCACCCGGATGGCGTAGGGCAGGCGCGTGCCGGTTTCGGTGGCCGAATCCCAGGAATCCTTCCATTGGAGGCCATCGTAGTATTGGAAAAAGATGCGGTCGACCTTGGTCAACAGGGGCAGGCTGACGGGCTGATCCTGGAGCGACGGAAGAAGATTGCGAGTGACCGAACGGATGAGGTCGCGGGAGCCGCCGCGCGTGTCGGTGTTGGTGGAGGGAGTGAGATAGTAATAAACTTTTTGCAGCTCGGACCAGGGCGAGGTTTCGTCGATGGCGCCGCTGGTCGTGTGAAACTCCGGACTGCTTTGCCCGGGCTGGCTGGCCGCGGCGAGGAGCGCCATCGAACTGCTGTTGGCTGCGGCGTTGACCCCGCTGCTTCCGCTGCTGCTGTTGCCGGAGAGACTGCTTGAGGCGGAGGGAGTGGTCTGGAGCTGGCCGGTGAAGGTGCCCCCCGGCGGCACGAGATTGGCAATGTCCTTGCGCAGAAAGGTGAGGGCCTGTTGGACGGCGAGGGCGTCCTCGATCGCTTCGGTCGACTGGTTGCGCAGACGGAGCGCGCTGTAGAACACGGAATTGATGGCCGTCAGGACGATGGCGAAGGCTGCGGTGGCGATGAGAATCTCCAGCAACGTGAAACCGCTCGCTGGCCGCGAAACCTCACGCCGTCCGACCTGGCGGGACACCTTCGCGCGCCGGCGAGACCGGGCGGAGAGGGCCACGGCGGGCGGCCGAATCTCGACGGTCCGGCCGCTGGGCGGGAGGCCGGGAGCCGGAGCGAAGTTGATGGATGCACCCGTCTTCATTGCACGGAATTGTCGACGAGCGTGCTGACGTGGACGTCATATTCGCGGCCTTGGATGGAAAAGAGCACCTCGGCGGTGGCGAGGCGCATGGTGTCCTGGTTCCAAGGTTCAGCCCGGATCGACCAGCGATATTCGTAGACCCCCTCTTGAGCAGTGCCGCGTTGGTTGGAAGGCGAGCCGGAACGAGATTGCCCCTGCACGACCCATTCGTTGAGGACTCGTTCGGCGACGCGCGCGGCGGCACCTTTGCGGAGGCCAACCTGACCGGTGAGACTGGCCAGGCGGATCCCTTCGATCGCCACCGGGATGACGATGGCCATGAAGGCGAGCGCGGCGAGCACTTCGGCCAGCGTGAAGCCGGCCCAGGCACGGCGCCGGTCAACGCCGGTACGTGGCAGGTTGGCTGGCGCGAATCTCATAGTTAAGCCGGTTGCCCGTCTGGGTAATCCAGAGCGTCTGTGGGGCGTCGGTTTCCACCTGCTGAAAAACCACCGTCTCGGGGCTGGTCTCGTCAAAGAACCCTTCGGCATTCACGCGGATGGCGGGCAGGTTGGCGTTGGCTTGGGCCATCCGTTGCCGCGTGGCGAGCGAGCCAGAGGACGTGGAGGCGGACGATGACGCGGGCATTGACGTAATGAGCGGCGGGGCTGAGACCTCGACGGAGAGGCCTTCGTCGATGTCGTAGACCACGGCCTTTCGATCGAGCGCGAGGAAGCCGGTTTCGGCTTGGAGCCCGTAGGTCCCTTCCTTGGCATCGATCCAAAGCACCATCGGCACGCTTTCGGCCGCCGCGCGCGCCTGGGCGTAGCGCGTCAGCGAGAGAAACCGGCGCGCCTCCGAATCAATCGTGCGGCTGCGGAAGAAGTTTTTCAGCGTCGGCAGACTGATGCCCATGACGATCATGAGCAGGCTCAGCACGAGGATGAGCTCGATGAGGGTGAAGGCGGACGTGGAAGAAGTGGTTGCGAGTTGGCGAAACCGCCGGACTGAACACGAGGCACCTTTTCTCAATGCCTTTCGGGACTGCTCCGGGAGCTTTTCGCTAATTCCGCCGCGACGGTTTGGGCGAACAAGTCGCGGGCGATTCGCCCTCAACCCGGCCATCTCCCCCGTGGAGCCCGGTGAGACGGAGGAACGATCGGCGCCTGTTCGTAGAGGCGACACACGTCCCGAGCTGAGAACGCGTCGACTGTCGCGCCGAAGACACGCCTGCTGACCCAACGGGCTCGTTATTGCCGACGCCCACCCGGCCCACGAAGTGCGCGCCAATGCCCACTGTCTCCCTGGAATGAAAGTCCGGGGGCAGCACCAGCCGAAAATCGCCAGTCGAATCATCGGGGCCTACTTCTTATTCTGCCAGTTCGTGATGTCGTCTTCGCTGCCGGGCCGGCCGTCGGGGCCGACGGAGTAGATGTCGTAGGAGTTGCGGTTTTGTTTTCCGGGACATTCGTAGACGTAGGGATGCCCCCAGGGATCCAGCGGAATGCCCTTCTTTTCGTCCATGTAGGGCCCCTTCCAGCTTTGTGAATCGCGCGGCGCGACGATGAGATCGTTGAGACCGTTCTTGCCCTTCGGATAGACCCCGTTGTCGACTTCGTACGCGTCGAGGGCAGTGCCGAAGTTGGCAATCTGAGTTTGCGCGGCGGTCTGTCGCGCCTGTTCGCCGCGTCCGGCGAACTTCGGCACCACGATGGCGGCAAGCACTCCCAGGATGACCAGCACGAGGAGCAGCTCGATCAGGGTAAAGGCGGAGGCGTTGCGATGGGCCGCGGCTTGCCGGGCGCGCGCTGGCGACGAGGGAGGCGTGTTCGTGATTGGATGGAGTGGCGTGAGGAGTTTCATGGAGCAAGGCGGTTTACTTGATGTGATCCTGGAGACTGAAGATGGGGATGACCATGCCGACGAAAATTGTGCCGATGAACGCGGCGATCAGGAACAGCATGAGCGGTTCGGCCATCGCCACGGCCGTCTTAAGTTGGCGATCCAGATCGCCTTCGGTCACGTTGGCGAGCCGGACCAGTTCGACGTCGAGCTTGCCGCTTTCCTCGGCCACCGAGATCATCTCGAGCACCGAGCCGGGGAAGAGACTGCGGCAATCGCCCAGGCTGGGTCCGAGCGGTTTGCCTTCCTTGACGCGGTCGATGGAGTTCGAGACGGCGTCAACGAGGACCTGATTGCCGATGGAGCGGCGGGCGACGTTGAGTCCGTTGATGAGCGGGACGCCGGCGCCGAGCAGCGTGCCGAGCATCCGGCAAAAACGTGCCATGGCGAACTGGGCCACCAAGGGTCCAATGACCGGCAGGCGCAGGATAATGCCTTCCCAGGCGCGTCGGCCTTGTTCCGAAATGAACCAGTTGCGAATCAGGTAAGCTCCGACGCCCAGTGCGACGACGATGATCAGGCCGTAGGCGCGAACCACCTCGCTGGTATTGACGATGATCTGGGTCAGCAGCGGTAGCGAGGCGCCGAACCCGGAGAAGATCGTTTGGAACCGTGGGATAAAGAACACGAGCAGAAAGATCAGCACCGCCAGCGCCAGCGTGAGGAGAATGACGGGGTAGAGCAGGGCGGTCATGACTTTCGACCGCAGCTCCTTCTCCCGGGCTTGAAAGTCTGCGATCTGGGCGAGGACCACATCAAGGAAACCGCCGGTCTCGCCGGCTTCCACCATCGCGGTGTAAACCCGCGGGAACGTTTCGGGTGAGCGCGCCATGGCGTCGGCCAGCGACATGCCGTCGATCACCAAGCCGTGAATCTCCTTCCACTTGGCGCCCGCCGCGGGTGCGGCTGCTTCCTTGCAAAGAATCACCAACGCGCGGCTGAGGGGGACGCCCGCCGCCAACAGGCTGGACAAGAGACGCGTGAAATTCTCGAGCATCCGCGCCGAGACCTTGTTCGATGAGCCAAAGGAAATTTTTGTCGCCGGGCTGGGGCCGGACGTTGGCGTCGGCTCGGCCGGCTTGTCCCGGCGCGAAACTGGCTTGGTCGAACGACTGACTGGACTGGCTGAACCGTTCTGCTCCGTGAGCTTGAGCGGTCGAAGTCCGAGCCCTTCCACCTGCCGCAACGCCTCCTGGCGCCCGCCCGCTTCCAACGATCCCTCGGCAATGGTGCCGTTCGTCTGGAGCGCGCGATATTGAAAGGTCGGCATGAGCGTCGGTAATCAGTGATCAGTATTCAGTATTCAGTATTCAGTATTCAGTTTTCAGTTTTCAGTAGTCAGTTTTCAGTAGGTCCGTGGGGACGTCATGGGTCATTCGTCATTCGTCATTCGTCATTCGTCATTCGCTTCGGGTCAGCGCGACGGCGGCGAGCGGGGTCTCGGATGACTCCGGGCCGTCGGGTTCGGCCTGGGTGGTTTGGGCGACCTCTTTGGCGGTGGTCACGCTGAGCACTTCTTCGAACGTGGTCAGGCCGAGGCCGACCAGGCGCCAGCCGTCTTCGGCGAGCGTGCGCATGCCGGTCTTCCGGGCAGCGTCGCGAATCTGGTCGGTGGAGGCGCTCTTGAGGATGAGTTGGCGGATCTCCGTGTCGGTGTCCATCCATTCAAAGATGGCGTGTCGACCGTGGAAACCGGTGTTCCGACATTCGCGGCAGCCGACCGAGCGATAGACCTTGGTGGCCGGGGGGAGTCCGACCTGGACCTTGAGGGTTTGCGCGGTTGGCGAAGTGTCGATCAATTTGCAGTGCGGGCAGAGCACCCGGACGAGACGTTGCGCGAGGACCGCTTCGAGCGAGGACGCGACGAGGTACGGTTCCACGCCCATATCGACCAGGCGGGTCAGGGCGCCGGGAGCGTCGTTGGTGTGGAGCGTGGAGAAAACGAGATGTCCGGTGAGCGAGGCTTGGACGGCAATCTGGGCCGTTTCCTGATCCCGGATTTCGCCGATCAGAATCACATCCGGGTCGTGCCGCAGAATGGAGCGGAGCCCGCGGGCGAACGTCAGGCCGGCCTTCTCCGACACTTGAATCTGGTTGACGCCTTTGAGCTGGTACTCGACCGGGTCTTCGATCGTGATGATCTTGCGGACGGCGTCGTTGATGGCGTTCAGCGCGGTGTAGAGGGTCGACGTCTTGCCGCTGCCGGTGGGGCCGGTGACGAGGACGATGCCGTGGGGCAGGTCGAGGACGCGTTTGAAGCAATTGACCTCACGCGTGCCGAGGCCGAGATCGCGCAAGCCGCGCAACGTGGAATTCTGCCGTAGCAGACGCATGACCACCGCCTCGCCGTGCAACATGGGAATGACCGAGACACGGATGTCCACCTCGCTGCTCTCGATGCGGATCTTGATTCGCCCGTCCTGCGGCAGGCGTTTCTCCGCGATGTTGAGGTGGCTGAGAATCTTGACGCGCGAGACGATCGCGGGCTGAAACCGTTTGATCTGGGCGGGGACGGGCACTTCCTGCAGCACGCCGTCGATGCGGTAGCGGATGCGGAGCTCGTCTTCGAACGGTTCGAGGTGGATGTCGGAGGCTCGCAGCTCGATGGCATCCTTCAAGACCTGGTTGACGAAGCGGATGATCGAAGCGTCTTCGGCGGCGCTGTCGAGATCCGTGTCCTCGGGACCGTTTTCGTCGACGACCTGGAACGGCGTTTCCTCGTCCAGCGTGTCGATCGTATCGGCGCCGACGCCGAGATGCTTTTTGATCTCGCGCTGGATCGCCTCGGTCGGGGAGAGCACCGGCTTGAGCCGCATGCCGGTGATGGTCTTCAGCGAGTCGAGCCCCTGGGTGGCGAACAGGCGGCTGGTGGCGATCTCGATTGAACCATTGAGCCGTCGCAGTGGCAGGAGCTGTTCCTTGAGCAGAACCCGGGCGGGGAACAGGGAGAGAAGCTGTCGATCCGGCTCCACTGCTTCGAGCGAGGTGAAGTCGAGGTTGTACTCGCCCGCCAGCCATTTCAGAACATCCTCTTCTGACTTCGGACGGCTGCCGCGATCCGATTGGCATTCGCGGAAAAGGCTCTCCGCGTCCATGGCCGAGAGTTGCCGTGACTCGACCATCGGGTCGAGCATGGCTTTCAGGCTGGTTAGTTCCTGAGTGTCGGGCATGGCGCGGAGGCTTTCGGGGGTTCGTTGTGGGGGGGGGTGCCAGCGTCAGCGAAGCAGTGTTACTGGAGGAGGCCCATCATCACCGAGCTCGCTTCCTGGCGAAGAGTCAAAACTTTGCGCAATTCCTCCTGGGCGGCGGTCAGCGCGGCCTGTTTGGCCTTCTGGCTCTCGCGGTACTTGGCCAGTTTGGCCTTCAGTTCTTCGGCCGAGGCCTTGGCTTCAATGGATTTCTGCAACGCTTCGGCCTCGGGATTCGGCTCGCCGAACATGCCGCCGCGGCGATCGCCGCCCGTGTCACCACCGGGCCCGCGCCGTCCGCCACGGCCGGGGCCACCGAAACCACCGAAGCCGCCACCCATGGCGCGTCGGGCGTCGCTGACTTTTTGGATCAACGGCTGGATAACCTTCCATTCGTCGTCGTTCTTGATCTCGAGCGCATCGCGATAGCGCTCCATCATGCGAGCGCGCATTTGTTCGGGGTCGAACCCGCCAGGACCGCCTGGGCCTCGATCTGGACGTTCCTGGGCCAGCGTGCTGGCGGGTGTGAGATTGAGGACAAGGACCGCCGCGAGGGCAGGGAGCAACCGCTTCAACGTTTTCATGTCAGGACTGGGATTGATGATGTTTTTCGGCCGGTTCATTCCTCCAGACAACTGCTGGGCCTCTGGAAGTTACATAACTTGATGGGTCCAGATGCAGAAGTCGTGCCACCGGGCGAAAGCGAAGGCTCGGCGTGCTTTCGGGCGATTTGCAAGCGGGGGGACGTTGGGCTGCGCAGGAATTGCTCACTGGCTCCGGATTGGACTGCGCAAGGTTTGCGCGTCTCGGAGGACCGTTGCCGGTCGGCGTTTTTGCGGTCCTGAGCGAGGCAATGGCCGGCGTCCGTGAGGTTCGCGGTCGAGGCCGTGGAGAGTTTGGCCCGTTTTTATTTGGGTGAGGGCAAGAAACCCGGGAACCGTCCGGCGTCGTGAACGCTCTCACGCTCGTTCAACGGCCAAACTGGACCGGCGTAGCCTCGTCGGGGGTTTGGTTGGTTTCGGAAAGGAATCGCGCATGAAGAAACTTAAAAATCGGGCGTTCGGTTGGTGGATGGCGACGGCAGGTGTGGGTTTGGCGATCGTGGCGGGAAGCCGAGCAGGAGCGGCCACGGCTGACGTCGAAATCAGCGGGTTCTCCTTCAATCCACCGACGGTCACGGTCCGGGCAGGAGATTCGGTCAAGTGGACTCACCGTTTCGACTTTGCCGCTCATACCACAACGAGCGGGTCGCCTCCAGGGACGGCTGATGGCCTCTGGGATTCTGGATTCCTGTTCCAGAACCAAACGTTTACCCGCCAGTTCAATGACGCGGGAACTTACCCCTACTTCTGCGCGCCTCATTTTCTGTCGATGGCCGGCAGCGTCGTGGTCCAGGCGGTCGGGCCGAATCAACCGCCGACCGTCAGCATTGTTAATCCGACGAACAATGCGTCGTTTCCCGTGACGAATGTCGTGGCGATCGAAGCAACGGCAACCGATGACGGCGGGGTGGCCCAAGTGACATTCTTTGATGGCGGGACGTTGATCGGGACCGACGCCACCGCGCCTTTTGCGGTGACGGCGACGCTGGCGGTGGGCGGCCACAGCCTGACGGCGGTGGCGGTGGACAACGCGGGCCTTTCGGCAACGTCGAGTCCGGTGGCGATCACCATTCGGACGGTGCCGATTACGGATCCGATTCCGACCAAGATCGCCAAGGGCGACATCGCGATAGAGCTGCAAACCGTCGCGGACGGTTTGGCTTCGCCGTTGGGCATGGGCGTGCCGAGCGACGGGACCGGGCGGATGTTCGTCTACGACCAGTCGGGATTGGTGTGGGCGTTTCGTTCGGGCACGCGCCTGTCTGCCCCGCTGCTCGACATTCGCAGCCGGCTGGTGCCGTTGGGAGCGTACGATGAACGAGGGCTGCTCGGATTCGCCGTGCATCCCAACTTTTCGCAGAACCAGCTGGTCTACACCTACAGCTCCGAGCCAAACAATGGCCCGGCTGACTTCGCAAGCGTGTTGCCGGCGGGGGCGACCAACAATCATCAGTCAGTCATTGCCGAGTGGCGGTTGAGCGCGGCCAACACCAATCAGGTGGACCCGGCGAGCCGCCGTGAGATCCTGCGCATCGACGAACCCCAGTCGAATCACAACGGGGGCGCGATGCATTTTGGCCCGGACGGTTTTCTTTATGTGTCGCTCGGTGACGGCGGGCAGGCGGACGATCAAGGTGATGGGCATTCAGCGCAGGGCAATGCCCAGGATATTTCCAACCCGCTGGGCTCGTTCTTGCGCATCGATGTGGATGCCCGCACCTCCGCGAACGGCCAGTATGGCGTCCCGACGGACAATCCATTTGTCGGCACGGCAGGCGTGGACGAGATCTATGCCCATGGCTTCCGCAATCCGTATCGGTTCAGCTTCGATCGCACCACCGGGCAGCTCTATGTCGGCGACGTGGGGCAGAACTCGGTCGAGGAGATCGACGTTGTCACGAAGGGTGGCAACTACGGCTGGCGGATCAAGGAAGGCACCTTCTTCTTTGATCCGAATGGGACCGGAGCCGGTTATGTCACCGATGTTCCGGTGGTGCCCGTGCCGGCCGGTTTGATTGATCCGATTGCCCAATATGACCACGACGAAGGGCTGGCGGTGGTCGGTGGCTATGTGTATCGCGGCAGCGCGATCCCGGCGTTGCAAGGCCGGTATGTCTTCGCCGACTGGGGCAATTTCAATGTGCCGTCGGCGCGCTTGTTTTACCTCGACGCCGCCAACGCCGTGAAGGAATTCCGATTGGGTCTGGAAGACCGACCGCTGGGCTTGTGGGTGAAGGGATTCGGCGAGGATGCCAACGGGGAAATCTACGTGTTTGCGACGCGTGTCCTCGGACCTGCGGGTAACAGCGGCAAAATCTTGAAAGTTATCGCGGCGCCCGCCGCGGTCACAATCACGGGCTCGGGGCGGTCGGGTGCCGACCTGACCGTGGAATGGGACGGTGGCATCGGGCCGTTCGCGCTGCAGAAAAAGTCGCGGATCGATGATCCGTTGTGGGCCAACTACAAGCCGTCGGTGACCCGTTCGAATAGCGTCCCCGCGACGGGTGGTGCTTCTTTCGTCCGGGTCCTGGACGGTGCGCGTCAGGGCACCGTTCCGTTGACCGCGTGGATGAGCGGCTTGATGGAGCGGCCCACGCCGTTGACCAATGATGCCAGCGGCTCCGCGACGTTCCTGCTGGATGACGACACTCTCTACTTCGAGGTGAAGTATGGTGGCTTGAGCGGGACGGCGACGGCTGCGCATATTCATGGTCCGGCCACGGCAGCGGCAGCGGCGGGCGTTCTGATCAATCTGGCTCCGTTCAACGGCGGCGCATTCGGGTCCAACGGCACGATCTCCGGCTCGGTGGTTTTGACCCCGGAACAGAAGGCGATGGTCATGTCCGGGCTGACCTACGTGAATGTTCACACCGCGGTGAACGGCGGCGGTGAGATGCGCGGCCAGATTGCGCCCGTGCTCATGCAGGCGTCGCTGAACGGCCTGAATGAACGCCCGACTCCAGTGACGACTCCGGGATCTGGCCTGGCTTCGCTCAGCCTGGTGGGAAATCAGCTCTCGATGAACGTCACGTATGGCGGTCTCAAACAGACGGCCACGGCGTCGCACATCCATGGCGCGGCCGGCCCGGAAGCTGCCGCGGGTGTGATGGTTGATTTGGCACCGTTGAACGGCGGTGCCTACGGTTCTTCGGGCAGTCTGGCCGGCACGGTGACATTGAATGCCGCCCAGCTCGCCGCGGTAGTGGATGGACTGACTTACATCAACGTGCATTCCGGGGCGCATCCCGGTGGGGAGATTCGCGGCCAGGTGCTGGCGCAGTCGACCGCCGTGCCGCTGACCGCCTGGATGAGCGGCTTGATGGAGCGACCGACGCCGGTCACGAACAATGCTTCGGGCTCGGGCACGTTCAGTGTCGAGGGTGATACGCTCGTGTTCAACATTCGCTACGCCGACCTCAGTGGCCCGGCCACGGCGGCCCACATCCACGGAGCCGCCAGTGCGGCGCAGGCCGCCGGCGTGATGATCAATCTCGCGCCGTTCAACGGCGGAGCTTTTGGAACCAACGGCACGCTGTCCGGCCGGGTCAAGCTCACCCCGGCGCAGAAGACCGCCATCTTGTCCGGGTTGACCTATGCGAACGTGCATACCGCCAACAATCCTGGCGGAGAAATTCGCGGCCAGATCGCGCCGGTCGCCTGGCGAAGCTCGCTCAGTGGCGTCAACGAACGTCCGTCGCCCGTCGTTTCGACCGGCTTCGGCAGCGCCGGGCTGACGCTGGTTTGGAACAAGGTTTCGATCAATACGACCTATTCGTCCCTCTCCGGTCCGGCGACCGCGGGGCACATCCACGGTCCGGCGGGGGCGTTCCAAGCCGCCGGTGTGCTCGTCGACCTCGCGCCCATCAACGGAGGCGCTTTCGGCATCGGCGGCAGCCTGGCGGGGCAGGTCACGCTCAGCGCCAGCCAGTTGGCGGCGTTTGTCGACGGCCAGACCTACATCAATCTGCATACAGGCGCCAATAGCGGTGGGGAGGTCAGGGGGCAAATCACCCGGTAAGGATTCTTGGGTGGGTAGTTGTGACGCTAGGCAGGGCGGTCCGGCCACGGATCGCCCTGCCCATTTTTTGTGGCTTGTGCCTTCAGGCGACGGGTAGTTTCAGGTGGCATGGCGATGGACCAATGGTTCCCGTCGCATCTCGCGGATGAACGGATAAATTGAGTGCTGTGATTCGACCTTTTGCTACATCAGAATCGGGCCGCAGGTGGATTGCCGTTGTCATGGTTGTCCTCCTGATTGGTGGCGGGTGGACCGGTTGCTCCCGGCCCGGCGCCGATCAGCCGACATCCAACAGCGGGGAGACGGCTCGCGTGTATAGTGTGCGTGGCGTGGTCAAGAGCGTTCGCCCGGAGGAGGGGAAAGCGGTGATCCAGCACGAGGCGATACCAGGTTACATGGACGCCATGACGATGCCGTTTCGGGTGCGGGACGCGGCCGAGTTGCGAAAGATTTCGGCCGGAGACACCGTCGAATTTCGCTTTCACGTGGCGTCGGAGGAAAGCTGGATGGATCAGATCACAGTGCGGGCTTCGGCCGTTCCGGAGAAGAAGTCTGGGCTCGAGACGGGGCCGGGCTCTGCGGCGGGCGCAAACCCGACATCAGCGGTTGAGGCCGGACGTTCCACGACGCGGCGGCCACATCCTCTCATGGATTTCAAATTCACGAATCAGCTTGGGCAGCCGGTGAGCCTGAGTGATTTCAAAGGGCGGGCTCTCGCCATCACCTTCATCTTCACGCGCTGTCCCGTTCCTGAGTATTGTCCCCGCCTCACGCGGAATTTTCACGAAACGTCGGAGAAGTTATCGCGTCTCGCCGGGAGCCCGACCAATTGGCATCTCATCTCGTTCACGATCGATCCGGCCTTCGACACTCCCCGGGTGTTGAAGGGGTACGCGGAGCGTTATCAGTATGACCCGGCCAAATGGAGCTTTCTGACGGGGCCCGCTGAACAGATCACGGACATTGTGCGCGAGTCTGGGGTGACCATTGAGCCGGGGGAGGGCTTGTTCTCACACAATTTTCGAACCCTGATTATCGGGACCAACGGCCAATTGCAGACCAGCATTCCGATTGGCGGCCCGATCTCCGATGCGATCGTAGAGGAGTTGCTGCGGGCGATGGCGCCCACCAATGCGCCGGCCCCTGGCCCGTTAATTCCGGCCCGGCCTTGAGCGGGCAGCATCGGGCAACGAATCCAATAAAGTTTCCGCCGCGGTTGCCGTTAAGCGTGTGGCGGGTCCGTTTGCTCAGAGCAGGCGCGGACCCGAGGCATGAACGAATACCGTCGACAATCAGACTTTCTTAAACATTTGCTGACGCTGGACGACTCCCGGCTGTCGCGAACGCTGCAGGAACAACTGGTGGTGGCGGAGCGGAACGAGCGTTGCCTCTTCGTTTCCTGCCGGCTCGTGGCGTTGATCGGCGTGCTGGGTTTCCTCGGCTTCGGCTACACCGCGGTGCTTCTGCCGGAGTTTTTCAACAATTCCACCCACGTTTTGATCCGGCTGTTCAGCGCGCTCAGCTTGGGTTCCGCCATTTGCCTGGTGGTGTTTGCCGGAGTCTGGCTTTGGTACCGGGCGACCGCCAATCGCGTCCGTGAAGACTGTCGTCAGTCGGTGGTCCGGATGTTGGCCGCACGCCTCAATCCTCAAGCCGAACCTTCCGGCCCGGTGGTTCACGGCGCGCCATACCTTCCGATGCTTTCGTCGCCCGTGCGTCCGCCAACTCCTGAGGCCGGCTCGGAACGCGAGCTGCGCAAGGCGGGCTGAAGGACACAATCCTAGCTTCGCCCCAATGCCTGGACGTAGGCTTGAACTCGGGTGGCGTCGTCATCCATCTCGAGCCGGCGGCAGGTGGTGAGCAGGTTGACACAGACCCGCAGGAGGATTCGGCGATTCGACACCGGAGCGATGCTGGAATCGATGCTCTCGGTGCGCGCCTGGAGCAGATATTTGACGCAGTCGCCCTTCGAGAGAAAGGCGCCTCCGCGAAAACAATCGATGTAAATTTCCCGCGTGGCGGATTGATGGCGACAGACGAAATGTCCGGGCAAACCGATGCCCGCGACGGGGAGCTGCAGCCGTCGGGCGATCAAGAGGTAGATGATGCAAAGCCCGATGGGATTGCTCGTCCGGCGATCGATGATCTTGTTGAAATGACTGCAGTCCGGGTCCAGGCCGTATTGCTCGTTGCCAGCGAAACCGAGTTCCTGAAAAAGGTGTCGATTGAGCGCGCCCAGCACCAGTGTGCTATCGGTCAGTCCGGACAACGTCTCACCGATCGCGGCAGCCCAGTCGTCGAGCAGGGCCGAGTAACCGGCCAGATTGATGTCGGGATACCGGGTTCGAGCGAGCAGGCCGAAGCCGGCCTCGAGATCCAGGTTCTCACCGGCCCGCTGGCAGAATTCCAGAAACTGCCGGTGGGTCGCTTGGCACGCGTGGTGGCGAATCAGTTCCGTGGCTCGACGCCGCAGGCACGGATCCGAACTCAACGTCAATGGACGCAGCCAGTCGCAGATGGACGGTCCGTAGGCAAGCAACTGCGCGCGGACGGTTCGGTAGATCGCCGGGTCGTCGTCCGTCAGCAGGGTAATCAGGGCCGCTCGCTTGCCTGGGCTCAGCGAATCGAAGGAAGCGGCGGGACCTGCCGGTTTCACGTCGGTCAGACCGGACGGCACCGTGGAAAATTCGAGCGAGTTCATCCTCAAACCAAGGCGATTGACCCCGCCGGGGTAACCCCGTATTGCATGGTCGCAGCGATCCGTTAACCTTCCGCCGCACGGGCGCGCGGGTGGACAATAAATGCGCATGGATCCTCCGACCGAAAACACCGCCTGTCAGAATTTCTGGCCGTAACCTGGGCTCGGTTGGATTGTCTTGGTCCGTGATCTGCGCCCGTTCACCCGCACCCGTCCCGTTGAATCAATTTTGGTTCCGGATGAAGGGTGAAGGGTGAAGCGGCGGCCAGGGTTTAGGAAATCAGGATTCGAAAGTTCAAAGCCCGAAGAAATCACGGCCGGGAAATTCGAAATTGGAAATTGGGAATATCGGGAATCAGTAGTCAGTTCGAGAAACAGTCTGCAAATCATGAAGGCAACGAAATCTATCTGGGCCCGCATTGGGCTGATGGGCGGTGTGTTGAGCATGCTGCTTGGGCTCTCTTCCGCCTCGGCTGCAACCCACACCGTGGTCATGGGGAATTATTTCTTCAATCCCACGAACCTCTCTGTGGCTCAAGGCGACACCGTGGTCTGGACCAATCGGTCGATCGCCCCTCATGATTCCACTCAGGGCGCTTCGAACACCCTCTCCACTCAACGTCTTTGGGCCAGCCCGAACGTTGCCGCCTTGACCGGCAGCTATCGGTTTATCTTCACGAATGTTGGCGTCTACCCCTACATCTGCGCTCAACACATCGCCCTGCATCCCGAACAAACCGGGACCGTCTCGGTGGTCTCGGGCAATTTCCCCCCGGCCGTCGCCATGACCGCGCCCTCGCCGGGAAGTCGACACCCTTCGCCACCCAGCTTCGTCGCCGCGGCGACGGCTTCGGATCCCGACGGCACGGTCACCAACGTGTTGTTTACGGCCACTCGCGCGGGGACGGAGCCCGTGGTTATCGGGGAAGACGGCAATGCGCCCTTCTCCATTGTGGTCACCAATCTGAACCCGGCCTCGTATCAGCTTAGGGCGGTGGCCTACGACGACAAAGGCCTGACAGCAACGTCAGCGGTGGTCAATGTGCTCGTCGCCGTTCCGGCCACGCTCGTCTTGAGCTCCCCGGTGCGCACGCCGCAGGACTCATTTCAGTTCGATCTGGCCACCACATTGGGTTTGTCCTATGTGGTGGAAGAGTCCGTGGCGCTGGATGGCCCTTGGAAACCGGTCAGCACCAACTCCGCGTCGGGCGCTACGTTGAAGATTACTCGCCCGTTTGAAACTTCCTCCCCAACGCAACGCCTGTATCGCGCTCTGATCCTCCCCTAGTGTGCTGACCTCTAAGTCCGTTGCATTTCCGTTGCATTATGCGGCCAGGAGTTTTTCGCCTGGGCAAGGCGCGAGCGACGAGCATCTCCGCATGGATTTGTGAGGAGCGAGCAACGCCGGCCGAAGGGTTGCGCCGAAATTGAGCGGTGGCTTCGTTGTTCCTCGGTCACAGCCCACTGCGGGGATGCTCCGTCGTCACGCCTCGTCACCGCTCAATTTGGGCGCAACATGATGCAACGGACTTAGAGGTCAGCACGCTAGCGCTACCGGTGTCGGTGGTCAGAAAACGCCGGCGGAGGTGCGGCAAACGCCGGCGGCTCGGCTGGATGGTTGGACGGCTGGACGTTTTTCCGGCTTTTCGTCCGGCTTGGCTTCGTTATTCTCGCCCGCCATGACCAGCCTGATTCTGGCGACCCGCAATGCCCACAAGGTCGAAGAGATCCGCGCGATCTTGGGCGACAAGTTTCGATACCTGAGTCTGCGTGAGTTTCCGGAGGCGCCCGCGGTTCAGGAGGATCAACCTACATTTCAAAAGAACGCGGCGAAAAAAGCCAAGGAACTGGCCAAGTGGCTGACCTATCTCCCGGGGGCAGACTTCAGAATTCCTGGGGCCAGCGCGTCGGTCCTGGCCGACGATTCCGGCTTGGAAGTAGATGTCTTGAACGGCGCACCGGGCGTTCACTCCGCCCGTTTTGCCGCACTGGAGAACGGTGCATCGGGCGCAACGATCAGCGCCAATACTTCGGATGCGGACAATAACGCCCGCCTGCTCCGCCTGCTCCACGATGTGCCGATGGAGAAGCGGACCGCCCGTTTTCGTTGCGTCCTTTCCCTTATCACGGTCAAGCCTCCCCAGCCGATGCTCGCGGGCCAGCTCTTTGAAGGGACCTGCGAGGGCGTAATCTCCCTGACGCCGGCGGGGCCGGGCGGCTTTGGCTACGATCCGCTTTTCATCCCGGCGGGGGAGACCGTCTCGTTCGCCGAATTGGGGGCGGACGTTAAAAACCGTATCAGCCACCGGGCGCAGGCGTTGCTCAAGATGAAGAAATACCTCGAGTCCCTGGTTCTCTGGAGCTAGACACGGGAGACGCTCCAAGATTCTCAGACAGGTTCCGACGCGGGACCGAGCGTTGCCGCTCTGGCGCGCGTCGGTTCAGACCTGCTGAGCTGATGTCCTGACGCTTGAACTACTGTTGAACTACTGGATACCGAGCAACTCGACTTCAAAGACGAGCGTGCTGCGGGGTGGAATGGTTGGGCTTGGGCTGGCGTCGCCGTAAGCGAGATCCGGCGGGATCTCAAACTTGAACTTGTCACCCACCTTCATCAACTGCAGGCCTTCCGTCCAACCGCGGATCACCTGATTCAACGGAAAGCTGATCGGTTCACGCCGTTGGACCGAACTGTCGAAGACTGTCCCGTTCAACAAAGTGCCGTGGTAATGCACGCGTACGGTGTCCGTGGCTTTCGGCGAGACTGTGCCGGTGCCGCGCGTGATGACTTGGTATTTGAGGCCGCTGGCGGTGGTGGTCATTTCGGTTTTGGATGGTGTGGAGGTGGACGGGGTTGCATTCGAGGTGGCGCTCCCGCCGCCCGACGTTGGAGGCGCGGAATCGCAGCCGCAGAGGGCGAAGAAAACGACGGCCAAGCTGAGGCTGGCTCCGATTGAAAGTTTTCGAGCCTTTCGAGCCGGTGACGAACGGATTTGAATTTGGGGTGTCATGTGGGGCTGGGGTAACGGTACCGGTTTTAGTTGATGGACCGCATTTGACGGCGATGGGTCGGTCGGGTTTGAGCGCTGGAGTTCGATTCGGGTTCAGCTGGAACGATTGGGTCCGCCGGCCGCGGTTTGGTTCATCGGCTGGCGACGGTGTTCGTAGTGGGTCGCTTGTCCTGCATGCCGGGGCTCGTTCCCTTGGCTTGCCGCAGCGTGCGGGGCGAAGGCGGCTCACGCCCCGGACTGTGCAGGGACCGGCGGCGCAAACGTCGCCGCCAACCTGACACGTTTCGGCTTAGCGCCGGCGACGAACAACCGGGCCGAGTTGGTGCACGAGTTTTTTGTAGTGCTTGCGAGCGGCGAGGAGCGCCGACTTCTTTCCTCCATGGGTTCGATCCGCAAAAAAGGCGTTGTGAATCTTCCCTTTTCGCATGAGGCGCACGAAAAAGCCGAAGGTTCTCTTTTCCGGCTGATCGATGCGGGAGATGCCCGCATTGGGTTTCGAGGTCTTGGTCTTCGTCGCTCCGGCTCGCGGCCCCGACCGGGCCGGGCGGACGCGGGATTTCTTTTTTGCTGACATGTTGTTGGCGTCGTTCCTGACGGGTGGAACATAGAGAGGTCGCGGCCGCTTGTGAATCGGATTCTGACGGGAAGTTCGGGGCTTTCGCCGATTGGAATTCAGCGTGGCGTGGCGGGTGGGGTTGGGCTAGGATGTCGCCGTCATGTTTTCCGCCTCCTGTCGTATCGTTGGCGCCCGCTTTTGGCTGGCTGTTCTCCCTGTCTGTCCCCTCTCCGCGGGAGCCGAGACCGTGTTTCTCCAACCCGGCGCAGATACCACGTTGATCGAAGCCGCACCCACCTTCAATCTGGGTGGCGCGGATTTTTTCAATGCGGGTTCAACTGGCTCCGGCAATCGGAACCGGGCGCTCGTCTGGTTCGACGTCGCGGGCCAGCTTCCCGTCGGAGCCATCATCGAAAGCGTTACGCTCACGCTCGATGTTGTGCGCCAGCCCAATTCTGACCCGCAATCTTCCGTCTTCGGGCTGCACCGCATGAAGGTGTCCTGGGGGGAAGGGGCCCAGGTGCCCGTGGAGGAGGGCAGCCCCGGCCTCGGCGGGCCCGCCGTCGAGGGAGAGGCAACCTGGCTCGACCGGTTCGTGGGCGGCCCTGCTTGGAGCGCTCCCGGCGGCGCCGCCGGTGTGGACTTCGAGGACGCGGCCAGCAGCGCTGCCCTCGTCTTCGGCTTGGGTGAGCCCGTCACTTTCGAAGGAACCGATACGATGGTTGCGGATGTTCAACGCTGGCTCACTCAGCCGGATCAAAACTTCGGCTGGATGTTCATGACCGAGGGCGAGGAGGTGCATAAGTCCGCGCGTAGCTTCGCCTCCCGCGAAAACGGCAACACCGGCGGTCCGCTCCTGTCCATCCAATACGCCCTGGTCCCGGAGCCCGGCGCCGCGGCCATCGCCGGCCTCGGCCTCGCCGGGCTCGGTCTGGCCAGCCTCTCCCGTCGAGCCGCACGTCGCCGTCGCGAGTGACGGCCGACAGCCAAGGTCGAGCCCCTGTCGGCTTTCCGCTTTCCCTTCAACGGTTCCGGCGGCTCACGGTATTTTTGCCAACTCTTCCAGCCACACGGCGGCTTCGGCGTCGCTCGGCGCACGCCAATCCCCGCGGGGCGAAAGAGAACCGCCGGAACCCACCTTCGGCCCATTCGGAATGGCGCTGCGCTTAAACTGGCTCGTCTGGAAAAAACGCCGGATGAACACCCCCAGCCATTTCTTAATCGCGGGCAGATCGTAATCAATCCGCGCTTCCGTCGGCACCAGATCCGGCCACGCGCCCCGGCCGCGATCGCCCCACGCGTGTCGCGCAAGATACGCCACCTTGCTCGGCCGGAAACCAAAGCGGGTGATGTAATACAGATTGAAATCCTGCAGCTCATACGGCCCGACGAAGTCGGTCGTGCGTTGTGCCGGTTGCCCCGCATCCCCGTTCGCCGGCGGAACCAGCTCGGGCGAAATCTCCGTCGCCACAATCGACTCCAGGGTCTCGCTCGTGTCCGCGTTGAATTGCCCCGAGCGCGCGACCCACCGGATAAGATGTTGGATCAGGGTCTTCGGCACCGACACATTGACGTTGTAGTGCGACATGTGGTCGCCCACTCCATAGGTCATCCAACCCAACGCCAGCTCGCTCAAGTCGCCCGTCCCCAGGACAAGAGCCTGATGCAGGTTGGCGAGGCGAAAGAGATGGGACGTGCGTTCGCCGGCTTGCACGTTCTCAAAGGTCACGTCGTAGGCCGCCTGACCCTGGGCAAACGGATGTCCGATGTCCCGAAACATCTGCTCGCAGGAAGGCCGGATGTCGATCTCTCGCGCCGTCGTTCCCAGCGCTTTCATCAACCGATGCGCATTCTGCCGCGTGTGCTGGCTCGTGGCATAGCCAGGCATCGTGAAGGCCATAATGTTCTCCCGCGGCAAGGCCATGCGGTCAAACGTCCGGGCGGCCACCAGCAGCGCCTGCGTCGAATCGAGCCCGCCGGACACGCCAATGACCACCCGCTTGAGGCCCGTGCTCACCAGACGCTTCATCAAACCGTGCACCTGGATGTTATACGCCTCGAAACACCGTTGATCGCGCACGGCGGGATCCGACGGCACAAACGGAAATCGCGCCACTGTCCGCCGCAGGGGAACATCCTCGGCCGGAACGCTCGCCTCAAAGTTCACCGTGCGCATCGCGCGCAGCCGCTCCCGGCAGTCCTGCGCCGAGTCCGCAAAGCTCGTGGTCCGCATCCGCTCCTGCCGCAAGCGGTCCAAATCCACGTCCGCGGTGATTAACCCCGGCTCGCTGGCGAAACGCTCGGACTCCGCCAACACCTCGTTGTTCTCGCAGATGAGCGCGTGCCCGTCCCACGCCAGATCGGTGGTGGATTCGCCCGGCCCAGCCGCGGAATAGAGATACGCCGCCAGGCAGCGGGCGGATTGCGATGCGCACAGCGCCCGTCGGTAGGCCGCCTTGCCAATGGTGATGTTGCTCGCCGACAGGTTCGCAAGAATGGTCGCTCCCGCCAAAGCGGCGTAGGTGCTCGGCGGGATCGGGGTCCAGACGTCCTCACAGATCTCGACGTGAAACTTGCATCCTTCGACGTTGGTCGCGTTGAAAATCAGATCATTGCCAAACGGAACCGTCGCGCCGCCAAAGGAGATCTCCCTCGCCACGGCCGAGCGCGCAGACGTGAACTGGCGTTTCTCGTAGAATTCCCGGTAGTTGGGCAGATAGCTCTTCGGCACCACTCCCAACAGTCGGCCCCGATGCACCACGAAGGCCGCATTGTAGAGCGCGCCATCGACCGTAATCGGCGCGCCCACGATCAGCACTGGATCCAGCGCCCGGCTTGCCTGCAGGACGGTCTCCACGGCCGCGCTCGTCCGTTCCAGCAGGGCGTCCTGATGAAAGAGATCGTCGTTCGAATAGGCGGACAATCCCAACTCGGGAAACAGGGCGAGGATGGCCCGCTCGGCATGGGCCCGCTGGGCGAGGTGGATGGTTTCCCCGGCGTTGTAGGCGGGATCGGCAACGCGCACCGCCGGAACTCCGACCGCAACGCGGATAAACCCATGCGCGTAAAGGGAATCAAATCGCCACTGGTTGCTCATTTCATCGTCGGTCGACGGCCACGTGCCTACACTCTTTTCGGTGGCAACGCAATGAAGTTGAGGGGATTGACGTTAGGCGCAGAGGAAATAGTCCGATTCCTCGACGAAGGCATGCCGTTTCAGCCACCCGGCAATGATCTCGCGAGCCTCCCACGTCCCGACATAGGCCAGCACAAAGGGCCGCCGGCCCTCCAGCAGCGCCTCCGGCGCGCACACCGGCCGATCCGCGTGCTGTCCTCCAATCTTCTTCGGATCAATGTCGATCCAGCCTGCGGGCAGAATTCCTTCGCCCAGCAGCCATTGCACCCGCTTTCGCGTCACGCGTCCCGCACCCCAGATCCACACCGGTCGATCCGCCGGCAGCTCCCGCCGGATCCAGCGCGCCAAATACCGGGCCTTGATCTGATAAAATGCGTCGATCGAATAGCGCGCGCTGACTCGAGACAGCCGATGAGGTCCATCGGTCCAGGTCAACAGCGTCTCCTCCACCTTCGCCATCTTCACCCCAGCGTCCAGCCACCGCAGCCAAAGTTCGTAGTCTTCGGGAAACGCCCCGTCCGCATAACCTCCGTGCGCCGTCACCACGTCGCGCCGGAACATCACCGAAGGATGGGCCAGCGGCGATTCGACAAAGCGCGCCCGCCGGATCTGCTCCGGCCCGCACTGGCCGTTGATCCAGTCCACGTGGCGCCGATACCCGGCGTTCGCCTCGCTCGTTCCTCCAAACTCAACCAGGCACGACACCAACCCAATCTCCGGATGACGCTCAAGAAATGCACACTGTCGATCAAGCCGTCGCGGGTGGGCCACGTCGTCGGCATCAAGCCGCGCGATGAGCGGGCTCCGCGCCTGTCCCAGCCCAAGGTTCAACGCGGACACAATGCCGGCCTCAGCGATATGTATCACCCGGATGCGCCCATCCTGACGGGCTGTCGCCTCCAGTAACTCGGCGGTGCCGTCGCTCGAACCGTCGTTCACCGCCACCAATTCCCAATTCGACTCGGTCTGCGCGGCCAGGCTCGCCAGCGCGGCGGGAAGGGTGGGCGCGCCGTTGCGGACGGGGAGCACGATGCTAACCCGCGGCTCGGAAGGACGTTGAACAGGACCGGACACGCCCGCAGTATCGCCTCCGTTCAACCCGATGCACGGCAAAAGCCAAAGGCCTTTCGGGAATTTGCTCCAAGCAACGTGGACGAGTCGCCGAAAGGGTATTGCCTCCAGCCTGCGCTGCGGAACTACGGTCCGCCGCTCGCCGATCCACCGAGAGGGGCTGCATCGATCCCGATCGGGAACACAAGCCAGGCAAGGTCAAAAATCTATCTTTTACCCCTCCCCCATCTTCTACCAAAAACGGCATCGCCGACGGTTGTTAGGCGTCGAACCGGCGCGCACACGAAGGAACACAACGTGAGGTTCCGGCGCCCGTGGCCCAATACCTGGGTAAAAGATGGCTGGTAAAAGATAGACCCAGAGGATCAATGCCAGCGCCCTGTTTACGAGCCTGAGGCACCCCCGTGATCCGATGGACCAGTGAACGTTGGGCTTGCCCCGGATTCTTTCGCTCTGAATGATCGCACGAAATGCAACTCCATCCAGGATCTCCTCCCCGACTCGGTGTCGCCTGTCTGTTACTGAGTGTGGTCGGCGTCGGCGTCGGCCCCCTCGTGGGTGCTGACCTGACCAGCCCAAATGAGACGACGTCCGATCCCGCGCATGTCGATGCCAAAACCCCCAGGCCCCAGTTGTGGCCGCAGGGAATTGTTCCCTACGACATCACTCAACTAACCGAGGCTCAGGCTGCAATGGCGAAGGAAGCCATGCGTCTTTGGATGCTCACGGGCGCGAAGATCAACTTCGTTCCGCGCACGACGGAAACGGAATACGTTTACTTCACCGGCAAGACCGACGCCGGAAACAACACGACGTTCAATGGGTTTCAGAAGGGAAAACGGCTCGACGTCAACATCACAGCTTTCTGGTGGCGGCAAGGTCCCTGGATGCCAGCCCATGAACTGGGGCACGCCCTGGGACTGCACCATGAACACCAACGCTGGGATCGCGACCGATATGTGAAAGTGCACTACGAACACATCAAGCCAGGACGCGAATTCGACTACGACTGGGTGCCGAAGACGAACTGGATCGCCGTCACGGCGTCCTACGATTACCGATCCATCATGCATTACCGGACGTGTTGGGCGTCCCGGTGCGAGCCCGAGTGCAAGGATGGCGTCGGAACAAGTCCGTGCGCGGTGTTGGATCCGATCGGCAGCGAATTCGATGGCGTCATCGGCCAATGGACCGCCAACCAGATCAGCGCGGGGGACGCCGACAAGCTGCGCCAGGCCTACGGACAGAAGACCGTCACGCAGTGAGAGTGAGGGGGTGAGGTCTTCATGAAAGCGGTCCAACGCGAAGCCGACCTGCGACCTCGGAATGATAGCGGAGTCACCATCGGGTCGAGTTTCTTCGGCGGTTTCATTCGACTCGGACACATTTTCCGTAGATGCCATTGGGGCCAATCCAGCCGTTGATACGGCCGCGATTGTTCCCGATCTGGAACCGATCGCCCTGCTTCGCCTTGATAAGATGGAGATACTGGCTGCCGTTGACCTTGCAGAGCACAATTTCTCCAACCGCGAGCTCCGCAGGAATCGCGGGGACGACGGTGCAGAGCTGGCCTGACTCTATCTTCCCGCTCATGGAATTCCCACGCGGGCGGAATTGCACCGTTTCGCCCTTCTTCAACTTGTCGATGTAGGGAGTCGCCCAGCCCATATATGCTCATGCCAAACGATCCGCAAACCGGAGAAGCCTGGCGACGATTCGGTCAACTCGCTTGTTAGGCGGCGTTCGATACTGCATAAACAAGCCAAAGCATAAGCGGGAGAAGCAAAACCACCCAGCCCAAAACACAAACCAACACAGACGGAGATGGACTCGTGATGCTCCGAGAATACCAGCCCGTGTAAGAGCCCATCGCCTCTGAAAACCAGATGCAAAGCAACGGGAGTAAAAGTCCGGCTGTGAACTTCAGCGCACCTGTAAACCTGAAATGGTTGAATGCGTAAAGCACGTAACCGATGGCCAACAATCCAGATAGAATGCGATTTAGGTTCATGGCCGTGAAAACCGGCTAACGGAAAGTGCAGCCATGCCGGGCCGAGGGCGTTTGAATGCACTCGTGACGGCCAACCGGCATTCGCTGGCGTGACTGGTTCAGCCGCGGGAACGGCAAATGGCGCCTACCTCCGGGAACGCTGAAGGCGTTCTGTCCTCCAGCCCAGGGTTGCCGCGAGGAACGAGCGGCTACCCTGGGTACGTCGTCCCCATTCTCATCGAACCCAAAAGGGGTTCCGCCGACAGCGCACCCTACAAACGGGCGCAACCCCTTCGGGGTTGATGGCGATCTCATGAAAGCAAACCCAGGGTAGTCCCGCCTTCGCGCGCCTTCGCGGGACAACCCTGGGCTTCGAGTCGGAACGCCGTCGGCGTTCGATGATTTGGCTGAACGAACAGCGCAGCCATGCCGGGCCAAGGGCGTGCGAATGCAATCGTAACCGCTGACCGGTATTGGCTGTCCCGTCGTGTTCGCCCTTCCCAGCAGTGTGGCTAGTCGCAGTCGGAGCATTACCAGTCCTCCTGCCATGCGCTCGGATGGCCTGCTGGAAAAGGCCACGATGGCCAAACCACAAGATCCAGGTTTTCTCGCTTCATGAGGGTCAACATTCGATTCCGGCGTACAGACGGATCTCCGTAGAAGAAAGCTAACGCAGTCTTACCATCGTATCCCGATGGGTAGGCGGAAATGAATGTGCAAGGAACAACAATCTCATACATGGACTGGCCACTCCAAGGTCGCTCGTTATCCCCCGATATCGACGCGGTATCCCGTTCCACATCTAAAATCAACGAGTACTTCAATATCGGGCCGGAATACTCAATCCAGTACTGGTGCCGATCTGACTCCGGAATCAACGTGTCCTCTAGGTTCACGCCGAAGAACGACTCAAGAATACTAGGATCGAACTTGATAGACATCAGGCATTACAGTGTTGGGCGAAAGTAGTATCGGGCTAAACAGGATGTGAATCAGGGGGCAGATCTCACAATTAAACAATTCGCGAACATTTCGCACCGTGGCCTACTCCGTTGAGCTCTCTTTGATCAGCCATCATTGGTTAATTGTCAAATGGTGAGATCTGACCCCAATGACTCCCGCCGGGCCAAGGGTGCCCGAACCGAACCGAGAGGCTCGACCGGCGTTGCCCTGGAGCGCGCTTGTTGGGCAATGTGGTTCTCACTTTGGAATTCTGAAAGCCTCGCTCTCCGGCCGCTCCTCCGAAGTAAACCAACGACGAGTGCGCGCCGACTCTCTTTCGCCATCGGATCGTCCGTGACGCTGACCTGCGAAGAAAATGTCAGGGTATGCCATCGTCGGCCCGACATGCGCGAGTCCGCCGTCGTGCAGACCGAGCGAATAGCCCTCCAAATAACCACTAAGGTAGCTCGCCCGTGTTACAGCTCGCGAATCGAATGGAGTAATCAGTGGAACGCGGATGCCAACCCTCTGGTACTGGGAGATCAACTCGGCCGAGTCCCGACGCGCTGGGCTTGCCGTGCAACCGCAGAAAGGCACCAGCAGCATTGCCGCAATCAATGGCGTGTGAATTCGCATACTGGTTTTGCCGCCCAATCGACGCGGCTCACCGATCCCGCCCGCAGGGCGGGATTCGCGTGGAGCCGTCTGGTTCGGCTTGGGCATGCGGGTCAGTGTAGAATCGGTGCGATGCGACTGCCCGCGAAATAACCACAAATCGCGGTAGCCAGCAAGACGCTCAACGCAAAAGCCACAAAGGCGATCGTCCGGCGGATCATCGGCCAGTCGGATGTCACCGGGCTGGAAAGAATGAAGGCAGACACGATCAAACTCCCACAAGTTGTGAAAGTGGTCGGCAAAGTAAAAGCCTGACGAACCTCGTTGACTGTCGCAGCGGTCGGAAGCCCATGCTCGTAGAACCGTCCCTGGAGCCATACTCCAAGGAGCCCCCCGAGAGTCACGGTGACTCCGAAGACGAATGTGAACCACCAAGCGGCTTTGTTGGTGTTGATGCGCATCGGTCGCCGTCCGCGTCAGTCAGCCGAACGCTGCGGATCAGTGACCCCGCGCCAGTGACCTCCAGAATGCAATCGGGACGCTATCGCGGGGTTCACTGCATCCGGTTTGTTCGCATTTGGGTTCATGTCGAAATTTCGATTCCATGCTGCCTCAGTATCGCCGGCCAGTCCTCGTCCGCAAGTCCGGCAGAAACCAGGGTATCGCGCCAATCCTGCCGCGCCTGGTGCAAGGCAACTCGAAACGCCTGCATATCACCACGCGCTACCAGCAAAATCGCAAGCTGCACTCGATCCGCACTCATGAAACCAAGCGACAGGTCGGAGGTATCGAGCGCCGCAATAACATCGTCGGCCTGTGCCGGATCGAAGAACCGATGCACCTGCTCGCGAACTGCGGATGACACGCTCACACTTCAGGCGAACGTCGCGGCTCACCGATCCCGCCCGCACGGCGGGATTCGTGTGGAGCCGCCTGGTTGGGCGATGTCATGATGTGAGAATGGCTCTTGTGTGGCTCAAAATCAACGCCGCTGACTCAGGGTGATAGGCTGACAGCTCAGCAACAACCCGACCGTCGCGAACCCACATGACCTCGCCGGCTCCGTGAAAGACACGTCCGAATATGCGGACCAAGTCGCCACCAGTCATGCAGTCATGGTCCAAGATGATGACATCAAGTGAGCTGAGGTCGAGCGTCGAAAGCAACTGGGTGAACCGGCGAAGAGCTATCACGGCTGGGCCGCTCCACTCCGCAAAAACAAACACGATCCCTCGTGCAATCGCAGGGAGCACAAAGTCTGCAGGACTTTGGACGATACGCAGCCGATCAGGTCCCAACGCTGAGTACTTCAGGATAGCGCCCCGAATATCGGACTCTTCCGGCATAAGCTACCTCACGCCCAACGTCGCAGCGCAGGCACAGCGCGCCTGAGGGCTGCCGAATTAAACCGAGATGCGACCGCGCTGTTGCCTGTCGCTGCCTGGTTCGGCGATCTAGTTTCGACTGCCTCGATCTGCATATGAAATGGCTAATCCGATCGCAGTGTGAATCCCGTAGAACGTTGGAGCGGCAAGAGCGATTAGACCCAGGCTGGAAAGCCACTCACCGCGAAGCAACGCGGCGCAACCTCCGAGCAATGCTGCCAGGGAACAGAGTAGCGCAGCAGCCCACGCTAGCCAAAGCGAGAAGGTAGCAATGATGCCAGGCTTTCCTAGCGATGATGACTTAGGTGTGCATCGAGGACAGGCCGAATGGGTCGTCTCGTAGTCGAGGTGGCATTGGGGGCACGACATATTAGTTCGCCGAACGCTCCAGAACAGTGACCCGGCGCCACTGATCTTCGATTGTCAACCAGAGCGCCATCGCCGGGTTCACTGCATCTGGCTTGTTGGGCCGAGTGATCATGACTGCAACATTGTCTGAATGGCGTCTCCTACCGCGTGCCACGTCTGCATGATAGGTCGCGTCGGACTGCGCAACCGAGAAAGGAATGCGGTGCCTGTATCCGTGAGTACGAAGCGACCGCAGTCCTCCCTGACGAGACCGCGCTCCTGCAACCATCGCAAACTCGTCTCCATCTCGCGGTGCGTCGGCACCGCGTGATTGATGGCGTCGGCGGTCTCAGAAATCTGGCGGAGCGTGGAGCCCTGCTCGTAAACCGAGAGCAGAATCCAGGAGAATGTCTGCGCGTCGGTCATGCGCTCGTTTCTGCCCAACGAACAGCGCAGCCATGCCGGGCCAATGGCGTGCGAATGGAATCGTGACGGCCAACCGGCATTGGCTGGCGCGCCCGGTTGGCACAGGGCCGGCCTGCGATCTCCGGACTCGACGTGAACCGCACGCCTCCTCCTCGCGCCTGTGAATCTGTCAACGATGTCGTCATGGATGCCCGACTCTCCGACCGACTGAACGCGTCAACTCTCGCCGAAATCGCCTTACCTGCAAGCCGGGAAATCAAACCCCGCACCGAGCGGGCCCCGGATTGTGCCAACGTCGCAGCGCAGGCACAGCGCGCCTGTGGGCGGCGGCATGAAACCGAGACGCGACCGCGCTGTTGCCTGACGCTGCCTGGTTGGGCTGGGTACTCATCCTATCTCGCTTGTTTAGAAGTCGCGTCAGGCTCAAAGCCAGATACTGGATCGGAAATAACGTGCGGAAATCTTGTCACTCGCGGCTCACGGCTCGGCGACGAATTACAGCCCGTCATGAGAAATACGCTCGCGGACAATACAACCACGGATTTCGCCCAGCTACGATCCGCCCAACGTCCGCGCTCAGGCACGCCGGGACGACGGCGTCCGATTGGAACCAGGAGGCTCGACCGGCGTTGCGCTGAAGCGCGCTTGTTGGACGACTTGCTAGTCATTTATTGCGGTTCTGAATCGATAGGATTCATCAAAGAATACAATGCCGACATTAAACATGAGTGGCCTCGTGTAGTGCCAACGATACTCATACCCGCCTGATGGAACTCCGAGAACAGCAATGACCTCATTTGTAGTCATGCCGGGCTTCAGCCGAGCAATAGTTGTTTCAGAAAACACTTGGCCATACTCGAGCCTCCAAATAATGAGCGCTCCCAGCAGAAGTGCGCAGGCAACAGCGATGACGAGCTTCATGCGGCTCATTCGGTCCAACGCAAAGCGCAGCCATGCCGGGCCAAGGGTGTGCGAATACAATCGTGACGGCCAACCGGCATTGGCTGGCGCGCCTGGTTGGCACAGGGCCGGCCTGCGATCTCCGGACTCGACGCGAACCGCACGCCTCCTCGTCGCGACCGGGAAACTGTCAATGATGTCGTCATGGATGCCCGACTCTCCGACCGACTGAACGCGTCAACTCTCGCCGAAATCTCCTCACCTGCAAGCCGGGAAATCAGCCGCACACCGAGCGTGCCCCGGATTGTGCCAACGATCCGGCTCACCGACCCCGCGCCGACGATGCGCGACCTGAAACTGCGGCGCCCTCGCGGGGTTCGGTGCGGCCGGCGGGTTAGGCTGGGTTCTTCCTATGATCATACCATCCGGATCCCCCGCAAAGTTTACAGGCCGTATTGCTCGAGCCGCCGCTGCCCCTGCATCCAAAGCATTCGGACTCAATGTGCGTAATCTTCCAACTATCGCCCTGAGCTGACAATTGGTATCGCTTGCGCTCGACGCCACTGGGCGCCTTAGGCTCTTGTGTAACGACGAATGCCGACTCTTCAACCTGGGTTAAATACTCGATGGAGGCGTCCACTTTTTGATTTCCAAAGAAACCGCGAATGTGGCTCAAGAGTGGCTCCCCAAAATACTTGGTCTGCCAGGTTGCGAGTCGAACGCTCGACGCGGCAGTAATTTCTGCCCTCTCCTTCCAGAAAGATTCGATGGTCTCGCGCGGCGTCATGATGCCTAACGAACAGCGCAGCCATGCCGGGCCAAGGGCACGGGAATGGAATCGTGACGGCCAACCGGCATTGGCTGGCGCGCATGGTTCGGGGAGAGAGATCGCACGACCTCACCGGTCTGAGCGAGTCTCGACGACTCGGACGCAACACCGCTCTCGAAGCCCGATGAACGCTTGGCCGCACTACGGGAAAACGCAAAGACGCCAAGGCGCAAGGACGCAAAGAACGGGCACGAATACCGGTGACGCTGAACACTGAGGCGCACTTTCCCCGAACGCTCAAAGCGCACCGACCCGGCCCGACGACGCGGGGTGTGCCCAAGAACATCTCTGGAAGTGTCGAGGCGCATAGAACGGAACCGCAAGGCCGGGTTCGCGTGCCGCGCCTGGTTCGGCGCTGGGATCACTCGAACCTCTCCCTCACCGCAGCCTGAACCTAATCCGGGCCAGGTAGCTGGTAGCCGAAGAAATGCTTGGAGCTAATTGCCGCGACATTTCCATTGAGGCGTGACACCGTGCCGACCCAAGCACCCGCTGGTAACTCTCCGGTAGCACGCCGGACAAACTCAACGTGCGGCAATCCCATGTTTGGTGTGAAGTGAATCACGGCACCGTCCTTCACCATGATGAGCATGGTGTCGCCATCGTGCATCTTGATCTTGTCGCTCATTGGCTGGTCTTCGCCGAACGACCCGGGTGAGCGACTGTCGCCGTCGGGAATGATAAAACGCACGACGTGCTCGCGAATAATCGGCGCTCATGGACTGGAAACGCATGGCGACAGTTCGCCTCCACCCGCTTGTTAGCTCCTGGTCTCATGTTCATCGAAATAGCTCTGATACAACTTCCCACTTGTTCGAGCCTTTCTGCTCAACGACATAACCGGCTTCACCCCAACGTGCGTTTTTGTCCGCGTACCAAACATTGACTGCTCGATTCGTCGACTCGCTCGCTGGTCGGGACCGAATGCGCTCCCGGATCTCGCTAAGCCGGCTGGCGGCCGAAGCGTTCGTTTTCGCGTGGGACTCGAAATGCGACAAAGCGAGAAGATCATGCCGGTAAGAATTATTGGTCGTGACCTCAATCGCTTTGATCGGCCGGGCATCCGTGGACCCCCATCGAGTGAGCAGTTGATTGTCGACGGTCTCCTTGATCACCGTCAAATCGTTCGGGGACAGCTTTCCAGCCACCTGCACGTTGGTGTTACTTGGGCTGCATCCAAGGCCGATGAGTAAGGCGGAAAGCAGGCACAGCATACAGCCCAAAACGGGTGGGGGCGCGGCAGCGTTCATCAGTCAGAGCTAACGATCCGCCTCACCGGCCCGGCGCCTGTAGTGTTCAGAACGAGACGAGAGCGCTATCGCCGGGTTCGGTGCAGGCGGCAGGTTAGGCCACATGGGTGTCCTCTCTCGCTGGTGCGGGATAGTTTAAGACACGCAACGTGTGAAAATACTGCTCCACGATTGACTCGTCGAAATCCCCGGATGACGAATCAAGAACGGCCACGAGATGCCCTCCGGGAACGTCCAACGCGTAGTCTAACCGCTTAAACTTCGGAGACGCCATCTTCGAGAGCCGCTTGCTGCCGGACACCTCACCAAACCGAACCTCAGAAACAGACATGCCGCTACCATCAACCATCGGTCGGCTCTTGGCCTCATCTTTGAAGCGCCCCGCCTCGCGGTGCATGTCCTCACAATGCGACGGATAAAGCGAGAGGTAAAACCGCCGCCACTTCACACTCCAACAACCATTTTCGACACTCACCTTCGCGCCATCGGGCAACTCCATGCTCGCCTCGCCACGCTCTGGTGGCAACTTCGGCTGCTCAGCAAGAAGAACCTCAACCGCGTCTGGAAGAATCGGGAGTATGAAATACAGCCGAGTGTCCGGCTGGCCGGGTGTGGACAACCACCGCTCCAACTCCTCCGCATCCTCGCGGAGTAACACGTCCGCCTCAGCGTCGGACAATCCTTTGAGGCGCTTGCGAACGACTCGCCGAAGAATGGCAAGGTCAGTGTCTTCGTGAATGCCGTCAGGATCGAGAGCCGCCAACTGCTTTCGCACGGGCTCAAGGTATCGGAGGCGGTCTGGGAGTGCGTGCGGCATACCAATGTGGCCTTAACGTTGCTGCTCAGTGACGCGCCGCCAAGCGCGCCCAGCATGAAACCGAAGCGCAATCGGCGCGTTCACTGGAGTAGCCTGGTTGAGCCTTGCGTCTCCGCAAATCATGCTTCTTCCTCCGCGTAAAATGCCAAACCTGTGCGAGGCAGAGTGCAGCCATCGAATGTGGCGATCTCCTCGATTTCCTCAACCGACATGCTCGGTCTGTCATCTGGGGGGTTGAGAATTCCATCGCGCAACTTGGAATCCTGACGCAGGACGCCGACAGCACGGGCCTCTGCATCAGCCAGGTCTTCGGCTTCGGCGAAAACCTGCGTATAGAATCCCATCCGTCGACGAACCCCATCAGCCTCCATTAGGAAATTATGGCCGTGAATCATGACGCGGAACTTGGGCATGTTGTATTTTGCGGCTCAACGCGCCGGCTCAGGCACGCCGGGCCAATCGTGTTCGAATTTCAATCGAGACGCCCAACCGGCGTTGCCCGCAGCCGGCTGGATGGGCCATGAACGGCCCGCCGCCTCGGGGCGCGACGCGAGTGCCGCGATGTCACG